>NZ_JAXQNP010000003.1:0-1776611 GCF_034427435.1 Nitrospirillum goiasense | reverse complement strand
TCCCCTCACGTGCCCTTTTCATTGATTTGGCATCCAGATGTCATTCTGACGCCGAAGTGCTGGGAAGCCGCTCATGCGCTGCGCCCTTCGCGCTCGTCCTCGCGCGCCATCAGCAGCGGGTGCAGGAAGCGGGCCTCTAGCTGGCGGGCGGGCATGGGTTCGGCGATGAAGAAGCCCTGGACGACGGGGCAGCCCTCGGCCACCAGCCAGGCCAGTTGCTCCTCCCGCTCCACCCCTTCGGCCACCACCTCCAGGCCCAGTCGCGCGCCCAGGGTCAGGATCATGGCGGCGATGGCGCTGTCGCGCGGCAGGTCCTGCACGAAGGCCCGGTCGATCTTCAGGGTGTCGATGGGCATCTGGCGCAGGTAGGACAGCGAGGAGAAGCCGGTGCCGAAATCGTCCACGGCGATGCGCACGCCCAGCCGCTTCAGGCGCCACAGCACCTCCAGCGAGCGGGCGCTGTCCACCATGACGCTTTCCGTCACCTCGATCTCGATGCGGTCGGCGGGCACGCCGCTGCGCGCCAGGCAGTCGCGCACGCGCTCGACGAAGCCGGGGGCGATGATCTGCCGGGCGGAGACGTTCACGGCGATGTGGAAGTCGGGCAGCAGCTTGGTCCAGTGCGTGGCCTCGCGCACCGCCTGTTCCAGCACCCAGCTGCCCAGTTCCATGATCAGGCCCGAATCCTCGGCCACGGTCATGAAGGCGCCGGGCTGCACCAACTGGCCGTCATGCTTCCATCGGACCAGCGCCTCCGCCCCCACCAGGGACTGGTCGGCGGCCCGCACCTTGGGCTGGAAGTACAGTTCAAAGGAGCCGATGCTGAGAGCCTGGCGCAAGTTCGCCTCGGTGGTCAGGCGGTTTTCCGCCCGCTCGCTCATATCGCGGGAGAAGAAGCGGTACTGCCCGCGTCCCGCCGCCTTGGCGGCGTAGAGTGCCGTATCGGCCTGGCGCAGGAGCGTGCTGGCCGTTTCCATCTCACCCGCCGCCGCCCCCTCGCCCACCATCGCCACGCCGATGGAGGCACCGGCATGCAGTAGATGCCCACCCTCGACCGCCAGCGGCGGCTCCAGCGCCTTCAGCAGGCGCTCCGCCAGGACGGCGGCGTCGACCGCCTCGTGCACGTTCTCCGTCACCACCAGGAATTCATCGCCCCCCAGCCGGCCCAGCATGTCGCCCTGGCCCAGGCAGTCGCACAAGCGCGCGGCGACGGCCTGCAGCAGCCGGTCGCCGACATCGTGGCCCAGGCTGTCGTTGACATGCTTGAATCGGTCGAGGTCGAGGAAAAACAGGGCGATGCCGCCGCGCCCCCGCACCGGCTGCCCTGGCTTTCCCACCAGATCCGATCGCTCCGGGTGGTACAGCCGCTGTTCCCGCCGCCGTAACGCCTCATCCAGGCGCCGCTGCAACAGCAGACGGTTGGGCAGGCCGGTCAGGACATCGTGGGTGGCCAATTGCTCCATATCCGAGCGGTTGCGGTCCAGCAGGCGCAGCACTTCATTGAAGCGCCGGACAAGGTAGCCCAGCTCGTTGTCGGTCTGGCGGGGGAAATCGGGCAGGCGGGCGGCCCCGGGCCGGGAGGGGTCGATGCTGGCGACGGCCAGGCCCACGGCGCGCAACGGCCGCGTCAGGAAGGTGTGCAGCAGCAGGGCCAGCACCACGCCCAGCGCCAGGTCGCGCACCAGCCCGCCCAATACCGTGGTGCGGATGAAGGCGGCATAGTCGGCCGCCGCCCGGCTGGTGTCCAACTCAAGTTCCAGTCGCCCGATGATGGGACCGCCGCGGGAACTACCCGCCGGACGGTAGAGCAGGCGCTGAGTCTCCGCCAAGTCCTGGAAGATGGGGGCGAAATGGGCCCCGGACAGCCAGCCCCGCCACGACAGCTCACCCCCATCCACGGGCGGCAGGTCCCGCGCCCCTTCGGCCAACACCCGGTTGGGCATTTCCACCAGCCGCACCGACCGCACGCCGTCGACGGCCAGGACGGACCGGACCAGCCCTGACGCCAGGTCCGGGTCCAGATTCCAGACCGCGGCGCTGGCGGTGTTTTCCACCAAGTCCAGCACGACGCGGCCGGCATTGGCGAATTTGGCCCGCTCCCGTTCCGCCTGGCCGATGCCTTGGATCAAGGACAGCACCGCGCCGATCACGACGGCGGACAGCAGGGCCAAGGCCGATTGCCGTACCGCCAGGGACTGCCAAAAAGCGACGGTCATCTGATGGCGCCGCATCACCGCCTGGCGCCGGGCGCGCCGCAGCAACCACGCGCACACCCAACGCGGCAAGGGAACACCCAGCAAACGATGTATAGGGGCCGTGGACGGGGAATAGGTCACGGCCGGCCCGCCACCGGCCCCGTGGCCGGCATACGCCCTATCGCCTGTCCTCCGCGCGCCACCCTCGCCATGCTCCGTCCCCGCTGCCTCCAAATGCCGGCCATCCTAACGCCGTGGCGCCATCACCACCTGAAGCTTTTCCCGCAGGCTGACCAGGGTGACGGGCTTGGCGATGAAGGCGTCCACGCCCAAGTCCCGGGCCTTCAATACTGTTTCCTTGTCCGCGCGATTGGTCAGGAAAACCACGGGAATATGATGTCCTTGCGTTTCGCGCGACCGAAGATGCTGCAGGAAGGTCAGTCCATCCACCGGCGCCATGTCGATGTCGGCGATGATGACGTCCGGCCGCCGCTCCAGGGCGACGCTCAACCCTGAAGAACCGTCCTCCGCCTCCATCACCGCGCCGAAATCCAACTGCCGCAGAATCCGGACGATGACGCCACGGATAAAGCTTTGGTCCTCAATCACCAGGGCACTACGGAAATTGAAGGAAATCACACCCATTGCCATCCCCAAACGGCCGCCGGCTTCAAATCCAAACAATCTTATTTTAACGTGAAGTGAATAGCCGCCCCGACATCCACCGGCCCAACATCCGCCGGAACCACAGGGTCCGGAATACTTTGTCAGTATAGACAGAAATTTGGGAAGTCGTCTTGTTATAAAGAGGCGATGGTTGACGCAACCTGCTCCAACGCGAATGGGAGAGCCTTTGCCGCCTGCCGGGCATCCTCCGGATTCCCTTGCAGCAGGGACTCTTCCACTCGATCAGCCGCCTGGGCCAGGACATCGGCCCCCGCCGTCTTGGCCACGCCGGCCAAGGCATGCGCCTGGTGCCGGGCATGGCCAAGGTCATCCCCGGCGAATGCCGCGGCGACACCCGCGACCAGGGGGCCGGCCGCGTCCAGGAAATCGTTCAGGAAGGTGCGCGCCTCGTCATCCAGCGCGCTGAACAACTCCAACGTGCGCGCCAGATTAAGAACCGGCGTCGCCGCGACGCCGTTGGTCGATATCCCGGATCGGAGGCCCGATCGGGACCCGGATTGCGGCGATGGGGCAGCCCCGGCCGAAGCCCCGTCCGACAGGGGGGCAGCCATTGCGTCAGGCAACGGTCCAGCCGGTCCAGTTCCAGGGGCTTCGCCAGGAACCCGTCCATACCCGCCGCCAGGCAGCGCTGGGATTCACCGGCCATGGCGTTCGCGGTCAAGGCGATGATGGGGGTCCGCAGGCCCGTGCCCGTCTCAGCCTCGCGGATGGCGGCGGTCAGCTCGAAGCCATCCATTTCCGGCATGTTGCAATCGGTCAGGACCAGGCCGAAACGGCCCGAGCGCCACGCCGCCAGGGCCTGGCGCCCGTCTTCCGTGATCTCCGCCGCGATACCCAACAGGCTCAGTTGCCGGCGGATGACCATTTGGTTGACGGGCTGGTCCTCCGCCACCAGGACCAGCCGGCCTTGGGCGATCGCCACCTCGACCGGGGGCGGTTCGCCCCGCCCCTGACGCCGGGAGGCGGTGGCGGAACGCGCCGCCATCTCCTGCCCCGCGGCGGAGGCGATGGCGCGAATGAGGGGCACCCGTCGCACCGGCCGGCCGATCTGCACCGTGCCGGAGGGCAGGCCGGCCGGCCGGACAGAGTCCGCGGCCGCCACCAGCACCGCCGGCCGGCCGTCGGGCAAATCCGGCCATACGTCGCCGGGGCGGGGAATGACCACCGCCACCGTCCACGCCTGCCCCGGCTCCGTCACGCGGCCCCCGGCGGCCTCGATATAGCAGGCGACGGTGTCGCGCAGCGCCGGGGTTTCGGCCACGACCAGCACGTCGATCCCCGACAACGAGGGCAAGGCCGGCTGCGGCGCCGCGGCGGGCTGCTCCTGCGCGATGGCCAAGTCGATCTCGAACCAGAAGGTCGAGCCCTGCCCCGGCGCGCTTTCCAAACCGATGCGCCCCTGCATGAGGTCGATGAGGCGCCGACTGATGGACAGGCCCAGACCGGTGCCGCCGAAACGGCGGCTGGTGGAACTTTCGGCCTGGGTGAAGGGCTGGAACAGCTGCTTCTGCACGTCTTCGGCAATGCCGATGCCGGTGTCCTGCACCGCCACCTTCACCCGGCAGCGGCCGGGCTCCGCCCCCGGCAAGCAGCGCATCGACAGGGTGACGCCCCCCTTCTCCGTAAACTTGATGGCGTTGCCGGTCAGGTTGTACAGCACCTGGCGCAGGCGCAGGGGGTCGCCCATCAGCAGGTCGGGAATGGCGGGGTCGATGTGAACGTGCAGGTCCAGCGCGCGCTTGCGCGCCTGGGCCGCCAGCATGTCCGCCACCCCCTCCACCAACGGGCCCAGCGCCACCGGATGGCATTCGATGTCCATGCGTCCGGCCTCGATCTTCGAGAAATCGAGGATGTCGTCGATGATGCGCAACAGCGTGCCGGCCGCATCCCGGGCGGTGAACAGCATCTCCATCTGTTCATCGTCCAGCCCGGTGTGGGACATGAGTTCCAGCATGCCCAGCACCGCGTTCATGGGCGTGCGGATTTCATGGCTCATGGTCGCCAGGAAGCTGGACTTCAGCCGGCTGGCGCTTTGCGCCTCGCGCGCCGTGCGGATGTTGTCGTAGGACCGCAGCGCCGTGATGATGGTGATGAACAGTTTTTCCGAGGTGAGCTCGGTCTTCGCCTTGTAGTCGTTGATGTCGTAATTGACGATGACGTCGCGCACCGGCGCCTGGCCGGGCTGGCCCGTGCGCAACACGATGCGCACATCGTGGTTGTCGAATTCCTCGCGGATGCGCCGCGCCAGCACCAAGCCGGCGTCGTCCGTCTCCATGACGATGTCCAGCAGGGCGACGGCGATGTCGTCGCGCTTGGTCAGGACACCGGCGGCTTCCACTGCGGACCGGGCGGTCAGCAACTCCAGCGGCCGCCCCTTGTAGGTCAGGCGGCTGAGCACCAGCCGGGTCATGATGTGCACCTCCTCATCGTCGTCGACGACAAGGATGGGCCATGGCGGCAGCTCCCGCGCCGGAGTCGCGGGGGCATCCTCAACCAGGAACAGGGAATCGAGGTCGGACGTCATGGCCGACCGTTTTCACGGCGGCGGGCAGTGACGACCTGCTGTCGTTTGGAACCGCTGGTCACAGCCATGGATAGACGCGTCGGCACCTTTATGCCGCTTGATGATAGGGCCCCACATCGATCCGCGAGACGCCGACGCATGTCGGCATCCGGCAGGCCGGACGAACAGCAAGGACGCAGAACGCCGCCCGCGTCCTACCCCTGTGCTCCGGGCACTGTACATGAGCGGCACGCGCCAATCCAGCCACGCACAACCCCGGGATCGATACGGGTGTGTAACGTCCGAAGGCCGAATCGGCGCCCGCAAGGAATCGAGAGTAAAGCCGTAAGTTAACGGCTGGCGGCGGGACGCCCGCGCCCACGCGGCTTGGCAGCGGCCTTGGCGGTGCGGCGTCCGCGCTTCACCGGCTCCGGCGGCGGGGGCGGCGGCGGCGCGATGCAGGCTTCAAGCCCCTGGTACGCCAGCACAATCACCGAGGGCAAGGCCTCGACGCTGACAGGGTTGGACCGGGCGTAGGACGTTGCGATCTTGACCGCCAGTTCCCGCAATTCCGGCCTTAGTCGATCGTTCATCTACCGCTCCCACCCGCTTCTCATGGACACTTGGTAGAAAGGACCGTAATCAAAGACGCTTAATTTAGCGCCCTTTCATTCGGTCTATGCGGTTCGGATGAGTATTGCGGACCGTGTGTACTGACCAGAGTGCGAATCGGCAGGACTGGTGTAGACACCATGCGGAATCGGCCGGATGGGATCGGGGCGGGTCAACCCGCCCGGGCGGACGCGGAGGGCGACGGCCGATCCAGGCCCACCGCCCCTTGCAGGTGGGCATCGGCGAAGCGGACGCCCGTCGTGTCGGCTGACGCGAGGTCGGCACCGCGCAGGCTGGCGCCGGTGAAATTCGCATACTGTACTTGGGCACGCCAAAGGCTGGCCCCGGCAAGGTCGGCGCCAGACAGGTCGGCGGGCCAGGAGCGGCCGCTGGGAAGGCTGTCGGCGTTCAGGATATCGGCCGGATCCAATCGCGCGTCGGCCAGGTCCGCCGCCACAAGCCGCGCATGCACCAGTGCCGTGCCGCGTAACACGGCACCGCGCAGGCTGGCCTCCGTCAGGTCGGCCCCTGAGAGGTCCGCCAGTGTCAGATCGGCACCCGCCAGAAGGGCCCCGCGCAGCCGGGCGCCCCGCAGCATCGCACCGGAGAGGCGCGCGCCCCGCAGATCGGCGCCCTCCAGGTTGGCGCCCTCCAACTCCGCCCGGGCGCCGCGGGCACCGCCACTGTCGACCCAGCGCTCGTGCTCATGCACCCGGTGGCGCATGTCCAGGGCCAACGAATCGAGTGGCCGTGAAAAGCGGGCCTCATCCAACAGCGCGCCGCTCAGATCGCACCGGTCCAGCTCCACCCCCATGAGGTCTGCGTGGGCGAACTGAGTACCCTGCAGACGCGCGCCGGCCAGCAGGGCGCCGCTCAGGCGGCTTCCGCTCAGGCTGGCGTCACTGAGATCGGCGCCCGCCAAGTCCACGTCCCGCAGCTGGGAGCCCGTGAAGTCGGCCCCCCGCAAATCCGCCCCCCGCAGCAGGGCACCCGTGAGGTCGCAATCCAGCATCGACACCCCCGCCAAACGGACCCCGACCAGAAGGGCGCGGCCCAGCCGCGCGTGCCGGAAGACGACGCCTTGCCCGGTCAACGCCCCCTGCCCCGTGCCGGCGGGTGGCAGGGCGATCAACATATCGCTGGGGCGAAGGTCGGCCCCGCGCAAATCCGTCCGGTCCAGCACGGCGCCCCGCAGATCACAGCCGCGCAGGTCGGCCGACACCAGGCAGGTCTGGGTCAGGTTGGCATCGAACAAGCCCGCGCCGCAAAGATCGGCGCCTTCCAGCCGGCAATTGTCCAAAGCGGCACCGGTTAGATCGGCCCCGGTCAATAGGGCGCGGGACAGGTCACGGTTTGACAGGTTGACGCCACGCAGGACGTGCATCACCAGATTGGCGCGTCGGCCGCCCGGCTTTGCCGCCAGCCAGCGTTCATGATCGTCCAAAATCTGGGCCAGCTGGGCGCCGAACATGCAACCATCCGCTCGCGGCCTGGTCCAAGGACAAGGCGGAACGGGGCCCGGCCCCATCCCTGAAAGGCGGGCCGCGCCGCCGGTGGCGAGTATGGGTGCGCTGGGGTTAATGGAAGCTGAAAGCCGGCCTGGAAAATCCGCCTAGACCAAAAGGCCGGGGTCACCGCAGGGCGTCCAGCGCCTCCAACAGCTGCTCCATCCGATAGGGCTTGGGCAGCAGGCGCATGCCCTCCAGCGGCGGCAGGTTTTCGGCATATCCGGTGGTCAGCAGGACGGCCAAGTCGGGCCGCAGCACCAGGGCGACCTTCGCCAGATCCACCCCGTTCATGCCACCCGGCATGACGATGTCGGAAAACAGGATGTCGATGGTGTCGCCGTTCTGCAGCAGGGCCAAGGCCTGATCGGCGCGGGACGCCTGGAGCACGGCGAAGCCCCGCTCCGTCAGGCCGGCGGCCACCGTGGCGGCAACGGTGGCGTCATCCTCCACCACCAGCACGGTGCGTGTTTCCACCCGGTCGGCGGGGCGCGCCTCGACCGCGGGCGCGGGTCGGCGGGGGGCGTCGGCGGCGCGGGGCAGGAACAGGGTGACGGTGGTGCCCACGCCGGGCACGCTGTCCAGATGGACGGTGCCACCCGACTGGCGGGCGAAGCCATACACCTGGGACAGACCCAGGCCGGACCCCTTCCCCACCTCCTTGGTGGTGAAGAAGGGTTCGAAGACATGGGGAAGGACGGCGGGGTCGATGCCCGATCCCGTATCGGTGACGGCCAAGCGCACGAACTGGCCCTTCAACCCCTCCTCCGTATGGTTGGGCGCCAGGGTCACGTTCTCGGCGACGAAACGCAGGACGCCGCCGTTGGGCATGGCATCGCGCGCGTTCACGGCGACGTTCAGCAGCGCCAGTTCCAACTGGGCGGGGTCGGCCATGGCCGGCCACAGGTTTTGCGGCAGGACCATTTCCAGCACGATGTCGGCCCTGAGCGCGTGCATCAGCAACTGGCGCATGGTGCGCACCAGGTCGGCCACGTCCACCGGCTCAGGCCGCAGGGCCTGACGGCGCGCGAAAGCCATGAGCTGGCGCGTCAATCCGGCCCCGCGATCGATGGCCTGCATGCCGGCGCGGATCAGGTCGCGGCTGCGGTCGTCCGCCGCCCGGCGCATCAGCATGTCCAGGCAGCCGGACACGGCCTGCAAGAGGTTGTTGAAGTCATGGGCGATGCCGCCGGTCAACCGGCCCACGGCCTCCATGCGGTGGGCCTGGAAAAGCGCGGTGTTGGCGCTTTCCGCCTCGGCCACCGCCGCGCGCACCTTCTCCTCCTGCTCGGCGCTGGAGCGGGCCAGGCGCTGGCCGGCATCGGCCAGCACCTTGGCCACGGCATCGGCCTCGGCCAGACCCAAGGTCTCGGTGGAAACCGGCGCGCCCCGGCCCAGGCTGGCGGCCCGCGCCGCCAACTGTTCCACCGGGTAGGTGATGCCCCGGGCCAGGCGCAGGGCCAGGCCCATGGCCACCGCGAACAAGGCCACGGCCCCCGCCATGGCCACCAGCAAGCCGCGCCAAGCCTCCCGCGCCAGCTCATCGCGGGGGGCGGCCACCGACACGACCAGATCCTGGCTGGGCGTCCGGCGGAAGGAGATGACGATGGGCACGCCCTCCAGCGAAAGGCCGGGCATGCGGCCGGACGCCATCTTGTTGAACGCCTCGATGAATTCCGGCCGCGCCTTCTGCCCGACATAGCGATCCGGATCACGGGTTCGCGCGATGATGCCGCCGGACCGGTCGACGACCGCACCGATCCAGCCCGCGCGCAGTTGCTGGTCCGTCAGCAGTTGGGTGAATTCCGTCGACGGCATGACCAGCGACAGGACATAGGCGGGGGCGCCGTCCCGGTACACCGGCTCATGCAAGGCGATGGCCTGCTGGTTGGTGAGGGTGCTGTTGAACAGGGTGCCGACCCGGCTATGGCCGCTGTCCAGGGCCGCCTTGAGGTTGGGGCCCAATTGCCCCCCGAAAGCGGCGCCCCCGGCGGCAAGGCGGTGTTCATCAGCACATGCCCGTCGATGGCCGAGGCCAGCCGGAACCAATAGCCCTTGGGCAGGTCGATGGCCCTGGCCTGAGCCTCCACGGCGGCGATGTCGCCCGCGGCCATGGCGGGGGACGCGACCAGGGCCCGCAGATAGGCTTGGCTCTGCCCCAACTGCTGGTCCACGGCCAGGGCCAGCATATGGGCGGTTTCGTCCAGATGACGCTCCGCCACCCGGCGCTCGCGGGTGTAGGCGCCGCCCAGCAGCAGCGCGCCCCCCAACAGCGGCGGCAGCAACAAGGCCACGGCCGCCAGCAGCAGCCGGCCCCGCACCCCCAGAGAGGTGGCGGTGGCGCCAGGCTTTCCGGCGGGGTGGGGCCGCGACACGACCCGTGGCGGCCTGGCCGCCGCCGTCCCCCCTGCTCCCGTCACATCCTGACAATCGGCCACGTCATGCCCCCTCGCCAGGGGGGCGAACCTTCCGGCCCACCATCCCCAGCATTCCAAGGGGCGTCAAGCTAACGCGCCCGTGCGTGCCTGGCTAGAGGAGGTAATCGCCCGCCGCCCGACACCCCTTTCGATAGACCTCAGTTCGTCGCCTTGGCGAAATCCCCCGCCCGGAAATAGGAGAGCTTGGCGGGGTCGATGCGGGCGCGCAGGGCCTGTGAGATTTGCGCCGGCGTCACCGCCGCCACCTTGGCCTCCATCTCGGCCGACCATGCCATGGTGCGGCCCAGGTAGAGGTTGCCCGCCAACAGGCTGGCCAGGCGCGCATCCTCGGTGCGGCCCATGCGGAACTGATCCAGGAAACCGCTTTTGGCCTCCGCCAGTTCCTGCTCGGTCACACCGTCATTGACCAGCCGGGCCAGTTCCTCGCCGAAGGCCGTCTTGACCTTGGCCACGTTCTGGGGGGCCGCGATGGCCTGCAGGGTCAGGCGGCCGACTTTGTCGATGGCCCCGGCCGACAGGGCGGAACCGGCGCCATAGGACAGGCCTTCCTTCTGGCGGACGCGGTCCCCCAGGCGGGAATGCAAGGTGCTGCCGCCCAGGATGCGGTTGGCCATCAGCAGGGCGGGATAGTCGGCATCATCCTCGTTCAGGGCCAGGGGCAGGCCCGCCAGCAGGATGCCATTGGCCTTGTCCGGGGTTTGGATCACCTGGTCCAGGCCGGCCACCTGGGCTGGCGTGTCGGGAATGCGGGTGAAGGGCTGCGGCGCCACGAAACCGCCCAGCGCCGACTGCACCAGTTGCGGCATCGCGGCGGCGTCGAAGTCGCCGACGACCGCCACCTGGGCCGCGCGGGCGCCATAGAAGGCATGGTGGAAGGCCTTCACCTCGTCCAGTTTCAGCGCCTTGATCTTGGCGATCCAGTCGTCAATCGTGTCGATATGGCCCGGATGGTCCGGTTGCGTCGTGTCGAAGGCGCGGCTGAAGGCGTTGCTGGCCAGGGACTGCGGATCAGTGCGGGAGGATTCCAGGTCGGCGATGGTGGCGGCGCGCCACTGTTCGAACTCATCCGCCGGGAAGGACGGCTCACGCAGCACCTCACCCACCAAGGCCAGCACGTCGGCGATATGGGCCCGGTCGGTCCGCACGGCCACGGTGGTCTGCTGGGTGCCGGAAGAAATGGCCAAGTTGGCCTTCAGCTTGTCCAGCAGGTCGGCGATCTGTTGTCGGTCATGCTTGGCCGTGCCCTTCAGCAGCATGTTGGCCACGGCCTCGGACGCGGCGTCCTTGCCGGTCAGGCTGGCGTCATCACCGAAGCGCAGGCGGATGACCAGGTTGACCGCCTGTCCCCGGGCCGGCTTGACCAGCAAGGCCAACTTGCCGCCATCCGGCAGATCCAGGCGCTGGGTATGGGCGTCGATGTTGGCGGGGCTGGTGTCGAACACCGCGTCCGCCACCGCCGCTGCCCGCCCCTTGTACCCGTCGACCAGCGTGGCCACGGCCGGGGCGGCGGGGATGTCCACCCGCTCCGGCGTCGCCGTGGGAATGAAGTGGCCGACGGTGCGGTTGGCCTGGCGGAAGTAGGTTTCCGCCACGCGCTGCACATCGGCGACGGTCACGGCCGCGATGCGGTCACGCCCGACGAACAGCAGGCGCCAATCGCCCTGGGCGATGGGATCCGTCAGGCTGAGCGCCACGCCGTTGGGATTGTCCATCAACTGGTCGTAGTTCTTCAGCATGCGGGTCTTGGCGCGGTCCACCTCCTCCTCGGTGATGGGATGGTCGTGGACGCCTTCCACGACCTCGGTCATGATCGACAGCACCTTGGCGGCGTCGCCGCCCTTCGGCACCTCCGCCAGCGTCAGCGCCAGCCCAGGATCCACGTGCTTCTCGGCAGAAGCCGAAACACCCGTGGCCAGCTTCTGCTCCACCAGCGCCTTGTGCAGGCGCCCGGACGGGGTGTTGCCCAGCACGAAGGCCAGGACGGACAGGGCGGCGCTGTCGGGGTGGGTGGCCGCCGGTATGTGATAGGCTAACCCCTCATAGCCTGTGTCCCCCACGCGCCGCAGGGTAACGGACCGCTCACCGTCCTGCGCCGGTTCCACCGTGTATTCGCGCGGCAGCGCCTCGGCCGGGTTCTTCAGCGGACCGAAGGCCACCTGCACGCTGGCCAGGGCCTTGGCGGGGTCGAACTTGCCGGCGATGACCAGGGTCGCGTTATCCGGCCGGTAATAGCGGTGGTAGAAGGCCTGCAGGTGGCCGATGTCCACATTCTCCACATCGGACCGGGCGCCGATGGTGGAGTGGCCGTAGTGGTGCCAGAGATAGGCGGTGGAGTGCATGCGCTCCATCAGGATGCCGACGGGGTTGTTCTCCCGCATCTCCATCTCATTGCGCACCACGGTCATCTCGCTGTCGAGATCCTTGCGGGCGATGAAGGAATTGACCATGCGGTCCGCCTCGAGAGCCAAGGCCCAGTCCAGGTAGTCCTGACGAGCGTCGAAGGTCTCGTAATAATTCGTACGGTCCTCCGCCGTGGTGGCGTTGTTTTGGAAGCCCCGCTTCTGCGTTTCCTGCGGAATGGACTGGTGGCTGGGCGTCCCCTTGAACATCAGATGTTCCAGCAGATGCGCCATCCCCGTCTCACCGTAGCTTTCCATGCGCGAGCCGACGCGATAGACGACATTGACGGTGACGGTGGACTTGGCCTCGCTGGGGAACAGCACCACGCGCAGGCCGTTCGCCAGGCGGTATTCGGTGATGCCCTCGACGCTGGCGACCTGTACCGGGGCGGGAATCTTGACTGGTGGGGTGTCCTTGAGCGTTGTGGCCTTGACTGTCTTGGCCGGGGCCGTCTTGGCCGGGACCGCCGCCCCGGACTGTTCGGCAGCAAAGGCCGCCGCTGGAAGAAGGCCAGGCGCCATCAACGCGGACAGGGCGCAGCCGGTGGCAAGCGCCGCGGCCAGTAAGGTCTTACCAGAAGTCAACGTCGTCCCTTTCTTTCACACACCATACCGTCGCGCCCTACCGTGCAGGAGGGGAAGCCCCGCCGCAGTGTGCACGAGGCGGCATCGTCTGGGCAGGGAATTAAATGGCGCACCCCAAGCCCACCCCAACCACGCCCCGGATGACGTTGGCCACGGGAGAAGCGGCCTAATCGTTGCAGGACCGCTAGGTCGACCGGCTTCCCCCAATCACCGACAGCCTTCCCCGATGGTGCTATTCAGGAAGCTGGGCTATCGTAATGGCCTGATCCTGCCCACCATGGCGGGTAACGCGGCCCCGGCCATGTACCGAGGCCGGACCATCACGACGAACTGGCATCCCTTTGACCGAAACCCTGGTCGCCTGCCCCGAATGCGACGCCCTGCACGAACGGCGCCCCTTGCCGCCCGGCACCAAGGCCCGGTGCGTGCGCTGCCAGGCCGTGCTGTACCGCCGCTCCTACCTGGAGGCGGAGCACCAACTGGCCCTGGTGACGGCGGCCATCGTGGTCTATCTGATCGCCAATTGCTTCCCCATCGTGGACCTGGAAATCCAGGGGCGCAGCAACAGCGCCACGCTGATCGGCAGCGTGCTGTCCCTGTGGCAGGAAGGGCGGGAGATCGTGGCCGTGCTGGTCTTCGCCACTACCCAATTGTTTCCCCTGGTGGACCTGGGGGCGCTGTTCGCCTTGCTGCTGCTGATCCGCCGGGGTCGTCCGACGGCGGCCTTCGCCCCCACCCTGCGCTTTCTTCAGGCCCTGCGCCCCTGGGGCATGATCGAGGTGTTCATGCTGGGCATCGTCGTGTCGCTGGTGAAGCTGTCCAACATGTCGACGGTGGTGCCCGGCATCGCGCTATGGGCCTTCGGCCTGCTGACCATCCTTTTTGCCGTCATCCTGTCCCTGGACCTGCGCAGCTTATGGCATGCGGGCCAGGGGGTGATCGTCAGGCCCGACGCCCCGCCCGCCCCCGGCCGCCGGACCGCGCACCCATGAGGGGCAAGCGACACGGCCGGCGCCCGGCGCCAGAGCCCGCCGTGACCACGGCGGCGCAGGCCGGCCTGGTTTCCTGTCCCCATTGCCACCTGGTCTGCCGCGAGCCCATCTTCCATGGCGGGCCCCACGGCAGGCCCCGTGACGGACGGACTGCGGGCCATCTGCGATGTCCCCGTTGCGCCGGACGCCTGCACCAGCGCAAGACGGACAGCCTGTCGCGCACCTGGGCGCTGCTGATCGCCGCCGCCATCCTCTACATTCCCGCCAATGTGTTCCCGGTGATGCAGACATCGACACTGCTGGGCACCCAGAACGACACCATCCTGTCGGGCATCCTCTATTTTTGGACCAGCGGCTCGCCCGAGCTGGCCACCTTGATCTTCACCGTCAGCATCCTGGTGCCGCTGTTGAAACTGGCGACACTCAGCACGCTGGCCGTTTCCATCCACCGGGGCGCCCGAAGCCGCGCCGACCAGCGCGCCCGCCTTTACCGCATCGTCGAGTTCGTGGGCCGCTGGTCCATGCTGGACGTGTTCGTCGTCGCCTTGATGGTGGGCCTGGTCCATTTCCAGGGCCTGGCCGTCATCCAGGCCGGGCCGGGGGCGGCCGCCTTCGGCGGCGTGGTGGTGTTGACCATGCTGGCCGCCCACAGCTTCGACCCCCGCATGATCTGGGATCGCGCCCGCCGTGCGTCCGCGACCCGTCAAGAATCAAACCGCCCAGCCTCCGGAATCCGCCATGGCCGACACCCCGCCCCGTAACGACAGGCCCGATGCCCCGGCCACCCCTGGGGCAGCCACTGGGCCTACGCCCGGGACAACCCCCGACAGGGCCATCCACGACCGGGACCTGCCGGAACCCGTGGTGGACGCGGGCCGCCGCTGGATTCCATCCCTGGTCTGGCTGATCCCGGCCATCGCCGCCCTCATCGGCCTGACCCTGGTCGTCAAGACGGTGTGGATGAAGGGTCCGAGCATCACCATCAGCTTCCTGACCGCCGACGGCATCGAGCCGGGCAAGACCAAGGTCAAGTTCAAGGATGTGGACATTGGCGAGGTCAAGTCCGTCACCCTCAGCGATGACCATGCCCGTGTCATGGTGACGGTGGAGCTGAGCAAGGAGGCGGGGAACTTCGCGGTGGACGACAGCCGCTTCTGGGTGGTGCGCCCCCGCTTCGCCGAAACCGGCGTCTCGGGCCTGAACACCCTGTTGTCAGGTTCCTACATTGGCGTAGACGCCGGAAAATCCACCAATCCGCGCAAGGAGTTCACTGGGCTGGAGGATCCGCCGGTGGTCGCCTCCGACGTGCCGGGCCAGCGCTATGTCCTGCACACCGACGACATCGGGTCCCTGGCCGCCGGCTCACCGGTTTATTACAAGCGCATCCCCGTGGGACATGTCGAGCGCTACACCCTGGACGAGGATGGCCGCAACATCACGCTGCACGTCTTCGTCAAGTCGCCTTACGACCATTTCGTCACCAAGGACAGCAAGTTCTGGCACGCCAGCGGCGTGGACGTGCGCATCGACGGCGGGGGCCTGAAGATCGACACCCAGGCGCTGGCCACCATTCTGATGGGCGGCATCGCCTTTGAGGATCCGGCCGGCACGTCCCTGACCCCCGCCCCAGCCGGGGACCACTTCTGGCTGGCCGCAAACCACGCCGATGCCTTGAAGGCGCCGGACGGCCCCAGCGTGCCCGTGGTGCTGCATTTCAACCAGACCATCCGTGGCCTGACCGTGGGGGCGCCGGTGGACTTCCGTGGCGTGGAACTTGGCAACGTCACCGCCACCGGCATCGACTATGACCCGAAAACGCACGATTTCACGGGTCGCGTCATGGTCACCATCTTCCCCGACAGGCTGGCCTCTTTCGAGAAGACGCTGCCGTGGAACGGCGACCGGCATCTCCGCACCGCCCGCATGCGCGACCTGGTGGAGCGGGGCCTGCGCGCCCAATTGCGCACCGGCAGTATCCTGACAGGGCAGTTGTATGTGGCGCTGGACTTCATGCCCAAGGCGCCGCCCGTGGCGTTCAACCCGGACGCCGACCCATTGGAACTGCCGACCGTGCCGGGCGACCTGGAAGAACTGTACCAGAAGGTGCAGGAGATCGTGGCCAAGCTGGACAAGATCCCCTTCGACGCCATCGGCGAGAACGCCCGCAAGGCGCTCGCCAGCGTGGACAGCGCCACGCGGCATATCGACGATCTGGTCCGGCATGCCGACCACGACGTGCTGCCGGAAATCCACGACAGCCTGCAACAGATGCAGCAGACGCTGGCCGCCACCCAGGCCAGCGTCGCCCCCGACGCCCCGCTGCAACAAGATACCCGCCAAGCCCTGAAGGGCGTGATGGATGCCACCCGCTCGCTGAAAGCGCTGAGCGACAGCCTGGAACGCCACCCGGAATCCCTGGTGCGCGGCCGGAAGGACAAGGACGAATGACCGCGATACCGTTCCCCCGCCCCCTCCCCTTCCTGGCCGCCGCGGCCGGCCTGGCCCTGCTGCTGACCGGCTGCGGCGGCTCCACGCCCATCCGCTATCACGCGCTGGCGCCGCAACCCGGCGAAGCGCCGGTGTCCGGCAGCGCCAACGTGCTGGTGGAGGTTCTGCCCGTGTCGGTGCCGGAGCGGCTGAACCGCACGCAACTGGTGCTGACCGACGCCGGCGGCCGGCTGGACGTGCGCGATGACGACCGCTGGGCCGCCCCGGTGGCGGATGAGATGCGGTTGGCGCTGGCCAACGCCCTGTGGCAGCGCCTGCGCGCCACCGACATCTATCAGGCCCCCGTGATACCCGCCCCCAACGGTCCGCCGCAGTATCGCCTGGCACTGCGTATCGAGCGGTTCGACGCCACACCGGGGGGCAGCGCCGTGGTGGACGGCAGTTGGACCATGCGGCGCCTGCCGCAGGGCGCGGCCTTCACCTGTCGGATGGGTTTCACCCTGCCGCTGGCCGCCACCACCCCCGATGCCGCCGCGGTCGCCCTGTCCAGCGGCGCGGCCAAGCTGGCGTCCGCGGTGGCCGAGAGCCTGGCCCGGCTGGACCAGGCACCGCCAGGAACCTCATCCGCGCCGTGCCCGGACGGGATGTGACCCAAAGGATGGGGAACGGGCCGGCAACCTAACCGCCAGCATAGGCTTCGTGGTTCACCAATAGTTAATAGACTGGGCGGAGTATTTGGCGTGTTGGCGCCTTATCTCCGCCTTTATCTTCACAAGGCCGGTGGCCGTTTTGGTTGCCGCCAGGATAGAGGCTATGGCGCCCCGTCTTCGGAACCGACGGCAGAGCGGTTCCAACCTGGGTGAGGAGCCTTGAACCATGAAGAACTTGTCCATTCGCGCCAAGGTGATCCTGGCATTCAGCGCGGTGCTGTGCATCACGCTGGTCTTGGGCCTGGTCGCCCTGCTGCAGGCGGGCCGCATGAACGCCTCGGCGATGGACATCCGCGACGACTGGCTGCCCTCCACCCGCGCGGTGGGACAGTTGGTGCAGGCGACGGAGCGCTTCCGGTCGCTGGAGGGCTCCTACCTGCTGGTCAAGGAACCGGCCATGCGGGATGAGGTGGAAAAGCGCTTCGCCGCCACCCTGTCCGACTATGACAAGGCCTGGACCGCATACCAGCCGCTGATCGGCGCCGGTGAGGAACGCGCGGCGGCCCATGATATCCAACGCATCTGGAAGTCCTATCTGGACATGCACCAGAAGCTGCTGGCCACCGCCCACGACGGCAAGATGGATGAGGCCGTCGCCTTCTTCCGCGGCGACATGATCGACAATTTCACCAAGCTGCGCCAAGCGCTGAAGACGGACGCCGAGGTCAACATGAAGGGCGCCGACCAGGCGGCCAAGACCAACCGGGACAGTTATGAAACCGCGAAGGCCGCGGTCTTCGGCGCCCTGGTCCTGGCGCTGGCCTTGGGCGGTGCCGCCGGCTACGCCTTGATCCGCCTGGTGTCCAAGCCCCTGAACGACATGACCGGCGCCATGGGTCGACTGGCCGACCATGACCTGATGGTTGATATCCCCGGCGCCGACCGCCAGGACGAGATCGGCCGCATGGCCGCCGCCGTCGCCGTCTTCCGCGACAGCATGATCCGGGCCGACGAATTGGCGGAGGAGGCCCGGCAGGAACAGCTGCGGCGTGAGGCGCGTGTGCGCCTGCGCGAACAGCACATCGAGGAATTCGACAAGGTTTCCACAGAGCTGGTCAACTTCGTCGCCCACGCGGCGGAGGAATTGGGCCAGACGGCCAGCCGCCTGACCCAGATCGTTGACGGCAACCGCCGCCAGGTCCAGGCCGTGGCCTCGGGCGCCGAAGAAGCCGCCTCCAACGTCCAGACCGTGGCCGCCGCGACGGAGGAGCTGACCGCCTCCATCGGGGAGATCAGCCGCCAGGCCATGCAGTCGGCCACGGTGGCGGACCAGGCCGTGCGGCAGGCGGAGCAGACCGACGCCACCGTCAATGGCCTGGCCGAGGGCGCCCAGCGCATCGAGGCGGTGATCGGCCTGATCCGGGAGATCGCCAGCCAGACCAACCTGCTGGCGCTGAACGCCACCATCGAGGCCGCGCGGGCGGGTGAGGCCGGCAAGGGCTTCGCCGTCGTCGCCACCGAAGTGAAGGCGCTGGCTAACCAGACATCCAAGGCGACCGAGGACATCGGCGCCCAGGTGGCGGCCATCCAACAGGAGACGACGGACGCCGTCAGCGCCATCCGCCAAATCCAGTCCACCATCCGCGACATCGGTGCCGGAACCTCCGTCATCGCGGCGGCGGTGGAGGAACAGGGGGCGGCCACGCGGGAGATCACCCGCAACGTGACCGAGGCGTCCAAGGGCACGGTGATGGTGTCCAACAACATCGGCGCCGTGGCCGAGGCTTCGGAGGAGACCGCCGCCGCCTCCGTCCAGGTGCTGGGCGCCTCGCAGAGCCTGGCGAAGGAGTCCGCCCGCCTGCAGGAGGCGGTGGCCGACTTCTTCTCCAAGCTGCGGGCCGCCTGATCTCGTCCGCCAACGGCCGGGAGGCGCGCGGTGGAAACGCCGCCGCCCCCGGCCATTGCTTTACTGCTGGGATGGGGCCATTGCGGCACCGTCGCCCGGTGGCGCCTTCTGGAAGAAGATGCTGACCGATCCGATTTCAACGCCCCATTTGGTGACATGGGCGCGGTTCAACATGACGCCGCCGGGCTGCAGGAACATCCAGTCGTCGAAGGCGACGCGCATCGTGCCGTCGCCGACCTTCAAGTCCAGGCGGTAGGCCCAGTTGAAGGCGTTGCCCGATGCCACGCCCCGGGCCACCCCCACGACATCGCCGGCCGTCCCCTCATAGCGGTCCGGCGCCACCTGCCGCACGGTCCAGGTCCGCTCCTCCCGTTCGCCGTCGTTATATAGAAAGCGTTCGTGCAGGATCAGGGCGCCATCCTGTCGGGTGCCCTCGATATCGACGGTGAATTGCCGCCGCACCTTGCCGAAGCGGTCCTCGAACAGCCCCCAGGCCTTGGTGTGCCCGGTGAAATAATCCTCCAGGACCAAGGGAGGCGTCCCGCCCGCGAAATCCTTGGGCGCCATGCCGGCGCAACTGCTGAGCAGGGGCGCGCACAGCAGCGCGGCGCAAATCCGTCTCCACATCTCAAAACCCTTTCCAGGCGTGCCCCAGGGCCCACTGTCCCCGGCACTGGTCGATACGGTGACGGACGCGCTGCGGATCATGACCGGACCGGGCGATGGGCGCCAAAGCGGCCCTTTTCCGACGCCGGGACGATCCAGATGATGGCGGCCTCGCTGTAAGTCCTTTGGGGGGATCATGAACCGCGTCCACCGCCGCTCAGCCAGCCTGGGCGTGGCCCTGCTGCTCGGCGTCCTGGCATTCGCCCAGGCCATCCCGGCGGATGCCCAGGCCGGGCCCACGGACTACCACCCGTCATTCAAGCCCGACCAGTTGAAGGGGCCGCCGGCGGGCAAGGCCAATGAGGTGCTGGTCCTGGGGACACCGCATCTGTCGGGGCTCAAGGGCGAACTGAGGCCAGACATGCTGGAACCCCTGCTGGCCCGCCTGGCAGCCTGGCATCCAGACGCCATCGCGACCGAGGACATGTCCGGCCTGCAGTGCGACAGCCTGCGCCGCTATCCCACCCGCTACGCCTCGACCATCGCCGACTACTGCCCGGACCCCGGCCCCGCCGGGCAGGCCACGGGATTGGACGTGCCCGCCGCCAACGCGGAGGTGGAACGGCTGCTGGCGGCCTGGCCGGCGGCCCCCACCGCCGCCGACCGGCGGCACCTGGCCGCCCTCTTCCTGGCGGCGGGGGAGCGGGGCTCCGCCCTGGTGCAATGGCTGCGCCTGCCGGCGGAAGAGCGGCACGACGGCGACGGGCTGACGCCCGACCTGGTGGCGGCGCTGGACCGCGCCAAGGGTCGCCGTAACGAAACCAACCTTATCTCGGCCGTGCTGGCCGCGCGCCTGGGCCTGGAGCGGTTGTGGAGCGTGGACGACCACAGCGCTGATTTTCCCGATCCGCCGGACGCCAACGCCTATGCCGCCGCCATCACGCACGCGTGGGATAATCCCGTCGCCAAGGCCCGCCGGGCGGCGGATGAACGGCTGGAGGCCGGCGTCGCCCAGCCCGGCGGCCTGATGACCCTGTACCGCGCCTACAACGCGCCGCAGGCGGCACTACAAGCCTATCAAGCCGACTTCGGTGCCGCCCTGCGCGAACCCTCCCCCAGGGATACGGCCGGAATTACGTCGGGTATTGGGAAACGCGGAACCTGCGCATGGTCGCGAACATCCGCGACGTCCTGGGCCAGCACCCCGGCAGCCGCCTGCTCGCCATCGTCGGCGCCTCGCACAAGGGATATTACGAGGCCTACCTGAACCAGATGCACGACGTGCGCCTGGCCGATACCGGCGCGGTATTGCGCTGACGGCCGGGTATCAGGCTGCCTGGGAACGCGCTTTCCATGAAGGCCGAGGCCCGGCGAGATCAGGAAGGGGGACCAACGGTAACCCGGCATAGGGCGGTTTGGACGCCGATTTCACTCAACCACATGACCCCGGCTTGTTCGACGTCGACCTCCAGCAGATATTCCCCTTCCTTGCTGGGCGCGCGAACGAGCAGGACCAAATCCACGGAGCCCCCGCGCCGCAGATAACACTCAAAAGATTGGCGGCCGTCCAACCATTGCAGGACTTCTCCGTCGGCGTGGCGCCAATGGTTGCCAACCGCAAGCCCACTCTGCCGGCTGGGCACCCAGATGACATCCGATGTATTGCGCAAGGTGATGGGCACTTCGCACACGCCGCCGGGGGGCATGGTCATCACGGACGGCGCCGTGACCTCCGCCCGCAGGGACCAATCCGGGAAAGAACCCGGGAATGTTCCCAACGCTTCATCCATGCGTCGCCGCAAGATATCGCTCAACAGGTCGAGGACCCGGCCGTTGAATAACTTGCCGTGTTCAGACGGAAGGGTATCGACCGTGGCATGGGGCATGTTGGCGCGCAACAGGGCATCGGCGTCGTGCAACCGGTGGAACGGATTGGTGCAGTCATACCGCCCGACGATGATGGCCGCCCGCCCGGGATAAGGCGTGAAGAGAAAGGGATTGAGGCCGAACAGCAATGAAACGGCATGGCCGGACACCATCAGGATCTGGGCCATCTTCTGGGCCAGCAAGGCGCCCTGGCAATTGCCGCCCAGGAAAAGCGGGCCGGACAGGCCCAGGGAGTGGACTTCCGCCGCGTAGACCACCGCCATATGGGTATGGGCCTCGGCGCTGGTCCCCACCACCAAATGCCCCGACCGCATGCCGTACAGGGGTTGATCCGACCCCAGGGCTCTGGCCAAGGCGGCGAATTCCTCGTAGCCCTGGAAACACCACACGAGAGGCGGGCGGGAGCCGGCGATGTTGACGCCATAAATCAACCCGTTCTCGCTGATCCGCTCGCCCCGCCACCACGGCTGGGTGACGGAGACAAGGGTCTTACGGAGTTGATCAAGCAAGGCGACATCGATCAGCGCCGGTGACCGAAGCGCGGCACCCCCCATTTCGCGTTGGTCCGGTTTATTGTGCTCGATCATCGCCGCCGCAACCAACCATTGATATTGAAGGTGGCGTTATAGCCAAAACGGTCGCACAGCGCCTCGTCAATCTCATAGTCCGGGCCCCGCCGGGCCAGGAAGGCGTCGATCGCGCGGGACGGCGGCGACAAGGTGCCGGAACCCGGCTGAATGTCACCGTCACTGCGAAAGGCCCCATCCTCGACAATCACATAGTCCCCTGCCGCCAGAAGCGGATCGAAATAGTCGAGCACGGCGGCGCAGGTTTCCTCGTCATGGGCGGAATCCTCAATGACCAGCAGCGGGTGCCCCAGGCTTCGTATCTCCTCCGCCGGCAGCACGTCGGCCAGATTCCGGGCATCGCCCACGCGCGCGTCGATCCCCGGATGGTCGCTGGGGGGGCGCGGCAAGAGGTCAACGCTGATGACCCGGACCTCAAGGCCCAGGGCGGCCATGGTGTCGGCCAACCACAAGGTCCGGCCACCTTCCAGGCTGCCAATCTCGATCACGGCCGCCGGTCTGAGCTGCCCGATCAAAGCCAGATAATTGGCCATGTCCAGCGGGTTCAGGAGCATCGCCCTGCCTTTGTAGCGATACCCCAGGCTGCCTTTCAGCAAAGCGAACAGCACGTCATCCGGCAGGGCGCTGGAGAAGCTTCGTGCCGTCGTTCCCTGCCTCTGTCCCGAACCGACGGGCGCCAGTTGCGGCCGGCTGGCGCGGACCCGTTCCAATTCCGCCATCTTGCAGAGGCTGCGCAGCGGGCGGCTGAGTTCGAGTGAGTCGAGCACCGCCTCAAGCGCATCCGATGTTTCGAGCCGGGCCCGGGGTACGATCACCGCCAGACCGAAAAGCATGGGCAGCCAGACGACCCTGAACTCCTCGCCACGGTTCGCCAGAAAATCGTCGATGGCCGTCTTCACGCCGTTACGCGGGCCGCCTTCGTACTCGGCATGGCACAAGGTCGGGTTATAGCCCCCCGGCGACAATCCGCGTTCATGCGGCAGGACGCCCCCGATGCGGGCTGCTTGGCGATATTCCAGGGGGATACGGTCGGGACAGTAATAAAGATCCCGCCGTCCGTATGGCCATTCCACATCGTGGCATATCGCGATGGGCGCGCCGGCGTCCACCGGTCCGCCGTCGCCGTAAATCGCCACCAGTTCATGATAGACGGTGTACCAATTGTGATCGCCGTCGATCAGCACCGCGTCGGCGGGCAGCAAATCCCGAATGAC
Organism: Nitrospirillum goiasense; assembly: GCF_034427435.1. Lineage (NCBI taxonomy): Bacteria > Pseudomonadati > Pseudomonadota > Alphaproteobacteria > Rhodospirillales > Azospirillaceae > Nitrospirillum > Nitrospirillum goiasense. The sequence goes on along the minus strand of NZ_JAXQNP010000003.1, from coordinate 1,753,397 downwards.
CTCCAGGCTGGGACGGCGGTGGAGGCGGACGGCGTCGGGGAAGCGGTCCCGCAGACGTTCCATGTCGAAGTCGGGTTCGGGATCGATGATCTCCAGCCGCACACCGGCCGGCTGAGCCCAAGAAGCCAGTTGGCGGGAGTTACGGCCGTCGCCCGCGCCGATTTCGATGACGCGCCGGGCACCCATCGCTTGAAGGAGAGGTTTGACGACGCTGGGCCAGAATTGAAACACGGGTGCTTCTCCAACGAAAACTCAAGACTTGCGCCAAAAGGCGCCGGTCCAGTCGATCATGGTGATGGGGGTGCTGATGCCGCGTGCGGACCTGAACGCGTCCACGGCCTGGGCGCATTGGCCTAAGCCGCCGTAGTCGTCGATGATGATGAAACCACCGGGAGAAACACGGTCGTAAAGCGCTTCCAAGGCCTGCATCGTGGAACTGTAAAGGTCGCCATCCAGGCGCAGCACCGCCAACCGTTCGACAGCGCAGCCGGCCAGGGTGTCGGCGAAGAACCCCGGCAGAAAGCGTACGCGGGCATCCAGCAGACCGAAATCGGCGAACGCCCGCTCCACCCGTTGCTGGGATACGGCTAGCGACGGGTAGTGCGCGCGGGAGAGATCCATGTCCTGGTCTTCCGGCTGCGAGGGTGGGGGCAGGCCCGCGAATGAATCCGCAACCCAGACATTGCGGTCCCGGTCCCCACTCAGGTCCAGAATGGCCTTCATCAACAGGCAGGCGCCCCCACGCCAGACCCCGCATTCCATCAGGTCGCCGGCCACGCCATCGGCCAGGGCGGTGGTCACGCACCATTCCAGATGGTCCAGACGCCGCCGCCCGATCATCGTATAGCTAAGCGGAGGAGAGGCACTGGCACTCATCGTGTCGCCGCCCAGCGCACGGACACGGCGTTTTTCTTCCAGCGCCTGCGCCAACTGGCCCGGCACATCGTACAAGGTGTCCGTCCAGAACGCGGCCGGAATATCCTTCATGCCGCGCACCGCGTCGAGGGCGACCTCGGTTTCAAGGCCGGTCTCATTCAGCAGAACGGCCTTCAAAAGCCCCAGATACCGCTCGCCCGCATTAGGGCCCAGCCGGACGGCCGTCGCAACTTCGGACGGGGCGGCGTTGCCGGACGCGATTTGGCGTCGATACGCTTCGGCCGCGGCCCGTGACACCGGACCGAAATAACTACGCTCCGCATCCACCACCCGGATCCGTCCCCGCAGGCGGTAATATTCCCGGGCCGCGTTCTTGTAGACATCCAACGAGGTGGCGTTGGTGTGGGTCCCCCCATGAATTTGGTGGAACACCCCCTCCCCCAGCACCGTCACCTGATGCGTCCCGGGATGTTCCAGGGCCCGTACCAGGAGATCGGCATTGGCGGCGCCACCGCCCGGACTTTCGAAGGCCGGATCGTACCCCCCAGGTCACGCCAAAGATCGCGGCCCATGAACAGGAGATTGCTTTCGCTCAGGGGGCCGAACCAGCCCCGGAGATATTCTCGGCGAAGGGGCTGATATCGAACAGGCGATAGCCGTTGTTTCGCCAGTCGATCCCGTCCAGCAGCCGGTCTTCCCAGGCGACATCGTAGCCTTGCTGTATGCTGAGCCACTGCGGGCCCGGCCCCAGCTGGAAAGACAGGGTGGTCACCACCGCGGCGGGATCGGTACGCGCCGCGCGCCGGCAGGCGTCCAGCAGTCCCGGACTGGCCATTCGGGCGCCGTCGATATTGACCCCCACCAGGGGGGCCGCCGCCAGGGTCAGGCCGTGATTGATGGCCCGCACCGGTGACGGGGTCGGGTTGGGGAAGGAATGGATCCGCAGGTTCATGCCCAGGTCGGCGAAGTCCTCAGCCTTGGGCGGAGTGCGGGACCCGTTGTCGATGACGATGACTTCGTAATCCGCGGCCGCGATGCCCTGCTGGTAGCGCGGCGACAGGCTGTACAGCGTGCGCGGCAGTTCCCGCGCCATCTCGTAACTGATGACGATCAAGCTCAGTTCGGGACTTTTGACGCTCATTCGACGATACCGTTGGCCTGCAAGTCGGCGATCAGACCATCGATGGTGGAGTTGCGCAGGAACAGCGCGGCCTCGATCTCGACGTTGAAGTGCTCTTCCAAAGCACCCGCCATCACGACCGCGTCCACGGAATCCAACCCCATGACATGAAACAGGGTGTCCCCTTTGATCTCGGATTCATTGACGTCGAGAAGGGAGACAAGAAAACCGACGATCCACGTTCTGACCGCATCTGACTTCAACATAAGTCCCTGCCTTGATGATCTTGGAAACCGATTGGTGATTAGAGCAAGATGCGATCAGTCATGACCGAATCCTGCCCTTAAGCTTGCTCATGATAGAGCGGATTTACACGACCAGATGGCTCCACCTGATCGCGTTCCGCTCTAAAGGCGCACGGGAAGGTTTCTCATGCGCCGCTGATTGTGATGGGGGCGCCACTCGGGCTTTTCCAATCCAACGATGGGACGCGGTCCCTTGAGAACGGCACCCAGGGCGATCGCCGCCTCCATACGGGCGACCCATCCCCCCAAACAGTGATGCAAGCCGCCGCCGAAGGACAACACCGGCTGACCCGCCCGCCCCGGCAGGAACCGGTCGGGTTCTGGATAGGCGCGGGGGTCCCGGTTGGCGGCGGCGATCATCAGGATGACGTGCTGGCCCGCCTTGATCGTGCACTCCGCGATCACCTGGTCCCCCATCGCCCGGCGTCGAACCTGTTGGATGGGGCTCTCCAGCCGCAACGCCTCGTCCACGGCGCCGGGGATCAAATCCGGATGGGCCAGAAGGCGGTCATACTGTTCGGGATGGCGTAGAAGCAGCCACAGCCCATTGCCGATCAATGCCGCCGTGGTTTCAAAACCGGCCATGAACACAAAGCTGGCCAGGGCGGCCAGCCGGTCGTCATCCAAGGGCAGCTCCGCGTCGCCATTCAGACCGACCAGCAACGACAGGCCGTCATCCGCCGGTTTGCGCCGGCGCTCGGCGATGCGATCCCGCAGGAAGGCGTGCGCTTTCTCCAGGCTGGCATTGGCCGACCGGTAGTCTCGAATTGAGCATCCCCGGTTGAGGATGATGGGCACGCCGGCCAGCGTGGCGGCAAGCCAGCGCGCCTCATCATCGGCAAAGCCGAAGAGCCACCCCATGAAAAGCGGCGGCAACGGGTCGGCGTAATCGGCCATCAGGTCGAGGCCGCCGTCGCGGATCAGCGGGGCGATGAGACGGTCGGCGATGCGCTCCACCGCGGCGGCGCAACTGGCTTGGGAGCGAAAGGCCATAAGGCGCGCGACGAGGGACCGCAACGGCCCGTGCGAGGGCGGGTTGCGGAAGAACAGGACCATATCCAGAAGACGAAGCAGCTCAACCGGCTCGTCCCCCAGGGCCCGGGACACATCCCCGACGAACTGCCCAAAATCAAGGGTCAGGAGATCGGAATTGGCAAAAGCCTCCGCCACCTCGCGGCGGCGCAGCAGGACCCAGGCCTGCTCCGTATCGGTCCAGAAAATGGGCGCCCGCTCCCGCAGGGTGGCATAGACCGGATAGGGGTCGTCCCGCAGGATCGGCGCCAGGCTGTTGAAGGAGGCAAGATCAACCATTGGCCCCGTCCGCAGGCAGGAGGGAAGTGAGCGTGCGCCCTGGACCGGCGGCCTGGATGGAGTCCCCCGGGATTTCCCGGTCGCGGCGGCGGGTCGAGGCGGAATGGCGCGAGATCACCAGCGAGATAGGCCTCGCGGCAGGCGCCACGGCGGATTTTGTTGCTGGTGGTGCGGGGCAAGGCACCCGGCCGTAGCAGCACGACATCCAAGGGCCGCATGCCGAAGGTCTCGCAAATCGCCGCCGACACGGCCTGCAGGGCGCGCTCCAGATCCGGATCGGCAAGATGGCCGCGCTTCACCTCCTGAAGGACGACCAGCCCATCCGCCCCGCCATGCTCGACGGCGAAGGCGGCGGCCGTCCCCGCCAGGGCCGGATGGGCGCGGCAGGCGGCGGCCTCCATATCTTCCGGATGGTGCTTGGCACCCCGGACGATGACCACCTCTTTGAGGCGCCCCACGATGACCAGGTCGCGGCCCCGCATCAGCCCCAGGTCCCCCGTGCGCAGGAACGGCCCGGCATCGGCATCATCGGAAAGGCGGGCCCGGAACGTCGCCTGGGACTGGTCCCACTGCCGCCAGTATCCCGCACCCACATGGGGACCGGCCACCCAAACCTCGCCCACCTGGCCTTCAGGCACACGGCGGCGGCTGTCCGGATCGACGATGGCCAAAACCTGCCCATCGGCCCCCTGCCCACAGATCACACGCCCTATCCCTTTGGCCATCCCATTGGCCGCCCCATCAGCCTGTGGATAGGCGCCAGGGGCCGCCGCACAGGCCAGCCCCCTGCCCACAGGCCCGCCGGAGACGAACAGCGTCGCTTCGGCCAGCCCATAGCATGGGAAAAGCGCCTTGGGATCAAACCCGGCGGGGGCCACCCCCTCGGCGAAGCGGCGCAGGTCATCCGCCCGTACCGGTTCGGCGCCGCAAAAGGCGACGCGCCAGGACCGCAAATCCAGCCCGCGCACCTGCTCGGGCCGGATACGGTCGGCACACAGGGCATAGGCGAAATTGGGGCCGCCGCTGCTGGTTGCGCCGTGGCGGGCGATAGCCTGCAGCCAGCGCAACGGCCGTTGGATGAAATCAAGCGGCGACATCAGCACCGCCAGGCCACCCACGTACAAGGGCTGAAGCAGCCCGCCCACCAGGCCCATGTCATGGAACAGGGGCAGCCAGCTCACCATGCGCGTGTCGGCGTCATGGCCAAAGGCGACGCGGATCATCTCCATAGTGGCCAACAGATTGCCGTGGGTCACGACCACGCCCCGGGGATTGGCGGTCGAGCCGGAGGTGTACTGCAGGAACGCCGGGTCCCCGGCCTGGACGGCTACCGGCGTCCAGGGGTGCGTATCATCCGGACTTTCTTCCCCATCGGTCACCATCCAGGGAATGTCCGACAGCCCCGCCGGAAAGGCGCCGCGAATCGCTTCATCGGCGGCCAGCGCGGCGCATGTCAGAACCAGGCAGGGGCTGGCGTCGGTGGCGATGGCCGCGATCCGGTGTGCCGAGCGGGACGGGGTGATGAAGGGTGTCGGAACGGCGATGGCACCAGCGTAAAGGCAGGCGTAAAAGCCGACGATGAACGAAATGCCGGCGGGATAGACCAACAGCACGGTCCGCCCCTGGGCCCCCTTGCGGACCAGTCGGGCCGCCAAGGCCTGGACCTGGCGGTCCAGCTCCGCATACGTCAGGCAGGCCCCATCGCCCTCGCCCCGCTCCAAGAAGCGCAAGGCGATCTTGTCCGGAGCGGCGTCCGCATGGTGGCGCAGAACCTGGCCCAGGCTGGCATGTCGTTTCCCGACGGAGCGTTCCGGTCGGGCGTCGGATAGGCTCGCGTCCACCGTTAAAGCCCCCCGCGCTGGAAGCGCGCCACCGCTTCGGTCGAGGGGCTGAGGGCCGGGTCAGCCCCCACGTCGCAGCGGCTGCACACCCTCATTTCGGCACGGCGCAGGGCCAAGCTTTCAAGAAAGTCGGCGCGCTTGGGACCGGCGAAAAGGGCGCTGTACCGGCTTTCCCCGAGGTTCCCCAAGAGACCGGCGCCAGGGTGGAAGCAACACGGAACGATATTCCCCCGATGATCCACATACAGGTTGCCTGGGTCCGCGACCATCGCGCAGACCCCCTGGCCCATGGGAACGGTGTCCCGGGATCGGTCTCGGAGACTGTCGGGCAGTTGAATCCAGCCGCGAAATTCCGGATGCACGCCGTAGGGCTTGAGCACCTCACGCCAGCGTCCCTCATCCTCAGGGCTGTCGATGACGCACCGCGCCTGCAACCGAAGTCTCGGATATCGGGCGGCCAAATCTCGGGCGAAAGATAGGAAGGACATCAGCTTGGACCATTTGGCCGGTGGCCGCAGGGCCTCGTACTGGGCGGGGGTGCCATCGCCGTCGCAACTGATGGTCAGCAGATTGATCGCCCCCATGGCCACCAGCGCCTCAAGCCTGTCCTCCGCGTTGCACTGGGCGTTGGTGGAAATTTCCGTCCAGTGGATCCTGATCGGGCTGTCGAGCAGGATGCGCCCAAGCTCTGCAAGCCGAGGGTGCAGCAGCGGTTCCCCATAGTTGAACAGGCGCAGCAAGGTAATCTTCTGCACATCTATGTTCGCAAGACAGCGCTGGAACAGTTCCGGCGCAATGAATTCGGGCCGGGGATCAAGACCTGAATTGGGACAGCCCACGCAGCGCAGTTGGCAGCCGCCGACGACATCAAAATGAACCGTGGTAAGCCGTTGCCGCAGCCGATTGAGCTCTGAATGATTTGACGGCCATTTCGGCAACTCTGGCATGGGCCTTCGCACTCGCTAAAGATGAAGCTCCCTGGGGTCGCCAGAAGCTGGCTTGATCGAATCACCGGGCCTTTCTGACCACGTGTGCATTCATAAAAAGCCATGGATTTAAATACTGTAGGCCGTCGGAAGGCGTCAAGCACGCGCAGAGATGGTCATCCTTCGACCACCATCCCGATCTGATGAAGTGATCGCCAGTCCCCGGGGAAATAGTTGGGATTTAGCGGATCAGGTCCGCCCGCCAGGCATTTAGGGACGACCGATGCAGCGTGGCTTTTTGTGATTGAATGTGACAATCGCTGCTGTTGCGGGAAGCACATCAATTTGGGCAATGGTGGCCGCCATGGGCCCAGGGCGAAATAGGACAGAGCTCCTAAATTTATCTCATTCCTGAGACGCCCTGAGGGAGAATACGCCCGGTGGCTTGACGCGATGGCATAGCGCAGCAACCAAAGGGGGCCCCCCTGTGAGCGAGGGTCCCCGCGAGAACGCATATCCCGCGAGGGCGCCCATCGCAGGAGAGGCGCGGCGTCAATAGCTCAGCGTCACGGAAACGTGGCTGAGTTCGCCTTTTTCCGCAGCACCGGGCAGCTTGCGCAACTGCCAGCCGTAGGCGAACTTCACGGTCAGGTAGGTGCCGTAGGTGTAGCCCAGGCCCACGCCGGTGCTGGCCAGATTGACGTTGTCGCTTTCGCCCGCCGGGGTGTTGCGATTCCACAGGCTGCCGTAGTCGAAGAAGGCCAGCAACTGCAGGGCGTCATCGGGGCCGCGCTGTATCAGCTTGAACGCGCGGCTGCGCAGTTCCGTGCTGATCAGCACGCCCTGGTCGCCGTTCACCGCGCGCTCATCATAGCCGCGCAGGATGTCGGCGCCACCGGCCCCCAGCTGTTCGGTGTCCAGCAGGGCGCGGTTGCTCAGCTGCCCCACCACGCGGGTGGCCCAGACCGCGTCCTCCGGCAGCTTGACCAAGCGGTTCAGTTCACTGCGGACATAGAGGTAGTTGGCCTTGGCGCCCAACCGGCCGGACTGGTTGTCCCCCGGTTGGAAGGCGGCATTGGTGTTGTCACCGGTCAGGCCGCCGGGGCTCCACACCAGGGTATTGCTCCACCCCGTGCTGCCCCAGCTGTCCCCCAGGGTGGCGTTGTAGTTGGCGGAGAACTGGTTGATCTCAGTCGCCGTGCGCGAGATCTGGACGCCACCGAAGGCCAGGTTGTTGTTGGTGGTCTTGAAGTCGTAGCCGAATTCCAGCTGGTGGGCGAACTGCTCGGTGCGCTTCAGCGGGATCTGATAGCGCAGGCTGGCCTGGCCGCTCTTGCCCACCAGGCCGAAATCGTTGCCCACGTTGGGCACGCTTTCCTCATAGCTGCCGAAGATCATCAGGCGGTCCTGCCAGGGCAAGGGCGCCAGCCAACTGAGGGAATGGCCCACGAAGGACGCGTTCCGCCCACCCGGCCGATCGTGCCAGAAATCGTTGCTGGTGGTCAGCTGGTAGGACAGCTGCTCATCCTGCCAGAAGGCGTTGCCCCAGTTGAAACCCAGGTTCCAACGATCACGGCCCGTGCTGGGCGCGCCGCTGTTGTCATAGCCGGCGTAGACGCGCAGGGGGAAACGGTCGCGGGTGGACAGGACCAGGTCTGTGGTGCCCGGGGCAGTACCCGGGCGGTAGACCAGGTCCACCTGGCGGAAGGGATTCTCGTTCAGGCCGTTGACCTCGCGCAGCAGGCGCTCGCCCTCCACCCGGTCGCCCGGGCCGGCGCTGATGCGCCGGGTCAGCAGGGCGCTATCGAACCATTCATTACCCTCGGCCGCCACCTGGCCCACGGTGAACTCGCGCACCACCACCTGGACGGTGCCGTTGTCGATGTCCTGCTCCGGCACCAGCACGTCGACCAGCGGATGGTCGTTGTCGCGGTAGAAGGTGACGATCTGGCGGGCCAGTTCGTTCAGGTCGGCCAAGCGCAGCGGCTTGCCGATGTAAGCCTCCGCGATGGGGCGGAAGCCGGGCCGGTCCAGGATATCGATGTGGCCGGTGTCCACGCCGGTAATCGCGCGGCCACGGGGTTCAATGGCCGCCGGCGTGGGTACGAAGACCAGCCCCTTAAGCTGGGGCAGGATCACCCGGTCTGACTCGGGTGCGGGCGCCGGGGGCATGGGCGGTTGCGGCGCCTGGTCCACCGGCGCCTTGGCTGGCGGCTCCTTGGGCGCGATGCGCTCATAGCTTTGGGCCTGCGCCCGCACGGCGGTCAGGGACAGGCCGGCCAAGAGCAGGGCCGAGAGGACGCGAGCCGGTGAAACGGACATGGAATTCCTGGTCATGGAGGCGTTGGCGGACGGCTGGGAGGGGGTGGTCATGGCGGGTGTCAGCGCCACCGCTTGGCGATCTCGAACTCCGTCTCATCCGTCCCATCCTGATGGGCGGCGGAGAAGGTCGAGCTGTTGGTGATGGTGCTGCCGGCCGTGTCCGGGGGCGCCAGGTAAATGACGCGATAACTACCCTGGGAGTAGTCGGAGCCCACCAGCGGCTGGGTGGGGGTGAAGGGTACCTTGCCAGAGGGCTGATCCACGAAATGGGTGGACGACGGCACCTGGGGCATCACGACCGGCGTGGTATCGGCCTGCACCGTCAGCGTTCCGGCAACGTACGTGATGAGATAGTTGCTGGAGGTCAGCCCGCCCGGCGTGATCGTGTAGGTGCCGCTGGCCGTGCCGGCGCCGCTGTAGACCAGGCCGCCCCCCAGGACGGCACTGGTTTCGCCGTTCACAAAGCCGGTGTAGGTGGCACCGTAGGCGGGGGTGCCGCCAAAGGCGACCGTGACGTCATTGGCGGTGACGGTCAGGGGCGCCCGGTTCACGGTCAGGGTGCCGGCGGCATAGCTGATGGCGTAGTTGGCACTGCTCAGGCCACCGGGGGTCAGGGTGTAGCTGCCGGCGTTGGTCCCTGCCCCGCCAATGGTCAGGCTGCCGCCCAGGACGGACGCGGTCTCGCCATTGACGAAGCCGCTGTAGCTGGCGCCCAGGCTGGGGCTCTGGCCATAGGTCACCGTGGCGTCGTTGGCCGTGACGGTCAGGGCCGCCTTGTTCACCGTCAACGTGCCCGCGACATAGCTGATGGCGTAGTTGGCGCTAGTGAGACCACCAGGAGTCAGGGTGTAGCTACCGGCGTTGGTGCCAGCCCCGCCGATGGCCAGGCTTCCGCCCAGGACGGACGCGGTCTCGCCATTGACGAAGCCGCTATAGCTGGCGCCCAGGCTGGGGCTCTGGCCATAGGTCACCGTGGCGTCGTTGGCCGTGACGGTCAGGGCCGCCTTGTTCACCGTCAACGTGCCCGCGACATAGTTGATAGCGTAGTTGCCGCTGGTCAGGCCGGCCGGGGTCAGGGTGTAGCTACCGGCGTTGGTGCCCGCCCCGCCGATGGCCAGGCTGCCGCCCAGGACGGACGCGGTCTCGCCATTGACGAAGCCGCTATAGCTGGCGCCCAGGCTGGGGCTCTGGCCATAGGTCACCGTGGCGTCGTTGGCCGTGACGGTCAGCGCCGCCTTGTTCACCGTCAACGTGCCCGCGACATAGTTGATGGCGTAGTTGCCGCTGGTCAGGCCAGCCGGGGTCAGGGTGTAGCTGCCGGCGTTGGTGCCCGCCCCACCGATGGTCAGGCTGCCGCCCAGGATGGACGCGGTCTCGCCGTTGACGAAGCCACTGTAGCTGGCGCCCAGGCTGGGCGTCTGGCCATAGGTCACCGTGGCGTCGTTGGCCGTGACGGTCAGGGGCGCCTTGTTCACCGTCAGCGTGCCGGCGGCATAGCTGATGGCCGAGCCGTCGGTGGTGGCGGCGCCGCTGGCCGTGATGGTGTAGCCGCCAACGGTGGCGCCGCTGCCGGCCCCGGTGGAGGTGAGCGTGGGGGCGGTGCCGAGGCTGGCGCCCCCGAGATAGGCATGCGTGACACCGGCGGCGCCACCGGACACGGTGTAGGTCAGCGTGCCGCTGACATCCTGACCATAGGTTTTGGCCAGGTCGTCAGCCGTGACTACCACGGTGGGCTGTTCCGCGAAGATATACCGGTTGCCACTGGATGTGACGGCGCTGGAGGCCAGGGTGCGGTTCCACAGGGCGGTGTTGCCGCTGTCCAGATTACCGAAGGTGTCGCCGGCCGACGTGGCCGAATAGACCAGCCAACGGCCACTGGCCGCGGTGATGGCGCCAGACCCGGCCGTGTTGATAAAGGCGCCGGTGGTCGACAGGGTGACGGCGTCGCCGGTGGCCTGGCTGGTCACCGCGTTGGCCAAGGTCAGCGTTCCGCTGGTGGTGATGGTCACGCCACCGGTGGCGGTGATGCCGTTGATGCCGCCAACGGTGCCGATGGTCAGGGCGCCGGCGTTGGTGAAGGCCAGGGCGCCGCCGGCGGTGGCCGCCAGGGAGCCGACGCTGTTGGCCTCGTTCAGGGTGATGGCGCCGCCGGCGTTCAGTCCCAGGCTGCCCACCGTGATGGTGGCGCCGCTGGCCTGGGTGATGGTGCCGCCGGCCTCCAGCACCAGGGTGCTGGCATGGGCCGGGGCGATGGCCGCGCTGATGACGATGTCACCGGACACGGGCGGGTCCACCACCAGGGTGCCGGCGGTGACGCGGTCCAACTCCGCCGCCGACAGCTCCAGCGTGCCGCTGGTGGCATCGCTGGTGCTGCCCAGGTTGACGGACCAGCCGCTGGTGACAGGGGCCAGGGTGACGGTGCCGGTCGCGGTCACACTGCTGGTCAGGTTCACGCGATCGGCGGTCAGGGTAACACCGGTGCCGGAAACCCCGCTGGAGATGGTCATGAGGCTGCCGGCGCCCGACGTCAGGGCGATGGTGGTGCCGCTGACCCCGGTGACGCCGCCCACCGTGCCGATGGTCAGGGCGCCGCCGTTGCTGAAGGTCACGGCACCGGTGGCGCTGGCGGCCAGGGTGCCGACGCTGTTGGCCTGGTCCAGGGTGACGGCGCCGCCGGCGCTGAGCCCCAGGTTGGTAACCGTCAGGGTGCTGCCGCTGGTCTGCCCGATGGTGCCGGTGGCCGTCAGGGTCAGCGTGCCGACGGTGGTGGGCGCGATGGCCCCGCTCGCGGTGATGCCGGCACCGGAAATCGTCAGGCTGCTGGCGGTGATGCGGTTCAGTTCAGCCGAGGACAATTCCAGGGTGCTGGCCGTGGCATCGCTGGTGCTGCCCAGGTCAACGTTCCAGCCGCTGGTGGTGGCGGTGCCTAACTGGACGGTGCCGCTGCTGGTGGCGCTGACGGTGCTGGCCAGGGCCATGCGGTCGGCCGTCAGCGTGACGCCGGTGCCGCCGCTGACCGCCTGGCTTGCCGTTAGCAGGCCGCCGGTCCCAGCCGTCAGCTGCACCGTGGTGGTGGCGGTGACACCGCTCAGACCGTCGACCGTGCCCACGGTCAGGGCGCCGCTGTCCTTGAAGCTGACGCTGCCGGCGCTGGTGCTGGCCGCCAGGGTGCCGACGCTGTTGGTGGCTGTGGCCAGGCCGATGGCGCCGGCGGCGCGCACGGCTAGGTTGGTGGCGGTGATGGTGGCGCCGCTGGACTGGGTGATGGCGCCCCCCGTCGCCAGCGACAAGGTGGTGACGGCGGTGGGGGCGATGGCCCCGGCGATGGTGTAGCCGGCCGTCTCGCTGATGTCCGTGCGGCCGATGACCAGGGTGCCGGCGCTGACGCCGTTGATGCCGGCGGCGCTCAGCACATCGGCGCCCGTCACGCTGCCACCCAGGGCCAGGGCGCGGTCAGCTGACTGCTGGCGCAGGGTCACGGTGCCCGTGGTGGTGATGGTGGGCGCCGCACCGCTGGACAGGGCGAAATCGTCGCTGGTCAGCGTGATGGCGCCGGTCTGCGTGCCACTGCCGATGCTGGCAGCCGTGCTGGCGCCGTCGCCCAGCACCAGGCCGGCGCCGGTGGTGCCGCTGCCCGTCAGGGCGATGGCACCGCTGGTGGTGCTGAGCGTTTCGCCATAGATCCGCAGGCCGGTGCCGCCCGTGCCCGTGCCAGTCAGGGTGATGCCGCCGGTGGTGGCGGTCACGCCGCCACCGTTGACCAGCAGGCCGGTATTGCCGCCGGGGCCGGCCGCCGCCGTGCCGGTCAGGGTGATGTCCCCGGCCGCCGTCTGCAGCGTGCTGCCCACCAGTTGGATGCCGGCATGCGTGCCGGCGGCCGTGCTGGTCGTGGCGCTGCCGGTCAGCGCCAGGGTGCCGGTACCGGTCGTGGTGAGGCTGCTGTTGGTCAGCACGATGCCGGAAGAGGTGCCGGTGACGCTGGCCTGCCCGTCGCCCTTCAGGACGGCGGTGCCGCCTTCCAGGCTGAGGGCGCTGTTGGTGATGCTGATGGCGGTATCGTCGGTGGCACTCGCGCCGGTGCTGTGGGCGTTGCCCGCGGTCGTGGGGTCGCTGACGACGGCACCCCCCACCAGGGCCAGGGTGCCGCCCTTGGTCAGGACGTTGACGCGGCTGAGGGTGATGCCGCCGGCACCGCTGTTGTCGCTGTCGGCATAGAGGGACAGGTTCAGCCCGGCGCCGACGATGCCGTTGAGCGTGATGGCGCTGGAGGTGCCCTGCAAGGTGACGTTGTTGCCGGCCACCAGCGTCAGGGTGCTGGTGCCGCTGCCGGAGCCGACGGCCAGGCTGGTGTCGGTGACGGTCAGGTCGCCACCGGCCGTCAGGGTCAGGGTGCCACCGGCCGCCAGGGTGGCGGTGTTAGTGGGGGTCGCCACCGTCAGGTTGCCGCCGGCCGTCAGACTGTTGCCGCCCGTGCCGCTCAAGGTCAGGCCGTCGTAGCTGCCGCCGCCGGCGGTCACAGTGTCCACGGTGACGGCACCGGCGGTCGCGACGCTGAACGTGGCGCCGTTGGCGGTGAAATGGGTGAAGGCGTTGCCGGCGTTGGTCAGGGTGTAGCTGCCGCCCTCCAACGCCAGGCCGCCGGCACTGATCGCCTGGGTCTGGGTGACGCTGGTGCTGGCGCCGGTGAAGCCCAGGCCACCGGTCAGGGTGATGCCGTTGGTGGTTCCCACGGTGCCCACCGCCAGGGCGCTGCCGGACCCGATGAGGATAGAGCCGGTGTTGGCCGCCAGCGTGCCGATGCTGTTGATGCTGTTGCCACCGGACAGGCTGCCCAGCTGCCAGACGCCGCCGCTGCCCGTGAGCAGCAGGCTGGGCGTGGTGATGGCGGCCGTCTGCGTGCTGGTACCGGTGCTGGCCAGCGTCAGGGTGCCCGTGCCGCTCAGCGTCACGGCATTGTCGATGGCGATCGCGGCGCTGCCGGCCTCGATATCCAGGTTGGCGTTGGCGGACAGCGTGATGGCGCCGCCCGACACGGTGTAGAGCAGGCTGGAATCGATGCCGGACGGCCGGGCGCTGGCCAGGGCGCTGATGCTGGCGGCCGGGCCATCGCTGGTCATCTGCACGGTATTGCCCAGCACCGACAGGCCGGTGGTGGTGCCGCCGCTGGTGGTCAGGTGGACGGCGTTGCCCAGCGTGGTGTTGCCCAGCGCCGGGTTCAGATAGGCAAGCAAGGTGCCGCCGGTGATGGGGCTGCCGTCGGCCAGGATGTAGTAATAGCCGTTGGCCCCGGCGAAGCCGCTGCCCAGGTTGGTGCCGTTGGCCAGCGCCGTGACGCGGTTAGCGGCGGCGGCACTGCTGCCGGCGGCGTCGCTGTAGGCGGTGCCGGTGACGATCTGGACGCCGCCCGAATGTTCCCAGGTGAAATAGGGCAGCGTGGTGCCGTCGATCATGCCCCACACGGGGGTGGTGTAGTCCCAGCCCGCACCGGTGAAGGTGCTGCGCGTCTGCATCTGGGCGGTCGTCTTGCCCGTGACGCCCGAGGTGGTGCCGCCCCCCACGCCGACCGACAGGCCGGAGGTTTCGGTGTCATAGAAGCTGCTGCTGACGGTGCCGATATTCGTGCCCACCAGGCCGCCCCGGATGGTGGTGCCGGTCAGGGTCAAGGCGCCGATGCTGTAGGTCCGGGCCACCGTGCCATTGTTGGTGCCCACCAGACCGCCGGCGGCGGACCCGCTTCTGACCGCGCCCAGCAGGGCCACCTGCGCATAATCGTCGGTGAGGGTGCCGCTATTCGTGCCCACCAGCCCGCCCACGGACTGGGCGCCGCCGGCGGCGGTCAGGCGGATGCCGCCCAAGGCGTAGCTGTCCTGGAGGGTGCCGTTGCTGTTGCCAACCAGCCCACCGACATCGCCGCCGCTGGCGGTGATCAGGATGTCCGCCTTGGCGTCCTGCAGCAGGGCGCCGCCGGTGACGCTGCCGATCAAGCCGCCCAGGGTGCTGCCGCCCGTGATGCTGCCGGTCACCGTGACATGGCTGACGGCGCCGCCACCGATGTTGCCGGCCAGGGCGCCCACGTCGCTGCCGCCGGTGATGGAGACGTTGCTGAGCGTAAGGTCATGCACATAGGACGTGCCCAGGGCGCCGAACAGGCCGACCTCGGTGCTGCTGGGGGTGTTGATGGTCAGGCCGCTGATGGTATGGCCGCCGCCATTGAACGTGCCGCCGAAGCTGTCGATGGGGGAGAAACCGCCGCTGCCCCACACCCCGCCGGTGACGGACAGGGCACCGCCCAGGTCGATATCGTTGGCCAGGGTGTAGCCCGTATTGGGATTCAGGTTCACCAGCTGAAGCTGGTGTGCCGATCGCAGGGTGACCGACGCCTCCGACCTCAGCATCGGCCTGGTGGCGCCGTCGACCATGTACCAGGTGTTGGTCAGGTCCCAGCCGGCGTTGCTGAACGTGGTGCTGGTGAACCCTTGGGTGCCGGTGATGCCGGTGAAACCAGGAACGATCTGGCCGGCGCCGCCGGTTACCGAGCCGTAGCTCTGCCCCGTGGTGGTGACGTCCCAGAACGAATTGCTGGCGGTGAACGACACGGCGGTCAGGCCCACCAGGCCAGCGGTGTAAGGGCTGCCGCTGGTGCTGCTGACCGGGCCGCTGGCGTAGCTGTTGGCGATGGTGCTACCCACCGCCTGGATGATGCCGACCAGACCACCCTCTTCCTGGTAGCCGGAGACGGCGCCGGTGGCGTAGGTGTTGGTCAGGTTGGCGCCAAACAGGTTGCCCACCAGCCCGCCGATCACGCTGCCGCCGCCGGTGACGGTGCCGCTGGCGCCCGAGGTGGTGATGTTGCCGGCGGCAAGGCCCACCAAGCCGCCGACGTCGGTCCAGCCGCTGACGGCGCCCGATGCCCAGGACCGGTCGATGGTACCGGCGCTTTGCCCCGCCAGTCCCCCCACGTACAGGCCGTGGCTGCTGGTGCCCGAACTGCTGACCGTGGCGGTGGACCAACTGTCCGAGATGGCGCCATTGGTGAAACCGACCACGCCGCCGATGCTGTCGGCGGTGGCGCTGATCGTGCCCGACATGCCGGAGAAGCGGATGGCTCCCGCAGTGGCGCTGCCCACGACGCCGCCCACCTGGCTGGCGCCGCTGACCGTGCCGGAAACGGTGACGTCGGTGATGGTGGTGCCGCTGGCGGCCCCCACCAGGCCGCCGACGTTGTTGCCGCCGGAGACGGAGACGTTGCTGAGCGTCAGGTCGGACAGGCTGCCGCCGCTGGTCTGGCTGAACAGCCCCCGGTTGTTCGCCGAGCCCGTGAGGGTCAAGCCGCTGATGGTGTGGTTTCCGCCGCTGAAGCTGCCGCTGAAGCTGCCGATGGGGCTGAAGGTGCCGCCGGCCCATATGTCACTGGGGGTGGTGGTCAGCGACGACAGGTCGATGTCATTGGCCAGCGTATAGTTGGCGGTCAGCGCCGTGGCGATCAGCTGCAACTGATGCGCGGTATGGATGGTGGTGGAATATTCGCTGCGCAGGAAGGGGCGGGTGCTGCCCGCCACGATGTACCAGGTGTTGGTGAAGTCGAAGCCGTTGTAGCTGCCCTGGGTGCGGGCGGCGGAGGTCGCCAGCCCGGTGACACCGCTGGGGGCGGTGCCGGCGCTGCCCGCCGCGGCGGCCTGCCCCGTGGTGCCGATGTCCCAATACAGATCGGTGAAAGTGCCGCCGGCATTCACCCCGATGAGACCGCCGCCCATGGTGGTGATCCCGCTGGTCACAGCGCCCGAGGCATAGGAGCTCGAAATGCTGATGGCGCTGCCCGTCACGCCGACCAGGCCGCCGATATAGCCGGCGCCGCTGACGGCACCGGTGGCGTAGCTGTCGCTGATGGACCCATGCTGCAGGGACCCGGCGAGGCCGCCGGCCGTCAGCCCGCTGCCGACGGACACGGTGGCCCCGCTGTAGGAGGTGGTCAGGCTGGGGGTGCCGATGCTGCCTAGAAGACCGACCAGGCCGCCCACCAGGCTGGCGCCGGTGACGCTGCCGGTGCTGTAACTGCCGCTGATGGCGCCATCGCTGATGCCGGCCAGGGCGCCGACGTCGTTCTGGCCGGTGACGCTGGCGTTGACCAAGCCCAGGTTGCTGACCGTCCCGCCCGATCTTAGATAGCCGATCAGGCCGACTTGGTTTTGTGTCGACCGGCTGATGGTCAGGTTGGTGACGGTGTGTTGCTGGCCGTCCAGGCTGCCGGTGAACCCGCTGCCACCGCTGGCGATGGGGAAGAAGCCAGCGGTACCCCAGACGCTGGACACACTGTTGGTGGGCATCGTGATGTCCCGCGCCAGCGTGTAGGCCGCCGTGGTGTCCATGGCCATGAGCTGCAGCTGGTGCGGGCTGCTGATGCTGGTGGAATATTCCCACTGGCCCATGGGGCGGGTGACGTCGCCGACGGTGGTCCAGCCCGTGGAGAAGTTCAGGGAACCATAGGCGCCAGCCTTGAAGGCGTAGTTGGCGGCGGCCGCTTGTGCTGGGTCGCTGGTCACGGCCGTGGCGCTGGCCGTGCTGGCGCCCACCACGGCGCCCACGGCCGTCGACTGCCCCGTGCTGTAGCTGTCCCAATAGCTGGTGGCGATGCTGCCGGCGCTGACGCTGTCGCCGTTGGTGCCCACCAGGCCGCCCACGCTGGTGGCGCTGCCGCTGCTGAGGCTGACGGCGCCACTGGCCCAACTGGTCGTGATGGGGTTGGCGTTGATGCCGACCAAGCCGCCCACGCTGGTGACACCGATGACGGCGCCGGTGGCGTAGCTGGTGGCGATGCTGCCGCCCTCGGAGATGCCGATCAGGCCGCCGACGGAATCGTTGCCGGTGACCTTGCCCGAGGCGTAGGCGTTGGTGACGCTGGCCCCCTGGCCGGCACCGATGAAGCCGTTGATTCCCACCAGACCGCCCACCCGGCTGGAATCGGGGGCGTAGACGTCGCCCAGGGCGTAGACGTTGGTCAGGGCGCCCAAACGCTGCCAACCGACCAGGCCGCCGACGCCGAAGCCGCTATAGCCCTTGGGAACGGTGATGGCGACGTCGGTCCAGCTGTTGCTGATCGACTGCTGGTCGTCCTGGCCGATCAAGCCACCGACGAAGTCGCCATAGCCGGTGATCGAGCCGGTGACATAGACGTTGTCGAGGGAACCGCCGCCGTTGGCGCGCCCAACCACACCGCCCACCCGGTTGGAACCGGTGATGTTGACATTCTCCAGCCCCAGGTTGCTGACCTTGGGGCCGGTGCCTGTGGCTGTGTCGCCGAACAGCCCGACCGCGACCGTGGTGGGGCGATTGATGGTAAGCCCGGTGACGGTATGTCCCAGGCCATTCAGGGTGCCGGCGAAGCTGTTGATGGGAATGAACCCGGCGCCGCTGTTCCACGTCCTGGTGATACTGGCGTCGATGTCCCGGCCCAGGGCATAGGTGCCCGTCAGGTTGGACGACAGATTCTGCAGATTGCTGGCGCTGTTCACCAGCATGTAGGCGGTCAGGCTGCCGGAGCCCAGCGTGACGTTGCCGGTATAGCTGGTGGGCGAGGCGTAGCCGCTGGGGTTGTAGTACAGGTTCACCGACCCGCTGCTGCCGGTCATGGTGACGCCGCCACTGGTGAAGGTGACGGTGCCACTGCCCGTGCCGGTGTTGTCGGCCCGCAGGCTGACGTCGCCGGACCCGGCCGTGTGGCTCAGCGTGCCGCCGTTGAAGACGATGTTGCGATAGGCCGACAGCGTCAGGCTGTGGCTGGCGGACCAGGTGACGTTGTTGGCGATGGTGATGTCACCCGCCTGGCTGCCGATGGTGCCGGTGGTGATGGTGACGTCGGCCGTGGACAGGGCGTTCTGCAGCGTCGTGGTGTTGATGACGGAGCTGGCGCCCGTGGGGGTGAAGGTGCCGCCGGACTGACTGCTGTTGAGATTGCTGCCGGTGCTGATGGTGACGTTTTCCGGGTCCAGCAGCAATTGGCCGACCTGGCCCAGCGGGGCGGTCAGGTCCACCGTGCCGATGAAGTCCAGCAGCTTATGGCTGGACACTTCGGCAAAGCCGCCCTTGCCGGCCCGCGGCCCGCCCTTGGCGCTGAGCGCGCCGGCGAAACGCGTTTCCTGATCCGACCAGACGATGACGCTGCCGCCGGTGCCGGTGGCACCCGCGTCGGCCTTCAGCGTAGCGCCCGCCGCGACGGTGGTGGTCGCCGCCGTGGCGACCGTTTGCTTGACCAGCTTGGTGGCGGCATCGGCGCCGCCCTGGCGGTCGCCCCCCAGCAGGATGGTGCCGCCGGCGCCGGTGGTGCCGCTGGCGTCGACCACGGCTCCGGCCTGCACGGCCACCGACTTGGCCGTGGCGATGACGGTGCCGCCCGTGCCGTCGGCGTTGGTCGCGGCCACCGTGCCAGCGACGGTGACGGTGCCGCCCTGGTCCGTGGCCGTCTCGGTCGACCCGCTGGCCGACAGCCAGATATGCCCGTCCTTCACCGTGGTGCCGGTGGCACGGATGGCGCCGCCGCCGTTACCGGCCAGGGCATAGATGTTGCCGCCGGCGGCCTTCAGCTCCGCCTGCGCCGCCGCGATGGCGCCCGTGTTCGTGACATCCCCGCCGCCGACCTGGACGTAGACCCGCTCACCCGCATCGCCATCCTTCAGCAGCACCTGCTGGCCGGCGGCCAGGCCCACGGTGCCGTTGGGGGCGGTGATGGTGCCGTCGTTGGTGACGCTACGCGCGATCAGGAAGACGTCACCGCCGGTGGCGGAAATCTTCCCCAGGTTCTTGACCTCGGCATCGGTGTCGCCCTTGAACAGCAGGGTGCCGCCGGCCATGAAGGCGTCGTTGGCGATGTCCAGGGTGCTGGCGGTGAAGCTGCCGCCCGTGACCACCACGCCGCTGGCCCCCACCACCACGCCCGCCGGGTTGATGACGTACAGCGTGCCCGTGGCCTTCAGCGTACCCAGGATGGTGGACAGGTTGCCGCCGGTGACGCGGTTCAGCGTGGCCCCGCTGCCATTGTTGAAGCTGACGGTGCCGCCCTGGCCGATGGAAAAGCTTTTCCAGTCGATGATCGCGCGCTGGCTGGACTGGTTGACGGTCAGGCTGCCGGGGCCGCTGGTGATGCTGCCCGAACCCGCCTGGAAGGTGCCGCCCGTGGGCAGCGCGGGACCATTACCGGCGCGGACCGTTCCAGTCGCGGCCAACAGGGCCATGGCGGTGCCGGCCAGCAACAGCGTCCGGCCGCCGCGCCGCGCATACCGCGATGGTCCCGGTGCGGAATCAGCGCGCCCTTCGAAGTGAGCCGCGCCATCCGGCAAGACCCGTCCCCGCACCCCCGCCCCAACCCGAGAACCCATGCTGCATGCCCCTGGAACCTATGGCTTTATCCTGGGCGTGTCGAAACATGGGGTTCAGCGTCACCGGGCCAAGACGCAGGGGACGAAGCGTCCGCTGCACCCCGGCCCGCCCCGGTTGCGACCACGCCGCCGGCCGACAACACTAGGTGGATCAACCGGCAGCGCGACCATAACGCAACCTGCGCGCGCAGCTGATAGAAAACATCAGAAGTGTACGGCAGTTATGCTGTAAATATATCTAAGTAGTAGATGCGATTAGCGGCGCACACCCATAGGATAATGGCCTGATATCTTAAAGGCTATGCAACCTGGGCAGGTGCGGCGCCTGAACCGCCGCGGCCAAGCCGCCCCCCTGCCCCCTACGTCAAACACCCCATACCCCACCCCGGCGCCCCGCCCTAGCCTGCCCTCCGTGACTGCCGCCCGCCGGGCGGCGCGGGAACGCAGCGAGAGAAAAAGGGGATGGCGATGAGGGGGATGTACCCGTTGGCCGGGGTTGCGGCGGTGCTCTTGGCGACGACCTGCCTGTCGGTGCCGGTGACGGCCCGGGCCGCCGACACGGTGAAGGTGGGCGTGCTGCAATCGCTGACCGGCACCATGGCCATCAGCGAGGTCACGGTGAAGAACGCCGAGATCCTGGCCATCGAGGAGATCAACGCCAGCGGCGGCGTGCTGGGCAAGAAGATCGAGCCGGTGGTGGAGGACGGGGCGTCCGACCCCGCCATCTTCGCCCAGAAGGCGACAAAGCTGGTACAGGACGGCGGCGTGGTCACCGTGTTCGGCGGTTGGACCTCGGCCAGCCGCAAGGCCATGCTGCCGGTGTTTCAGAAGCTGAAGAGCCTGCTGTGGTATCCGGTGCAGTTCGAGGGCAACGAGTGCTCGCCCAACATCATGTATTCCGGCGCCCAGCCCAACCAGCAGATCCTGCCGGCCCTGCAGTGGGCGGTGGAGAAGGGCTACAAAAGCTATTTCCTGATCGGGTCGGACTATGTCTTCCCCCGCACCGCCAACCTGATCCTGAAGAAGCATATCGACGCCGATAAGCTGAAGGTGGCGGGCGAGGAATACGTGCCCCTGGGCGGCACCGATTTCAGCGCCGTCATCGCCAAGGTGCAGGCGGCCAAGCCGGACATCATCTTCAGCACCCTGAACGGCGACAGCAATGTCAGCTTCTTCAAGCAGATGGCCGCCGCCGGCCTGCCCTCGGCCAAGCTGCCCGTCATGTCCTTCAGCATTGGCGAGCAGGAGGCCGTGGCCATGGGCCCCAGCCTGGTGGAGGGCAGCTACGCCGCCTGGAACTACTTCCAGAGCCTGGACAGCGCCGCCAACAAGAAGTTCGTGACCGCCTACCAGGCCAAGTTCGGGGCGGGTGCGGCCGTCACCGACCCCATGGTCCATGGCTATGTCGACGTCTACGCCTGGAAGGCGGCGGTGGAAAAGGCCGGCAGCTTCGATCCGGAGAAGGTGCGCGCGGCGGCGGTGACGCTGGACTATCTCGACACCGCCATGGGCAAGGTGAAGTTCGCCGCCAACCAGAGCCTGGTGCAGACCGGCTACATCGGCCAGTTGGACCCCACCGGCCAGTTCAAGATCATCTGGCAGTCCAAGGGCACCATCGACCCCGATCCCTATGATCCGCTGGTGTTCCCGGGCAAGAAGTGCCCAGCGAGTTGATGCAGACGGCGCCAACGGCAAGGGGCCTTGCCCCTTGCCGTTATAGGACGCGACCGCGTCCGCCGGAGATTTCCGGGGAGCGTCAGCGGACTGGA
This sequence comes from Nitrospirillum goiasense, assembly GCF_034427435.1. NCBI lineage: Bacteria > Pseudomonadati > Pseudomonadota > Alphaproteobacteria > Rhodospirillales > Azospirillaceae > Nitrospirillum > Nitrospirillum goiasense. The sequence goes on along the minus strand of NZ_JAXQNP010000003.1, from coordinate 1,731,558 downwards.
AATCGAGGATAGCCAAGGCCACGGACGTGGCCGCCCGGCGTTTGAGGGAACAAAAACCATGAGCCACTGGCCTTTGATCGCCGGCCAAGTCTTCAACGGGTTCAGCGTCGCCTCGCTTTACGTGCTGGCGGCCCTGGGCCTGGCGCTGAGTTTCGGCCTTATGCGCGTCATCAACATGGCGCATGGCGAGATGCTGATGCTGGGCGGCTATCTCGCCTACCTGACCTTGCAGGTGGTGCCGGGGCCGCTGGGCATCCTGGCGGCCATGCCCGTGGCCTTCCTGGGTGCCGCCGCCGTGGGCGCGGTGCTGGAGACGGCACTGATCAAGCGGCTGTCGGCCCGGCCGCTGGACACGCTGCTGGCCACCTGGGGCGTCAGCCTGATCCTGCAGCAGGCCGCCCGCAACATCTTCGGCGCCATCGGCGTGGACGTGCGGGCGCCGGAGTGGCTGAACCATGCCTACACGGTTTCCTCTGGCCAGTTCGCCGGCCTGACCATCCCCGCCACCCGCCTGTTCATCCTGGCCGTGGCCTTCGCCGTCATGGGCGCGCTCAGCCTGCTGCTGGCGCGCACGCGCATCGGCCTGCTGGTCCGCGCGGTGAACCAGGATCGGGGCATGGCGGCGGCGGCGGGTATCAACGTGCGGGCTGTGGACCTCTCGGTGTTCTGCCTGGGCACCGGCATCGCCGGCCTGGCGGGCGTGGTGCTGGCCCTGCTGGGCCCCGTCACCCCCAATGTCGGGCAAAGCTATGTCGTGCCGGCCTTCCTGGTGGTGGTGCTGGGCGGCCTGGGAAGCCTGAAGGGCACGGCCATCGCCTCGCTGATCGTGGGGCTGTTCTCGGCCCTGGTGCAAATCCTGGTCGACGTCAGCCTGGCGCAGGTGCTGCTGCTGCTGTTCGTCATCGGGTTCATCCAGTTCCGTCCCCAGGGGGTGGTGGCCGTGCGGTCCCGCGCGCTGGACGCGTGAGGGGCCAGATGAAGGAGGACGGCATGGATATGAGCATGCGCAAAGAAACGCCGCTGTCGGGGGCCCTGGTGTCGGGGCCCCTGGCGAGAGTCACCATTGGCCGGCCCCTGGTCCCCATGGCCCTGTCGCTGGCGGTGGTGGCCCTGGCCGCGCTGGCCCCCTGGCTGGTCTCGGCCTATGAGCTGAACCTGCTGGCCCGCTTCCTGGCCATGGCGCTGCTGGCCATGGGCCTGGTGCTGGTGTGGGGCCAGGGGGGGTGCTGAGCCTGGGCCAGGGGGTGTTCTTCGGCCTGGGCGGCTATGCCATCGCCATGCACATGAAGCTGGCGGCGCTGGGCGACGGCGACCTGCCCGACTTCATGGTGTGGAGCGGCCTGGACGCCCTGCCCTGGTGGTGGGTGCCGTTCAAAAGCCCCCTGGTGGCCATCCTGGGCGTGGTGCTGGTGCCGGGCGTGGTGGCGGCCCTGTTCTCCTGGGCGGTGTTCCGGCGACGGGTGGGCGGCGTCTATTTCGCCCTGATCACCCAGGCGCTGGCGCTGGCCTTCGCCACCCTGCTGATCAGCCAGCAACCCTCCACCGGCGGCTTCAACGGCCTGACGGATTTCCAGACCCTGGCGGGCGTGGAACTGGGGACGCCGGCGGCGAACCATGGTCTGTACTGGCTGACCCTGGCCCTGGTGGTCGGGGTGTTCGTGGCCCTGCGCGCCCTGATGGCGTCGCGCTACGGCACGCTGCTGCGCGCCATCCGCGATGGGGAGAACCGCATCCGCTTCCTGGGCTATGACCCCACGCCGTTCAAGGTGGTGGCCTTCACCATCGGCGCCGTGCTGGCCGGCCTGGCCGGCGCGCTGTTCACCCTGCACGCCGGCGTGGTGTCCCCGGCCCTGGTGGGCGTGGTGCCCTCCATCGAAATGGTCATCTGGGTGGCGGTGGGCGGGCGCAACAGCCTGGCCGGCGCCGTCGCCGGCACCCTGGCCGTCAACCTGGCCAAGGACGGCGTCAGCAGCGCCTTCCCCGACCTGTGGCTCTACGCCCTGGGCCTGGTGTTCGTGCTGGTGGTCACCCTGCTGCCCGGCGGGCTGGCCGGCCTGGTGGCCGACACCGCCGCCACACCCTGGGGAAAGCGCCTGAAATCCTTTGTCGTTGGAGGATCGAAATGAACGCGACGGCGCCCACGGCCCACCACATCGGCACCACCGCGCCCGCCAGCCCCCTGTTGCTGGCGGTGGATGGGGTGACGGTGGACTTCGACGGGTTCAAGGCCCTGAACGGCTTCAGCCTGACCTTGGACCGGGGCACCCTGCGCGTACTGATCGGCCCCAACGGGGCGGGCAAGTCCACCCTGTGCGACACCATCATCGGCCGGGTGCGGGCCACCAGCGGCCGGGTGATCTTCAAGGATCAGGACATCACCCACCTGCCGGAGCAGGAGATCGTGCGCCGGGGCATCTGCCGCAAGTTCCAGACGCCGGGCGTGCTGCCCGGCCTGTCGGTGGTGGACAACCTGATGATCGCCGCCCAGCGCGACCGGCGCTGGTGGTCGACCTTCCGCCACGGCGTGGCGGCGGAGGAAAGGGCCCGCGTGGCCGAGATTCTGGAAACCATCGGCCTGGCCGACCGCGCCGCCGCCCCCGCCGGCCAACTGGCGCATGGCGAGAAGCAGTGGCTGGAGATCGGCATGGTGGTGGCGACGCGCGCCGACCTGCTGCTGCTGGATGAACCCACGGCCGGCATGGGCCCGGCGGAAACCAGCCAGACGGCGGCCCTGATCCGCCGCCTGGTCGGGCAGCACACCGTGCTGGTCATCGACCATGACATGAGTTTCCTGGAGCAACTGGACGCCCGCGTCACCGTCATGCACCAGGGCCAGTTCCTGAAGGAAGGCAGCGTGGCCGCCATCCGCGCCGACGCGGACGTCGCCGCCGTCTATCTGGGCCGCGCCAAGGAGGACACCCATCATGGCTGAACCGTTGCTGACGCTCACCGGGGCGGCGACATCCTATGGCCAGAGCCAGGTGTTGTGGGACATCGACCTGGACGTGCCCGCTGGCGGCGCCGTGGCGCTGATCGGCCGCAACGGCGTGGGCAAGACCACCCTGCTGAAGACCATCATCGGGGCCCAGCGCCTAACCGCCGGCCGCATGACCTTCCAAGGCCGCGACGTCAGCGCCTTGGGCCCCCACCAGCGCGCCCGCGCCGGCATCGGCTACGTCCCCCAGGGTCGCCACATCTTCCCCCACCTGACGGTGCGCGAGAACCTGGAAACCGGCCTATCCGCCCTGGCCGGCCGCGGCGGTGGGGCGATGAAGGCGGGCGTGCCCGACCATATCTTCGACCTGTTCCCCAAGCTGGCGCAGATCATCAACCGCAAGGGCGGCGTGCTCAGCGGCGGCGAACAACAGCAACTGGCCATCGGCCGCGCGCTGGCGGGCCAGCCCAGCCTGCTGCTGCTGGACGAACCGACGGAAGGCATCCAACCCTCCGTCGTCCAACAGATCGAGGACGCCCTGCGCCGCATCCGCGCCGACCTGGGCGTCACCGTCCTGATCGTGGAGCAGTACCTGGACTTCGCCTGGTCCTTCGCCGACAGCTACCGCGTCATGCAACGCGGCCGCATCATCCGCGCCGGCAGCACGCGCGAGGAGACGGCGGCGGAGGTGGCGCACCTGGTGAATATTTGAGCAACTCAAGCGCAGCCCAAAAGACATTCAGCTTTTGAGTGGCGCGCCACCTTTAAAGTAAGTTTACCTTAACACCACCGCTTATCGGAATCGATCGCGGCGGCGCTAGCATAAGGCACTTTCAGACGCTGTTTAGGCGCATGCTCCTCGAGCCCAAGCTCCAAATACTCGATCGATTCCAAGGTGCGCGCTAACTTTTCATCTGACCTCAGGCGCCGAAACAGGTCGGCCCACTGAGCGTCAATTTGCGCCCGGTCTGCCATTTATATTCTCCTTATTCCGTTCCTGGTGTGGATTACAGTAGCCTCCCCTGAGGCTACGCCAAGTTTACGACAATAGTCAATAAATAATTCGTAATACGACCTAACGAGTTTATTCAGATCTGGCTGCGCACCAAAATCTACAATTTTTAGTTTTATTTCATCGCTAACAAGCTCCTTGAGGCCAATTCCTCGGCCGTGAGAGTGCCAGCGCTCAGGATTGCCTAATATTTCTGCAATCTTTTTTGCTCGAGCTCTGCGATCAGTCTCGGATACAGGGGTTTTGCTGGTTTCAGTTTCCGCCCAGTCTTTGAATTTGTGCGTAGACAGCCAAGATTCCAAAAGATCTTCTGAATGATTTTTTGCTTGCTCTAAGTCAAATAACTCTGCTGGGTCAAATTTCTTTAAAAGGTAAGCGAGTTCCGCCCGAGCCAAGTCTGGACTCGGCGCTGCATTAATGGTTGTTAGCAGCTCTTTAAATTTTGCTAAATAACCGAGACCCGATACGAACTTATCATTCTCAGACTCCATTTGAGGGTCTATTGGCCCCAGAACAGAATAATAATCCATATAAATATCGTCACCAGAAAGAACCAACACAGTTCCCGCTGAATATGCATAGTTTGGCACAATAAAACTTACATGTTGATAATGGTTCCTAAATACATTATATATGCGCTCAACTACCTCAATGTAGCCACCCGTTGTCTCTAGTATAACAACTAGCGTATTCTTTCTGTCGTTCTCATCGTCATACAGATTTTCTATTTCCTGCCTTATAGCGTCATCCAATCCGAACTTTATTGGAGACCTGATTATAATGGAATCGGCATCAAAATGCTCGCCAAGTTTTATGGTTGCATACTTGGAGTTGTGAACGAATTAGGTCATCAGATTTTGGCGCCCTCAAAATAAATCCTCCGGAATATATATTTTTTTGAAGATATTTTATGGGCTAGCTTACCTTAAATCATTAACCGCTCTCCCTGCATAATTGTATAATGACTGAAATGTGCATCTGATTCGGACACATCGTCAAGCAGTATGAGACAGCGGGGAACACTTAATATTGAAGTCGTGTTCCACTCGGTTAATGCCTGATTTAATATATTAACACTGCTTCCTAGCAAATTCACCCCGCCATCACCCGCACCGCCACGGCGGCCGCTGACGCTCTATTCTCCACCCCCAGCTTTACGAAGATCTGTTCCAGGTGCTTGTTCACCGTGCGGGGGCTGATGCCCAGGATGTCGCTTATGTCGCGGTTGGATTTGCCGTGGGCGATCCACACCAGCACCTCGGCCTCCCGCGCCGTCAGGCCTAGGGCCTGTTGCAGGGCGCGTTCCGCGCGGCCGGCGCCGGATTCGCTGATGCGGAACAGGAACTCGTCCGGTTCCGTCTGGCTGAGGTAGGCGACCTCCAGCCGGCGGCTGTCCTGCGCATCGGGGCTGTCGATCAGGATGGATTGGTTGGGTGTGCCGTCGCGGCGCAGCTGGGCCAGGCGCTCCGCCACTACCGGGGGCAGGCGGTCAGGGACATTCCCGCCGGACCCATCATCGGGGAAGAAGGCCGCCAGCAGGCGCTGGGCCTGGGGGGTGCACCAGCGCAAGAGCCCGCGCGCGTCGGTGGCCAGCAGATAGCGGCCGGTGGTGTCCAGGGCCACCTGGGCGCCATAGGCCACGCGGGCGTTGGCCAGGTGCACGCGAATACGGGCCATCAGCTCATCCACCACGATGGGCTTGGTGACATAGTCGACGCCGCCGGCCTGCAGGCCCTGCACCACGTGCTCCGTCTCGCTGAGGCCGGTCATGAAGATGACGGGCAAATGGGCCAGGGCCTGGTCGCGCTTCAGCCGGCGGCAGGTCTCGAACCCGTCCAGCCCGGGCATGACGGCGTCCATCAGCACCAGGTCCGGTGTCACCTGCTCCAGCAGCGCCAGGGCGCTTTCGCCGTCCGTCGCCACCAGCACGGTCAGGCCCGCCTGGTCCAGGGCGTCGGTCAGGAAGCCCAGGGTTTCCGGCGTGTCGTCCACCACCAGCACAGTATCGCGGCGCCCGGGAGCGGTCTGGACGGCATCAGTCATCGGCGTGCTTCCCCCGGCCCTGTCCATCGCCTGTATCGCCATCATTCCCCCCCGCCTGTGTCCGTGCCGCCTCCAGCACCGCCATATAGCGCTTCAGATCGAAGGCGCGCACCAGGGTGCGCAGCTGGGCGGCGAAGGCGGCGGTGGCCGCGTCCTCCGTTTCCAGCTCGCGCAGCTTGGCCTCAATGCCCCGCACATGGCCGATGCGGCCCAACTGCCACAGCGCCTCCAGATGGGGCTGCGCCCCGGTCGGCGCGGCGTCCGACGTCGCGGCCGGTGCCGGCGCGGGGGCGGCCGGGGCGTACAGCCATTCCAGGCCCAGCAGCGCGCCGATACGTTCCAGCAGCACGTCCATGTCCACCGGCTTGATGACGAAGGCGTCGTGCACGGCGCTGCCGCCATCCTCCCCGCCCGCGGCGGCGCGGCCGGGGGCGTAGTCGTGGGCGTTGGCCGACACCATCATGATCTTCAGGCGCGGCAGGTCCAGGTCGCGCAGGGCCGCCGCCGCCTCCCACCCCGTCATGTGGGGCATGGAGATGTCCAGCAAGGCCAGGTCCGGCCGGCACTCCCGCGCCAGGTCCACGCATTCCCGCCCGTCGCGGGCGGCGAACAGCAGGAAGTCCAGCGGCCGCAGCAGGTTCTGGATCAGCGCCAGATGGTCGGGGTCGTCGTCGGCCACCAGCACGCGCAGGCGCGGGCCGGCATAGCCGTGGATGGTCCGGGCCGCCGGCGGGTCGTCCGGGCCGGACTGCGCTTCCGACAGCAGCAGGCGCACGGTGAAGGTGCTGCCCTGCCCCGGCGTGCTGGCGACCGCGATCTCGCCCCCCATGATGCGGGTCAGCAGGCGGGTGATGGTCAGGCCCAGGCCGGTGCCGGGCACGGCGCGGGCGTTGGCCATCCGCCCCCGCTCGAACGGTTCGAAGATGCGCTCCCTATCCTCGGGCAGGATGCCGAAGCCGGTGTCCGACACCTCGAACTCCGCCACCTGGCTGCGATAGCGCACGCGCAGGGTGGCATGGCCCTGCGCCGTGTACTTCAGGGCGTTGGACAGCAGGTTGATCAGGATCTGGCGCAGGCGCTTCTGGTCGGTATGGACGAAGGCCGGCAGGTAGGCCGGGCGGTCGTAGTGAAATTGGATGCCCTTGGCGGCGGCCTGCAGGCGGAACATGTCCACGATCTGGTCCAGGAACTCCACCAGCCGCACCTTGTCGCGGGTCAGGCGCAACAGGCCGCTTTCGATTTTGCTGATGTCCAGCAGGCCATCCACGAGGTTGGACAGGTGCTCCGCACTGCGGCGGATGACGCGCACGCCGTCCGGGTTGCGGATGCTGGCGTCGCGTTCCAGCAACTGGGCGTAGCCGAAGATGGCGTTCAGCGGCGTGCGGATCTCATGGCTGATGCCGATGATGTAGCGGCTCTTGGCCACGTTGGCGGCCTCCGCCACCTCCTTGGCCTTTTGCAGGGCGGCGTCGGTGCGCTCATGCGCCTCGATCTCCTCCATCAGCATGCCGGTCTGGCGCGCCGTCTCCTCCTCCGCCACCCGCCGGCTTTCCAGGGCCAGCACCAGCAGCCAGGCGGCGACGCCGGAGACGATCAGCAGGGCGAAGAAGACGATCCACAGGGTGGTGGCGACCACGCCGCGCGCTTCCGGCACGGCGGCGCCATACTGCATGCCGATGAAGGACAGCAGGCCGCCGTTCACCAGGGTGAAGACGGCCATGACGCCCAGGAAACGGGCGGTGCGGGTGCGCACGCCACCCGCCATGCGGCTGGGCAGCAGGGCCTCCATCAGGCGGGCCAGCTGGTCGGTGATGCGGCTTTCCTTCTTGCAGACATCGTGACAGCGGCTGTCCAGCGTGCAGCACAGGGAACAGATGGCCCCGGCATAGGCGGGGCAATGGGCCATGTCCCGCCGCTCGAACACGTTCTCGCAGATGACGCAGCGGGCCTCCGCCGCATCGGCGGGCAGGTCGGTGTCGGGCCGCGCCAGGTAATAGCGGCCCTGGGTCGCCTTGGCGATCAGGGGGGCGGTGACGAAGGCCACGCCCAGGCCGATGAACGGCGCCATGGCCTGGGGCAAGGGGCCCAGCAGCGGCCCGAAGGCGCCCAGCGACGCCAGGGTGGAGGCCACGACCGACAGGGCCATGGCGCCCACGCCCACCGGGTTGATGTCGTAGAGGTGGGCGCGCTTGAACTCGATGCCCGGGGGGCTGAGGCCCAGGGGCTTGTTGATCACCAGGTCCGCGGTCAGCGCCCCGATCCAGCCGGCGGCGAAGTTGGCGTACAGGCCCAGGATGCCGCCGATCACGCGGAAGATGCCCAGCTCCATCAGCATCAGGGCCAGGATGACGTTGAACACCAACCAGACGACGCGGCCGGGATGGCTGTGCGTCAGGCGTGAGAAGAAGTTGGACCAGGCGATGGACCCGGCATAGGCGTTGGTGACGTTGATCTTGATCTGGCAGACGACGACAAAGACGCCGGTCAGCACCAGGGCGGCGGTGGGCGACGACAGCATCTCCTGGAAGGCGATGTAGAACACCTCCGTCGGCTGGGTCGACTGTTCCGCCGACAGGCCGTGGCGCAAGGCCACCACCGCCAGGAAGGACCCGGCCAGCAGCTTCAGACCGCCCATGGCGACCCAGCCCGGCCCGGTGGTGATCAGGGCCGTCCACCAAGCCCAGCGCCCGGTCCTGCGCAGGGTGGGCAGGAAGCGCAGATAGTCCGCCTGCTCCCCGATCTGGGGCAGCAGGGACAGGAGCATGCTGGCCGCCATGCTGAACAGCAGCGGGTCGATATGGCCGTCGGCGTGGCCCATCGCGCCGGGGAATTCCCGCCAGGCGGCCAGGTCCGCCCTATGGTTCAGCGCCAGATAGGCCAGGGGCGCCAGTTGCAGCAGTAGCCAGATGGGCTGGGTCAGCAACTGCATGCGGCTGATCAGGCGGATGCCGTAGACGGCGATGGGGATGACCACCAGGGAACTGACGATGTGAGCCAGCCACAGCGGGATGCCCAGCGCCATCTGCAGCGCCGCCGACATGATGCTGGCCTCGATGGAGAACAGCAGGAAGGTGAAACTGGCGTAGATCAGGGAGGTGAGCGTGGAGCCGAGATAGCCGAAGCCGGCGCCCCGGGTCAGCAGGTCGATGTCCACGCCATAGCGGGCGGCGTAATAGGTGATGGGCAGGCCCACCAGGAACATCAGGACGGCGACGGCCAGGATGGCGGCGCTGGCGTTGGCATAGCCGTAGGTCAGGGTGGCGCTGCCGCCGATGGCCTCGCACGCCAGGAAGCTGATGGCGCCGAAGGCGGTGTTGGCCACGCGGAACGACGACCAGCGCCGCGCCCGCGTGGCAGTGAAGCGCAGGGCGTAGTCCTCCAGCGTCTGGCTGGCGGCCAGTTGGTTGTACTGCCGCCGTTCCCTGACGATCCGTTGCCGCGCGCTCATGCCCCCGCCGTCCCGCCCATCTTGGTTCCCCACCCGCCCCACTTCCCGTCCCGTGGCAGGCCCGGAAGTGTGGACGATGGGGCGGCCAAATCAAGGGCCAGGGTAGCGGGCCGCCGCCCGCCACCGTAGGGGGCGTTTGACGTATGGCGCCTCGGGCGGGGAGGCCGGCGGCCGCTGCCGTCAGAACTGGACCTGAAGACCCAGGACGACGGCGTTGCCGGACGGCTTACCCGTGGTGTCGGTGATGACGTAGTCGGCGCTGACGCGGGCATTGTGGCCGGAGATGATGTAGTTCAGGCCCACGTCCGTCTGGCTGGTGGAAATGCCGGTGAGGTCGGCGTCGAAATGCTGATGGCGCACCGTCGGCTGCAACTGGCCCCAGCCCAGCTTGGCCGGGAACAGGAAGGCGCCGCTGACCAGGTAGGCCTTGCCCTGCACCAGCCCGCCCACGTTGTCGAAGGCGCCGGCCCCGCCGAAGCCGGGGGCGACGTCGGCCACGCCGCCGGTGTCGTACTGGTAGTAGGCCCCTTCCAGCGTCACCACGCCCAGGCCCTCCAGCTTTTTCTCGAACAGGCCGTCCACGTTCCAGGCGCCGTAGTCGCCGTGGCGGCCCACGGTGCCGACGCCATCCTTCTGGTACTGGCCGGCGAAGGCCAGGGTCAGCACGTCGACCGACCCGTAATAGGTGCTGCTGGTGTAGTAGGCCGGATCGGGCTCGGGATCGAGGAAGTTATAGGCGACACGGCCGGCGTACAGCAGGTTGTCGGACTGGTTGCTGGCGCCGCTGATCCGGTTGTGTCCTTCGAACGCGCCGACGGAATAGACCAGTTTCTTGTCGAACAGCTTGCCCCAAACCGTGGCGCCATCGTCCCGGCCGGCGAACTTGGCCGGATATTGCGATACCGTGCCCGGGTAGTTCCAGGTGCTGAGGTAATAGGGGCCGTCCAGGTTGGCGCGGTCGCTGGGTGGCAGCATGCGGCCCACCCACAGGTTGACACCATCCATCGGCTCCAACTGGGCATAACCGTCCAGCACCTCGACATGGCCATTGCTGTCCCGCTCGGTGTTGAAGGTGGCCTTGATGATGGGGGTCAGTTGCCCACTGATGTACAGACGCACACTGTCCAGGTTGAAATCGGCGGAGCGGGATTTGCCATCGGGCGCCCCATCCTCGACGCTGGTGAAACTGGCGCGCAAGCCCAACCCCACGGTGATGGACTTGTCGCCATCGGCGATGGTCTCCCCCGCCCAGGCGGCACCGGCGGCCGGCACCACCAGCGCCGTGGCCAGCAACCCAGCCCGCAAGGCCACCGTCGCCCGCCGCCGCGGACCCTTGATAATCCCCGTCATGATGCCACTCCCCCATCCCGTTCGATGATGTTTCCCGGGCTTCAGGCCCCGGTATCGGTTTCGGGGGGAATGGTGGGGTCGGTGGTGGGAAATCCTAATACGTCAAACTGCGTATGCTTTGCTTGCTGGTGTCCGATTATTGTTCAAGTCATGGAGGTGGATTTTGGCCTTCGTATTGGACGGCCAACAAGGCGACATACTTAAGCATCCCTTCCGATTTACCGATTCCTTTAAAATGGCTTGGTGACACCCAGGAAGGCCATGGCCAGAACCAGGGCCCAAATGGCGAATACCGTGATGCGTAAGGGATTCCAAAAAGGCGCGGGCACGAAAGGCGCGCCAGCCTTGGGGGGAACCGGGGGCTTCCACAGCAGCAGAAGGCGAACGACGACGCCCAGCAGCAAAAGGAGGCCGAACAGTAGCATCTTGGTGGCCAGCCAACCGCTGTCGACGGGCGCGCCGGTGGCGAGTGAGACGATGCCGGTGCCGACAAAGCCGATGGTCGCGAGCATGCGTATGCCCAGGTCGATCTTCCACAGCCGCTTACCCAGTCGCGTGCCCTGGCGCAGATAGATCATCCAGACCAGCCACAGCCAAGCAAGCCCACCAACCCATGCCGCCACCAGTGCCAAGGGGCCGATGGGCAAGCCCCAGTTTGATGCCAGGGTCAGACCAACCGGAACCATCAGCACCATGGCGGTACGCGGCCCCATGTCGATACGGCCGCTGGCCTTGCGTATCCGCTCACGCGCGTTGCCGGTCAGGTCCGCGGCATTGGCGGCCATGCCCGTAATCAACACGCCCAGATCCGTTCCCAGCCAATAGGCGAAGAGAACAACATGCAGAAAGGTGAAAACCCGAAATGGATCAATGAAAATAGGCAATAAAAAGGCCCCTTTTTTAAAATTATGGGGAACCGCTTCCGGCGCATGGCTTGGCCGGAATGACGCGCATGCGCTGGCCATGACGCCCCATCCCTGAGGATTGGCGTCAAAAAATGAGCAGCCGCCCGCAGCAACGGGCGCCCAGAGCCACGGACAGCTGCTCTCTCACCGGCGCCAACGCTCCCCGCAGCCCCGGTGAAAAGTTTTTCCTGAAGTAAAAACTGGAATTACTTCCGTGGATCGCCAGGAAGGCGGAACTCACCTTCCCGAACCATCCGACAGAAAATTGTCACAGGGCCATGACCTGGACAATTCCAATAATTCCTTTGGGTGATAAAACTATTTTTCCACCGTCATAGAGAGAACCGCCTACCAAATTTCGGGATGCTGCCGCAAGGATGGATCGGCCTCGAAGCGGTTCACGGGCCGGGCCAAACCCAGGTTCTCACGAAGCGTCTTCCCCTCGTAGGCGGTACGGAACAGGCCGCGCTGCTGCAGGATGGGCACCACCTGATCAACGAAGTCCTCCAGGCCGCCGGGCAGGAAGGGCGCGGCGATGACAAAGCCGTCGGCCGCCCCCTCTGCCTCCCAAGCGGCCAGTTCATCCGCCACGTCGGTGGCGGTCCCCACGATAGTCCGGCCTGTGCGGCCGGCCGCCACGCGCCGCGCCAGTTCCGCCAACGGCGGGCGTTCGCGCGCCGCCAGTTCCAGCACGCGGTCACGGGTGGAGTTCTGCCCCTCCAGCGCGCTCGGAGGCAGTGGGGGCAGCGGCTCGTGGGGGGAACAGGCCGATAGGTCGATGTTACCCAGCAGGGAACCCAATTTGGCTATGGCGATGTCGGCGGGGATCAGACTGTCCAGTTCCCGCTGCAACGCCTCGGCCGCCGCCCTGGTATGGCCGATGACCGGGGTGACCGCGGGCATGATCTTCAGCGTGTCCGGCGTACGCCCGAATTCCGCCAAGTGCGCGTGCATGGCGGCGCGAAAGGTTTTGGCTGTCTCGATACCCGGATGGGAGGTAAAGATGACCTCGGCGCAGCTGGCGGCGAAGCGCTGACCCGTCGCCGAGGCGCCCGCCTGCACCAGCACCGGGTGTCCCTGGGGCGAGCGCGGCACAGTCAGGGGGCCGGCGACCCGGAATTCCGCACCGACATGGTTGACGGCGGAAATGCGCGACGGATCGGTGTAGCGGCCGCTGGCCTTGTCCGCCCGCACGGCGCCGTCCTGCCAGCTATCCCACAGCTTGCGCGCCACCTCCACGAACTCGGCGGCGCGGGCATAGCGTTCGCCGTGTTCCATATGCGCCGGACGACCGTAATTGTGCGCCTCGTTTTCCATGGTCGAGGTGACGATGTTCCATCCCGCCCTGCCCCGGCTGAGATGGTCAAGGCTGGCGAAGCGCCGGGCCAAATCATAGGGATGGGAATAGGTGGTGGACGCGGTGCCAATCAGCCCGACGTGGCGGGTGCAAGCGGCGATGGTACTCAGCACCAGGGCCGGGTCCAGCTTGGGCGTTTCCATCCCGCTGAAAACGTCGGCCCCCTTGACCGGGTGGTAGCCGACGTAATCAGCCAAGAACACACCATCGAATAGTCCACGCTCCGCCGTTTGACCGAGGTGGCGGAAATAATCAATGTCGCACAAGGCGTTGTCAGCGGCGCGGGGATGGCGCCAACCGGCGATGTGGCCGCCTGTCTGCATGAGAAACGCAAGCAACTTCATGATGATATCGAAGCCCCCTTCCGTCTGGCCGCTAGGCCGGGATTCCCTGTGGTCGTCGGCCCCCTTTTCCGCTTCGGCGGCGGTGTCATTGACTGAAGGCGGCGTAACCCGCCCCCATTCAGCATGAGTTCGCCGTCGGCACCATCTAGGATTTCCTAACGGGTGATAAAACGAACTTATTTCCAGGAAAACTATATCCAATGTTACCTGTTGATAGTTGATCCGGCACATCATTGGCTGCCGGTCAACGAGGGAAGAAACGACGGGCTTCTTTCTTCAATACCTGTTCAATTTCAATCGGCATCAGGGGGCGATGTCCGCGCGTAGCACGCCCCTTTTACTTCACGCCAAAACAAAGAGGGAAGGTTCCAAAGAACAAGGGCGACACCTTTGTTTCGCGTTGACGCGCATCGACACCACGCCACACCGGCATTCGATGCGATCGCGTCTCCCCCTGAAATCCGCCCCCTCCAGGATATGATGATGAGCGATTACGATCTTGTGATCCGTGGCGGCACTGTCGCGGACGGAACCGGCGCCAATCTGTGGGACGGCGACATCGCGATCACCGGCGGGCGCATCGCCGCCACCGGCACGGTCACGGGCAAGGGCCGGGAAGAGATCGACGCCCGTGGTAAGCTCGTTACCCCAGGTTTCGTGGACATCCATACCCACTACGACGCCCAGGTAACCTGGGATACGCGGTTCTCGCCCTCCACCAACCACGGCGTCACCACGGTGCTGCTGGGCAATTGCGGCGTGGGCTTCGCCCCGTGCCGGCCCGAGCAGCGCGCGCAGATGATCGACGTCATGGAGGGGGTGGAGGATATCCCCGGCATCGTCATGGCTGAAGGACTGCCCTGGAACTGGGTAAGCTTTCCCGACTATCTGGACGCCATCGAACGGCGCCCCATGGACGCGGACTTCGCCGTCGCCATTCCCCACATCCCCGTGCGCGTCTTCGTCATGGGGCAACGGGCCATCGACCGCGAACCCGCCACCAGCGCCGACATGCAGGCCATGGCCGCCTTGGTGCGCGACGGCTTGGAAGCCGGGGCCTTCGGCTTTTCCACCACCAGGGTCATCGGCCACCGCACCGCCAGTGGCGACCAGTTGCCGGTCACCACCGCCAGCGAGGATGAGTTGATGACCATCGCCATGGCGATGAAGGCCCATGGCAAGTCGCTGTTCATGTCGGCGTCGGAATTCGATACCGGCAATGGCTTCTCCTCGGAATTCCGTATGCTGGCCCGCATCGCCGCGACCTCGGGCCAGACCGTCACCTTCCCGTTACTGCAGTACAATGAGGCGCCCGAACGCTGGCGGGAGATCGCCGACGCTTGCGCCATCGAGCGCGCGCGCGGTGCCGACATCTACGGCCAGGTTGTGGGCCGGCCGGTTGGCGTGCTGTACGGCCTTCAATTGACGCTGCACCCCTTCCGCGGCTGCCCCACTTATGAGCGCATCGACCCCCTGCCGGTCGCCCAGCGTGCCGCGGAGATGCGCCGGCCGGACGTGCGCGCCGCCATCCTGGCGGAAATGACCCTGCCGCTGGATCCCCGGAAATACCCGGCGTTCATGCGCGACATCAGCCTGTGCTACGCCATGGGCGCCGACCCCGACTACGCCCCGCCGGAATCCGAGCGCTTCGACAATGTGGCCAGGCGGCGCGGTTGCACCGTGGAGGAGGTCGCCTACGATGCCCTGCTGGCCGAGGACGGCCTGGGCATTCTGTATTTCCCAGCCCGCAACTACACCTACTGCAATCTGGAAACCGTGCACGACATGCTGGGACGCGAAGGCGCGGTGCTGGGCCTCGGGGATGGCGGTGCCCACGTTGGCGCCATTTGCGACGGCAGCATGCAGACCTTCATGTTGAGCTACTGGACCCGCGATCGCCGGGGCGACCGCCTGTCCATCCCCCAGGCCGTGCATCTCATGACCGGGCGGACCGCCGCCATCGGCGGCTTCGGCGACCGCGGCGTCATCGCACCCCATTTCAAGGGCGACCTTAACATCATCGATTACGACCGCCTGGCCCTGTACCCACCGCGCGCCAGCTTCGACCTTCCGGCGGGCGGGCGGCGGCTGACGCAGGCCGCGCGCGGCTATGCCGCCACCATCGTGTCAGGCGTCGTGACGGCACGGGATGACCAGCCCACGGGCCCGCTGCCCGGCCGCCTGGTGCGCGGCCGTCGCGGTACACCCTCGATCCCTTAAGGAGTCGCAGAATGCTGATCAACCGTGACCGGGCCGATGCCCTGATGGACCGCGACGGCGTCGACGCCATTGTCGCCTCCACCCCCATCAACACCTACTACCTCAGCAGTTGGGCGACGGACGCCAGTTGGGGTTTCGGTGATCTGGCGCTGGCCATCCTGCCCCGCGACCATGACCGCGACGCCGCCGTGCTGACGGTGGAGGTGGACATGGGCCAACCGCAGCAGGGCCAGGGCACCTGGATGAAGATCGTGCGTGGCTATGCGCGCAAACCCGGCATCGGCGCCGGCGGCGTGCAGGGCGTGATGACGGCCGAAGGTCTTCCCCAGAACCACCAGGAGGCGGTCGCCCAGTACCTGCGCGAACTGGGCCTGCAGAGGGGCCGTGTGGCGTTCGAGGATCGCGGCCTGGGCCAGGATGTGAACAGCATCCTGGGGGGCACGCTGGACGTCGTGGCGGCCCGCGACCTGCTGCGCGATATTCGCATGGTGAAGACGCCGGCGGAAATGGCTCTCATGCGTGCCGCCGCGCGTAAGACGGAACTAGCCTTGCAGATCGCCGCCGAGGCGGTGGCCGCCGGCGCCACCTGCGCGGAGGCCGAGCGCGTGTTCTGGTCGGCGGCGGCCATGGCCGGCGGGCGCCCCGTGTTCCTGCTGATCACCCCCTATCGCCCCAATCACGGCCGCCTGTCCAAGAACGCCGTCTTGCTGCCTGGCGACACGGTGACCTTCGACGCCACCACGGAATTCAATCACTACACCAGCGACATCGGCCGTACCGCCATCATTGGCGAGCCATCGGCGGAGCAGTTGCGCCGCTACAACGCCACCCGCCTGGGCTGGCGCCAATCCCTGCCGCATTTCAAGGCCGGCGCCCTGTCGACGGACGTGGAGCAAGCGGTGGTGGCCTGCATACAGGCCGCCGGCAATCCCGAGTTCCGCGCCTGCGGCCTTCACTCGGTGGGGCTGGAGCATACCGACCATCCCCACCCCGGCGGCGGCATGCACAGTTTCGACCTTGTGGACGGCATGGTGTTGAGTTGCGACTTGCCCTGGATAGGACCGTCCATCGGCAAGTTCCATTTCGAGGACATCATCCATCTACACGGCGACACCGTGGAGATTCTGAACGACGCCGATGGCCGCCTGTTGGCCTGCATCGACGGGCGGACTGTCCGTGTCGACTGACGCCGCGCCCCCCTACCCGCCGATACGCCAAAGCTGGTGGCCGATGCTGCTGCTGTTCCTGGCGGCGAATATCTACAGCATCGACAAGGCCATCATCGGTGTCCTGGCGGAACCCATCAAGGCCGACCTGGCCATCACGGACGTCCAGATGGGCCTGCTGATGGGCTTGGCATATACGCTGCTGAGCGGGCTGTGCGGCCTGTGGCTGGGCACCCTGGTGGACAGGGGCAAGCGCCGCACCGTGCTGGGCGCCGCCATCATCCTGTGGAGCCTGTCCACCGCCGCCGGCGCCTTCGCCCCGGATTTCGCCTGGTTCTTCATCTTCCGCGCCCTGGTGGGATTGGGGGAGGCCACCGTGGGACCGGCGGCATTGTCGCTGATCGCCGACATGTTCCCGCCCAGCCGGCGCGGCCGCGCGCTCAGCACCTATCTGATCGGCGCCACCATCGGAACGGCGCTGTCCTCCATCGTGCCCGGCTGGATCGTGGGCGCCGATCTCCACCTCAACATCCCGGGCTTCGGCCGCATCATACCCTGGCGTACCGCCTTCCTGCTGTGCGGCATGGCTGGGCCTTTCATCGGCCTGCTGTTCTTCACCGTGAAGGAACCGCACCGGCGTGGAATGGGCGCCACCCCAGCCAGCCCCACCAAGGTGGCGGACAAGCTGGCCTACCTGTGGCGCCAACGTAACGTGGTCGTTCCCCTGTTCGGTGGCTTCTGCCTCCATTACATCGCCTTCGTCGGCGTCACCGCCTGGGCCACGCCATTGCTGATGCGCACCTTCGGCGTCACGCTGGCCGGCATCGCCAACCTGATGGGCCTGGGCATGCTGGCGGCCGGGGTGTCGGGTTATCTGCTGGGGGGCCTGGCCACGGATTCGCGCTATGCCACGCGCACCCGCGGCGGGCGCATGCTGATCATGGCCATCCTGCCCATCGTGGCCCTGCCTTGCGCCTTCAGCGGCCACGCGCCGGGCGTGGGCGTGGCCATCGCCATGCTCGCCGCCATCAGCCTGGCCACCCCCATGCTGAACGTGGCCACCAACGCCACGGTGCAGGAAATCGCGCCCAACGACATGCGCGGCTTCTCCTATGCCGTGCTGACCGTCGCCGCCGCCCTGCCGGCAGGGGCCGGCGGGCCATTCGCCATCGCTTACGTGTCCCAAACCATCCTGGGCGATCCGGGCCGCATCGCGGATTCCTTCCTGATCGTCGCCCTGCCTTGCCTGGTGCTGGCGTCCCTTTGTTTCCTGCAGGCCCGGCGCGCCTATCGCGGTGCCGCCGAGGATGGGGAATTGGCCGCCGTCGTCCAATCCATAAGAAGCTAACCACAAAGACCGGAGTCACCCTCATGGCCGCCCCGTCCCGGAAGATGATCCTCGCCACTTTCATCCACAATAGCGGCGCCCACCCCGGCGGCTGGCGTTATCCCAGCGCCGCCCCGGTGGACCAGCACGATTTCAGGGTTTACGCCCACCTGGCCCAGACGGCCGAACGGGGCAAGATGCATTGCTATTTCTCCGGCGACAGCCAGGGTTATCCCCATATCAAGGGCCGTGACGCCTTCGCCGCCACCGACTATGCCGGCAAGCTGGAGCCCACCACCCTGCTGGCGGCCCTGGCCGTGTCCACCCGCCACATCGGCCTGATCGCCACCGCGTCGACCACCTATAACGAGCCCTACTCCATCGCCCGCCGCTACGCCTCCCTCGACCATATCTCCGGCGGGCGGGCGGGTTGGAACGTCGTGACCTCCGCCAGCGACAGCGAGGCGCGCAACTTCGGCCGCGACCTGCTGATGGACCATGACGCCCGCTACGCCCGGGCGGAGGAGTTCGTGGACGTGGTCAAGAACCTGTGGGATTCATGGGAGGACGGGGCGCACATCCGCGACCGTGACGCCGGCCGATACATCGATCCCGACCGCGTGCACCAGTTGGATCATGAGGGGCCCCACTTCAAGGTGGCCGGGCCGCTGAACGTGGGTCGCCCACCGCAGGGCCACCCCATCATCGTGCAGGCCGGCGGTTCCGGCGCCGGCCGCGCCTTGTCGGCCCGCACCGCCGACATGGTCTTCACCGCCGCCAACTCCCTGGATGCCGCCAAGACCTTCTATGCCGACATGAAGCGGCGCGCCGCCGGCTTCGGCCGCAACCCGGACCATGTCCTGATCATCCCCTCGGTCCAACTGATGGTCCGGTCCACGGAAAAGGAGGCCAGGCAGGCGGAAGAGGAGTTGCTGGACCTGGTGCCCACCGCGTTGGCGCTGCGCACCCTGCAACTGCAGCTGGGCGTGGACCTGTCGGCCTACGGCCCCAACGACAAGCTGCCCGACCTGCCCCTGACCAATGGCGGGCAATGGGTGCAGCAACAGATCATCAAGATGGCGCGGGACGAGGATCTGACCATCGGTCAGTTGGCCCGCCGGGTCGTCGTCTCCCGCGCCAGCTATTCCCTGGCCGGCACGCCGGAGCAGGTGGCCGACATGTGTGAGCTGTGGTTCCGCGAGGGCGGGGCCGACGGCTTCTCCCTTTCCCCAAACTATATGCCGGGGGCGCTGGAGGATTTCGTGGACCAGGTCATCCCCATCCTGCAGAAGCGCGGCCTGTTCCGCACGGACTACGAGGGCGAAACCCTGCGCGAGAACCTGGGTTTGCCCCGGCCGCCGAACGCCTTCACCATCAACCCCGCCCTGGGCCGTGAACCGTCGATGTGGGCCTGAGGCCCCTTCCTGGGCCATGATCGACCAAGCAACCATCAACCGAGGGACCGCGCTTTGACCATCAACCGCCGGAATTTCGCCAGAGTGGCCGGCTTGTCCGCCGCCCTGATCGGCGCCAGCTTCATCCCGGCGCGGGCGGGGGCCAAGATGCCGCCCGCCCCGGCGGTTCCCGTCCCGCCGGCCGGCCCCTGGGCCAGGACGGGGGACATCCAGCGCGCGGGCGGGGTGCTGCACTACGCCACGCTGGGTTCCGCCACCGACAAGCCCCCCGTCATCCTGTTGCATAAGCTGGGTGGCTGGCTGTCCGACTGGCGCTTCGTCGCCCCCGCCTTGGCGGAGGGGCGGCAGATCATAGCCTTCGACCTGCCGGGCCACGGCGGATCGCGCTGGTCGGGAGAGCCACCCTACCTCCAGACGCTGGAGGAAACGGCGGCGACGCTGGTCGGCGCCTTGGATGAGATGGGTATCGACCAGATCGACCTGATCGGCACCTCACTGGGGGGCTGCCTATCCGTGCCCCTGGCCGTCCGATGGCCGGAGCGCGTGCGCAAGCTGGCGCTGGTGTCCTGCGCCCTGGGCGGGCACCGCACGCTGGCGGAAATCCGCGAGGACGTCGACGCCAAACAGGCCAACCTGTACGACAGGAACGGCTATCCGGTGCCGACGAAGCCGGAACTGCTGACCCAGATCTTCGGCATCGTGAACACCGGCCCCATCAACGCCGACGGCATCGACAGCCGCAAGGCGGCCGGCCGGTGGATCCAACCGTCGGAACGCGGCGTCGCCTTCGCGGACATCATGGGCGCCCTGCCGCGCATCCAGGCGCCCACGCTGCTGGTCTATGGTGAATTCGACAAAGCCTATGTGAAGTTCCGGAGCGATGCGGAAAAAGCGCTGAAGAACAGCCGGACGGAAGTCGTGCCCAACTCGGGCGCCTTCGTCATGCAGGACAACCCCGCGGCCACGGCGGAAATCCTGAAGCGTTTCGTCAACGAAGCCTGAAATGACAAGGCCGGGTGTCGCCACCCGGCCTTCCTCATCGGGGAAGCGGCGCGCGGAACCGGGCCACCGCGTCCAAACCCACATCGGCCAGGCGAGAGATGCCGTCCGCCGTCGTGTGAACGCAAACGGCGGGGGCGGTGTCCCCATCCCTCACGGCACCGCCCCGTGTTGGGCCTTGAGGAAGGCGGCCACCCGCCGCTTCGCATTCTCCCGCACATCGGCGTAGAACAGGCCATAGTCGTGGTAATGCATGACGCCGCCCGGCAGGGGCGCCAGGTCCAAGGCCGGCCGCGGTTCCACCACCAGGAAGCCTCGGTCGCATTTCGCGGCCACCGCCCCCCGCATCAGCGGCTTCAGGGGGCCCTCCACCGGCGCGCCCGGGACGGCACCCTTGGACGCCCCTTCGGGCGCCACCGGCTTGGCGCGGTCGAAGGTCAGCGGGTTAACGCAGACGGCGGTTGCGCCCGGCACGTCGCCATACGTATCGGTGAACACCTTCTCCGACCGTGCGGCGACGGCCGCCAGGTCGGTGCTGGGCAAGACCGCGTTCCACTGCAGGACGCACCCCGTCTGCAGCGGCTGGTCACACACCGACAGGCTCTTGTAGCGCAGGCCGAATTCCCCTTCCGCCACGTTCATGCCGATGGTGTAGGCCGCGACCATGCGGGCGGCCAGCGGCGTGCCGTCGATGCGCTTTTCCAGCAGCCGCGCCACCATCCAGCCCCCCTGGCTGTGCCCCGCCAGGATGAAGGGACGGCCATGGTTCTCATGTTCCAGGTAATAGTCGAAGGCGCGCTCGATATCACCGTAGGCCAGCAGCAGCGCCTTGTCCCGGCCGCCCCGCCCGTCGTTCATGAAGGAGGCTTGGCGATAGCGCGGGGCGAAGACGCGGCAACAGGCGTTGAAGACGCTGGCCTGACGGGCGATGACGCTGGCGTCCGTCCAGGCGTTGGTTTTGCCGTCAGCCACGTCCTGGTTCCAGCGGCTGTCGCTTTTGAAGGTGGTGGGGTGGATGAAGAAGACATCCGCCGGCGCATCCTTGGCAGCGGGGCTGGCGCCCTTGGGCACGGCGGCGCTGGCACCCGGCCCCGCGGGGCCGGCCGCCCAGGAGGCGGCCAGGGCGTAGTCGGGCGCCGGGGGTGGCGTCTGCTCCTCAAAGGCCGGGGCCCCCAGGGCGGGCGTCGCCGCCAGGCACGCGGCAAGCAGCAGATGCCGGAAAGTGCGGTTCATTTCCTATAACTCCTTTCCCGTCCTCAGGCGCGCGCCAGTACCTCCACAGCCGCCCGCTCCCCGCTTTCCAGCGCGGATTCCATGCCAAAGTCCATCCGCCGCGTATGTTCGCCGGCGAAATGCATCACCTGCCAGGGGTCAACCATCTTGCGCGCGAAGGCGTTGACCTGGCCGGGCGCCAGGCTGAAACCGCAACCCCGCTGCAGGGGATCGGCCAGCCAGTCCTTGTAGGTCGCGATCTTCAAGAGGCCCTTGGCCGCCGGGCGCAGCCGCTCCACCTCGGCCACCAGGAAGGCCTGGGCGGTGACGGCATCCATGCGTGACACCTTCTGGGCGACATTCCCCACCATGACGATCATGGCGCGATGCGGGCCCGTGCCCGTGTGGTTGTCGATGGCCCAGAACATGCCCATGGGACCGTCGGTGGAGAAAGACGCCGGCAGGCCGTCCGCCTGCCAGAAAGGCCGTTCCACCGTCAGGTACAGGCGGGCTGTGTTGGCGTAGGGCATATGGCCGATGGCGTCGCGCATCACGGGGTTGGGGGCGGCATCGATCACCACATCCCGCAACATGGAGAAAGGCAAGGCAGAGATGACGAAGCGCGCCTGGTAACGGCTACCGTCGGCGCAGGTGACGGTCGCGGCGCTGTCCGTCATCTCCACCCGCGCGACCTTCTTTTTCAGGCGCACGACGTCGCCCAGCTTGTCGGCCATGGCCAAGGGCAGGCGCTGGCAGCCGCCCTCGATGTTTGAAATCTGCGCCAGGCCGTTGACCATCTGGCGGCTGTTGCCTTCGCCGAAGGGATGGTCGCGGTGACCTTCCGCCGGGGCGGAGCCGGCGAACGCCTTGTCCAGGGCCTGCCGCGTATCCTCCTGCCACATGCGCAGCAGTGAGGTCTCATCAATGCCGATGCCCGGGGCCGAAAGGGCGGCCAGGCGAATGGCCTGCTCGCTGTAGCCCTTGGCCCGCATCAGTTGGCGCAGGCTGATGTCGAAGTCCCCGAACTTCGGGTCCAGCCAATCGTCAAGGGCCTTCAGCGGATTGTACTTGGCCGCCACCGCCTGGCCCATCAGCATGGGCGGGATGGCGCGCTCATCACCCACGCATTCGTTCAGGGGGTTGGAGGCCCAGGTCTTGGGATCGATCCAGCTATCCATGTAATGGGCGCCGAAGGGCAGCAAATCGCGGTCTTCCGGCACGAGCTTAAGCCCGAAGGCGCGGCAAGCGTCGATCACGCGGGCGTAGCTGCGTCCGACCTGGCTGGCACCCACATCGATGGGACCATCCGCCGTGTGCACGGTCTTGACCCGTCCGCCAGGCTGGTCGGCTGCGTCCAGCACCAGGACGCGCAAGCCGTTGTCCCTCAGGGTCAACGCGGCGTAAAGACCGGACAGGCCGGCACCGAGAATGATGACGTCCGCCGCCTCTGCCGCCGGCCCCTTGGCCGCGTTCACTCTCTTGGGCAGGGCGGCCAGCGCCGCCGTCCCCGCCACGAACACGCGTCGTGTCAGCATGAAGTCCCCACTTCTTCTTATACGTTGGTGAAATGCCGAATGGCGGCCCCCCGACCGGCCGCCATCCGCACAACGAATGCGTCCGGGCCGCCATAAGCGCCCCGGACGATGGCGCTCTAGAAATGATAGCTGCCGCGAATGCCCCAGGTACGCAGTTCACGCAGTTGGACGATGACGGCCGAACTGGTCGACAGGTGGGCGAACGTCGGGTCGATGACGTAACCGTCCACCGCGCTGTAGTAGGACTTGTCGTTGAACAGGTTGGTCGCGAAGCCTTCGAGGGAATAGTTGTCGGTTTTGATGCCGATGTGCAGGTTCACCTGGTTGGTGGCCGGCGTGCGGACCAGGTTCGCCACGTCGGAATACGCGCCGGACTTGTAGGTGAAGTCCACGCGGCTGAAGCCGTCCACATCGCCCAGGATCGGCAGGGTCGGCAGCGGCGTGGTGTAGGACAGCGACGCCGTGCCCGACCACTTCGACACGAAGGGCGCCTGCTTTCCGGAAAAGTCGGTCATACCGGTCAAGGTGGTGACCTGCGAATTCGCCGTCTTCACGATCTCGCTGTCGATGTAAGCGCCGCTCAGATCCAGGCTCCACTCCTTGGACAGCGCGGCGTTGATCTCCGCTTCCACGCCTTTGATATGGACCTCGCCGGCGTTGGTGGACGCCAGGACCTGCTGCGCGCCCAACGTGGGATCGACATAGCTGAATGCCTGCTGGTTGATCTGGTTGGTCCACTCCGCGTAATAAGCGGCCAGATCGTACCGTAGGCGATTGCCGAACAGCTTGCCCTTGGTGCCGATTTCGTAATTCTTCAGGACTTCCGGATCGACGGCGATCTTCAGGTTGTTTTTCTCGGCCACGGCCACGGCGGACGCCGACGCGGTCAGGAACGAAGTGTTGAAGATGCCCGGATTCACGCCTTCGGAATACGAGGTGTAGATCATCGTGGCGTCGTCCACGTTGAACTGGGCGATCACGCGCGGCATGAAGTTGTGGTAGTACTTCTCCAACAACACGGTGCCGCCCTTGTAGAAGCCGGCGGGCAGGAACGTGTTGGTGGTGGCGGTGACGCCGGTGGGCGCCGCATAGGCCGCCATGTCATCGACCTGATAGCGGCCGTCGAAGTTCAGCGTGAACCACGGCGTGAAGTCGTAACCGATACCGTAGAACGCGCTCCAGGTCGTGTCGGACGTGGCGCCGCTGATGCTCGACCTCAGCACGGCGGTGCCGCCGCCGCTGCTGGCCTGCGACCAGGTGTCCATCCAGCTGAGACCGCCCGTCAGGTGCAGCGGGCCGCCCTCATAGGAGGCGCGCAGTTCCTGTGACCAGTCGTGTGAGCGACCCTCGACCAGGTAGGGGTAATTATAGAAGCCTTCACCACCGCTGGACTTGATGGATGTGCTGTAGAAGTTGTCCAGGTCGGCAAGTTCGCTGCTGAACACGCTATTGTAGGCGCTCAGCGAGGAAATGGTCACACCGGTGTCGCCGAGCGTCCAGTCGGCGGAGAGGTGGGCGTGATAGTCGCGCGCGACCAGGCCATAACCCTGGGTGCCGTCATCGGGATTGATGACACGGCCGGATCCGTTGGCCAGGAAATTCTTGATGTAGGCGCTGTCGGTCGTGTTGGCCGACGGCGTGAAGGACGACAGGCCCGGCGTGACCCCGCAGATGAAGCGGTTGCCCGTGGGCAGCGTGCAGTTCGACTGGTTGGCGACCAGGGTCTGGCCGGCACTGTTGGTGACACCGTAGGCGCCGATCAAGCCCTGGGCGGGGGGGCCATCGTCCAGGTCGGTGAACATGCCGAACAGCTTGACCTTGATGTCTTCGTTCGGCTTCATCTCGATCGCCAGCGACGCGTTCCTGGTGGATTGGTCGCCCAAGGTCTGGCCGGGGACGCCGGCGTTGGCGTAAGACCCGTCCTTGCTGAACTCACGCGCGCTGGCGCGGAATCCTAGCTTGTCCGGGATGATGGGGCCGGAGATTTCCGCCGAGAAGTCCTGGTTATGGCGCGTGCCCACCATGCCATCGATGGAGCCGTTGAATTCCTCCGTCGGATCCTTGGTCACGATGTTGATGGCGCCAGCGAAGGTCTGGCGGCCGAAATAAGCCGACTGCGGGCCTTTCAGCACTTCGACGCGGGCGGGATCGGTGATGGTCTGGATGGCGGCGGGGTTGCTGACCGGGGCGCCGTCGATGAACAGCGACGCGGTCTGCAACTGCGCCGCGGACGGCGCCATGCCGCGCAACACGATGGCCTGGAACGAACGGTCGGCGCGGCCGCCATTGCTGGCCTGGCCCACGACGTTGGCGCCAGGCACGAACTGCGCAAGGTCCTGGGTGGAGGTGATGCCGCGCGCCTCGATGTCACCGCCGGTCAGCGCGGTGATCGCGACCGGGGTCTTCAGCATGTCTTCGTTCTTGCGGCGGGCGGTGACGACGATTTCCTCAAGCAGGTCATCGCCGGCGCCGGCGGTCGGGGCGGTGGCGGGCGCCTGCTGAGCCCAAGCCGTGCCGGTCACAGCCGCGCCAACGAGCAGCGCCATCGTGACGACAAAAGAGGTGCTTCCTCGAAGGAGCGAGGACAGATCTTTACAATCAAAAGCCATGGTACCCCCTGTTCGAGAATCGAGTGGTATTATTTTTTTTATTGTCGAGTTTTTTGGCTTCCTGACGCCAAATGGCGGCAAGATTCGAGCGTCACCATGATCCACCCAAGATTTACAGGGGGACAGATCATATATGACTATTTGGGGGAGCGACTAGAAGGCTGTCAGAAGCGGCTGTCTCACGCACCAAATACCGATGGTGTGTCCGCCTGCTGGACAATCCATGCGCCCATCTTATTATCAAATGGCCGAACCGTTCGGCCATACCACACGAAGCTCCCTTGAAACTCCCTTGAAACGCGCCGGCCATGGACGCCAGGCCCCAGGACGGATCACCCGCCCTGGCCCCCGCCAGCCACAGCCTTGGCCTTGTCCAGGCGGACGCTGACGCACTGCGCGTCGGCCACCCCCGGTGGGCAAGGATTGAGTTTGGGCGCCAGGCTGTTTTCCGCTGGCAGCCGCACCGTCATGATGCGTACCGGCTCCGTCCCCACGAGGCGGGAGGTGTGACCCCGGCCAGTGACGTCCGAGGCCAGGACGATGTCGCCCTTCCTCAGGACGTGTCTGGAGCCATCGCCCAACCCGATTTCAAGCTCGCCGGAGAGAACGACAAGCAGTCGTGGCGAGGAGACGCCGTGCCAGTCGACGAAGGCGCCCGGCAATGAGTCGCTGATTTCAACGTCCGTCGCGAACAGCCGCGACTGGACACTATGTCCCGGCGTGCCACCGGTCCTGGGCAGGGGAACGATGTCGAAATGGGATTCCCCATCGCCGCCGCCCGCCATGCGCAGGATCCGGAACGCGTCGCCGGTTGGCGACAGGGGCGACATGGCACCGGCGTCCTGCCCCAGGTCACGCTTCCCTAGGGTCCGCTCCCCGGGTTGCGCGCCTCTGGGGCATCTTGGGCTTGGGTCAGCCCCGCACCCAAGGCTCCGCCCAGGACGCCGCCCAGAAGAAGGCAGAAAATCGCCACGCCACCCGTTTTGCGCGCCATTTACTCTCCCCTCAGTTCGCTGAGGAAAAGGATGTCGACCCGATGCTTTTTGGCAATTTCATTAATCTTGTGAGTGATCAGGAATTTTTTGCACCCACCGGCTTTTTGGCGGCGCCGGCCAGCATCCGCAGGCGCGGGATCAGCTCCCGCCCATGCGTTTCGATATCGCCCAGCAGGTCGAAGCCACGGATGAGGAAGCCGGTGATGCCCATGGCGTGATAGTCCATGATGGCATCGGCCACCTGTTCCGCCGTGCCCACCAGGGCGGGCGGCAAGGTGGGCGTCGCGAAATCGATGGAGGCGCGGGTGATACCCGTCCACAAGCGCTTGTCCAGCACCTCCGGCCCCGTGGCGATGCGTTCCAGCTCCCCGCGCCCCGTTCCGCCCTTGGTCGTGGCCAGCGCCTTGTCCAGCCTCATGCCGGTGCGCACCGCGCCCCCGTCCCGCTCCAGCGCCCGTCGCTGTTCCAGCGCCACCTCGCCCAGGCGGTCGACGACGCGCCGCGCCTCGGCCCAGGCCGCCGCCTCCGTCTCACCCAGGATGACGCGGACGGAGGTTTGCAGGCGCACCGTCCGGCCGGCCTTCATCGCCAGGGCCTGGACCGCAGCCACATCCTGGCGCATCTGGTCCAGCGGCTTCAGCCCACCGAAGGCGTAGACATCGGCGCATTCCGCCGCCTTTTCGATCGCCAACGGCGAGGCGCCCCCCCAATAGATGGGAATGCCGGCGGCCGTCACCGGACGCAGTTCCGACAGCGCCTTGTTGAACCGGTAGAACTCGCCGTTGAAATCGACCGGCGTCGTGGACGACCAGACGGCCCGCATGGCCCGCACGTATTCGGCACTGCGATGGTAGCGCTGTTCCTTGGTCAGGAAATCGCCGTCGCACTGCAGTTCGGTGTCGTTGGCACCGGTGATGATGTGGACGCCGACACGGCCGCCACCGCTGATATGGTCCAGCGTCGCGAACATGCGCGCCGCCATGGTGGGGGCGATGAAGCCCGGCCGGTGCGCGACCATGAAGGCCAGGCGCCGCGTGACCGTCGCCGCATGCGTGGCGATGACCAGGGGGTCCGGCGCGAACGAATTCTGCAGGATCAGCACACGGTCATAGCCGTTGGCGTCAAAGTCGTGGGCCAGGCGCTGGATCATGGGAACATCGAACAGGGGGCCGCTGGGCGGGCTGATCTCCGATCCGTTCCGATGGACGAGGACGCCCAAAACCTCGATGCTCATGCCACCCCCTCACACCTGATGAGCCGCCGCGCCCTTGGTCCCGCCCCTGTCGGGGCCGCCAGGCCGACGCCGGCTGGAGTGGGAATCCCTGCCACCCCACCATCCTGCGGATAATTCAAATTATTTGTTCCTGCTGAAGAGTTCCTTGATCAACCATGCGACTGGGAACCGCTTCGGGGCATGCATCGTCTGGCTGGGAAAACCCAGACTGGGCAGTGGCTTAGGCCCCGGAGGCCGGGCCATGCGCCACGCCGGACGGGAACCGACATGAACATCACCAAGCTTGAACGCCTGATCGCCGTGTTCGAAGCCGGCAGTTTCCGCAAGGCCTCCCAGGGCCTGGGCATGTCGCAGCCCGCCTTGACGTGGAGCATCAAGCAACTGGAAGACAGCCTGAACACACGGCTGTTCGAGCGGGGGCCACGTGGCATCCGGCCGACGGCCATGTGCGAACGGCTGATGGTGCGCGCCAAGCTCATCGTTTCCGAACACCATCGCCTAGTGGCGGAAATCGACAGCGGCAATAAAAGCCAGGTGATCACCGTGGGCGTGCATCCCATTATCCTGAACGGTGATTTCGCCCGCTGCGCCGCCCGCTTCAGCCAGCAGGAAAAGGACGTCACCCTCAAGATCAAGGAAGGCTACAGCTCACAGCTTCTGGACAGCCTGCAGCGGGGGGAAATCGACTTCGCCTATTGCGCCTTCACCGACAGGCCCCTGGCGAAAGAGGGGTTCGACTTCGAACCGGTGGCGACGCAGGAATATTCGGTGATCGCCCATCCGGCACACCCCATCTTCGCGGAATTGGCCGCCGGCCAGCCGGTGGGGGACCACGTCTGGGCGCGGGTGGACATCCCCAACCTGGTGGCGCCCGACCGCAACGCGAACGAGATCACGCAGTTGCTGGAGACCTTCGGTTATCGCGACACGACGCGAACGGTCTTCTCCTCCTCCATGGGGCTGCTGAAGCTGCTGGTACAGGAGGGCGGGCTGCTGGCCATGATCGCGGACGAGTTCGTGGCGGAGGAAGTGGCGGCCGGCCATCTGGCGCGCGTGCCGGGATCACGCATCGCCGCGTCCTCCATTGGGCTGTTGACCCTCACCGGCAGCTACGAGACCGCGGCGACGCGGCGTTTCAAGTCGGTGCTGCGCCAATCCCACCGCCGCACCAACCAGCGGACCAGGCGCGCGTGAAACACAAGCGGGCGCGAAGCAATGACCGCCAGGGCTAAAGAGAAGCTTTATCACCGCAATAGAATTGGGAACTTACCCCGCCCCGTCCCTCTGCCCATAGTTGGCCCGGCAAACCTACGCGGCGTGGACCGCTGGGACAGGGACATCAACGGGCCATGGGCGAACACGGGCGGGCAGACCGTGGTCCCCCACCGGCTATCATCCCCTCCCCCGCTCCGACGCCTCATCCACCGGCGCCCTCGCCATGGTGCCGGCCGACCCTTCAGGAGCAGTGCCCGATGAACAAGCATCCGCTGAACCCCATCACCGAACAACACATCGCGGATTACCGCCGGGACGGGGTGGTCTGCCTGCGCCAGATGTTCGATGCCGGGTGGGTGGCGCTGCTGCGCGAAGCGGCGGCGGAGGTGGTGAAAAGGCCCGGGGATTTCGGCATGACCGGGCCTTCACATGGTTCCATGACCTCCGTCGCCTTCCTGTGGCGCAAGTCCGGCGCTTTCCGCGACTTCATCCAGAATTCCCCGGCGGGGGAGATCATTGGCCGGGTGATCGGCGCCGACACCATCCAGATGTTCCACGATCACCTGTTCCATAAGCCGGCAGGCTCACCCCAGGTGATGCCGTGGCATGCCGATCACCTATGGCCGTTCACCGGCAGCATGGTTCCCAACCTGTGGGTGGCCCTGTCGCCCGTGAACCGGGAAAATGGCCGCATCGAGTTCGTGGCGGGATACCACGACTTCTGCCAGCGCACCGGCTCCCGCTTCGGGCCCGCGGGCGACGGCACCTTCCGTTTCCCTGATTTCGAGGCGGAGCGGAACAACCCGGCCTTCCCCTTCTGCTTCGTGACTTGGGACCTGGAGCCGGGGGACGCCGTGCTGTTCCACGTCGACATCCCGCACTATTCCAAGGGCAATGAGTCCCCCACCCTGGACCGCACCGGCCTGGCCATCCGCGTCATCGGTGACGACAGCTACTGGTGCCCGCGCGAGGGCCTGACCAAGGTGCCCGGCCTGGACCTGCTGAGCCAACCGGAGGGCGTGCACCCGCCGCCCAGCGAGTTCCTGCCCGTCATCTGGCACCGGCCGGCCGGTGAGCCGCGGGCCTTCATCCGCCGCACCGATACGGCCGCCTAAGGCCGCGATGATGGACGATCTTACGCTCAGCAAGCGGGATATCCTGGGCACGGCCGCCGCGCTGCTGGCGGGCCTGGCGCTGACGGGTGGCGCAAAGGCGGCGGACCAGCCGGCGGCCGATGCCCACCGCAACGGCGTGCCGCTGGATTTCCCTGGAACGGGCCCTATCCCTTGGATCAAGCGCATCTTCCATCTCTATACCGGACCGGATGGCCTGACCCGGGCGGAACAACTGGCGACGCAGCCGCCCGACGGCGCGCAGATCGCCCAACTGCTGCGCCGCACGGCGGAACGCGTGAGCATCGGCGGCGCGTCCGCCGGCGCGGGATTCGACTTCCACGTCGCCAACCAGCCCACGCTTCTGATCCCCCTGTTCGGCAGCATGGTGATCGAGCTGCACGACGGTACGCGGCATGAGCTGCGCCACGGCGACCTGGCCTACGCCGAGGATTGCACCGGCAAGGGGCACATCTCCCGTTCCGGGCCCGAGGGCTCGCTGATGGTATCGGTGCAATTGCCCAAGGCGGGATGCCCCGCGGTCGGTGGTTCGGACATCAGCAAGCTTTGGCGGGATTAGGGGCGGCATGCCGGAATGCCCATGACGGGGGCCGGCCCATGGACACCAGGGACAGGACGGGGACATCGGATGAAATCGCGGACGTTGATCGGCTGGGGCATAGGCTCCTTCACCTCGGCGTCCTTGGTGGGGGCCGTGGGCCTGCTGCATCTGCGGTTCATGACCGACAGCCTGGGAATCGCGATCAGCCTGGCCGGGCTGCTGGTGGTGGTGTCCAAGATCTATGACGCTGCCATCGACCCGGTGATGGGGCTGATCAGCAGCCACACGCATACCCCCTTTGGCCGCTACCGCCCCTTCCTGGCGGCAGGGGGCCTGCTGTCCGCCCTGTCCATGGCGCTGCTGTTCAACGTCCCGAGAAGCCTGCACGGCAGCGGCGTCATTGTTTTCACGGGGCTCAGCCTGCTGCTGTTCTCCACCGCCTACACCATGTTCCGCATCCCCTATCTGGCCATCGGGCGGTCCATCACCCAGGACTTCAACGAACGCTCGCGCCTGATGGCCTTCAGCGTCTACGGCTCTTCCCTCGGCGGCCTGGCGGCAACGGCGGCGGCCCCCTTCCTGCTGGCGCACATGGGAAGTGACCGGGAAGGCCACGGCCTGGTGGCGCTTATCCTGGCGAGCCTGATCGCCTTGGGCGCCATCGCCAGCTTCCTGCTGATCGAAGAGAAGGATGGCGGTTTGCCGGAGAAGCACGGCCTGTCTCCCCGCCTGGCGTGGGAGGCCGTCCGCGCCAACCAGCCCTTTCGGTGCCTGATGGGCTTCAAGATCACCATGTTCGCGGCCCTGGCCACCCACATGGCCGCCATACCCTATTATACGCGGCACGTGCTTCACGCCCCCGACACCAGCCTGGGCGGCTATTTCCTGTCGCAGACCATTGCCATGATGGTCTCGCAGGCGATCTGGATGCGGTTGGCGCGCCGCGTCGGCCGGCGGAACGGGCTGTTGGTCGCGGCCATCATGCAGGCCGTCGTCATGATGGCGTGGTGCCTGGTTCCAGTGGGCCAGCCTCAACCATGGATGCAGATGCTGGGGGCATTGGCCGGCGTGTCGAGCGGTGGCATTTTCCTGGGTCTCTATACGGTACTGACCGACACCATGGATCACGCCCGCCAACTGTCCGGCGATCGGGGACGGGAGGGTATCCTGGCCGGCGTATTCGTCATGACGGAGAAAGCCACGGCCGCCTTCGGCACCTTCCTCTTCAGCACCACCCTCGGCCTGGTGGGTTTCACCTCTGCCAAGGATGCGGGCATCCAGGCCCAGCCGGCGGGCGTGGTGATGGCCATTAACGTGACCTTATGGATCTTGCCCTGCCTGACGGCCACCGTGGCCTGCCTGTTCCTCCGGGCCTACCGCCTGGCGCCCAGCGCCGCACCCGTCGTCCCGCCCGTCGTTCCCCCCGTCGCCCAACGGGACGATCCAGCGGGTGGCCTGCTGGGTGCCAAGAAAATCTGATCAGTTCCAGAATTATTCAGCCTATAGGCCATGCGGCGCGCGATCTATCATCGGGATGGCGCTGCCGAAAAATGTGACGGAAGGCAGCGCTCCGGACATGCCGCCGCCCACCCGGTGTGTTCCACAGCCAACGGTGTGCCCCCGAAAACAGGAGCGCAGAGCAGTTGTACGAAACCTCGTTGCGACGTCATGAGGCCACACCGGTCACGCTGGCGGCCCCCCCTCGCGCCGGTCCGGCCATCGCTTGGTTCACCGTCTTCACCCTATGCGTCGCCCAGGTCATTTCCACCGTCGACCGTGGCATGCTGGCCTTGGTCATCGACCCGGTGCGCCACGACTTGGGCATCAGCGAGATCCAGATCGCCCTGCTGCAGGGGTTCGCCTTCTCCGTCTTCTATGTGACCGTGGGCCTGCCACTGGGGGCGGTGGCCGACTTAATGAACCGGCAGCGTCTGCTGCTCGGCGGAATCCTTGTCTGGAGCGCGGCGACTGTCGGCGGCGGCCTGGCGCAGAATTTTGGGGGCATGTTCGCCTCGCGCCTGTTCATTGGCGTGGGCGAGGCGGTACTGGGTCCGTGCGCCGTCACCCTCATCAGCGACCTGTTCCCCGCCGACCGCCGGGGTCGGCCCATGGCCGTCTACGTCTTCGGCAGCATGATCGCCTATGGAATCGGTTCCCTGGTCAGCGGCTACATCCTGCAGGTGGCGCCCCTGGGGGCCTTCGCTGGCATACCGCTGCTGAACGCCCTGGCGCCCTGGCGCATCGCCTTCATCCTGGTGGGCGCCTTCGGCTTCGTCATCGCCGCGATGCTGGCCATGGTGCGCGAACCAGGGCGCCACGGCAAGGCGGGGGCCAGCGCCGACAGGGCCAGCTTCCGAGATGGCCTTGGGCATTTCTGGGCTGCCCGGCGCATCTTCCTGCCGCTTTACGGCTCACTGGCCCTGTTCGCCATGGGTGGCTCGGTCGCGACTGGCTGGGGGGCGGTGCTGCTGACCCGGGCGTTCGGCTACAGCCTCGGCACGGCAGGCAAGAGCCTGGGGACAGCCCAGATAATCTGGGCGGCCCTGGGCGCCGCCATCGCCAGCTTTGTCGTCGACCGCATCGCGCGACGCCACGGGGCGGCCGGCAAGATGCGCTTCGCCGGTCTGCTGTCGCTTTTGGGCTTACCCTCCGTCGTCGCCGTCGCCGCCCCCGCGGGCGGCACCGCCGTCATCCTGCTGGCGGAGGTAATGTTGGTCAGCGCCCTGTACGGCGCTTCCATGCTATCCATCATCGCCGAGGTGGCGCCCCTGCGCGTACGCGGTCTGGCCGTGGCGTTGTACGCCTTCGTCATGACCATGATCGGCGGCTCACTGGGCCCGCTGGCCGTGGCCTCCCTGACGGAATCGGTTTTCCATGACCCGGCCTCGGTCGGCACCTCCATGGCCATGGTCGGCATCGCGGCGCTGACCTTGTCGGCGGCGCTGGCCTGGCTAGCCGCCCGGCACATCCCCCATACCACTCCACAGGGAGCCTCGTCGCGATGACCAGCGTGAAACGCGGCTACACCGACAGCCGCCATGGCCAATTGCATTATCGCATCGTCCAGCCGGATGCGCCCACGGGCGCCCCGCCCCTGCTGTGCCTGCATCAGACGCCCAGCCACAGCGGGGACTGGCTGCCAGTGCTGCCCACTCTGGGGGCGACGCGCACGGTGGTGGCGGTGGACACGCCCGGTTACGGCATGAGCGACCCGCCACCGGCCCCCACGACCATAGAGGAATACGCGGCGATCATCGCTGACTTCATAACCGAGCTGGCCGCGCAGGGTTTGGTGCCAGCGGGGCCCTTCGACGTCCTGGGTTTCCACACCGGTTCCCTTCTTGCCACCCAGTTGGCGCGCTCACTGCCTGATCGCGTCCGGCGCCTCGTTGTGTTCGGCCTGGCGGCCTATCCCGCCGACGTCCGGGCGGCCAAGCTGGAGCAACTGCCCACCTTGTTCCCGCCGCCGGATGCCACCCTGGCCCATGTGGAAAAGCTTTGGGCCATCATCGGCCAATTGAGCGATCCGCGCGTGAGCGCCGAACAGCGGCACATCAGCATGGCCGAATGCCTGCGCCTGGGCGCCCGCATGACCTGGGGGTATATCGCCGTTTACCGCTATGATTTCCTGGGCGCGATGGCCGAGGTGCAGCAGCCGGTGCTGATCATCAACCCCGAGGATGACCTGTGGGCGGTGACGCGGGACGTCTCCCACCACTACCCTAACGGCCGGCGTGTCGACATGCCGGGGGTGAAGCACGGCGTGCTGCACCTGGAGCACGACCGCGTGGTCGCGGAGATCGAGGGCTTTCTGGCCTGACCTGCGTCACGCCGACCGTCACCGGGTGGGCAGGGTCAGCCACTGCCGGATGACGAACTTCATCTGACGCGCCATCTTGGGTTCATAACGATCGCGCAACGTTATGAACCCGAAGGCGGGCGCGGGTATTTCCGACCCCTCCAGGCACCGCATGGCACCGGACTTCAGCTCCTGCGCCACCGCCTCGCGCGCAATCATACCGATCATCTGGCCATGCAGGATCAGGTGCTTCACAAAGGCGATGGACGATGACTTGATGGACTTGCTGGTGTCGGTGTAGCCGAACTTGCGCATCACGTTCAGGACGTCCTGGTTCTGGTCTATCGCCTCCGGCCTGTCGTAGGCATTCACCAGAGCCCAAGTGAAGTTGGAGAAGGGCGCGCCGTCGGCGATCTGCCGTAAGATAGGGTGCCCCGCCACCACGACGATGGCGTATTCCTGCGTGATCAGGGAATCAAACTGAAAGTCTTCGGCGCGATAGTCTTCCGGCAAGCCGCAGAGGGCGAAGTCCAGCTCGCCGATGCTCAATAATTTCAGGAGTTGGGAGGTATAACCTTCCCGGATGCGTAAATCGACGTTGGGAGAACGCTCCACGAAGGCAGCCATCACCTTGGCCAACCCCTCGTTCATCATGATGGGGTGGATGCC
Organism: Nitrospirillum goiasense; assembly: GCF_034427435.1. Classification (NCBI taxonomy): domain Bacteria; kingdom Pseudomonadati; phylum Pseudomonadota; class Alphaproteobacteria; order Rhodospirillales; family Azospirillaceae; genus Nitrospirillum; species Nitrospirillum goiasense. Next base: position 1,696,095 of record NZ_JAXQNP010000003.1, on the reverse strand, counting down.
CACGGCCAGCCTGGGGACCTTGTTCACCTCGGCAATGTCATTGATGATCCGCTGTTCCTCGCTCAGCAGAAGGCGGGCTCGCTGTACCAGCTTTTCGCATATGCCGGTGGGACGCACACCTGTGGGGCCGCGTTCGAAGAGCGAGGTGTTCAGTTCCTCCTCAAGCTGCTTGATGCTGGAGGTCAGAGCCGGCTGAGTCACCCCAATGACCTGCGACGCCTTGCGCAGGCTGCCGGTTTCATAGATCGCGATCACACGCTTCAACTGGACGAGGTTCATTGCCCGTATCACTTTCCCATACCCTGTTCGGGCAGCGGACTATAGCGCGACGGTTTGCGAAAGTTTGACCTATTTAAATTCTGACCGGCAGGCGGGACCGCGATCGCGCTGCGCGAGGAACCGGCGGCTTTGCCGGCGTTCGCAAGTGCTCATCAAAAACCCGGCCCTGTGGGATCGCCCTTATTAGATGGCGCGCGGAGGGTTCATATCGGGAACCTCCTTGCTAAACGGAACAGTCGTTCGTATAAAACGGAATATTGTTCCGTTTATTCGTGGCCGGACAGCTCGGCGTGAACGGGACCCAACGCGATCGCGACGCGGCCTCCAGACCGAAAGGAACACCCATGGCTGACAAACTTATCAAGGATGCGGCCCTCATCCCGGTCGCCGCGCCAACCCCATTCATGGCGGTGACGCCGATTACGGTCCCCGCACCCGAGCGTTATGTCGATATCGAACTGCGCGTGTCCGCCCCAACGACGGGAGACAAGCTGCCTATTATCCTCCTGTCGCATGGGCACGGGGCATCCAACTATCTGTCGTCCAACCGGGGCATGCTTCCGCTTTCGGAGTTTTGGGCCTCACATGGATTTGTCGTTATCCAGCCGACGCACCTCAACTCCACGACGTTGAGTCCAGAGACGCCCGAAGCCCCTCTGTTCTACCGCTCGCGGGCGCAGGATATGGCTCTCATCCTCGATCGGCTCGACCTGATCGTGAAGGCGGTACCCGGCCTGGCCGGACGTCTCGATCAAGAGAAGGTCGCCGTCGCCGGCTACTCGCTGGGCGGCTTCACCGCCGGCATGCTGCTCGGCATGCGACTTCATGACATCGATGGGGAAGAAACGCTGGACTTGCGGGACGACCGCATCAAGGCGGGCGTCCTCATCGGTGCCCCCGGCCTCGGTGCCCGGCTGGATGGGCCCGTTGGGCAGCGCTACCCGGCACTGACGAAGAATACCTTTGACGCGATGAAGGCGCCTGCTCTCATCGTGGCGGGGGACAAGGACTTCAACCCCAACTTCTCAACCCACCCGGACTGGCGCAGCGATGCCTACCGCCTCAGCCCGGCTCCCAAGAGCCTCTTGACGGTAACGGACGCCGAGCACGGCTATGGTGGCGTTGCCGGCTATGACGCGGGCGAAACGACCGACGAGAACCCGGAGCGGGCTGCCTTCGTGCAGCATATGACCTGGGCCTGGCTGTGGTCGGCACTTCATCCGGGCAGCGACGCCTGGGAAAAGGCGCGGGCCTCGCTCAAGGGCCAGGCAGGGCGGCTCGGTCACGTCGAGACCCGATGATGGCTTCTTCCAGCAATGCGGGGCTGGACGGGGCGGGCCGCCGCCGACGTGACGAGGGGGAGCGCTGCACCCGGAACTGAAGCTCCTGTTGATATAGGATACCAACAGGCGGTTTTAATGACGCGGGTATCCTAGGAATACGCCCAGCCACTCCGGGCCACGATATTCCACAAAATACCCGATATGTCAGAAGGTCTTAGATCGTACCGCGGCGTATTATCGGCGGCTCACGGAAACGATGGCATGGGGGAAAATGGTGCCCAGGGGCGGAATCGAACCACCGACACGGGGATTTTCAGTCCCCTGCTCTACCAACTGAGCTACCTGGGCATCCAGAAGAACTTAGCGGACGCTAAGCCCCTGATCTCGCGTGGGTTTTTGTGACCCGTTGCCGTGGCGTTGGCGTCCGCGGCGCGTCGAGGTGGCTGTATGTAGACAAGTCCGGCGGGCTTGTCCAGCCTGTTGTTTAGATCTTTTTCAGATTTTTTTTAACTCTTTGATTCAGAATGGATTTTGGCGGGTGCGAAGCCTCCCCTGGGCTCAATCCCGCTCGGCCCCGGGCGCGGTTTCGCCGTCCTCGTCCGTCTCCTCGGTCACGGGCACGCGGTAGCTTTCGTTCAGCCAGCGGCCCAGGTCGACGTCGGCGCAGCGGGGGGAGCAGAAGGGCTTGACCTCCGGCGCTGGCGGGCGGCCACAAATGGGGCAGGCGGCGCGGGACTTGCGGGGCTTCAAGGGGATCGGTTCGTCGGTCATCACGGGCACCATCACTCACATCAAGGCGTCGTCGTCGGGGAATACCCCCGGGGCCGGCGCGTCCGGCGCCACCAGATCCAGCAGGGAGGGGCCCCGCCGCTGGCGCGTCATTTCCACGAGGCCCAAGCGGGACATGCCATACACCTGGGTATTGCCGGGGTCGTCCGCCACCGCCCCGGTCAGCGCCAGGATCAGCCGCTCGCGGTCCGGCAGACGCGACAGGTTGATGAAGTCCACCACCACGATGCCGCCGACATTGCGCAGGCGCAGCTGGCGGGCGATTTCCGGCACCGCCGCCAGGTTGACGGCCAAGGGGTCGCCCTTCTCCCCGCCATTGACGTCGATGACGGTCAGCGCCTCCGTCCGTTCGATCACCAGGCTGCCGGTGGCGCCGCCCGCCTTGGCCCCGAACAGCGGCACGCGCGGGCGCAGCAGCTTGGCGATGGCGCCGTCCAGGTCGCCGCCCTCGAACAACGGCAGGCCGGTGCTGGCCCGCCGCAGGGCCGGCAGCAGGTCGCCGGCGCGGTCGTCGCACCAGCGGCGCAGTTCGGCATAGAGGTCCTGGCCGGCGCCCGCGCGGTCATCCACCAGGATGGCGTCCACCGGCTGCCCCGTCTGTTCCATCAGCGCGCGGATGCCGGCATGGGGCGCCGGCAGCAGCACGCCCGGGGGCCCGTCACCGGCCCGCGCGACACCACGCCAGTCCAGCGCCAAGGCCTCCGCCTCCTGGGCCAGCCATTCGGCCGGCACGGCGGCGGCGGCGGCGCGCACGATCCAGCCGCCCGCCCCGCCCCGGCCCCCGGCGGGCACGGCATCCCGCACCACCGTGGTCAGGCGGGCGCGTTCGGCGGCGGCGCTGGCGCCCTGCCCCAGGCGCTTGGACACATGGATTCCGGCCGCCATGGGCGTATGGACCAGGAAACGGCCCGGCAGCGCCACGTCCATGGACAGGAGCGCGCCCTTGGCTGCCACCGGGTCGGCCTTGACCTGAACGATCACCGTCTGGCCCGCGCGTAGCGCTGTGCCAATGGGCCCCTGGGGACGGACGGCTGGACGATCCTTGGAGTCGTTCTTGTCCCCCCGCCATGCTTGTCCGCCTGCGGCAAGCGGACGTCAGCGGCGGGCAGCAGGCCATCCCGCCCCGTGCCGATGTCAACGAAGGCCGCGTTCATGCCGGCGACGATGCGGGTGACGCGGCCCCGAATCACGGCACCGGCCAGGGTGGGCCGGTCGATGCGATCAATGTACAGGTCCGACAGCACGCCGTCGGTCAGGATAGCCGCGCGGCGCAGGGCGGGGCCCTGCGCCGGCGCGGTGATATCGATGTGAAGCTCGCGGGCCATCAGGGCCGGCCCGTCAGGCGGCCACGGGGGACACGGCCAGCGGGTCTATCCCAGCGGCGCGCAGCATGGCCGCCGTCTCGAACAGGGACAGCCCCACGACATTGCTGTGGGAGCCCACCAGCCCCCGGGAGAACAGGGCGGCACGCCCCTGGATGGCATAGCCGCCGGCCTTGCCCACGCCCTCGCCACAGGCGACGTAGGCGTCGATCTCGGCCCGGCTGAGCTTTTTGAACAACACGGCGGTCTGCACCAGGCGGGTGCGCACCTTGCCCGTGGCGTCCACCACGCAGAGGCCGCCGAAGACACGGTGCCGCCGCCCCGACAGCAGCGCCAGGCATTGGCGCACATCATCGGCGCTTTCCGCCTTGGGCAGGATACGGCGGCCACAGCCCACCACCGTATCGGCGGCCAGCACGACGGCGCCGGGGCTGCGGGCGGCCACCACCGCCGCCTTGGCCTTCGCCAGGCGCAGGGCGTGATGGGCCGGCAGCTCATCGGCCAGCGGGGTCTCGTCAATGTCGGCCGGGTCGATACCCGCCGGCGTCACCCCGATCTGGGCGAGCAGTTCCCGGCGGCGCGGGGAGCTGGACGCCAGCACCAGCGGCGGGATCCGCCACGGCGCTTGCCCCGTCCCGTCCGCTTGCACACGCACCATGGGGTACCGTCCGCTTACTTGAAGCGGAAGGTGATGCGACCCTTGGTCAGGTCATAGGGCGTCATTTCGACGTTGACCCGGTCACCGGCCAGCACGCGGATGCGGTTCTTGCGCATCTTGCCCGAGGTGTGGGCCAGCACTTCGTGTTCGTTATCGAGCTTAACGCGGAACATCGCGTTCGGCAGCAGTTCGGTCACCGTGCCGGAAAACTCGATCAAATCCTCCTTCGACATAACTTCCTTTCAGGAAAAAACGGGTGGATTGCGGGATGCGCGCAATTTCGGCGACATAGGTGATGGCCCGAACGGTCGCGGTCAAGTGTTTTCCAGGCGCCTGGGGGAAGGGCCGGCATGTTTGCATGGCACTGTGTCCCGCCCAACGCTCCCCTAAGGGGCGGGTCCGCGACAACGATGTGGGTGGCCTCATGGCTGGCCGCTGGGCTTTTTCTTGGGCTTGCCGGTGGCGTCCGCCTCCAATGCCGCCTGCCGATCGCGCCACAGCCAGGGGGGCTCCACCCGGCCGCCCCACATGCCGGCGCGGTGGCTCATGGCCAGGACCTGGACACTGTAATAGTCCGGCGCCAGGGCGGTGTAGGCCAAGGCCCATCCGGCGCGCACCATGATGCCAGCGACGTCCCGCCCCTCCACCGTGCAGACGCCCAGGCGGCGCTGCTTGGGCGGGCTTTCCTTGGTGGTACAGCGCACGATCTTGTCCTGGACGACGGCCTGCAATTCCTTCGTCGCCTGGGCGAAGCAATCATAGTTGGCGCCCCGCCGGTTTTGGCAGGTCTGGCCGGGGTCGGGCGCATCGATGCCGTACAGCTTGATCTCCCCGCCATCCACCAGCAGCGTGTCCCCCTCCGTCGCCTGAGCGTGCCCTTCGATCACGTCCCCGCCCCCGCCCACCGGCGGCGGTGGGGCGGCCAGGGCCGTTCCCCCGGCCAGGACGGCGCATAGCGGGAGCAGGATGTGGAGGAAGCGGGGCGGCATCGGTCTCATCATGGGCGGAGTATAGCATTTCCTTTCCCACTGGTCCGTCCCCGAAGGTCCGTCCACACTGCCCCCGGCCCATTGGCCCCGCCCCATTGGCCCCGCCCCATTGGCCCTGCCCCATTGTGCGGGTTGCGGGATGGCGAGAGCCCGCCCATTATCGCGCCCCTTGACCCTTATTCCGCCACTCAAGCGGAATGAGGGAAGCGGGTCCGGACTGACGCGCATGAGAGCCGCGCGCGTCCAAGCGGACCTGGACTGTTGCTGAGCCGGGGGCGGATGCACTATGCCGTCCGCCGACCCTTCCACCCCTGACTACATAGATAGGCTGGACCCATGATCATCGCCGCCGTCCTCGCCCGTATGGACCTTGTTGCCCTGCTGGACGATGTCGCGGCGCTGGCGGTGGAGGCCGGGCATGCCACCCTACCGTTCTACGAAGGCGACGACGGCGCCACGTCCAAGGCCGACGGAAGCCCCGTCACCCTGGCCGACCATGCCGCCGAGGCAATCATCCTGCCCGGCTTGGCACGGCTGACGCCCGCCATCCCCGCCGTGTCGGAAGAGGCGGCGGAGCGGGGGAGATCCCGGCCGTGGCCGCGCGCCAGCCCTTCTGGCTGGTGGACCCCCTGGACGGCACCAAGGAATTCATCAAGCGCAATGGCGAGTTCACGGTGAACATCGCGCTGGTGGACCAGGGCCAGCCGGTGCTGGGCGCGGTGTACGCCCCGGCCAGCGGCGAGTTGTTCGCCGGCGTGCTGGCGCCCAAGCCCCTGGCCTGGCGCCAGCGCAACGGCGCCGGGCGGGAGGCCATCGCCTGCCGGCCGCAGCCCCGCGCCGGCGTGACCGTCGTCTCCTCCCGCTCCCACGCCAACGACGCGGCGCTGGCGGATTATCTCAAGGCCTATTCGGTGGCCGAGACGCTGGCCTGCGGCAGTTCGGTCAAGTTCTGCCGCATCGCCGAGGGCGTCGCCGACCTCTATCCCCGCTTCGGCCCCACCTGCGAGTGGGATACGGCCGCCGGTCACGCCGTGCTGCTGGCCGCCGGCGGCGGCATGACCACCCCCGAGGGCGACCCCTTCCGCTACGGCAAGGCGGGGTTCCGTAACGGCCCCTTCATCGCCCACGGGAAGTAAGACGCCCGAAAGGGCAACCCCTGCCCTTTTGCGTAAATCTTAGAGCTAATAGACCCCTTGGCTCCCTGCTCCCAGACTACCTACATGTCTTTGATATGCAGGTGATTTGAGACGAGGGAGCCTTCGGCATGCTCTTGGCCAGCCTGTTCCGGTCCCTGATCAAGACCGGTCATATGACCCTGATCGACGCCTATCAGCGCCGCTACGAATTCGGCCGCCGCGACCCGGACGCGCTGCCGGGCGGGCTCAGCCCCGGCGGCACCGTGGATGGCGGCCCGTCCGCCTACGGCCCCATCACCATGCGGATCACCGACCCGGCCCTGCACTGGAAGCTGGCCCTGGCGCCGCGCCTGTACGCGGGCGAGGCCTATATGGACGGCACGCTGGTGATGGAGGAGGGCAGCATCTACGACCTGCTGGCCCTGGTCACCCGCAACAGCGGCTGGCAGCACATCGGCTGGCCCGACCATCTGATGGGTCCCATCGAGACCCTCACCCGCTACGCCCAGCAGTTCAACCCGGCGCACCGGTCCAAGGCCAACGTCGCCCACCATTACGACCTCTCGGGCAAGCTCTACGCCCTGTTCCTGGACAGCGACCGCCAATATTCCTGCGCCTATTTCCCGACGCCGGAAACGACGTTGGAAGAGGCGCAGAGCCTGAAGAAGCGCCATATCATCGCCAAGCTGCGCCTGGAACCCGGCCATAAGGTGCTGGACATCGGCTGCGGCTGGGGCGGCATGGCGCTGGAGATCGCCCGCCAGGTTCCCGACGCCCGGATCATGGGCATCACCCTGTCTGAGGAACAGTTGGCGGTGGCCCGGCAGCGCGCGGCCGATGAGGGCGTGGCCGACCGCGTGCGGTTCGAGCTGGTGGATTACCGCCACCTGGCGGCCCAGGGCTATGCCGGGCATTTCGACCGCATCGTCTCGGTCGGCATGTTCGAGCATGTGGGCCTGCCCCACTACCCTGAATATTTCGCGGCGGTGCGCGACCTGATGACGCCCGAAGGGGTGGCCCTGATCCATTCCATCGGCAGGCTGGACGGGCCGGGGGCCACCAACCCATGGATTCGCAAGTACATTTTCCCCGGCGGCTATGTTCCCGCCCTGTCGGAGGTGATGCCGGCGGTGGAGAAGGCGCGCGTCGTCACCACCGATATCGAGATCCTGCGCCTGCATTACGCCGAAACCCTGCGCGCCTGGCGTCACCGCTTCATGGCCCGCGCCGACGAGGCCGCCGCCCTGTATGACGACCGCTTCGTCCGCATGTGGGAATTCTACCTGGCGGGGTCGGAGTGCGCGTTCCGCTATCAGGGGCACATGGTGTTCCAAATCCAACTGTCGAACGCGCTGGCGACGGTGCCCCTGACCCGCGATTATATCCACAGGGCGGAGGAGGCGATGGCCCCCCGCTCCCGCAGCCCGGCGATGGTGGCGGAATAGCGGGAAATCAAGCCTTAAGGGCGGGGCCTGCCGGCGCGGCCCCGCCCTTATCCCCGCGTTTATCCCCCTGTGGATAAAATCCATCCGCATGTTGCACTTGCCGTGGCCGCAGCGTCCGGCTATGCCATGCCTCCCCCGCTGTTAAACTCATGCCCATGGACACCAAGTTGACCGACCCGGCCGCCTCCACCGGTGCGTTGCCCTACCGCACGCCGCCCCATAACCTGGAGGCGGAACAGGCGCTGCTGGGCGCCGCCCTGGTCAACAACAAGGCCCTGGAAAAGGTGGCCGAGTTCCTGCGGCCGGAGCACTTCTTCGACCCGGCCAACGGCCGCGTCTTCGCCGCCATCGCCAAGCTGGTGGAGCGCGGCCAGATCGCCAGCCCGCTGACGCTGAAGGCTTATTTCGAGCAGGATGCCGACCTGAAGGAGATCGGCGGCACCGAGTACCTGGCCCGCCTGGCCGCCGGTGTCGTCACCGTCAGCAACGCGGAGGACTACGGCCGCATCATCCACGACGCCTACCTGCGCCGGCAGTTGATCGACGTGGGCGAGGACATGGTCAACGCCGCGTACAAACACGACCTGGACGTGGTCGCCACCGACCAGATTGAGGAGGCGGAGAAGCGGCTGTTCGACCTCGCCTCCACCGGTGACGCCCAGGGCGGCTTCGTCCCGTTCGAACGGTCGCTGAAGGCCGCCATCGAAATGGCGGAGGCGGCATACAAGCGGTCCAGCCATGTCACCGGCGTCACCACCGGCCTGCGCGACCTGGACGGCAAGCTGGGCGGCCTGCATCCGTCCGACCTCATCATCCTGGCCGGCCGCCCCTCGATGGGTAAGACGGCGCTGGCCACCAACATCGCCTTCAACGCCGCGCGCGCCCATATGAAGAGCAGCGGCAAGGAGGGGGCGCCCGTTGGCTTCTTCTCCCTGGAAATGTCGGCGGAACAGCTGGCCACCCGTATCCTGGCCGATGAGGCCGAGGTCAGCGGCGACAAGATCCGCCGTGGCGAAATCCACGGCAGCGACTTCCCCCGCTTCATCGAGGCCAGCAACTATATCTCCAAGGTGCCGTTCTTCGTGGACGACACCCCTGCCCTGTCCATCACCGCTGTGCGCACCCGCGCCCGCCGGCTGAAGCGCACCCACGGCCTGGGCATGATCGTGGTCGACTATCTGCAGCTGCTGCGCGGCGGCGGCATCAGCAAGACCGACAACCGCGTGCAGGAAATCTCCGAGATCACCCGCGGCCTCAAGGCCATCGCCAAGGAACTGGACCTGCCGGTGATCGCCCTGTCGCAGCTGTCGCGACAGGTGGAAAACCGCGAGGACAAGCGCCCGCAGCTCTCGGACCTGCGTGAATCCGGCTCCATCGAGCAGGACGCCGACGTGGTCATGTTCGTCTACCGCGAACAGTACTACCTGGAACGCGCCGAACCCTCCCGCCGCCCGGAAGAAGCGGAAGACAAGTTCAACGACCGCTACCAGCGCTGGCAGCAGCGGCTGGAAGAGGTGCACGATACCGCCGAGGCCATCATCGCCAAGCAGCGTCACGGCCCCGTGGGCACCGTGCGCCTGCACTTCCACGGCGAATTCACCCGCTTCTCCGACCTCGACACCCACCATGCCCTGGCGGGCGCGGGCGACGATTACTGAGGAATCAGGCGTGTCGCCCATGGGATTCCTAGATCAGGTGCCGGCCGGTGCCGGCGCCGTATTGGCCATCGACCTGGAAGCCATCGCCGGCAACTGGCGGTCCTTGCGCGACCATGCCCAGCGGGCGGGCCGGGTGGTGGAATGCGCCGGCGTGGTCAAGGCCGACGGCTATGGCCTGGGCGCCGTTGCCGTGGCGCGCGCGCTGCTGAAGGCCGGGTGCCGGACCTTTTTCGTCGCCGACCTGGAGGAGGCCGCGGCCCTGCGCGCCGCCCTGCCCCCGGGCACCGGCCCTGACGCCCGCATCCTGGTCCTGCACGGCCCGACGCCGGGCACGGAGCGGGAACTGGCCGCCCTGGGCCTGATACCGGTCCTGAACAGCCTGGACGATATCGACCGCTGGCGCGCCCTGGGGAGAGAGCTGGACCGCGCATTGCCCGCCGTCATCCACATCGACACCGGCATGAACCGCCTGGGACTGGATGATGGCGACGTCCGGCGCCTGGTCGGCGACACGGCCCGGCTGTCCGGCATCGCCCTGGCGGGCTGGATGAGCCACCTGGCCAGCGCCGACGTGGCGGGTGACGGCCTGAATGCCGAGCAGGACGCCCGGTTCCGGGACCATCTGGCCCGCCTGCCCGCGGCACCGGCCAGCCTTGCGGCCTCCTCCGGCATCTTCCGTGAGGCGTCGCTGCTGCACGACATGGTGCGGCCGGGTGCCGCGCTGTATGGGGTGAATCCGACGCCGGAGGCCCCCAACCCCATGAGCCCGGCGCTGCGGCTGCTGGGGCGGGTCCTGCAGGTCCGCGACGTGCCGGCGGGCACCACCGTGGGATACGGCGCCACCTATCGCACCCGGGCGCCGGCCCGGCTGGCCACCATCGCCGTAGGTTATGCCGACGGCTATTTCCGCGCCCTGGGCTCATCCGGCCATGTCACCATCGCCGGCGTGCGGGCCCTGGTGGTCGGCCGCATTTCCATGGATTTGCTGAGCGTGGATGCCAGCGACGTGCCGCCCGCCGCCCTGGTTCCCGGCGTCTTCGCTGAGCTGATCGGGCCCGACCGGCCGCTGGATGACGTGGCGGCCGACGCGGGAACGATAGGCTATGAGATCCTAACAGGGCTTGGCCGGAGGTTTTGCCGCGTGTATCAGGGGGCGTGACCTTTTGCGGCGCACCCGGATGTGGAGCCGTTGGGCACGTCAGCGGTTGGTATGATAAGTCCCTTGAATGACTGAGGAGCGGAGCGGATGGGGTTCTTGAGCGGGATCGGCCGGGCCACCCTGGTGTTCCTGGCCGCAACCGGGCGGCTGGCCCTGTTCACGGCGCGCGCCTTGTCGCATTGCGTCCGTCCCCCCTTCTATCCCCGCCTGCTGCTGCAGCAGATGCGGGAGATCGGCTATAACAGCCTGCCGGTGGTGGGCCTGACCGCCCTGTTCACCGGCATGGTGCTGGCGCTGCAGAGCTACACGGGCTTCGCCCGGTTCAACGCATCCAGCGCCATCGCCACCGTGGTGGTGCTGTCCATCACCCGTGAGCTGGGGCCGGTCATGGCCGGGCTGATGGTGGCGGGCCGCGTGGGTGCGGCCATGGCGGCCGAGATCGGCACCATGCGTGTGACGGAACAGGTCGACGCGCTGACCACCCTGTCCACCAACCCGTTCAAATACCTGGTGGCGCCCCGCCTGCTGGCGGGCACGCTGATGCTGCCCTGCCTGGTGCTGGTGGCCGACATCATCGGCGTCTTCGGCGGCTACGTCGTCAGCATCTACCGCCTGGGCTTCAACCCCGCCGCCTACCTGACCAGCACGGCCCAGTACCTTGAGACCATCGACGTGGTCTCGGGCCTGGCGAAGGCGGCGGCCTTCGGTTTCATCATCGCGCTGATGGGCTGCTACAACGGCTACCATTCCAAGGGCGGCGCCCAGGGCGTGGGTGCGGCCACCACGCACGCCGTGGTTTCCGCCTCCATCATGATCCTGATGATCAACTATCTGCTGACGGGGCTGTTCTTCTCATGAGCACCGCGACCCCCAAAATCGAGCTGGTTGGCGTCAAGAAGGCCTTCGGCCCCAAGAAGGTGCTGGACGGCGTGGACCTCAGCGTCGCCAAGGGCGAGTCCTTCGTCATCATCGGCGGGTCGGGCACCGGCAAGTCGGTGATGCTGAAATCCATCCTGGGCCTGCTGCGCCCGGATGCCGGCACCATCAAGGTCGATGGCGAGGAGACCACCCACATCGGCGGCCGCGCCCGCGACCGGGTCATGACCAAGTTCGGCATGCTGTTCCAGGGCGGCGCCCTGTTCGACAGCCTGCCCGTCTGGCAGAACGTGGCCTTCGGCCTGATCCAGGGCCAGGGCATGAAGCGGTCGCAGGCACGCGAGATCGCCATCGAGAAGCTGGCCGCGGTGGGCCTTGGCCCGGACGTGGCCAACCTGTCCCCGGCGGAATTGTCAGGCGGCATGCAAAAGCGCGTGAGCCTGGCCCGCGCCATCGCCACCACCCCGGAAATCATCTTCTTCGACGAGCCGACGACGGGTCTGGACCCCATCATGGCCGACGTCATCAACGACCTGATCGTGAAGTGTGTGCGCGACCTGGGCGCCACCGCGCTGACCATCACCCACGATATGGCCAGCGCCCGCAAAATCTCCGACCGCATCGGCATGCTGTACCAGGGCAAGCTGATCTGGCAGGGGCCGACGGACGCCATCGACAACAGCGGCAACGCTTACGTCGACCAGTTCATCCACGGCCGCGCCGACGGCCCGATCCAGATGCAGGTCAAGCTGGGGTAAGGCCGCCACCGCAAAGGACAGTCGCGCATGGGCCGTCGCGCCTTGCTGATCCTTGGCTTGTTGTCCTTGATCGCGGGTCCCCAGGGTCCCGCGTGGGCGTCCGTCTGGCAGCCCACCCCGGGCCACGCGCAGATTCCCCTCTGGCCGGGGACGGCCCCGGGCATGCCGGCCTCCATGGCACCGGAGATGATGCGCACGGACGGTAACGTGGTGGTGGTGGAAAACGTCTCCCGCCCCACCATGACGGTCTACGCGCCCAAAGGGCCGAACACGGGCGCGGCCGTCATCGTTTTCCCCGGCGGGGGCTACAAGATCCTGGCCATGGACCTGGAAGGCACGGAGATCTGCGACTGGCTGACAGGCCGGGGCATTACCTGCGTCCTGCTGAAATACCGCGTACCGCATTCGGGGCCCTATTGGGACGGCCTATGCCATTGCCATGTCGTTCCCCCGGTGCCGATGGCCTTGCAGGACGCCCAGCGGGCTGTGAGCCTGGTCCGCCACCATGCCGCGGAATGGCAGGTCGATCCGCACAAGATCGGTGTCATCGGCTTTTCCGCGGGCGGGCACATGGTCGCCGCCGTCAGCACCCATTTCCGCGACAGGGCCTATACCGCCGTGGACGCGGCGGACATGGAAAGCAGCCGTCCGGATTTCGCCATCGCGATGTATCCCGGCCATCTGTCCGAGGCGGAGAACACCATCGCGCTCAATCCAGACATTGACCGCCACATCTCGCGCGACACGCCCCCGACCTTCCTGTTGCAGAACGAGGATGACCATGTGGACAGGGTCGAGGACGCGCTGAGCTACTACATGGCGCTGAAGAAGGCGGGCGTGCCGGTGGAGTTGCACTCCTACGCCCTGGGTGGCCACGCCTTCGGACTGCGGCCGACGGCGTCCGCCGTATCGGCGTGGCCGCGTCTGGTGGAAACCTGGCTGCACGGCCTGGGGATCATCTAGACCAGAGGCCCCCGTCCCCCACCGCTTAGTCGACGTCGCCCGCCTCATCCGGTGCAATGGGCTGGAAGTCCGCACGGTTGTAGCGATGGCCCCGCTTCACCGTGTAGACGACGCTCCGCAGGTTGGCGATGTCCTGGCTCGGATCCTGGGCCACGAACACGAGGTTGGCCAGTTTGCCCGCCGTCACCGTGCCCATGCGCTGCTCCATGTCCAGGACGCGGGCCCCCATCTGGGTGCCGGCCTGGATGGCGGCCAAGGGCGAGAATCCCGCCCGGTGGACCAGGAGTTCCAGTTCCTCATGCAGGGCCGGGTAGGCGTCGGCGGCGGGTGTTTCCCCATCCGTGCCAGCGGAGACGCCTACGCCGGCGTCATGCGCCTGCCGGGTGATGCGCGCCGCCAGCTCACCCAGACAGTAGGAGCCCGGCGGGTTGGGCTTGCCGGCCCAGCGGGCGTCGCCCTCGGCATAGACCCGCAGGGTGGCGTCCAGCATCGTGCCGTGGCGCTTCATGGCCTGGAACAGGCCGGCCATGACGGGATCGGGATTGGCGATGCGCGCCGGGTCCACGGGCGCGCGATCATGGTACTGCGTCGGTTTCACCGGCAGCGCCTGATAGGCCAGCATGCAGGCATGGGACAGCACGTCCACGCCCGCCTCGATCTCCTCCGCCGGGGTGGCCGGAAACACCATGGCGTGGGCCCAGACGCGAAAGCCCTGGGCGTGCGCCTGCCGCGTGATGCCCGCCACCAGGTCGGCCGGCAGGTTGGCGTAGATCTTGACACCGCTGGCGCCGGTGCCCCGCGCCAAGGCCACCGCCAGCTTCAGGTCGGTATCCGGCGTGATGGCCTGCATCCAGGGCACCTGCCCCGCCGTGGCGCCCTGGGCGGATGCCGCGGTGCGCGGGTCCTTGAAGAAGCTGGGGCCGGCCATGAGCGCGGCGTAATGGATGTCCGGCGCCGGGATATCCCCCAGCAGGGCAGCGCGCGCGAGATCGGCCAGGACGCGCGTGTCACCCGCCATGTCCCGTTCCGCCGTGACGCCGCCGTACAGCGCCCGGCGCAGCAGCGCCTCCTCCGCACGGCGGTTGGGCACGGTGGCCAGGTGGACATGGGTGTCGATCAGTCCCGGCAGCACGTAAAGGCCCCGGACATCGATCACCACCGCCCCCGTGGCCAGGCCTGACGGGACCTGCCCCGTGGGCGCCACCAGGGCGATGTCCTGCCCCCGGGTCACGACGTCCATGCCTGCCTGCGGCGCCGCACCGGTGCCGTCGATCACAGTGGCCCCGCGATAAATCACCACCGCGACCGGCGCCGCCCCCCGTCGGCCGCGCGGGCGGGGATCACCCCCGCCGCGCCGGCGAGCAGCGTCAGGATCGTCAAGGCGCGACGCGCCATGGTCATGGTGCTTTTCAAGGCGGAACATCCTGAGGGAAACGGCAGGCGGCGACTGTGGGCGCGGCACCGGCGGCTGTCAATTCGCCGGCCGCCGGCCGCACCATCACGCCACGGGCCGCGCACCATTCTGTCGTGCGTCCGGCGGGGCCCTACCCCCTAAATCTGGTGGCTGTATAACCGGCGCCGGGGTGGCGGTTCGGTCACCCAAGCTGTTATGATACGTCACGCCTCATCACCCCCTCAGGATCGTATTCCCGTGGCCCGAAACACGAACCGCTATGTCTGCCAAAGTTGCGGCACGGCCCATCCCAAATGGAGTGGCCGGTGCGAGGGATGCGGCGCCTGGAACACCCTGGTGGAGGAGGCCGCCCCCGAAGCGGCGCCCCGTGGCCTGGGCACCAAGGTGCAGGGCCGCCGGCTGGAGTTCGTGGAACTGTCCGGCGTGTCGGAGCAGGCGCCCCGGCGCATGACCCACATCCAGGAATTCGACCGGGTGTGCGGCGGCGGCCTGGTGCATGGCTCCGCCCTGCTGGTGGGCGGCGACCCCGGCATCGGGAAGTCCACCCTGCTGCTGCAGGTCATCTGCCGCCTGGCCCAAGGCACGTCCTGCGCCTACATCTCCGGTGAAGAGGCGGTGGACCAGGTGCGCATGCGCGCCCTGCGGCTGGGCCTGGCCTCGGCACCGGTGAATTTGGCGGCCGCGACCAATGTGCGCGACATCGTGGCATCGCTGGACACGGCCGACGGCCCGCGCGTGGCGGTCATCGACAGTATCCAGACCATGTTCGTCGATACGCTGGACAGCGCGCCCGGCACGGTGGCCCAGGTCCGGGCCTCGGCCTCCGAACTGATCCGCGTGGCCAAGCGCCGGGGCATCACCCTGCTGATCGTGGGCCACGTCACCAAGGATGGCCAGATCGCCGGCCCCCGCGTGCTGGAGCACATGGTGGACACCGTGCTGTATTTCGAGGGCGAGCGCGGCCACCAGTTCCGCATCCTGCGCGCGGTGAAGAACCGCTTTGGCGCCACCGATGAGATCGGCGTGTTCGAAATGGCGGAGGACGGCCTGCGCGAGGTCGCCAACCCGTCGGAGATTTTCCTGGCGGAACGGCGCGGCGATGTGACCGGCACCGCCGTCTTCGCCGGGATGGAGGGCACCCGCCCCGTGCTGATGGAGGTGCAGGCCCTGGTGGCGCCGTCGCCCCTGGGCACGCCCCGCCGCGCGGTGGTGGGCTGGGACACGGCGCGCCTGGCCATGGTCATGGCGGTGCTGGAGGCGCGGTGCGGCCTCGCCATCGGCGCCAATGATGTATATTTGAACGTCGCCGGCGGCCTGAAGGTCACGGAACCGGCGGCGGATTTGGCGGTGGCGGCGGCCCTGGTCTCCTCCCTGACGGGGGAGCCGGTGCCGGCCGACGCCGTGGTTTATGGAGAGATCGGGTTGTCGGGGGAAATCCGGGCGGTGAGCCAGAGCGAGACACGGTTGAAGGAGGCGGCGAAGCTGGGCTTCGGCACGGCCCTGGTGCCCACCCGGCGCAAGGGGTCCGGCGGGGACGCCGGCCTGCGGCGCATCGAACTGCACCACCTGTCGGATCTGCTGCCCCTGTTCCAGGCGGCCCCCGCCCAGAAAAGCGCGCCGTCCAAGAACACACCCAAGGCCGTCTCTGGCGGCGGGCGGGGCTGAGGCATCATGGATATCAACGGTTTGAACCCCCTGGACATCGCCGTCGTCGTCATCGTCGTGCTGTCGGCCCTTTTGGCCTTCGCCCGCGGCTTCGTGCGCGAGGTGCTGTCGATCGGCGCCTGGGTCGGGGCTGCCTTGGTCACGCTGTATGCCTTCCCCCTGGTCAAGCCCTTCGTCCGCGCCCATATCGAGCGGCAGATGATTGCCGACGGTGTCGCCATCATCACCCTGTTCGTGGCGGCCTTGCTGGTGCTGCAGATGATCTGCCACACCCTGGCCGGCCGCGTGAGCGACAGCGCCCTGTCGGCTATCGACCGGTCGCTGGGGTTCGGTTTCGGGGTGCTGCGCGGCGCCGTGTTGGTCAGCCTGGGCTATATGCTCATGGGCTATATCTGGCCGGACAACAAGCCGGACTGGTTGCGCGACGCGCGCACCCGGCCGGCGCTGGAGGCCGGGGCGGACATGCTGCGCACCTTGGCGCCGTCCGACCTGCGCCACGAGGGTGAAGGACGAATCGATGCCGCCCGGATGGAAGCCGAGCGGGCCCTGGCCGCCAAGCAGGATTTGGAGCGGCTTCAAACCCCGGCGATCACCCCTGCGGTGAATGCGGGTGCGAAGCCTGGTGAACAGGGCTATAACGACCGCGAACGCACGGGCCTTGATCAGCTGATCGAGAATTCCGTCGACAAGAAGAAGCCGGAATAACCGCTTCTTCGCAACGGACCGCAACGTACCAACCTAGCGCGAAAGGCGCCCGGTGATCGCTCATGCTGACCACGAACCCCTTCGACGACGACAAGTTGCGCGAGGAATGCGGCGTCTTTGGTATCCTGGGTGCCACGGACGCGGCCGCCCTGGTGGCCTTGGGCCTGCACGCCCTGCAGCACCGCGGCCAGGAATTGGCGGGCATCGTCGCCTTTGACGGAGAGCATTTCGGCGTCCACCGCGCGCTGGGCCAGGTCGGCGACAACTTCAGTTCCGAGGCGGTCATGCGCCCGCTGAAGGGCAACGCCGCCATCGGCCATGTGCGCTACGCCACCACCGGCGACACGGCGCTGCGCAACGTGCAGCCGCTGTTCGCGGACTTCGAGTTCGGCGGCTTCGGCCTGGCGCACAACGGCAACCTGACCAACGCCATGACGCTGCGCCGCCAGTTGGTGCGCCGTGGCTGCCTGTTCCAGTCCACCACCGACACCGAAGTCATCGTCCACCTGATGGCGACCGCCCGCGGCGGCAGCGTCATCGACCGCATGGTCGAGGCCCTGCGCCAGGTCGAGGGCGCCTACTCCCTGGTCGCCATGGCCAAGGACCAGATCATCGGCGTGCGCGATCCGCGCGGCGTGCGCCCGCTGGTGCTGGGCATGCTGGGCGACGCGCCGGTCCTGGCGTCGGAAACCTGCGCCCTGGACATCATCGGCGCCGACTTCGTCCGCGACATCGAGCCGGGTGAAATGGTGGTGCTGACCGCCGCCGGCGTGCAGAGTCTGCGCCCCTTCCAGCCGGAAAAGAGCCGCTTCTGCATTTTCGAGTACATCTACTTCGCCCGGCCCGACAGCCTGGTCGAGGGGTCCAGCGTCTACAAGGTGCGCAAGGCCATCGGCGCGCACCTGGCCCAGGAAAGCCATGTGGACGCCGACGTGATCATCCCCGTGCCGGACAGCGGCGTGCCCGCCGCCATCGGCTACGCCGAGCAGAGCGGCATTCCGTTCGAGCTGGGCATCATCCGCAACCACTATGTCGGCCGCACCTTCATCCAGCCGACCGACAAGATCCGCCACCTGGGCGTGAAGCTGAAGCACAACGCCAACCGCCATTATATCCAGGGCAAGCGGGTCATCCTGGTGGATGACAGCATCGTGCGCGGCACCACCTCGGTGAAGATCGTGGAAATGATGCGGGCCGCCGGCGCCAAGGAGGTGCACATGCGCATTTCCAGCCCGCCGACCCGTCATTCCTGCTTCTACGGTATCGACACCCCGGAAAAGGAAAAGCTGCTGGCCCACAAGCTGTCGGTCGAGGAAATGAACCGCTACATCGGGTCCGACAGCCTGGCCTTCATCTCCAACGATGGGCTGTACAAGGCGCTGGGGCATAGCGGCCGTGACACCGGCGGTCCGCAATATTGCGACGCCTGCTTCACCGGCGACTATCCGATCCCGCTGACCGATTATGAAGGCACGCCCGGCGGCGAAGTCGCTTTCCTGGCTGAGCGGCGCGCCTGAGGCCTGTCCCTTCTTTCCACCGTCGTGACGCCCCCGGAAGACGGCCTTCCGGGGGCGTTTCGATTCTCGCGGGATGCTTTCCCGGGGCTTGAGCCATCTGCGTTAAACAGACGCAGATGGCGCGCCCCCGGTCTGTTCGCGACGGCTTGACCTGTTCATGATCTAGCGCCCAGGGTCACTGTCCTCATCTTGCAGAGCCATCTCCAAATGCCAGTCCAATGATATCATGTGCCGGGGCAAGGCATCCCGCCCAGACGCCCAGGCGAAACCTTGCCGCATATCAGAGAAGTGCTGAAGTTCGTATTCCCGGATGTAGACACGGGCCAGATTGATCAAGAACTTTTGACCCGCATTGTAGCTTACGATAGCCACCCTACCTTGGTTATTTTCTTCTTTTCGACTATAAAAACCAGGAATTTGCTTCTTGTTCAGCAGCTTTGACATCCTCTCCAAGGATGAGTGGTGAACATTTCCGATAAATGAGCGCAGATCAACCAGGCAATTCCAGGACGGGTCCACCCTGCCATCTTGGATCAGGCCAGATATATGATCGGCTATTTCATTCCCGTCCACATCGCCACTATAGATGATGCATATCAGACGCAATTTCGGGAAAAGCTGGTAATCAGCCTTGTGCATAAGCCCTGTCCTGCCGCGATAGACAAAAGCTCCGGCTGACTGTCTTGATACGGATTGGACGTTGCGATCAGGTCAGGGAGCTTTATTCTATCAGATCTTAATTAAACTTTTACCTGCGCGGCGTTATCGCTCAGGTGGAAAGCTCGCTTACTTGGATATTGGGGCTAAGCCCATGGAGGATTGCCGGCCGGACAGGCATCGTTAAAGCCCCGGGGATCACCAACACGCACCTGCCCCACGCACGGGGTGGAGTGTGCCTAGACGCCCCTTTTCAACCGCCAAATCCCACCAGAGACGGAACCCGGGCGCCAATCAGCGCCTGGATGCCGGCGCCCTTGTGCGGCCCCCATGACATCAGGAGTGGTCACGGAGTGTTCCGACTGAACGCGAGATTGAACATGGCACGTTTTTTCGTGCCAATGAAGCACAAAATTCCGTGCCATTGGTCGTCCATCGCCGCCCCTGTATCGAGGCTGCGCGCCGCACCATGAGGGGGCTAAAGGATAGGCTGCGCCAGGTTCGTGAATATCTGGGGGAAACCCAGAAAAGCATGTCCGCACGGTTCGACCTGGGGGTGAACACCTGGCAGGGGTATGAACGCCTGGGCAAACTGCCCAAGGGCGAAACCCTGGCCCAGTTGCTGAACCTGGACATTTCGGTGGACTGGCTGCTGACCGGCCACGGCGACATGCATATGACCGGCAACCGCCCCGGACTGGACGCGCACCTTCTGGGACAGATCATTGACGGCGTGCTGACCCTTCAGGCTCAGGACGGGCTGCAAGCCAGTCCGGCGTCCCAGGGACAGTTGATCAGCCGCATCTATGACCGGTTAATCGCCATCCCGGACGAGCGGGAGCGGCGGGGCGCCCTGCGGTATGCGCTGGACCAAGCGCGGGAGGATCTGGCGGAAGCGCCGCCCACCGGGCGGTAGGACGGTCAGGTCGGCGTCGGCTTTACCGCCACGATGGGCGGCAGCACGGTAACGCCCAGGCCCAGCGCCCGCAACGCCGCCTCATCCCGCCGCTGGGCCGGGCCACCGGTCTGGCGCAAGGCGTTGAGGTCGATGCCGTTCGCTTGGCGAACACGGTCGGCCACCGCCTCCGGCGCCTCCGGTCCCGCGCTGAAATCGAAAACCGCCTCGGGCGTCACCAGGCGCTTGGGCGACGCGGCCAGCCACCAGACGCAGGGGCCGGCGCAGGGGCCGTCGATAATGACGGTGATGCCCCTGTCGACGATGGTCTGCGCCAGCTCGGCAGCGGCCTGGGGGTCGCCGCCGCCCTGCGACCAGATGACAAGGGTCTGGGCGTCCAGGGCGGTGATGCGGGCGATGGCGTCCTTCATGACGGCGGTCTTGGCCTCGCCATGGGCGCAAACCAGCTTCTGCCCGCCCACCCCGACACCGGCCCCCTTGGCATTGGGACGATGACCATAGCTCCAGCAATTCAGCACCTGCTGAATGATGGGGTCGGTATCGCCGGGGCGGCCCGGGGGCAGGAAATCGGCCCGCGCCGGCATCATGCCCCCCGCCGCGCTCAGCAGGACACCCAGGACAAGGGCAAGGCGGGTCATGAAGGCCATGGCTGCGATCCGAACAGGGGAAAACGGCGTCAAACTTATACGCGCGGCATTTTAGCGTGCTCGCTCAAATGCCGCCCCGGCGCCCGCAGTCGCGGACGACAGCGGCACCAGTCAACATCTCGTGCCGTTAATATTATATGAGGCCACCGCCGCACTTTCCAACCGAAAGCCAGACCTCACGCGCCGGTGTCGGCCAGCGTCGGGGCCTGCTGGACCACCACCGTGCCCTTGCGGCCCAAGGTCTTGGCGAGCGCATCCAGGCGCCGCTGCACGGCATCACCGTCCAGCATGGCGGCATCCCGCGGCAGCAGCAGGGTCAAGGTATCCGGCGTCAGCCGCAGGGCCGTCCGCTGCAGCAGGGTGGCGGCGCCGCCGGTCAAGGTGTGGGCCAGCCGCAGAGCCAGGCCCACGATCACGGCGCGGCTGAGCTGCGCCTCCGACAGCAGGGTCCGGGTCAGCCCCAGGGGCTGGCCATCGGCCGTACCCGCGTACCGCACGAAGGAGGCCAGCGCCAGGAAGGCCCGCTCCGCATGATCGGCCCCGGCGAAGGGCATGCGCAGCACCCGCAGGTAGGCATGCTCCGCCCGATAGTCCGGGTGCTCCGACCATCCCAGGTCGGACAACAGGCAAGCCGCCGTGCGCAGCCGGGCGGCGGCCTCGTCCTCACCCGCGAACAGGGGGGACGTCCACTGCGTCAGCGTCGCGGCCTCGCCGAAGCGGCCCAGGCGCTCCGCCACCTGGGTGCAGCTGTCAATCAACGGATCGCGCCGGCGCTCCTCCGCCGACAACTGGTCGAACAGGAACCCTTCCCGCAAGCCGTAGGCGGAGAAAACCACGTTGGAGGGCTGGACGGCGCGCAGCAGGCGCTCCATGACCAGCGCCGCCATGGGCAGCGTCTCCAGCCGGCGGCGGGAAACGCCCGGCATCTTTTCCAACGACGCGCGGCTCTGGCGCCCGACCAGGCCGGCGAAATCGGCCATCACCCGGGCGTCGACCACGTAATGGTGGATGATGTGCAGCGGGTGGCCGATCTGCTCCATATGCATCTTGGCCAAGGCGCGCCAGCCGCCCCCCACAGGGTGGAAGTCGCGCCCCCGGCCTTCCAGGGCCCAGGGCAGCTTGGCCAGTTGGGCATCGATCAGCTTGGCGGCCGACCCCGGCTTGCCGTCCACCGCCTCGATCAGGCGCAGGGGGCCCAGCGGCAAGGTGGCCTGGCGACCGATGACGCCCTTGTCCAGGGTCACCAGTTCCAGGCTGCCGCCGCCCAGGTCACCCATCAGGCCATCGGCACCAGGCGTGCCGGACAGCACCCCCATGGCGGATAGCCGCGCCTCCTCCTCCCCCGCCAGCACGGTGACGGGCACGCCGGTCAAGGCCTCCACATCCGCCACGAACTTGGCGCCGTCCTTGGCGTCGCGCACGGCGGCGGTGGCCAGGATGTCCACCCGGCCGACCTGCATGCCCTCGATCAGGCGGCGGAAGCGGGCCAAGTTGGCCAAGGCCAGCTTCACGCCCTCAGGGTGCAACTTACCCGTCTTTTCCACCGACCGGC
Organism: Nitrospirillum goiasense; assembly: GCF_034427435.1. Taxonomy (NCBI): domain Bacteria; kingdom Pseudomonadati; phylum Pseudomonadota; class Alphaproteobacteria; order Rhodospirillales; family Azospirillaceae; genus Nitrospirillum; species Nitrospirillum goiasense. Next base: position 1,673,707 of record NZ_JAXQNP010000003.1, on the reverse strand, counting down.
CCAGCCCGCACATGATCTTCTCATTGAAGATGGCGATGGGCGAGCGCTCCAGGCGATCGTACACCACCACCCGCATGGAGTTGGAACCGATGTCGATGACCGCCAACCGGTCGGAGCCAACATGGCGTTCTGGGGCGGGTCGGTCGAACTTTACGGGCATGGGTATCCGGCGCGGGCTCAAGGCAAAGCGGTTCAGTCGGCGCGTTTGGCGGCCTTGGCGGCCGCCTTCAGCAACAGCTTGGCCGGCCCCTTGGGATCGGTCACCGCGCTGCTGCCCCGCCCCGACAGGCTGGGGTTGGTCATGAAGAACGTATGGGCGTTGAAGGCGCCCAGCGGAGCTTCCACCCGATGATACTCGCCATCGGGGCTCAGCTGCCAGCTTTGCGCCTCGTCCTTCAGGTTCGCGACCATGATTTGATCCATCACCTGGCGATGGCAGGACGGCGTCTCGATGGGCACCAGCGTTTCGATGCGACGGTCCAGGTTACGCGGCATCCAGTCGGCGGAGGAGATGAAGACCTTGGCGCCGGGGTGCGGCAGGCCCACGCCATTGCCGAAGCAGACCACACGGCCATGCTCCAGGTAGCGGCCGACGATGCTCTTCACCCGGATGTTTTCCGACAGGCCCTTGACCCCCGGGCGCAGGCAGCAGATGCCGCGGATGATCATGTCGATGCTGACGCCCTGCTGCGACGCCTCGTACAGCTTGTCGATGATGCGGGCGTCGACCAGGGAGTTCAGCTTCACCCAGATCTGCGCCGGGCGGCCGGCGCGGGCGTGGGCGATCTCGGCGTCGATCAGGCTGACCAGCCGGTCGCGCAGGCCGATGGGGGCGATGGCGATCTTCTCCAACGCCTTGGGCGTGGCGTAGCCGGTCATGTAGTTGAACATGTGGGCCGCGTCATGCACCAGCGCCGGATCGCAGGTGAAGAAGCTGAGGTCGGTGTAAATCTTGGCGGTGATGGGGTGGTAGTTGCCGGTGCCGAAATGAACGTAGGAGCGCAGGCCCTTCTGTTCCCGTCGCACCACCAGCGACACCTTGGCGTGGGTCTTCAGGTCGACGAAACCATAAACCACCTGCACGCCCGCCCGTTCCAGGTCGCGGGCCCAGCGGATGTTGGCCTCTTCATCGAAGCGGGCCTTCAGCTCCACCATGGCGGTGACGCTCTTCCCCGCCTCCGCCGCCTCGATCAGGGCGGCGACGATGGGGGAGTTCTTGGAGGTGCGGTACAGCGTCTGCTTGATGGCCAGGACGGACGGGTCCTGCGCCGCCTGGCGCAGGAACTGCACCACCACGTCGAAGCTCTCGAACGGGTGGTGGACGATGATGTCCTTGTGGCGGATGGCGGCGAAGCAATCACCGCCGAAATCGCGGATGCGCTCCGGGAAGCGGGCGTTGTAGGGCTGGAACAGCAGATCCGGCCGCTCATCGATGATCAGCTGCTTGGTCTCGGCCAGGCCGATCAGGCCGTCCAGGACGAAGACGTCGTCGGTGGGCACATGCAGCTGGCCCGCCAGGAAGTCGCGCAGGTCGCGCGACATGCCGGCGTTGACGCACAACTGGATGACGCTGCCCCGGCGGCGGCGCTTCAGGGCGCTTTCGAAGGTGCGGACCAGGTCTTCCGACTCTTCCTCGATTTCGATGTCGCTGTCGCGCAGCACGCGGAAGAAGCCGTGGCCCTTCAGGGTGAAGGGCGGGAACAGCCGGTCAATGAACAGCAGCACCAGCTCTTCCAGCAGGATGAAGCGCACGTCGCTGCCCGGCAGGCGCACGAAGCGATCCAGCTGCGCCGGCAGCAGCACCAGGGCGTCCAGGTGGATGTTGCGCGCCGGGTCGAACAGCTGGACCGCCAGCGAGAAACCGGAATTGGCGATGAAGGGGAAGGGATGGGCCGGGTCGACGGCGATGGGCGTCAGCACCGGGAAGATGTCGTCCAGGAACTTCGCTTCCAGCCAATCTGTTTCGGACGGCGTCAGCTCGGTGGGATCGATGGCGGCGATGCCGGCCTTGGCCAGGTCGGCGCGCATCATCAGCCAGCAGGCCTGCTGTTCACGCATCAGTTCCGCGGCGCGGGCGTTGATGGCCGCCAACTGCTGCGCCGGCGTCAGGTTGTCGTCGGACGGGGTGGCCACCCCGGCGGTCACCTGCGCCTTCAGCGCCGCGACGCGGACGGTATAGAACTCATCCAGGTTGCTGGCGGAAATGGACAGGAAGCGCAGCCGCTCCAGCAGCGGGTGGTGGGCGTTGTACGCCTCTTCCAAGACGCGCTGGTTGAAGGCCAGCCACGACAGTTCGCGATTGATGAACCGATCCGGCGACGTCATATCGAAGGGGGCCGGATCAACTTCGCGGGTCGGGGTTTCCACCGCCGTGGACATGGTCGCCTCATTCGCAGCATGGGTATCGGGTCGTTCATCATAAACAGCCAACGTTACCGTTTCTGGTTCCGGTGCCGCCGATCCCGTTGATTTCGCTTCCGTGCCGGTCGTGTTCTTGTCCGCCTCAGGGGTCGCCAGGTCGACAGCGGGCGCGGGCAGCCGGTCCACCCTGGGGGATGTCTCGTGAAAACCCTTTTCCTGCTGCGGCATATGAAATCCTCCTGGGACGACGACAGCGTCCCCGATCATGAGCGTCCCTTGTCGGCACGGGGGGAGCGCGCGCTTGCGACCATGGCCGACTATTTCCGGCACCGCAAGGGTGGAACACCCCGGCCCGACCTGATCCTCTGCTCCACCGCCGTCCGCACGCGGGCGACCCTGGCCGGCCTGCTTCCCCTGTGGCGGGAGCCGCCGCCCCTGTGTGTGGACCGGGCGTTTTACATGGCGTCGGCCCCGGCGCTGGCCGACCGGCTGCGGGCCCTGCCCGACCCGACCGCCACCGTCCTGCTGATCGGTCACAATCCGGGTCTGGAGGAGCTGGCGTTGTCACTGGCGGGGGCCGAGGCGGACCCCGCCCTTCGCACCCGCATCATGGAAAAATACCCGACCGGCGGGCTGGCGCGGCTGGAGTTCGCCCTGGACCGATGGGCCGATCTGGCTCCCGGCCGGGGCCATCTGGCCGAATTCGCCACCCCGCGCGGGGTGGGCCCGGGCTGAAGGCGCCATCCCATCTTGCGGTTGTATAATTAATACCATCATGCGGCGCGCATGAAGACTAAACCACCTTCATTTCAAATCCGGAAAGTTCATCAAAAAAGTAAGTAACAGCAAGCTATTCCAGGCTTTCGGCAGCATCTGGATCTCCGCGACGCAAGGACGAAAACGAAACCGATTTCACTTCCGATCACCGCCTATTGGTTGCACACCGACTGAGCAGCCATTTGCCCTGATTTTCGCCACCCCTGTCCTTTGGGTTAGGGACACGGCAGCACCCCTGACGTGAGAGACACCCCCATTCCCTATATTTCTTAACGACTTATTAACGACGCTGCATCGCGGCGACGGGTCGGCACGCCTTTTGCGATAGCGTCATGACGTGACGTAATTGTTGCGCCGCACAAAAGCTAATCAAGAGAGTGGGGGAGCCGATGGACAACAGCCTGATCGACCTGACGAAGAACGTTCTGGACGTGGCCAGCCAGAAGGTCTCGGTGATCGAGGACATCAACCGGACCACCAAGATGCTGGCCTTCAACGCCCTGATCGAGGCCGGCCGTGCCGGCGACGCCGGCCGGGGTTTCGCCGTGGTGGCCAACGAGGTCAATTCCATCTCCCAACGCGTCAGCGTCGTGGCGGGCGAACTGCGTAGCGAGATCGGCCAACTGGTCGACCGCATGACCACGGTCGGCGAGGATTTGATGACCCGCTTCCGCGGCCAGCGCCTGGCCGACCTGGCACTGAACAGCATCGACATCATCGACCGCAACCTCTATGAGCGTTCCTGCGACGTGCGCTGGTGGGCCACCGACAGCGCCGTGGTCGCGGGCCTGCAGAACCCGTCGCACGAGGCGGCCCGCCATGCCAGCGAGCGGCTGAACGTCATCCTGCAAAGCTACACCGTCTATCTCGACCTGTGGGTGGCCGACCGCAACGGCCGCGTCATCGCCACTGGGCGCCCCGACCGCTTCCCCCATGCCATCGGCGCCAACGTCGCCAACGAGGCCTGGTTCATCGACGCCCTGCGCACCCGCGACGGCGGTGACTTCGCGGTGGAGGATGTCAGCCCCAACCCGGTGTTGGAGAATCGCACCGTCGCCACCTATTCCACGGCCGTGCGCCGTGACGGCGCCCAGGATGGCGAGGTGCTGGGCGCGCTGGGCATCTTCTTCGACTGGGCGCCGCAGGCCCGCGCGGTGGTAACCGGTGTCCGCCTGGAAACGTCGGAACGGACCAACACCCGCTGCCTGTTGCTGGACGCCGCCGGCCGCATCATCGCCGCCAGCGACGGCCGGGGGGAACTGACGGAGAGCTTCCACCTGGTGACCCAGGGCCAACCCATGGGCCACTACATGGACCGCCACGGCCGGCTGATCGGCTTCGCCCGCACCCCGGGGTATGAGACGTACCGGGGGCTGGGCTGGTACGGCGTCCTGGTCCACAATCCGCCCGGCCAAAGCTGAGCGGCCATCCACGCATCGCCCGGCGCAGGCTGCGCCGGGCGCGCAAATCATCCCATTATTAGATCATTCCGTTCTATACGTTCTGTTTGAGTGATCGTCCAATCGGGCGCAGCCTTGTGGGCAAGCACATCCCGCAGCATCAAGGACACCGATCATGATCACCCGCCCCCTGCGTGTCGCCGTTTCCGGCGCCGCCGGCCAAATCGCCTACTCCCTGCTGTTCCGCCTGGCCAAGGGCGATGTCTTCGGCCCGGACCAACCCGTCCACCTCTCCCTGCTGGAAATCACGCCGGCGCTGCCGGCCCTGCGCGGCGTGATGATGGAGTTGGAGGACTGCGCCTTCCCCCTGCTGCGCGGCATGGACGCCAGCGATGACCCGTCCGTCGCCTTTCGCGACATCGACGCCGCCTTCCTGGTCGGCAGCCGCCCGCGCGGCAAGGGCATGGAACGGCGCGATCTTCTGTCCGCCAACGCCGCCATCTTCAAGACGCAGGGCCGCGCCCTGAACGAGCAGGCCAAGCGCACGGTCAAGGTGCTGGTGGTGGGCAACCCCGCCAACACCAACGCCTGGATCGCCATCCAGCACGCGCCGGATCTGCCGCATGACGCCATCACCTCCATGATCCGGCTGGACCACAACCGCGCCCAGGCGCAACTGGCGGCCAAGGCCGGGGTGGCGGTGACGGCCATCGAGCGGCTGGTGGTCTGGGGCAACCACTCCCCCACCATGTTCGCCGACTGGCAGCACGCCCTGGTCCAAGGGCGGCCCCTGCCCGATGTGATCGGCGATGACGCCTGGTATCGCGACACCCTGATCCCCACGGTGGCCCAGCGGGGCACCGCCATCATCGAGGCGCGCGGCCTGTCCTCAGCGGCGTCCGCCGCCAACGCCGCCATCGACCACATGCGCGACTGGGTGCACGGCAGCGGCGACCGCTGGGTTTCCATGGGCCTGGCGTCGGAAGGGGACTACGGCCTGCCCCAGGGCCTGGTTTGCGGCGTGCCCGCGCTGTGCCGGAACGGCGGGATCGAGCGGGTGCGGGGCCTGGAGCTGGACGCCTTCGCCCGCCGCATGCTGGACCGCACCGTGGCGGAACTGATGGAAGAACGCACGGCCGTCACCGGGCTGTGAACCCTCCGTAAAAAGGCAAAGGGCGCCCTCCCCCCGCCGGGGAAGGCGCCTCTCTCTCGGCGCGTGTCAGCCGAAGAAGCCGATGCGCTGGGTGATGCCGTTGCCGACCCGGCGCACCAGGTCGTACAGGCTGGCGATGGGCTTGAAGATGCGCTCGTTCTCCTGCCCATAGTTCTGGCTGTCGTCGCTGACGTAGGTGGCGCTTTCGCCGAAATCGCCCTCGCCCGCCGTCTCCGCCACGGGGAAGATGCGGGACAACAGGTCCAGGGCCCAGGGCACGTCCAGTTGCATCAGGCGCGCCATCAGCCGGCGGTGGGTGATGTTGTGCTGGCTGGAGAACTGAGGGATGTGCGTCGCCCGCAGGAACACCTCCTGGATCAGGGCGATGCGCAGGGCGTGCAGCACCAAGAGGCCGTTGCTCAGCGCCTCATCCGGCGGCGCCACCTGCCCCGGCACCGGATGACGCTCCACCCGGGCCAACCCCTCCTCCAGCACGTCGAAGTCGCGGTAGAGCTTGCGGAAGATACGGATCAGGCGGCTGTGAAGCGGGTTGTCCTCCAGGATGGCCGCCAGGCGCCGCATCTCCTCCACCCGGGCGGGGTCGGCGGTGTGGGCGGCGCGCAGCAGCCAGAAGGCCGGGTCCAGGGTATCGATGTAGGCCTTCAGCGCATCGGGGCTGGCGATGGCCACACCGTATTCCACCATGCCCAGCAGCTGCCGGAATCGGGGCGAGGTCCGGTACAGCTCGGCGAAATGTTCCGGATCCTTGTCGATGGCCTCGCCCACACCGCTGACGGTATTCGCCGGCAGGCCCATCTGCTGCAGGATGGCGTTGTGCGGGATGGCGCGGAACTGCGAGGCGCGGCTCTGGTCCACATCGTCGGCGTTGCCGTCGTGCTGGCGCTTGATGGCCCGGCTGCCGGAGGGATAGAGCAGGTTGGTGCCCAGGGCCGACAGCAGGGCGCCATAGTTCGGATCCTCCACCAGCGACACCTGGAACTGCTTCACCGTGGTGAAGAATTCGCGGATGTAGTCGGCGTCGCCATAGAACGGGTCATCGTCCAGGGTGGTGTGCTTGCCGCCCAGCATGTGTTCCAGAATGCGCGTCACGACGGCCAGGGCGCCGGGCTGGGTCACGAAGTAGAGATAGCCGTCGCCGCCCTGGAAGCTGACCTCCTGCTTGAAGGCGATCTTGTGGTGGGCCATGAATGACAGCGTGGCCGGGGCCGCGACATAGCCCAGGCGTTCCGGGAAGCCCGCCGGATGGGCGCCGCGGCCGATGGATTCGCCGTGGGTGTCGAAGATCACCAGTTGCACGCCGTCCAGGCGGTGGCGGGTGAACAGGCGGGCGATGCGCAGGCGCAGGCGCTCGATACTGGCGGAGGCCGGCGTCTGGCCCAGGTAGCGGCCGGCGTCGGAGAAGCCGGTCTGGATGCACAGGCGGCCGCGCCGCTTCACGTAATCGCGGTAATGCGGGTTGTCCAGCAGCTGCTCGATGACGCGGCTGCCCACCTCCAGCGCCCGCTCCGTCTCGAACAGGGGACTGATGTCCACCTTGTCGGCCACGCCGAACAGACGGGCGTAGTAGAGCGCCGTCAGCACGGTGAAGGCCGATTCCGACTCCGCGATGAGGAAGCGGACGGGCACCGAGGCGTCGGCGTACTTCAGCATCTGGGCCACGACCATGAACAGCCGCTTGGCCGAGGTGCGTTCGGCGATGATGCTGCCGAAATTGATGCGGACGGGCCGCACCTCATCCAGCAGGCCGGTGATGGCGTTCAGGTAGGACTGGCGATAGCGCGGGTCGTCCGGCGCCGTTTCCATGCCCACCGTCTTGCGCACCGCGTTGTGCAACTGGGTGGCGTTGATGCGGACATGGGTGTGCGCCTGGCCCAGGCCATAGTTGGACAGTTCCGCCTTCAGGATGGCCAGACGGCGCACCACGTCGTCGCCCTTGCGGTCCTTGCCAGTCCCGGCCGCCGTCGCCAGACGGATGGCGCGGTCCACCTGCTCGATGGCGTGCGCGGCCTCCACCAGGCGCAGGGGCAGGCCCTCGTGCATGCGCTGGGCGATGGCCTCGATATCTTTCTGAGTGGTCGTCTCCCTACCGAAGGCGGCCACCTCATCCGTCACCTGGGCGATGGCCAGGGCCAGACGGGATTCCAGCAGGTCCAGGGTGTTGCGCAGGTCTTCCTGCACCGGCGCCGCCTTGCGGATGGCCTGCACCTCGGCCAGGTAGTGGCGGAGTTGCCCCACCTGCACCACCAGGCGCTTGTGCAGCGTGTCGGACCAGCGGATGTCCGACCGGCCGTCCAGGTCATAGCCCACCCAACTGGCCACCGTCAGCAGGCGCGGCGTCAGCTCTGCCCACTGGTCGGGGTAGCGGTCCTGGGCCACCGACAGCACGATGTCGTAGACGGTGCGCAGCGCCGCCTGGATGTTGGTGATGGCCGCCAGCGACAGGCGGTGCTCATCCACCAGCGACAGCTCACCGGGTCGCAGCTCCGTCGCCGCGACGGCGGCGATCAAGGCCTTGCGCGCCTCCGCGGTCAGGGGCACGCCCGCCGCGTCCCGCCCGGTGGCCAGCTTGGCCATGGCGTCCATCAGCTCACCCGTCAGGTTGAACGTCGGGTGGGCGGTGATGACGATGCCGAAAATCTCCTTCTCCACCTGGGCGCGGAAGGCGTCGAAGGGCACGGCCTTGCCGTCCGCGCCCACCGCCAGCCCATCGATCAGGGCGCGGATGCGGGCGGCGTTCGCGGCGGGATCGGCCTCCCCCAGATAGGCGCCCAGGCGGCGGGCGCGGGCCAGGAAGCCCTCCGCCCCCAGGTACTGGATGGCCTGCTCCACCGCCGCCAAATCCAACTCACCCGAGTGCAGGCGGCGGGAGACATCCAGCGCCAGCAGCGACACCGGGTTGGCGAAGGGGTCGGCATCCGCCAGTTCGGTATAGCGGCTGAGGCGCGCCACCAGATCCGCCGTCAGCCCGACCGCATCCGTGGCGGCCCCGCCCGTGGCGGCGAACTTGGCCACCGGCCGGGCCAGCAGGGCGCCAGCCTTGGCCAAGGTCGCCAGGGTCGCGGCATCGGCCGCCTTGACGTCCACCCCCGGGGTGGCGGTGGCCGCCGGCGCGGAGCCGGTTTTAGTGGAGGCGGTTTTGGCGGAAGAGGGTTTGGACATCGTCGCCGGAGTCCCGGTTTGGGTGAGCGCAGTCTCGCCCGGACGCTGTCCGGAGTCGGGGGACTTTTCCGCGGACTTTTCAGCAGCCCGCGACGCTGCCAGCGATGACGTCATGATGATTCGGTGCCCAGTTTGGTTGCTCATCCCTGTCGCGCCGGACCGCCTGTCCATCCGATCCGCATTCCACCGGTGTTAGGTATGACAGTGAGTCATTATCCTACCTCGCACAGGCGAAATGAGGGGCCGGGGCGGAGGGCTTACGGGGGCGGGATCGGGGTGGCGACTTATTGTGACGCAACGGAGTGCTGAGACTATCGCAACTGTGCGTCGCAAAGCAACCTGGGGGAAAGAATTTTACCGTTTGCGCCGAATCGATGTAATTCCGCAACACGACCTTAACGCAGCCGCCATCTTCGGTTATCCATTCGGGATGACGAACGGCCCCGACCGCCCCACCCCCGTACCCAGTGGCTCCCCACCCAGTGGTCCCGACGCCCCGGCCGAGGCGGTGGGCGGCGTTGCCACGCCCTCCGTTGCCATGCCCCCCGCCGCTCTTGAACCAGACCCGGCACAACCACCCGCCCCCCCGTCCGGTTCCCGGCCCAAGCGCGCGCTGGCCGTGCGCGAGGTGGAGGTGAAGCTGGCGACGACGCCGGCGGCGCTGGAGCGGCTGCAAGCGCTGCCCTTGCTGGCGCGCATGGCGGACGGCCCCGCCGTCCACCGCCATCAGGTCACCACCTACTATGACACGCCGGATTTGGCGCTGGCCGCCCGTGGCCTGGCCTTGCGCGTCCGCCGGCAGGGCGGCCGGCGGGTGCAGACGGTCAAGACCTGGGCATCCGACGCCGGCACCGCCGCCGCCGCCGGCCGGCGGGAATGGGAATGGGAGTTGCCGGCGGATGGGGACGGACCGGACCGCACCCTGCTGCCGGCCACCATCGCGGGCCTGCTGAACGAGGAGCAGTGGGCGCAGGTCGCCGCCCGCTTCGCCACCGATATCCACCGCACCGCCCTGCTGCTGCACCCCGACCCCCGCACCTCGGTGGAATTGGCGCTGGACCAGGGGGAGGTGCGCCTGTCCGTCCCCGGCGCGAGCGATGAGACGACCTGGCCGGTGGCCGAGGTGGAACTGGAACTGAAGGGCGGGCGGGTCGCGGCCTTGTTCGAGGTGGCCGCCGCCCTGCACCACCACGCCCCGTTGCGCCTGACCACGGGCAGCAAGGCGGACGCGGGCCTGCGGCTACTGACGGGCAAGCCGGCGGCGGCCGTCCCCGCCCATCCCGCCGCCCTGACCCCCGTGACGACGGTGGCGGAGGGCTTCCGCCATGCCACCCGCCAGGCGGTGGGCCACCTGCTGGAAAACGCCACCGTGCTGCTGGAAAGCGGCGATCCCCAGGCCCTGCGCGAGATGGCGGCCGCCAGCCGGCGGTTGGACACGGCGCTGCGCCTGCTGCGTGTGGTCATTGGCCTGACGCCCGCCGCCGGGCTGGCCTGGAGCAAAGCCACGGCCAACCCGCACGCGGATATGGCGGACGCCCTGCGCCGGCGCCTGATCCCGCTGCGCACCCTGTTGGAAACCGCCCGCGCCTGGGACCGCCTGGCCGAACGCGCCGCCCTGCTGCCCGACCGCAAAGGGGCGGCTGGCCTCAGCAAGCGCCAGCGGCTGGCGCTGGACCACGCCGCCAACCAGGGCCGCCGCCGGGTGATGAAGCACCTGCGCGGCGCCAGCCACACCGCCCTGATGCTGGATCTCGCGGCCTGGATCGAGGGTGGCGGCTGGGCCTCTCCCGCCCTGGACCAGCCGCTGAGGACGGTGGCGCCCCGCCTGCTGGCCGATTTGCAGGACAAGGTGGCCAAGGCCCTGGCCCGCCTGGACCTGCCGCCCCCGCCCTCGCCGGGCGCCAAGGCCGTTGCCCCCGGGCAGAAGACCCCACCCGACACCGACGCGCTGGAACGCCTGCGCCGCCGGGCCCAGCGCCTGTATGAAACGGCGGAGGTCTGCCGCGGCCTCTACCCCGTGACCGCCGCCAAGCCCAAGGGCGCCAAGACGGGCGCCAAGGCCGCCGCCGGCAAGCGCCCCGCCGCCGATCCGCTGGCCCCCCTGACCCGCCTTCACGCCGCCGTGACCACCCCCGCCCTGGCCCGCCAGGCAGCCCAGTTGGTGGCGCAATTGACCAAGGCCACCGGCCCCAAGGCCCGCAGCACCCGCCTGCTGTCCCGCCTGGCGCAAGAGGAGGCGGTGGCGCTGGCCAAGCTGCCGGCGACCTGGCGCGGCTACAGCCGGCGGCGCATGTTCTGGATCGTCGGGCGGTAGCGGCCGGAGGAGTGCCTACGCCTCCGTCGGCTTGTCCTTGGGCTCCAGCACCTGGCGGCAGAAGGCCACGGTGATGGGCTTCTTCGCGGCCAGGGCGGCGCGGTCGAGCAGGGCCACGGTGCGCCGCGCGCCATCGAAGGAGCGTTCGGTGTGGGTCATCAGCCAAGCGATGACGTCCTCGCCCACCCGCACCTGGCGGTCGTCGAACAGCTTGACCAGCACGGCCATCAGCAGGGCGTCATCGGGGGCGGCCATGCCCACGGCCGGCGCCGCCACCAAGCGGGAGCGCAGGTCGGGCAGGCGCAGGGTCCAGTTGATGGGGGCGTAGTGCGCCAGCAGCAGCAACTGCCCGCCCGCCTCCTTGGTGATGTTGTAGAGGTGCAGCAGGGCGCGTTCCCGCGTCGTGTCGCCCGAGATCTCGTGCGTGCGGTCGATGACGGCGGTGCGGGTGGGGCCCAGCAGGTGCGGCACCTCCGCCGGGTCCAGATCCTCCGGCCCCAGCAGCGGCGCCCGCGACCGGGCGCGCCACACCTGGGCCAGGTGGCTCTTGCCGCAGCCGGGCGGGCCGTACAGCACCAGGGCCGGCGCCGGCCAGTCCGGCCAGGCGTCCAGCCAGGCCACCGCGTCGGCGTTGCCCGGCGCCACCAGGAAGTCGGCCTCCCCCATGGCGGAACGGTGCCCCAGGTCCAAGGGCAATTGTCTCAAGTCGGCCATGATTCCAGGGTCTTACCGGCAGCGGGCACTGTAGGCGAGAGAAAGGGGCGCCGGATCAGGGAACCGGCGGCGGCGCCCCGGCTTCCATCCCCGACGGGACCCGGCCTTCCGGGGCCGGATCCACGCGCGTCACCTCCTCGGGAGGGACGCCGGTGTAATAGCTGCTGGAAAGGTACTGACGCAATGCGAAGCGCACCAGCACGCCGATGATGGCGGCCACCGGCACCGCCAGCAGCACGCCGGTGAAGCCAAACAGGCTGCCGCCCGCCAGCAGGGCGAACATGACCCAGACGGGATGCAGGCCCACCTTGTCGCCCACCAGCTTGGGCGTCAGGACATAGCCTTCCAGCAGGTGGCCCAGGATGTAGAGTGCCACCACCAGCCCCTCGCGCCACACGTCGTGGAACTGGAACAGGGCGACGCCCACGCTGGCGCCGAAGCCCACCACCGTGCCGACATAGGGGATGAAGGACAGGACGCCGGCGATCAGGCCGATGACCAGGCCGAAATTCAGGCCCACCGCCGTCATGGTCAGGGCGTAGAAGGCGCCCAGCGCCAGGCAGACCGTGGCCTGGCCGCGCACGAATCCGGCCAGGGTGCGGTCCACGGCGCGCAATTGCTCGCGGATGACCTCGGCATGCTCCCGCGGCAGCCACCCGTCCAGGGTCGCCACCATGCGGTCCCAGTCGCGCAGCAGGTAGAAGGCCACCACCGGGGTGATGAACAGCAGGGAGACCAGGCCGAACAGGGCGGCCCCGCCCGAGAACAGGTTTTTGATGAAGTCCGCGCCCCAGCCGACCAGCGTCCCGACATACTCACTGGCCGCGCCGCGCAGCCGCTCGATGTCATCGGGCGGCAGGGCGGCCATCAGGCTGCGGACGCGCTGCATGGTCTCATCCCGCGCCCAGGTGATGATGGCCGGCAGGCTTTCGATCAACTGGCTGATCTGCTGCTGGATCAGCGGCACCAAGAGCAGGATGGCGAGCGCCACGGCGACGACGAAGACCAGCAACACCACGCAGGTGGCCGCCAGGCGGGGCAGGCCGAAGCCCTCCAGCCGGTCGGCCACGGGATCCAGCAGATAGGCGATGGCCATGCCGGCGACAAAGGGCAGCAACATGCCGCGCAACAGCCAGATGAGGGCGATCCCCAGAACCAGACCGATCAGCCAGAATCGTGTCTGCCGCCCCGCATGCGTCTCCGCCATCGTCCCCCCGATAGTGCCTGAATCGAAACCGAGTTCGGAGTGTAGCAGACAAGGCCCTGGAATCAGGCAGCCTTATGGCAGAGGGGCCGCCTGGGTCCCGGCCAGGCCGATCTGGTAGCGCGCCTCCGGCTGGCCCGGCAGCTGCCCGGCCGGGGCCGGGCCCTTGCCGGCGGGCGCTCCGGCGTCCACCTCCGACAGGGTCAGATCACGCTGGGCCAGCGCGGTCTTAAGGTGGCTGACATCCCCCAGCACGGTCAGGGTCAGCAGCGCCTCCGTGGTCTTGAGCGCGCTGGTGTCCACCTGCGTCACCATGGGCACGCCGGCCAGCCGCCGCCGCACCTCCACCAGGGTGGCGAGGTCGGTCAGGGGGACCCGCACGGACACCTGCCCGGACTGGTGGCTGTCCACCACCACGCGGCGCTTCCACCCCTCCTCCACCCGGTCGACGGTGGTGGCGACGGCCAGGGCCAGCGGGGCGGGCACGGCGGCGGCCGGCGGGGCATCCGGGGTGGCCGACGGCAGCGGGCGGCTGACGAAGGCCCCTTGCGGCACCGATTCCGGCGGTGACTGCCCCTCACCGGGGATGAAGGTGGTGAGCGTCAGCTGATAGCCCTTGGCGGCGTCGCCCTCCAGCCGGGCCACCACCACCTGGCCGGCGCCATGGCGGGCGGCGATGCGGGCCAGGACGGTGGCATCCGGCGCCAGCGCGGCCTTGGCCGGCAGGTCGGTCTGATCGGCGTTGTCCGGCGGCGCCAGGGTCACGGGCACCAGCCCGTCGACCTGCCCCATCTGCGCCCAGGCCTGGCGCCACGGACCATCGGTCCACAGGGCGGGTTCCGTCCCGGTGGCGTCGAGCGGCAGCACCAGGGCGGGCTTGCCCACCATCTCGGCATAGCGCACGCCATTCTGCTGCAGCAGCTGGCGCACGGCGGCGGGGCGGAAGCGGACGGTGAAGCGGCCGACATAGCGGACGGAGGACGCGCGCTCCTGCTCCAGCTCGAACCCGGCCACCAAGGCCTCCAGATCCCCCTGCCCCACGGATGGGGGCTGGCGGCCATCGGCGGCGGGGGTCAGCTTGCGGAACAGGCGGGCCAGCGCCTCGCGCTGGGCCTGCAGAATGGCCTGGTCGCGGGCCTGGTTGGCGTTGCCGGCGGTGACGTCCACGTCCACGCCCCGCTCCACGAAGGCCTGCTCCGCCGCCGTCGCGCCGCCGGCCTCGGCATGGGCCCGCCCGGCGAAGGTCCCGCTGGCGCACACCCCGGCGGCCAGGGCCAGGAAAATGGCGCCCCGGAACCCGGTCCGGCGCAAGAGGGGGATGCAGCGGTGCGGCATTGCAAAGCCTTCCGATATTGCTATGTTCGGCGCCGAAACCCGGGCGGGTCACGGAACCGTCTTGAAACGACGGTGGCGGGCGGCGGCCTTCGCGCAGCGGCCCCCGGATGGACGCCCCTTCTTAGCCCAGGCCCTGCGAGGACGCCATAAGCACCTATTCGTACAAGGACGCCGGTGTCGACATCGACGCGGGCAACGCCCTGGTCGAGGCGATCAAGCCCCTGGCCAAGTCCACCGCGCGCACCGGTTCCGACGCCGGCCTGGGCGGCTTCGGCGCCCTGTTCGACCTGCGGGCCGCCGGCTTCACCGATCCGCTGCTGGTGTCCACCACCGACGGCGTCGGCACCAAGCTGAAAGTCGCCATCGACGCCAAGCGCCATGACACGGTCGGCATCGACCTGGTGGCCATGTGCGTCAACGACCTGGTGGTGCAGGGAGCGGAACCCCTGCTGTTCCTGGATTATTTCGCGACCGGAAAGTTGGACGTGGCCGCTGGCCGCGCCATCGTCGCCGGCATCGCCGAGGGTTGCCGCCAGGCCGGCTGCGCCCTGGTGGGCGGCGAGACGGCCGAAATGCCGGGCATGTACGCTGATGGCGACTATGACCTGGCCGGCTTCTCCGTCGGTGCCGTGGAACGGAGCCAGGTGCTGACCGGCGCCGGTGTCGCCGCCGGCGACGTGGTGTTGGGCCTGGCGTCCAGCGGCGTCCATTCCAACGGCTATTCCCTGGTGCGCAAGCTGGTGTCCGTCTCCGGCCTGACCTATGAGGATGAGGCCCCCTTCGCCCCGGGCAAGACCCTGGGCGAGGCGCTGCTGACCCCCACCCGCATCTATGTGAAGAGCACGCTGGCGGCGGTGCGCGCCGGCCTGGTGAAGGCCATGGCCCACATCACCGGCGGCGGCCTGATCGAGAACATTCCGCGCGTCCTGCCCGACGGCCTGGGCGTCACCCTGGACGCCACGTCCTGGACCTTGCCGCCGGTGTTCCGTTGGCTGGCGGGCGTCGGCAGCATCGCCGACCTGGAACTGGCCCGCACCTTCAACTGCGGCATCGGCATGGCCGTGGTGGTGCCCGCCGACAAGGCGGACGAGGCCATCGCCATCCTGACGCAGGGGGGCGAGACCGTCACCCGCATCGGCCGGGTGGTGCCCGTGGCGGCGGACGCCGCCCATCGCGTCACCGTGACGGGCACGGACCAGGCATGGCACGCCTGAACGATGGGACGCCCGGCAGGCTCAAGCTGGGCGTCCTCATTTCCGGCCGGGGCAGCAACCTTCAGGCCCTGCTGAACGCCACCGCCGCGCCGGGCTTCCCGGCCGAGGTGGCGCTGGTCCTGTCCAACAAGGTGGATGCCGCGGGGCTGGAGCGGGCGCGGGACGCCGGCATCCCGGCCCTGGCGCTGCCGCACAAGAACTATGCCGACAAGCCGGCGTTCGAGCAGGCCATGACCCGGGCGTTGGAGGATGCCGGCGTTCAGTTGGTGTGCCTGGCGGGCTTCATGCGCCTGTTGTCGCCCTGGTTCGTGGATCATTGGCGCGACCGCCTGATCAACATCCACCCGTCGCTGCTGCCGGCCTTCCCCGGCATCGACACGCACCAGCGTGCGCTGGACGCCGGTGTGCGCTTTCACGGCTGCACGGTGCACTATGTCCGCAGCGAGGTGGACAGCGGCCCCATCGTGGCGCAAGCCGCCGTGCCGGTGCAGGCGGACGACACCGCCGACACCCTGTCTGCCCGCGTGCTGGCGGCGGAGCATCAGCTGTATCCCCTGGCGGTGCGCCTGATCGCCGAGGGTCGCGTGACGGTGGCAGGCAATCGCGCCCTGCTGACCGGGCCCCTGCCCCTGCCCGCCACGGCGCTGAACCCGCCTGCCGCCTGACGCCCTATCCGGGGATCGCGGGCACCGTTTGCCGCAGATCCGGCTCGTCATGCAGGAAGGTCAGGTTCAGGGCGGCGGTGATTTCCGTGTCCGGCGTGTGGGATATGGCCGCCTGGGCGACCAGCCGCGCCCGGCTGTCCTCATCCAGCCGCACGCCCGCCCCCGCCACGGCCGCCGCCCAAGGTGTCAGCCCTTCAGCCGGCAGGACGAAGCGCAAGGCCATCGCCAGATTGGAAAACTGGGTGCTGTCGACCAGCCACCCGCCCGCCGCCATGATGGCGTCGGCGACCGCGGCCGTAGCCTGATGCCGCTCACACCGGGTGATCGCCGCCAGCATAAGGGGGCGCGGCCTCATGATCGCCTTCCACCCGGCGACAAGGGGGGTGTTTCGTTTCTCATCGCGCCATTATGCATGGCCATCGCCGCCACAGCCACCCGTCACCGGGGCCGCCCCACAACCAAGGCGTGACCTGAACCGTTAACCGAACAACGCGGCCCCTTGCCAGCGGCCCGCGTTTGCGCATAAACCTTGGGAAACGGGTTTCATCTCGGGACAAGGGAGGGCGAACTATGGCCGGTGCTCACAGCGGTGCGGTCGCGGTCAGCGATGCGGTGGTCAAGGAACATGCCGACGGCTGGCATGCGTTCACCCGCTTCGTGAAGGCGGGCATCATCTCCGTCGTCCTGCTGCTGCTGATGTTCCTGGCGCACTTCGCCCTGGGCTGGGGCTTCTCCATGTTCCTGATGATCGTCGGCGACATCATCCTGGTGCTGGCCCTGTTGCTGGGCAAGGTGTAGTCCAGCCCCTCCATCCGGCCGCTTGGCCCTCCAAGACTCCGCCGTGACGCCGAGACCTTCGCCGATGACTTCATCCGGCTGATGCGGGCGGCCTGAGCCGTCAGTATACCGTTTCCCCCGGCGGCACGGCGGACCACGGGGTCAGGACGATGACGTTGCCGTCGGCATTCCGGGCGCCCAGGATCAGGATCTCCGACAGGAAACCGGCGATGTTGCGGGGCGGGAAATTGCAGACGCACACCACCAGGGTGCCCACCAGATCCTCCCGCGCATAGTGGGTGATCTGGGCGCTGGACCATTTGACGCCCAGCTCGCCCAGGTCCACCGCCACCTTGTAGGACGGGTTGCGCGCCTTGGGGAAAGGCTGGACCTCCACCACGCGTCCCACCCGGATGTCCAGGTTCAGGAAATTGGCCACCTCCGCCGGTGGCTTCAGGGGTGCGCCTGCCATCCTTCCCTCCTCACGTCTTGCCACTACCATGGTGACAGCCTTGGCCCAGGCGTTCGATCCCGGGCCCAAGACTTCATGTGGCCACTGGGGTCATACCCGCCGGCGCATCAGGCCCGTGTACACCACCGTGCTGATGAACATGCCGATGAACCAGGCGTAGTTATAGATTTCCTGAAAGAACACAGGCACGCCCCCGAACACGCTGGGGAACGCCACGTGCAGGAAACCCGGGACGTTGGGCAGGACGGAGACGGCCAGGGCCGTCAGCGCGGCCATGTTCCAGCCGCCCGTGTAAGCGTAGGGGCCGTCCACGTCGAACAGCCCTTCCATCGATAGCCGCGTGCGCCGCACCAGCCAATAGTCAGCCAGCATGATGCCCAGCAGCGGCCCCAGCAGCGCGCCATAGCCCAGCAGCCACGTGAAGATGTAGCCCTGGGTGGATTCGATCAGCTTCCATGGCATCATCACGATGCCGATGGCGGCGGTGATGTAGCCGCCCCGGGCGAAATTCACGTGGCGGGGAAAGATGGCGGCGAAGTCATAGGCCGGCCCCACGACATTGGCCGCCAGGTTCACGCAGAGCGTGTCGATAACGATGATGGCGAGGCCGATGGCGACGGCGATGCCTTCCATGCGGCCGGCCAGGTCAACCGGGTCCCAGATGGCCTTGCCATAGACCATGACCGTGGCCGACGTCACCGCCACGCCGATATAGGCCAGCCCCGCCATGGGCAGCGGCAAGCCGATGGCCTGGCCCACATACTGGTCACGTTGGCTGCGGGCGAAGCGGGTGAAGTCGGGAATGTTGATGGCCAGCGTGGACCAGTACCCCGCCATGGCCGTCAGGCTGGGCAGGAAGACGACCCAGAACTGCCCTTCCTTGGGCGCGCCGGGGCCGAACTGCGACGGGGCGGACAGCAGGCTGCCGAAACCATGGGCCTTGTCATAGGCCCACCACAGCAGGGCGAGAACGATCAGGATCTTCAGGGGCGCCGTCAGCGTTTCGACCCAGCGGACCGATTCAGGCCCCTTGGCGATGAAATAGAGATGCAGCGACCAGAAGATGAAGAAGCAGACCAGATGCCCGGCGTTGATGCCGACCCAACCCAGCACCGGGCCCTCCAGGGCGCCGCGCGTCAGGATGTTGCCCACGGCATAGATGGCGTTGCCGCCCACCCAGCACTGGATGCCGAACCAGCCGCAGGCGATCAGCGCGCGCAGCAGGGCCGGCAGCTTGTTGCCCCGCACCCCGAACGACGACCGGATGATGACGGCGAAGGGCACGCCGTACTTGGCACCCGCGTGCCCCACCAGCAGCATGGGCACCAGCACGATCAGGTTGCCCACCAGCACCGCCCCCACCGCCTGCCAAGCCGACATGCCCTGCTCGATCAGGCCCGACGCCAGCATGTAGGCCGGAATGCCCATCACCATGCCCACCCACAGGGCGGCGAAATGCACCCAGCGCCACGTGCGATGCCTGGCGTCCACCGGCGCCAAGTCTTCGTTCCAGATGTCCGACGACGTGTCGACGCCGGCCCCCATGTCCGCAGCCGTACTCATGCCCGTATCCCCGTTTATTTCGTTATCCGCCCTCCGGACTTATTCCACCCTGTGCCTTATTTTTGCTTTTTGTCCCGTCCCACGGCCATTTCCCGTCCGCAGGGCGGACAGGATCCTCAGGTCCGATCCACACCCACCGGCTTCAGCGCCTGCTTCCGCTTCGCGGCGGCATCGAACCCGGGCGCGAAGGCCGGACGGTTGACATAGCGCCCGGCGCCGCGCACCGCCCGCAAATCGCCATCCTGCCAGGCGACACGGCCAGCGGTCAGGGTCACGCGTGGCAGGCCCCGCACCTCCATGCCCTCGAAGATGTTGTAGTCCACGTTCTGGTGGTGGGTCTTGGCGGAGATGGTCTTGGTCGCGGCCGGGTCCCACACCACCAGGTCGGCGTCGGCGCCCACGGCGACGGCACCCTTGCGCGGGTAGATGTTGAAGATCTGGGCGGCGTTGGCCGAGGTGACCTTCACGAACTCGTTCATGGTCAGGCGCCCGCTGTTCACCCCGTGGTGCCACAGCACGGCCATGCGATCCTCCACCCCGCCCGTCCCGTTGGGGATGCGGGTGAAGTCGTTGCGGCCGGCGGCCTTCTGCGGCGCGCAGAAGCAGCAATGGTCGGTGGCGGTGGTGTGCAGGGTGCCCGACTGCAGGCCATGCCACAGGGCGGCCTGATGCTCCTTCGGGCGGAAGGGCGGGCTCATGACATGGGCGGCGGCCACCTCGAAATCGGGATGACGATAGACGCTGTCGTCCACCAGCAGATGGCCGGCCAGCACCTCGCCATAGACGCGGTGGCCGTCCATGCGGCCGCGCGCGATGGCCTCCAGCGCCTCGCGGCAGCTGACGTGCACGATGTACAGCGGCACACCCAGCACCTTGGCGATCTGGATGGCGCGGTTGGCCGCCTCCCCCTCCACCGCCGTGGGGCGGGACAGGGGATGGGCCTCGGGACCGGTCAGGCCCTGGGCCAACAACTGCTTCTGCAACTGGAACACCAGCTCGCCATTCTCGGCGTGGACGGTGGGCATGGCGCCCAGCTCCAGGGCGCGGGTGAAACTGTTCACCAGCACCTCGTCATCGCACATGATGGCGTTCTTGTAGGCCATGAAGTGCTTGAAACTGTTGACGCCGTGGTCGCGCACCAGGGTGCCCATGTCGGCGTGCACGCTGTCATCCCACCAGGTGATGGCGACGTGGAAGGAATAGTCGGCCGCCGCCTTTTCCGCCCAGCCGCGCCAGGTGCGGTAGGCCTCCATCACGTTCTGCTTGGGGTTGGGAATGACGAAATCGATGATCATGGTGGTGCCACCCGCCAGGCCCGCGGCCGTGCCGGTGTAGAAATCATCGCTGGCCACCGTGCCCATGAAGGGCAACTGCATGTGGGTATGCGGGTCGATGCCGCCGGGCATGACATAGCAGCCGCCGGCGTCCACCACCGTCGCGTCCGACGGTGCCGCCAGATCCGGGCCCACCGCCTTGATCACCCCATCCTCGGCATAGACGTCGGCGCGGAAGGTCTGGTCGGCGGTGACCACGGTGCCGCCCCGGATCAGGGTGCGAACGGAGGGGGTGGTGGTCATGACGGCATCTCCCTTTTTTCAATAACTCGACTGGAAACTCAGGTGGGCAGCGACAAGCCGGCGCCCCGCAGGATGAAGCGCACGACCTCCACCGTGATGGTGTCGAAGTCACGGCGCGTCAGCTTCTTGCGGCCCAGCACGGCGCGCACTTGGGCGTCGAAGTCGGCGTAATGCTGCGTCACCGCCCAGATGAAGAAGAAGAAGTGCTTGGTATCCACCGGGGCCATGCGGCCCTCGGCGATCCAGCCGTCCAACACGGCGGACTTCTCATCCACCAGCTTCTTGAGGTCGGACGTCAGGAAGCTTTCGATCTCGGCGGCGCCGTGGATGATCTCGCTGGCGAAGACCTTGGACACCACCGGACGGTCGCGCGTGGCCCGCATCTTGGCGCGGATATAGCCCGCCAGCGCCTGGGCCGGGTCGCTGTCCGGCGTGACATGGGCCAGGGGGTCCAGCCACTGCTTCAGGATGTCGGCCAGCACGGCGCGGTACAGGTCGTGCTTGGTGCTGAAATAGTAATGCACATTGGCCTTGGGCAGGCCGGCGCGCAGCGCGATGGCCGCCGTGGTGGCGCCGCCGTAGCCCTGCTCGGCGAACACCTGCTCCGCCGCCGTCAGGATGCGACGCAGGTTCTCGCGCCGGATGCCCCCTTCGGGCGCCGCGGCCGGCGCGTCCGCCCGTACTGACTTCTGGTCCTTCTTGGACGCTCCCCCAACACCCTGCGCCATCTGTACTTCCAACCCCTCGTACCCGTAATGCGGAACGCGGGTCAGGTGGCGTCGGCCTTCGCCACCACGGCCCGCAGGAGAACATTGCATCCGGCTTCACACCATTCCGGATGCGCATGTTCAATCTCGTTATGGCTGATGCCGTCCACACAAGGAATGAAGATCATCGATGTCGGGGTTACACGGGCCAGGTAGCAGGCGTCATGCCCCGCCCCGGACACCATGTCGCGGTTGCTGTAGCCCAATTCCGCCACGGCGCCGCGCACGGCCTCGACGCAGCCCGCGTCGAACTTCACCGGGGCATAATACCAAATCTGCTCGAATTCCGTTTCGAGACCGGTTTCCTGGGCGACTCGTGCAACGGCGTCCCGCAGCTTGGCATCCATTTCCGCCAGCACGGCATCGTCGGGATGGCGGAAATCGACGGTGAAAAACACCCGGCCCGGAATGACATTGCGGGAATTGGGGTGGATTTGCATCAGGCCCACGGTGGCGCAGGCGTAGGGCGCATGCTCCAGCCCGATACGGTTCACCGCCTCCACGACGCGGGCGGCGCCCAGCAGGGCGTCGCGCCGGCGGCTCATGGGCGTGGGGCCGGCGTGGGCCTCCTGCCCGGTGAAGGTGATCTCATACCAGCGCTGGCCCTGGCAGTCGGTGACCACGCCGATGGTCCTGTCCTCCGCCTCCAGGATGGGTCCCTGCTCGATATGGGCCTCGAAATAGGCGCCAAGCTCGCGGCCACGGATGGGGGCGTCGCCGGCGTAGCCGATGCGGGCCAACTCCTCCCCCATGGTCTTGCCGTCCAGGTCCTTGCGCGACAGGCCGTACTCCAGGTCGAAGGTGCCGGCGAAGACGCCCGAGGCCACCATGGCGGGCGCGAAGCGGGACCCTTCCTCATTGGTCCAGGCCACCACCTCGATGGGCGCCTCGGTCTGGTAGTTCAGGTCGTTCAGGGTGCGCACCACCTCCAGCCCGGCCAGCACGCCATAGACGCCATCGAACTTGCCGCCCGTGGGCTGGCTGTCCAGGTGGCTGCCCATCAGGATGGGCGGCAGGGCGTTGTTGCGGCCAGGGCGGCGGGCGAAGATGTTGCCGATGGCGTCCACGGTGATGGCGCAGCCCGCGTCGCGGCACCATTGGACGAACAGGTCGCGGCCCTGCTTGTCCAGGTCCGTCAGGGCCAGGCGGCAGACCCCGCCCTTGGGCGTGGCGCCGATCTTGGCCATCTCCATCAGGCTGTCCCACAGCCGGCTGCCGTTTATGGCGACGTTCGTGCCGAACTTGGCCTCAGTGCTCATGGTTCACATGCTCCCTTATTCGGCGGCCTTGGGCGGCTGGACGCGCAGGGGGTTTTGGGGATGCTCGGGCCAGGTCAGGTAGGGCCGGCCCGTCTCCTGCTCATGCATGGTGATGCAGTCCGGCACCGGACAGACATGGGCGCACAGGTTGCAGCCCACGCACTCCTCATCCACCACCTCGAACAGGCGCTTCCCGTCTCCAGGCAGGATGCGGATGGCCTGGTGCGAGGTATCCTCGCACGCGATGTGGCAGCGGCCGCAGTCGATGCACAAATCCTTGTCGATCTTCGCCTTGGTGACGAAGTTCATGTTCAGGTCGTTCCAGTTCACGACGTTGGGCACGGCGCGCCCCTGGAAATCGGCCAGGGTGCGATAGCCCTTCTCATCCATCCAGGCCGACAGTCCGTCGATCATGTCCTCGACGATGCGGAAGCCATAGGTCATGGCGGCGGTGCAGACCTGGACCGAACCGCAGCCCAGGGCCAGGAATTCCGCCGCGTCGCGCCAGGTGCCGATGCCGCCGATGCCGGAAATGGGCAGGCCCCGCGTATCCGGGTTGCGCGCGATCTCCGCCACCATGTTCAGCGCGATGGGCTTCACCGCTGGGCCGCAATAGCCGCCGTGCGTGCCCTTGCCCCCAACGGTGGGGGTGGGCGCCATGGCGTCCAGGTCGACGGAGGCGATGGAGTTGATGGTGTTGATCAACGACACGGCGTCGGCCCCGCCACGCTTGGCCGCTTCCGCCGACCACAGCACGTTGGTGATGTTGGGCGTCAGCTTCACGATCACCGGCAGGCGGGTGGCGTTCTTCACCCAGCGGGTCACCTGCTCCACCATTTCCGGCACCTGGCCGATGGCGGAGCCCATGCCGCGCTCACACATGCCATGAGGGCAGCCGAAGTTCAGCTCCAGCCCGTCGGCCCCGGTGGGCTCGATGCGCCGGGCGAGGCCCGCCCACGCCGCCTCGGTCATCACCGCCATGAGGGAGACGACGACGGCGCGGTCGGGCCAGGCCTTCTTCACCGCCGCGATCTCCCGCAGGTTGACCTCCAGCGGGCGGTCGGTGATCAACTCGATGTTGTTGAAGCCGATCATGGCGCGGTTGCTGTCCAGCAGCGCGCCGTAGCGGCTGCTGACGTTGACCACGGGTGGGTCCTCGCCCAGCGTCTTCCACACCACACCGCCCCAGCCGGCCTTGAAGGCGCGGGTGATGTTGTATTCCTTGTCCGTGGGTGGGGCGGAAGCCAGCCAGAACGGGTTGGGTGATGTGATGCCGGCGATGGTGGTGCTGAGATCGGCCATGGGTCGTCCCTTCCCTGCTCAAGCCTTGAGGTAGGCGTCTATGGCGAAGGCCGCCGCCTTGCCGTCCGCCACGGACTGCACGGTCAGGTCCTCGCCGCTTTTGATGCAATCGCCGCCGGCATAGACGCCGGGCAGGCTGGTGGCCAGGCTCTCATCCACCTTGACGCGGCCACCGGCCAGGGCCAGTCCGTCCAGCCCGCCGGGCGCCAGCTTCTGCCCCACGGCCTTCAGCACGACGTCACAAGGGATGGTCACCGTCTCGCCGGCGCCAACCAGGCGACCGGCATCCATCGCCATGCGCTGCAACACGATGCCGGTGACGGCGCCGCCGGCCCCCAGGATTTCGCGCGGCGCCAGCCAGGTGCGCAGGACGACACCCTGGGTGCGGGCCAGGTCCTGCTCATGCCCCGTGGCGCCCATCTCGGCCGTGCCACGGCGATAGGCCATGGTGACCTCCGCCGCCCCGGCGCACAGCGACTGGATGGCCGCATCCACCGCCGTGTTGCCGCCGCCGATGACCACCACGCGGCGGCCGGCCAAGGCCACCGGCGGGGCGGCCCGCTGGCGCAGCGCGGCGATGACGTCCACCGCGTCGGCCACGCCGGCCAAATCCTCGCCCGCCACCCCCAGGGTGTTGATCCCGGCAAGGCCGATCCCCAGGAACACGGCGTCGAAATCCTGGCGCAGTTGGGCCAGCGTGACGTCGCGGCCCAGGGCCATGCCCGTCTTCACGCTGATACCGCCCAGGGACAGGATGAAGTCCACCTCGCGCTGCGCGAAGTCGCCGACCATCTTGTAGGCGGCCAAGCCATATTCGTTCAGGCCACCGGCCTTGGCGCGCGCCTCGAACACCGTGACCTCGTGCCCCAGCAGGGCCAAGCGATGGGCGCAGGCCAGGCCAGCGGGGCCGCCGCCCACCACCGCGACATGCTTGCCGGTCGGCGTCTGCCGGGTGAAGGGCTGCACGCCCGCCTTGAACAGCACATCGGTGGCGTAGCGCTGCAGGCGGCCGATGGCCACCGGTTCCGCCTCCGCCTTGTTGCGGACGCAGGCCTGTTCGCACAGCACCTCCGTCGGGCAGGCGCGGGCGCAGGTGCCGCCCATGATGTTGGCGTCCAGGATGGTGCGGGCGGCGCCCTTGACATTGCCGGTGCCGATCTTGCGGATGAAGCCTGGAATGTCGATGGCGGTGGGGCAGGCCGTGACACAGGCCGCCTCATAGCAGTAAAGGCACCGGCTGCTCTCCGCCATGGCCTGCAAGGCGGTGAAGGGGGAAACCAAATCCCGCTCCAGGCTGAGCTGGCTTCCGTGTGCGGCCCCGTTGACGCCACTCATCTACTGCTCCCGTCCTTTCCCGCCCGTTGCTGGGCCACCGCCGGAACGGTCGTGCGTTTCCGGCGGTCCTGTTCAGAGGTACGCGTGTCGCAGGCGTATGCCTTGATTGGCTTTATTTTTCGACTTGTTTTTTGTCCAAGGGCGGGGCCCCTGGGGCAAGCCGCTATCGGCGATGATCGCGGCTTGCCCTTGACCTGTTCATGAGAGTGCGGGTTTACACGATCCGGTGGTCCCGCCGGATGTGGCCCGCTTTAGGGACCCACTTCAGGGTAAATCGCGCAGCACCTCCGCCAGCGTGCCGAAGATCTGGTCGATGTGGCTTTTCTCGATGATCAGCGGCGGCGACAGGGCGATGATGTCGCCGGTGGTGCGGATCAGCAGGCCCTTCTCAAAGGCCCGCAGGAAGGCGTCGAAGGCGCGCGCCGTGGGCTTGCCCGCGATGGGCTCCAGCTCGATGCCCGCGATCAGGCCCAGGTTGCGGACGTCGATGACGTGCGGCAGGCCGCGCAGGCTGTGCGCCGCCTCCTGCCAATAGGTGGCCAGCTCCGCCCCCCGGGTCAGCAGCCCCTCCTCCCTGTAAATCTTCAAGGTGGCCAGGCCGGCGGCAGTGGCCAGCGGGTGACCGGAATAGGTGTAGCCGTGGAACAGCTCGATGACGTTCTCCGGCCCGGTCATGAAGGCGTCGTAGATGTGGTTCTTGAAAAACACGGCCCCCATGGGAACGGTGGCGTTGGTCAGGCCCTTGGCCGCGGTGATGATGTCCGGCACAACGCCGAAATAGTCGGTGGCGAAGGGCGCGCCCAGGCGGCCGAAGCCGGTGATGACCTCATCGAAGATCAGCAGGATGCCGTGGCGGTCGCAAAGGACCCGCAGCTTTTCCAGGTAGCCCTTGGGCGGCAGCAACACGCCGGTGGACCCCGCCACCGGCTCCACGATCACGGCGGCGATGGTGGAGGCGTCGTGCAGGGCGATGATGCGCTCCAGCTCATCCGCCAGGTGGGCGCCCCATTCCGGCTGCCCCTTGGTGAAGGCCTGGTGCGCCTTGTCATGGGTATGCGGGAGGTGGTCGACACCGGCCAGCAGGGGGCCGAAGACCTTGCGGTTGGTGACGATGCCGCCGACCGAGATGCCACCGAAGCCGACGCCGTGATAGCCGCGTTCGCGTCCGATGAAGCGGGTGCGCGCGCCCTCCCCCGGGCGCGGTGGTAGGCCAGCGCCACCTTCAGCGCCGTATCCACGGATTCGGAGCCGGAATTGGTGAAGAACACCTTGTCCATGCCGGTGGGCAGCAGTGCTGCCAGTTGGGCGGCCAGTTCGAAGGCGCCCGGATGGCCCATCTGGAACGCCGGGGCGTAGTCCATGGCCGCCACCTGGGCCTGCACCGCCTGGACGATCTCGGTCCGGCAATGGCCGGCGTTCACGCACCACAGGCCGGCGGTTCCGTCCAGCACCTGGCGGCCGTCATCGGTGGTGTAGTGCATGTCCTTGGCGCCCACGAACAGGCGCGGCGCCTTCTTGAACTGCCGGTTAGCGGTGAAGGGCATCCAGAAGGCGTCCATGTTGTTCGGGACGCTGCCTGAGCCGCGGCCGTCAGGGGCCGCGAACGGGGATATGGGGTGGACGCCGAAGCCATCGTGACGCTGTGCCAAAGCTGCTCTCCCAGAAAGCGCCCGGCCCCGTTCGGCCAGGCATGCCCGCCCTTATAACTCGAAACCCATGGAATAGTTATAGACAGAAACTGATTGCGCGGTTGCAGCTCGAAACTTATGGCATGGAGAGTGACATGAATTTGACCATTTGGTCAGGATTTTTTGACCGGACAGCCAGAAAAATGCGTAAAGCCGCGCCACCGCCCTTCCTGCATAATTTCTGTGCAGGAAGCCATCCATGGCTACCGCCAAAAGAAAAGCGGCCCCGAGGAACCCCGGGGCCGCTTCCCTTGGATCGTCATCCGTGACGTCGGCAATCAGCCGACGATCTCGGTGCCGGCGAAGAAGTAGGCGATCTCGATCTTCGCGTTCTCCAGGCTGTCGGAGCCGTGGACGGAGTTGGCTTCGATCGATTCCGCGAATTCCTTGCGGATGGTGCCGGCGTCGGCGTTGGCCGGGTTGGTGGCGCCCATGATCTCGCGGTTGCGGGCCACGGCGTTCTCACCTTCCAGGACCTGCACCACGACCGGGCCGGAGGTCATGAAGGACACCAGGTCGCCGTAGAACGGACGGGCGGCGTGCACTTCGTAGAACTTCTCAGCCTGCTGCTTGGTCATCTGGATGCGCTTCTGCGCGACGATGCGCAGGCCGGCTTCCTCGAACTTGGCGTTGATCTTGCCGGTCAGGTTGCGACGGGTGGCGTCGGGCTTAATGATCGAGAAGGTCTGTTCGACGGCCATGGCCGGATCTCCTGGGATTTGATACGAGGAATCTCGAAAGTGGCGGCGTTATATACGGGCGCACGCGGGGCCGCAACAGGCGTCGCTCTGCCCGTGATGCGCACCCGTCAGGCCTTTTCGGCACCACCCGCGCCCCGCGCAAGGTCGCGCGCCGCCTGGAAAATGGGCTTCGCCCAGTCTGGAATTGACGCCAGCGCCGCCAAGTCCTCCGCCACTGGCATAAAAATTTCACGCTCCCGCGTCTCCAGGATCAATCTTGCCGGCGGGATGTCGTCACCCGCCCCGACCGTGACGCTATTGTCGAAAAGCTGAAGGTGGCTGATCACCGGCAGAATACGGATCAGGTTTGCGCGGGAGGTTACCCAGCGTTCCCGTATCTTGGCCTCCGGGATGTCATGCCCACCGAAGGCCACGCGCTGGGCCACCCGCCGCAGATGCATCTCCACCGTTGCCAATCCACAATACAGCATGACGATACGATGGGTGGCCGCCGCGGCCAGCAGGAGGGCGGGAATCGCGCTACCGCCCAGGGTGGTTTCGAAGGCATAGCTGGTTCCATCAGCGATAGCCTGACGGAGATTGGTCAACCCCTGACGGCCGGCACGCATATTCGCGGCATCCGGCGCCAGCCCGGTCTGCGCGACCATGTGGCGGGCCATGGTGTCTGGGTTGAAGTAGGACAGACCATGGGCCGCCAAAAGCGCACCACCGAAAGAGCTTTTGCCGGCGCCGTTCACTCCCGCCAGCACCAGAATGAAGGGCCGTGGATCGCTCAATATGAATAGCCCGCCTTCGGTCGGGTTCCGCCCTGACCTTTGGACGCCAGCATGTCGTCAAGTCGATCCCTGGCGCCCGGCTCCCGCAGTGTGGCCAATTCCGCGTCGAATTGAGCGGCCAGCCGCTCCAAACCGGCCTGCTGCTGCGCCAGGGCATCGGCCGCCCTGGTTGCCAACCGATCATACTCCTCGGCCGATACCAGCACCATTTCCACCCGGTCATGGGTGGTGATGGCCACGCTGCCGCTGGCCTGGACCTCCCGCGCGATGTCAGCCCAGCGACTGCGGACCTGGGTCGCGTTGCGCCGGGGCAAGGCTTCCAAGCTGGATCGCTTAGCGACCATGATCCCATCTCCTTTACTACATAACGTACATTATGGACGTTTTATACATACTGTACAGAGCGCTTTACGGAACCTGGCCGGCTAAGCTGACAAGTGCCTTCCGGTGCGCCTCATGCTAAGAGGGCGGCCATGCTGACCATCACCGACCTCACCTACCGCATCGCCGGCCGCACCCTTCTGGACCAGGCCTCCGTCGTCGTGCCCCGGGGCCACAAGGTGGCGCTGGTGGGGCGCAACGGCACAGGCAAGTCCACCCTGTTCAAGCTGATCGCCGGCGAGTTGCACCCCGATGGCGGGGAGATCAGCCTGCCCAGCGGCATGCGCATGGGCATGGTCCGGCAGGAGGTGCCGGCGGGCGCCACCAGCCTGCTGGACACGGTGATGGCGGCGGACACCGAGCGTACGGCCCTGCTGGCGGAAGCCGAGACGGCGACGGACCCCACGCGCATCGCCGACATCCACACCCGTCTGGCCGACATCGGCGCCCATTCGGCGGAGGCGCGGGCGGCGCAGATCCTGTCCGGCCTGGGCTTCGACGCGGCGGCGCAGCAGCGCGCTTGCGCCGACTTCTCCGGCGGCTGGCGCATGCGCGTGGCCCTGGCCGGCGTGCTGTTCACCCAGCCCGACCTGCTGCTGCTGGACGAGCCGACCAACCATTTGGACCTGGAAGCCACGGTGTGGCTAGAGAGCTATCTCAAGAACTACCCCCACACCATCCTGCTGATCAGCCATGACCGGGAACTGCTGAACAAGGTCCCGACCACCACCATCCACCTGGATCAGCAGAAGCTGACCTCCTACAGCGGCGGCTATGACCAGTTCGTCGCCGTGCGCGCCGCCAAGCTGGAGAACCTGAAGGCCCAGTCGGCCAAGCAGGAGGCCCAGCGCAAGCACATGCAGGACTTCGTGGACCGCTTCCGCGCCAAGGCCAGCAAGGCCAAGCAGGCGCAAAGCCGCCTGAAGGCGCTGGAGAAGCTGGGCCCCGCCATCACCGTGCTGGAGGAACACCGCACGCGGTTCGACTTCCCCTCACCCGAGGAGTTGTCGCCGCCGCTGATCAACATGGACGGCGCCGTCGTCGGCTATGGCGACAAGGCGATCCTGCGCAACCTGAACCTGCGCATCGACCCCGAGGACCGCATCGCCCTGCTGGGCGCCAACGGCAACGGCAAGTCCACGCTGGTGAAGATGCTGGCCGGGCGGCTGGCCCCCATGGGGGGTGAGGTCCGCCGATCCTCCAAGCTCAAGGTCGGCTATTTCGCCCAGCACCAGGCGGAGGAGTTGAACCTGGCCTGGACGCCGGTGCAGCAGACCCAGGCAGCGATGAAGGGGACCACCGAGCAGCAGGTGCGCAACCACCTGGGCCGCTTCGGCTTCCCCCAGATCAAGGCCGACACCCTGATCCGCGACCTGTCGGGCGGGGAGAAGGCGCGCCTGCTGTTCGCGCTGATGAGCAGGGAGGCGCCGGGCATCCTGCTGCTGGACGAACCGACCAACCACCTGGACATCGACAGCCGCGAGGCGCTGGTGGAGGCGATCAACGGCTATCAGGGCGCCGTCATCCTCATCAGCCACGACCCGCACCTGGTGGAACTGACGGCCGACCGGCTGTGGCTGGTGGCCGACGGCACCTGCAAGCCCTATGACGGCGACCTCGACGAATACCGCGCCTGGCTGCTGGACCAGCGCCGCAGCGACAGCGCCTCACGCGACGTCACCCCCGCCGCCGGCCGCGACCGCAAGGAAGAGCGCCGCGCGGCGGCCGAGCTGCGCCAGCAGCTGGCCCCCCTGCGCCGCAAGGTGGAAGACGCGGAGAAGCGCATGGGCCAGTTGGGCACCAAGAAGGCCAAACTGGACGAAAAGCTGGCCGACCCCGCCCTGTACCAGGGCCCCAAGGAGGCCGTGACCAAGCTGCAGATCGAGCTGGGCCAGGTGCAGAAGGACCTGGACGCCGCCGAGGAGGCCTGGCTGACCCTGTCGGAACAGCTGGAAGAGGCAATGGCGGCGGGGGCGTGAGGCCCGTCGCCGGCCCCCATGCGTCGCCTGCGCCCATGCGCCGCACCCCGCCCTTGGGCCCCAGTCCGAAATTGCGTAACCGAAACCGGGATGTAACACAGCCATCATTGCAAATCGGGGCGGTGCGTGCCATCTGTGCGCCTATGTTCCGTGCATACATTTGTTCCCGGGGCCTGGGGCCCAGGGCTCCCACCCGGGGAGCGACGACCTGAAAGCCTTACGCCCACCCGGTGACACGATGTCGGCCGGGGGACGCGCCGCCGCTGGAATGCCGATGCTGAGGAACGCCTGACCCATGCCGACTGATCGCGCCGAGACGACCTTGACCGGCAAGAAATTCGCCGCCCGGGGCTCCGCCAAAAGCCATGCGCGTGGGCATGCCCCCCGGGCCCACAGCCCGGCCAGCGAGAACCCCGCCTGGCTGTTTTTCCGCCGCTGGGCCGCCAATCCCGTCTCCATCGCCTCCATCACCCCGTCGGCCCCGTCGCTGGGGCGCCTGATGGCCCGCCATGTGCGGCGCGAGGCGGATGAGATCGTGGTGGAATATGGCGGCGGCACGGGCGCCATCACCAAGGCCTTGCTGGACTCCGGCATTCCCGCCTCCCGCCTGTTCGTGATCGAGCGGGACAAGGAACTGCACGCCTACATGACGGCCAAGTTCCCCGGCGTCACCGTGCTGCTGGGCGATGTGAAGGACGTGCGCACCCTGCTGCCGCCGCAATGGGTGGGCAAGGTCGGCACCATCGTCTGCGGCATCCCCATGATCCTGATCCCGACCGAGGCCCAGCGCCTGATCATGGATGAGGCCTATGCCGTCATGCCGCGCGGCCGCCGGTTCCTGGCCTTCACCTATTCCTTCCGCTCCCCCTGCGGCGCCAGGCGCTGGGCCTGACGGGCAAGCGCCTGGGCTGGGCCATGTCCAACATCCCGCCGGCGGCGGTCTGGGGCTACACCCGGGACTGAACGACGGCGGCCCAGCCTGGTGGCCGGGGTGCGACACGCTGCTCAAACGCGCGGAGCAAGCGCTGCACCGGCTGGTCGAACAGGACGGTGACCAGCCAGGCGACGAGATAGATCAGCGCCAGCACCGCCACCAGCGCGCCGTACAGCGCCGGCCCGGACAGCGCGACTTTCGGCAAGGTGATCTCCAGCGCCAGCAGCAGCGCCATGTGCACGATGTAAAGCGGATAGGATACGGCGCCGGCGCGGCGGGCGAGCCGGCCCCCGCGCAGCACGCCATGACGTTCCAGCCCCGCCAGCCCCAGCACCAGCAGCCCGACCTGGACCGCCATGCGCATGAACATCACCGGGTCGCCATACTCCCTGCCCCAGGCGAGACCGGGCAGCGTCACAAGGACCAATGCGGCCCCCAGCGCCGTCAGGGCCAGACTGGTCCGGCGCCCGGGACGGAGCCTGACGAATATCCATCCGGCGGCCAGGCCGGCCATGAAATGGAAATTGAAATAGCTGATCGCCCGCATGCCCCAGGGATTGGCCACGCGGCTCAGCCATACCGAGCGCGGCAGGTGCAGCATGTCCAGGACCGGCCACGGTATCCACCGCCAAAAAGTGGCGAAGGCCCATACGGCCAGGATGGCGGGGCCCAGCCGGGGTATCAGGGCCAGGCCGAAGAAGAAATAGAACACCAGCTCATGCCGCAAGGTCCAGGCCGCCGGTATGAATTCCCGGTCATGCCCCGGTGACAGCAGGATCATCGGTATGGCCGATTCCGGCGTGATCAGGGAATGGAGGAAGTAAAACGGGATCAGCAGCGCCAGCCAGTAGGCCGGATAGAGTCGGCAAAGGCGGCGCCACCAGAAGCGCGGGACGGCGGCGATGTCGCCCCAATCCCCGGCATGGGCCATCATCATGACGAAGCCGGAAAGGACGAAGAAATACGTCACGCCCAGGGCACCGGGCACCGGCCAGCCGCCCAGCACGGGCCCCACGCCCGGCGCCGCCAGCTTATCGACATTGGGGCCGGCATGGCCAAGGACCACGGCGGTCGCGGCCAGGAAGCGCCCCCATTCCAGGGTCGCCAGCTTGGGCGGCGCCAGATCGGCGTCTCCCCGTCCGGAAACGGCACCGTCACGTATTGTTCTCGCACCCAAAGGCGTATGTCCCATTTGGAGAAGTTGGCTTTAAGCCTTGCGCGGCGCCTGGGCCAGCAGGGCGTCGGTCCAGCTGGGGGGCAGGACGCCCAGCAGCCAGGACACGGCGTAGGTGGGCCACGGGAAGGCGATGCGCGCCCGGTTGGCGGCTAGGCCGTGCACGACGATGCGCGCCGCCCGATCCGCGTCCATCAGGAAGGGCATGGGGAAGGTGTTGACCGCCGTCATGCGGCTGCGCACGAAGCCGGGGCAGATGACGGAAACCTGCACCCCCTGCCCCATCAGCTCGCCCCGAAGCCCCTCGCCATACGACCGCACCGCCGCCTTGGAGGCGCAGTAGGCCGGGGCGCCGGGCATACCGCGGAAGGCCGCCAGCGAGGACATGAGCGCCAATTGCCCCCGCTTGCGCGCCACCATGCGCGGAATCAGGGGGTGGATGGTGTTCAGCACGCCCTCGATGTTCACCGCCAGGATGCGGCGCGCCTGCTCCTCCGTCTCCCCGGCAAGCCCGTCCCCACCGCCGCCCGTGCCGCCGGAGATGCCAGCGTTGGCGATGACCAGGTCGATGGGCACGCCGTCATCGGCGGCCCGAATCCAATCGCCCAGGGCCTGGCGATCCAGCACGTCCAATGCCGATGCCGTGACCCGCGCGCCCTTGGCGCGCGCGGCGTCCGCCACCGCCGCCAGCCGAGCCGAATCACGACCCGTCAGCCACAGCTGGCGCCCCGGCACCGCATAGGCCAGGGCCAGGGCCTCGCCAATGCCGCTGGACGCGCCGGTGATCAGAATACTGTTCGGCGACTGCACCGCCCGTCCCCCTTCGCCTGTTTCGTCACGGGGCGTGCCCCCCGCGTCTACCGCAAGGCCCGCACCCCGCGGGCGCCTGTGGCGCTTGCTTGTTTGTCGCCGCCCGCACGGGCTATAACCCTGGGCTCAAGACGATGCAGCATGTCTCGCCGCCGGTCCAGCGGCAGCGCGCCGATGCGTCCCTGTCGTCCTCCCCGTACCCCGGATCCGACCCTTTGAGCAAGACCGCCCCTCTCGCCAGCATGACCGGCTTCGCCCGCACCGAAGGTGCGCTTGGCGGCATTTCGTGGATCGTCGAGGTGAAAAGCGTCAACGGCCGCGCCCTTGACCTGCGCACCCGCCAGCCCTCCGGCTTCGACGCCATCGAGGCCCTGGCCCGGGCGGAGGTGAACCGCCTCATCCGCCGCGGCAACGTGACCCTGAACCTGACGGTCAACCGCGCCACCACCACGGCCCCCCTGCGCCTGAACCGCGAGTTCCTGGCCCAGGTGCTGGAATTGGCGCGGGAGATCGAGGGTGCCGGGGCAGCCCCGCCCCGGCTGGACGCCCTGCTGGCCATCCGCGGCGTCATCGACACCGGCGAGGAGACGGAGCAGCCGGAGGAGCGGGCGGCGCTGGAGGCCGCCATGGCCAAGACCGTGACCCAGGCCATCCAGGCCCTGTCCACCGCCCGCCTGGCCGAGGGCGCCCGCCTGGCTGAGGTGCTGGCCGGCCACCTGGATGAGATCGCCACGCTGACCGAGGCCGCCGCCAACACCGCCGCACTGCAGCCGGCCGCCCTGCGCGACAAGCTGAAGACCCAGGTGCAGGCCCTGCTGGAGGCCGTGCCGGCCCTGCCGGAGGAGCGCCTGGCCCAGGAGGCGGCGCTGCTGATCGCCAAGGCCGACGTGCGGGAGGAGCTGGACCGCCTGCGCGCCCACATCGCCCAGGCCCGCGACATGCTGGCCGAGGGCGCCGCCGTGGGCCGCCGGCTGGACTTCCTGTGCCAGGAGTTCAACCGTGAGGCCAACACCCTCTGTTCCAAGTCCGCCGACGTGGAATTGACCCGCATCGGCCTGTCGCTGAAGGCCACGATCGAGCAGTTCCGCGAACAGGTCCAGAATATCGAATGAGCACGCCCGCCATGACCGCCGACACCCCATCCCCCGCCCTGCCCCCCTACATGCACCGCCGTGGCCTGATGCTGGTGCTGTCCTCCCCCTCGGGTGCTGGCAAGACCACCATCGCCCGCCGCCTGCTGGAGCAGGACCAGGAGCTGACCATGTCGGTCTCCGCCACCACCCGCGCCAAGCGGCCGGGCGAGGTGGCGGGCGTGGACTATCACTTCACCAGCCTCACCGAGTTCGACCTGATGGTGAACCAGGGCAAGCTGCTGGAATACGCCAAGGTCTTCGACAACTACTACGGCACCCCGCGCGAGCCGGTGGAGCAGGCGCTGGCCGGTGGCCGCGACGTGCTGTTCGACATCGACTGGCAGGGCACGCAGCAGCTGAAGGAAAAGGCCCGCGACGACCTGGTCAGCATCTTCATCCTGCCGCCGTCGGCCCGCGAACTGGAACGCCGCCTGACCAGCCGCGCCCAGGACAGCCAGGCCGAGATCGCCAAGCGCATGAGCAAGGCGTCCAACGAGATGAGCCACTGGGCCGAGTACGACTACGTCATCATCAACAACGACGTGGACACCTCCGTCGCCAAGGCCCACGCCATCCTGACCGCCGAGCGCCTGGTGCGCCGCCGCCAGGTGGGCCTGTCGGAGTTCGTGAAGGGCCTGCAGGCGGGGGTGTGATTGGCTGCACGCTGTTTCCTCGCGGTCTTTTTGGTCACGCTGCTTTTCGCGGCGACGCCGACGTCAGCGAACGAGCAAACCGAGCTAACGTCGGCCAGAAGCCGCATTATCGAACTGATCGACCGCCTGCAGAAAATCGCTGATTCCGGCCATCGGCTGGACGTTGCCTATGTTGAGCAAACACTGAACCTTCATTTCACAGAGGTTCAGGCTCGGCACATACCGCTTTCCAAATGTGAACATTGGTCTGACTCGGCGGCAATGGATTTGCGAGAACTTTCCGCCCGAAGCGGCTGGTTCACAGCTAGTCCCGACAATGAGCAGGATTCCGTCCGCGACCAAGCCAGCAATGGCATCTTAGCCGATGTAAATTATCGGGCCGAAACGACTATAAATTGCACTGGGTGGGAAGCACCCCTTGAAACCTTGGATACACATGTATCCTTCCTGCCTGGTGTTGCCTGTTTAACGACACAGGATATTCATGAACACTGGAGGGAGTTGGAGTTCGCCATATCGGCCCACGGTCCGATAGGCGTCTTTATTGGACCGGGTAAAAATGGGGTTAGAGTCCTCTTGAGGTGGGATCCCCCTTTCCATCGTAAAAACGATTGCGCCTCCGTAATCGAATTACGTCAGATGACTCGCTTTGACGCGACGTATCGCAAGGTCGCCAACGCACACCGCGAATGCGAAGAGGCGGCATTGAACGACTATGCGGCCGTCGCTCCGAAACAGAATCTCGCGGATCATGACAATGCTTCCAGCATCTCCCTCGACGATGCTCGATCAAATAGAGAGATTGGAGAATACTTAATCCGGAAATGCGGCACGTTCGACGCCGTTTATGAGACGTCCCGGGCGGAGTTTGACAGACAGCCGCCCTGAGTCCTACTCCGCCGCCGGCGCTTCCCGCCGCACCCCCGCGAGGAAGCGCTTGGCCTGCTCGATCAGGGCGCGGCGGCGGGCAGTGTCCTCCGCGTGGCGGGTGGCCTCCGCCGCCACGTCGCAGCCGCAGTGGGGGCAGGTTTCCTCGTGCGGCCAGATGTACTGGTCGCAGCCCCGGCAGACCTCCAGCTTCGGTGGCGTGGTGCCGCCGCCGGCCGCTCGTTCGCGGGGGTGGATGTGCACCTGGGCCGGGTCGCGCGCCGGCAGGGGTGGCGCGTCCGTCACGCCGGGGATGGCCTCGGTGATCAGGGCGAACTCACCGATGGCGAAGCTCTCCGCTGGCGCCTCCTTCACCTTCACCACCCGCTCGCGCAGGCCATGCTTGGCCAGATCCAGCACCCGGTGATGGCAGTAGGGGTTGTTGCCCCGCCGGCCCAACAGCGATTCCGAGGTCCAGGTGCAGCCGGCGCGGCAGGCGTCGGCGTAATAGCAGGTGCGGCAATAGCCCCACATCTCATCCACCGAACGCAGGCGGCCAAAGCTGATGCGCTCGGTATGGCGCCAGATGTCCTCCACCGTCATGTCGCGGACATGGCCGGCGGAATAGAGCGAGGTGGCCAGCGAGGGGCAGCCCTTGATGGTGCCATCGGCCTCGATGCCGATGGTGGTCTGGCCGGCGGCGCATCCGGTCCAGTGCATGGTCTCATCGCCATAGCCGCGCCACATGCGTTCATACGGGCCGAAATAGCCGATGTTGTTGCCCACGATCATCAGCAGGCCCCGCTCCACCCCCTCCTGGTACAGGCGGGCCAGCAGGGGCATGACGTCGATCAGCTGATAGGGCTGCAGCAGCAGGTCGGGGTGGTCGACGGCATTGCCCATGGCCACGGTCAGCTGGATCTGCCAATGGGTGGCGCCGGCCTCGATGATGCGATCCATCAACTCGGGCAGATGGGCCGGCGTCTCCGGCCCGATCTGGGTGTTGACCGAGATATCCAGCCCGCGCGCCTTGGCCCGGCGCAGCGCGCTGATGGCCTGGTCGTACGATCCCGGGACACCGCGCACACGGTCGTGCAGTTCCGGCAGGCCGTCGATGGACACGCCCAGCCCTTGCAGGCCGGCATCCACCGCCTGGTCCAGCCGGGCGTCGGTCAGGTTGCGGGCGCCGGTCTGGATGGCGGTGCGCATGCCATGCTCGCGGCATCGGCGCACGATGTCGATCCAGTCGCGACGCAGATACGCCTCCCCCCGATGAGGGTCATCTCCCGCGTGCCCAAGGCCGCCAGCTGGTCCACCAGGTCCAGCGCCTCCGCCGTCGTCAGTTCATCGGCGCGGGGCCGGCCGGCGCGGGAGCCGCAGTGCTGGCACTTCAGGTTACAGGCCAGCGTGATCTCCCACACCACGTGCACCGGCACCAGGTTGTGATGGTCCTCCATCCGGCGGAAGCGGACGGGAACCTCCTGATCGGTGGGCGGCAAGGCGGACGCGCTGTTGTCCATGGGGAAAACCCTTGAAAAAACGTTGGAATAGGCCGGCACCCCCAGGGGGGCCCAGGGGGGCGCCGGCCAGCCTTACGATGGCGCCGGGCTCAGGGCTTGCGCGCTTCGGCCTTGGCGATCTCCAGCTTCAGATGCGTCAGCAGGGTGGGCACGTCGCCGTACTGCTGCACATGCGCCTCGGCCTCGGCGGCCAGCTTCTTCAGTTCCGCCAGGTCGCCCTTGGCGATGGCGTCGGTGATGGCGACGCCGTAAAGGACGTGAAGGGATGACATGGTTTTCCTCCCGGGGTTAAGCGCTTGGGATCAGGGCTTGGCCGCTTCGGCCTTGGCGATTTCGACCTTCAGCAGTTGCAGCACGGTGGCGACGTCGCCGTATTCCTGCAGGTGCTTCTCGGCCTCGGCGTGCAGGCTCTTGAGCTGCGCCAAGTCGCCCTTGGCGATGGCCTGGGTGGCGGCGACGGCATAAAGCGGTATATGCGACATTTTAAACCCTCTTAAGTTGTATTTGTGGGTGCAAAAAATCCCTGTCCCGGCTGGCAGGATCAGGGCGTCTTGCCGGCCTCAAGCTTGGCGATGGCCGCCTTGAGGTGCGTCAGCAGGGTGGGGATGTCGCCGTAGCGCTGGACATGGTCCTCGGCCAGGGCCTTGGCCCGCTTCATTTCCTCCAGGTCGCCGCTCGCGATGGCCTGGGTAATCGCAACGCCATAGGGCTGAATGATCGTCATTGCTTCCTCGCTCTCTCAAGGCCCCCTGTGTCGAAGGCCCCCTGTTTTGAAAGGATCGCGAAAGACAGGCGGCTAGGGCCGCCCACGAAGTGGGACCTGACATCACGGGCTATGGTCAAAATCAGGACGGTTCCCGCGAACCGGGAGGCGGAGTCAGCGTTTGGGCGCCGCCTCCCCAGCGGCAGGTGATCGGGCCATGGTTGCTTGTCTTGCCAAACTTTTTTGGCTTGTTAACTCGAGCGAGTCAACTTAAATGATTGCAACATACAGTTAATACAACCTTATCTGATCACTCCCGCCCCGGTCGCCAGATGGCGCCGGTCAGGGCGGCGGTGACGCAAAGCGCGGCGGACGCCAGGGACGCACCGGCCACCAGCGCGAACAGGGTGCCCAGGCTGGCGCCCAAGCCCACCGCCAGCCATCCGCCCCCGGCCGCGACGATCAGGCGCACCGTACCGGCCAGGAAGGCCCACAGGGGCCGGCCGCCGCCCTGGGAGGCGAAGCCGAGGATGAAGGTCAGGCCCACCGCGCCATAGACCGGCCCCACCGTGCGCAGGTAGTGGGCGCCATGAGCCAGCACGGCGGGGTCATGGCTGAACAGGTCCACCCAGGCGGACGGCCACAGCGCCACGCCCAGCCCGATCGCCTCCGTCACCCCCGCCCCCATCAGGGCGCCGATCCAGGCGGCGCGACGGGCGCGGGGGCCGTCACCCGCCCCCATGGCCGTACCCACCAGGGTCAGCACCGCCGTGCCCAGGCCGAACAGCAACGGGATCAGCAGATAGTCCAGGCGGGACCCCATGCCGAAGCCGGCCAGCGCCTCGGTCCCGAAGCGGCCGACGGCGCCCGTGACCAGGAGGGTGATGAGGTTCAGTTGCAGGGCGCTCAGGGCCGAGACGACGCCCACGCCCAGGATGTCGCGGAACAACCGCCCTTCCAGCGGCACGCGGCGCAAGGTCAGGCCCGAGCGGCCGCGCGCCATGTAGGCCAGCAACACGCCCGCCGCCACGGTGTAATAGCCGCTGACCGCCATGCCGGCGCCGGCGACGCCGAAACCGTGGACCGGCCCGATGCCGAAGATCAGGAAGGGCGAGAGCGGTATCATGACCGCCGCCCCGACCAGGGTGACCAAGGCAGGCACCCGCACATTGCCGATACCGCGCAGCACGGCCGACATCAGGTTGATGATCCAAACCGGCACGGCACCGGCGAACAGCCACCCCGAGTAGGACAGCGCCGCCGCCAGCGCCCCCTCCGTCCCGCCCAGCAGGCGATAGAGCGCCGGCCCGCCCAGCCCCAGGCCCACCGTGAACGCCAGGCCAAAGGCGATGGCCAGGACCAGGGCGTGGAACACCAAGGCGTTGGCGTCGCGCGTCCGCCCCGCCCCCATGGCGCGCGACACCGCCGCCGCGACGCCACCGCCGATGCCGCCCGCGGCCACCATGGTCATCAGCATGGACACCGGCAGGACCAGGGCCGCCCCCACCAGCGCGTCCGTGCCCAGCGCGCTGACGTAATACGTCTCCGCCACACCAACGGCCGTCTGGATGACCAGCACCGCGATGGTGGGCAGGGCCAAACGCAGCATGGTGGGCACGATGGGCCCGTGCAGCAGGGCGTGGCGGGCGGGCGGCGGCTTGGGCTTATCCCGCCCCCCGGCCCCGGATATCGCCGCCGCCGCTGCCGGCCCGATGCCGGTGGTGCCGGTGTCCGTGGTGCCGATATCGGTGGTCATGGTCGTCGTCCCCTCTGGATCAAGTAAGAGTATATGCTCTTATATAGGGGCATATACTCTTATCTGGCGCGGGATGCCAGTGCCTGATAGAAACGGGGGCGGAAGGAGAGCGGGATGAGTTTCGGCCAGCAGCGCGACGGCGTCGCCCATTGCAACTGCGGCGCCCTGCGGCGGGCGGCGCGGCGGATGACCAATTTCTACGACGCCAAGCTGGCGCCCACCGGCCTGCGCGTGACGCAGTTCTCGATGCTGGCGATGGTGTATGAGGCCGGCGCCCTGTCGGTGAACGAGATGGCGGCGCGCCTGGATTTGGACCGCACCACCACCGGCAAGAATTTACGCCCGCTGGAACGGGAGGGCCTGATCCAGACCACCCCCTGCCCCACCGACCGGCGCAGCCATGAGATCACCCTGACCGACAAGGGACGCGAGGCTTTGCGCGCCGGTACCGTGCTGTGGCGGGAAGCCCA
Organism: Nitrospirillum goiasense; assembly: GCF_034427435.1. Taxonomy (NCBI): domain Bacteria; kingdom Pseudomonadati; phylum Pseudomonadota; class Alphaproteobacteria; order Rhodospirillales; family Azospirillaceae; genus Nitrospirillum; species Nitrospirillum goiasense. The sequence goes on along the minus strand of NZ_JAXQNP010000003.1, from coordinate 1,632,793 downwards.
ACGGGAATTCGAGACGGCCAACGGCGAGGACACGGCGGCCGCCCTGCGCCAGACACTGGGCGGCCTCAGCATCCCCGGCTGACGCACTCCTGGAGGAGCGGACAGGGCCGATTAGAACGAGACGCGGCCGGTGAAAATCCAGGCGTGATCCAAGGTTGGCGTCAGCGCCGGTTCACGTTGCAACGTGGGCGACACCGCGAACTGGTAACCGAAGCCGAAATTGGCCTTGGAATGGCCCCCCAGCGGGAAGCGGCCGAAGATGATGCCGGGGGTCAGCAGCACCTGGTTCTTGCCGTCGCGCAGGCCGCCGGACCAATAGGTGTCGTTGACCTCCAGCTCCGGCCAGAAATAGTCGTCGACGTGGTATTGAAAGGTGACGTTGGTCGCCACCGCCCGGCCGATGGTGACCTCATGCGCCATGGGCAAGGCGACGCCCACGGTGCCCTGGATGTCGAATTGGCCGAAGCCCTTGCCGGCGGCCAGGGTGGGCGTGACCAGCCAGGCGTTGTTGGTGAAGGCCTTGATGCCGGTGGGCGCCTGGAAGCCCAGAAAGGCTGTGACGATGTAATCCCCGCCCCAAAGGCGTTGAGGGTCCGCCGTGGCGGACAGCAGGCGCTGCTTCACCATGAGCACGGGATCGTCGCCGAAGCCCTGGACCGGCTTGATATTGGACCGCACCTGATAAGGCGGGATGTTCAGCACCACCTCGGTGGTCGCGGTTGGAATCAGTTCCAGGCCCTTGCCGCCGCCGTAATTGCGGACCATGGCGCCGGTGCCCTGGTACTGGTTCAACTGGTCGAAGCGGAATTCCTGTTCCAGCCGCGGGGTCACGGTGACCAGCGGCGTCACCCAGCCGGGCTGGCTGGACTGGGCTTGGTCCACCCGGGCGTACCAATTGTTGAAATAGTCGCTGATGACGTCGGTGGTCTGGGCGCAAGCCGTGCCTGCCAGCGCGCCAAAGGCAAGCACGCTTGACACCACGGCGCCTAAAGTGGCGGGGCGGATCATGATGAGGGTCCTTATAGGGCTTCGTTGTATTTCACCGTATATATCGGCCCCCCGCACCCCTCCGATTAAAATCGATTTTAATCAGGCGCTGAGCCGCGCGGTCCGCTGGAACGCCTGGGGCGGCTGGCCGAAGGCGCGCAGGAAGGCGCGGCGCATGCGCTCGCGGTCGCCAAAGCCGGTTTCGCGCACGATGATCTCGATGGGGTGGCGCCCCTCCTCCATCAGCGCCCGCGCCGCCTCCAGACGCAGGTTCTCCACCGCCTTGGCGGGCGATTGGCCGGTTTCGGCGTGGAAGGCGCGGCTGAACTGCCGGGGGCTGAGATGCGCCACCTCGGCCAACCGCTCCACCGACAGATCCTCTTTCAGGTTCTCACGGGCATAGCGCACCACCGTCTGGATGCGGTCCGACCGGGGCTCCAGTTCCAGCAGGGCGGAGAACTGGGACTGCCCGCCCGGGCGGCGGTGATACACCACCATCTTGCGCGCCACGGCGCGGGAGATGTCGGCGCCCAAATCCTCCTCCACCAGGGCCAGCGCCAGGTCGATGCCGGCGGTCATGCCGGCCGATGTCCAGATGGGGCCGTCCTGGATGAAGATGCGATCCTCCTCCATGCGCAGGGTGGGAAACTCCCGTTGCAGAGCGCGGGCGACCAGCCAGTGCGTCGTGACCCGCCGCCCCTCCAACAGGCCGGCGCGCGCCAGGACGGCGGCGCCCGTGCATATGCTGGCCGTGCGGCGAGCGGCGCGGGCCGCCCCGCGCACGAACACCGCCAGGCTGGCGGGCACCACCGCCAAGTCCAGGGCGCCAGCGACCATGAGCGTGTCATAGCTAAGGTCCCCCGGCGGCTGGGCCTGGACCGCCACGCCGGAGGAACTGGTCACCATGCCCCCCAGCTCCGACACCAGATGGACATCATAGACCGGCCGGCCGGCGATGATGTTCGCCACCTCGAACACCGTGACGACCACCAAATCCAGGATCTGGAAACCGGGGAAGACGACGACACCGACACGCCGCATGGGGCTCTCCAGGGATGGACGGACAGCAGTATGTCCTGAAAAGTGGCATCAATGACATTCGTGACAAGACCCTGCGCCGGTATCTTTCCCCTGTCAACGCCGGCGGCCCGCCGGTGTCCAAGCGAAAGGAAACCGGATCATGAGCAGCATTTCCACCAAAGGCACCGCCCCCAAAGGCACCGCCGTCGTCACCGGCGCCTCCTCCGGCATCGGCGCCATCTATGCCGACCGCCTGGCCCGCCGTGGCTATGACCTGATCCTGGTGGCGCGCAACGCTGGCCGCCTTCAGGAACGCGCCCAGCGCCTGGCGGCGGAAACCGGCCGCACGGTGGAAGTGCTGGCCGCCGACCTGACCAAGGCCAGCGACCTGCGCACGGTGGAGGCCCGCCTGCGCGAGGACGCCCGCATCACCGCCCTGGTGAACAATGCCGGCGTCGGCGCCACGGCGCCGCTGCTGGACACGGATGTGGACGCCATGGAGGCCATGATCCAGCTGAATGTCACCGCCCTGACCCGCCTGACCTACGCCGCCGTGCCTGGGTTGGTGAAGCGCGGCGGCGGCCTGGTGATCAACATCGCTTCCATCGCCGGCATCGCGCCGGAAATCCTGAATGGCACCTACGGCGGCACCAAGGCCTTTGTCGTCGCCTTCACCCAGTCGCTGCACCATGAATTGGCGGGCAAGGGCCTGCGTGCCCAGGCCGTGCTGCCCGGTGCCACGCGGACGGAGTTCTGGGGCGTGGCCGGCGTGCCGGTGGAGCACCTGCCGCAGGAGATCGTGATGCCGGCGGAGGAGATGGTGGACGCCGCGCTGGCGGGCCTGGACCAGGGGGAACTGATCACCATCCCGGCCCTGCCCGACCTGGCCGACTGGCAGGCCTATGAGGATGCCCGCCAGAAGCTGAAGCCCAACCTGTCGCACAGCGAGGCCGCCGCCCGCCTGAAGCCGGCCGCGTAAACCAGCGCCTGAACCGGAACGGGCCGCCCCATCGCCGGGGCGGCCCGTTTGTTTTCACGCAACCCCATGGTCGGGTAGCCGAAGATCAACTAGAAGATAATCCTTGTCCAGAGAGCCCACATTCACGGCTTCACGGAAAGATTATGAGCTTCACCCCGCAAATAACAGACGCTCTCGAGCCCATCATTCGGCTGGTCAATGAGGATCGCCAGAAGGGCCTGGAACGTCTGACCAGAATGGCCGAAGGCGGTGACCGGTCAGCCATCGTGTTCTTGGGTTTGTATCTGTCGGAAGAAACAACGACATCCGATGCGGCCATGAAATGGCTGCTTCTGGCCAATGACTTCGGCAGCCCCGACGCGGCCTGGAACATCGCCATGATCGCCCGTGAACGGGGGGATGAGCATGAAATGAAGCGATGGATCGACCGTGCGGCCGAACTGGGGGAACCCGACGCCCGAATCATCCAGGGCAACGGCTATAATGTAGCCTCCGTGATCGCCGGCGTCCGGGATGGGGACATCAGCGCCTGAGGCACACTTAATAAACAGTCCCCGTCCCGGTTCCCATCTGCGTGCCCTGCTGCTGCGCCGCTGGCGTCGCCTGCACCCAGACGCTGCCGCCGTCGCCGCCGTCCAGCACGCCTTCGCCGCCTTTGGGTTCGGTGCCGGGAATGAAGGCTTCCCAGATGGCCTTGCGGTCGCCGGGTTCGGCCAGGCGGCCGGTCTCGGGGTTCACGCGCACCAGACGCACGCCGGGCGGCACGCGGAAGGGCAGCGAGGGCTTGTCGGCCAGCGCCGTCGCCATGAACTCCCTGAAAATGGGCACGGCGACCGAGGCGCCCGTCTCATGGTCGCCCAGGGAGCGCGGCTGGTCGTAGCCGGTGAAGACGCCGAACACCAGGTCGGGGGAGAAGCCGACGAACCAGGCGTCCTGACTGTCGTTGGTGGTGCCGGTCTTGCCCGCCAGGGTCTTGCCCAGCACGCGCAGCGACGCCGCCGTGCCGCGATCGACCACGCCCTGCAGGATGTTGACGATCTGGTAGACGGTGCGGGGGTCCTCGATCTGCTCGCGCGTGTCGGGCACATCCGGCACAGCGCCCACGTCGGCGGTGGGGGCGACGGACCCGGGCGTGAGTTGGCAGCCCTCGCAGGCCCGCTGGTCGTGGCGGTAGATGGTCTTGCCGCTGGCGTCCTGCACGCGGTCGACGAAGGTGGGGGTGATGCGCTTGCCGCCGTTGTCCAGCATGGCGTAGGCGGTGGTCAGCTTCAGCACCGTGGTCTCGCCGGCGCCCAGCGCCATGGACAGTTCCGGCGCCAGATGGTCACTGATGCCGAACAGCTTGGCCTCGTTCACCACCGCCGGCATGCCGATGTTCTGCGCCAGGCGCACGGTCATGACGTTGCGCGATTTCTCGATGCCCACGCGCAGCGGCGTGGGGCCGTAGAACTGGTCGGTGTAGTTGCTGGGCCGCCACTTCTCCTGCCCCGGCCCTTGTTCCAGGGAGAAAGGCGCGTCCAGCACCAGGCTGGAGGGGGTGAAGCCCCGGTCCAGCGCCGCCAGGTAGACGAAGGGCTTGAAGGCGGAGCCGGGCTGACGGTTGGCCTGGGTGGCGCGGTTGAAGGCGCTGATGCGGGCGCTGAAGCCGCCGCTCATGGCCAGCACGCGGCCGGTGCGCGGGTCCATAGCCACGACGGCGCCTTGCAGCTCGGGAATCTGCCGCAGGGCGTAAACGCCGGGGATGGGCGCCGGCTCTTCCGCCTTCTGGCCCTTCGACGCGGGCTTGGCCTCCGACATCGCGGCATCGACCATGATGAGGTCGCCGGGCGTCAGCGCGGTGGCGCGCTTGGCCCAGCGCACGTCGGCCGGCTGCAGCTTGCCCTGGCTGCCGTCCTTCAGGCCAATGGCGGCCTCTTCCCCGTCGGCCTTCAGCACCACGGCCAACTGCCAGCGTTCGCCACCGGCCGGCAGGGTCGCCTTGGCCAACTGGTCCTGCCAGTTGGCCGGACCGTCCAGGTGGGCCACGGGGCCGCGCCAGCCCTTGCGGCGGTCGAACGCCTCCAGCCCATGGCGCAGGGCCTCCACCGCCGCCTGCTGCAGCTTGGGATCGAGGGTGGTGCGGATGGACAGGCCGCCCTCATACAGTTTGGATTCGCCGTAGACGGACAGCAGCTCGCGCCGCACCTCCTCCACGAAGTAATCGGCGTCGACCTGGCCCTCGGCATGGCGGTCGCGGAAGGTCAGCGGCCGGGCCTGCGCCTCCTTGGCCTCGGCGGTGGTGATGTAGCCATCCTCCGCCATGCGGCCCAGCACGTAGTTGCGGCGGGCGATGGCGGCGTCGTGGAAGCGGTCGCGGTAGTAGCGGTCCGGCGCCTTGGGCAGGCTGGCCAGGAAGGCCGCCTCATCCACCGTCAGCTCATCCAGCGACTTATTGAAGTAGTTCAGCGCGGCGGCGGCCACACCGAAGGAGCGGTTGCCCAGGAAAATCTCGTTCAGGTACAGCTCAAGGATGCGGTCCTTGGACAGCGCGTCCTCGATCCGGTAGGAGAGGATGGCCTCCTTGATCTTGCGGACGTAGCTGACCTCGTTGTTCAGCAGGAACAGGCGCGTCACCTGCTGGGTGATGGTGCTGGCGCCGATGGGCCGCCGGTCCTGCCCCACCCGTTCCACGTTGGTGGCCATGGCGCGGGCGATGGCCAGCCAGTCCACGCCGCCATGCTGATAGAAGTTCTGGTCCTCGGCCGAGACGAAGGCCTGGCGCACGCGCTTGGGGATCAGGCTGATGGGCACGAACACCCGCCGCTCCGCCGCGAACTCCGCGATCATCCGGCCGTCGCCGGCCTGCACCCGCGTGGCCGTGGGCGGCTGGTAATCCACCAACTGGTGATAGTCCGGCAGGTCGGCCGCGTAATGGCGATAGCCCAGGTAGAGGCCGACACAGCCGGCCCCCGCCAGAATCAACAGCACGACCAACAGCTTGACGATAATGCGCATGGAACCGACCAACACCCGCGGGCGATAAGACCAAAAGACCGCGGCACCCTAGCAGGAAGCGCCCGCCCTGTCGCCGTCCGGCCGGCGGCGGCGCGCATGCCCCAGGCGCACGACTGCCGCCGCAAGCTATCGCGACGCGACTGTGGCTTATTTGCGGGAGGCCTACTTGCGTCCTGCGGGCCGCCGGGGGCCGAAATAGCTGTCGATGGCGCGCACCATGTCGGCGGCGAAACGCCGGCGGTGGCTGTCCGTGGTCAACAGGCGGGCGTCGGTGGGGTGGGACAGGTAGCCCATCTCCACCAGGATGGCGGGCACGTCCGGCGCCGTCAGCACGGCGAAACCGGCGGAGCGCAAGGGTGAGTTCAGCAGCGCGATGTCCCGCCCCACCGAGTCCACCACCAGGTTGGCCAGGCGCCGCGACTGGTTGCGGGTGTCGCGCTGCGCCAGGTCGATCAGGATGCTGGCCACCTGGGTGCTCTGGTCCGCCAAGTCCAGGCCGGCAATGGCGTCGGACCGGTTCTCCCGCTGGGCCAGCATGTCGGCCTCGCGGTCGGTGGCCTTGTCCGACAGGGTGTAGACCGACAGGCCCCGCACGGAACGGCCCACCACGATGTCGGCATGCAGGGAGATGAACAGGTCGGCGCCCAGCGCCCGCGCCTTGCCCGGGCGATCCCGCAGGGGGATGAAGACGTCGCTGTCGCGGGTCAGCGCCACGCGATAGCGGCCGGTGGCCTCCAGCGCGCGGGCCACCGCCCGGGCCATGGCCAGCGTGATGTCCTTCTCATAGACGCCAGTGACGGCGGTGGCGCCGGGATCGTCGCCACCATGGCCGGGGTCCAGGACGATCAGCGGCGTGCGGTCGCGCAGGGTGGGCTTGGCTCCCGGCGAAGGTGGCACAACCACCACCGGATCCGCCTTGGGCGCCGGCTGGGGCGGCAGGGCGCCGATGCGGTTGGCGGCCGGCACGACGGCGCCCCCCGCTCCCGCCGATGGCGGCAGATCGGCGCGCGGCGCGTCGGGCAGAACGGCGACGGCCGGGGTTTCCTCCGTCCGGGCGGTGGGCGGTGGCGGCGGGGCGGACGGGCCGGCGACGGCGGCCATCAGGCTGCCCAGGTCACCATGGGCCAGATCCAGCACCAGGCGGGGTGGATGGCCGTCCCGCGCCGGCAGGAAATCGGCGTTGGCCACGCGCACCGGGCCGTCGGTTTCCAGCACCACCTGGGCGGAGCCGGTCAGGCTGTTGGTCATGCGGATCGCCTTGACCAGGCCTCGGCCGGCGCCAGGCAGCGCTGCCTGCCAGTTCACGGCCGGCAGGTCGATCACCACCTGCGTCGGGCTGACGGACGTGGTGACGCGGTAGTCGGTGCGGGCGCTCATCTCCAGCACGAACCGGGTCTGGTCCCCTTGCAGGCCCAGCCGCACGGCCAGGACGGCGCTGCGGTTGGGCGCGGAGGGCATGCGCAACGACTGCGCCTGCGCGACATCCAGGCCGCCCAGGGTCCCCAGGCTGCCGGCTGCCGCCGAGGGGGCGGCCCAGGGCGAAATCAGGGAGAGCCCAGCCACAATCGCCGCGCCCACCAGGGCGCCCGCGAGGGGTGCGCGCCGCCTCCCCCGATATGCCAAGAACAGATGATGTCGACGCCCAAAGGCGGACAAGACAGGTTCCCCCCGAACGAGACGAGACGGGCCTTACCAATGGGCCTTATACCGCCGACGAATCAATCGCTTCAAGCATGATCATGAGATTCTGGCTAAGAAACGGCGGGCGCGCGGCGGCGGCGGGGCGGCCCCACCCCGCCCCGCCCGTCCGAACAAGGCCGGGTCGCCATCAGCCCCCGAGCCCGCCCGTGATTCTTTCATTGTAGTATGGGCCACCCCGTGTTTATCTTGAATTCGCGACAACCAGTATCCTGGCCTGCCCCTCCCCGGGGTAGGGGCGTCGCCCCCGGGTCTCGTGCCGCAGCCAGCCAAGTCCGCTGCGATGCGATCCGTGGGTGTGACGCTTGATGGGATGCTCGGTCCTGTGAAACCACGAAGCCGGCGCCGGCCCCCTTGATAAGGATTGGGGTTGGCGCCAGGTCCGTGTCGCCCGCCCCCCGCTGGCCGCTTCCTGGAAGCGCCGTTTCGGGGTGTTCTTCGCTCGGCGGCGATGGGGACCCAACGCTTCGGCACTAAACGGTGGCACACCGGTGGGCCCGTCCGTCGTGCGGGCATGCCGTCCCTGTGCCATGAGGATAAAAAATGGCCAAGCGTATGCTTGTCGACGCCACGCATCCGGAGCAGACCCGGGTCGTCGTCGTCAACGGTAACAAGCTCGATGAGCTTGATTTCGAAATCGCCAGCCGGAAGCAGCTGAAGGGCAATATCTATCTTGCCAAGGTGATCCGGGTGGAGCCGTCGTTGCAGGCGGCCTTCGTGGAGTACGGCGGCAACCGCCACGGCTTCCTCGCCTTCTCTGAAATCCATCCCGACTACTACCGCATCCCGGTCGCCGACCGCGAGGCCCTGCTGCGCGAGCAGGAGGAACTGGAGCGGGAGCGCGAGGCGCTGGAGCACGAGGAGGAGGAGGCCCTGCACGCGGCGGAGCATCCGCCCCTGCTGGAAGCCGGCGCCTCCGCCGTCAGCTATGACGACGCCCAGGCCAAACCCGCCGCCGCTTATGAGGCGGTCGCGGACGAGGTGGGCGCCCATGAGACGGTGGCCACCGACCTGGTGGTGCCGGAGGGGCACCCCGAAGACGCCTATGTGCCGCCGGCGCAGCCGCTGACCATCGAGCAGCCCTACATCACCGAGGAACTGTCCGCCGAGCACGCCGCCAGCGGCGACGCCGATGGCGAGACGGCGGAATACGTCGAGGGTGACGGCGAGGACGACGACACCGACGGCGATGCCGAGGGTGATGAGGGCGGCGATGGTGAGAGCGCCGACGCCGATGGCGAAACCGGTGAAGGCGACGCGAGCCGCCAGGCCGCCGACCGCCGCCGTCATCGTGGCCGCCGCGGCCGCCGCGGCCGGGAGCGGGGCGACCGCAACGGCGACCGCGCGCCCCAGGAAAACGGCCATGGCGAGGCCGCGCACGCCGAGGACGAGGGCGAGGAGCGCCGCCGCCCCCGCTCGCTGCGGTCCTACAAGATCCAGGAAGTCATCCGCCGCCGGCAGATCCTGCTGGTGCAGGTGACGAAGGAAGAGCGCGGCACCAAGGGTGCCGCCCTGACCACCTATCTGTCGCTGCCCGGCCGCTACTGCGTGCTGATGCCCAACACCCCCCGGGGCGGCGGCATTTCCCGCAAGATCACCAACCCGCAGGACCGCAAGCGCCTGAAGGAGTTGCTGGAGGAGCTGGACATTCCGAAAGGCATGGCCGTCATCCTGCGCACCGCGGGCATGGAACGGTCCAAGCAGGAGATCAAGCGCGACCTCGAGTACCTGATGCGTCTGTGGGACAATATCCGCGAGCAGACCATGCAGGCGGTGGCGCCGGCGCTGATTTATGAGGAAGCGAATCTCATCAAGCGGTCCATCCGCGACCTGTACGCCAGCGACATCGACGAAGTGCATGTGGAAGGTGCTGCGGGCTACCGCACCGCCAAGGACTTCATGCGCATGCTGATGCCCAGCCACGCCAAGAAGATCCAGCCCTACACGGACGACATTCCGCTGTTCCACCGCTTCCAGGTGGAAAACCAGATCGACGCCATGTTCAACCCGGTGGTGCAGTTGCGCTCCGGCGGGTACATCGTCATCAACCAGACGGAAGCCCTGGTCGCCATCGACGTGAACTCCGGCCGCTCCACCAAGGAGCGGAACATCGAGGAGACGGCGGTGCGCACCAACCTGGAGGCCGCCGAGGAGGTGGCCCGCCAGCTGCGCCTGCGCGACCTGGCCGGCCTGATCGTCATCGACTTCATCGACATGGAGGACGGCCGCAACAACGCCGCGGTCGAGAAGCGCCTGAAGGAGGCCATGAAGGCCGACCGGGCGCGCATCCAGCTGGGCCGCATCTCGCCCTTCGGCCTGATGGAGCTGTCGCGCCAGCGGCTGCGCCCCAGCCTGCAGGAAATCAACTTCGAGCGTTGCCCGCACTGCGAGGGCACCGGCATGGTGCGGTCGCTGGAAAGCGCGGCCCTGGCCGTGCTGCGGGCCATCGAGGATGAGGGCATCCGCCGCCGGTCCACCGAAATCACGGTGACGGCCGCCAGCTCGGTCACCCTGTACATCCTTAACCAGAAGCGCGACGCCCTGACGGCCATCGAGCGCCGCTATGGCCTGCGCGTCTTCCTGTCGACCGACGACAGCCTGGTGCCGCCGGACCACCGTCTGGAGCGCATCCGCGCCCGCACGGCCGCCGACGACCAGCCCGCTGCCGCCGTCAGTGCCGAGCGCATCTACGCCGAAACCGACCGCGCCCTGGAAAAGGCCGATGAGGTGGAGGAAGAGGTCGCCGAGGAAGAGGTCGAGGAAACCACGGCCGAGAACGGCCATGGCGAAGGCAACGGCCAGGACCGCCGCCGCCGCCGCCGCCGCCGCCGTGGCGGTGGGCATGAGCGGGGCGAAGGCGCGCCGCAGGCCGCCGACGCGGCCGAGGACGAACAGCCCGCCGAGGCCGGCGTCGCCGGTGAAGCCATCGACCCCGCCGCTGGCGAGGATGCCGATGGCGAGGGTGCTGACGGCGAAGGTGCCGGGGGCCTGGAAACCGCCGATGGCGATGACGCCAATGGCGAGCGCAAGAAGCGCCGTCGCGGCAAGCGCGGCGGTCGCCGTCGCGGCCGCCATGGTGCCGAGGGTGAAGGCGCCGAGGGTGACGTCACGGGAAGTGATGCCGCCGAGGGTGAGGATGGTGACGTCGTCGCGGCCGAGGGTGCCGAAGGCGATGCCGTGACCGCCGACGCCGCCGTTCCGGTGCCCGCCACCGAGCCGGTGGTGGAAGCCCCGGCCGAGGTGGTGGCCGCCCCGGTGGCCGAGCCCGCCCCGGTCGACGCCGCCCCGGCCGCCGAGCCGGTCGCGGAAGAGGCCCCGGCCAAGCCCAAGCGCGCCACCCGCAGCCGCAAGAAGGCCGCCCCCGCCGCCGAAGAGGCTACTGCCGAGGCCCCCCTGGCCGTGACCGACGCGCCGGCGGCGGAAGCCCCGGTGGCCGAGGCCGCGCCGGTCGTCGAAGAGGCCCCGGCCAAGCCCAAGCGCGCCACCCGCAGCCGCAAGAAGGCCGCCCCCGCCGCCGAAGTCCCTGCTGAAGAAGCTACTGCCGAAGCCCCGCTGGCCGTGACCGACACGCCGGTTGCCGAGGCGGTGGTAACGGAACCGGCGGTGACGGAACCGGCGGTGACGGAACCGGTAGCGGCGGAGCCGGCGACCGACGTGGTGCCCACGGCTGATGAAGCCGCCCCCACGGTGCATCCATCGGTGGAGCTGAATCCGCCGGTGGAACAGCCGAAAAAGGGTTGGTGGAGCCGCGTGCTGAAATAAGTCCTTCTGGCCCTAGGCCCCTTCGGACAGAGGGCCTAGGGCCATAATCCTAAAAGAATCAGCCCTCCTGAACTGCGGTTTGGGAGGGCTTTTTCATGTACGATGTGTTTCAGATGAATGAATTCCCCGTGTGAAGGCGGCGGTGCCTTTGGGCGCGGAGTCGCTGGAAACCATCACGCGTGCCTCCCGCCGCCGCAGGAGCCGCCCCGAACGCCAGGCAGTCCGAATGCGCACCGATACCGACGCCTTGATCCTGATCGACATCCAGAACGATTTTTGTCCCGGCGGGGCCCTTGCCGTCGCGGACGGCGACGCGGTGGTGGGCCCGGCCAATGAGCTGGCGGCCCATTTCGCCACCGTGATCCTGACGCAGGACTGGCACCCGGCCGGCCACCGTTCCTTCGCCAGCGCCCATGCTGGCCATCGCCCGTTCGACATGGTGCAGATGCCCTATGGGCCGCAGATGCTGTGGCCGGACCACTGCGTCCAGGGGACGCAGGGCGCGGCCTTCCATCCCGGGCTGGCCCCGGCGGTGGACAAGGCGCAGCTGGTGGTGCGCAAGGGCTTCCGCCCGCATATCGACAGCTATTCCGCCTTTTTCGAGAATGACCGGGTGACGCCGACCGGCCTGGCCGGCGCCCTGCGTGAACGCGGGGTGCAGCGGATCTACCTGGCGGGGCTGGCCACGGACTATTGCGTCGCCTACTCCGCCACCGATGCCGCCCGCCTGGGCTTCGAGGCGCTGATCGTGGAGGACGCCTGCCGGGCCATCGACCTGCACGGCTCCCTCACCGCCGCGCGGCGCGACTGGACGGCGGCCGGCGTGCGCAGCGTCAGCCTGGCGGACGTGCTGGCCCTGGACGCGCCCTTGGCCTCCGTCGCCTGACACCCCCGGCGCGGCGGCGTTCGCAAAGCGGCGACCTTCAAGGCGCGCCGCCGCAAGGCACCCCTGCCCTATCCAGCACCCCGGGGCAGGCCGCCCTTGTTGACGCTGGCGGCAAACTGTAGCTTCCTGCCCCAAACATATCCCGGGCGCCTCTGCCGAGGCGGCAGCCCGGATTTTTTCGTGCCCTTCGTGCGCCGAGGTGATGGGTTTGCGCTACACCATCCTGATTTCCGTCCTGAACGAGCAGGGCAACATCCTGCCGCTCCTGGAAGAGCTGCAAGCCGTGGCGCCCTATCCCGGGGACTATGAGGTCCTGTTCGTCGACGACGGCAGCACGGACGGCACCCCGGCGGAACTGCAGCAGGCCAAGGCCAAGTATCCGTTCGTCCGGGTCCTGCGCCACGGCCAGCGCGCGGGCAAGAGCCGCGCCATCCGCAGCGGCTGCCATGCCGCCAAGACCGACTGGATCATGATGGTCGATGGCGACATGCAGAACGACCCCCGCGACATCGCGCCCATGCTGGCGGCGGTGGAGCGGGATCCGGAGGTGAAGGTGGTATGCGGCATCCGCCGTCGCCGCGACGACACCCTGGCCAAGAAGATCACCTCGCGCCTGGGCAATGGCATCCGCCGGTCCCTGCTGCGCGACGGCTGCCCCGACACCGGCTGCGGCTTCAAGCTGGTGCACCGCGCCGCCATGCTGGAACTCCCGCAGTTCGACGCCATCCACCGCTTCATCCCCACCGTGGCGACCTACAGCGGCTGGAAGATGGCCAACGTGCCCATCAACGACCGCAAGCGCCACGCCGGCCGGTCCAAGTACACCAACATCGGCCGCGCCTTCGTCGGCTTCTTCGACCTCTTGGGCATGCTGTGGATGCTGCGGCGGAACACCATGCCCGGCACCGTGCGGGAGGTTTGAGGCCATGGTGTGGGAGCATATCGCCCAGTTCCTGGCGCACTGGTGGCAGGAGGCGCTGGGCAAGAACGGCTGGATCGCGGCCTTCGGCCTGTTCGGCCAGGCGATGTTCATGTCGCGATTCATCGTGCAGTGGATTTCCAGCGAGCGCGCCGGCCGCAGCGTCGTGCCCGTGACCTTCTGGTATTTCAGCCTGGCGGGTGGCGCCCTGGTGCTGCTGTACGGCCTGCTGAAGCCGGACCTGGTCATCATCGCCGGCCAGATGCCGGGCCTGGTGGTCTACGCCCGCAATCTGCACCTGATCCATAAGCACAAGCGCGCCGAAGCCGCCGCCGCGACCTGACGGGACGCCCCCTTTATGACCGATATCTTCCGCCCCGCCGTCCTGCGCCCCGCGCACTACGTCATCCTGGCGCTGCTGGCCCTGGCCACCTTCCTGCCGGGCTTCACCACCATTCCGCCCTTCGACCGGGATGAGAGCCGCTTCGCCCAGGCGACCCGGCAGATGCTGGAAACGCACGACTTCGTCTCCATCCGTTTCCAGGACGAGGCGCGCAACAAGAAGCCCGTGGGCATCCATTGGCTGCAGAGCGCCACCGTCACGGCGGTGCAGGCCGTCACCGGCGACCATGATCCCGAAACGACGCCCATCTGGGCGTACCGCCTGCCCTCGCTCATCGGCGCCGTCGCCGCCGTGCTGCTGACCGCCTGGGCGGGACAGCTGCTGTTCGGCGCCACCGCCGGCTTCGGCGCCGGGCTGCTCATGGCCGTCAGCGTGCTGCTGGGCGTCGAGGCGCGCATGGCCAAGACCGACGCCGTGTTGCTGGCCACGGTGGTGGCGGCCATGGGCGCGCTGGGCCGCATCTATCTGGACCGGCGCAAGCCCCTGCCCCCCACCTGGGGGCTGACGTTGACCTTCTGGGTGGCGCTGGGTGTGGGCATCCTGATCAAGGGGCCGGTCATCCTGCTGCCCGTCCTGGGCAGCATCGTCACCCTGGGCTTCGCCGACCGCGACTGGTCCTGGCTGAAGGGCCTGCGCCCCCTGCCCGGCCTGGCCATCGTGCTGGCCATGGTGCTGCCCTGGGCCATCGCCATCGCCGTGGCCACCAAGGGCCAGTTCTTCGCCGACGCCATCGGGCACGAGTTCTTAGGAAAAGTGAACTCCGGCCAGGAAAAGCATGCCGGCCCGCCCGGCTATTACCTCATCACCTTCTGGCTCAGCTTCTGGCCCGGCAGCTTGCTGGTGGGCCTGGGCGCCGCCTGGGCCTGGCGCCGCCGCCATGACGACGCCGTGCGCTTCTGCCTGGCCTGGATCGTGCCCACCTGGCTGATCTTCGAGGCGGTGGCGACCAAGCTGCCCCACTACGTCCTGCCCACCTTCCCCGCCCTGGCCTTCCTGGGCATGGCGGCGCTGCTGTCGCGCATCGACGCCAAGGCGGCGGCCGGTCGGGGCAGCACCCAAGGCACGCTGGACCAAGCGACCACAGCCGGCCGCATCGGCCGCTGGGCCGTCGTGATCGTCTACCTGGTCATCACCGTGGCGCTGGCCATCCTGGGTGCCGGCGCGCCGCTGCGGCTGGAAGGCACCAACCTGCCGGCAGGCTTCGTCGCCGGCGGCCTGGCGCTGGCCACCGGCATCGCCTTCGTGGTGCTGGAGCGGATTGGCTGCCTGCAGCGGCTGACCCTGGGCGTGGCCGCGGGCGGCGCACTCAGCATGATCAGCATCCTGGGCCTGGTCATGCCCAGCCTGAAGGCCATGTGGCTGAGCCCCGCCATCGCCCAGGCCGTGGCGGACCACCGCCTGTGCCCGACCAGCGTCCTGGCGGCATCGGGGTACACCGAGCCCAGCATGGTGTTCCTGGTGGGCACCAAGACCAAGCTGGGTGAGCCGGACATGGTGGCCAACCATCTGGCCGACGATCCCGGCTGCGGCCTGGCCCTGGTGCGGGACAAGGAGGAACCAGCCTTCGCCGCCCAATTGGCCGCGCGCGGCCTGTCGCCGGAACTGGTCAAGCATTTCCGCGGCTTCAACTACTCCCGCGGCAACTGGGCCAACCTGGCCCTGTACCGCGCCGGCGCGCCGGTCAACGCGCCGGCTGCCGAGCCGGCACCGGCGACGCCCCAGCCGTGAGGCGCGCGGTCCTGACCCGGGGCCTGATCTGGGGCAGCGTCCTGGTGCTGGAGGCCGTGCTCATGCTGTGGGTGGACCGGCCCTTCGCCCTATGGGCGGCGCAGCTGCCGCATTGGGTCACGGCCACCAGCCATCATCTGACGCGGTTGGGTGACAGCTTGTACAGCCTGGTGCCCCTGGGCCTGGCGATCCTGGCGCTGACCACGGCGCGCGCCCAGGCGGAAGGGACCCAACGGGAGCGGCTGGGCCGTTGGCTGGGGGCCGTGGCCTTCGTCTTCCTGGCCGTGGCCCTGTCCGGCCTGGCGGTGGATGCGGTGAAGGCGGCGGTGGGCCGGCCCCGGCCCATCCTGTTCCTGAGCGAGGGCGCCGTCTGGCCCCAGCCCTTCCACATGGGCTTCCGCTATTATTCCTTCCCCTCCGGCCACGCCGACACCCTGGTGGCGCTGGCTCTGTCGATCGGCACCCTGTGGCCCCGCCACCGGCTGGCGCTGGTGGGGCTGGCCTTGGCCCTGGCCACCACGCGGCTGTGGGTGGGCGCGCACTATCCGTCCGACGTGGTGGCGGGGGCGGCCGTGGCGATGCTGACCACCCGCCCCTTGCGCGATCTCTTCATACGCCGTGGCTGGTTGCCGGCGCCCAATGGCGCTATGGTCCCCGGCCGATAGCAGTTTCAATCCCAACGATCCCATCATGGAGGAAGACATGGCCGGCCGTATCGACGCCCGTCTGAAAGAACTCGCCATCGAGCTGCCGACCCCGGCCATCCCGGTGGCGGCCTACGTCCCGGCCGTGCGCACGGGCAACACCCTGTTCCTGTCCGGCCAGATTCCGTTCTGGAACGGGGAGCTGCGCTGCGTCGGCAAGCTGGGCGACAATTTCACGGTGGAACAGGGCGCCGAAGCCGCCCGCCTGTGCGCCCTGAACCTGATCGCCCAGGCCAAGGCCGCCCTGGAGGGCGACCTGGACCGCGTGGTGCGGGTGGTCAAGCTGGTGGGCTTCGTCAATTCCACCGGTGACTTCACCGACCAGCCCAAGGTCATCAACGGCGCCTCCGAGACCTTCGTGCAGGTGTTCGGCGATGCCGGCCGCCACGCCCGCTCCGCCGTCAGCGCCGCCGCCCTGCCGCTGGGCGTCGCCGTCGAGGTCGAGGCCATCCTGGAAGTGGCCTGAGCCTCTTCATCTTTTGCACGCCGCCCGCTCTTGTTAAATGTCGTTCGGCACCCGACTATTAGCCTGGGTGCCGAACGGACCGGGATAGCGTGATGGCGGACGGAAGCAGCGACTGGACGGCGGGTCTCAAGGTGGCCGTGGCCCCGCGCATTGGCGCGCTGGAAGCGGCGGACTGGGATCGCGTGGCGGCCAGCGACGCCTACCCCGGCCATCCCTTCACCCGCCATGCCTTCCTGCGCATCCTGGAGGACAGCGGCTCCGTCGGACGCAAGGCCGGCTGGCTGCCGCAGCACCTGACAGTGCGCGACGCCCAAGGCCGCCTGGTGGGGGCGGCGCCGATGTACCTGAAGTCCCATTCCTATGGCGAGTACGTCTTCGACCAAGGCTGGGCCAGCGCCTATGAGCGCGTGGGCGGGTCGTATTATCCCAAGCTTCAAGTCTCCATTCCCTTCACGCCCGCGACCGGGCCCCGCCTGCTGGTCGACACCCGGTGCCCGGACCCGGAGGGCGTGCGGCGGCTGATGGTGGCGGCACTGCGCAGTGCCGCGGTGGACAACAAGCTGTCGTCCGTCCACGTCACCTTCCCCGCGGCGGAGGATCGCGCGGCCCTGATGGAGGGCGGCTGGCTGGACCGCCACGGCGTGCAATACCACTGGGAGAACAGGGGCTACCGCGACTTCACCGACTTCCTGGGCGCCTTCAGCAGCCGCAAGCGCAAGGCGGTGCGCAAGGAACGCCAGGCGGTGGCCGACAGCGGGGTGGAGGTGCTGACCCTGACGGGGGACGCCCTGACCGAGGAACACTGGGACGCTTTTTTCAGCCTGTACAACGCCACCAGCGACCGTAAATGGGGCTGGGCCTATCTGACGGAAGACTTCTTCCACCAGTTGGGGGCGGAGATGGCGGACAGCGTCGTGCTGGTCATGGCCCGTGACCCCGCCCGCCCGGACGACAAGGGCCGCCCCACCTGGGTGGGGGGTGCCCTGAACCTGATGGGCGACGACACGCTGTACGGCCGCAACTGGGGCTCCGCCGGCGACTACCCCTTCCTTCATTTCGAGGCCTGCTACTACCGCGCCATCGAGTTCGCCATTGAGCGCGGCCTGAAGCGGGTGGAAGCCGGGGCGCAGGGCGAACACAAGGTGCAGCGCGGCTACCTGCCGGTCACCACCCACAGCGCCCACTACATCGCCGACCCCGGCCTGCGCCGCGCCGTGGCCGATTTCGTGGAGCGGGAGCGCGCAGGTGTCGCCGCCGACATCGAAACGCTGATGGCGGAAAGCCCCTATCGCCAGGGCGACGGCGGGACCGAATGAATAGCGTCCACCGGCTGACCGTCGGCGCCCATGGCCTGAGCGTCCTGGCCGCCGGCCCGGACCCGGTGGACCAGGCGGCCCGTCCCATCATCATGGTTCACGGCACGCCGGGCAGCGCCGGCGGCTGGCGCTGGTTCCTGGGCCACGGCCCGCAGGGGGTGTCGCTGCTGGCGCCAGACCGGCCGGGCTTTGGCCACAGCGCCCCGCGGGAAGCCTTGATCGGCCTGAAGGCCCAGGCCGGACGGCTGGCGCCGCTGCTGGCGCTGAACCCCGCCAACCCGCCGGCCATCCTGGTGGGCCATTCCATGGGCGGCCCCGTGGTGGCGCGCTTGGCGCTGGACCAGCCGGAGCGGGTGGCCGCCCTGGTGCTGGTGGCGACTTCTTTCGATCCGGACCTGGAGCACCAGCATCCCTTGCAGCCCTGGGCGGACCGGGAACCCTGGCGCCGGCTGCTGCCCCGGCCGCTGCGCAACGCCAACCGGGAATTGTTGACCATCGTGCCGGAACTTCACGCCCTGGCGCGCGACCTGGGCCAGCTGCGCTGCCCCGTGGTCATCCTGCACGGCACGGCGGACCGGGAATCGCCCTACGGCAATGTCGCCTATCTACAGCGCCACCTGACCCAGGCGACGGTGGAGGTGCGCACGCTGGAGGGGGCCGGCCATTTCCTGCCCTGGACCCGCCGCCACGATGTGATGGCGGCCATCGAACGCGCCCGGACGCTCTGTACCGTCTAGCGGCTCAGAACGGGCTGCGGTCGAGGACGCCAAAAGCCAGGCTGAGCAGCAAGGCCGCGTTCAGCAGCATCAGCGGCGGGGTGACCCAGGCGGCGACGCCGCTGAATTGCCGTCCCACCGCCCGGCCGGCCACCGCCACGGTCATCAGGCTGGGGGCCGTGCCCACGGCGAAGGCCGCCAGCACCAGCGCGCCGCCGCCGGCGGAACCGCTGCTGACCGCCGCCGCCAGCGCCGCATAGACCATGCCGCAGGGGATGAAGCCCAGCAGCACACCGAGAAGATAGCCGTTGAGGCCGCGCGGGTCGGCGAACAGCCGGCGCAGCGGCCGGGCCAGCGCCGCCGTCAGGCGCGCCGCCCCCGCCGTCCCCAGGCTGAAGCGCCCGGCCGGCACCAAGCGTACCAGGCGGGGCGCCACCCGGCCAAGCCCGGCCAGGCCCTGGCGCAGGAACAGCAGGGCCGCGATCCCCAGAAACACCGCCAGCAGCCAACGATATTCCGTCGCCCGCACGACAAGGCCGGATAAGCCGCCGGCGACGGCGCCCAAGGCGGCGTAGGTGGTCATGCGGCCCAGGTGATAGGGCAACAGCAAGGCACCGGCGGGGCGTGTCAGCGCCGGGCCCGCCGCCTCCCCCGCGCCCACCTGCGCCAGCACGAAGGGGCCGCACATGCCGACGCAATGGCCGAAGCCGCCCGTCAGGCCGGCCATGAACACGGCGGCCATCAGGGCGGGCAAGCTCAACGGCGCTGACTGCAGCATGGACAGGTGGTCGTGCATGGGACGATGTCCGGATCAGGATTTGCCTCAGCCATAAACCATGTGCCGGCCGCACCGCTTGATCCGGATCAGTCCTTTTCACTTTTCTCCAGGGACGGTTCGTCCCAACTCAGGCCGCCGGCACCAGGCGGTACAGGCCGACATCGATCACGCCGGCGCGGAAACCCGCCTCGCAGTACGCCAGGTAGTAGTCCCACAGCCGGCGGAAATGGGGCGGGAAGCCCATGGCGTGGATATCCGTCCAGGCGGCGTGGAAGCGCTGGCGCCATTCCGCCAGCGTGCGCGCGTAGCTGTCGCCGAACGTCTCCGCCCCCTCCAGGCGCAGGCCGGCGGCCTCGGCCTCCCGCACCAGGCGCGAGGGCGACGGCAGCATGCCGCCGGGGAAGACGTGGCGCTGGATGAAGTCGACCTCGCGGCGGTAGTGCTCGAAGCGGGATTCGTCGATGGTGATGACCTGCAGCACGGCGACACCCTGATCGGACAGGCGCCGGCGCAGCGTCTGGAAATAGACGGGCCAGTAGCGCTCGCCCACCGCCTCCAGCATCTCGATGGAGACGATGCGGTCATAGGTGCCGGTGACGTCGCGGTAATCCTGCAGACGCAGGTCGGCCCTGACCTCCAGGCCGGCCTTGGCCAGCCGGTCCTGGGCCACGGCCAGTTGCGACGGCGACAGCGTCAGGCCGGTGACATGGCAGCCCGCACGCGCGATCCGCTCCGCCAGGCCGCCCCAGCCGCAGCCGATCTCCAGCACCTGTTCCCGGCCGCTGAGGCCCAGAAGCTGCACGATACGGTCCAGCTTGACGTCCTGCGCCGCCTCCAGCGTCTGGTCGGCGGCGGTGTACAGGGCGGAGGAATAGGCCATGCCCCGGTCCAGCCAGCGGGCGTAGAAATCATTGCCCAGATCATAGTGGGCCATGATGTTGCGGCGGCTGCCCTTGCGCGTGTTGGCGCGGCCACGATGCACCAGAGTCTTGACCATGCGGGCCAGGGGCGTGCCGGCGAAGGCGCCATCCAGCCGGCTGATGTTGCGCGCCGCCAGTTCCAGCAGCGCCGGCAGGTCGGGGCTGGACCAATCGCCATCGGCATAGGCCTCGGCGAAGGCCACGTCCCCGCCAAACGCCAGGCGCCGCACAGCCCGCCAGCGGTGGATCTCCAGCACGCCGTCCGGCCCGGGATGGGCGGCCTGGCGCGTCAGGCGGGTGCCGTCGGGCAGTTGCACCGTGATCCGTCCAGCCGACACACGGGCCATGACGCGCGACAGCAAATGAGCCGCCAGCCGCCGCAAAGGCTGCGCCGAGGTCGGGGATTTGGAAGAGAGATCCAAGGTAGACATGGGCGGAGAGGTCCTACAGGCCGGAGTCAGCGGGAGAAACGATGGTGACAGGCTGGGACGGCGCCGGCGGGCTGGGACGGAAGCCGACACCCTTCAGCCACAGCTTGAGAGCCTGCCAGTGGATGGCGGCCATCACCTTGAGGGTAAGCAGAGGGTGCGCCGCCCAGGCGGACAGGATGGCGGCATCGTCCAACGCCTGGCGCCGGCCGGTGAACCAGGCGGACAGGATGGGGACAGATGGGCCATCGCCCCGATCCTCCCGGCCCCGGCGCACCTGAATGGCGACGCTCAAGCTGTCCGCGGGGGGCGCGATGCGGAAGTCGTACCGCGCATCCATGTCCATGAAGGGGGAGACATGCAGGCGCTTGGCGCAGCGCTGGCGCACCAGGCCCCCGGCCCCGGCATCGACGGGGATGACATAGCTATGGCGCAGCCCGAAGGTGTTGTTCACCTCATGCACCAGGGCGCACAGCGATCCGTCGCGGCGGTGACAGAAATAGATGCTGAGGGGGTTGAAGACATAGCCCAGCACCCGGGGCATGCACCACAGCCGGATGGGCCCGCCGTCATAACCGGCATCCGCCTCCGCCAGCAGGCGCGCCACCTGGGCGCCCAAGGGCTGGCCCGACCCATCGCCGTGGTCGGCGTCATGGAAGGACAGGAGGTTGAAGCGGTTGTACGAAAACAGGCGCAGCCGCTGGTGCAGAACCGGCAGTTCATCCAGGTCGAGCACCATGGACCAGACGCGATACCGTAAGTAATGATGGCGCGGCCAGGTACGGCGGTGCGCCACCACCCCCCGGTAGAGGGCGCTGTGGATGGCCGGCAGGCGGGACGCGGTGTCCCCGTCCTGCCCCCTGTTCCCATCGCTGGCCCGCATCGCCCCCGTCATCCGACCCATCCCTCCCGCACGTCCGGCAGTTCATCTTTGCCATTTCTATACGCGCCACGGGGAATAGCGGATCAGTTGATAAAGGACTGATCCGAACCGGCCGTGGTTCGTATAGAGTGGCATGCATGACGCTCGCACCCTTCGCAACTCCTTCCCGCGCCGCCGGCCGTCAGCCGGCCGACCGGGCACGCCTTGGACTTTGCCCCCAAATGGTGTGCCCCCGAATGGTGTGCCCCCAAATGGCCGGCCGGCAGATGGCAGGCCCGGTGATGGGCGCCCTGTGGACGGACGCGCCGGAGACATCCGCTTGACCGGCGGTGGCGACATGGGCTTGCCGGAGGCAGGCTCAGCTGCGTCCCCGCCCGCCGCCACTGTGGTGCTGGAGGATGTGCATGCGCGGCACCTGCAGGCCATCGCCACCCAGGGCGACCGCGCCGCCTACGCCGCCCTGTTCCGACACTACGCGCCGCGCATTAAAAGTTACTTGATGACCACGGGCCTGCCGGCGATGGAGGCGGAGGAGCTGGCCCAGGAGGCCATGCTCACCATCTGGCGCAAGGCGGCCATTTTCGACCCGGCCCGCGCCCGAGCCGCCACCTGGATCTTCACCATCGCCCGAAACCTGCGCATCGATGCCGCCCGCCGCAGCCGCGCGGCGGACGCGGCGCTGGCCCAGGAAAGCCTGACCCCGGCCGAGCCGGAACAGGCGGACGAGGTGCTGTCCGCGTTGCAGATCGCCGACCGCCTGCGGGCCACCCTGGCCACCCTGCCGCCGGATCAATTGGCGGTCGTGAGACTTTCTTTCTTCGAAGATGCGCCCCACCCCGATATCGCCCGCCGCCTGGGCATCCCCCTTGGGACTGTCAAATCGCGCCTACGGCTGGCCATGGCCCGCCTGCGCGGGCTGATTGATCCGGTGGGGGTCAAGCCATGATCACCGCCATGAGCAAACCACCGTCCATTCCCCTCCCCACCCATCACCCCGATGCGGACCTGCTGATGCGGTACGCGGCCGGTACACTGCCCGGCGGCCCCGCCTTGGTGGTGGCCACGCACCTGGACTTCTGCCCCGTGTGCCGCCGCCAGGTTCACGCATGGGATGCGGTCGGTGGCGCGCTGCTGAACAGCCAGCGGCCGGAGTCCTTGGCCGAAGATGCGCTGGAACGGGCGCTGGCCCGGCTGGATGCGCCACTTCCGGCGGCCAGGGCGCGCCCCAAGACGGAGCCGAAAGCCGACATGGCGCTGCCACCCGCCTTGCGCCAGCGCGCGCTGGGCCCCTGGCGCTTCGTCGCCCCGGGCATCCGGGGTCGCGCCGTGCGGATGGATCCCGCTGAGGACTACAAGGTCATGCTTTTCCGCGTGGGTGCCGGCATGGCCATCCCCACCCACGGCCATCGCGGGATGGAATACACCTGCGTCATCGATGGCGCTTTCAGCGACGCCTTCGGCCGCTTCGCCTCCGGCGACATGGCGGCGGTGGACGCGGCCGACGAACATCAGCCCCTGGCCGATCCGGACAGCGACTGCCTGTGCCTGATCGCCGTGCGCGGCCGGCTGCGCATCCACAGCCTGCTGGGCCGCTTGGTTCAGCCCCTGGTGGGACTTTAACCGGTGACACCACTGGCGCTGCTGCTGGCCATCGCGCTAGGCCAATGCGCCCTCATGGCGCTCGCCTGGGCGGTCCAGCGGCTGACGCGACAGTCGGGGTGGGTGGACGCCACCTGGTCCTTCACCGTGGGTGGGGGCGGTCTATGCGCCGCCCTGATCCCTGTGGGCGACGCCGCGTTGGGCGCCCTGCCGACCAGCGCCCGGCAAGTTCTGGTCGCCACGCTGGTCGGGTTATGGTCGGCCCGCCTGGCCGGCCACATCGCCCTGCGCACCCGGGGCGCCGGTGACGATCCGCGCTACGCCGAACTGATGCGGACCTGGGGAGCGAAAGCGTCCTCCCGCCTGTTCTGGTTCCTGCAAAGCCAGGCGGTGGCGGCGGCGCTGCTGGCCGTTACGGTCTATATCGCGGCGCGCAACCCGGCTCCCGGCCTTGGCGTGCTGGACGTGATGGGGACCCTGGTCTTGCTGGCGGGGATCGCCGGCGAGGGGATCGCCGACGCCCAGTTGACCCGTTTCCGCCACCGCGCGCCCATCCACGCCCCCAATGCCCACGGCCGTATTTGCGATGTCGGGCTGTGGCGGTGGTCGCGTCATCCGAATTATTTCTTCGAATGGCTGATCTGGCTGGCCTATCCCTGCTTCGCCCTGGCGCCATCCGCCGACGGACCCTGGGCCTGGGGCTGGCTGGCGTTCATCGGGCCGGCCATGATGTATGGCCTGCTGGTCCACGTCTCCGGCATTCCCCCGCTGGAGGCGCACATGGCCCGATCGCGCGGTGCCGCCTTCGCCGCCTATTGCCGGCGCACCAGCGCCTTTTTTCCCTGCCCCCGCGCCGGGTGGACACGGATTAGCCCCTTGACCATCCATCGGCGCTCTGTCCAATAGCGGGATAGGGTCGCTAAGGGGATTGGCATGCGCGCTTGGCTGAGGATTACGCCCGTCTTGGGCCTGGGCGCCAGCTTGGTACTGGCCGGCTGCTCCCATGAGGAGCCGATGGGCCCCGGCCCCGATCAGAAGATGCTGCAGGCCGCCTGCGCCTTGGAATTGCACACCACGCGCCCCACCGGCACCGACGTGCTGTCCTTCTACCGCATCGAATTGCCGCTGACGCCGGTGGACGTGCGCCGCATCGAATCCATGGTGTTGGCCGATGGCCGCGAGACCTATTATGTCCGCGCCAAGTTCAACGACCAGGTGTGCATCGGCGGCGACGTGGCGATGGTGTCCCTGGCCAACGGCAAGGTTCATGTCCATTACGAGATCGCGGATCTGGCGCACCTGGACATGGTGGGCAAGCCGGTTTTCACGCGCCTGACCCTGGACGACACCTTCGATTATACCCCCGGCCAATCCGTCAATCGGACGGCCGGGGGCCGCTATTACGGCTTCCTGCTGAAGTAAAGGGCCACGGCGCAGCCGGCCGTGGCGGCCACGGCGGTTAGCACCGCCCCCCAGGCCATGTCCAGCGCCGTCAACCGCGCGGACCACAGCCGCAAGGTCGCGTGGTTGGTCAGGTCATAGGTGCCGTAGGTGAGCAGGCCGAACAGCGCCCCCCGCACCAGCGCCTGGACCAGGGGGGAGTCCGCGCGGCTCGCCGGCTCCACAGCGAAGAAGACGATGCCGGCGCCCATCAGCAGATAGAACAGTGCCGCCGGCCCGACGCGCGGCTGGTCCGCCACCATGTCGCCCATGACCTGGCGGTAGAACCCGATCATGCGGGTCAGCCAGACGGCATCCAAGGCGACGAAGGTGATGAGGGTGGCCGCATAAATCGCGGCATAACGCAGCACCGGGCCCATGGCCTCTCCCTTCCCCCGTTACAAAGAAAAAGCGCCCCGGGATCAAGTCACGGGGCGCTTTTCTATACGGGGCGCCAACCCGGATGGATCAGCGCGGAGCCAACTGACGGCTCAACGGACGGGTGAGCGCGTCAGCGACTTGATACGGCCGCGCGGGCTGCCGGACATGAGGGCGATTTCGCGGTCCTGCGCCTCGATGATGGCGCGCGCCGGTTCGTCACCGTCCAGGCCGCCCAGTTCGGAGGACGGAACGCGGCGGTTGGACGACCGCGACCCATCGTCATAGAGGACATCGAACAGGACGAATTCGGCGACGGACTTGGATTTCGGCTTGCTGCTGCGGCCCATGGGGACCTCCTCTTCCTAAAAAACCATCACACTACGAAACGACCCGCGGCTCAGCGGCGGCGGCGGGGACGGTCGCGGCCCTCACGCGCCGGCTGCTGCTGGTCTTCATTGGCGTTCAATGCCGCCACGAAGCTGGAGAACGGGGTGCCACGGCCACCGTCCTGGGCGGGACGCGGGGCCGGGGACCGGGGGGTGGGCCGGGCGGCGGCGGGACGGGCGCCCTGGGGCTGAGCCGGACGCGCGGCCTGCGGACGGCCTTCGGGGCGCGGGCCCGCCTGGGCGGGACGCGGACCCTGCGGCTGGGCCGGGCGGGCCTGCTGCGGACGGCCACCGTCTGGACGGGCGGGACGCGGGCCGTCATTGCGGGCGGACGAACGTCCTTCCGCCGGGCCCTCGGACGCCCGCGCGCCCTGGCGCTGGCCACGGCCGGGGTTGCCACCACCGTTGCGCGGGGGGCGGGCCGGCAGCGGCGGGCGGCTCACCGGGGCGGCGGCGGCCTGGGGCGTGGCCTCCGGCCGTTCACCCACCGGGATGGACTTGCGGATCAGCTTCTCGATGTCCCGCAGGTAGCCCCGCTCCTCGCCATCGGCCGTGCACAGCGACACGGCGACGCCGGAGGCGCCGGCACGGGCGGTGCGGCCGATGCGATGGACGTAGGTTTCCGGCTCGTTGGGCAAGTCGAAGTTCACCACATGGGTGACACCGTCGACGTCGATGCCGCGCGCCGCGATGTCGGTCGCGACCAGCACGCGCACGGTGCCGGCGCGGAAGCCGTCCAGCGCCTTCTGCCGCGCGTTCTGCGACTTGTTGCCGTGGATGGCGGCAGCCTCGATGCCCGCCTGCTCCAACTGCGCCGACACACGATTGGCGCCGTGCTTGGTGCGGGTGAAGACGATGCTGCGCTGCATGCCGGTGTCACGCCGGATCAGGTCGACCAGCACGTGGCGCTTTTCCGGCGCCGGCACGAAGATGACCTTCTGGTCGATGCGCTCGGCGGTGGTGGAGACGGGCGTCACCTCCACGCGCAGCGGATCGCGCAGCATCTTGTTCGCCAGTTCCGACACGTCGCCCGGCATGGTGGCGGAGAAGAACAACGTCTGCCGGTTGGACGGCAGCTTGGCCATGATCTTCTTCAGGCTGTGGATGAAGCCCATGTCCAGCATGCGGTCGGCCTCGTCCAGCACCAGCACCTCGACCTTGTCCAGGCGCACATGGCCCTGGGTCATCAGGTCCAGCAGGCGGCCGGGGGTGGCGACCACGATGTCGATGCCGGCGGCCAGCGCCTTCACCTGGTTGCCCTGGCCGACGCCGCCCAGGATGACGGTGTGGCTGAGCTTCAGGCCGGTGCCGTAGTTGGTGATGCTCTCGCCGATCTGCACCGCCAGCTCACGCGTCGGCGTCAGGATCAGGGCACGGGGCATGCGCAGCGGCAGGGCCGACGGGGCGGCGCCCAGGCGCTGTAGGATGGGCAGGGTGAAGGCGGCGGTCTTGCCGGTGCCGGTCTGGGCGATGCCCAGGATGTCGCGGCCCTCCAGCGCGTGGGGAATGGCCCGCGCCTGGATGGGGGTGGCGGTGTGATGGCCCAGCTGGGCCAAGGCGGCCTGAATCTCAGGACGCAGCGAAAGGGTGTCGAAAGCGGTCAATGTCGTAGAATCCCAGGGCGACGCGCCGGCCGCGGTCATGTGCGCGGCTGCGAAATCGCGGTCAAGCCCTTGCCCGGGCGCGTGCCGGCAGGCGTGGTGTCGAAAGGGTCAGCATGCCCTGGGTGCACAGGGGCGATTTGGCCGCCACCGCTACGCGCCACCCGGGGGATACCGCCAGGCCCAGCGGCCCGGCATGGGAACGGATGAGGTTCATCCATTCCTTAAGACCGCATAAGTGGCTGTGACCGGTCCCAGGTACAAGGGAAATCGCTCGAGGTCCCCCGAATTGCTGCCATGTCCGCGCCAGGGCGGCCGGTGTCATACAACCGACAAGCTTGTGCGGCAGGGTGCTTGCCCCGGCAGCCAGAGGCTGCGGCTTAGAGATCCGACACCCCCTCCTCCACCGTCAGATCGACGGCTAGGCGGTCCTCGGGCCCCATCAAAGCCACCGCCGCCTTGTGACCACTGGGCAGGTCGCGGGTCCACAGCCGGCACGCCTGCCCCGCCGGCAGGGAACCGTCGTGGCGGATCAGACGCGGCCCATCCGGCTGTATGGCGAAGCTGTCGGTCGGCAATGACAGCCCCATGCCCAGCGCCTTGATGTAGGCCTCCTTCAGGGTCCACACGCCCACCATGTCGGGGCCCGAGCGGCCGGCGGGTCGGGCGTCCAGCCAGGCCAGCTCCTCCGCCGCGAACATGGCCGTCGCCACGTCGGCTCCGATGTGGCGGCCGCCCGGCTCCACATCCGCGCCCACGCGGCAGCCCGGCCCCCGGGTCACGGCGCAGGCCACCAAGCCGTCGGTGTGGGAAAGGTTGAAATCCAGGTCCGGCAGGCCGTCCACCAGGCCCGGCTTGCCCTGGGCCGTGACCGGGGTGAAGGCCAGGGCCGCCGGCGGACGGTCCAGCAGATGGCCCAGCCACAGGCGCACCAGGCCATGGGCCGCCACATATTCCCGCCGGTTGGCCTCGAACATGAAACGGTTGGCCCGCGCCCGCTCCCCCTCATCCAGCAGGGACCACAGGCGGGCGTAGGTGTCCGCGTCCAACAGGACCAGGGGCAGTGTCCGCAGCAGCGGCATGGGCGGGCGTCCAACCAATCGGCGATGAAAGACCTGGGCCAGATCAGGACGCAGCAGCCCGTCTGTCAAGGCGGGCCTTGCCCCGGGCGTCGCCGGATCATCCGAAGAGGGTCATCCCATTCCACCGGGAACCAGAGCGAAAACGGGCGCCGTCGCTGGCGCCCGTTCCGTTCAAGCCTGAACCGTCCCACCCGCTTATTTCTGGGCGAAGTCCAAGGCGCCCGTCAGGTCGCCCAGGGCCGGGCTGCCGTTGGCGGCCAGGGCCGCGTCGCGCTGCTTGATGCCTTCCAGCTTGGGCAGGTCGAAGCGGCGGGTGATGAAGCGCAGGATGGAGGTGGTGTCGTAGAAGGTGTGGTCGACATAGCCCTTCTTGGCGTAGGGCGAGATGATGATGGCCGGGATGCGGGTGCCGGGGCCCCAGCGGTCGGCCTTGGGCGGGGCCGCGTGGTCCCAGTAGCCGCCGTTCTCATCATACGTCACCACCACCAGCATGTTCTTCCACTGCGGCGACTTGCGCAGGTGTTCGATCACGTCGGCGATATGGGCGTCGCCCGACTGCACGTCGGCATAGCCTGAATGCTGGGTCAGGTTGCCCTGCGGCTTGTAGAAGGTGACGGCGGGCAGCTTGCCGGCGTCGATGTCCTTGAGGAAGGCCTTGCCCGACAGCCCGCCGTCGCGCAGATGCTCCTTGCGCGCCGCCGTGCCCGGGGCCATGTCGGCGAAATAGTTGAAGGGCTGGTGGTGGTACTGGAAATTGGGCACCGGCGCCGCGTTGCCGTGGTCCAGCGTCTCCTGCCAAGCGCCGCTGTACCAGGCCCAGCCGATCTTCTTCTGGCTCAGCAGGTCGCCGATGTTGGGCATGGTCTGCGGCGGCAGGGTGGTGGGGTTGGACGGATCGGCGAACCGCGGGTCGGCACCGGGCGCCGGCTTGTTGGCGCTGGGCTGGTAGGGCGGCTGCATGGTGTTCACGGCATAGAAGTCGGGCGTCAGGTTGCCGCTGTTCACGAACTTAGGCGGCCCCTGCAGCGCTGATGTGGGCGAGTTCGGCGCCTGGGTCAGGGTGACGCGGTCCGGCTCCACCACCGAGATCAATTCCTTGGCCGGCCCCTGGTCGGCGTTGGGGTAATAGGGCGCGCAGGAGCAGATCAGGATGAAGTGGTTGAAGAAGGAACCACCGAAGCCGCCCATGAAGAAGTTGTCGGCCAGCGTATATTGCTGCGCCAGCTTCCACATCGCCTGCTTGGTTCCGTCATAGTGGCCCATGACCAGCGCGCCGGAATCGGCATAGGCGACGAACTTGTCGTTCTTGCCGCCGTCGATCTGCATCTGGTTCTCATAGAAGCGGTGCACCAGGTCGCGGGTGATGACGCCCTGCCCCTGGTTGAAGCCCTTGGGATCGTCGATGGCGAAGGGCTGGTTGGGTAGGTGCTCCGTCTGGGCCTGCGTCACCTCCGGCGTCACGCCGCGGGCGGTGAGGCCCTTCCAGATGGGCGGCAGTTCCTTGAGCACCGTGCCGTCGCGGTCGCGCTGGGCCAGGCTGTCCTGCGGCGCGTTGGCGATGCCATTGGCGCCGGGGAAGGTGCCATACAGGTTGTCGAAGCCGCGGTTTTCCGCGTAGATCACGACCACGGTCTTGATCTTGGCCAGGTCGGCGTCAAGGCTGGCGGCCTCGGAACCGGTGGCAGGAGCCGCTGCCATCGCCCCGTCACCAAACCCTGCCATGATCCCGACGGCCAAGGCCACCGCGGCCACACCCAGACGCAAGCCACCGCTCCGCCCCATGTCCGCTGCCCCCATTTCCACTGCCATGATGTTCCCCTTCTTCATTGTCTCGCCTTTGGTAACGCTCTTATACGGACGCGCGGAAAAACGCATCCCCTGGCACCGCGCCCTTGGATTGGGCGCGGCAATTTGGCTGGCCGGGGCGGCAAGCTTGATGCCCACCACCACCCCGGCGCAAGGCATGAGCCGGGAGGAGGCGCGGCGGCAGGCGGCGGCCCTGGCGGAGGTGGGACGGCAACTGTTCTTCGACCCGCGCCTGTCGGCCAGCGGCACCCTCGCCTGCGCCAGTTGCCACGACCCGGCGCATGCCTTCGGCCCGCCGGACGGGGCGGCGGTGCGCCTGGGGGGCGCCGATGGCCAGACGCCGGGCCTGCGCGCCGTGCCGTCGCTGATGTACCTGCAGGACGTGCCCCCCTTCGCCCAGCATTACCGCACCTCGGAAGATGAAGGGGATGAAAGCGTCGACAACGGCCCCACCGGCGGCCTGACCTGGGATGGCCGGGTGGATAGCCAGCGGGAACAGGCCCGTGTTCCCCTGTTCAGCCCGTTCGAGATGGGGAACACCGACCCCGCCGACTTGGGCGCCCGCCTGGAAAAGGCGGGTTATGGCGCCCAGCTGCGCGCCGCCGTGGGCCTTGGGAATGGGGTCATGCGGGGCGGGGCTGGCGGGGCCGAGCTGGTGGACCTGGCCCTGCACGCGCTGGACGTGTTCCAGCAGGATGGCGCCTTGTTCCACCCCTATACCAGCAAGTACGACGCCTATCTCGCGGGCAAGGCGACGCTGACGGATGAGGAGAGGCGCGGGCTGGAGGCGTTCGAGGACCCGGCCCGGGGCAATTGCGCCAGTTGCCATGTCAGCCGGCCGGGGCTGGACGGCACGCCGCCGCACTTCACCGACTATGGCCTGATCGCCCTGGGCGTGCCACGCAACCGGGATATCCCGGCCAACGCCGACCCCAGCTATTTCGACCAGGGCCTGTGCGGCCCCTTGCGCACCGACTTCACCGGCGTCGCCGACTATTGCGGCCGCTTCCGCACCCCCACCCTGCGCAACGTGGCCCTGCGCCAGGTGTTCATGCACAACGGCGTTTTCCACACCCTGCGCCAGGTGATGGAGTTCTATGCGGAGCGGGATACCGATCCAGGCAAATGGTATCCGCGCGGCCCCGACGGCAGCGTCATGAAGTTTGACGACATCGCCGCCGCCGCCCAAGGCACGGTGGCTGGGGGCGGGGTGGCCGAGGCGGTCAACCAGGAACCGCCGTTCGGCCGGCGACCGGGCGATGCGCCGGCGCTGAACGCACGTGAGATTCAAGACATCATCGCCTTTCTGGGCACCCTGACCGACGGTTGGTCGGCGAAGAAAACGGCCGGACGATAATCGACGCGCATCTCAGGATGATGACAGTCGAGGGGGCGGAAGACCGCCAGCCCGACACCGAAACGGGGGTGACAAGGCGGGAAGTGCGCTGGACGCAACCAGCGATGCCTGTCACAGACCGAGCGCGCCGGTCAGGATAGGGTTTGGCAATAGATTCCCCGTGAACGAGCGCGCCCATGGTCTTGTCCCCGCTCTTCCCCACCCGGCGCGACGGCGGTTTGTTCAACCTGCTGGCCAGCGCGGCGGTCCTGGTCGTCCTGCTGGCGGTTCTCACCTGGGATGGGTTGCGCGATGTGGTGGCGGAGGCGACGGGCCTCAGCATGGCGCGGGGGGAGATGCTGAGCCTGTTGGCGCTGCTGGCCATCGCCGGCCTGGTCTTCCACCTGGCGCGCCGCATCTGGAACCTGGTACCCCACGCGCGTTTCTCGGCGGAGGAGCGGCGCCTCCTGCGCAGCCTGCCCCATGCCGTGGCGCGGGGCGAGATCCAGCCCTATTTCCAGCCGGTGGTGGATGCCGACACCGGCCAGGTGGTGGCGGTGGAGGCGTTGGCCCGCTGGATCAAGGCCGACGGCACGCTGCTGTCCCCCGGCCAGTTCATCGGGCTGGCGGAACGGGGCGGCCTGATCCGCCTGCTGACCAAGGGCATCATCGAACACGCGGTGCGCACCGCGGCCGTTTGGCGCGCGCAGCATGACCTGGACATTCCCATTTCCATCAACCTGTCGGTGGAGGATCTGGAGGCCAACGACCTGGTGGACCATCTGATCGCGCTGTGCGACCAGCACGGCGTGCCCCACGGCGCCATTCGGGTGGAACTGACGGAAACCCAGTCGATTGTTCATTTCGATGTGGTGGACAAGGCGGTGGCCACGCTGCGCCAGGCGGGCATGGCCGTGTACCTGGACGATTTCGGCACCGGCTACGCCTCGCTCAGCGTGCTGCACCGTATTCCCTTCACCGGCATCAAGCTGGACCAGAGTTTCATCCGCACCTTGCGCGACGATCCGCGCGCCGACGCCATCGTGCGCGCCAGCGTGGCCATCGCCCAGGACCTGGGGTTATCGCTGGTGGCGGAGGGGGTGGAGGACTGGGAGACGCGCGACCGCCTGGGCGAAATGGGCGTGCGGCACATCCAGGGCTATGTCTACGCCCGGCCCATGCCGGCGCCCGACCTGATCGCCTTCGCCCAACAGGCGCAGCCGGCCCTGACCCTGTCGCTCTAAGCGGATCTTTCCAGCGCCCACCGGCGCGGCCCAATGTCGCCACACAGACGGACAAAAGGTCGCCGTGCCGTACAAGCCAAGTGAGCCGGCGTCGGTCATGCTGCCCATCGTGCCGCCCCGCCCCGAAGGAGATGACGAGAATGGCCCGCTATCCCGCCCTGTTCTGCATCACCTGCGGGCGCGTCGAATCCGTGCCCGGCCAGGCGGCGACGTCCCCCGCCACGGCCGCCAACGACCCGATGGCCACCCCGCCGGCCACGCACGACACGATGAGCGAAGGAGCACGCACCATGGCCAGCATGAACGCCTTGTTCCGCCTGTTGAGCCCGGCGCAGCGCGCCATTCTCATGGACGACCTCGCCGCCAGCATGCGGGGGATGCCGGTGGCCCTGCAACAGCGCCAGCTGGCCCATTTCGGCCGCACCGATCCCGCCTATGGCGCCGGCGTCGCCGCCCGCCTGGGCTTGGCGCATCCGGCCATGCCGGCCCGGCCCACCCTGTTGGACACGGGCAATCAGGCCGGCTGAGGGGACTTTTCAGAAACCGGGGCGGGCGCCTCCGCGGGCGTGGTCGCCGGCCAGACGGGATGAATGGACAGGGTGTGGCTGTCGGCGGCAGGGCCGGCAACGACGCGGAAAGCGGGGGCCACCAAGGGCTGACCGCTGCCCCGGTCAATGAGCAGGGGATCGGCGGGCACGCCGGTGGCGCTGTTCACAATGTGGACGGCAGGGCCCTCGGGCGCGAAATGCCGGTTGCCCCAATCCATGAGCGCCCAGAGCACGGGACGGAAATCCCGCCCCGCCTGGGTCAGCAGATACTCATGGCGCACGGGCCGCGTGCTGTAGGGCCGCTTTTCCAGCAAGCCATCCGCCACCATGGCGCGCAGTCGGCGGCTGAGCATGTTGGGCGCGATGCCCAGGCTCCTTTGGAATTCATCAAACCGCCTGGCACCCAGGAAGGCCTCACGCAGGATGAGGATGTTCCAGGACTCACCCACCCGTTCCAGGCTGCGCGCGATGGGACACTGCGGATTGCCAAAGCTGTTGTGCTGCATGACGCACACCCCCTATGTTGCTTTCATAATGAAAGCCGCGAGGCCTTGTAGACCTAGTCGCTTTCGTTTTGCAAGTAACAAACCACACCATATTCCGCGAGGGGAGCGCACCATCCATGTCCGAAACGGCGGCCACCCTGTCCCAGCCAGGTAAACTGTACCTGGATGACCTTCACGCCGGGCAACGCTATGTCACCGGCACCCGCACCTTGGCCGCCGATGAGATCAAGGCGTTCGCGGCGCAGTTCGACCCACAACCCTTCCATCTGGATGAAGAGGCCGCGGCCGACAGTTTCTTTGGTGGGCTGGCGGCCAGCGGATGGCATACGGCGGCCACCACCATGCGGCTGATGGTCGATGGCCTGCCCATCGCGGGCGGCGTCATCGGCGCGGGCCTGGAGATGACCTGGCCCACCCCCACGCGCCCCGGCGACACGCTGCAAGCCCATTGCGAAGTCCTGGAGGTGCGGCCTTCCCGCTCCCGCCCGGATCGGGGGATGGTCACCATCCGCACCGAAACCCGCAACCAGCGGGACGAGGTGGTGCAACTGATGACCACGAAGGTGGTGGTGTTCCGCCGGCCGGCCGGCGCGTAAGCCCGCCCATCTTCCCGCCGCCGCCGCTTTTCGCCATACTGCGGCGGCACCCTACCCGGGCCCCCTCTCAGGAGTACCCTTCCCGTGTCCAAGAAAAGCGGAGTCGCCATCGTCGTCGGCTCCTTCCACAAGAACGAATGCGAGACGATGCTGGCCGCCGCCGCCGGGGCCATCAAGGAACGCGGCATGGACCTGCGCGCGGTGGTGCGCGTGCCGGGATCATACGAAAAGCCGTTGGCCACCAAGCGCCTGCTGCTGCGCGACGACGTGGACGCGGTGGTGGTGCTGGGCATCATCGAGCATGGCGAGACCGCGCACGGCCGCGTCATGGGCCAGTCGGTCAGCGACGCCCTGGTCAGCATGCAGTTGGAGTTCATGAAGCCCATCGGGGTGGGCATCATCGGGCCCGAGGTCTTCCCCACCCAGATCCAGCCCCGCCTGGTGGGCCATGCCGTGGCCGCCGTGGCGGCGGTAGAGGTCATGCTGGCCGGCGCCGAATCCCCCTACCCGATCTGATCCCATACGCTTGTGCCGAAAGCGCCGGCATGGCACGCCAGCGCTTTCGTCGTGCCTGCGCGGGACCAACTTCGACTATCCCAAAATGATCAAGAAAGGTGCCAGGCAGGGCACCCCGGCAGGGATAGCCCGATGACCGTAGACGTGATGGACACCCCACAAGCCCCCAGCGCCGACGGGCTGCCCGACAGGCCCCGGTTCTGGGCCATGGCCGCCATCCTCACGGCCGTGGGGATGGCGACGCTGGACACCGCCATCGCCAACACCGCCCTGCCCACCATCGCCGCGGACCTCAAGACCACCGCCGCCGATTCGGTGTGGGTGGTGAACACCTATCAATTGGCGGTGGCCGCCGCCGTGCTGCCGCTGGCCTCGCTCGGCGACCTGCTGGGGCAGAAGCGGGTCTATCTGGCCGGCCTGATGCTGTTCGCCGTGTCGTCGCTGGCCTGCGGCCTGGCCCCGTCCCTGACGCTGCTGGAATTGGCGCGCGTGGTGCAGGGCCTGGGCGCCGCGGCGCTGATGAGCGTCAACATCGCTTTGATCCGGCATATCTATCCCAGCCGCATCATGGGCCGGGGCTTTGGCCGCAACGCCCTGGCGGTCGCCATCTCCTTCGCCATCGGGCCCACCGTCACCTCGACCATCCTGTCGGTGACGACATGGCATTGGCTGTTCCTGGTCAACGTGCCCTTCTGCCTGCTGGCCCTGGGGCTGGGCATCGTGACCCTGCCCGCCATTCCGCCACTGGGCCACCGCTTCGACGGCATCGCCGCCGTGCTGACGGCCGGCCTGTTCTCCCTGCTGGTGCTGGGGATGGGAGAGGTGGCGCACGCGGCCGCCTGGCCCCGGGTGGCGGCGGAGGCGGCGGGGGCTTTGCTCTGCGGCGCCCTGCTGTTGCGGCGCCAGCGGGGCCATCCGGCGCCCATGCTGGCCGTGGACCTGTTCCGCAACCGGGTCTTTGCCCTGTCGGCGCTGACGTCGGTCTGCACCTTCGTCGCCCAGGGGCTGGCCTTCGTCGCCCTGCCCTTCCTGTTCCAATCGGTCATGGGCCGGTCGGCAGTGGAAACCGGCCTGCTGATCACGCCCTGGTCGGTGGTGGTGGCGGTGATGGCGCCCATCGCCGGCAAGCTGTCCGACCGCTACTCGGCCGGCATCCTGGGCGGCCTGGGGCTGGCCATGCTGTGCCTGGGCTTGATGCTCACCGCGACGATGCCGGCCAACCCGTCCAGCCTGGACATCGCCTGGCGGTTGGGCGTCTGCGGCGCCGGCTTCGGCTTTTTCCAGTCGCCCAACCTGAAGGCCCTGATGAGCAGCGCCCCCCTGCACCGCAGCGGCGGGGCCAGCGGCATCGTCGCCACCGCGCGGCTGATAGGCCAGTCGACAGGCGCCGCCTTGACCGCCGCCTGCTTCGGCCTGCTGGCCAACCATGACCTGACCTATGGCGCCATCCTGGCGCTGTGGCTGGGCGCCTTCGCCGCGGGCGCGGCCAGCGTCGCCAGCTTCCTGCGCCTGACGGTGAAGCCTCATACGCGCGGGATTTGAACGTGACCGTTCAAATGCACCCTCAGTCGCCGGGCGGCGGACATCCGTCCGCCTAGGCTTGTCCTCGCTGCGCCCTGCGGTGCTCGCTCCGGCGGCCCCGGTCGGGGCCTACAGCGGCACGAGTCACTGTCTCGTGCCGCTGGTATCAGCCCGCCGCCTGAATCTGGCGCACCACCGTCTCGCAAAGGCGATGGGTTTCCAGCGCGTCGCGGGCGCTCAGGGTTCGGCCGGCGCGCAATGCGGACAGGAAATGCTCCACCGCCTGGTGGATGCCGCGCTGGGCGGACACGGGCGTCCAATCGCCCCTGCGGGAGCCGATATGGGTGCCGGCCTCGGCGATGTGGATGTCCGCCATGTCGACGATGCGGTGCCGCAGGGCTTGGCCCTGATGGTCCATGCCCGAGACCTCCAGCACCTCTTCATTCACGCCGGCGACGCGGTTCATGGTGCCGATGGCGGTGCAGGCGCTGGCGCCGGCGCCCCCCGCTAGTGTCAGCACCACATGGTGCAGCAGCCCATCGACCACCCGGGCGTCCACCCGCAGGTCGCGCACCGGCGCCGGCAGGAGGAAGCGCAGCGTATCCACCACATGGATGAAGTCGTCGAACACCACCGTGCGCGGGCTGTCGGCCAGGTCCACCCGGTGCTTTTGCATCAGCACCAGGTCGCGCGGCGCCGCCGCCAGGGCGGCATAGGCCGGGGCATGGCGGCGATTGAATCCCACCATCAGGCTGACGCCCCGCGCCTCCGCCAGGTTCACCAGCCGCTCCGCCGCGTCGGCCGTGTCGGCCAAGGGCTTGTCGACGTAGGTGGGGATGCCGGCCGTCAGCAGGCGAGTGACCAATTCCTCATGCGCGGCGGTGGCGGCATGGACGAAGGCGGCGTCCAGGCCATCGCGCAGCAGGTCGTCCAGGTTGGTGTGGGCATGGGCGACGCGCCAGTCGGCGGCGATGGCCCGGACCTTGTCCGAGTCCCGCGACATCAGGGACAGTGTCAGGTCCCCCCGCGCGCCCAACACCGGCAAGTAGGCCTTACGGGCGATATCCCCCAGGCCAATCATCGCCACACGCATTGCCGCCCCCGTCGCATTCCCACATCCGCCCCACCTTAGCGCCCGGCACGGCGCAAAAACCAGTCGCTGGCGGGTGCGATACCGCACGCAATTTAAAATCGGGGGCGAAATGTACAAGCGGGGGTTTGGGAACAGCGGCACCCTGCGCCTCGGTTCTCCCCGGAAACGATAGTCATGACGCAGAAATTGGCGGGCAAGGTGGCCCTGGTCACGGGCGGGTCACGCGGCATCGGGGCCGCCACCGCGCGGGCCCTCGCCGGCCAGGGGGCGGACGTCGCGATCAGTTACCTGACGTCATCAGGGCTGGCCGACGCCGTGGTCCGGGACGTGCAGTCCAAGGGCGGTCGCGCGGCGGCCTTCAAGACCGATCAGGCCGATCCCCATCAGGTCGACGGGCTGGTGCGCCGTGTGGCCGCGCAGTTCGGCCGCCTGGACATCCTGGTGAATAACGCCGGCATGTTCGTTACCGGGGACGTGGATGACCCCGATTGCGATATCGAGGCGCTGACCCGGCAATACGCTGTGAACCTGACCGGGGTGGTCGCCGCCATCCGCGCCGCCTCACGGGTGCTGGCGGACGATGGCCGCATCATCACGGTGGGCGCCAGCGTGGCATCCCGGGTGGGCTTCCCGAGCCTGGCCGACTACACCGCCGCCAAGGCGGCGGTGGCCGGCTATTGCAAGGGGGCCGCCCGCGATTTGGCCGCGCGCGGCATCACCGTAAACGTCGTGCAACCGGGATCCATCGACACCGACCTAAACCCGGCCAAGGGCCCCTTCGCCGCCGTGCAGACGGTGGAGAACGCTTTCGGCCGCTATGGCCGGCCGGAGGAGGTCGCGGCCGGCATCGTCTTCCTGGCCAGTCCCGACGCCTCGTTCATCACGGGCACGGTCCTGACCATCGACGGCGGTTACGGGGCCTGACCCCAAGCGGGGACAGCCCCGAGACGTCGCAGTGGACGCCACCGGCCAGTCAGGCGCCCGGCCTCAATTGCTCCACCAGGGCGTCCGCCCCCTTGTCGATGCCGGTCTTAGCCGCGCCCAACGACCCAAAGCTGGCGCCGATATTCATGGCCCCGGGATATTGCTTGGTGATGTAGGCGGACAGCAGCTTGCCGCTGGCGGCATCATGGATCTCGACGGCATAGACGACGGCGCCGCTGATCATGCCCTCGCGTCCGCGGATGGCCTGGACCCCGTTGTACAGCCCGCCGGCCAGATCGAAATGGCTGAAGGGGCCGATGACGGCAGGCGTGGTGGTGGCGCCGGTCAGGATGAGGTGGATGCGCAAGGTGCCGGGCGTGGGCGTCCCGGTGATTTGGAACCGCGTCGCCAGCCGCTCCCGGAATTGAGCCTGCATGTAGTCGGCCAGTTCCACCTTGTCCTTCTCATCCATGTCACCGAACTGGCTGTCGGCACCATAATAGATCGCCACGGGATCGATGATGACCCTGCTGTAGGCCTGCCAATCGACGGGTGTGGCATAGCGATAGGGGAAGCGGCCGGTATCGTCGGCCGGGTCGGGCCGCAGATAGGGGGCCGAGGCGATATCCCGGTAGGGGGTCGGCTCTATGCCGCCGCAACCGGCCAAAAGGGCGCACACCATCAGCGGCGGCAATAGCCGCCGTATCAACAACAGGTCGGACATTCATGTCTCCACAGGTCAGGGCCACGGGCGGGGCCTGCGGCCCGGCCCAGGATGGGTGCCGGCAGCCGGCATCCATCCCGTTGGCGGCACCTTAGCGATCCATAAACAATCCGTCTAGTCGGTTTTTAATGGAGCTGTCAGCCGGCGGCCTTGCAGCCCTGCCAACGCGCACCGTCCTGCAGCAGGTCGAACAGGTGGGCGCGTTCCTCTTGCGTCAGCGGACACATCCCCATCAGGGCGGGAATGGCCAAACCGCGCGCCGCCACCCAGCGCAGCAGGGCCATGTCCTGGTCCTTGGCCTCCGCCTTCAGCGCGCGCAACTTGGGCTCACCTGCCACCCTGACGATGGACAGCAGATGGGGGTCTTCGGCCATGGCGCCGAGCAGCGCGTAAGTGACGGAGGTGGGGTCCGTCGACACCTCGCGCAGCACCGCGATCTGCGCCTGCAGGTTGGCCTCGCCGCTGGCCGGGTCGATCTTGGCCAGGTGGGCCTCCGTCCTCTGGTCGGAATGGGCGACCTGATGGTCCAGCAGGGCCTCCAGCACCGCCTGCTTGGTGCGGAACTGGTGCATCACCCCCCCCTTGCTGATACCGCTTTCCCGAGCGATGGCATCCAGCGTCAGCTTCCCCGCCCCATCCCGCGCGATGATGGCCAGGGCCGCCTGGATCACTGCGGCACGGGTGCGTTCTGAACGGGTGGCGTTATCCATGATCACTCCCAGGGTTGAACGGATGTTCCAACCCCGGACGCCCAGGGCGGCGGGAGTCCCAATACCCTGGCCGGCGAGGAAAAGCAATCCAACCGGTCTGTTTTCCTTTCGTCCCGATGGTCGCCCCGATGGGATCCTCAGCAGGCGATGCCGGGAAAGGTCACGACCTCCCCATCCCATGGTTCACGGAGGCCGGACGGGTTGACATCCGCCGACAGGACGGAGGGTATGGGCAACGCCGGGGCAGCCGAATCCGATGCGCCATGGGCCGCCGGGTGGGCCATGTCCTGGCTTAGGGACGCCACCAGGTCACGGGCGGCGATCAGGTCGGCGGTCTGGAAGCCTTCGGTGAAGCGCCCTTGCACCTCCGTCAGCAGCGCATGGGCGTCGGCCGGCCGGCCCTGGCGGCGCCACAATCGACCCAGGCTGAGGGCGGCGCGCAGTTCCCAGGACAGGGCGCCCTGGCGCTGGGCCCAGGACAGCGCGTCCTGGAAATGGGCCTCGGCCGCATGGGCGGCGGCCACCGGCGGAACATCGGGATCATCCTCGGACAGCAGCAATTCGCCCTTGATGCGCAGCAATTCCGGCATGGCCCAGCGGATGCCCTGCGCTTCGGAGCGGTCCAGGGCGCGATCGATGGCCGCCAGCCCCTGCCGCCCCTGTCCGGCCTGGCCCAAAGCCTCGGCCCATTCGCCCAGATAGCCGATATGGCGCAGCCGGAAATTGAGGGCCTCCAACTCCGTCAGCGCGGCCCCCATGCCGGCGAGGCCCGACGCCGCGTCACCCTGGGCCCAGTGCAAGCGATGCCTGAAGTAGCGTCCCAGCACGGCCCAGGGGCCCAGGCCGTAGCGGGTGCTTTGATCCTGCAACAGGCCGACATGGCGGTGCGCCGCCACCATATCGCCCACCAGGAAGGACACCTGGCAGGCGGCGGTGGACAGGACGTAGCCCAGCGTCAACGCATGGTCCATGCGCCGCGCCTCGTCCACCGCCATGGCCACCATGGCCGTGGCCTTGTCCGGATAGCCCTGGATCCACAGGATGACCGATAGGGGCACGCAGGCCGCCACCCGCTGATCGTATTGATAGCGGACCAGATGGCCGCGATGGGCGGGCCGGACATACCGGCGCAGCCCATCCTCGATATAACGCCGGCCGGCGGCATGATCACCGATCAGGTGCAGCGCGAAGCCGCGCATGCGATCAGCCGCCATGAGGTCGACGGGATCGGCGGAGCGGACCGCCACCGCCCGGAAGCGGTCCGAAATCTCCAACGCCTGGGCATAACGCCCCTCATTGAAGGTTTCGACATACAGCCCCCACAAGGCCCGCAACTGGTAGTCCACGGCGTCCAGCCGCCGCGCCAGCGTCAGCGCCTGGCCCAGGGCCGCCCGTATTTCCGGCGCCGGCCCTTTCGTGTAGATCAGCGACAGCCCCAACGCCGACAGCAGCCGCATGGCCGCGTCAGCCTCCGGGCCCGGCGGCGCGTCGGCCGGCAGCGGCGGCACCGTTTCCAGCGCCCGGCGCACCGCCTCGCGGCATTCGTTCATCAGCGACAGTTGCATCCACAACGGCACGGCGGCGGCCGTCAGGGCGACGCCCAGGCACGTGTCGCCCTCCGGCCCGAAGGCCCAGATCAGGGCGGCGCGCAGATTATCGATCTGCCGGCCATACACCTCCAACCATTCCGCCGTCGGACGCTGGTCCCATTCCTGCTCGGCCCGCACCAGCAGATCGCGGTGGCATTCAGCATGGCGCCGCAGCACGCGGGGCAACTCGCCGCTGGCGGACAGCTTCTCCAGGGCATAGGCCCGGGTCATCTCCAGCAGCCGGTACTGGGGGCCGTCCCCGCCCACGTCGGCGACCAGCAGCGACTTGGCGACCAGGTTCGACAGCGCCACCAGGATGTCGGTGCGGGTCAACAGGGCGTCGCCCGCCACGATGACGGCGGACTCCATGCTGAACCCACCGGCGAACACCGCCAAGCGGTGCAGGACGGACCGTTCCACCGGCGGCAGCAGCTCATAGCTCCAGTCCAAGGTGGCACGCAGGGTTTGATGCCGAGGCAGCGCGGTACGCCGGCCCCGTACCAACAGCGCGAAACGATCATGCAGGCGTTCGGCCAACCCCCGCAGCCCGAACAGGTCCAGGCGGGCAGCCGCCAACTCGATGGCCAGGGGGATGCCATCCAGCCCCCGGCAAATCTCGATCACCAGCGGCACCTCCGCATCGCCGAAGGTGAAGGTGC
Organism: Nitrospirillum goiasense; assembly: GCF_034427435.1. Taxonomy (NCBI): domain Bacteria; kingdom Pseudomonadati; phylum Pseudomonadota; class Alphaproteobacteria; order Rhodospirillales; family Azospirillaceae; genus Nitrospirillum; species Nitrospirillum goiasense. The sequence goes on along the minus strand of NZ_JAXQNP010000003.1, from coordinate 1,590,945 downwards.
CAACACTGGCCGAGGCGCGTTCCACGAACAGGGCGATGGCGGAATAGGTCAGGGCCTGGGCGGCGTCCACCATGGCCGTCACCGGCGGTGTTTCCAGCGAGGCCAGGCGCTGGACCCATTCGCCTTCCGCCAGCAGCGGCTCACGGCTGGTGGCCAGGATATGGACGCCCGGGGCGCCGCGCAGCACCGCCTCGGCCAACACCGCCGCCGTCCCCACCACATGCTCGCAATTGTCCAGGATCAGCAGCATCTTCCGGTCCTGGAGGATGCCGCCCAGGTCGGCGATGGACTCGACCGCGACCCCCAAGGCCCCCGCCAGGACACTGGCCGCCAGGGAGGCGTCCCCCAGCGCGGCGTCGGTCACGGGGGCGAAATCCACAAACCGCACCCCATCGGCATAGCGGGCCCCGACAGCCTCCGCCAGGGCCAGCGCCACCGTCGTCTTGCCGATGCCACCCGGGCCGACCAGCGTGACGAAGCGCCGGGCCGGCAATTGTTCGGACAGGGTCTGGATGAGGGCCGCCCGGCCCAGGACCCGGGTCAGCCGAACCGGCAGGGCGTGGGGGGCCGCACCGGGGACGAGGGGCGCCGGCGATGGCACGGCCACCGCCGCCTCGGCCCGGACCACGGGCGCAACGAAGCAATATCCCCGCCCCGGCACATTGGCGATATAGCGGGCGCCATCGCGCCCCTCCCCCAAGGCCTTGCGCAGGGCCGCGATGTTGACCCGCAGATTGGCGTCGTCGACCTGGGTGTCGGGCCAGACACTGGCGACCAGGTCGTCCTTCGCCACGACCTCGCCCGCGCGGTCCGTCAGCACGATCAGGATGTCCAGGGCCTTACTGCCCAGACGCAAGGGGGCGTCGCCGGCCAGCAGAACCTTGCGGTCCGGCATCAGACGGAACGGGCCGAACGTGAGCAGCCGTTCGGAGCCTGAAGCCACCGTATCGGTCATGCCGCGCCCCTCAAGATCGAACTCCCCTTCCATACACGTCCATTCGACCGGAAACGCCTGCCATTCCCATGAAACCATGATGCCCGTGGCGGCAACGCGACGGACATCGAACCAGGGTCGCACCCGCAGGCCACGGCGGGTGCGACAAAGTGATGCTGGCGCACCACGCCGTAACGGGCAATCGTTCAAGAGGCAATACCCCAACGAGACCGCCAAATTTAAAAAATGGTGTCGTTTTCGCCTATGGCCACGGCGGGCACATCGCATCCGTTACTGCCTGGCAACCGTATCAGCGGCCTAAAGTCAGAAACAGTGACACCCAATTGGCCGATGGCAGAACCGGCCCGCGCTTCAGGACAGGGACCGCTTGGGAGTGCCCCACGGTGCGCAGCGGGACCCGACGCCAGCCTGAGTCGCACGCCGTTTACAGGATTTGGCCGGATGATCGCGCCCGGCGATGTCACGATCACCACCGGGAAGGGTGCCAGTTGACACCGGTGACTGGGCGATTGCAGGCGGGGCCGGGCGTGACCATTGCGCATGGCTGGCCCAATTGACGCAGAAATTGAAAATGACTTGAGTTCTGCGCGGGCTGTCACGGCATAGTGCCGGGGTGAGAAGGAACCCCATGCAGATCACCAGCAACAGCTTTCGTGACGGCGGACGCCTGCCCGACACCTGCGCCTTCGCCGTCCCCTCCGCCGTCGGTCGGGTCCGGCCCGGCCCAAACCGGAATCCCCATGTGGCATGGAGCGACCCGCCCGCGGGCACCCGGTCGTTCGTGCTCACCATGCACAGCCCCGATGCCCCCCACCACTGGGCAGACGCCAACCGGGAGGGCAAGACGCTGTCCCCCGAGCTGCCGCGCGTGCCCTTTTACCATTGGATCCTGATCGACCTGCCGGCCCGCTTCCGGGAAATCAAGGAAGGGCGCCATAGCGTCGGCATCACCAACCGGGGAAAGGCGGGCCCCCTGGCGCCGGATGGGGCGCGCCACGGCATGAACGACTTCACCATCCTGTTCCTGGAAGACCGGGCACGGACGGGGGACTACTACGGCTACGATGGCCCGTGCCCCCCCTGGAACGACAGCATTTTCCACCGTTACATCTTCACCATCCACGCGCTGGACGTGCCCCGCCTGCCCGTCGTGGGCCCGATCAACGGCACGTCCACCCTGCTGGCCATGGCGGGGCATGTGCTGGCGCGGGCCAGCATGGTCGGCGGCTATTCCTTGAACCCCGGCCTGCTGGGTGGTCTCTAACCGGGTCCCGGTCAGGGACCCGGCGCCCCGCCGGCCAACACGACGACCGGCTGCCCGCGCAGGGGATAGAGGGCGGCCAAGCTGACCAGGGCGGCACCCGCCAGGTACAGCCCGACATAGGGCAGGCCGCCGGACTGGGCCAGGGACTGCGCCAGGGCCGGCGCCACGCCGCCCCCCAGGATGCCCCCCAGGTTGAAGGTCATGGACGTGCCGGTATAGCGCACCCGCGCCGGGAAAAGGCTGGGCAGCCAGGCGCCCAGGGGACCATAGACGAAGCCCATGACCAAGAGGGCGAGGCAGAGGAACAGGCCGACCAGCGACAACGACCCGCTGCCCAGCATCGGGGCCAGCAGCAACCCCACCGCCACCGTCATGACGCATCCGGCCATCAGCACGCGGCGGGGGGAGGCGACATCCGCCCACCATCCGGCGATGACGATGCCAAAGGCCAGGAACAGGATGGCGCCCAACTGCACGCCCAGGAAGGCGGTGCGGCCATAGCCCAGCGTGGTGGTGCCATAGCCCAGCGCGAAGGCGGTGGCGAGATAGAACAGGGCGAAGCAAACGATGGCGGCGAAGGTGCCCCCCACGGTCTGGCGCGGATAGCCGCGCACCACCTCGGCCAAGGGCACGGCCGGCGGCGGCGCCTCCTCCAGCGCCTTGGCGAAGGCCGGCGTCTCGGTCAGCTTCAAACGCACCCAGAGCCCCAGCAGCACCAGCACGGCGCTGCCCAGGAAGGGCAACCGCCAGCCCCAGGCCTGGAACTGCGCCGGGGTCAGGAAGGCGCCCAACAGCAGGAACAGCCCGTTGGCGGCGATGAAGCCAACGGGCGCCCCGATTTGCGGGAACATGCCATAGCGGGCCCGATGGCTGGGCGGCGCGTTCTCCACCGCCAGCAGGACCGCCCCGCCCCATTCGCCGCCCAAACCGAAGCCCTGGCCGAACCGCAGCAGGCATAGCGCCAAGGGCGCCAGCCAGCCGATGCTGTCATAGGTGGGAAGGACGCCGATCAGCACCGTCGACCCGCCCATCAGCAGCAGCGAGGCCACCAGCGTGGACTTGCGGCCCACGCGGTCGCCGTAATGGCCGAAAACGATGGAGCCCAGGGGGCGGGCCAGGAAGGCGATGCCGAAGCTGCCATACGCCGCCAGCAGCTGCGCGGAGGGGGAGGCGGCGGGGAAGAACAGCGGCCCGAACACCAGTGAGGCGGCGGTGGCGTAAATGTAGAAGTCGTAAAATTCCACCGCCGTGCCAACCAGACTGGCCAGCAGCACCCGGGTTGGCGACACGCCCCCGCGTCCTTCTGTCGACATGACCTTCCCCTTTTTTCTCCGGCATCCGCGACCCGGTATCGCCCGCGCGCGCCATAGGGGTCAAGCGGGCGGCGGCCGGAAAGCCTACTGAATGCAGATTGACAACAGTTATTCTTTATAACAGTGTTTATCCAGTACGGTCCGCGAGAGATCGGCACGGGGAGAAACGACATTGGGACAGCTGTACCCCCGCACGGCGCAGCCGGCCACCAGCCCCATCCTGGCGCTCAATCCCGCCAAGGATCGGACGGCCGCCTGGATGAAGACGGCCAACTACGCCCTGATCGCCACTGAGATGGAGGACGAGGGCGGGCTTGGCGCCATCACCGCCGCCGCCATCGAGGATGCCCTGGTGGAAGAGGACTGGCCGGTCAACGCCGTCTGCGGTCCGGAAAGCATGCTGGCCAGCAACTTCGGCGTCAGCGTGCGCCTGGTCCGCCAGGCCTTCCGCATATTGGAGATCCGGGGCGCCTGCCGCATGCGCCGGGGGCCCTCAGGCGGGCTGGTGGTGCAAAAGCCCCAGCGCGCGGAAGCCGCGCGGGCGCTGGCCAGCCACATGCGCTGGACCGGCGCCACCCCGACGGAGGTCTGGGTGGCGCGCCGCCTGATCGAACCGATGGCCCTGCGCCGCGCGGCGATCAATCGTCGGCACATGGACCTGCCGCTGGACACCGGCCGCCTGCCGCTGGGCAGCCTAGTGGGCAATCCCTGCTTCGCCCTGGCCCTGGACAGCCTGGAGCAATTTCCCGGGGGCCTGTGCGAGACGGTCACACCCCTGCGCCCCGACCTGCGCGCCGCGGTGGAGCGGGGCGAGGAGGAGGAAGCCGCCCGCCTGGCGCTGGCGGACCTGGACGCGCGCGAGGCCGATTATTTCCGCATCCATGGCCTGGACTGGCCACGTCAGGAGCCGCGGCAGGCGGTCAACGGCAACGATCCGCACCGCAACCTGGCCACCGCCGTGGCGCGGCGCATCGGCGCCGATGTCCGGCATGAGCGGTGCCGCGACCATGATCGCCTGGGGTCGCTGCCCGACCTGGCGCAGCGGTATGACGCCAGCCTGGCGGTGATGGTGGAGGCCGTGCGCATCCTGGAGGATCTGGGCGTGGTGGAAAGCCGGCGCGGCCGGGGCGGCGGCGTCGTGCTGTCCGTCCCCTCCCCCGCCTGCATCATGCGCATGGTCCACGGCTTCCTGGCGGCGGCGGGGCTGGACCGGCTGCAGTGCGACGACTTCACGGACACGCTCAACGCCGCCGTCATCGAACAGGCGGCGACCCGGGGGCCCGGCGGCCACCTGCGCACCCTTCAATCCATCGCCGATGGCATGGAACAGACACCCAGCAGGCCGTCGAACCTGCTGCTGTACCTGGAGATGATGCGGGGCATCTACGACATCGTCGGCAACGGGGTGCTGCATACCCTGATCCGCTGCATCGCCGGCCATAAGACCCGCGTCTACGCCCGGGACACGCGCGTGTCGCTGCGGCAGGACCCGACTGCCGAGCTGATGCGGGCTGGGCAGATGATCATCCGTGGCGTGTTGGTCGGCGACCCGGCCACTGCCCGGCAAGGACAGGACATCACCGCCGCGACCTGCCGGCGGATCCAAGCGGAAGTCATGGGGGCGGGCAACCGGCGCATTGTGGGCTCTATTTAGCCGTCGCCCCCCCTCCTACACTGGTCCCAAGGCGCCCCGGAAGGGGAAGCCCAATAAAATTCAAGGGAGGCTCTAGGATGGTGAATTTCACTTTGCACCGGAAATTGGCGCACCGGAAATCGGCGGCGCTGTTGGGGTCGGCGGCCGTTCTTTGCCTGACGTCGCAGGCGCTGGCCCAGTCGGCGACCGACACGCTGCAGGAAGTCGTGGTGACGGCCGAGCGCCGGACGGAGAACCTGCAGAACGTCGCCATTTCCGCCACCGCCATCAATGGCGACCAGCTGGCGGAAAAGGCGGTCACCCGCCTGTCTGACCTGCAGTTCGCCTCCCCCGCCCTGACGGTGTCCGACGCGGGCCTGACCCAGTCGGTCAACATCCGCGGCATCGGCCTGGCCAGCGGCTCCCCCCAGGTGGCCAACGGCGTCGCCACCTATGTCGACGGCCTGTTCCAGCCCCCCATCGTCACCACCAACAGCTTTTACGACATCGCCAATGTCGAGGTGTTGCGCGGCCCCCAGGGTACGCTGGTCGGGTCCAACTCCACCGGCGGCGCCATGTTCATCACCAGCAAGAGCCCCGAGTTGGACCGGGTCGAGGGATATGGCGAGCTGGCCTATGGCAACTACGGCACCGTGGCGACGCAAGGCGCCATCAACATTCCCGTGACGGACACTCTGGCGATCCGCGTAGCCGCCAACCATCGCGAGCACGACAGCTACTACGATGACGTCGGCCCCTATCACAACCAGCCCGGCGGCCTGAACGAGACCGATGGGCGATTGGGCGTGCTGTGGCGTCCCGGCGCCTTCCAGGCGCTGCTGAAGGTGGAGGCGGCCAACAAGAACACCGGCGGCTACGCCTACCGCCCCGTCCCGGGCACCCAATACGCCGATGACGCCGTTCCCGGCATCCGCAACCTGGATTACAACGCCCCGACAATGAATTCGGAACGGGCCATCATCAACAGCCTGGAACTGCGCTATGAGTTCGAGGACGGCATCACCGTGCGGTCGTTGAGCGGCTTCCAGAACAAGCGCATCAACAACCTGTACGACAGCGACGCCACCGAGGCCGCGACCCAGACCGAGCAGCAGTATGTGCGCGAACGGGAATGGACGGAGGAGGTCAACATCCTCTCCCCCACCGATGGGCCCTTCAACTGGATCGTCGGCGGCTATTACCAGCGCAACAAGATCGACGTGGACATCCTGAACCAGGATGCCGGCTTCCCCACGAATATCGGAACCAAGAACAACAAGCTGACCACCGGCGTGTTCGCCCAGGGCGGCTACAAGATCACGCCGGACCTGGAACTGCAGGTGGGCGCGCGGGAAAGCTGGTTCCATGTCACCGGCGACGGCGGCGTTTACATAGGCCGGGGCATTCCGGGATTCCCGGCCAACGGCCTGAAGGTGGCCGATACCGCCGGCCGGCATGATGACAGCATGCCCACGGGCAAGGTGGCGCTGAACTGGAAGCCGGATGCCGACACCCTGATCTACGCCTTCGCCGCGCGTGGCTACAAACCGGGCGGCTACAACTCCTCCACCTCCCAATTCAGCCCGGAGACGGTGTGGGATTATGAAATCGGCTGGAAGTCCACCCTGCTGGATGGCCACCTGCGCACCCAGTTGGGCGCCTTCTATAACGACTACAAGGGCTTCCAGTTCGGCCGCATCGACCTCACCAACGGCCAGAACGGCGTGACCAACCTGTCCAACGCCACGATCAAGGGCATCGAGGGTCAGGTGCAGGCCAAGTACGGCGGCTTCGGCGCCGATGCCGGCTTCGCCTATGTCGACAGCCAGTTGGGGTCCGTCACCGTGGTGGACCTGCGCCTGCTGCCGTCCGGCACCCTGGGGCCGCAATGCCCGGCCGGGACCGCCAGCAATCCCCCCACCTGCTTCGATTATACCTCCTACCTGCGCACCGGCGGTGGCGGGCCCAACCTGTTCTCGCCCAAATGGACCGGCAACGCCGGCGTGGATTACACTTTCGACCTGCCGCGCGGCATGACGCTGACGCCGCGCCTGAACCTCGCCTATGTGGGCCCCAGCTACACCGACATCCTCTATTCCCGCGTGACCGACTATCTGGCTGGCCGCACCCTGCTGTCGGCGCTGGTGACGCTGCGGACGGGCGACTGGACGGTGGAGGCCTACGCCACCAATCTGACGGACCGGAAGTACGTCACCGGCCAGTTCGGCAATAACGAGTTCTATGGCGCGCCCCGGGAATACGGCCTGCGCGTGCATGTCGAGTTCTGACCCCCGCCAAGAGAGGGAAATCCCCATGCCATCCCGTTCCCGCGTCATCCTGGGCCTGGCCGCCAGCGCCAGCCTGCTGGCCCTGGTGCCCACCACAGGCGCGCAGGCCGCCGACGCCGATCTCCAAGGCCGCTGCCTGGCGCTTGAAAAGACCATGGCGGGCCATTGGCCGGATGCCAGCACTCATATCGTCTCGGTCACGCCGCAGCCGGCGGGGCCCATCACCCTGCCCCCTATGATGCCGGGCGCCCCCGGCATCCCCCTGCAACTGCCGGAACATTGCGAGGTCTATGGCATCCTGCATGAGCGCACGGGCGTGGACGGCCAGGCCTATGCCATCCGCTTCCATGTCCGCTTGCCCGCCGCCTGGAACCAGGGCTTCTTCTTCCAGGGTGGCGGCGGCACCAATGGCGAGGTGGGCAATGCCATCGGCCCCACCGGGCAGGACACCCCGCCGGCCCTGGTGCAGGGCTATGCCGTCGTCAGCCAGGATTCGGGGCATGACAACCAGCGCAACATGGACCCGACCCATGGCGGCACCGCCGCCTTCGGTTTCGACCCCCAGGCGCGGGCCGACTATGGCAACGCTTCGCTGAAACCCGTGGCCGACGCCGCCAAGGCCTTGGTGGCCGCCTTCTACGGCAACGCGCCCCGGCGGTCCTATTTCGTCGGCTGTTCCAAGGGGGGCGAGGAAGGCATGGTCTTCGCCCAGCAACATCCGGAGGAGTTCGACGGCATCCTGGCCAGCGCGCCCGGCTTCGCCCTGCCGCGCGCCGCGCTGTCCCAGGCCTGGGACGTGCAGTCCTTCGCGCCGCTGGCCAAGGGGCCGGACGGGCAACCCAGCTTCGCCCACCTGTCCGCCGCCTTCAGCGACGCCGACCTGGGCCTGGTGCGGGACGCCATCCTGGAGGCGTGCGACGCGGATGACGGCGCCAAGGACGGCATCGTCGGCACCTTCGCCCAGTGCACCGCCGCCAAGGTGGCGCCGGCCCTGAAGGCCCGCACCTGCGCCGGCGCCAAGGCCGATGGCTGCCTGAGCGGGGAGCAGGTCGCGGCGATCACGCGGTCCTATGGCGGGCCCCGCACCAAGGCCGGCCAGGCCATCTACAGCGACTGGCCCTGGGATGCCGGCGTGGCCGCGCCGGGCTGGCGCATTTGGAAGCTGGGCCTGGCCGACAAGGTGCCCAGCCTGAACGTGGCCCTGGGCGGCGCCTCGCTGGCGTCCGTCTTCACCACCCCGCCCACGCCCCTGCCCCCGGATCCGCAGGCCTTGCTGCGGTGGCAGTTGTCCCTGGACATCGACCAGGTGGCGGCGCAGTTGACGGCCACCAATGCCACCTTCCCCCGCTCCGCCTGGCAGGACGTGTCGGCGCGCTCAGCGGATCTGTCGGGGCTCAAGGCGCGGGGGGCCAAGCTGATGGTGCCACACGGCGCCTCCGATCCCGTCTTTTCCATCAACGACACGCTGGCCTGGTGGCGGGAGGTTGACGCGCGCGAGGGGGGCAAGGCCGCCGCCTTCGTCCGCGTCTTCCCGGTGCCCGGCATGAACCACTGCACCGGTGGCCCGTCCACCAGCCATTATGACGCCTTCAGCGCGCTGGTCCGCTGGGTGGAACAGGGCCAGGCGCCGGATCGCATCCTGGCCAGTGCCGGGCCGGACACCCCCTGGCCCGGTCGCACCCGCCCCCTATGCCCCTATCCCAAGGTGGCGCGGTACAATGGTAAGGGCGACCTGAACAGCGCCGACAGCTTCGAGTGCCAGTTATAAAATTTGCCCCTGATAAACCTGATACCGGACGCCCTCGCCCATCCGGGCGGGGGCGTTTTCCTGATGAAAGGACACGACGCGCGATGCGCATGAAGGCGCCTTTACTGTGCATGATGATCGCCACCGCCCTGGCGTGGGGCCCAAGGGGGGCCGGCGCGCAGGAGGCCGTGCTGCCCGCCCAGGACCCGGACGCGCTGTTCACCAGCCCCGATCCGGTGCTGAACCGCAACAAGCAGGCCGCCTATCACATCGTGAAGGACCTGCTGGAGGCCGACCGCTGGAACGAGGCGGACCGCTGGCTGACGGCGGAGTATCACCAGCATAATCCCCTGGTCGCGTCGGGGCGCGACAATGTCGTCACCTTCTTCACCAAGGTGCTGAAGCGCACCCCCAAGCCGGTGCCGGAGAAGATGGCGACACCGGTGGTGGCCGTCCTGGCGGAAGGCGACCTGGTGACGGTGGTCTTCCCGCGCGTCCTGAAGGACCCCAAGGACCCGTCCAAGACCTACACCACCACCTGGTTCGACATGTGGCGCTTCAAGGACGGAAAGGCGGACGAGCATTGGGACCCCGCCAGCAAGGATATGCCCCCCGGCCCCTGACGGCGGGCCCTTGACGTAGGACAGGCCTTACCTTCGACGCCACGAGATCCCGAGACGGCCCCCCATGGGGAGGGGCCGTCTGTGTTGGAAGTCGTTCAGCGACTACATCTCAGAATTGAATTGTAAGCGTCACAATAGATCATTTTTGATGCCATTGACCGCAAACGACACGCCGATACACCCTCTAAGAGAACATCTATCGCTAGATAGAACTCGAACAGAAGGTGGCGCATCATGTCCAGCTCTCAGACCTTCGTTATCGTTGGTGATTTTGGATCTGGCGGGGTCGATTGCCATAACGCCACGGACACGGTCAGCGCAACCGCGGCGTTGGGTGTGGCGCAGGCTGTGGCATCAGCAATGCCGGCCGGTGACGGGGGCTTCATTATTTCCTTAGGCGACCAGATTTACCAACCATGGTCATCCGGCGATGAAACTAAACCCGCGACCCCCGCCGAATATAATGCGGCGGTTGGCATACCCTACGGAGCCTATATTGACTACACCAACGTTCCCAGCGCGTATGTTGGATCGAATGTAGGAACCAGCATGCAACTATTCCCCGTTATCGGGGATCACGACTGGTGGAAACAGCAACAGCGCGGCGAGTATAACAATACAGTAACCAATACCACCGTGAGCATCTATGAAATGTCCGCGCCAGGGTCATCCGGAGAGCCAACAGACAATTATCAGAGCTACTTCGCCGGCTTAGGCTTGCCGGTCGGCGCGCCCGGTGATGGCAGCGACGGCGAAAGCGCATGCATCCGTTATTATTCCCAGACGTTTGCTGGTGGTCTTATCGAGCTTTTCGTACTCAGCAATGACCCGAACGAGGTGGCACTCGGCACCTTGAACATGGCGGCTCTCCAATCCTGCGCTCCGGAGCCGAACCTTTCATCGCCTCAGATCACCTGGTTCAAGAACGCTCTCACAAACTCCACCGCGACCTGGAAAATCGTGGCCATGCACCAGCCCCCGTACACCACCTCGGACCCCAGCAAAGGCGGCCATTATCCCACTCGATATTTCCAACTCGTCGACTTGGTGGCGAACTCCGTGGGTAAAACCGTGGATCTGGTCTTGGCAGGTCATGTGCATTCGTACGAGCGACTGCAAGGCGTCGATGCATCCGGCGGTGTGACAACCTACATCGTCAACGGAGCGGGTGGCTCGCCGGAATCATTCGCGCAGTTCTTGTCGCAAACGAATCCTAACATGCAGCCGCCGCCGGTCAGTCCCGTTCAGGTATCCGGTTACTACGGCTATCAACTTGCGACGGCGACCGCGTCCACCCTGTCCATCCAGTTCTACGGGGCGCAGGACCCGGCCAATTGCTTGGGCACGACCGTCTCTACGACTTGGACACTTTTTGACAGTGTCATGATCGTGAAGCCGAATACGACCCTGACCGTGTCCGACATCACCGCCACGTCCTGTATCGGCTTGGTCACGCAAGGGACCACAACCATCCAGACCGATGATAGCACATCAACCTTGTCCCTTAACCTCTTCGGGCCGGGAGACATCACTGTTAGCGGTGGCGGCACCTTGAACTTCAAGAATCCCGCCTACCCGAGTTCCCCCCGCCGATAAGTGGCGCTTCCGCCAAACCCTACGCTTCTTACAACAGCCTCCCCTCCCTCTATACTGGGACGGTCGCCGCAGGCAGTGGAACCACCATCAATTTCTACGGCACGACGATACAGGCCGGGTCCTGATCCCGGCCATGGTCGGCGGGCGTGACCCGCCAAGAGGCGCGCGTCCATCGCGCCTTTATTGAAAAGCCCGGGGCGTTCCCCAACGCCCCGGGCTTTCGCATGACCGCTACACACGACTTGCGCACGTCCCTTCGCTCAAGCGGTACCCCGTGGCCACCATAAAAATGCGGCGCTGCGGATCGTCGACAGAAACGCTGCGACTAAAACTATTTTTAGATTCATGAAGCGCTATTTAATTTCTCAGGCGGCCGATCATGCCATCTAATCAATCCATCAGAAATGATGATGGCACCGGAAAAACGGCAAGATCAGACACCTGATCAAATAGAAACCGCCCAAAAATAGGGCGTTCATTTTCAACTGCCCGCCTTTATTTGGCCTTTACAAACTGATGGCCGCGAAAAGCCCATTTCGCGCTCAATAAAATCAACATGAGGGAGGGGTCTTTCGTGACCTTGACGAAGACGGGTGCGCCGGCGGCGCGCCAGCCTGCGCGCGTGCGCGCACAACTGCTGGGCATGACGGCCATTTGCGCCTTGGTGGCGCTGGCCCCCACCGGCGCGCGCGCCAGCGACGCCGACGAACTGCACAAGCTGCGCCAGCAGATGCAGGAAGCGCAGGCCCAGATGGCCGCGCAGGCCAAGGCCATGCAAGCGATGCAGGATCGCCTGAACACGCTGGAGGCCCAGCAGACCCAGACAGCGGGGCAAACGGCCGCCAGCACCCAGACGGCGGCACAGGCCGCCCAGCAGGCGCAGGCCGCGCAGTCGGCGGCGCAGGCCGCCCAGAAGGTGGCGGATGACGCCGCCCACCCCAAGCTGCCCAAGGACGGCAGTCTGACCTTCTACGGCATCACGCTGTACGGCGCCGTGGACATGGGCTTCTCATACCAGTCCCATGGCGCGCCGCTCAGCCCCTATTATCCGCCAGGGCTGGACTATCTGGTCAGCAAGAACGGCAACAAGGGCATCGCCTCGCTGGCCCCCAACGGCCTCAGCCAATCCAAGGTGGGCTTGCGTGGGGAGGAGGAATTCGCCGATGGCTGGTCAGCCCTGTTCAAGGTCGAGACAGGCTTCAACCCCCAGTCCGGCCAGTTGGCCGACGGGCCGCGTTCCATGGCCGCCAACAACGGCCTGGCGCTGACCAAGCAAACCGCGAACGGCGATTCCAGCCACGCCGGCCAGGCCTTCAACCGCGCCGCCTATGTGGGGGTCAGTTCCCGGGAGTGGGGCACCGTGACCGTTGGCCGCCAGAACACCCTCCTGGCCGACAACATCTTCACCTATGACCCGCAGCAGGCCTCGTACGCCTTCTCCGTCATCGGCTTTTCCGGCCTGACGGGCGGCGGGGGCAGCACGGAGGATTTCCGTCTCGACAATACCGTCAAGTACACGAACCAGTTCGGCCCCCTGCGGGTCGGCGCGCTGTACCAGTTCGGCGAGGATAATGGCGGTATGCACGGCAACGCCCTGCAACTGGACGCGGGCACCGATATCGGCGGCCTGTCCGTCGACGCCACCTACGCGCACAAGCAGGACATGGTGTCGGCCGGCAACCTGACCGCGGCCCAGATGACGCAGGCGACGGCGCTGGGCTACAACCCCGGCAACTCGCTGGCGGCGACCATTTCCGACAACACCTCGTACGCGCTGATGGGATCCTACACGCTGGCCCCACAGTGGAAGCTGTTTGCGGGATATGAATACATCGACTTCGCCAACCCGTCGGTGCCCCTGCGCGCCGGGGCGACCGACATTGGCGGCTATACCCTGGCCTTCGTGAACAACAGCGCCTTCGTCCACGACAAGATCGTCCAGGTCGCCTGGACCGGCGCCCGCTACGCCGTCACCCCCAAGGTGGATGTGTCGGCGGCCTACTACCACTACGGCCAGAACAGCTACGGGGCCAAGAGCTGCGCCGACGCCAGCGCCGCCACCTGCTCGGGCACGCTCAACGCCTATTCCCTGGTGGCGGATTACCGCTTCGCCCGCCGCTTCGACGCCTATCTGGGCGTCATGTACTCCGAGGTCGCGGGCGGCTTGGCGGCCGGCTACCTGCACACCGACAACGTCTCCCCCACGACGGGGGTGCGATTCAACTTCTGACGCTTTTGACGCGGGCGGCGGAGGCCGCCGCCCGCTGACCGGCACCTCAGTAGCGGTCCTCATCGATCCGCTTGTCCATGATGGCGTGTTCCACGGCGTGGCGCGCCTCTTCCAGATGATGGAAGGCGGCATTGCGCCAGCCCGCGGCGTTCGGATTGTCTTCCTCCGACCGCAGGTCGCGCTCGGCGGAGGCGATCAGGTCCCGCGCCTTGCTCAGGCGTCCGCGGTGATTGATGTTGGCGTCGATGGGCGGGTTCCAGTTGGGGTCCTTGCCATCGTCGTAGCTGGCATGGCGGATTTCGCCAATGGCGCCGTTCACGTGATCGATGGCGAAGAACTGGTCGCGCACCACGTTGTATTCCGCCGGGCGGTCCAGCAGGGCGCGGGCCAGGCGCAGGTCCGACAGGGCGTGCAGATAGGCGGGGTGGGCCGGCTGCGCATGCGCTGGACCGGGAACGGTGGCGCAGGCCGAGGCGGCCATCAGGACCAGGGCGGCGCCCAGGGCTTTCACGTGCTTCATGATATAGTGCTCCTTCCTTCCAAACGGCGGTTAACCCCTGGTGGGGTCCGCCTGTCATTCGCCCACCCACGGTCGGGGCGGATTGGAGCCTAAATGGGGCGCGATGGCGGCGTGTCCACGGCGGCGTCCGCGCCAAAACCGCGCACCCCGGGACACGCCCCAGGCGGGACGGCCCCGCCGGGAATCCATCTAATCATCTGATGTTATTTGCGTTTCGACCCGAGCGGATCGTTTCCACGCGGGCCATCCAAGCCATGGGCCACCGACGGGACGCCTCATTCCCGCCGTATCACCGGACGAGAACCGTTCCGCGAACGATCAACATGAGGTGCCCGGCACTATGGAAAGCACCGTATTATTGGGCAGCCTGTCGGGGCTGATGAGCGCCTACAACCTGTCCCAGGGACAGTTGGGCTGGTCCATGCTGCTGGCCTTGAAGCAGACGCTGGACCAGCGCTTGGCACCGGACGCCCTGAGGGCCGAGGGGACGGACGTCGCCGACGGCGACTGCCCCGCCCCCCTGTCCTGACCCGTCAGGCCGTCAGCCGCCGGCCGGCGCTGGCCTTTTCCCACAGCAGCGGGGCCGGCCGCCAGAACTGCCCCTGGTAACCATCCAGGAAACCTTCCATCAGGCGCAGCACGTTCTCCAGCCCCAGGCTGTCGGCATGGTACATGGGCCCGCCCTTGTGGGCCGGGAAGCCATAGCCGTTGAGGTAGACGACGTCGATGTCGGACGCCCGCTGGGCGATCCCCTCGCCCAACAGCGCCGCCCCCTCATTGGCCAGCGCCAGCAGGCAGCGGGCCACGATCTCCTCATCCCCGATGACGCGGGGGGTGAGGCCATGTTCCTGGGCCACCTCCTTGGCATGGGCCTGGGCCAGGGCGTCAACCTCCGGATCGGTTTCCCGTGCCCGGGTGGCGGGATCGTATTGGTAATAGCCCTTGCCCGTCTTCTGGCCATAGCGGCCCAGGGCGCAGATCTTGTCGGGGAAGGTGGAATAGGGCCGTTCATCCCCCGCCGCCTGGCGCCCGGCACGGATGGCCCGGCCGATGTCGTTGCCCGCCAGATCCATCATGGCGAAGGGCCCCATGGCCATGCCCCAGCGCTCCAGCGCGCCATCGACATGCCAGGGCAACACCCCCTCATCCACCAGGAAATAGGCCTGGCGCAGGTATTCCTCCACCATGCGGTTGCCGATGAAGCCGTTGCAGACGCCGGCGACCACGCCGACCTTGCCCAGCTTGCGCGCCAGCGCCATGGCCGTGGCCAGCACCTCGGGCGCCGTCTCGGCCCCCCGCACCACCTCCAGCAGGCGCATCACCGGCGCCGGGCTGAAAAAGTGCAGGCCCACCACCTGCCCCGGCCGGCTGGTGACGGCGGCGATGGCATCCAGGTCCAGGGTGGAGGTGTTGCTGGCCAGAATGGCGTCCGGCCCACAGACCTTGTCCAGGGTGCGGAAAATGTCCTGCTTGACGCCCATGTCCTCGAACGCCGCCTCGATCACCAGGTCGACGGCCGCGGCGGCGGCCAGATCGGTGGCGGTATGCAGGCGGCCCAGGCGGCGCTCCCGCTCCGCCTCGTCCAGCCGGCCCTTGGCCAGGGCGGCGTCATAGCCCTTGGTGATGCCGGCCAAGCCCTTGCGCACCGAGGCCTCGTCCCGGTCCAGCAGGATGACCTCCAGCCCGGCGTTGGCCGCCACGGTGGCGATGCCCGCCCCCATGGTGCCAGCACCGATCACGGCCACGCGCTGCACGCCGCGGGGCTGGACATCCGGGGCCAGGCCATCGATGCGGGCGGCGCGGCGTTCCGCGAAAAAGGCGTACTGCAGCGCCTTGGATTCCGGCGTCACCACCAGGTCACGGAACAGGGCGAATTCCCGCTGCAGGCCCTGGTTGAAAGGCAGCTCCACCGCCGCCCGCACCGCCTCGATGCAGGCCAGCGGGGCGGGCAACGGACGCTTCAGACCATCGGCCTGGCGCTGGAACCAGTCGGCGCCGGCCTCCGCCGGCAACTCGGCCCGGCGCAAGGACAGGCGCGGCTTGGCGCCGTCGCGCGCCGCTTGCCGAGCCACGGCGACGGCGTCCTCGATCAGGTCGCCCTCGGACAGCGTGGCCAGGCCCAGCCGAGCCGCCGTGGGCGCATTCACCGGCGTGCCGGACAGGATCATGTCCAGAGCCGCCTTCACCCCGATGGCGCGCGGCAGGCGCTGGGTGCCGCCGGCGCCCGGCAGGATGCCCAGCTTCACCTCGGGCAGGCCCAGGCTGGCGTTGGCCGCGACCACGCGGTGATGGCAGCCCAAGGCCACCTCCAGCCCGCCGCCCAGGCAGGTGCCGGCGATGGCGGCCACCACCGGCTTGGCCGCCTGGTCCAGGTCGATGATCACGTCGGGCAGGGTGGGCACGGCCGTGGCTCCGCCCCGCGTGCCGGCGGCGAATTCCTCGATGTCCGCGCCCGCCGAGAAGTGGCGGGTGCCGCCGGTCAGCACCACGGCGTCCACGTCCGGCCGGGTCATGACCATGGCCAGCGCCGCGCGCAGGTCACGGCGCAGCGCCAGGTCGAAGCTGTTGACGGGCGGTCGGTTCAGGGTGAGGACGGCGACGCCGTCCCTGATGTCGATCTGCACCGGCATGGCATGACGCTCCTTGGATCCCGGGGGAATGACTCAGACGGACTCGATCAGGGCGGCGATCCCCTGTCCGCCGCCGATGCACATGGTAACCAGGGCACGGCCCCCGCTGATACGGCGCAGTTCATAGACCGCCTTCACCAGGTTGATGGCGCCGGTGGCGCCCACCGGATGGCCCAGGGAAATGCCGCTGCCGTTCGGGTTCACTTTGTCAGGGTCGAAGCCCAGCTCCCGCGCCACGGCGCAGGCCTGCGCGGCGAACGCCTCGTTGGACTCGATGACCGCCAGATCGGCCACCGACAGGCCGGTGCGGGCCAGCAGGCGGCGCGTCGCCGGGATGGGCCCCAGTCCCATGAAAGCCGGCTCGACACCGGCGTGGGCGTAGCCCACCAGCCGGGCCAGCGGCGTCAGGCCCAAGCGCCGCACCGCCTCCCCCGACGCCAGCACCACGGCGGCGGCACCGTCATTGATGCCGGACGCGTTGCCGGCGGTGACCGTGCCATCCTTGCGGAACACGGTGCGCAGCTTGGCCAGGTCCCCGGGCGTTATGTCCGGGCGCACATGTTCATCGGTGGCGAAGGACACCGTCTGGCGCTTCACCGTCACCTCGACGGGCAGGATCTGCTCGGTGAAGCGCCCCTCCGCCTGGGCCCGGGCGGCCCGCCGATGACTTTCCAGCGCCAGGGCATCCTGCTCATCCCGGCCGATGCCGTACCGCTCCGCCACGTTTTCCGCCGTGACGCCCATCAGGCTGCGGTCGAAGGGGTCGGACAGGGTGCCGTTCAGCGCGTCCACCACCCGGGCGTCGCCCATCTTGCTGCCCCAGCGGGCGTCGGGCAGCAGATAGGGCGCGCGGCTCATGCTTTCCGCGCCGCCGGCCACCGCCACGTCGCAATCGCCCAGCAGGATGCCCTGCGCCGCCGACACTACCGCCTGCAGGCCGGAACCACAGAGCCGGTTGACGGTCAGGGCCGGCACCTCGACCGGCACTCCGGCGCCGATGCCGGCCACGCGAGCGAGGTAGGCGTCGCGCGGCTCCGTCGGGATGACTTGGCCGAAGACGACATGGCCCACGGCGTCATGGGCGACGCCGGCGCGGTCCAGCGCCGCGCGGGCGACCTTGGCCGCCAAGTCACCCGGCGTCAGGTCCTTCAACGCGCCGCCGAAATCGCCGATGGCGGTGCGCACGCCGGAAACGATGTAGACCTCGGTCATGGTGCTGGTCCTGTCTGCGGGGAGGCGGCTCAGAAGAGCGCGGGATCTAGGGTTTGGGTCAGGTCGCTGCGCCGGCCGACGATGCCCAGCCAGACATCGATGCGCGGCACCTCGGTCTCAAAGAAGAAGCGGCAGGCGGCCAGCTTGCCGGCACGGAAGGCGGCCTCCTCCGCGTCGGGTGCCACGTCCAGGGTGCCGGCCACCACCGCCTGGTCCAGCCACTGCCAGGCCACCACGGCATGGCCGAAGGCGGACAGGAAGGGCGTGGCCTGCGCCAGGCTGGCGGCATCGTCGCCGGTGGCCTTCAAGTGGCCCACCAGGGCGCCGATGCGGGCCCAGGTCACCTCCAGCGCATGGGCGAAATCGGTCAGGGCGGGCAGCGGCCGGGCCCGCTCCACCGTGGCCTGCACCCGACGGCGCAGGATGGCCAGCGAGGCGCCGTCGTCCCGCAGGGTCTTGCGCCCCATGAGATCCAGGCCCTGGATGCCGGTCGTGCCCTCATGGATGGGGTTCAGGCGGTTGTCGCGGTACAGCTGTTCCACATCGAAGTCGCGGGTGTAGCCGTAGCCGCCATGCACCTGGATGGCCAGGTCGTTGGCCGCCAGGCCCCATTCCGCCGGCCAGGTCTTGGCGACAGGGGTCAACAGGCCCAGGAGGCTGCCGGCCTCGTCCCGCCCCTCGGCCGGGCCATGCCGTTCCTCATCCACCAGGCGGGCGCAGTACAGCACCAGGGCCAGCGCCCCCTCGGCATAGGCCTTCTGCGCCAACAACAGGCGGCGCACGTCGGGATGGTCGATGATGGCGATGGGGGCGACCCCTTTTTGAGCCGCCAGCAGCCGGCCCTGGCGCCGGTCGCGCGCATACTCCACCGCCAGGCGATAGCCGCGATAGCCCAGCATAGCGGCGCCCAGGCCGACGGAGATGCGGGCGCTGTTCATCATCTGGAACATGATGGGCAGGCCCTGGCCCACCCCGCCGACGCGATAGCCCACGGCACCCGCCTCGCCCCCCGGCCGGTGGTGCGCGCCTTCGCCGAAGTTCAGCAGGCAGTTGGCGGTGCCGCGATAGCCCATCTTATGGTTCAGGCCGGCCACCACCACGTCGTTGCGCTGACCAGCGAAGGCCGACCCGTCCACCAGCACCTTGGGCACGACGAACAGGCTGATACCCTGGGTGCCGGCCACCAGCTTGCCATCGGGACCGGGCACCTTGGCCAGCACCAGGTGGATGATGTTGGCGCTGGCGTCCTGGTCGCCACCGGAAATCCACATCTTGTTGCCGAACAGGCGATAGCGCGGCCCCAGCTCATCACTGCCGTCGGGCACGGCCCGGGTGGCGATGTCGGCCAGCGACGACCCCGCCTGCGGTTCGGACAGGCACATGGTGCCGAAGTAGCGGCCCTGGATCTCCGGCAGGGCGCAGGCCTGCACCAGCGCAGCGCCGGCGTAGCGCACCAGCAGCTCGGCGTTGCCCATGGTTAGCATGGGATAGGCGGCGGTCGCCACGTTGGCGGCCATGAACTGGGCCATGGCGGCGCTGTAGGCCAGGTGGGGGAGTTGCAAACCGCCCACCTCGGCATCGAAGGGGGCGGCGAACATGCCGATCTCGGCGAAGGCCGCCAGCGCCTGGTGGATGGCGGGCAGGATGCGCACCTGCCCGTCCACCAGATGAGGCTCATGCTGGTCCGCCGCCTTGTAGTGGGGCAGGAAGGTGTCGGCCGCCACGCGGCCGGCGATGTCCAGCATGGCGTCCACGGTTTCGCGACTATGATCCTGGAAATGCGGGTAGGCCAGCAGCCCCTCCAGGGACAGCCAGTCATGCAGCAGGAAGCCAAGATCGCGGGCGCGCACCGGGGGCGTGGTCATCGTCGTCGTCCCTTCCCTTGGTCAGATGACGCTGACGCCGCCGTCCACGGCCAGGATCTGGCCGGTGATGTGCCCCCCGGCGGGCGAGGCCAACAGCAGGGCCGCCCCCTTCAGGTCCTGGTCGTTGCCCAGCTTGCCCAGCGGCGTGCCGTCCACCAGATCGGCCTCATGCTTGGCCAGGGTGCCGCGCGTCATCTTGGACGGGAAGAAGCCGGGCGCCAGGGCATTGACGGTGATGCCGAGGGGCCCCCACTCCGCCGCCAGCACGCGGGTCATGTTGACCAGGGCGCCCTTGGTGGTGCCATACGCGACCGTGCCCATCATGCGCGGGTGGTGCCCCTGCAGGCCAGCGATGGAGGCGACGTTGACGATGCGCCCGCGCTTCAGCGGCAGCATGGCGGCCCGCGCCACCGCCTGGGTCAGGAAAAAGACGGCGTTGAGGTTCAGGTCCACCACCTTGGCCCACTGTTCCGGCGTGTGGTCCTGCGCCGGGGCGCCCCAGGTGGTGCCGGCGTTGTTGACCAGCACGTCGATGCGGCCGTGATCGGCCATGACCTTGTCCACCAGCGGGGCCATAGCCTCTTGCCGGCTGAGATCGGCGGGGATGGCGCTGGCGGCGATGCCTTGCCCCGCCAGGTGGGCGACGGCGGACGCCAGTTCATCGGTCTTGCGCGCCACCAGCACGGGATGGGCACCGAACTCGCCCAGGGCCTCGGCGATCTGCAGGCCCAGGCCGCGCGAACCGCCGGTGATCAGGGCGACCTGGCCCGTGAGGTCGAAAAGGCGATGCAGGGCATCCGTCTTGGTGGCAGCGGACATGATGGGCGTTTCCTCCTGTCGTCGGCGCGTTCCGGATGCGTTGCCGGCGCCGGGTTCTCCCCCGCGCCAGCACCTTCGGCAACCGGCGCGCGGCGAAACTGTATGTCATTGTTCGTTTGTTGGACAATTGAAATATCGCGCTGAAAACGCGAGACTAATTCCGACGGGCGCCGGCCTGTGCTAAAGGGCCGGCTGGCGACGGGGCGGCAGTGCACTGCCGCCTGGGTTTTCATCGGCGCTCAGGACAGTTTCGGTCCTGGACGGGGTTGCGGGCAAAGGGGCATTCGGCGCATGGCGTTCGCACGGCTGGCCATCCTGCCCACCTATAAGGTGGTCAGCGACACGATAGAGCGGGAGATCCTGGCCGGCCGGCTGGCCGCCGGGGACATCCTGCCGACCGAGACGGAATTGGCCGACCAGTTCGGCGTGACCCGCCACACGGTGCGCGAGGGCATCCGCATCCTGGAACAGAGCGGGCTGGTGCGGCGGGAGGCGGGGCGCCGCCTTTATGTGGCCGAGCCCCATTACGGCGACCTGGCGCCGCGCTTGTCCCGCGCCATGGTGATGCAACGCGTCACCTTCCGCGAGTTGTGGGAGGTGTCCATGGACCTGGAGCCCAGCGCCGCCGCCCACGCCGCCACCCGCATCGACACTGGCCGGCTGGCCCAGCTGCGCGCCAACGTGGCGGCGACGGAGCAGGCGGTCGCCGCCGGCGCCTCCGTCATCCCGCTGGACATCGCCTTCCACATCCTGGTGGCGGAGGCGGCGGGCAACCGCGCCCTGCTGCTGGCGCGGGAACCGGTGACACAACTGTTCTATCCCGCCCTGGAACGATTGTTCCGCCACCCCAAGACGGCGGAGGTTGGCCCCCGTCGCTTGGTGGAGGCGCACCGCCGCATCGTTGAGGCCCTGGCCGACGGCGACGCCGGCGTGGCGCGGGAATGGATGCGCAAGCACATGGTGGATTTCCGCCGTGGCTACGACACCGCCGGCCTGGATCTGGACGACGCCCTGGAGGCGGAAGCCGCCCCGCCGGCGCCTGGCCCCTCCCGCCGCTGATCCACCACCCTGCCGCGAGACCTTGCGCCGCCTCGCACACGCAGCAATTGCGAACTCAACCATGATTCGGGCCGTTAAGAGGCCGCTAACCATAAACCGTTGGTGGTGCACGCAGATTCCGAATCGGTAGCGGTAACGCGCCTGATCAACGCCGCCCTCGCGCCCCTTGACCCGGCGCGATGCCCGAGGCGGGGACACGGCAGGCTTACGCCGTACGCATGTCACAGGACGGCAAACCTGTTCCTGGCACGACCATTCGCCCAATGAAGCATAAATAGGCGTTTCAATACAATACATTAGCCCGTGATGTGCCGCTCGCGCCCGCGTGTAGGCGGACAGGGTGGCCGCGCGCCCTTGGACCAATTGTCCAATCCCCCCTACACAATGAACTCGATAAATGACGCGGCGAAGGTCTAGTTCTTTTGCAGTGCGGAACCTCACACGGCGGTGCCAAGTGGTACGCCTTGCGTAGGGGCCATCTCGGGCCTTCGAACGCAAGCGACGCCACAACCCAGGCGCGCCGCCGGCGAGACGCCCAAAAATTAGAATTATGAGTTGACGATCCCATCACGGCTTTACGTGGACAGAATGACTGCGACCCTTAGAATTTTGCGGAACCTTCGCGGCCGCACAAAATCCCTGGCGGCACTCATGGCCGCAGCCCCCCTGCTCAGCGGCTGCGACATGGCCCTGCTGGACCCGGCGGGCCCCATTGGTGCCGAGGAAAAGTCGATCATCATCCTGGCCACGTGCCTGATGCTCGTCGTCGTGATCCCCGTCATCGCCATGGTCTTCCTGTTCGCCTGGCGCTACCGCGCCTCGAACAAGAACGCGACCTTCAAGCCCGAGTGGGATCACTCGTCCAAGATCGAGGTGGCGGTGTGGGGCATCCCCTGCGTCATCATCGCCATCCTGGCCTATGTCACCTGGGTGTCCTCGCACACGCTGGAGCCCAGCCGGGAACTGGTGTCTGACAAGAAGGCCGTCGAGGTCGAGGTCGTCTCGATGGACTGGAAGTGGCTGTTCATCTACCCCGACCTGAACGTCGCCTCGGTGAATGAGCTGGCCTTCCCCGCCGGCACGCCGGTGCACTTCAAGCTGACCTCCGCCACGGTGATGAACTCCTTCTTCATCCCCCGCCTGGGCAGCCAGATTTACACCATGCCCGGCATGGAGACGAAGCTGAGCCTGGTGGCCGACGCCGCCGGCGACTTCGACGGCCTGTCCGCCAACTACAGCGGCGGCGGCTTCTCCGACATGCATTTCGTGGCCCACGCCATGACCGACGAGGCCTTCGCCCAGTGGGTGGAAAAGGCGCGCGCCGGCGACGGCAAGCTGACGATGGCCAAGTACCGGGAACTCGCCAAGCCCAGCGAGAAGGACCCGGTGACCTACTACAGCGAGGTCGAGCCCACGCTCTACCACGACATTCTCAACAAGTGCTCGGACGGTTCCACCTGCATGGACGCCGCGGTCAGCCTGGCGATGGCCAAGGAAGTGGCCGGCGGCGACGTGCAGCTGTGCAATCCCGCCAAGCCGAGGGGTTAATCCATGTTCGGTAAACTGACTCTCGAGGCCATTCCTTACCACGAGCCCATCATCATGGCGGCCGTGGCGATGATGGTCCTGGGCGGTGCCGCCCTGGTGGCGGGCATCACCTTCTTCCGCCTGTGGGGCCCGCTGTGGTCCAAGTGGCTGACCTCGGTCGACCACAAGAACATCGGCATCATGTACATCATCCTGGCGCTGGTCATGCTGCTGCGTGGCTTCGCCGACGCCGTGATGATGCGCACCCAGCAGGCGCTGGCCTCCACCGGCGGCGCCGGCCCCCTGCCGCCCGAGCACTTCGACCAGGTCTTCACCGCCCACGGCGTCATCATGATCTTCTTCATGGCGATGCCCTTCATGGTCGGCCTGATGAACATCGTCGTGCCGCTGCAGATCGGCGCGCGCGACGTGGCGTTCCCCTACCTGAACAACCTCAGCTTCTGGCTGACGGCGGCGGGCGCCCTGCTGATCAACATCTCGCTGGCGGTGGGTGAGTTCGCCCGCACCGGCTGGCTGGCCTACCCGCCGCTGTCGGAGCTGCAGTACAGCCCTGGCGTCGGCGTCGACTACTACCTGTGGGCGCTGCAGATCTCGGGCATCGGCACCCTGCTGGCCGGCGTGAACATGATCACGACCATCCTGAAGATGCGGGCGCCCGGCATGACGATGATGCGCATGCCGATCTTCACCTGGACCACGCTCTGCTCCAACATGCTGATCGTGGCGGCCTTCCCCATCCTGACGGCCACGCTGGCGATGCTGTCGCTGGACCGTTACCTGGGCATGCACTTCTTCACCAACGACGGTGGCGGCAACGCCATGATGTACGTGAACCTCATCTGGGCCTGGGGCCATCCTGAGGTGTACATCCTGGTCCTGCCGGCCTTCGGCATCTTCTCCGAAGTCATCTCCACCTTCTCGTCCAAGAAGCTGTTCGGCTACACCTCGATGGTCTACGCCACGGTCTGCATCACCGTGCTGTCGTTCATCGTGTGGCTGCACCACTTCTTCACCATGGGCGCCGGCGCCAACGTGAATGCCTTCTTCGGCATTTCCACGATGATCATCTCCATCCCCACCGGCGCCAAGATCTTCAACTGGCTGTTCACCATGTACCGCGGCCGGGTGCAGTTCACCGTTCCGGTGCTGTGGACCCTGGGCTTCATGGTCACCTTCGTCATCGGCGGCATGACCGGCGTTCTGATGGCGGTGCCCGCGGCCGACTTCGTCCTGCACAACAGCCTGTTCCTGATCGCCCACTTCCACAACGTCATCATCGGCGGCGTGCTGTTCGGCTACCTGGCCGGCTTCACCTACTGGTTCCCCAAGGCCTTCGGCTTCAAGCTGAATGAGACCCTGGGCAAGGTGTCGTTCTGGTGCTGGCTGGTCGGCTTCTACCTGGCCTTCATGCCCCTGTACGCCCTGGGCCTGATGGGCATGACCCGCCGCATGAACCACGTCGACAACATCGTGTGGCACAACTACCTGCTGGTGGCGGCCCTGGGTGCGGCGATCATCGCCTGCGGCATCGGCGCCTTCGTCCTGCAGATCCTGGTCAGCGTGCTGAACCGCAAGGCGCTGCGCGACCTGACCGGCGACCCGTGGAACGGCCGCACGCTGGAATGGGCGACCTCCTCCCCGCCGGCCTTCTACAACTTCCCGCAGACGCCCGTGGTCACCGCCCGCGACGCCTTCTGGGAGCAGAAGCAGAGCACCGGCGCCGGCCTGCAGCCGCTGCCCGCCTACGGCAAGATCCACATGCCCCACAACACGGGCACGGGCGTCATCCTCGGCGGCTTCATCGCCGTCCTGGGCTTTGCGCTGATCTGGCACATCTGGTGGCTGGTGGTCGCCGCGTTCGCCGCCGCCGTCGCGGTCGGCATCGGCCACACCTTCAACGAGAACCGGGACTACTACGTCCCCTCCGAGACGGTGGCCGAGACGGAGCGCAAGTACTTCAAGCAACTGACGTCGCAGGTCTAAGACGATGAGCAACGCACATTCCGTCGCGGCCGCCGACGCCGCCCTCTTGCACGGGGTGGAGGCTCATGACGAGCACCACCACGACGATGGATCCAAGACCACGCTGGGGTTCTGGATCTACCTGATGAGCGACTGCATCCTGTTCGCCGCCGTGTTCGCGGCGTTCGCGGTGCTGCGCGGACAGACGGCCGGCGGGCCGGACGCCAAGGAGCTGTTCAGCCTGCCCTACGTGGCCGGTGAAACCGCCTTCCTGCTGGTGTCCAGCTTCACCTACGGCATGGCCATGATCGCCGCCGAGAAGCAGAAGCAGTCGGCCACCCTGCGGTGGCTGGGTGTCACCCTGCTGCTGGGCCTGGGTTTCATGTTCATGGAACTGCACGAGTTCGCCGAGCTGATCGGCGAGGGTGCGGGCCCGGACCGGTCGGCCTTCCTGTCGTCGTTCTTCACCCTGGTCGGCACCCACGGGCTGCACGTCCTGTCCGGCATGGTCTGGATGGTGACGCTGATCGCCCACGTACTGCGCCGTGGCCTGACCCACGCCAACATCGTCCGCCTGACCTGCCTCAGCCTGTTCTGGCACTTCCTGGACATCGTCTGGATCGGCGTGTTCACCATCGTCTACCTGTCGGGAGTGGCCGCGTGATGGCTACCGCACACACCACTGCTCATGGCCACCATGACGCCCATCACGGCGAGGGCGCCCACGGCAGCGTGAAGTCCTACGTCATCGGCTTCGTCCTGTCGGTCATCCTGACCGCCATCCCCTTCGGCCTGGTCATGTCCGGCGCCCTGCCGGCCGGGACCGCCATCCCGGTGTGCTTCGGCCTGGGCATCGTCCAGATCCTCGTGCACCTGGTTTACTTCCTGCACATGAACAGCTCGTCGGCCCGGTCCTGGAACATGGCCGCCTTCCTGTTCACGCTGCTGATCGTCGCCATCCTGGTGGTCGGTTCCTGGTGGGTCATGCTGCACCTGAACGCCAACATGATGCCGGGCGCCATGCCCATGGAGTAAGGCGTTCGCCCCGGGGGATGGGTCTTCCCTCCCCCGGGGACGCTTCCTGACAGACCGTGCCGTTGACCACCGTCAGGGCGACCACGAGACCACCCCGGCCCCTGCGGCGGGATGGCCCCGTGGTCGCCTTCGTCATTGCCGGCCCCCCGTTGAACCGTTAGTCCTACCGGAAAAGACATCCGTCACCCGGGGAGGACTAGGGACAGGATGGAAGAGATTTCGATCCAGGACACGACCAACAAGAAGAACCTGCTGCTTCTTGTCACCCTGCGATGGCTGGCGGTCGGCGGCCAGGTGGCGACCATCACCATGGCCCAGGCCTGGTTCGACATCGAACTGCCGCTGATCCCCATGGTAGGGGTCATCCTGTTCCTGGTGCTGCTGAACCTGATCAGCCTGTACCGCAGCCGCACCTGCACCACCGTCACCCATGCCGAGCTGTTCCTGGCCATGCTGCTGGACGTGGCCGCCCTGACGGCGCAGCTGTACCTGAGCGGGGGCGCCACCAACCCCTTCATCTCGCTGTTCCTGCTGCAGGTCATCCTGGGGGCCGTGCTGCTGCAACCGGCCCTGACCTGGACCCTGGTGGCCCTGACCAGCGCCTGCTTCGTCGGCCTGACGGCCTATCACCGCGACATCGCCCTGTTCTCCCAGGGGCTGGCCTCGGCCGGGGGCGCCTGGCCCCGGGTGTTCGACCTGTACCTGGCGGGCACCTTCATTTGTTTCCTGCTGGCCTCGGTGCTGGCGGTCAGCTTCGTCACCCGCATCAACGGCAACCTGCGCCAACGTGACGCCCGCCTGTCCGACCTGCGGCAGAAGTCGGTGGAGGAGGACCACATCGTGCGCATGGGTCTGCTGGCCTCGGGCGCGGCGCATGAACTGGGCACCCCGCTGGCCACGCTGTCGGTCATCCTGAACGACTGGCAGCACATGCCCACCGCCACGCGGAACGCCGAGCTGCTGGACGACGTGGCCGAGATGCAGGCGGCGCTGGCCCGCTGCAAGGAAATCGTGTCGCGCATCCTGCTGACCGCCGGCGAGGCGCGGGGCGAAGGGGCGGCGCGCACCACGCTGGTGCGCTTCCTGGACACCGTGGTGGCCGATTGGCGCCAGGCCCACGCCGACCGGGCCATCGACTACACCAACCACATCACCGACGATGTGGCCATCGTGTCCGACACCGCCATCAAGCAAAGCCTGTTCAACATCTTCGACAACGCCCTGGAGGCCAGCCCCGCCTGGGTCGGCATCGACGTCGCCTGCCATGACGGCGTGCTGACCGTGACGGTGCAGGACCGGGGCCCCGGCTTCGCGCCAGACATCCTGGCGCGCTTCGGCAAGCCCTACCAGTCCACCAAGAACAAACCTGGTCGCGGCCTTGGCCTCTTCCTTACGGTCAATGTGGCGCGCAAACTGGGTGGGCGGGTAACCGCCGACAACAACCCAGCCGGTGGCGCCACGGTGGAACTGCGTCTGCCCATCGAATCGCTGGTGATCGAGGATGCCGATGATGGACGATAACCCCCTTGCCGACGACGACGCCCCCGTCCTGCTGATCGTGGAGGACGACCCCTCCTTCGGCCGCGCGTTGAAACGGTCGTTCGAGCGGCGGGGCTATCATGTGGTGAGTTGCGACCGGGCGGAGGCCCTGCCCGACCTGCTGACCAACGAGGCCCCGGATTTCGCCGTAGTGGACCTGAAGCTGGCCGGCGCGTCGGGGCTGGAGTGCGTGAAGATACTGCACGGCCACGATCCGGAGATGAAGATCGTGGTCCTGACCGGCTTCGCCAGCATCGCCACGGCGGTCGAGGCCATCAAGCTGGGCGCCTGCCACTACCTGGCCAAGCCGTCCAACACCGACGACATCGAGGCCGCCTTCGGCCGCACCGAGGGTGACACCGGCGTCAGCCTCAGCAGCCGCACCACCTCCATCAAGACGCTGGAATGGGAACGCATCCACGAGACGCTGGCCGATACCGGCTTCAACGTCTCCGAGGCGGCCCGGCGCCTGGGCATGCACCGCCGCACCCTGGCCCGCAAGCTGGCCAAGCAACGGGTGAACTGAGACGTCCGGTTTTTGGTTGACGTCGCAACCTTCCGGGCGGGAAATGACCCGGCCAAGAAAACGGGAGGGGTCATGGAGCTGTTCAGCCTGGCGGGCAAGCGCGCTCTCATCACCGGTTCGACCCGGGGCCTGGGACACGCCATCGCCCTGGAAATGGCCCGTGCCGGCGCGCAGGTGGCGATCTCCAGCGAGGTGGCCGACGATTGCGCGCGGGTGGCGGCGGCGTTCCGGGATGACGGTCTGGCGGCCCTGTCCCTGCCCTGTGACGTCGGCGACGACGACGCCCTGGACCGCCTGGTGGACGGTGTCGAGGCCGAGATGGGCGGTGTCGATATCCTGGTGTGCAATGCCGGCCTGAACCTGCACAACGGGCCCAGCGCCACCACGCCGGACGACGCCTATGACCGCATCATGGCCATCAACCTGCGCAGCGTTTTCCGCCTGTGCAATCGGCTGGTGCCACCCATGGCCGCCTGCGGCGGGGGCGCCGTGATCCTGATGTCCAGCCTGTCCGGCCTGCGCGGCAACCGCAGCCTGGGCGTCTATTCCCTGACCAAGGCGGCCCTGGCGCAGATGGCGCGCAACATGGCGGTGGAATATGGCCCCGGCAACGTGCGGGTCAACGCCCTCTCCCCTGGGCTGATCGACACCGACCTGGCGGCGGTTTTCAAGGCCGACCCGGCGCGGCTGGAAAAGCGCCTGGCGCAAACCCCCTTGCGCCGCATGGGCACCCCGCGGGAAGTGGCGGGCACGGCGGTCTATCTGGCGTCGGCCGCCGGCGCCTTCGTGACCGGCCACAACCTGGTGGTGGACGGCGGCACCCTGATCACGGATTGAGGCGCCCCAGCAGGGCGCGGGCCTGCCGCAGGTCGGCGGTGCCGAAACCCTGGGTGAAATGGCCGTAGGTGGCGGCCAGGATGGCGGGCGCGTCCGGCGCCAGGCCCGTGTCCAGGTGCAGACCGGCCAGGTCGATGGCCAGCCGCAGCCGCCACGTCCACGCCCCCTGCTGTTCCGCCTGGAGCAAAGCCTGGCGATACAGAACCTCGGCCCCCCCTGGGTCGCCCCCCCGCACCAGCATCAGGCCGCGCAACCGCGCCAGTTCCGGCAGCGCCCAGCCCTCCTCATTGGCGTGGGCGCGGGCCAGGGCCGCGTCGATCATGGCGAGGCCGCCGGGCAGATCACCGGCCTTGACCATCGCCAGGGCCGTTTCCCGCACCAGGACGGCGTAGCGCGCGTGCGACAGGTCGCCCAAGGCCGCCATGGTGCGGCACAGCTCATCCAGCAGTTCCGGGCCGCCGCCGGCCTTGAGGCGGAGGATCAGATCCAGGCACCGCGCCCAGGGCTGCCACGCCGTCAGGCCATGCCGGTCCGCCAGCATCAGCAGCAAATCGGTGTGCCGCCGGGCCGTCGCGAGGTCGCTTGTGAGCATGGCCAGGGGACAGGCCGCCAGACCCAGGACGGAGCAGGTGGTGTAGGCGTGGTCCATGGCCGCCGCCTCTTGCAAGGATTGACGCAACAGATCCAAGCCCTGGTCAACATTGCCCTGGACCCAGAGCACGCCGGCAAGCGTGCTGCGCGCCATGATCTGCTGGTCCAGTTGGAAGCGGACACTGTGCCCGCTGTCCGCCAGCGCCAGCGCCGCCTCGGTATGACGGCGGGCCCCCGCCGGGTCGCCCAGGAAGTAAAGCGCGGCTCCCACCAGACGCTCGGCCATGGCGGGGACGGACCGGTCGGGGGAATCCGCCGCGTCGTCCCGCATGCGCAGGGCCAATTCCAACGCCCGGCGGACATGGCCCTGGTTGAAGTGCACGGAATAGAGGCCCAACTGCGCCTGCAGCCGGCTGTCCGCATCCCCCATCCGGGCTGCGGCGGCAAGGACATCCTCCCACAGCCGCTCCAGTTCCGGCGGCGCCAGGTCGCCCGTCACCGTGGCGGCCATGGCCCGCAACACGTGAAGGTCCAAATCCTGCCGGTCATCGGCGAACGGCACCGGGCTGGCCAGCGCCCGCACCACCCACCGCTGGCATTCAAGCCACAGGGACAGGCATTTCCAGAGAGGTGTCACGGCCAGGATCAGCGCCCGCCCCATGCGCACGCCATCCCCCACACCGGCGTCCCTATTGGCGCTCCCGGCAGGGCGGAAGCACCAGTCCAGGGCCTGGCGCACGTTGTCGATCTCCACCCCGTGGCGGCGCATCATGTCGCCGGGGGGCGTGGTGGCCCAGTCCGGCAGGGCGGCCTGGAACAGGCGCAGATAATGGGTGGCGTGGGCGGCCCGGGTTTCCGCCGCCAGGCCGCTGGCGTCCAGCCATTCCCGGGCATAGGTCCGAACCGTGTCCAGCAGACGGTAGCGCGCCTCCCCCGCCCGGCGGTCCGCCACCACCAGGGACTTGGCCACCAACTCATCCAGGACCTGGGCGCTGCCGCCCTCGCCATCCAGATCGCGCGGGGAGACCACCGCCGCCACCGCCGCCTGATCGAACCCGCCAATGAAAACGGACAGGCGGTTCAGCACGGCGCGCTGCGCGCCCGACAGCAGGGTGTAGCTCCAATCGAAGGCGGCGCGCAGGGTCTGATGCCGTGCGGCCGCCGTGCGCCGCCCGCGCACCAGCAGGCCCAGATCATCCAGGCGCAAGGCGACGCCGGCGACGCCATAGGCGGCGACCTGGCCGGCCGCCAGTTCCAGGCCCAAGGGAATGCCATCCAGGCGCCGGCAAATTTCCGCCACGGTCCGCGCGTCCGCCCCGTCCAGCGGGTCTCCCCCGGTGACCGCCGCCGCCCGCTCCGTGAACAGACGCACGGCGGCATGCCCCCAAATCTGGGCGGCGTCGCCATCCCGCGTCCGGGGCGGCACAGCCAACGGCGCCAGGGGGTGCACATGCTCCGCCGCCAGGCCCAGGGGCTCCCGGCTGGTGGCCAGGATATCCACGCCGGACGCGGCGGGCAGCAGGGCCTCGACCAAGGCCGCCGCGTCCGCGGTCACCGTCTCGCAGCTGTCCAGGATCAGCAGCATCCGCCGGGGCTTGAGGAAAGCCAGAAGCGCCGGCACCGGATTGGCGGCCTGAACCTGGGGCGCCAGGCGCCCAGCCACGACACCGGGCACCAAGGCACCGTCGTTGAGGACCGACAGGTCGACCAGGGCGACGCCATCGGGATACCGCTCGGCCACGGCCGCGCCGATGGCCAGGGCCACCGTCGTCTTGCCCATGCCCCCAGGGCCGACGATGGTGACCAGACGCTGACGCCCCAGGCGCGCTGCCAGCGCGGCGATGACCTCGCCCCGTCCCAGCGGCGGGGCTAATTGGCGGGCCAGGGCGAAGGCGGCAACGGCGGGCGACGCCGGCGGCGCGGCACCGTCCCCGTCACGCAGCACCTGGGCGATGAAGCGATATCCCTGGCCGGGAATGGTGCTGACGTAGGGCCCATCGTCGCCCTGCTGACCCAGGGCCCGGCGCAGTTGCGCCATCTGGACCCGCAGGTTGTTCTCCCCCACATGGAGGCCGGGCCAGACCCGCGCCTCCAGCTCCGCGCGACTCAGCACCTCGCCCGCCCGCTCCACCAACGCCAGCAGCAGGTCCAGCGCGCGCCCGCGCAAGGCGATGGGCTGGCCCGCCGTCAGCAGGCGGCGGGCGGGGTACAGGCTGAAGGGACCGAAGCGGAAGACGGTTTCGGCGAGGGTGGCGACGGCGGGCATGGTGAGGCGGCCTGGGTTGCTGCGGCCATCCGAGCAAAATTGGTTAACAAACGCAATCCCGCCTGACGACCCTGTACGCCTGCGCACTACGGCTAAACCGGCTCCCGGGTCCAGGGGGCGGAACCGGCGGTGAAACGGTGCGCCAGGAAATCCAGCAGCACGGCGACACGGGCGGCGCGCGGGCCGCCGGCGGGCGTCACCAGGTTGATGGCCAGCGGCGGCGGCGCCCAATCCCGGCAGGCGATGACCAGCCGCCCGTCGCGCACCGCTTCCCAGGCCAGGAAGTCGGGCTGCATGGCCACGCCCATGCCGGCCAGCAGCGCGTCCTGCAAGGCGTCGGCGTTGGTGGCGCTCAAGGGCCCCTTGACCCGCACCGACTCCTCGGTGCCGTCCAGGTGGGTGAAATGCCAAATCTCCCCCGTCGCAAGGTAACTGTAGACCAGGCAGGCATGGTCCTTCAGGTCGCGCGGGCGGGCGGGCATGCCGCGCCGGGCGAAATAGCTGGGCGCGCCCACGACCCACCGGCGCACCGGGCAAAGGCGGCGGGTGATCAGGCTGGAATCCGCCAGCGCGGCGATGCGCAGCGCCACGTCGACACCGCCGGCGACCAGGTCCACCAGCCGGTCATCCAGCTGCAGGTCCACCGTCACGTCCGGATATGTGGCCAGGAAGTCCGGCAGCGCCGGGGCGACGTGCCGCACGCCGAAGGACATGGGGGCGGCCAGGCGCACCCTGCCATGTGGCTGGCTGGACTTGGCTTGGGCCTCGGCCTCCACCGCCTCCCCCTCCGCCAGGATCTGGGCGGCCCGCACGGCTAGCACGCGCCCCGTCTCCGTCAGGGAAAAGCGGCGGGAGGTGCGGTGGATGAGGCGCTCGCCCAGGCGTTCCTCCAACCGCTTCACCGCCTTGGAGATGGTGGCGTTGGACACGCCGAAATCGCTGGCGGCGGCGGCGAAGGAGCCGGTTTCCGCCACCTTGGCGAAAATGGCCCAGGCCTCAAGGTCGGGGATGGGCATGGCGCGGCCTCCGGGCACAAGGCATCAAAATTGGAAACGATGAAGTTCCATAGTTTCTATTTTCGTCGGCGTCAACCAGGGCCATCTTAAGCCCTGTCAGCGGCGCCCACCGACGCCGCGCCAGAGATGAAAGCAAGGAGCTTTGTCATGATCGAACGTCGTCCGTTCGCCAAGCTGGGTGGCGCCAACCACGGTTGGCTGAAGGCCAAGCACCATTTCTCGTTCGCCAGCTACTACGACCCGTCCAATATGGGCTGGGGTGCCCTGCGGGTCTGGAATGACGACGAGATCGCGCCCAAGTCCGGCTTCCCCCGCACCCGCATGCCGACATGGAGATCATCACCTATGTCCGCGACGGCGCCATCACCCACCAGGACAGCGTGGGCAACGAGGGCCGCACCGAGGCCGGCGACGTGCAGGTGATGTCGGCCGGTTCCGGCATCCGCCATGCCGAGTACAACCTGGAGAATGAGACCACCCGCATCTTCCAGATCTGGATCCAGCCGGAAACGCGGGGCGGCACGCCCTCCTGGGGGGCCAAGCCCTTCCCCAAGACCGACCGGTCCGGCCGGTTCGTGACCCTGGCCAGCGGCTATGCCGAGGACGAGGGCGCCCTGCCCATCCGCGCCAAGGCCCGCGTCATGGGCGCCACGGTCAAGGCGGGCGAGCGTATCAGCCTGACCGTGGACCCCGCCCGCCATGTCTACCTGGTGCCGGCCAAGGGCGTGGTGGAGGTCGACGGCGTCCGCATCGAGGCCCGTGATGGCGCCGCCATCACCGACCAGGCCACGATCGAGGTGGTGGGCATCGAGGATGCCGAGGTGGTGCTGGTCGACGCCATCTGACGGCCGTGGGCGGATGACGAGGGGCGCGGCGTCGGGAACGGCGTCGCGCCCACCGCCCCCTGGCTTGATGGACCCGTGGGCTTGGAACGGTGGCGGCACACCCTAAATCCCTAGTGCCTGGTGCCGGCCGTCCACGGGGCGGTCCGCGAAAATGGCGCGCGGTGTTCAAGAGGGCGACAAGCCTTCAAGACGGACCCGACGGGGGCTGCTAAGCCCCGCTGCGCAACCCATTAAACCTCCACCGGAGAACCGACGATGAGCAACAAGCCGAACTTCCAGGGTGTTCCCGGCGCGCTGACGCCCCTGCTGGCCGACATGTTCGCCCTGTACCTGAAGACGAAGAACTTCCACTGGCACATCTCCGGCCCGCACTTCCGCGAATACCACCTGCTGCTGGACGCCCAGGCGGCGCAGATATTCGCCACCACCGACGCCATCGCCGAGCGGGTGCGCAAGGTGGGCGGCACCACCCTGAAGTCCATCGGGCAGATCGCCAAGCTGCAGCGCGTCAAGGACAACGACGCCGACGGCGTCGGCGCCCTGGACATGCTGCGCGAGCTGCATGACGATAACGTCACCCTGGCTGGCATCCTGCGCGAGGCGCATGAGGTCTGTGACGAGGCGGGCGACGTCGCTTCCGCCAGCCTGCTGGAAAACTGGATCGACGAGGCCGAGGAACGCGCCTGGTTCCTGGCCCAGACCATCAGCGCCGACTGACCGGGCACGCCCGTCGCCGGGCGACCATTTCTGCGCACAAACCATCAAATCGCGCGTGTCCCCTGCAAGTCACCGGTCCCCCGCCGTCCTACCTTGGGCGTCGCGGGGGCCGCACCCCGGTTCCGCACATCTTAAGGAACAGCAGGGTCATGACACCGAACAGCGACCTTTCCCACCCCGATGCCAGTGACCGTGAACCGGCCCAGGCCGGCGCGGAAACCTCCCGCCGCGCCGTTCTGATGGGCGGCACGGCCCTCGCGGCGCTGGCCGCCCTGCCCGCCGGCGCCGCCCTGGCCGCCGCCGATGCCACCTCTTCCCACAGTCCCCACGCGGACCATCAAGGAACCCATGCCATGAGCTTCATCACCACCAAGGACGGCGTCCAGATTTTCTACAAGGACTGGGGCCCCAAGACGGCGCAGCCCATCGTCTTCCATCACGGCTGGCCGCTGTCGTCCGACGACTGGGACAACCAGATGATGTTCTTCCTGGCCCACGGCTATCGCGTCATCGCCCATGACCGTCGCGGCCACGGCCGGTCCACCCAGACCGATACCGGCAACGAGATGGACACCTATGCCGCCGACGTCATCGCGCTGGCCGCGGCCCTCGATCTGAAGAACGCCATCCATGTCGGCCATTCCACCGGCGGCGGCGAGGTCGCGCATTACGTCGCCCGCGCCGAGAAAGGGCGCGTGGCCAAGGCCGTGCTGATCGGTGCCGTGCCCCCCATCATGCTGAAGACCGACAAGAACCCGGGCGGCCTGCCCATGGAGGTGTTCGACGGCTTCCGCACGCAGCTGGTGGCCAACCGCGCCCAGTTCTACCGCGATGTCCCGGCGGGCCCCTTCTATGGCTTCAACCGCCCCGGCGCCAAGGTGTCGGAGGGGGTGATCAGCAACTGGTGGCGCCAGGGCATGATGGGCGGCATCAAGGCCCATTACGATTGCATCAAGGCGTTCTCCGAAACCGACTTCACCGAAGACCTGCAGAAGATGGACGTGCCTGTCCTGATCATGCACGGCGATGACGACCAGATCGTTCCCATCGCGGACTCCGCCCTGCTGTCCGCCAAGCTGGTGAAGAACGGGACGCTGAAGATTTACAAGGGCTTCCCCCACGGCATGGCCACCACCCACGCCGACACCATCAACGCCGACCTGCTGGCCTTCGCCAAGGGCTGAGTATGGCGTATTGAGAAACGGGCCGGCCAGGCACCCCTGGCCGGCCCGCCTTTTAACCGGAATTCGGTTAAAATTTCGAACCTAGTTTGAGCTGACTGTCGTCTTCAGGTTCAAGGCGCCCACGGGCGACGTGCCGTAGCAATTCTCCGCCGACCACGTGCAGCCGGCTCCGCTGACCATGTCGAAGCCGCCGCCCGACTGGCGCATCAGCACATGGCCGGCGGCATTGCCGTTCACTTGCGCCAGGCGCGACTTGCCCGTGGTGGCCATGGCGCCGCCGGACGACTGGTCGCAATTGTCCAGCACCGTCAGGTTGCTGAACCAGCCGCGCACCATGTAGGTGGCCCCGCCGCCCTCGTTATAACCGGTGCAGTTGCGCAGCCGCATCTGCACCAGGCCGTAGACGTGGGCGCCGTTGGGGTCGCCGGGCGACAGCGACCGGCAGTTGTTCTCGAAACCCACCTGCTCGATGGCCGCACCGCTGGAGGTGCCGTTGTTGTAGTAGAAGCCGTAGCTGCCGTTGTCGCGGCAATAACCGCCGAAGATGCGGACGTCGGTGGTGCCGCCGTACGTCGAATCAAAGTTGGTTGCCATCATCCCGCACTTGGTGTTCTGGGCGAAGAAGCATCCCACCACGGTGATGGCGGAGCAGACGCCGCCCTTGGACTGGGCGAAGACGGCGCCGTTCTGCTTGCAATCCTGGAAGAAGCAGCCCACCAGCAGGGACTCGAAGACGTTGCCTTCGAACAGCAGGCCGTTCAGACCCGCCCCCTCGATGCACAGCCCGTCGAGCGTGACATTGTAGAAGAAGTAGGAGCTGCCATAGGCGATGATGCGCAGACCGTTGCCATCCTTGCCGCTGCCCAGGATTTTCATGGCCCCCAGGATACGGAAGTAACGCACGGTATTGACCGCCTGCAGGCTCATGATGTCGGTGCCGTTGGTGATGCTCGACACCAGCGTGGCGCCCTGCGCCTGCAAGCCCCAGGGCCTGCCCGCGTCCTGGGTGGACACGAAGGAAATGGTCTTCGCGATGGCATACGTGCCGGCCGGCACGATGACCATCAGGCCCTTGGTGGCCGCCGCCGCCAAGGCCTTGGCGAAGGCGGCGCTGTCGTCGGTGACGCCATCGCCCACGGCCCCATAGTCATAAATGGTGGGGGTGGCCTTGGCTGTAGCGGTCTGGGCCACCTGGGTGGCTGATTCCGTCGAGGGCTCCCCGCCCGCGCGCGTGGCGGCGGACAAGCCGAAGGGCAGCGCGGCACCGGCCGCGATCAAATGTCGGCGATCCATGATTTACCTCGCTGAAGATCTGAAGATCCGTGCAGCCCCGCAACCGCCCTTATTGGCGCTTGAATGCCCCGCAGGATGACGAAGTTCCGATCCAAGACGCGCTAGACCTATGGAGGAAGGCGGCCCCCCTTCTTTCGGCGGCGCCGCGATAAGCATTCACTTAGTCGAAGAGCCCCGCAAGGCCAAAACAGCCGGCGCATAAGCGGCAAAAGACATACCCCCGACAGAAGAAAATGGCCCCCTTCCCGTGTCGCGCACCCACTACGGCCGGTTGTATCCGGTGTTAGTCATATGCCGCACTGCAATAGACATATATCACCCGCGCCATGTGACGAAGCTGTGTTCGCCGAATGCCCAATGGCGGCCACACGCCAGGGCAGGGCATTGTTGCCATGCTTGCAAACGGCACCAATACGTTTGATAGATTGTCTTTATGTTAAATTGTATGTAATTAGAGGTTGCTCAACTGGCTGCAGATCAATCAATAAATCAGACCCATCGTTAAGCCTTTCGGTAGGAATACGCGGCTGCCCAAACGCCACGGTGATGCCACGATCCCGTGCGACGTAGGGGCGGACGGCTTCTGAACCATAAATAACGGCGGCGGCCCCAGCCCACCGGGGATCACTCGCCTTCGAAGGCAGGCTCCCCGGGAGGGACCACCCCAATGATGTGCGTGACCGGCCCTCGGCTGACACCCGGTGGCCGGCAAACGGAGGTCGTCCCTTATGGAGGTTCTGAGTGGTGTGCGCAAAACTTTGGCATCGGGCAGGCCTGTCAGGGCTGATGCTGCTGTCAGGCTGCACCGCCTGGTTGCCGCCGTGGGAGCAGGCCAAGCCCGCACCGCAAAAGATAGCGGTAACACGGCCCCAACCCACGCGCGCCAAGGCCCCGGCGACGCCCCCCGCTAACGGGGCGCCGTCCACCGGCTCCGGCGACGCCCGCGTGGCGTCCGCCCGCCGCACCCCATCACCCCCCACCTCCCCATCGGCACCGGCGGCCGGGACGGCGCAGCCGACGGCTGACATCGACTTGGTGGGAATGGACGAATCCCAATTGCAGGCCCTGATGGGGCCGCCTTCCGCGCAGCATGACCTGTCTCCGGGGAAGGAATGGCTCTACCGGCACGGGGCCTGCACCGTCGACCTGACACTGTACCCAGACATCAAGACGCAGGCTTACCGCGTCCTAAGCTATGAGGTGACAAGTGACAATGACACCGGCGACCGCAAACGCTACTGCCTGGCAGACCTCCGGGCCGTGGCTCAAGCCAAATGACGTCCTGCCGGCCGTGCCGGCCCGCGTGGTCCTTGTCGACGATGACGAGGCCTTTCGCGAGGCGGCGACCGGGGAGCTGGAGGATCTGGGCTTCACCGTCACCGGCTTCCCCGACGCGAAGTCACTGATCCAGTACTTGACCAGCGCCGACGGCGCCGGACTGGACGACAGCGTCGCGGATATCCTGGTCGTCGATTGGTGCCTGGAACGCACCCTGGGCATCGACCTGCTGCCCGACCTGCGCCGTCGCGGCTGCCGCATTCCGGTCATCTTCCTGACCGGCATGTCCATGCCCGCGAACGAGACGCTGGCCCTGGACCGGGGTGCCGTCGATTTCATCGACAAGACGCGCGGCATGTCGGTCCTGGCCCGGCGCATCCGCCTGATCCTGCAGCCGCCCACCGCCACCGCCCCTACCCCAACGACAAAGGGGGGGGATGAAATCGTCTGCGGGAATCTTACCCTTAAGCCTAAGGTCAACCGGGCCTTCTGGCGAGGCCGCGACGTTATGCTTACGGTGACCGAGTTCAGTATCGTCGAGTTCATGGTGGCCAACCTGGGTGAGCACGTCACCTACCGGGCCATCTACGACCGGGTGCACTGGAGCGGTTTCATCGCCGGCAGCGGCGAGGATGGCTACCGGACCAACGTGCGCTCGTCGATCAAGCGGATCCGGAGCAAGTTCAATGCTATCGATCGTGGCTTTGCGGAAATTGAGAATTTCGCGGCCTTCGGCTACCGATGGCGTGACCCGGCCAGCATCGGCATCGCATCGCCTGACGTGGATGGCCCGGAGGATATCCGGATCACTCACGGTTAGGCTGGGCTTCCTGCTGCTGATTTTCGCCGCCCTGCCCTTCATCCTATACGGCCAGTTCGAGACGGCGGACCGCAAGGAACGGGAGATTGTCACCAAGAACCTGCGGTACAGCAGCTGGCTCATCGCCCAGGCCTTGAAGCCGCTGCTGAACCGCGAGAGCGGTCCGCCCACCGCCTCGTTGAACGACGAACTGGCCAAGTACGATGGTGACGGCACCAACCTGAAACTGATGTTCCAGCCCAAGGGGAGAGCCGCCGGCCAGGACGGCGGCTTCTACTTCCTGGCCTCGGCGCCCAAGGTCGACGCGGCCGACCTGGGCGCCACCCTGGACAACCTGCAACGCCACGGCATCGTCTCGCAGGTGGCAGAAAGCTGCACCTGGGACAAGCCGGTGGACATCCGCTACACCCAGCCCACGGGACATGAGGAGATCCTGACCTCCGTCATCCCGATCCAAAGCCGCTGGGGCTGCTGGGTCCTGGTCTCCTCCCACGTCACATCGGAATTGCTGGCCACCGCCATCGGACGGCCCTATTGGCAGACGCCCCAGGTGCGGCTGTCGCTGATGCTGTATTTGGCCGTGGCTGTCATCGCCCTGCTGACCGCCCTGTCGGTGCGCCGCCATATCCGTCATTTCCGCCACGTCGCGCGTGAAATCCGCCAGGGCCGCGTGGCCGGCAACACCTTCGCCAGCCGCAACGCAATTCCGGAACTGGACAGCGTGGCCCAGGATTTCGATGGCCTAGTGCATGACCTGCACCACGTCGCCGGTGTCATCCGCCAGACGGCGGAGGACAACGCCCATTCCTTCAAGGGGCCCGTCGCCACCATCCAGGCCTGCCTGGAGCCGCTGAAGCGCCTGGTGCCGCCGGAGCATGCGCGCGGCAAGCGCGCGGCGGAACTGATCGAGCTGTCGCTGGACCGGCTGAAGGCCCTGATCTCCGCCTCGCAATGCCTGGATAACACCATGGCGGACATGATCGAATCCCCCCGCGAAAGCGTGGACCTGACGCAGATCGTGGCCGATATCCTAAAAAGCTACCGTGAGGTGCTGGTGGCCCGCCAGATCCGCCTCAGCCGTCAGTTGCAACCGGACGCCCTGGTCCGGGCGGGCAAGGTCGCCCTGGCCGTGGTGGTGGAGAACATCCTCGACAACGCCGTCAGCTTCACCCCCGACGCCGGCGCCATCGCCGTGCGCCTGCAGGAGGAGGAGGGCGTGATCAACCTGACCATCGAGGACAGCGGGCCCGGTATCGACCCCGACAAGATCCACAACATCTTCGACCGCTATTTCTCCCTGCGGCCACCCGACCACGCCCGCCGCGACGCGAAGGGCGGATCGCCGGGCCACGCCGGCCTGGGCCTGTGGATCGTGAAGCGCAATGTGGAGGCGCTGGGTGGGACGGTCACCGCCACCAATCGCATCGGCGGCGGTCTGAAGGTCCACATCATCCTGCCCGCAGCGACCTAACCTATAGATACAGACTTCTCGGCGGAATGGCTCTTGGCGGAATTATTTCCCGCTCCTATAGTGCCGGTCGCAACATAAGCCCGCGCAGGTTGCATCGCCTCAGCCGCCCGGGTCAACGACCGCCACGACGGGAGGGACGCATCGCCATGAGCACGGGCCCCAACATCCTGCTGATCACCACCGACCAGTATCGCTTTCCCCGCTTCTCCTACGGCCCTGAGGGCGGCTTCGCCGAGGCGCTGAAGCGCATCCTGGGTTTCCAGGGGACGGTGGGGCCGGACGATCCCTACGCCGAGTTCTTCCCCGGGCTGCTGCGTCTGCGCCACAACGCGGTGGTGCTGCGCAACCACACCATCGCCGCCAGCGCCTGCACGCCCAGCCGCGCCACGATCTACACCGGCCAGTACGGAACCCGCACCGGCGTGACCCAGACCGATGGCCTGTTCAAGAGTGGTGACGCCGCCAACTTCCCCTGGCTGGCGGCCGATGGCATCCCCACCCTGGGCAGTTGGATGCGCGCCGCCGGCTACAGCACCCATTACTTCGGCAAATGGCATGTGAGCAATCCGCCGAACCACAGCCTGGACGCCTATGGCTTCGACGATTGGGAGGAGTCCTATCCCGAGCCCCATGGCGCCTTGCCCAACAATCTGGGCACCTACCGCGACATCGGCTTCGCCGATTCCGTGTGCAATTTCCTGCGCCGCAAGGCGCTGGGTCTGGACTATGACCGCGCCGCCGCCATCAAGAGCGAGAAGGCCCCCAACCAGCCGGCCCCGGACGCGTCCAACGCCCGCCCCTGGTTCGCCGTCGCCTCCTTCGCCAACCCGCACGACATCGCGACATACCCGGCGGTAATCTCCCAGGCCCTGCCCTCGGACAACGGCACGCCGGTCACCCTGCCCAATGGCCAGACGTTGGGCGCCACCCAGTCGCTGTTCGGCCCCCTGACGGTGCCCCTGCAGGGCGACCGCACGCCCCCACCGACAGGCGGCACCTTCCAGGTCGCCCTGAACCCCCTGGGCTTCCCACAGGACTGCGCCCTCAACCCGCCCACCCTGGCGGAGGATCTGTCGACGAAGCCGTCCTGCCAACACGACTATGCGTACAAGATGGGTTTGGCCCTGTCGGCCAAGATTGGCTACAATTTCGCTGGCGTCGCGCCGGCGGACAAGCTGGAGGCGGCGGTGGCAACAACGCTGAAAAGCTGCATCCCCTTTCAGCTGACCTCCGACCCCGCCACCTCGGCCCAGGATTTCATCCAGCTCTATGCCTACCTGCATTCCCTGGTCGACACGCAGATCGACCGGGTGCTGCGGACGCTGGAAGAGTCCGGCCTGGCGGATAACACCATCGTCGTCTTCCTCGCCGACCACGGCGAATATGCCGGCGCCCACGGCATGATGATCGAGAAATGGCACACCGCGTACCAGGAGGCGCTGCACGTGCCCGTGGTGGTGCAGTTCCCGCCGTCCACGCCCGTTCCCGGCGGCCTGCGCCAGCTGGACCAGGTGACCAGCCACATCGACATCCTGCCCACCATCCTGGGCCTGGCGCAGGTGGACCAGGCGGAAGCCGCGCGCCGCTTGGCCGCCACGCGCGGGCCGTTCCCGCCGCTGCCGGGCGCCAACCTGGCCCCCCTGATCAATGGCACGACGGACGTGGTGGTGGAGCCGGACGGCACGCCACGCCAAGGCGTGCTGTTCATCACGGATGACGAGATCACGGAGCCGCTGCCCCCCATCGGCGATCCCCACGAGACGGCGTCCTACGGCCAATTCGCCATCTACGACGCCACGGTCGCCGCCGTGCGCCATGGCTGGCACGGAAAAGGCCCCGTGCCTGACCTGGCGCCGGGCCCCGTGCGGCAACCCAACCATGTCCGCTGTGTGCGCACCGCCGACTTCAAGCTGGCGCGGTATTGCGATCCCCAGGGACGCGTGCCGCAGGAATGGGAAATGTACGACCTGCGGCAGGACCCCAACGAGACCACCAACCTGGTCCAAGTGCATGTCTCACCGCCAACGGCCCGTCCTGATCTGCCAGGCTGGGCCCACCACGGCGCCGTGCAGGCGGAGGCGGATCGCCTGGCAGACCTGCTTGCCCGGCTGGAGGCGCGGGATCTCACCCCCTTGGCCGCGAACGCGACCTGATCCTCCGGCAAATCGCCGATACCGTGCAGCGCCGCCCCTCACCGGGCGGCGCTTTCGTTTGCGCAGGCCGCCTTGGCACGCGCGGGGAAGAGGGTACGCCGCCGGCCCACCCTTCCTGGGCGCAAACCGGGGCGGGTGGCTCGCCCCACCCTGATCCCGGGCCCTGACCTGGCGGCCACGGCTTGGTCACTGGCCCCTGCCGGGTCCGCCCCGTAGCGTCACGGGCAAATGTTCCCACCCTGAAGCGGAGCGGTCATAAAATGCATGACGTGACGGAGCGCGTGCCCACCCGAGCCCTGCGGACCACGCAAATCCATCCGGTTCTCCTGTCCGGCGGCGCCGGCACCCGGCTGTGGCCCCTCTCCCGGGCGATCCACCCCAAGCAGTTCCTGGCGCTGACCTCGGACCGCACCCTGTTGCAGGAGACGGCGGCCCGCAGCCTGGGCGACGCCGGCTTCGCCGACCCGGTGGTCATCTGCAATGAAGAGCATCGGTTCATGATCCATGAACAGTTGCACGGCCTGGGGATTCAGCCCCAGACCATCATCCTGGAAAGCGCCGCCCGCAACACCGCCCCGGCCATCGCCGCCGTCGCCCTGTGGCTGATGGAGCGCGATCCCGACGCGCTGATGCTGGCCCAGCCCTGCGACCACCTGATCGGCTCGCTGCCTGATTTCTACCTGGCGGTGGCCAAGGGCGTTCCCGCCGCCCAGGCGGGCCATCTGGTGACCTTCGGCGTCGTTCCGGACAAGCCGGAGACGGGGTACGGCTACATCCGGACCGGCGCCCCGCTGCCCGGTGTCGACGGCGTCCGCGCGGTCGAGCATTTCGCCGAGAAGCCCAACGCCGAAACGGCGGAGAAATACCTGGCCAGCGGCAACTACCTGTGGAACAGCGGCATCTTCCTCATGTCCGCCCGCCAGTACATCGCGGAACTGGAACGGCTGCAGCCGGACATGGTCACCGCCGTGCGCGAGGCCATCTCCGCAGGCAAGGAGGACAACGGCTTTTTCCGCCTGGACGAGGGCTGCTTCACCGCCGCCGCCTCGCTGTCCATCGACCACGCGGTCATGGAACATACCGACAAGGCGGCCGTCATCCCGGTGGAGATGGCCTGGTGCGACGTCGGCTCCTGGCGGTCCCTCTGGGATGTCAGCCACAAGGACGATGATGGCAATGTCGAGCAGGGGGACGTCATCCTGCAGGACGTGACGAACAGCTACGTTCATTCCGACGGGCGCCTGGTCGCCGCCATCGGGGTGAAGGATCTGGTGATCGTCGCCACCGATGACGCGGTGCTGGTCGCCGACGCCGCCCA
The DNA here is from genome assembly GCF_034427435.1 of Nitrospirillum goiasense. Classification (NCBI taxonomy): domain Bacteria; kingdom Pseudomonadati; phylum Pseudomonadota; class Alphaproteobacteria; order Rhodospirillales; family Azospirillaceae; genus Nitrospirillum; species Nitrospirillum goiasense. The sequence continues at coordinate 1,546,792 of NZ_JAXQNP010000003.1, read as the reverse complement.
CGCCAAGAACGTGGGCAAGGTGGTGGAACAACTGCGCCGCCGCAACCGGTCGGAAGAAACCCACCACACCACGGTGTACCGCCCCTGGGGCTATTACCGCGCCGTCGACATCGGCTATCGCTTCCAGGTGAAGCGCATCATGGTGAAGCCGGGCGCCCGCCTCAGCCTGCAAAAGCATCACCACCGGGCGGAGCACTGGATTGTCGTCCAGGGCACGGCGCTGGTGCAGCGTGATGGCGAGAACCGCCTGGTGCGGGAGAACGAGTCCGTTCACATCCCCATCGGCATGGAACACCGCCTGGAGAACCCCGGCAAACTGCCCCTGCACCTGATCGAGGTGCAGTCCGGCGCCTATCTGGGCGAGGACGACATCGTGCGTCTGTCCGACACCTACGGCCGCGCGTGAGCGCGGCCCCCTTCCGGGCAGCCGGAAGCAGGGGGCCACTTCGAACGCGCAAGCGGGCGGGGAACGGGGGGCAACCCGTTTTTAAACCAAGACGCGGTCCCGCAAGGGCAACGCGCCAAGCCCGAGGTCAAATCCAATGCCTATACACCACCGACGCCCTCTCACCCCCGCGACCGGCTTCCCGTCGTGGGTCCCGTCGCGGGGGTCCCGGGGCAGGACCGGCCTGAAGCGCCGCCTGCTGGCGGCCGGGACCGGTCTGGCCCTGGCGGGCGGCCTGGCCCTGCCGGCCGGCGCCCAGACCGACACCTCGCCGGATGAGACGGTGGCGACCCGCCAACACCCGGAATACGACCCCACGGGCATCCGGATGGGCGGTTTCATCCTGTACCCCAGCGTCACGCTGAATGAGGTGTTCGACAGCAACATCTATGCGACGCAAGGCCACGACACCAGCGACCTGATCACGGTGCTGCAGCCCAAGCTGGAACTGAAGTCCAACTGGAATGTCCACCAGCTCAACCTACACGCCAGCGGCGACATCGACTGGTACGCCCAGCACAGCCGCGAGAACTACGCCAACTACGACATCGGCGCGGACGGCCGGCTGGAAGTCTACCACGACGCCTGGATCGCCGGCGGCGCCGACTATAGCCTGTGGCACCTGCCCCGCACCTCGCCCAACAACATCGTCGGCCAGGCCGACCCCACCGAATACAACCAGGCCTCGGCCAACGTGGTGGGGCACAAGGAATTCGGCAACCTGTTCGTCGAGCTGGGCGACAGCTACAACCGCTATGACTTCGCCAACGCCAAGACCTTCGACGGCCGGACCATCCTATGGGAACGCCAGAACCATGATGAGAACGAGGTCAGCGTCCGCACCGGCTATACCATCCAGGGCCTGTACGAGCTGTATGTGAAGGGCGCCTACAACACGCGCAATTACGACAGCACGTCGGACATGAGCGGCTTCAACCGCAACTCCAATGGCTACACCGTCCTGGTCGGCGGCAAGTACAACCTGACGGGCATCACCTCGGTCGATCTGTTCGCCGGCTATCGCTCACAGGATTATGACGACCCGCGCCTGGGCACCTTCTCCGCCCCGACGGGCGGCGCCAAGATCACCTGGAACGTGACGCCATTGACCACCGTGACCGGCGAGATCACCCGCGACATCGACGAAACCATCGTGGTGGGGGCCGCCGGCTACTTCGCCACCAAGGAAACCGTGGCCGCGGATCATGAGTTGCTGCGCAACCTCATCCTTCACCTGCAGCTAAGCCATGAGTCTGACGACTTCCAGAACATAGGCCGAACAGATGATGTATATGGCGTCGGCCTTGGCGGTAAATACATGCTCAATCAAATGACCGCCATCAATGTGCGCTATAACTATCAAGTCCGGTCATCTAACGGGACCGGAATCGGCTATGCTGACCACAACATATTGGTCGGACTAACCTTCCATATGTAAGGGAATACTGGCTGTATCCATCGCGATCACAGCACATGCGGGGGCGGCCCTCGTTTGATCACAACCGCCACCACCCGTGTTTGATAAAACCATCGTGTGGGCCCGGCGAGAAACGGGCCGTCACCAGGTAAACCAACGGACGAGACCCCGGCGCCCCGGCGTCGGGCCGCCGCCCATCTAGCAGAAGGTGCCGGAATGCTGCCTTCCAGCCTCACCTCCCAATACCCTAACCGGCTGGTGCCCTCATTGGCGTCCCGATCGGCGGCATCCAGGCTGGCGGTCGTCACCGTCATGGCCGCCGCCCTGGTGCTTCCCGTCATGGCCCGCGCCCAGAACGGCGCCGTGCCGCCGGCGCCCAACGCCGCCACCAACGCCGCCACCAACGCCAACGTCGTCGCCAACAACGACACCACCGGCCGCCCCGGCGCGCCGGCACCGGGCGGCGTGGCCGCCGCGGACTATCAGTTGGGGCCCGGCGACCGCGTGCGCATCACCGTGTTCGGCCAGCAGGATCTGTCGGGCGAATACGCGGTGGACGGCAGCGGCACCCTGTCCTTCCCCCTGGTGGGGCAGGTGCATGCCGGCTCGCTGACGGCGGGCGAATTGGGCAAGTCGCTGGAGAGCAGCCTATCCCCCAATTACATCAAGAACCCGCATGTGAGCGTGGAGGTGCTGAGCTATCGGCCCTTCTACATCCTGGGCGAGGTCAAGACCCCCGGCAGCTACGCCTACGTCTCGGGCATGACGGTGCTGAACGCCGTGGCACTGGCCGGCGGCTTCACCTACCGCGCCCGCGAGGATGATTTCCGTCTGCAGCGCACCGCCAAGGACGGCAGCAAAACCCAGGTCGACGCCGAACCGACGACGCCGGTCCAGCCCGGTGACGTCATCACAGTCCGGGAGCGCTATTTCTGATGACTTTGCCCGAGCAGCCCCGCGCCCTGGGTGGTGGTCCCATCCTCCCCCGGCGCCTCACCGCCGCACCGCCGGCCCCCCGCCCCCTCTACATGCCGCCGCCGCAACAGCAGCAGCGGGATGTGTTGGACACCTACCGCAAGATCTGGGCGCACCGCCGCCTGGTCCTGGCCTGCACCGTGGGTGCCGCCCTTCTGGCCGGCATCGTCGGATGGAGCATGCCGTCGCGCTACACCTCCGAGGCGCGGGTGCTGGTGGGCGTGCCCCAGCCCTCGATGGAGGGCATCGGTCCCACGATCGCGTCCATCACCTTCAACGCCGAGCGGGTGCAGAGCGAGGGGCTGGTCGCCCAGTCGCGGGAGTTGGCCCAGAAGGTGGTCGACCGGCTGCATCTGAACGATGACCCGGAATTCAACCCGGACGCCAAGACGGCGGCGCCGCAGGTGCCCGCCTGGGCCCGCCTGCTGCCGGCCAGCGTCGCGGAATGGCTGACCAAGCCCAAGGCCAAGGCGCCAGAAACGCCGGAAGACCAGGCGCGCCTGGCGGCCATCATCAACAACCGCACGGTCGACATCCTGGTGTCCAAGCTGGACATCGCGACGGTCGGCCGGACGGACGTGCTGAAGATATCCGCCACCACGCGCAATCCGGACACCTCCTCCCTGGTGGCCAACGCCGTCGCCGACGCCTATCTGGCGGAGCAGCGCGACGTGAAGGTCGGCACCGCCAGCCGGGTGGAAGAATATATGGAAAGCCGCATCGCCGACCTTCGCCACCAGGTGGAGGACAGCGAGAAGGCCATCGAGGATTACCGCAAGCAATACGGCCTGTACGATCAGCAGAACGGCACCGGCATCATGGGCCAGCGCCTGACGGAGCTGAACACCCAGCTGATCACCGCCCAGACCGCCAAGGCCGACGCCGAGGCGCACCTGAACGACGCCCAGAACCTGATGCGCCAGGGCATCACCGGCGACAGCGTGCCGGAGGTGCTGAACAATCCCCTGATCCAGTCGCTGAAGCAGCAGCAGGCCGCCGCCGAGCAGCGCCTGGCCCAGTTGTCCGCCACCTATGGCGACAAGCATCCGCAGGTCACCGACGCCAAGGCCCAGATCGCCGACGCGCAGCGCAAGATCAAGGCGGAGATGCAGGGCATCATCAACGGCCTGCAGAACGTGGCCCGCACCGCCAGTGCCCGCTATCAGGCCGTGCTGCGCGACTTCAACGAGGCCAAGGGCTCGCTGGGCGCCGACAACCAGAACGCCATCCACCTGGAGGCGATGGAGCGCGACGCCGCCGTCAACCGGCATCTGCTGGAAACCATGCTGACGGAAGAGAAGCGCCTGATCGGCCGCCAGCAACTGGAGGCGCCGGACGCCCGCGTCATCTCCCGCGCCACGCCGCCGGTGGCCGCCAGCTATCCACCCAAGGCCCTGATCCTGCTGCTGGGCACCCTGGTCGGCGCCGTGGCCGGCATGCTGATCGCCCTGCTGATGGAGGAGGCGGACCAGACCTTCCGCCAGGGCAGCCAGATCGAAAGCGCCACCGGCATCCCGGTCGTGGCCCTGGTGCCGGAGGTGAAGGGCAAGTCGCCCACCGCCCAGGTGCTGCGCGAGCCCGTGTCCCCCTTCGCCGAAACCCTGCGCAAGATCCACATCGCGCTGGAACTGTCGGAGATGGAGTACAGCCCACGCACCGTGCTGCTGTCCTCCGCCGCCCCCGGGGAGGGCAAGAGCGTCATCATCGCCGCCTTGGGCCGCCTGCTGGCCAGCCATGGCCGGCGCATCCTGATCATCGACTGCGACTGGCGCTCCCCCTCCCAGCACAAGCTGTTCAACGTGTCCAACAAGCATGGCCTGGCCTCGCTGCTGACCGATGACAGCGTGGTGCTGGACGATTGCATCCACCACGACACCCTGTCGGGGCTGGAGCTGATCACCGCCGGGCACTGGACCTCCAAGGACACCCGCATGCTGACATCCGACCGGATGCGGGTCCTGTTGCAGACCTTCGCCAAGAACTACGACCTGGTGCTGATCGACACGGCCCCGGTCCTGGTGGGGGCGGAGGTGCTGGCCATGTCGCGGATGGTGGATAAGGTGCTGTTCACCGTGCGTTGGGACCATACCCGCCGCAACGCCGCGTTGCAGGCCCTGCGCCAACTGGTGGAGGTGCAGTGCGACCTGGCCGGCGTGATCATGTCCCGCGTCGATCCGCGCCGCTACCGCCAGTACGGCTATGGCCCGCTGAACTACGACTACGCCCGCCCCCTGGCCGATCACTTCGGCTGAGCGCCCCTGGTCGATGCCACTTCGGTTAAGGATAGCCCCATGGAGCGAGAGGCCCTGCGTGACTTGCCGCCCGAGGGAACCAAGGGGATGGATCTTCCTCCTTCCTCCGTCCCTTCCCCCCAGGCGGCCCTTTTGACCCGCGCCTATCCCCCCGAACTGATCGGTTCCGCCCCCCAGTGCGCCGACCTCGCGGAATGGCTGACCCAGAAGGGATGTGAGACCACGGTGTTCACCGGCCTGCCCTACTATCCGGGCAATGAGGTCTTCACCCAGTACCGGGACTTCAGGGACGGGCACGAGGTGATGAACGGGGTGCGGGTGGAGCGCCTGCGGGCCATGATCCCGCGCAAGGGCTCCGCCAAGGCCCGCATCCTGGCGGAGGCCAGCTTCCTGCTGGCGGGGCTGTGGGCCCGGGCCTCGGGCCGGCTGAAGCCCAAGCCCCTGGTCATCAGCCTCTGCCCGTCCATCCTGACGGTCGCCCTGGGCTGCCTGGTGCGCCAGCGCGACGGCCGCCATGTCGCCATCATCCACGACATCCAGTCCGGCATGGCCCAGGGGCTGAACATGGTGTCCAGCGGCGGCCTGGTGAAGGCCATGCGCTGGTGCGAACGCACCGTCCTCAACCGCGTCGACCTGATCGTGGTGCTGACCGATCACATGGCCGAGCAATTGCGGGACCTGGGCGTGACGCAGGACATCGAGGTCGTGCCTATCTGGGTCGACACTGACCGCTTGTACCCTGAGCCCCCACGGGTTCCGGCCAACGACGGCCCGGCCATCATCCCCCAAGTACACAAAATGCCGCCCAAGATCGCCGCCCGCCTGTTGTACAGCGGCAACTTCGGCCTGAAGCAGGGCCTGGGCCAAGTCCTGTCCATGGCGGAGGAGTTGCAGCGCCGCACCGACGACGTGGAGATCATCCTGCGGGGCAGCGGCGCCATGCGTCCCGCCCTGGAGGAGGAGATCGCCACCCGGGCCCTGCGCCGCGTGCGCGTTACCGGCCTGCTGCCGCCAGACCAGTTGCGCCAGGGCCTGAGCGAGGGCGACATCCACCTGGTGCCGCAGGAGCCGGACGCCGCCGCCTTCGCCATCCCGTCGAAGATCTTCAACATCATGGCCGTGGGCCGCCCCTTCGTCACCACCGCCAAGCCGCACAGCCCCCTGTGGCATTTGCAGCAGCGCAGCGGCGCCTTCGTCTGCGTGCCGCCCCACGACACCGCAGCCTTCACCGACGCCGTCCTCAGCCTGGTCCGTGACGCGCCGCTGCGCCGGGAACTGGGGGCGCGGGGCCGGCGTTTCGTCGAACAGCATTATTCCCGGTCCCACGTCCTGGGGGGATTGGTGCGGCGACTGGATGCGCTCTATGCCAAATAAGGTTCCCGCGGGGGCGCGGGCGGCACCGCTCGCGGACAGTCCCCGCTCCTTCGTGATTTTCGAGCCGGACGCGGAGGGGCACCCCTGCGAATGGCTGAAGCACCTGATGCACTTCGCCGCCGCCGACCGGCGGAACTACCGGGTGTCCTTCGTGGTGGCCCGCGAGCTGTACGACGAATTGTCGGCCGATGACGCCGCCGGCCGGCCGGATCGCGTGCGGATACTGCCGCTGGAGCCATCGGAACAGGCGCTGTGCCGCCACCCTCTGCTGCCGGTGCGCGGCTTCGCCCGCTGGTGGGTCATGCGCCGCTATCTGGAGCGGACGGGGTCCGAGGCCGGGCATTTCCTATCGTTGGATCATCTGACCCTGCCGCTGGCCCTGTCGCTGGGCGCGCGGGGCCGGCGCCTGTGTGGCGTGCTGTTCCGGCCCTCGGTCCACTATCGCGCGCTGGGCAGCTACGAACCCAGCCTGAAGGAATGGATGCGCGACGCGCGCAAGGCCCTGCTCTACCCCCTGATGCTGCGCAACGCCGCCGTGCACCGGGTCCTGACCCTGGACCCCTACTTCCCCACCTATGCCCATGAACGCTACGCCCAGGGCGGTAAGGTACGGACGGTGGTCGATCCCGTGCATCCCTTCGTGAATGAAAAGCCGGAGGAGCGGGGGCTGGCCAACAGCATGCCCGCCGACCGCGTGACCCTGCTGCTGTTCGGATTCTTAAGCGAGCGCAAGGGCGTGCTGTCCCTGCTGGACGCCCTGTGCCGGCTGCCCACGGACGCGGCGGCCAAGGTGGGCGTCATGATCGCCGGCAAGGTCGATCCCGCACTGCGGGAGCGGGTGTACGCCGCCCTGGCCCGGGTGCGGCGGGAACAGCCAGACCTATGGATCCATCTGGAAGACCGGCGCCTGACCAGCGGCGAGATCAACGCCCTGATCAAGGAAACTTCCGTCGTTCTGGCCCCCTATCAGCGCTTCGTCGGGTCCAGCGGCGTGCTGCTGTGGGCGGCGCAGGCGGGCAAGCCGGTCCTGACCCAGGACCTGGGCCTATTGGGCTGCCTGGCCCGCACCCACCGGCTGGGCCTGTCACTGGACACCACCAACAGCGACACTCTCTCCAAAGGCATAGAATATCTATCGGAAAGCGACACCCGCAGTTATTTCGACCAGGAAGCGGCGGCGAACTATATCCGCCATCAGAGTCCGCAAAACTTCGCTTCCGAAATAATCTCTAGCCTCATGGGCACTGCCTGATTGGCATATGACTGGGCTTGATTGCCGCACCTGCGAGCAAGTCCCAGCTTGGTCACAGGACTTCTTGGCGGGGGCATGGCCTGATCTGGGCGAACTCGGCTGTTGATCAGCCACCTTGGCCAGCCGTCGCACCCCATCGCGTGGGCGCGTTTGGCCATCGGTCGCCGCATTCAGGAACCCAACCCCATGCCCCCAGCCCTGTCCGAAGCCCTTTCCACCCCCCTGATCACCCTGCGCGACAATCCGGTGGGCCTGCCCGCCGCGATGACGCACCCGCCGCGCAGCGGGCGCCCCCTGGCGCCGGAGGTCATCACCGGCACCGCCGCCGCGCTGGACGCCCTCGCCATCCTGGTCACCGGTGCCGCCGGCTACGCCGTGGCGGACGGCAGCGTGGCCCGGCCCCTGGTCGGCCTGGTGCTGATCGTCGGCCTGTTGCTGGGCATGGCGGCCCTGCGCTGGACCGGCGCGCGGCGGTTGGACCGCCTGCGCAAGCCCGCCGACAGCCTGCTGCCCCTGGCTTCGGCCTGGGCCCTCACCGCTGGCGGCCTGGCCGCCCTGCTCCATCTCCTGGGCGCCCTCGATCCATCGATGACCAACTGGCTGGCCATCTGGTCGCTGCTGGCCCTGGGCGGGCTGGCGATGGGTCGGCTGGCCGCCGGCGTGGCGGTCGGCACCTGGCACCGCGCCGGCCGCATGACCCAGAACGTCGCGGTCGTGGGCACCGGTCCGGAAGGCCAGCATCTCCTGCGCCAATACCGCGCCACCCCGCGCGATGATCGCCACGTCATCGGCGTTTACGACGACAACCGCGCCAGCCATGCCCGCTTCTGCGTCGGCTATCCCATCCTCGGCGGCCTCGACGCGCTGCTGGGCGAGGTCCGCGCCGGCCGGGTCGACCGGGTCATCCTGGCCATGCCCCTGTCGGGTGAAAACCCCGTCCTGGCCAAAGCGCTGCATGTGCTGAGCCAGGCGCCGGTGGACGTGGCCATCAGCCTGGACGCGGTGGCCGTCCATGGCCGTTCCGCCGATGGCGAGCCGCCGGTGCTGGACCTGCTGCGCCATCCCCTGACCGGCTGGCGCGCCATCGCCAAGACGGTCGAGGACCGGGTGCTGGCCGCCCTCATCCTGGTCATGATCTCCCCCATCATGCTGGCCATCGCCGTGGCCATCAAACTGGAGAGCAAGGGCCCCGTCCTCTTCAAGCAGAAGCGGCACGGCTACAACAACCAGTTGATCGAAGTGTATAAGTTCCGCTCCATGTACCACCACATGGCGGACGCGAACGCCGAGAAGCTGGCGCAGCGCAACGACCCCCGCATCACCCGCCTGGGCCGCATCCTGCGCCGCACCAGCCTGGATGAGCTGCCGCAGTTCATCAACGTGCTGCGTGGCGAGATGTCCATCGTCGGCCCCCGCCCCCATGCCCAATCCGCCAAGGCCGGCGGCCTGCTGTACCGCGACGCCGTCGCCCACTATGACAGCCGCCACCGCATGAAGCCCGGCATCACCGGCCTGGCCCAGGTCAGCGGCTGGCGGGGCGAGACCAGCACGGTGGAGCACATCGTGAAGCGGGTGGAGCATGACCTGCGCTACATCGAGACGTGGACCGTGCTGGGCGACCTGAAAATCATCGCCCGCACCATCACCAGCAGCATCTTCACCAAGAACGCCTACTGACACCAACGGCATCAGGCTCGCCTGGTGCCGTTGTAGGACGCAACTGCGTCCGCCGGAAGGTTCCGGGGAACGCAGTGGACTGGAAGCTGAGGAAGCCAAGCGGGCGGATGCCCGCGCCCGGCGCCTAAGGGGGCCGGCGATAGACCACGATAGAAGGGACGTAGCCCATGCGCTGCCTCTGGATCACGCTGGCCGACCCCGATCCGCCCCATAACGGACAGTTCATCTATTCCGGGGGACTGATCGGCAGCCTGGCGCAAGCGGGCGCCGACATGGCGGTGCTGGGGCTGAGCCGCCCGGACGGCAAACGCGCCGACGGCGCGCGGGAGACGGCGGGCGACGGCGCCATCGACTGGCATCTGGCGGAGCACAAGCCCCGCTCGCGCTGGAGCAGCCTGCGCTCCCCCCTGCCCAACATCGCCCACCGTTGCGGCACGCCGGACATGCATGCCCGGCTGCGGCATCTGCTGGCCTCCGGTCCCTGGCACAGCGTGGTCATCGACGGTGTGGGGTCCGGCTGGGCGCTGGCGGATTTCAAACGCCAGTTCCCCCACGCCCACAACCGGCCCAAGCTGGTCTACGTCTCGCACAATCACGAGGAATTGTTGCGGGCGCAGTTGGCGCAGAACCAGTCCAATCCCCTAAAGCACCAGGCGATGCGCTTCGATGCCGCCAAGGTGGCGCGGCTGGAGCGGGCCATCGTGAAAGAGGCGGACCTGGTTACCGCCATCACTCCGGATGACGCCGACCTCTACCGCGAACGCTGGCCGGACAAATCCATCGCGGTGCTGACGCCCGGCTATCGCGCGACGGAACGCGAGAAAAAGCCCATCAGCCGCGACCTGCCCCGCCGCGCCGTCATCGTCGGCAGCTTCGACTGGATCGCCAAGCGCATGAACCTGGAAGAGTTCATCAGCGTGGCCGACGCCATTTTCGCCGCCAACGGCGTGGAGCTGGAGGTGGTGGGCAGCGGCGACGCCACCTTCCTGGCCAGCATGCGCAAGCGGGTGCTGGCCACCCGCTTCACCGGCACGGTGGATGACGTGCGCCGCCACATGGACGCCGCCCGCATCGCCCTGGTGCCGGAACGCAACGGCGGCGGCTTCAAGCTGAAGGTGCTGGACTATGTCTTCAACCGCCTGCCCATCCTGGCCCTCAAGGGCTCGGTGGCGGGCGTGCCGCTGGAGCAGGAGGAAAGCATCCTGCTGTATCCGGGGCACGAGGACCTGGCCATGGGCGTGGTCCAGTCCATCGACGACCTGGACCGCCTGAACAACCTGCAGAACGCCGCCTATCGCGCCTGCCGCGACAGCTTCCATTGGACCAGCAGGGGGCCGCAGTTGCTGACGGCCATCGGCGCAGCATGACGACGTGGACCGAATGGGCGGGATACGGCGCCGTTCCCCACGACAGCGCAGCGCGGCATCCGCTGGGGGTGATGGACTGGGTGTTGCTAGTAGGCTTCCTGCTGGGCATCTACACCGGCTTCGCCATCCAGATCACCCCCACCGTCCCCTTCCCCGCCGCCATTTCCGGCATCACCGGCGTCATCCTGCTGTGGCGCCGCCGGCATGGCATCTCGGCCGCTGGCCTCGCGGCCTTCCTGGGCGTGACCCTGCTGTTGCTGGCGTCCATCCTCTACGCGCCGGGCCTGGACCTGTTGTCCAAGCGCACCACCGGCCTGTTGCAGATGGTCTATTCGCTGGCCATCTCCTACGCCCTGTTCCTGACGGTGGTGGAGGCGGGGGCCGCGGCCTTTTCCCGCCTGATGCTGGTCTTCATCCTGACCATCATCGTCGGCACCCTGCTGGAAACCTATGCCGGGCTGGCGGCCATCAGCGACGCCGTGCGGCAGAAAATCTACACCTCGGGCGTCTACGACGCCGACCTGCGCGATGAGCTGCTGTACGGCAAGGTGCGGCCGAAGCTGTTCACGTCGGAACCGTCGGCCGTCACCTTCTCCTACACCTTGTTCTCCTTCTGCTGGCTGCTGACCAGCAGCTGGCGGCACAAGCGCCTGGGCTATCTCGTCATGATGGCGGCCGCCATGGTGGCCATGCCCGGCCCCACCCTGCTGCTGATGCTGTTGCTGCTGGGCCTGCACGAGATGGTGCCCAAGGGCGACGACGGGCCAGCCCCGTTGCTCAGCGTGCGTTTGATCAAGATCGGCGCCGTCGCCGCCCTGGCCCTGATCGCCTTCGCCATCATCGCCAGTTCGGTTTACGCGGCACGGCTGGACAATATCGCCAACGGCGACGACGAAAGCTTCTTCTACCGCGTTATCGGCCCCTTCCTGGTGACGCTGGAGGTGGTGAAGCACCATCCCATCCTGGGCATCGGGCTGACGGGCGAGCAGATGATCGCCGACACCATCGCCACGGTGTTCCTCAGGTCCGCCTCATTCTCCCCGCTCTGGAACATTCCCGACGCCAATGAGGTCATGACGAATTACTTCTGGCTGCACTGGGTCTATCTCGGCCTCTGCGGCGGTGCCGTGCTGATGCTGGCCATCAGCGGCTGGCTGCGCAGCCTGGGGGTGCATGCCCTGACGCTGTGCTGGCTGGGCTGGGCCATCCTGGGCCAGGCCTCCGGTGCCTATGTCAGCCCCAAGACCTGGACCGTCCTGATGCTGATCGCCGCCTGCAGCGTGCTGCACGCCGAGGCGCACAAGCGCAGAACGGCGCCCGCGCCCATCCCGGCGCCACCGCCGCCCCGGCCCTATCCGCCCGGCGCCCTGGTGGCCATCGGCGGCAACGGCCCGCCCCGATACCGTCCCTGAGAAACTTTCAGCCAAGAACCCCAAAACGGCCCCACCACCATAGCCACCAAGCCCTGAGGCAGAGTGATGACCCTTGCGACCCAGTGGACGGCCCCTGAAATCGGCGCATGGGCGCCGCAACCCGCTTGGTATCTGGATAGGGGGATGGGGGCACCCAGGCCGGGCATGGCGCGCGCCGATTGGGTCCTGCTGGTGATTTTCCTGCTGGGCATCTACACCGGCTTTTCCATACAGATCACCGCCAGCATCCCCTTTCCGGCGGCCATCGCCGGCATCTCCGGCCTCATGCTGCTCTGGCGCCGCCGGCACAGCATCTCCCCCACCGGCCTGGCGGCCTTCCTGGGCGTGACCCTGCTGCTGCTGGCCTCCATCCTCTACGCGCCGGGGCTGGACCTGCTGTCCAAGCGCACCACCGGCCTGCTGCAGATGATGTACTCGCTGGTCATTTCCTACGCCCTGTTCCTAACGGTGGTGGAGGCGGGCGCCGCGGCCTTCTCCCGCCTGATGCTGGTGTTCATCGTCACCATCGTCATCGGCACCCTGCTGGAAAGCTATGCCGGCCTGAACCGCATCAGCGACGCCGTGCGCCTGGCCATCTACCACCAGGGCATCTACGAGTCCGACATCCGGGATGAGCTGCTGTACGGCAAGGTGCGGCCCAAGCTGTTCACCACCGAACCCTCGGCCGTCACCTTCGCCTATACCCTGTTCGCCTTCTCCTGGCTGCTGACCAGCGACTGGAAGCACAAGCGCCTGGGCTACCTGGCCATGACGGGTGCCGCCATGGTGGCCATGCCCGGCCCCACCCTGCTGCTGCTGGTGTTGCTGCTGGCGCTGTATGAGCTGGGGCCCAGCGACGACCCCGGCCAGTCCACCGCCATGCGTATCATCAAGCTGGGGGTGGTGGGCATCCTGGCCATCGCCGCTTTCGCCATCCTGGGCAGTACGGTCTACGCCAACCGCCTGCATGAGATCGCCTCGGGCAACGATGAGAGCTTCTTCTATCGCGTCATCGGCCCCTTCCTGGTGGCCGTGGACGTGGTGAAGCACCACCCCATCCTGGGCGTGGGCCTGACGGGGGAGCAGCTGGTCAGCGACAACATCGCCGACGTCTTCCTGCGCTCCGGCGCGTTCAGCCCGCTGTGGAACATCCCCGAGCCCAACGAGGTGCTGATCAACTATTTCTTCCTGCACTGGGTCTATCTGGGCCTGTGCGGCGGGATCATCATGATCCTGGCCATCAGCGGCTGGCTGCGCGCGCTGGGTGTGCCCGCGGTGCCGATGTGCTGGCTGTCCTGGGCGGTGCTGGGCCAGGCGTCCGGCGCCTATGTCAGCCCCAAGACCTGGACCGTGCTCTTCCTCATCGGCGCCTGCAGCGTGCTGCACGCCCGGGCCAGACGCGCGGCGCTCGCCCCCGTCCCCGCCCCGCTGGACCCTGTCATCCTGCCGGCGGCCGCCCTGCCCCCCGCCCCGCCCGCCATTCCACCCCTGGCGGCCCTGCACTGATCCAAGCGAAAGGAGGGGCATCCCATGGACACTTGGCCGATCACCCCCTCCAACGGGCCGGAGCCTGTGAGCCCGGCGGCGGACACCCTTTCCCCCTTTGACATCGGCGGCGCCATCAACCTGCCGCCCAGCCCGTCGGAACGGCGGGCCACCGCCGCCCTGATGCGGGCGGCCTACGCCCTGTCGACCAAGGTTGGCGGGCGGCACATCGCGGACCAGCCAACCACGCCCCAAGAGACCGGGCTGTCGCTGATCATATAGCCCGCTGATTCCTCACACATATCCGACCTGTCCGGTGAGCACGATCCATCGGCCGTAGGCGTTGAGCACCCAGAACTGGCCGCCGCTGCCTGTTGTGCCAGCCGAAACCAGCGCCACATGCCACAGTGGCATCGCTATGAATCTGGCATGCATCAACGGGTGCGGCGCGCATTTTATTTCGCGGCCATCATCAATATAGGTCCCAAAACAAAATTCATACCCTTCGCTTTCGCTCAATTTATGAAGAATTGTCTTCGGGTATTTATTTCTCATTTCATCGAAAATTTCGTCACTGGGGTCCGATCCGTTGATCGAAAAATAATATTCCCCTTTAAGTCCCTTGTGCCGATGTAATTTATGAGTGCCGCCAGGGCTGAGCGCTCCGTCTCTTCCGCGTAGACTGACATCGGAGGGAATTTCAACATCAAGAAAAGACATAACAGGGTGGAGCACGAAATAATGGATAGGATACGGCATATCCAAGCGCTCTTAACCAGTCTACCGATGAACATTTTCAGTCCCCTGATGATGAAGCGAGAAATTGTCGGCGCAGATCTCCCTCTCTTCTGCATCTTGAGACGTGCACCTTCATCCTTGGCTCTGGTGTCGCCTGCAGCTGATAATCGACGCTTACAGCCGACCCGTCGCGAGAGGGAGTCACTGGCGGTGTCCCACCCCCACTCGCCCACCGTCCATGCCAATCCCGCGGCTGATCCGGGCTGTACTTCGCCAGGTTGTCGTTTGCCCGCGCCAGCCGGACGGCGGCGTCCCAATCCAGTTCAGGCAGGCGCAGATGCACGGCGCGGATCATGGCCTGGGCCAGGTCGCCCCGGTTCAAGGCATCGGCGATCTTGGCGAGAGCGGGCAGCACGGTGGTGCCAGGGGCGGCGCCGGCGTAGGCGCGCTGGAGCAACACCGCCACCTCCGCCGCCGGGCGGACCTGGAAGCCGCCGGCCCCCTTGGCCAGCAGGGGCACGCCGGCCAGGGCCAAGCCCTCGGCCGTGCAACTCAGGCCCAGGCCACCAGGGCTATTGCTCACGCGGTATCGACGCTGCCAGCCATCCATGATCGCTCTCCCTGTTGTTGGAAGAGCAACATATGTTCTTTATTTGTTCTTGTCAACTTCCACGCGAAAATTGACGCGGCCAGCACCCCGTCGCCCGGACACCCCGTGGACTGGAGGCCGCTATTCCTGGGCCAGCTCGGCCGCGATGTTGGCCAGGGTGCCGGGGGATTCCTGCCGGGGCAGGAACAGGAAGTTGTTCACATAGTCGGCGAATTGGCTGCGGGCCAGGCCAGGGCGATAGTCCTGGATGTCCTGCGGCCGCTGCATCGTGGCCACGTCGAAATTGTCCAGGGTGCGCAGCTTGTTGTGATGCAGGAAATACCCCTGGTAGTCGATGGCGTCGAAGAAGCGGGCGATGCGGTCGATGGAGCCGCGGGAATGCCGCTCCTCGATCTCCACCAGGATGCGGGGATGGCAGCGGGTGATGGTTTCCCGGCCGCCCTCCAGCACCGCCTCCTCGTGTCCCTCCACGTCGATCTTGATGAAGGCGACATCGCCGGAATAAACGGCGTCGAGGGGGGCGGAAGTCACCTTCAGCTCACGCTGCGTCGGCTGGTCGGCCAGGGCGGTGGGGGACAGGGTCGACAGCCCCGTCTCCGGCTGTCCCGCCACCATGGGAATGTGCAGCTGGGCGACGCCGGAGGATTGCGACAGGGCGGTGGGGTAGACCACGACGTCGTCGCCGAACTTGGCCGACAGGCGCGCCGCCAGCCAGGGAACGGGCTCGAAGGCGTAGACCCGCCGGGCATGGGGCCGCATGAAATGGATGTAGCAGCCCTCGTTGGCACCCACGTCGATGGCATCACGCCCAGGCTCGCACAGGTGGCGCACCAGGCGGGTTTCGGCCTCACCGAAATGCTCGAAGTACTTGTGTTCAAGCCACAGCATCATCGGCGTGGGACAGACGGTGCGAACCAGTTGCTTCGCCCCGCGTCTCAGCGCACCGGGGATCATTCAGCCACCTCCTTGGCGAAGGCCGTCGGCGCCGGGTGGGGCCGGGACACGAGGGAGCGCAGGACGCTGGTCATGGCGTCGCGGCTGGGCCGCATGAGCAGGAAGGCCAGCCCCGCGGTGAGCATCCCCACCACCGCGGCCACCGCCAGCGCCACCAGCGGGGCCGCCAGCAGGCTGTCGGGCATCACGCCGTTGCGCAAGACCCAGACGACGCCGGCGACCGCCAGCGACGCCGCGACAGACGGCAGGATGCGCCGGTACAGGTCGCCCTGGGTGACCGGCCCCTGCCCGGCGGCCAGGTAGAAACAGACCGGCAGGCGCAGCACCAGGCCGACGGCGGCATAGGCCCCGGCGACGCCGACGGCGCCGAAGGGGATGCCGGCGATGAAGGAGGCGACGGCCAAGGCCACGTCGATGGCGGTGGACCGCAGCAGGTCGCGCGACCGCCCCTGGGGCAAGTAGATCAGGCCAGCCGTCATCAGCGTGGGCTGCACCGCGGCCACCAGCGCGAAGCAGGTGATCAGGGGGGACATCGCCTCCCACTTCGGGCCGAACAGCAGGTTGGTCACCCAGTCGGACGCGACGGCGGCGCCGGCGGCGGCCGGCATGGTGACCATGGCCACCCGCTCGATCAGGACGCCGAACGCCCGGCGGAAGCGCTGCGGCTCATCCACCAGACGGCTCAATGCCGGCATGGCCACGGAGTAGAGCGGCGCGTTGATGCTGTTCATGGGCACCAGAACCAGCCGCGCCGCGCGCTCATAGAGGCCCAGGGTGGCGGCGCCGAACAGGCGGCCCACCAGGATCTGGTCGATGCTGCGCGCCAGGGTGGCAAGGATTCCGCATCCCGACACCGACAGGCCGAAGCCCAGCAGCTCGGGAATGCCCGACGTGCGGCGCGGCGGCGACGGCCGCCAGCGGCACAGGGCCCAGCAGCCGGCCATGACCAGGAAGGGGGCGGCCAGGCGCTGCGCCACCAGGGCCCAGTGACCCCAACCCTGGAAGGCCAGGACGACGGCCACGACGAAGGCCAGCAGCTCGCTGCCGGTCTCCGCGATGGCGATGGCGGAAAAGCGCATCTGCCGGCGCAGCAGGGCCCAATGCTGCACCGTGGCGCCGCTCATGATGAAGCCCAGTGCCAGCCAGCGGGTCACCGGCTCCAGATCCGGTTGCCCGTAGAAGTGGGCGATGGCGGGAGCGCCCAAGGCCAGGCAGGCGGCGATGAGGCAACCGGCCCCGGTGTTGATCCAGAACAGGGCGCTGACCTGTTCGTGGGTGATGTCCGTCTTCTGCATCGTGGCCGCGGACAGGCCCAGCTCCTTCACGATTTCGAACAGGGCCGTCATGGCCCCGACCATGGCGATGAGGCCGAACTCAGCCGGCGCCAGCACCCGCGCCAGCACGATGACGGAGCCGAACTGGGCCACCAGCTTCACCACCTGGGCCCCCATCATCACGGTTCCGCCCCGGGTCGCCCGGCGGCCGATGTCACCGATGAGGTGGGCGGTATTCAGGTCGCCGTTCCGATCACGCATTAACACCTCTCACCGGCGGCGCGGACGCGGGCGCCGCCGTTGTTGGGGTGGAACCGCCACCGGCCGGACGAGGGCAATCGCCTGGCCGGCGGCGGTGGGGACGGTCCATCCGCCGGGGAGAGCCGGCGGCCAGAGCCGTCACCGTCAGGCGTGGACAACCGGCGCGCCCCGGACGGAGGCGATGTTTTCCACATACCAGCGATAGGTCTGGGCAAGGCCGTCGTCGATCGACGTGGGGGCCCGCCAGCCCAAGGCTTCCAGTCGGCTGTTGTCCATGATCTTGCGCGGCGTCCCGTCAGGCTTGCTGCGGTCGTGCACGATGTCGCCCTGGAAACCCACGACCCGGCAAATCCGTTCCGCGAGCTCGGCGATGGACACCTCCTGGCTGCTGCCCAGGTTCAGCGGCTCCTCCCCGGAATAATGCTTCATGACGAAGACCATACCGTCGGCGGCGTCGTCCACGTACAGAAGCTCCCGCAAGGGCGTGCCGCTGCCCCAGATTTCCAGGGCCTTCGCCCCTTCCTGCTTGGCCTTGTGGGCCTTCACCATCAGGGCCGGCACGACATGGCTGGCCATCAGGTCGAAGTTGTCACCGGGGCCGTACAGGTTGGTCGGCATGACCGAGGTGAAGTCGCAGCCATACTGGCGGCGATAGGCCTGGCACAGCTTGATGCCGGCGATCTTGGCGATGGCGTACCACTGGTTGGTCGGCTCCAGCGGGCCGGTCAGCAGCGCCTCCTCCGGGATGGGCTGGGGCGCCATCCGCGGATAGATGCAGGAGGAACCGAGGAACAACAACTTCTCCACGCCCGAGCGGTGAGCGCTGTCGATGACGTTCGCCTCGATCATCAGGTTGTCGTAGATGAACTCCGCCGGCCGGGTGTCGTTGGCGTGGATGCCGCCGACATGGGCCGCCGCCAGGAAGACGGCGTCCGGACGCAGGTCCTTCATCCACCGGTCGACCTGGCCGCTGTTGCGCAGGTCGCAGTGGTGGCGGCCCACGGTCAGGATCTCACACCCCTCCCGCTCCAGCCGCCGCACCAGGGCGGAGCCGACCAGGCCGCGGTGACCCGCGACCCAGACGCGCTTATTGCGCAGCTCGTAAGGGGGCTTGTGCATCGTGCTGTCCTTCCCACTGCTTGACGGGGGTGCGATCCAGAAGGGCGCGGTCGGCATTCACCATCTCGTAGACCAGCTCCTCGAAGGCGATGCGGTGCTGCCAGCCCAGGACCGTCTTGGCCTTGGTGGGGTCGCCCAGCAGGAAGTCGACTTCGGCCGGGCGGTAGTAGGCGGGGTCGACCGCGACCAGCACCTTGCCGGTGCGGCGGCAATACCCCCGCTCGTTCACGCCCTCGCCGCGCCACACCAGGGGGCGGCCGATGCAGTGGAAGGCCAGTTCCACGAACTCGCGCACCGAATGGGCCTCACCGGTGGCCAGCACGTAATCGTCGGGCTTGTCCTGCTGCAGCATCAGCCACATGCCCTCGACATAGTCGCGGGCGTGGCCCCAGTCGCGCCGGGCCTCCAGGTTGCCGAGGTAGAGGCAATTCTGCAGGCCGCGCTCGATGGCCGCCACGGCGCGGCTGATCTTGCGGGTGACGAAGGTCTCGCCGCGTTCCGGCGATTCATGGTTGAACAGGATGCCGTTGGAGGCGTGCATGTTGTACGCCTCCCGGTAGTTCACCGTGATCCAGTAGCCGTACATCTTGGCCACCGCGTAGGGGCTGCGCGGGTGGAACGGCGTGGTTTCCGACAGCGGGTCGCTGCTGATGCCGCCGTACAGTTCGGAGGTGGAGGCCTGGTAGAAGCGGACATCGTCCTGCATCTTCAGCGACCGCACCGCCTCCAGCAGGCGCAGCGTGCCGGTGGCGTCCACGTTGGCGGTGTACTCCGGCATCTCGAAGCTGACCGCCACATGGCTCATGGCCGCCAGGTTGTAGATTTCGGTCGGCCGCGTCTCCGCGATCAAGCGGGTCAGCGCCAGGCTGTCCGTCATGTCACCATAGTGGAGCGAGAACTCGAAGCCGCCCTCGTGGCGATCCCGGTAGATGTGATCCAACCGGTCGGTGTTGATGGAGGAGGAACGGCGCTTCAGGCCATGGACCACATAGCCACGGGCCAGGAGGAACGAGGCCAGGTACGACCCGTCCTGGCCGGTGATGCCGGTGATCAACGCGGTTCTATTCGACATAGCTGCTCCGTTCATCAATGGGTTGGTCGCTGTTGCCAGCAAGATCTTGGGGATTGTTTCCGGATTGTTGTTTGGGGCGCTTCTTTCCATTTATTCTTGGCGCCCCTTGTCGTGGGGTCGTTGTGTTCAAGGGAAAAGCACGGCGCGGGCGACGCGGTCCCAGGTATAGGTTTCCAGGACGTGGTTCTGTCCGCGCGCGCCCATAACGGCCAGGCGTTGCGGGTCCGAAACGGCCTGGACGATCAGGGTCGCCAATTCCTGCGGGTCCGCGCGGGTGGCCAGGAAGCCGTAGCGGCCATCGCCGGTGATTTCCGGCAGGCCGTTGCGCCGCAATCCCAGGACGGGGGTGCGGGAGATCAGCGCCTCCAGATACACCTGGCCCCACGGGTCGTTCAGCATGGGCTGCACCAGCAGGGAGGAGCGGCGGTACAGCTCCTGCAATTCGGCCCAAGGCAAGGCGGAGCGGAACTCGATGGCGGGATGCTCAGGCACCCGGTCGCGGACGGAGGGATCGGCCACGATGGTCAGGCTGAGGTCCGGCCGGCGCAGAACCGCCTGCTGGAAGGCCTCGATCACCAGTTCCCCACCCTTTTCCCGGAACAGGTGCTTGCAGACGAACAGCAGCTTGGGCTTGGCGTAGTCCTTGGGGCCGATATAGGGCTTGATGTCGCCCATGCCTGATCCGACCGCCGTGACCCGGGCCGCCGGCACCCCGTAGTGGCTGATGATGTGGTCGCGGACGTAGCGGCCGAAGGTGAAGATGTGGTCGACGCAGTGCAGCGACCGCCGCTCCAGATCCTCATACGCCGCCAGCGCGCGCGGGCTGTAGCCGGCGATGTCGGGGCGGTGTTCGGCCGCCAGCGCCCAGGTGTGGTCGCAATAGAGGTAGTGGTGGACGCGGTGCGCCCGGTCGAACATGGGGTCGGCCGTGGCCTGGGCCTCCACCGCCGGCAGGTCCAGCGCGCCGGTGTGGATGATGTGGCGCGTGCCCCGTTCCGCCGCCTTGGCGGCCAATTGCCGGGCCAGGTGCCGCCGGGCGGGGGCGGCGCGGTACAACTGCTCCGACGTCATCAGCTTGCCGTAGCCGCCCATGACGTGGCGCGCGGCCAAACCCATCTTGAAGGTCTTGGACAGGTGGGGGTGGAAGCCCTCCACCGTCACGCCCAGCTTTTCCAGCGCCACGCCCAGGTTGCGGGGGGCGCCGGACCAGGTCCGGGGATGGGTCGGATCACCGAAGACGGAGGTGATGGCCACCCGGTCGAACCGGCGTTCGGCCTGCCGCCCCTCGCCCACGGACGCAGCTGCGGCGACCTCTTCCTCCGGGAACCCCCCGAAGACCGGCGGTGGTTGCACGGGGCGCCCGGACGGATGCGATTGGGGTGAAGGAGTGCGCTCGGCCACGGCCTGGGTCTCTTCCGTCGGTTGATCCGGTGGCGGATCGCCGCCCTTGGGGCAAGCGAAGCCGCTGATGTGGTGATTGAAATCAAACAGGACCGCCGTCGACCCGCCAGTGACCAACCTGTGACCGGGGCGGCTTTACCTGCCCCAATTCAATCACAGGAGCCACCCCCACGAAAAAAGGCATACGCCCTTTAATGATTAGGCGGCCCTGTTTTGTCACAGCACGGAAAATCGGCGCCGGTTCATGATGAATTACTTCGCAAAGGCCGCAAATGGGGACATCCGTGCTGTCAAGAATTCCCAGCGCAGCGCTCATGGACAATAGTCCGGCTGCCAGCGCCACCGTTTCGTCCACCGATGTCCCCGCCTCACCGCCAGACGGCCACGATGGCGGGGCGGAGCTTGCGGGCGACCGCTCCGTGGGTGATTGGCCCGTGGGCGACTGGATGGCGGAACATATCGGCTCCCGACGGGGATCGGCGGGCGCCGGCAAGGTCGGCGTGGTGTTCCTGACCCAGGACATCACGGACGTCAGCACCATCAAGCGCGTGCGGGAGTTCCTGGACAACGGCTTGCCCGTCCTGGTCCTGGGTTTCGAGCGGGCGCGGTACAACAGCGGCTACCGCCCCCCCTGGCCGCATGTGCTGTTGGGTCGCACCGTGGACGGCAAGTATGTCCACCGCCTGCAGGCCCTGGCGGGCGCCCTGCGCGTCATTTTCCGCAATCGCGCGCGGCTCACCGACGCCACCGTCCTTTATGCCCGCAACATCGACCAGCTTTTGCTGGCGCTGGTGATGAAGTGGTTCATCAGCCGCAAGGCCGAGCTGGTTTACGAGGTGCTGGACATCCAGCCCATGTTCGTGGCCCACGGCCTGCGCTCCTTGGCCCTGCGCTTGGTGGAGCGGCTGTGCCTGACGCAGGTGAAGCTGCTGGTCCTGTCCTCGCCCGGCTTCCACCGCCACTATTACGCGCCGACGCAGAAGTTCCGCGGGCCGTGGCTGTTGGTGGAAAACAAGCTGCCCCGGCCGGGCCTGCCGGAACGGCCGGCGGCCCTGGCCGCCAGCCCCGCCCCGGCATCCGCCGGCACGCGGCCGCTGATGCCGCCGGACCGCCCCTGGGTCATCGGTTATTTCGGATTGATCCGGGGGGAACAGACCGTGGACCTGATGCGCCGCCTGGCGCAGCGCCTGCCCGACCGGCTGCAAATCCGCTTCCGCGGCGTGCTGACCACCGTCGATGAGAAGAGCTTCTTCAAGACTTTGGAGGCCTGCCCCAACATCCTGTACGGCGGGCGTTATGACCATCCCGGCGAATTGGCGGACATGTACGCGGGCGTCGATTTCGCCTGGGCGCTGGATCTGGAGAACACGGAGCACAACTCACGCTGGCTGCTGCCCAACCGGTTCTACGAGGCTGGTTATTTCGGCGTGCCCTGCCTGAGCGTCCGGGGTTTCGAGGTCGACCGCCTGGTGACCCGCCATAACGTGGGCTGGGGCTTCGACCAGCCCCTGGAAGAGACGATGGTGCGCTTCTTCCAGGAGCTCACGCCCGAGGACTATGAGCGCAAGCGGCAGCGCCTGCTGTCCCTGCCCGACGAGACCTTCGTCGCCGGTGAGGAGATCCGGGCTCTGTGCCGTTTTTTCGCCCGGCGGGCCGGGGTCCCGCTGGAACAGCCCCCGCTTGAAGGCGGGATGCGCCCAAGCCCCGCGTCCTGACCATTCGCCATCGGCCATGTCGCCGGGGACCCACCAGAAGCCCCCCGAGTTGTCGGGGAGAAGACTGTGAAGGGATAGAGGCCATGAGTGACACTGTTGTGGTGACCGGCGGCGCCGGTTTCATCGGCAGCCATGCCTGCAAGGCGTTGGCCAAGGCGGGGTTGAGCCCCGTCACCTATGACAATTTGAGCCGGGGTCCGCGTGAGGCCGTGCTGTACGGCCCGCTGGAGGTCGGCGACATCGGCGACGTGGCCCGGCTGACCGACGTACTGCGCGATTACCAGCCCTGCGCCGTCATGCATTTCGCGGCCTATGCCCATGTGGGTGAGTCCGTTGAGGACCCGCTGCTCTACTATCGCAACAACGTCGCGGGCTCCATCGCCCTGCTGGAGGCGATGCGCGACGCCGGCGTCGGCAACCTGGTGTTTTCCAGCACCTGCGCCGTCTATGGCGTGCCCCAGCGCGTGCCCATCACCGAGGGGCACCCCCAGGCGCCCATCAACCCCTATGGCGCCAGCAAGCAGATGATGGAACGCATCATCGCCGACTGCGAGCCCGCCTGGGGCCTGCGCGCCGTCATCCTGCGCTATTTCAATGCCGCGGGGGCCGATGCCGACGGCGACTTGGGCGAGAACCATGATCCGGAGCCGCACCTGATCCCCAACGTGCTGGACGCGGCGCTGGGCCGCAAGGATGGGCTGACCGTCAACGGCGCCGACTACCCCACGCCGGACGGCACCTGCATCCGCGACTACATCCATGTCAGCGACTTGGCCGACGCCCACATCCTGGCGCTGAAGCACCTGCTGGACGACGGGCCATCCATGGCCCTGAACCTGGGCAACGGCAATGGCTATTCCGTCCGCGAGGTCATGGAGGCGGCGGAACGGGTGACCGGCCTGCCCATCCCCTGGCATGTCGGGCCCCGCCGGCCCGGCGACCCGCCCGCCCTGGTGGGCGACGCCACGCAGGCCCGGCGCATCCTGGGCTGGACGCCGGAGCGCGGCAGCCTGGACATCCAGATCGCCGACGCCTGGCGCCGGCGTCTGCGGGAATTGCAGGCTCCGCAGGAAGCGGCCATGGCCTCGGTCCGCAAGACAGCCTGACCGTTTCAGGGAGCGGACGAAGGGGGCAGAGCTGGCCCCCTTCGCCCCAGTCTTTTGGAGCCCTCAGCGTACGGCGCGCACGGCGTCGATGAACTGGGGCACAGTGTCCAGCGTCAGACCGGCCACGTTGGCGCGGCCAGAGCCCACCATGTAGACGGCGTGCTCACGGCGCAGCGTCGCCACCTGGTCCGGCGATAGCGGCAGCAGGGAGAACATGCCGCGATGGCGGCCCAGCGGCGCCAGCCAGGGGTCACCGGCCGCCAAGGCCTGGCGCACCCGGTTGATGCGGGTGCGCATGCCGTCCAGTTCCGCCCGCCAGTCGGCGGTCAGGGCGGCATCGTCCAGGATGACGCGCACCAGGGCGCCGCCATGGTCCGGCGGCATGGACCAGTTCACCCGGGCCAGCAGCAGGATGTTGGACCGCATCAGCTCGGTGCGCGCCGGCGTACCGCCCTTGGCGTACAGGGCGCCCACCCGCTCCCGGTACAGGCCGAAGTTCTTGTCGCAGGAATAGGCCAGCAAGGCGTCCGGGGCGGCATCCAGCACCAGGCGGGCACCGGCGGCATCCTCCTCCAAACCATCGCCCAGGCCCTGGTACGCCAGGTCGATGAGGGGGATCAGACCGCGCTGGGCCACCACCTCGGCCACCGCCCGCCACTGGGAACGGTCCAGATCGGCGCCCACGGGGTTGTGGCAGCAGCCGTGCAGCAGCACCACGTCGCCGGCGTCGGCACCCCGCAGCGCCGACATCATCTCATCGAACAGGACGGTCTGCGTCGCCTGGTCGTAATAGCGGTATGTCGCCACCGTCAGACCGGCGGCGGCCATGATGGGCGCGTGGTTGGGCCAGGTGGGCGTGCCCAGCCAGACCTTGGCGCCCGGCCCCTTGGCGTTCTTCCGGGCCGCGTTGATCAGTTCCGCGGCCAAGCGCAGGGCGCCGGTGCCGCCGGGGGTCTGCACCCCCACCAGGGTTTCGGCGGGCAGGGCCTTGCCGAACACGATGGGCTGCAACAGCTCGGCATACCGGATGTCGCCCTCCGGCCCCAGATAGCTTTTGCTGCCTTGGGTTTCCAGCAAGCGGGCCTCGGCCGCCTTCACGGCGCGCATCACCGGCGTCGCCCCGCTGTCGTCCCGGTAGACACCGACACCCAGATCCAGCTTGTGGGGCCGGGGATCGTCCCGGTGCAGGGCGATCAGGGACAGCAGCGTGTCGGCGGGCTGCGGCGCCAGCGCGTCGAAAAGCGTCGGGACGGACATGAAGCGGAAACTCCCTTATGGGCGGAGCGGGACGCGCGGCGGCGCACCGCTATTGTTGCTGAATGATTTTATGCGAGATCCCTGACAATGTCCTTTCATTGCCATGGGCACTGGGACATTTATGGGAACCGTATTTCACGAGGCGGTGTGGAATGAAAGAGATTGATCAGTTTGACGATATTGATCACCGCATCCTGCGCGCCCTGCAGCGTGACGCCAGCCTGAGCCACGCCGCGCTGGCGGAGCAGGTCGGCGCCTCCCCCGCCTCGTGCTGGCGGCGCATCAAGGCACTGGAGGCGGCGGGCATCCTGGGCCCGGCCGTGCGCCTGGTGGACGCGGCCAAGGTGGGCCGCGGCGTCAGCGTCATGTGCCAACTGCGCATGAAAAGCCATGCCACCAAGGACCGCCAGGAGTTCGAGGCCTTCATCCAGACGCGCGGCGAGATCATGGACTGCCACAGCATGTCCGGCGAATGGGACTATCTGATGCGGGTGGTGGTGGCCGATGTCGCCAGTTACGAACGCTTCCTGATGCGCGAGTTGCTGGCCCACCCGGCCGTGGCCGCCGCCGCATCGCATTTCGCCCTGAGCCAGGTGAAATACACCACCGCCCTGCCGATCTGATCAGGCTGTTTCAGGCGGGGCGGTTCAGCCGCGCAACTTTTCCGGCGGCGCCCGGATGAGCCCATGCGATTGAAAGGTTCTCGCGCGCCGCTGGGTATACACTGGCGCCACGGCGGTGCCACGGCCCGAGGACGCCCCCTGCGTCGGCGCCTTATCCATTTGACAAGCGCCGCGCATCACCCCTTATATCGTTTCAAATGAAACGATCTGGTGGAGGCAATGGCCATGACCCTGGATAACGCTCCTCTCGCAACCATGAGCGGGTTCGGCAACGGCTTTGCGACGGAGGCGGTGCCCGGCGCCCTGCCGGTGGGGCGCAATTCGCCGCAGAAAGTGCCCTTTGGCCTGTATGCCGAGCAGGTGTCGGGCAGCGCCTTCACCGCCCCCCGGGCGGAGAACCGCCGGTCCTGGCTGTACCGCCTGCGGCCCACCGCCAGCCACGCGCCCTTCCAGCCTTACGCGCGGTCCAGCCTGCTGCGCTCCGGCCCCTTCGACGAGGTGCCGCCCACCCCGAACCGCCTGCGCTGGGATCCGCTGCCCCTGCCCGACGCCCCCACCGACTTCGTTGACGGCCTGGTGACCTATGGCGGCAATGGCGACGCCGGCACCAACAACGGCATCGCCATCCATCTCTACGCCGCCAACCAGCCCATGACATCAAGGGTGTTTTACAATGCGGATGGCGAGCTGCTGATCGTGCCGCAGATGGGCCGCCTGCGCCTGGAGACGGAGCTGGGCCGCATGGAGGTGGCGCCCGGGGAGATCGCGGTGGTGCCGCGCGGCGTGCGCTTCCGCGTCCTGCTGCCGGATGGCCGCGCCCGGGGCTATGTCTGCGAGAATTATGGCGCGCCCTTCAAGTTGCCCGACCTGGGGCCCATCGGCGCCAACGGCCTGGCCAACCCGCGCGATTTCCTGACCCCCGTCGCCTGGTTCGAGGATGTGGATGAGCGGACGGAGGTGGTGCAGAAGTTCCAGGGCCGCCTGTGGACCACCACCCTGGACCACAGCCCCCTGGACGTGGTGGCCTGGCACGGCAACCTGGCGCCCTACACCTACGATCTGGCGCGGTTCAACACCATCAACACCGTGTCTTACGACCACCCGGACCCGTCCATCTTCACCGTGCTGACGGCGCCGTCGGAAATGGCCGGCACGGCCAATTGCGATTTCGTCATCTTCCCGCCGCGCTGGATGGTGGCGGAGGACACGTTCCGCCCGCCCTGGTTCCATCGCAACGTCATGAATGAATTCATGGGCCTGATCCACGGCCAGTACGATGCCAAGGCCGGCGGCTTTGCTCCCGGCGGCGCCTCGCTGCACAACTGCATGAGCGGCCACGGCCCCGACCGCACCAGTTACGAACGCGCGGTGGCGGCGGACCTGAAGCCCCACAAGATCGAGAACACCATGGCCTTCATGTTCGAAAGCCGCTGGGTCATCCGCCCCACCCGCTTCGCCATCGAAACACCCTTGATGCAGTTGGACTATGACGACTGCTGGTCGGGCTTCACCAAGGCGGAGTTGCCGCGATGATCCATCCCGTGATCGATGAGACGCACAACCCGGCCCTGACCAGTTGGGTCGGCAGCGCCAACGGCCATGCCGACTTTCCCATCCAGAACCTGCCCCTGGGCGTGTTCAGCACCGGGGATGAGGCGCCGCGCGGCGGCGTCGCCATCGGCGGCCAAGTGCTGGACCTGGCCAAGGCCAGCCGCTCCGGCCTGCTCACCGGGGCGGCGCTGGACGCCGCCATCGCCGCCAGCGGGCCAACGCTGAACCCGCTGCTGGCCCTGGGCGCGAAACCCCGCCGCGCCCTGCGCCGCCGCCTGTCGCAGCTGCTGGCCAGCGGCAGCGAAGAGCGGAACGCCGTGGAAGGCCTGCTTTACCCCGCAGCGGACTGCACCCTGCATCTGCCGGCGCACATCGGCGGGTACACCGATTTCTATGCCGGCATCCATCACGCGCTGAATGTCGGCCGGCAATTCCGCCCCGACAACCCGCTGCTGCCCAACTACAAGCATGTGCCCATCGGCTATCACGGCCGCGCCTCCAGCGTCCGCGTGACCGGGACGGAGGTGCGCCGCCCCAACGGCCAGCGCAAGGCCCCCGACGCGGAGGCGCCGACCTTCGGCCCCAGCCAGCGCCTGGATCTGGAGCTGGAGCTGGGCATCTGGATCGGACCAGGCAATGAGCTTGGCACCCCCATCGGCATTGGCGAGGCGGACAGCCACATCGCCGGCCTGTGCCTGCTGAACGACTGGTCCGCCCGCGACCTGCAAGCCTGGGAATACCAGCCGCTGGGCCCCTTCCTGGCCAAGAACTTCCTGACCACCGTGTCGCCCTGGATCGTGACGGCGGAGGCGCTGGCCCCCTTCCGCACCCGCCAGGCGGCCCGGGCGGCGGACGATCCCAAGCCCCTGCCCTATCTGTGGGATGAGGCCGACCAGGAGCGCGGGGCCTATCGCATCGAGCTGTCGGTGCTGATCCGCACGCCTCGCATGCGCGAGGCGGGACTGGCCCCGCACCGCCTGGGCACCGGGCCCGCCACCAACCTCTATTGGACGGCGGCGCAGTTGGTGGCGCACCATACCTGCAACGGCTGCGACCTGAACCCCGGCGACCTGCTGGGCACGGGCACCATCTCCACCCCTGATGATAGCGGCGTAGGCAGCCTGTTGGAATTGACGCGCGGCGGTAAAGCGCCCATCACCCTGCCGACCGGGGAGACGCGGACCTTCCTGGCCGACGGCGATGAGCTTATCCTGGCCGGCCGCGCGGTGGCCGAGGGGTATGTCGCCATCGGCTTCGGCGACTGCCGGGGTCAGGTGGCGCCGGCGCAAGCCCTGTAACGACCAGAGAAGGGAAGACCATCATGACCCAGCAAAAGGTCATCATCACCGGCGGCGCCGGTGTCCTGGGCGCGGCGGTGGCCAAGTCCTTCCTGGCGGCGGGCCATCGCGTCACCGTGGTCGACCATGCGCCGGCGCCGGCCGCCGTCACGGACGGCTTGCTGCACCTGGGCGGCGTGGACCTGACGGACGAGGCCGCCGCCCGCACCGCCTTCCTCCAGGCCAAGGTGGCCATGGGCGGCGCCGACGTGGTGGTGAACGTGGCCGGCGGCTTCCGCTGGCAAACGGTGGCGGAGGGCGACCCCGCCACCTGGGAAAAGCTGTTCGCCCTGAACGCCCGTACCTGCCTGAACATGTGCCGGGCCGCCATCGTGCCGGAGGGTGAGGGTGGGCTGGCCAACGGCGGCGCCATCGTCAACGTGGGCGCCGCCGCCGCGGAAAAGGCCGGTGCCGGCATGGGCGCCTATGCCGCCTCCAAGGCCGCCGTGGCCCGGTTGACCGAAAGCCTGGCCACCGAACTGGGCGGGCGCATCCGCGTCAACGCTGTACTGCCCCTGGTGATGGACACGCCGCAGAACCGGGCGGACATGCCGGACGTCGACCCCAAGACCTGGACCGCCACGGCGGCGGTGGCCGACGCCATCGTCTTCCTGGCCAGCCGCGCCGCCCGCGCCATCAACGGCGCGCTGATTCCCGTCACCGCCCCCACCGCCGACTGAAGAGGCCCATCATGGTCAAGCGCCTGGACGCCGCCGATCTTCCCCCCTGCCCGGCTGGAGCGTGACGCCGGAGGGCGACGCCATCACCCGCCGCTGCGTCTTCACCGACTTCACCGCGGCCTTCGGCTTCATGACCCAGGTGGCCCTGCTGGCGGAGAAGGCGGACCACCACCCGGAGTGGTCCAACGTCTACAACCGCGTGGACATCCGCCTGACCACGCACGACGCCGGCGGCCTGTCGCAGCGGGACGTGGACCTGGCCCGCGCCATCGACCGTTTGTTGCCGGTTCTCTGAGCGGACCGACACCGTTAGCATCACCGTGCTTGCGCACGGGCAGCATCACCGCGCTTGCGCACGGGCAGCATCACCGCGCTTGCGCACGGGGGCTAATGGCGATTAGAGGTGGTTGCCTTCGCCACCCCAATTCCCCCGTGTGCCGCCGGTGAAAGTCCTGATCGCCGACACCGTCCACCCCGCCGACCCCGGCCGCATCGTCGAGGCGGACCTGATGGCCGCCGGCGCCACGGACATCGTCCGCTTGGGTCCGGGGGAACTGCTGGCCGACGCCGTGGCGCGGACGGCGCCGGACCTGGTGATCGTGGACATGGCCCGCCCCGACCGCGACGGGCTGGACGACATCCGCGCCATCTCCCGCCACGACCCGCGCCCCATCGTCATGTTCGTCGACCAGGACGACCCCGCCTTCATGGAGGCAGCGATCGAGGCCGGCGTCAGTTCCTACAACGTCGTCGGCGCCTCGCTGCCCGTCCTAAAGCCGGTGGTGCAGGCGGCGGTGGCCATGTTCCGCCGCTATCGCCAGGTGGAAACCAGCCTGCACAAGGCGGAGACGTCGTTGCGGGAGCGGGAGGTGGTGGACCAGGCCAAGGCCCTGCTGATGCGCCAGCGCGGCATGGCGGAACCGGACGCCTATCGCTGGCTACGCCGCCAGGCCATGGAGCAGAGCCGCAAGCTGGCCGCCGTGGCCGCCGACATCGTGGCCGCCGCTGAACAGAAGAAGGGAAGCGGGTCATGACCCTTCCACGCCCCGTCCGCATCGGCCTGCTGCGCCTGACCGACAGCGCCCCGGTCATCCACGCCCAGGCGTCCGGCCTGTTCGCGGCCGAGGGCCTGGACGTCACCCTGTCGGTGGAACCCAGTTGGGCCAACCTGGCGGACAAGCTGTCCTATGGCCTGCTGGATGCCGCCGTGATGCTGCCACCGCTGGTGCTGGCCATGGCGCTGGGCCTGCGCCCGGCGGCGGCCCGCCTGATCATCCCCATGAGCCTCAGCCAGCACGGCGACGCCGTGACGCTGTCCGAGGAACTGGCCGGCCCTATCCTGGAAGGCGGCCGCCCCACAGCGGCCGAGGCCGGCCGCCGCCTGGCCACCCTGCTGCGGGGCCGTTCCCATGCCGGCGGCCCCCGCGTCACCCTGGCGGTGGTCCATGCCTGGTCCACCCACGCCCTGCTGTTCAAAAGCTGGCTACACGCCGCCGGCATCGACCCCCAGGCCGACGTGGATTGGGCCATCGTGCCCCCGGCCGACAGCGTGGCCGCCATCGAGGCCGGCCGCATCGACGGCTTCTGCGCCGGCGCCCCCTGGGGTGCGGTGGCGGCGGCGGCCGGCGTGGGCCGCACCGTGGCCCTGTCGTCCGACATCCTGCCCGGCCATCCGGAAAAGTGCCTGGCAGTGCGCGAAGCCTGGGCCGAGGAGCAGCCCGAGGCCCTGCACGGTGTCCTGCGCGCCCTGTTGCGCGCCGCCGCCGACTGCGCCGACCCGGCCAACACGCCCGCCATCGCCGCCACCCTGGCCCAGCCGGCCTTCCTGAACCTGGACCCCGGAATCATCGCCGCGTCCCTGCCCGGCGGCACCCGCGACGGCCTGGGCCAGGACACCGACGTCTGCGTCTTCGGCGCCGCCACCCGCCCCACCCTGGATCAGGCCCGCTGGTTCCTGGACCAGATGACCCGCTGGCGCGACCTGCCGGTCAGTGCCGCCGAGGCGGAAACGCTGGCCGCCCGGATTTACCGACCGGATTTGTATGACGCGGCGGCGGGTGTCATTCTGCCATGACTGAAGTCATCGCGTATGGAGTGGCCGCGCTTTTCATCATTCAGGGCCTGGTCGGCTTCGTTCGCGCGCGGCGCAACCATCAAAGGCTATTATCCAGCGCCAAAGCCAACCACGCGAAGGGGCGCGTCCTGGCCGGCCTGGATATCTTCTTCCTCGACGTGCCTTTTTACGTGCCGCTGTACCGGGTACTGAGCCTGGTCGCCCTCTGCGTGGGCTGCGCCTTGTTGTGGGCTTTGGGTACGCATACACTCGTCATCAATTGATCGTCTGCGGATCATCGCCGTTGGATTTGGCGGGATTTATTATGGAGGCCTTGCTCCCCGGCTATCTCTTCGCCATTGGACTTGTAGTCTATGGTGTGACCGGCGCCAGGCGGGCCAAACGGACCAAGGAACGGATCGCGCGTCTGATGGCCTGGCGCCATGGGCATGGACGCATTTTCACCAAGGCCAGCCCCCCTTTCCTGAGGAACCCCCTCTATGGGCCGTTTCTCCAACTGACCTTCGCGCTGACGGCCGTTATAGGGATTGGCCTCCTTGGTATCCTGGCCTGGGTAAATACCTTCTCCGCTCATTGATTGAGCCTGAAAAGGCGCACATACTGAGTTCATGAAGACGCGCATGTTTTGTGCGCATGTTTATGGAGGCTCCCATGCGACCTCAAATGGTTCCCCCCGCAAGCACCGAATCCGGTCCCAGAAAAGGGACAAATGTCTCCCTCCCTGAAGCCCTCGTTGCCGAAGCGAAGGTTTTGGGCATCAATATTTCTCGTGCTTGCGAGCGGGGCCTGGCAACGGAGATAGCTGAGAAGAAGGCCGCTCAATGGCTCGAAAGAAACCAAGGGGCCATTGACGATTGGAACGCCTACGTTGAAAAGAACGGCGTGCCGCTGTCCGAATTTCGTCAATTCTAATGGCGCAGTTGGACCTATATCGTCTTCCACGGCGACCTGGCTTCATTCTGGAGGTACAGGCTAATCTGTTGATTGGCTTATCCACCGCTGCCGTTGTGCCATTGCTGCCACAGCAGGCCGATTTACGGATCCTGGAGCGGCTGAATCCCGTTTTTAATATCGATGGCATTGTGCATGTGATGCTGACCCAGTCCATCGCGACTGTGCCGCGCAAAGAATTAGGGCCACCGGTCAGCAGCCTAAACTCCCAACACTATTTCAATGTCATCAACGCCCTCGATATGCTGATCTCCGGCTCATAATCTGCCGCCTAATCCCGCACCAGCGACAGGATCAGCAGGACCAGCAGCGCCAGGGCCGTCAGCTTCCAGAAGCGCACCGGGTCGCGGTCGTAGAGGGAGCGGCGGCGGGTGGGGCGCGGGGTGGGGTGGGCGGCGCCGGCCTCCAGTTCCAGGGCGAATTCCAGCACGTCGCCGGGACGGTCGGCGGGGTTGGCGGCCACGGCCTTCATGACCGACAGATCCAGCCAGGTGGGCAGGTCCGGCCGGCGCTGCTGCACCGGCACGGGCACGCCGAAGCGGGGACGCTGGAAGGGTTCGATCTCGCCGTAGGGATAGGCGCCGGTGAACAGGTGATAGACGGTGACCCCCAGGGCGTAGAGGTCGGTGCGCTCATCACCCGGCTCCCCGGCCAGCAGTTCCGGCGCCATGTAGCTGGGCGTGCCGGGGATTTGCTCGGCCGGGAAGTCCTCCATCCCCGGCAGACGCACCACGCCCAGGTCGATGAGGCGTAGGCCGCCGGCGCCGTCGATGATGACGTTGTCGGGCTTGATGTCGCGGTGGATGATGCCGGCGCGATGCAGGGCCGCCACCGCCTTGGCCAGCTTCACCGCCAGGGGCACCCCCTCCGCCACGCCCACGCGCGGCGGCGCCAACAAGCGTTGAGCCAAGGTTTGGCCGGGGTAATAGGGCATGACGGTGTAAAGCCGCGTCTGCCGGCCAGGCGGCACCTCCACCACCTCCCCCAGCCAGGGGCTGCGCACCCGGGCCGCCACCCAGCCTTCGCGCACGAAGGCCAGGCGGTATACGGCATCGGCCGCCACCGCCGGCTTGGGGAACTTCAGCACCAGCGGCGCCTCCTTCCCCGCCGGTTCCGTCAGGAACAGGGCGCTATAGCGGCCATCGGACAGCGGGCGGCCGATGCGATAGCCGTCAACGATATCCCCCGGCTTGGGTAGGGGTAGGATGGGCAGATCCGCCGTCATCTCGGCCAGTTCATCCCGGTCGGCTGGCGGCAGGGCCACCACGTCGATGACCAGGGCGGTGGCGTTGTCGTGGCTGCCGGCCGACAGGGCGGCCGCCACCAACTGCTGGCTGGCCGCCTCCGGCGTCGGTTCCGCCGCCGCCAGGCGGGCCAAGTCGCGGGACGACAGCACG
The DNA here is from genome assembly GCF_034427435.1 of Nitrospirillum goiasense. Lineage (NCBI taxonomy): Bacteria > Pseudomonadati > Pseudomonadota > Alphaproteobacteria > Rhodospirillales > Azospirillaceae > Nitrospirillum > Nitrospirillum goiasense. Next base: position 1,513,016 of record NZ_JAXQNP010000003.1, on the reverse strand, counting down.
CCGTGGACACCGTCGGTCAGCAGTACCAGGCGATCACCCTCGCGCAGGGGCTCGGTGGTGTAGTCGGCGCGCAGCGCGTCCTCCAGCCCGATGGCGCGGCGCAGGATGTGGCGCTGGTCCGGGCCGCTGTGCACATGATCTTCGGTCAGCAGGCTGAGCCGGCCGTCGCGCAGGCGGTACAGGCGGCTATCGCCGACATGCAGGATATGGGCGCGGCGGTCGCGCAGGATGACGGCGGTCAGGGTGGTGGCCATGCCCGTGCGTTCCGGGTCGACCCGACCCTGGGCATGGATCCAGCGGTTGATGGCCTCCGCCGCGTGCGCGGCCGCCCGCCGGACACCCAAGGTCTGGCGTTCACCCAGGTAGAAATCGATGAAGGCGCGCACCGCCAGCTCCGCCGCCACGCGGCCCCCGGGCGCCCCCGACACGCCATCGGCGATGGCGGCCACCGTCCCCTGGCGAGCGCGCTGGGTGGCGGTGCCCAGGCACACGCCCACGTAGTCCTCATTGCGCGGGCGGCGGCCGGTTTCGCTGCACCAGCCGGCGCGCAGTTCGATCTGCCCTGCTCCCATCCGCGCCACCCTCGATTATTGCCTATGAATTAATCATTTGCGCAGTCGACTTAGCGATTGCTCAAATAAAAGGCATTTGTGCCGCCGCCCGCCACGGTGAAACCCCAGGTTTTCCGCGACAGCGAAACTGGCACGGCGGTTGCGAAGAAGATTACACGAGCAGGGGACCAAAAGGTTCTTTTCTGCATCGGGGCGGCCCCAACGGCGGGGCGGCCCCGCCTCCGGGATGATGCAATGGCGCGCATCCCATGTGGTCTGATCGGCGGGTCAACGGCGGCCTGTCAGCGTCCGGTTCCAACCGGGCCCTACTCCACCCCCAGGCCCATTTCGGCCTGACCCCGATCCACCACCCCCTTCTGGTGATAGGCGGCGCCTGACCCATGGCCGCCCCCGTCGCCAAAGGCCCGCAGCCCTGCCCGGAGGCGCACCCGATGAACAAGAGTTTCCTGAAGGCTGGACATCTGCCGACCCTGTTCGCGGCGTTTCTCTATTTCGACATGAGCTTCATGGCCTGGGTCATCCTGGGGCCGCTGGGCGTGCTGATCGCCAAGGACTTGGGCCTGGCGCCGGCGCAGAAGGGCCTGATGGTGGCGGTTCCCGTCCTGGCCGGCGCCTTTTTCCGCGTCATCAACGGCATCCTGGTGGATCACCTGGGGCCCAAGCGCACCGGTCTCCTGGCGCAGGTGGTGGTCATCGCCGGGCTGGTCGCCGTCTGGTACTTCGGGGTGCACAGCTTCAACGCCACCCTGCTGACCGGCACCATCCTGGGCGTGGCCGGCGCCAGCTTCGCCGTGGCCCTGCCGCTGGCCTCGCGCTGGTATCCGCCGGAGCACCAAGGCACGGCCCTGGGCCTGGCGGGGGCCGGCAACTCCGGCACCGTTTTCGCCTCCCTCTTCGCGCCGGCCCTGGCCGTCGCCTATGGCTGGAACAACGTGCTGGGCCTGCTGGCCATCCCGCTGACGCTGACCCTGGCGCTGTACCTGGTGCTGGCCAAGGACAGCCCGGAATGCCCGCCGGCCAAGTCGCTGGCGGAATACCTGGCGGTGCTGAAGATCGGCGACGCCTGGTGGTTCATGTTCTTCTACAGCGTCACCTTCGGCGGCTTCGTCGGCCTCGCCTCCTCCCTCACCATCTACTTCAACGACCAGTACGGCCTCAGCCCCATCACCGCTGGCTACTTCACCGCCGCCTGCGTCTTCGCCGGGTCCCTGGTGCGGCCCATCGGCGGCGCCGTGGCCGACCGCATCGGCGGCGTGCGTTCGCTGACCGTCATGTACACCATCGCCGCCAGCGCCCTGGTGGTGGTCAGCTTCGCCCTGCCGCAGGCCTGGATGGCCCTGGCCGTCTTCGTCGTCGCCATGCTGGCCCTGGGCATGGGCAACGGCGCCGTGTTCCAGCTCGTGCCCCAGCGCTTCCGCCGTGAGATCGGCGTCATGACCGGCCTGGTCGGCATGATGGGCGGCGTGGGCGGCTTCTACCTGGCCTCCAGCCTCGGCTACTCCAAGCAACTGACCGGCGGCTACCAGGCGGGCTTCCTGCTGTTCGCCCTGCTGGCCCTGGCGGCCCTGGTCGGCCTGACCGGGGTGAAGCGCCGGTGGCGCACCACTTGGGGCGCCGCCGCCCTGGGCGCGGCCCGCGTCTGATTGGCCGCGTCTGATCCTCAATAGCTCTGATTTGGCGATTTCAAGGGAAGGGTTCCCCCATGGACACGCATATGCCCCCGCGCCAGAAGCTGGTGGTCGTCGGCAACGGTATGGCCGGCATGCGGACGGTGGACGAACTGCTGAAGCGCAACCCGCTGAAGTACGACATCACGGTCTTCGGCGCCGAACCGCACGTGAATTACGACCGCATCATGCTGTCCTCCGTGCTGGCCGGTGAAAAGGACCTGGAGCAGATCGTCATCAACCCCCGCTCCTGGTACGAGGAGAATGGGATCGAGCTGATCACCGGTGACGCGGTGACGGCCATCGACACCCAGGCCCGCACCGTGACCTCCGCCAGCGGCCGGGTGGTGGCCTATGACAAGGTCCTGCTGGCCACGGGGTCCCGGCCCATCGCCCCGCCGGTGCCGGGCCTGGATCTGCCCGGCGTCTGCGCCTTCCGCGACATCGCCGACGTCAACACCATGATCGCGGCGTCGCAGACGCATAAGCGCGCCATCGTCATCGGCGGCGGCCTCTTGGGCCTGGAGGCCGCCAACGGCCTGCTGCGCCGGGGCATGCAGGTGGCCGTCGTCCACCTGATGGGCACCATCATGGAGCGCCAGCTGGACAAGGCGGCGGCCGAGCTGCTGCAGCGCGAGCTGGACGAGCGCGGCATGAACTTCTTCACCAACGGCCAGACCGAGGAGATCTTCGGCGACGGCCGGGTGCAGGGCGTGCGCCTGGCCGACGGGCGGGAGATCCCGGGCGACCTGGTGGTGCTGGCCATCGGCATCCGTCCCAACATCGACCTGGCGCGGGCCGCCGGCCTGGCCATCAACCGCGGCATCGAGGTGGGCGACGACATGCGCACCTCCGTCCCCGACATCTTCGCGGTGGGCGAGTGCGTGGAGCATCGCGGCAAGACCTATGGCCTGGTGGCCCCGCTGTGGGACATGGCCAAGGTCTGCGCCGACCATCTGGCGCGCGAGGACGCCACCAGCGACTACGTCCCCACCGCCATGGCCACCCGCCTGAAGGTCACGGGCATCGACGTCTTCTCCGCCGGCGACTTCATCGGCGACGAAACGACGGAGGAGGTGGTCTTCCGCGACGCCGCCCGCAACACCTACAAACGCCTGGTGCTGCGCGACGACAAACTGGTGGGCGCCGTGCTGTACGGCGACGCCCAGGACGGCGGCTGGTACTTCCAGTTGCTGCGCGAGGACAAGCCGCTGGGTGAGCTGCGCGACACCCTGATCTTCGGCCAGGCCTTCGCCAGCCTGGCGGCCGGCGCGCCCGCCGCCGACCCCACCGCCGCCGTGGCCGCCCTGCCCGATGAGGCCGAGATCTGCGGCTGCAACGGCGTGTGCAAGGGCAAGATCATGGGCGCCATCGCGGAGCATGACCTGACCACCCTGGAGGGGGTGCGCGCCCGCACCAAGGCGTCCGCCTCCTGCGGCAGCTGCACGCCCCAGGTGGAGCAGTTGCTGGCCCTGTCGCTGGGCGACAGCTACGCCAAACCGACGGGGGAGAAGCCGCTGTGCAAGTGCACGACGCACAGCCATGACCAGGTGCGCCACGCCATCGTCACCCAAGGCTTGCGCTCCATGCCGGCGGTCATGTCCACCCTGGGCTGGACCACCCCGGACGGCTGCCACGTCTGCCGCCCGGCGCTGAACTTCTACCTGCTGGTGGCCTGGCCCGGTGAGTACCAGGACGACCAGCAGTCCCGCTTCGTGAATGAGCGCAACCACGCCAACATCCAGAAGGACGGCACCTATTCCGTGGTGCCGCGCATGTGGGGCGGCCTGACCACGGCGGATGAGCTGCGCGCCATCGCCGACGTGGTGGACAAGTACGCCATCCCCACGGTGAAGGTGACGGGCGGCCAGCGCATCGACCTTTTGGGCGTGACGCGCGAGCAACTGCCCCATGTGTGGAAGGATCTGAACGACGCCGGCATGGTCTCCGGCCACGCCTACGGCAAGGCGCTGCGCACGGTGAAGACCTGCGTGGGATCGGAATGGTGCCGCTTCGGCACGCAGGACAGCACCGGCATGGGCGTGAAGCTGGAGCGCATGACCTGGGGGTCCTGGCACGCGCACAAGGTGAAGCTGGCCGTGTCCGGCTGCCCGCGCAACTGCGCCGAGGCCACCATCAAGGACTTCGGCGTGGTGGCGGTGGACAGCGGCTGGGAACTGCATGTCGGCGGCAACGGCGGCATCCACGTCCGCGTCACCGACTTGTTGTGCAAGGTGACCACCGAGGAGGAGGTGCTGGAATACTGCGGCGCCTATCTGCAGCTCTACCGCGAGGAGTCCCGCTATCTGGAGCGCACGGCGCCCTGGATCGAGCGCGTGGGCCTGCAGCACGTCAAGGACCGCATCGTGGCGGATGAGGCGGGCCGCAAGGCGCTCTACGCCAAGTTCCTGTACGCCCAGAAATTCAGCCAGGACGACCCCTGGGCCGAGCGCGCGCCCGGCAAGGCGGCCGCCGCCCCCTTCCGCACCCTGGCGACGGTGGAGTGATGATGATGGACAGCGTTGGTATCGAGGGCCGCTGGGTCGAGGTGGGCGCGGTGGATGACATCCCCCGCCAGGGTGCGCGCGTGGTCGCCACCCCCCGGGGCGACGTCGCCGTCTTCCGCACCCTGGACGACGCCGTGTTCGCCGTGGACGACCGCTGCCCGCACAAGGGCGGCCCCCTGTCGCAGGGCACGGTGCACGGCCACGCCGTCACCTGCCCCCTGCACAACTGGGTGATCGACCTGGAAACGGGCGAGGCCTGCGCCCCCGACGACGGCTGCGTCACCCGCATCCCCGTGCGGGTGCAGGACGGCCGCATCCTGCTGGCCATGGTGGCGTGATGCCGGAGGGGATGGCACGGGACGCTGAAGCCGGTGCCCTCGCCGGCGCCGTCCGCTCCACCTGCCCCTATTGCGGCGTGGGCTGCGGCGTCGTGGCCCAGGCTGATGGCCGGGTGGTGGGCGACACCACCCACCCCGCCAACCGGGGGCGCCTCTGCTCCAAAGGGTCCGCCCTGGCGGAGACGCTGAAGGATGGGGAGCGGCTGACCCGCCCCCTGATCGACGGCCGGGCGGCGGACTGGACCCAGGCCCTGGACCTGGTGGCCCAGCGCTTCAAGGCCACCATCGCGGAGCATGGGCCCGACAGCGTCGCCTTCTATGTCAGCGGCCAATGCCTGACGGAGGATTACTACGTCGCCAACAAGCTGATGAAGGGCTTCATCGGCAGCGGCAACATCGACACCAATTCCCGTCTGTGCATGGCGTCCTCCGTCGCCGGCCACAATCGCGCCTTCGGCGCCGACGTGGTGCCAGGGACCTATGAGGATTTGGAACTGGCGGACCTGGTGGTGCTGGTGGGCAGCAATTCCGCCTGGTGCCACCCGGTGCTGCACCAGCGCCTGCTGGCCGCCCGGGCCAAACGGCCCATCCGCATCGTCGCCATCGACCCCCGCCGCACCGCCACCTGTGAGGATGCCGACCTGCACCTCGCCGTGCGGCCGGGCACCGACGTCGCCCTGTTCAACGGCCTGCTGGCCCACCTGGCCGACCAGGACCAACTGGACCATGCCTGGATGGCGGCGCACGCGGAAGGGTTCGAGGCCGCGTTGGCCGCCGCCCGCCAGACGGCCGACCAAACCGCCGCCCTCACCGGCCTGGACCCGGCGGACCTGGCCCGGTTTTACCAGTGGTTCGCCTCCACCCCGCGCGTCGTCACCGTCTATTCCCAGGGCGTGAACCAGTCGTCGGTGGGCACCGACAAGGTCAACGCCATCATCAATTGCCACCTGGCGACGGGGCGCATCGGCAAGCCCGGCTGCGGCCCCTTCTCCATCACCGGGCAGCCCAACGCCATGGGCGGGCGCGAGGTGGGCGGCCTGGCCAACCAGTTGGCGGCCCACATGCGCTTCGACCAGCCGGAAGCGATCGACCGCGTCCGCCGCTTCTGGCGGGCGCCCAACCTGGCGACCAAGCCGGGACTGAAGGCCGTGGAGATGTTCGACGCCGTGCTGGACGGCCGCATCAAGGCCCTGTGGATCATCGCCACCAACCCCGCCGACAGCCTGCCCCGCGCCGACAGGGTGCGGGAGGCGTTGCGCGCCTGCCCCTTCGTCGTCGTGTCTGATTGCTGGCCCAACGACACCACGGCCCTGGCCGACGTGGTGCTGCCGGCCGCCGGCTGGGGGGAACGGGACGGCACCGTCACCAACTCCGAGCGGGTCATCAGCCGCCAGCGCCCCTTCCGCGCGGCCCCGGGCGAGGCGCGGGCCGACTGGCGGGTGCTGGCCGCCGTGGGCCAGCGCATGGGCTGGAAGGACGCCTTTTCCTGGACCAGCCCGGCGGCGGTGTTCCGGGAGCATGCCGCTTTGTCCGGCTTCGAGAACGCCGGCAGCCGTCCCTTCGACATCAGCGGCCTGGCCATGCTGACCGACGGGCAGTACGACGCCCTGGCGCCGGTGCGCTGGCCCGTGCGCTGGGCGGGGGATGAAGGCGGGCGGCTGTTCGGCCAGGGCGGCTTCGCCACGCCCAACGGCCGGGGCCGCCTGGTGCCCACCCCCTGGCGCCCGACCGCCGCCCGCGCGGATGATGCCTATCCCCTGGTGCTGAACACCGGCCGCATCCGCGACCAGTGGCACACCATGACCCGCACCGGCCGCGTGCCCCGCCTGCTGGCCCACACCGGGGAGCCGCGCGCCGCCCTGTCCCCCACCGATGCCGCCCGCCTGGGTGTCACCGACGGCGACCTGATGCGTATCGAGAGCGTCCACGCCAGCACGGTGGTGCGCGCCACCGTCGACGCCGGCCAGCGGGTGGGGGACCTGTTCCTGCCCATGCACTGGACGGATGAGTTCTGCTCCGCCGGGCCCGCCGGGCGCCTGGTCAACGCCGCCCTCGACCCCATTTCCGGCCAGCCGGAATTGAAGCTGACGCCGGTGCGGGCGGAGAAGGTGGCGGTGGCCTGGCGCGGCCTGCTGCTGCACCGCGCCGCCGTGCGGCCCCAGGGTGTCGCCTATTGGTCGCGCGTACCGCTCAGCAACGGCCACGCCTTCGAGCTGGTGGGGTCGGACGCCCTGCCGGCCGGGGCGGCCCTGACCCGCTTCGTCGAGGGCCTGCTGCACCCGCCAGCGGGGGCGGAGTGGCTGCAGCTGACCGACGCCGGGCGCGGCCTGCTGCGCGTCGCCATCCTGGTGGACGGCCGGCTGGAGGCCTGTTTGTTCCTGGCCGCCGGCGAGGGCGCCCAACTGCCGCCGCGCGACGTGTTGGCGGCCCTGCTGGGCGACAAGGTGACGGACGCGGCCCGGCCCAGCCTGCTGTCCGGCCGCGCCCCTGGCGGTTTGGGGGCCTCGGGCGTCAAGTCCGCCGGCCGCACCGTCTGCGCCTGCTTCTCCGTCGGCCTGGTCACCATCCGGGACGCCATCGTCGCCAACCGCCTGACCTCGGCGGAAGAGATCGGCACCTGCCTGAAGGCCGGCACCAACTGCGGGTCCTGCATCCCCGAACTGAAGGAGATCCTCCGCGATGTCCATGCATCAGCCTAACGTCACCGGCCGCGCCAGCCTGGTGGGCGCCGGCCCCGGCGATCCGGAGCTGCTGACGGTGAAGGCCCTGCGCCGTATCGAAAGCGCCGACGTGCTGCTGTACGACAAGCTGGTCGACCCGCGCATCCTGGACCTGGCGCCGCCCCATGCCCGCCGCATCGACGTGGGCAAGCGCTGCGGCCGGCATGAGATGAGCCAGGCCGCCATCAACCGCCTGATCGTCAGCCACGCCCAGGCGGGCGCCCATGTCGTGCGCCTGAAGGGCGGCGACCCCATGGTCTTCGGCCGCGCGGGCGAGGAGCTGGAGGCCCTGGCCGCCGCCGGTGTGGTGGCGGAGGTGGTGCCCGGCATCACCGTGGCCTGCGCGGCCGCCGCCGCCATGGCCATGCCCCTGACCCAGCGCGGCTACAGCCGCAGCCTGCACCTGATTACTGGGCACGCTTGCCAGGAAGGGGGTGCGGACGAGGTTTTGCCCGCCCACGACTGGAACGCCCTGGCCGCCTGCGATGGCACCATCGCCATCTATATGGGCAGCCGCACGCTGGGCCAGGTCACCCAGCGCCTGCTGGCCGCCGGCCTGGACCCCGCCACGCCGGCCATCGCCATCGAGAACGCGACCTTGTCCAGTGAGCGCCGCCTGCCCGGCACGGTGGCCGACATCGCGGCCCGCGTGGCGGCGGCGGGGGTGACGGGCCCCACCCTGGTGCTGGTGGGACGGGTGGTGGCATTGCGGCGGCGGGACGCGGTAGAGTCCGCGATGAACGAGGTGCGCTCCCGCGCCGCCTGAGATTGAGCTTGCCTGCCCCATGACCGATGAACACATCTTCGCCCAATACGTCCGCACCCTGGGGCGCGGCCCCGGCCGCTCCCGCTCCCTGACGCGGGAAGAGGCGCGCACGGCCTTGGGCATGGTGCTGAAGGGCGAGGCCGATCCCCACCAGGTGGGCGCCTTCCTCATGCTGCTGCGCTATCGTGGGGAGGACCCGGATGAGGTGGCGGGCCTGGTGGAGGCCGCGCGCGATGCGGCGGGCCTGAGCGACGGGCTGTGCACCGGCGCCGCCGACCTGGACTGGCCGTCCTACGGCGCGGGCCGCACCCGGGATGAGCCCTGGTTCCTGCTGTCGGCCCTGGCGCTGGCCCAGGCCGGGCACCGCGTCCTCATGCACGGCAGCAACGCCTTCACCCAGGGCCGCGACGTGCCCGACGCCCTGGGCGAACTGGGCCTGCGCCCCGCCACCAGCCGCGCGGACGCCAAGGCCCTGGTGGCCGAGACCGGCTTCGCCTACCTACCCCTGTCGGCGCTGAGCCCCGAGCTGGATCGCCTGCTGAACCTGCGCCACCTGCTGGGCCTGCGCAGCCCCATCAACACCGTCTGCCGCCTGCTGGACCCCTTCGACACCGCTGCCGCCGTCGATGGCGTCTTCCACCCGCCCTATATCGACCTGCACTTAGGCGTGGCCCAGCGCCTGAACCGCCCCCGCCTGGTGGTGGTCAAGGGCGGCGGCGGCGAGGTGGAACGCAACCCCGCCAAGCCCACCACGGCGTATGTCCAGGTGGGCACCGACCGCCAGGAACTCCCCCTCCCCGCGCTGACCGCCGGCAAGGCGGACAGCGAAGGTCTGCTGCCGGTGTGGCGCGGCGACCCGGGCGTGGAAGCGGCCACCGCCACCGTCATCGCCACCATCGCCCTGGGCGTGCTGGCCCTGGGCCTGGCGCATGAGCCGGCCGAGGCAGACCGGGTGGCGGCGGAGATTTGGGCGGGACGCAATTACTTACCCACTCCGAACTCTCTTAAAAGACGCATAGAACAATAAAATAAAATTCCTAAGTTTTAAATATTGAATTGAATTTATCTCTGATTGAATTCTGTAGATTCTCAACCCCATTACTCAATGGCCGCAACCGCATATAGGCCGGCTTCTGATCTCGAAGCAAAAATCCAGTTGTACCATCTTTCACTTCTCCATCTTTTACGAAAGCACGACGATACAGGCGTGGCGCAACGCCAACATATGGACGGAACAAAACATAATACGGCCCTTCTTGGCCAAGCGCCCGTGCTTTACTTGGAGAAACCCAGCCATAATATTTCTGAGTTATAGAATCTGCGTGCAATAGAAGCGCCTTGCTTTTTAAATAAGGTTCAATAAACTGAACTTCATCGATTCCCGCAGCCACAATGTGACGTGCACAGTTATGGCAAGGGAAAGTGGTTACAAACAGCCTAGAACCGACAGTAGAAACTCCCTTTCGCGCTGCAGAAACCACAGCATCCATCTCCGCATGGACCGAACGACTGAATTCTACGAGCTGACCAATTCTTGATTTCCTTAATTTTTTTACTAATTCTTCTCTATCATCTACATCTATATTTTTCGATCCGTTCTGATCTAATACAGATATTATGTCTTCAATTATTTCATTTCTCTGAATTGTATTGCTACAATAACCATTCATGCTATGACATCTGCCACGTTCTCTCTCCTTATTTTCACCTTCACCTTGCCCGTAGAGGCCACCACCGGCCCGGGGAACTTCATTGCAACCCGTAGAAATAAGCTGGCCGTCTTTATCAATTAAGGCGGCACCCACTTGCCGCGAAAGGCAAGCACTACCGAGGCGAGCAGCATAGGCATGATACATGGCCCGCTCCGCATCGGTCGGGCGCAACATATTTCTATCACCGCGCACAAGATCGAGAAAGCGTCCAAGGTCAGCCGCGACAGGCCACTCATCCAGTTCGGTGTCAGGTGCATCTGGATCGGAGAGTGATGCCGACGTATCTACGAAATAATCAGCCAACTCAAACGCCTCTGCCACATGCTGACCGTGCTTATCTGAAGCATCATCTTGATCGCGCTCGATAAACTTTTCTAAATCGGCCTCGACTGGCTCTCTCAGTTGGGGAATAGTGAACTTTTTCTTTAACCGATCACGCCGCGTATCAAGATCACAAACAGTCCCGAGGGTCCAAAATGCATCACCGTATACCATCCTTAGGAGCTTTGCCTCTGCTGGATGGCGCAATGAATCACATATAAATACATGGGGCGGATTATCCCCGGCCAAGAAATCCGCTATAGCAGCGATCATTGCACTCGCAACAATTGCATCATCGTGATCTCTTCTCAGATTGTTTCCAAGTTTCTGAAGCTCATGCGCCGAATGAACAGGGTCTGTCTTCCCAAGATCAACAGCCTTTATCCAAACGTCTCCAAGCGCTTTTTTAAGACAATCTCGTGCTTTAATTATGGTTGCAGATACATTTCTCCTCTTGAGAAGGCGCACCAATATCCGTGCTGTCCATGACGTTCCCGCCCCTGCTGCCCCAACAATGCCAACCACCTGAAACGTACACTGAGCACCAAGAGAAATTTCGAGTCCATTTAGAATATCTGCACCCGAATTTGTACCGTCATTCATTCTTTATGATCTCCATCAAGAAAGGTATTGAATTTAATGTTAACAATAGGAGCTTTCACATAGAGAGCTCCAAAGCCGATCTCAGAGTCTCCGCAGGAGAATTTCCGATCGAACAAAACTAAAAATAGAGTGAAAGATTCAAAATATCAATACGTTGGAATCTCTAGCCAAAAGACTTCGGTATTCGAATTGATGCGTCACGCCATCTGCGCCGAAACTCCTTGTGAAAACCCCAATTCCCCATTTTTCCGCAGTAAATTTCTAAGTCGCCATCAGATAAGATACCATTTAATCTCATAGGCCCTCACCCCGCCAGCTCCCGCTGCAAATCGTCCAGCGTGCCCTGGATGTGCCGGGCGGTGAGCGCTTCCACCGCCGGGGCGTCGGCGGCCATCCAGGCGTCGAACAGGGCGCGGTGCTCGTCCCGCGCCCGGCCGTCACGGCCCTGGGGTTCCAGGTGCACCCGGACATAGCGCTCCGACAGGATGTGCAGGCGTTCCATCAACTGCACGGTGATGCCGCCAGTGGGGCGGATCAGCGCCATGTGGAAGGCGCGGTTGTGGGTGACATGGCCGGTGCCGGCGGTGCCCTGCTCCCGCTCCAGCGCCAGCAGGGCGGCACGGGCGTTATCGTGGTCCGCGGGGGTGGCGCGGCGGGCGCCATCGGCTGACGCCCCCGGTTCCAGCTTCAGGCGCAGGGCGAACACCTCCGTCGCCTCCGCCGTCGTCAGGCTGTTCACCACATAGCCCCGGTTGGGGAAGGAGGTGACCAGGCCGTCCTGCTCCAGCCGGCTCAAGGCCTCACGCAAGGGGATCTTGCTGATGCCCAGTTGGCTGGCCACCGCCCCCTGCTGTACCGGCGTGCCCGGCGCCATGGTGCCCAGCAGGATGTGCTCCCGCACGATTTCATAGGCCTGGTCGGGCAGGCTGCGAACGACAATGCTCATGCGGCGTTTTCAGTCGGAAGGCGGGGATATGGCGGAACGCCATTCCCCACCATAGCATTTCCCGAATAAAAATGCCCGATGCGATGTTAACGCTACCACCTACGGTTTTACCCGCAACAGCGCGACGCCGTGGGCGGGCACGGTACGCGCGGCATCCGGCGCCACGCTGCGGTGGGCCCACAGGTCGCGCACGCGCGGGTGATCGCCCAGGCCCAGGGCGGACCAGTCGGCGCTGAGGGTCACCGGCGTGTCCGTGCGGTTGAACAGCCCCACGGCGACCGAGCCGTCGGCCAAGGGCCGGGTCCAGATCTCCATCCCATCCCGCTTGAGCACCGGCAAGCCCTGGCGGCCCAGCGGGTCCTGGTCGATGGCGATGACCTCGCCATTGCCCAGCAGGGCCAGCGTGTCCGGGGTCATCGACCGGGCGTCGTTACCCATCAGCAGGGGGGCGGCCGTCAGGGCCCACAGGCTGATGTGGGTGCGGTATTCCTCGGTCGTCATGCCGCCGTTGCCGACCTCCAGCATGTCGGGATCGTTCCAGCCGCCCGGGCCGGTGTGGTGGGGCACGCCGTTCTTGTCGAAGCCGATGGCCGCCATGCTGGCGTAGCTGTCCTCGATATCCCCGGTGGTGCGCCACAGGTTGCCGCCCACCTCGCGGCCCCAGGCGCCGACATCGAACCGGCCGTATTCGCACAGGCTGTAGACGATGGGGCGGCCGGTGGCGGCCCCCGCGGCGACCAGGGCCGCGCCCATCTGCTGGTACACCGCCCGCACCGTCTCCGCAGTATGGTAGAAGCCCTCGCCCGAGCAGAGGTCGTATTTCAGGTAATCGACGCCCCATTCCGCCCAGGTGCGGGCGTCCTGTTCGACATGGCCGTAGCTGCCGGCATAGCCGGCGCAGGTCTTGGGACCGGGGGAGCTGTAGATGCCCAGCTTCAGCCCCCGCGCATGGACGTAATCGGCCAGGGCCTTCATGTCCGGGAACTTGGCGTTGGGACGCAGCACGCCGTCGGGCCCCCGGTCGCCCTGCCAACCGTCGTCGATGTTGACGTAGACATAGCCGGCATCGCGCAGGCCGCTGCGCACCAGGGCGTCGGCGATCTCCCGCACCGTCTTGTCGTCGATGGCCTCGGCGAACTTGTTCCAGCTGCTCCACCCCATGGGCGGGGTGCGCGCCAGGCCGTTGCCGGGCACGTAAGCCGGGGCGGGCAGCGGGTAGGTCGGGAAGGCCAGGGCCGCCATCTCCGCCGCCGTGGCGCGGTGGGCGGATGCCTCCTGCTTCTCGTACCAGACCTGGCCGGTCAGCCGGACGCCCGCCCCATCTGGCGACAGCGTCAGATCCAGGGGCTTCAGCTTGGGATTGCCGTTGTCGATGTGGAAGACCAGCCTTTCCCCCGCCGGGCCCCCGCCCACCGCCTTCAGATCCAGCATGGGCAAGTCGCCATACCACTCCGACGTGATGGTGCCCCGCAGGCCATCCGCATCGTGGCGAATGACCATCTTGGTGAAACGGGGAAAGGACGGGGCGGCCTGGAAAACCCAGTCGCCCGTCAGGTCAGCGCCCAACGCCTGGCCGGTGAGAAGAACACCGGCCAGGACGGCAAGGACAAGACCGAGGACACGCCCAGGGGCGTGCCCAAGGAAACGCTTGGTCATTTCAGTTCCAGAACGACTACGGACTTGGCCGGCAGGGTCACACTGACGGTGTCGCCCGAGAGCTTGGCGTCACTGAAGGCCGCCGGCACCACGGTTTGCGGATGGTCGAAGGTGTTGTCGCTGTTCATGGCCGGGGCCGTCAGGATGCGGCCGGTGACCTTGCCCGCCTTCAACCCGGCCAACGTCACCTGCACGGGGGCCGCCTTGTTGGGGTCGACATTGGTCAGGGCCAGGCGGGTGACGCCGTCGGTGCCCCGGCCGGCGGAGGCGCTGACGGCGGCAACGGCGCGGCCGCCCTGGCTGTAGTCCGGGCCGGTCACGGTCACGGGCAGGCTGGTGGCGCCCTGGAAGCCCTTGTACATGTCGAAGACATGGTAGGTGGGGGTCAGCACCATGCGCGGCCCGTCCGTCAGGATCATGGCCTGCAGCACGTTGACCATCTGGGCGATGTTGGCCATGCGCACGCGGTCGGCATGGGCGTGGAAGATGTTCAGGCTGATGGCGGCCACCACCGCGTCACGCAGGGTGTTCTGCTGCTGCAGGAAGCCGGGGTTGCTGCCGGGGGTCGGGTCATGCCAGGTACCCCATTCATCCACCACCAGGGCGACCCGCTTCTCCGGATCATACTTGTCCATGATGGCGCTGTGGTGGCTGATGTAGGTGCCGATCTGATAGGCGCCGAAGATGCTGGCGAACCACTCCGCCTCACCGAACTCGGTGGCGGAGCCCTTCTTGGCCCAGGTGCCCTTGGGCACCATGTTGAAGGAGGCCACGTCGTAATAGTGCATGGACAGCGCGTCGATCTCCTTGCCGGCGCGGGCCATGATGGTTTCGGTCCAGGCGGTGTCGTCGTCGCTGGGGCCGACGGCGATGAACTTCGTCGGCTGGCCGGCGCCCGGCTTCAGGAAGGTGCGGGTCTGGCGCAGCAGGTCGGCATAATAATCGGCCCGCATGTTGCCGCCACAGCCCCAGACCTCATTGCCCACGGCGAACCAGTTCAGGGTCCAGGGCTTGTCCCGGCCGTTGGCCCGGCGTTCCTGGACCAGGGAGCCGTGGTTGTCCGCCGTCATGTAGGCGACCCAGTCGGCCATTTCGCGCACGCTGCCGCTGCCCAGGTTGCCGTTGACGTAGGTGCCGGCGCCGATCAGTTCGGAGAAGTCCATGAACTCATGGGTGCCGAAGGCGTTGTTCTCCTCCACCCCGCCCCAGTTGGTGTTCACGATGACCGGCCGGCGATCCTTGGGCCCGATGCCGTCGCGCCAGTGATATTCATCGGCGAAGCAGCCACCGGGCCAGCGCACCACGGGGACATGCAGGTTCTTCAGCGCCTCGACCACATCCTTGCGGTAACCGCGGATGTTGGGAATGGGGCTATCCGGCCCCACCCAGATGCCGCCATAAATCTGCGTGCCCAGATGCTCCGCGAACTGGCCGTAGATGGCCGGCGCGATGACCGCGCCCGGATGGTCGACCTGGACCGCCACGGTGGCGGAGGAGCCGGCGGCGATGGCGGCGGTGGCCGTGGCCAAGGCGGTGCCGGCCAGCAAGGCGGCAACGGCGAGACGTCCGGCGGGGCGCAGGATACGGGTCATTCCTCGGGGCACTCCCTGTGGTGTTTTTTAAAGTCGTATAATATTACTATCGGGCGACGGCTTGGTTGTAAACCATTCGGGTTCACCCCGCCGCTGGAAAATAAGCCGCCGGAAAATAACAAGCAGGAACAAGGAGACGTCATCCGTGCCCCCCTTCCCCCAGCCCCACGGTGTCACCCGCCGCGCCCTGTTGACCAGCGGCGCCGGCACCGCCGTGGCGCTCGCCACCACCGCCTCCGGCGGTGCGGCCACCCCGGGTGCGGGTGCCGCCCCCAGCCCGGACCTGCAACTGCTGACCTCGCGCAGCGGCGTCTACACCCCCGCCAAGGGCGAGGCGGTGCTGCAGTTCAGCTTCGACTTTCCCGAGGCGTCGGTGCAGGTGGGCCCCCTGCTGATGGGCTTTCGGGTGCAGACCTATGAGAACGCCTATGCCATCGACCCCACGGTGACGCGCGTGGTGCGCGACGGCAACCGCACCACGCTGACCTGCGACGGCTTCCTGTGGGCCGGCGGCCAGGAAAAGGCGCCGGGTAAGCTGGTGGCCGAGTTCACGGTGGAGGGCGACGGCACGGTGCAATGGACCGTGCGGGCGGAGGCCCAGCACCCGGTGAAATCCATCACCACCGTGGCGCGCGGCCTGCCGCGGGGCGAAATTTCCGTCTCCGGCCAGGACTTCACCGACCTGAAGGATGACGAGAAGGTCTTCGAGTATCCCAATTTCTTCCAGGGCATGGCCACCCCCCTGGCCATTCTGAAGACCGCCGATGGCCGGCACTACGCCCTGTCGGCGCGGCAGACAGCGGTGCGCACCTGCCGCTTCTTCTTCCAGCCGGGGCCGGACGGCTATCGCGTGGAACTGATCCATGAGGGCGAGGGCTGGGCCAAGGCCAACAGCCTGGCGACGCCACCGTGGCGGGTGGGCCCGGCGGCGGATTACGCGGCGGCGGCGGCCGATCATTTCGCCCATGTGGAGAAGACCTACGGCATTCCCAAGCTGGCCACGCGGGCCGACATGCCGGCGTGGATGCGGGACGTGGACCTGGTGCTGAGCATCCATGGCGCGCATTGGACCGGCTACATCTTCAACGACTATGCCCGCATGCTGGAGATCCTGCGCTGGGCCGCCACGCAGATCGATCCCAAGCGGGTCATGGTCTTCTTGCCGGCCTGGGACGGCCGCTATTACTGGAACTATCCGCTGTACCAGCCCGAC
The DNA here is from genome assembly GCF_034427435.1 of Nitrospirillum goiasense. Classification (NCBI taxonomy): domain Bacteria; kingdom Pseudomonadati; phylum Pseudomonadota; class Alphaproteobacteria; order Rhodospirillales; family Azospirillaceae; genus Nitrospirillum; species Nitrospirillum goiasense. Next base: position 1,496,403 of record NZ_JAXQNP010000003.1, on the reverse strand, counting down.
CCGCGCATGGGCGGGGTGGACGGCTTCAAACGCCTGGTCAGCCAGGCGCAGAAGCTGGGCTTCCGCATCGTCCCCATGTTCGGCACCAACAGCGCCAACAAGGTGTGGGAGGAGTTCAAGCTGTTCGCCGACGCGACGACGGAGCGGGTGGACGGCGATGCCTTCGACCTGAACTGGGTGGATTGGGACAACGACCGCTCGGGCGAGGGGTGGATGCCCTTCATGAACCTGGGCGTCGCGTCCTGGCGCCGCTGGCTGGGGGAGCGTATCTCGGCCACCATCACGCAGTTCGGCGTCGACGGCTATTTCCTGGATATCGCCGGGGCGGCCATCAACAACACCAAGGCCGACATGCATGAAGGCACGCGGCAACTGGTGGCGGACCTGGCCCAGCGCCACCCCGGCATCCCGCCGGTGGGGGAGATGCTGTACGACGCGCAGATGGCCTTCATCCCCATGAGCCATGTTGCCCGCTACACCCTGGCCCCGGCCGCCTGCGACGATCACATCCGCAACTACCAGCATCTCAGCCGCCCGGCCCCCGGCCGGGGCAGCACCGGCGTGCACGAGGCCGGCTTCGGCACCTACAAGTCCGAGATTCCGCCGCATCAGCGCGCCATCCCCACCATCACGGTGGTCGATGACACCTTCACCAAGGAACGCGCCGCCATGGCCGATTACATCCGCCAGGCCAAGGCCTGGGGCGAGGCGCGGCGGAAATAGAAAAAAGGCCGCCGACCCATCGGGGCAGGCGGCCTTCCTTACCAAGTCAATATCCCTGTTACGCCTTGTTCAGCAGGCTGGTCCGGCGGCTGTAGGCCAGGTAGATCACCAGGCCGATCACGTGCCAGATGGCGAAGTTGCGCAGCGTGGTGCCCGGCAGGGAATACAGGAAGTAGAGGCAGCCGATGACCGCCAGCGGGGCCACCACCCACACGGCGGGGCAGCGGAACAGGCGGGGGAAGTCCGGCTTGGTCACGCGCAGGACCATGACGCAGACCGACACGGAGATGAAGGCCGCCAGGGTGCCGGCGTTCGACAGTTCCGCGATGGTGGCCAGCGGCAGGAAGCCGCCGAACAAGGCCACGAACAGGCCGACCAGCAGGGTGACCTTCACCGGCGAGCGGCGGTCGGGCCCCAGGTCGCTGAGGCCGCGCGGCAGCAGGCCGTCACGCGACATGACGAAGAACACGCGGGTCTGGCCGAACATCATCACCAGGATGACGCTGGGCAGGGCCACGATGGCGGCGGCCCCGATGGCCCAGGCGGCGCCGGGGTGGTTCAGGCTGCGCAGGATAAAGGCCAGCGGCTCGCCACTGGCGGCGAACTCGGCAAAGGGCCAGGCGCCCACGGCGCAGGCGGCCACGATCATATAGATGATGGTGGAGATGACCATGGAACCCAGGATGCCGATGGTCAGGTCGCGGCCGGGGTTCTTCACCTCCTCCGCCGAGGTCGACACGGCGTCGAAGCCGAAGAAGGCGAAGAAGACGATGGCGGCGGCGGCCATCACGCCGCGCACGTGGCCGGCGTCGTCCATGTGCGAGACGAAGCCATAGGGCATGAAGGGGGTGAAATTCTCCGGCACCAGGCTGAACACGGTCAGGCCCACGAACACGGCAAGGGCGATGATCTTGATGGCGACCAGGGCGATGTTCACCGTGGCGCTTTCCTTGGCGCCCTTGGCCAGCAGCGCCGTGACCAGCGCGGTGATGACGACGGCCGGCAGGTTGATCCAACCCCCGGCATAAGGACCCGCGATAAGCTCCTTGGGCAGGTGTATGCCCATGCTTTCCAGCAGGCCGACCATATAGCCGGACCAGCCCACCGCCACGGCGCTGCAGGTGACGGCGTACTCCAGCACCAGGGACCAGCCGACGATCCAGGCCAGCCCCTCGCCCAGCACCGAGTAGGTGTAGGTGTAGGCGCTGCCGGCAGCCGGCATCATGGTGGCCATTTCGGCGTAGGTCAGGGCCGCGAAGGCGCAGAGGATGCCGCAGGCGGCGAAGGCCAGGATGACGGCGGGGCCGGCGCGTTCGGCGCCGATGCCGGTCAGGGTGTAGATGCCGGTGCCGATGATGCCGCCGATGCCCAGGGCCACCAGGTGCGGCCAGCTCAAGGTCTTGCGCAACTGCCGGCTTTGGTCCACGTGGGCCAAAGCGTCCAACGCCTTACGGCGCGTCCAGAACGTCATAAAGCAGTCCCCATCTAGAACGTGTTTTAGCCCCCTGAGACCAACCGGCCGCCCCCTTGCCCTGGGGCGGGCGCACATTGGCCGGAAGCTGTTTGGACACCGATCAGCGCGGGCGTCAACAGCTTAACTGCCCTAGCCGTTTCAAACGACATTTTGTGGCGCGGATGGCCCGCTTTCCAACAAAAAACCCCGCCCGGGACCACCCGGGCGGGGATATCTTCGTTCCAGGCCCAGGCCTTAGAACTCCACCGTCGCGCCAACGAAGATGACGCGGCCCAGCGGGTCGTAGATGCCGGGGTAGGTGTTGCCGTTGCCGAAGCTGCTGAGCAGGCCCGACGAGATGGCCGGCGGGTCGCGGTCGAGGATGTTGTTCACACCCGCGCGCAGCGACAGGTAGTCGGTCATCTTGTAGGTCATCGCCACGTCGAAGTAGCTGTACGACGGCAGCCGGGCGTTGATGCCGACATAGTCGGAGGTGAGGAAGGCGTTGGCCGTGTTGCTGGACAGCGTCGTCGGGCCGATGAAGCGCCAGTTGACCGACACCGTGGCCGGGACCCAGGGGCTGGACCAGGTGGTGCGGAACTGGTGGCGCCACCGCGGGCTGGGCTGGCCGCAGGTGGGGCCGAACAGGCCGGTGCAGTCATAGGTGCCCAGGCCCGGCAACTGCTCCGTCTCGCTGGTCAGCAGCACGGTGCCATTGAGGTTGAAGTCCAGGCTGCCCCAGTTGTGGTTGACGACGTCCTCCAGATCCAGCTTGTACGACAGGTCGACGTCGACGCCGGAGGTCTTCAGGTAACCGGTGTTCTGGTTGGTGGACTTGATGTAGCCGTCGGTGCCGAACAGCACGCCGGACTTGGGATCGCGGTGGAACAGGCCGCAGAAGTAGGAACTGCCGGTGGTGGCGCACTGGTTGATGGCCGTTTGGGCATCCACGCCGGCGATGTAGCCGTCCACGGTGATGTTGTAATAGTCCAGCGTGGCCGAGAAATTGGGCAGGAAGGTCGGCGTCAGCACCACGCCGGCGGTGAAGGTGTCGGCCGTCTCCGGCTTCAGGGCCGGGTTGCCGCCGCCCTGGGCGGAGCAGAGGTCCGTCGGGCACTCGGCGATCTTGCCATACTGGGCGGCCGAGACGCCGGTCAGGGCGCACTGCGCCAGCGAGGCCGTCGGGCTGGACCCGGCGCATGGATCCTGGGCCGAGACGTTGCCCACCGACTGCGGCGCGTACAGTTCAGAGATGCTGGCCGCGCGGACGGCGCGGTTATAGCTGCCGCGGAAGCGGATGTCCGTCACCGGGGCGTATTGCAGCTCGAACTTGTAGGTGCTGACGCCGCTGTCCAGGTAATCGTACTTGGAATAGCGATAGCCGGTGTTGAACAGCAGATCCTGCACCAGGGGCTTGTCCTGGACCAGGGGGACCTGCAGTTCCATGTACCCTTCGTTGACACTGAGGGCGCCCGAGGACGGCATGGTGCCGCCGGCCTGCGCCACCGCGTCGGCGGTGAAGTTCAGCGTCTCTTCCCGGTGCTCAAAGCCCAGGGCCAGCGCGGCGCCCTTGTTGGCCCAGGGGCTCTTCACCCCATACTGCCCCAGGTCGCCGGTGAGCGACAGGCTGGCCACCTTTTCCGTTTCAGCGTCATGGGTGTGGCTGGGGGAATAGAGGTAATTGTAACCGGCGGTGCTGATGCCGTTGTACTGGAACACGTTGATGGGAACGCAGGTCGGGTCGGTGCCGTCGATGACGGACTTGCAGGTCGGCACCCCGTTGACGTTCACCACCTCCAGCGCGCGCTGGGCCTTCGTGTTGTCGACGTTGTTCAGGTACGTCTCATTCACGATGGTCTTGGAATACAGGAAATTGGCGTCGTAGTTCCAGCCGTCCCAGACCTCGCCGCGCAGGCCGAAGGTGCCGCGATAATCGATATGGCGCAGGTCGTCACGGCGCGGCTGACTGCCGGGGCCGGTCAGGCGGTAGCCGATGAAGCTCTGGGCGTCGGTGGGCGTGCCGGCGGCGGTGCCGCATAGCGTGGACGCCTGCGATGCCGACATCAGCGGGTTGTCGCAGTTGATGTTGAAGGTCGTGCCCTGGAACAGGGCCGATGGCGCCACCTGCGAGAAGGTGTGGTCGTTCATGTACATGAAGTTGCCGTAGGCTTCGACTTCCTTGGCAAATTCATAATGGGCCTGTACGCCCGCGTTCTCGCGCTTGTCCGACCGCTGGATGTAATTGGTGGGCGTGTAGTTGTAGGCGAAGCTGCTGTTGTATGGCACCCAGGTCTTGCTGCCGTCCTTGGCGTTCACCAGCGTAGTGTTCGCGTTGGGACCCGACAGCGGATAGAACAGGCCATAGGCGTTGTTGCTGGAACCGCCGCAGGTGAAGGTGTCAGCGGTGGCCAGGTTCAGGTCGCAGTTGGAATAGTCGCGCTTATTCTGCGTGACCGGCATGGCGTACTGATAGCCGGCGAACAGGGTGACGTTACCCTTGTTGTTGTCGAAGTTCTTGCCGGCGGCGACGCTGACGTTCTTCTTGATGCCGTCCCAAACCTCGTCGGGCGCCGTCTGGAAGCCCTTGGCCTGGCTCAACGACCGCAGGGCGGTGTTGCCATTGTCATGCTGCGCGATGGTGTACTGCAGGTCGGCGCGGACACCGTCCAGGTTCTTGCGCAGGATGAAGTTCACGACGCCCGACACGGCGTCCGAACCATAGACCGCCGAGGCGCCGCCCGACACCACGTCCACCCGCTCCACCATCGCGGTGGGGATGAAGTTCAGGTCGTTCATCTCGACCGGCAGCATGCGCTGGCCGTCGATCAGCACCAGGTTGCGGTTGGAACCCAGGTTGCGCAGGTTGACGCGGGCCGTGCCGTCCGACCCGTTGGAGCCGTTCTCGTTCGAATCCGCCGTCACCTGGGGCAGGCGGTTCAGGGCGCTCTCGATATTGGTCGTGCCCTGGTACTGCAGTTCCTGCTGGCCCACCGTGGTCAGGGGGCTGGCGGTCGTCAGGTTCGCCTGCTTGATGCGGGAACCGGTGACGACGATTTCCTGAAGGTCGTCCGCGGCCGACGTCTGCGCCAGCGCCTGACCACCCACCATCAAGGCCACCACGGCGGCCCCTGCCGCCAGGGCCGACGCACGGCCCGAGCGGAGCGCCGCCCCAGGGGCGGACTTCGCATGAGTCTTTCGCATTTTTATCTCCCAGACCGCGCACCCCCGTTAGTGCGCGCTGGGTCAGCGTCCCGCAAATGCCATAAACCTGTCAAATATCTTATATCGTATATCGTATGATTTATCCGGCGGTGTGGCACGGATGCATCAGAGAGAACAAAAATGTGCATATTTTCAAAGGCTTGTACGGAAGCACGCCGTACAAACGCCAAAAGCCGCCCTCCCCGGGGCGGGAGGGCGGCTGCGGTATTCGTCATCGGGCAGGCAACCCCACCAGCGCTGGCGGGGCTAGGAAAGCCGCTTACAAAGCGGCCACGGTCACCGCTTCCGGCGCTTTGACCGTCAGCGGATTGCGCAAAGGCAGGCCGAAGGCAGCCGCCTCCACCTCGAACCGGTCACCAGGACGGGTGGTGAAGCCATCGCTGAACGACAGGGTGGCGGTGCCGAAATAATGCACATGGGCATCGCCGGGACGGCGGAAGCCAGCGTACTTGAAATGATGGTGCTCCAGGTTGGCCAGGCTGTGGCACATGTTGGCCTCGCCCGACAGGAAGGGCTTCTCCCACGCCACCTGGCCATCGCGGACGATGCGGGTCGTGCCCCGGATGTCGGCGGGCAACGGCCCCACCAGCAGCTCGGGCCCGAAGGAACAGGGCCGCAGCTTGGAATGCGCCAGATAGAGATAGTTCTGCCGCTCGGTGACATGGTCGGAGAACTCGTTGCCCAGGGCGTAGCCCAGGCGGAAGGGCGTGCCGTCGGGACCGATGACGTACAGACCCACGATCTCCGGCTCCTCCCCGCCATCCAGGGCGAAGGCGGGGGAGGCCAGCGGTGCCTCCGGCGCGGTGATGATGCCACCGTCGCCCTTGAAGAACCATTCCGGCTGTGCCCCCACCTGACCCACGGGCGGCTTGCCGCCCTCCAGGCCCAGGCGGAACATGCGCATCGAGTCGGTCTGCTTGGCGGGATCGGCCAGGTCCTTGTGCATCTTGTCCCGCCCCTCGGCGGAACCCAGGTGCGTCAGGCCGGTGCCGCTCACCAGCAGATGGGCGGCATCGGGATGGTCCAGCGGCGCCAGCAGACGCCCCTCGGCCACCACGGCCCCCAGGTCGACGACATCACCCGCGCCCGCCGCGTCGACCACCACCGCCAGGCCGGTGCCCGCCGCGATGGCCCGCTGCGCCAGTTCATAAACGCTGGCGGCACCCGGCACCGTGTGGGCCGGGCCGTCATCCTGGCGGGCCGCGACGGCGCGCGCACCGGTGGCATCGATAAATTGAAGCAGACGCAGGACCATGGGTGTTTCCCTGACGATTGTTTTAAGTGACTGTGATGAGCCTCCCGCCCGGGCCGGGAATGGCGGGGCTGGACGTGCTCATTTAATAATACTATTTCTGTTCCTTCCAAGCCCTTTTCGGGGGAGGCGCGTCCCAGTGCGATGGGGCCGCAAAGGGGCTTGAGCCGCCCCCATAAATAATATCATATGACCCATAACAACAGATCGCGCCCGTGAAGGCCGCGCCCGTGGGCCTATTCGCACGATAAGCCCTACGGCGCCCCCGCCGGCAAGGACGAACAGGAACAGGGATGGATATGAAAACGCTGCCGAGACGCCGCACACTGTCACGCCGGATCATGGGTATCGGGGCCGCCGTTTTCCTGGGCGGCCTGGCCGCCGGGTGCGACAGCGGCGACAAGAAGGGCCTGACCGTGGGCTTTTCCCAGATCGGGTCGGAATCCGGCTGGCGCGCCGCCGAGACCAAGCTGGCCCGCCAGGGGGCGGAGCGGCGGGGCATCACCCTGAAATTCTCCGACGCGCAGCAGCGCCAGGAAAACCAGATCAAGGCCGTGCGCTCCTTCATCGCCCAGGGCGTGGACGCCATCCTGCTGGCCCCCGTCGTGTCCAGCGGGTGGGATGAGGTGCTGGGCGAGGCCAAGGCCGCCAACATCCCCGTCATCCTGCTGGACCGGCAGATCGACACGCCCAACGTCGACCTCTATCTGACGGCCGTCACCTCCGACACCATCGAGGAGGGGCGCGTGGCCGGCCGCTGGCTGGCGGGCAAGGTGCAGGGCCGCGACTGCCGCATCGTGGAAATCCAGGGCACCGTGGGCGCCAGCCTGGTGGCCAACCGCAAGAAGGGCTTTGAGGAGGCCATCGCCACCGCCCCCAACCTGCACCTGGTGCGCACCCAGTCGGGTGAGTTCACCCGCGCCAAGGGCAAGGAGGTCATGGAGGGCTTCCTGAAGGCGGAGGCGCCGGGCAGCATCTGCGCCGTCTACGCCCACAACGACGACATGATGATCGGCGCCATCCAGGCCATCAAGGAGGCGGGGCTGAAGCCCGGCACCGACATCCTGACCGTGTCCATCGACGGCGTGCCCGACATCTTCAAGGCCATGGCCGACGGCGACGCCAACGCCACGGTGGAACTGGCCCCGGACATGGCGCCGCGCGCCTATGACATCCTGCTGGCCTACCGCAAGGACCATGCCCCGCCGCCCAAGTGGGTGCAGACGCCGTCCAAGCTGTATGAGCCCGACACCGCCGCCGCCGAATACGCCCGGCGCAAGGATCTGTACTGATGGCCAGTCCTGAAACCCCGGTGGTGCTGGCGGCCCGGGGTTTGACACGGCTATACCCGGGCGTGCGGGCGCTGGACGGCGTGGACCTGACCCTGCGGGCGGGCGAGATCCATGCCCTGCTGGGGGAGAATGGCGCCGGCAAGTCCACCCTCATCAACCTCCTGACCGGCGCCCAGCCGCGCAACGGCGGCACCATCGCCGTGGATGGGGTGGAGATCGATCCGGACGGCCCCGGTGGCGCCGTCCAGGCCGGCATCGCCGCCGTCTATCAGGAGATCACGCTGCTGCCCAACCTGTCGGTGGCGCAGAACCTTTATCTGGGGCGGGAGCCGACGCGCTGGGGCCTGGTCCACCGCGCGCGCATGAACCGGGAGGGCGCGGCCCTGCTGCGCCGCTTCGGCCTGACCATCGATGCCAGCCGGCCGCTGTCCGACTTTTCCACCGCCGTGCAGCAATTGATCGCCATCGCCCGCGCGGTCGACCTGTCGGCCAAGGTGCTGATCCTGGATGAGCCCACCGCCAGCCTGGACACGGCGGAGGTGCAGACGCTGTTCACCCTGCTGCGCACCTTGCGCGACCAGGGCCTGGCCATCGTCTTCGTCACCCATTTCCTGGACCAGGTCTACGCCCTGACCGACCGCATCACCGTGCTGCGCAACGGCAGGCTGGTGGGCGAACGGCTGACCGCCGAACTGCCGCGGTTGGAGCTGGTGGCCATGATGCTGGGCAAGGCCCCCACGGCGGAAAGCCATCTGGGCCGCCGCCCGGCGAAGACCGCGGCCAATGGCACCCCGCTGGTACGGGCGCAGGGCCTGGGCCGGCGCCGCCTGGTCGGGGCGTTCGATGCCGAGCTGCATGCCGGCGCCGTGCTGGGAGCGGCCGGCCTTCTCGGCTCCGGCCGCACGGAAACCGCCCTGCTGCTGTTCGGGGCGGAGGCGGCGGACCAGGGCCAACTGGTCGTCGACGGCAAGGCCGTCACCCTGCGCAGCCCGCGCGACGCCATCCGCCTGGGTTTCGGCTTCTGCCCGGAGGACCGCAAGCTGGACGGCATCGTCGCCGGCCTCAGCATCCGGGAGAACATCGTGCTGGCCCTGCAGGCCAAGCGCGGCTGGTGGCGGCGCCTGTCCACGGCGCAGCAGCACGAGCTGGCCGACCGCTATATCAAGCTGCTGGACATCCGCACCCCGGACGCCGAGAAGCCCATCCAGTTGCTGTCGGGCGGCAACCAGCAGAAGGCCTTGCTGGCCCGCTGGCTGGCGACCGACCCCCGCCTGCTGATCCTGGATGAACCCACGCGCGGCATCGACGTCGGCGCCCATGCCGAGATCGTGCGCCTGCTGGAGGATCTGCGGGACCGGGGCATGGCGCTCTATGTCATCTCCTCGGAAATCGAGGAGGTGGCCGCCTATTCCGACCGGGTGCTGGTCATGCGCGACCGCGCCCCCGCCGGCCTGCTGGAGGGCGACGCCATCACCCCCGCCGCCATCGTCAACGCCATCGCGGCGGATCATCACACCAGGGGTGCGGCATGAACGCCGTGATACAACGCCTGAAGGCGGCGCGACCGCAACTGGCCCTGCTGGCGCTGGCGCTGCTGGTCAATGTCTTCGTGGCGCCGGGCTTCCTGGATCTGCGGATGCAGGATGGACGGCTGTTCGGCGGCCTGGTCGACATCCTGAATCGGGGCGCCCCGGTCATGCTGCTGGCCGTGGGCATGGCCTCGGTCATCGCCACGCGCGGCATCGACTTGTCGGTGGGCGTCATCATGGCGATATCCGGCGCCGTCGCGGCGGCCGGGGTCAACGCCGGCCTGGCCTGGCCCCTGGCCACCCTGGCGGCGCTGGCCACAGGCCTGGTCTGCGGCCTGTGGAACGGGCTGCTGGTCGCGGTGTTCCGCCTGCAGCCCATCGTCGCCACCCTGATCCTGATGGTGGCCGGGCGCGGCGTCGCCCAATTGATCACCGAAGGCCGCATCCTGACCTTCACCGAGCCGCACCTGATCGCCGTGGCCGGCGGCACGCTGGCGGCCCTGCCCCTGCCGGTGGTACTGGCCCTGCTGGCGGCCGGGCTGACCGGCCTGCTGGTGCGGGCGACGGCGCTGGGCTTGTTCGTCGAGGCGGTGGGCACCAACCCGCGCTCCAGCCGCCTGGCCGGCGTCCATACCGGCCTGGTGCTGGGGGCCGTCTATGTCTGGTCCGGGCTGATGGCGGCGCTGGCCGGCCTGGTCGCCACGGCCGACATCAAGGGGGCCGATGCCAACAACGCCGGCCTGTGGCTGGAGTTGGACGCCATCCTGGCGGTGGTCATCGGCGGTACCAGCCTGTACGGCGGCCGGTTCAGCATCGGCCGGTCCGTCCTGGGCGCCCTGGTGCTGCAGGCCATGCGCACCGCCATCCTGCGGGCGGGCCTGCCGCCGGAACTGAACCTGGTGCTGATGGCGCTGGTGGTGGCCGCCGTGCTGACCCAGCAGTCGCCCGCCTTCCAGCCCTTGGCCACCCGCCTCATGGCCCGCCTCAAGAACAAGGAGGCCCGGGCATGATGGGCCGCTTCGTGAATACGCGCACCTTGCCCCTGTTGGCGACGGTGGTCGTCTTCGTCCTGATCTATGCCGCGTGCGCCGTGCAGTATCCCACCATGCTGGGCCTGCGGGTGATGGGCAATTTGCTGACCGACAACGCCTTCCTGGGCATCCTGGCGGTGGGCATGACCGTGGTGGTGGTGGCCGGGGGCATCGACCTGTCGGTGGGGGCGGTCATGGGCCTGACCACCGTGGCGCTGGCCCGTCTGATCGAGGGGGCCGGGGTGCCGCCGGCTCTGGCGTTCGCCCTGGTGCTGGGGGGCGGCGGCCTGTTCGGCGCCGGCATTGGTGCCGCCGTGCATTACCTGAAGGCGCCGGCCTTCATCGTCACCCTGACGGCCATGTTCCTGGCCCGCGGTTGCGCCCTGCTGATCAGCACCGATTCCATTCCCATCCACAACGCCGCCTACGACACCTTGGCCGGTGCGGCGCTGTCCCTCCCCGGGGGCGGACGGCTGACGCTCGTGGCCGTCATCATGCTGCTGACCTTCCTGGCCGGCGGCATCCTGCTGCATGGCACACGCTTCGGTGCCCGGGTCTTCGCGCTGGGCGGCAACGCCCATTTCGCCCAGCTCATGGGCATCGACACCGGACGCACCACCATCCTGGTGCATGCCTTCTGCAGCCTGATGGCGGCGCTGGCCGGCATCGTCTTTTCCCTCTACACCCGGTCCGGCTACGCCCTGACCGGGACGGGGGTGGAACTGGACGCCATCGCCGCCGTGGTCATCGGCGGCACGCTGCTGACCGGCGGCGTGGGCGGGGTGGCCGGGTCCTTCATCGGCGTGCTGATCCAGGGCCTGATCCTGACCTGGATCACCTTCGACGGCACGCTGTCCAGTTGGTGGACCAAAATCGCCATCGGCGCGCTGCTCTTTGTCTTCATCGCCGTGCAGCGCTTGATTTTGACCGTGTCGGCCCGCTATGGCCGTTCGGGCACCGGCCCCGCCGCACCCAGTCCCTCCACCCGTCCCCGCCCCTCCCCCGGCGCCACCGCGCCATCCGCCCCGTGAGCCATCCCCCCATGACCCTGTCGACCTGGTCATCGCCCGAACGTCCCCTGTCGCACCATGAGCAGATCGTGCGCACCCTGGGCATGGAGATCCTCAGCGGCGCCATGCCCGTGGGCGTGAACCTGCCACCGGAGCCGGACCTGCTGGTCCGCTTCCAGATCTCGCGCACCGTGCTGCGCGAGGTGATGAAGACCCTGGCGGCCAAGGGCTTGGTCGTATCCAAGACGCGGGTGGGCACCAAGGTGCAGGACCCGACGCACTGGAACTTCTTCGACGCCGATCTCTTGTCCTGGCGGGTCAGCCTGGGCCTGGATGACACCATGCGCCGGCATCTGTATGAGATGCGCAGCGCCGTGGAGCCGCGGGCCGCCGCCCTGGCCGCCAAGCGGCGCACGCCGGAACAGTTGGCCGAGATGCGCCGCGCCGTCGCCCGCATGGCGCAGCCGGGACACAACCGCCGCAGCTTCGCCGAGGCGGACCTGGCCTTCCACGTCGCGGTCAGCGCCGCGTCCGGCAACCCCATGATGCGGTCGCTGGCCGCGGTGATCGAGGCGGCGCTGCTGGCCTCCTTCTCGCTTTCCTCGCCCGTGGATGAGACAGCGTTGCAGCAGGACGTGGTGGACAGCCACGCCGCCATCGCCGACGCCATCGAGGCGGGCGACGCCGAGCGTGCCGCCCGCGCCATGCTGGCCGTCATCGATTCCGGGTTCGACCGGCTGGACCTGCCCGACCCGGACGCCCCTTGAGCCCCTTGAGTTTCCTCCCCTACCCGTCTTGACCGCATTCCTGAAGAAAGCCCACCCCAATGACTGCGTCCGACTCTTCCAACGGCAAGCCCAAACTGCGGTCCCGCGCCTGGTTCGACAACCCGGACAACCCGGACATGACGGCGCTGTACCTGGAGCGCTATCTGAATTACGGCCTGACGCTGGATGAGCTGCAATCCGGCATGCCCATCATCGGCATCGCCCAGACGGGGTCGGACCTGTCGCCCTGCAACCGCCATCACCTGGTGCTGGCCCAGCGCCTGCGCGAGGGCATCCGCCAGGCCGGCGGCATCGCCATCGAATTCCCCGTGCATCCGATCCAGGAAACGGGCAAGCGCCCCACCGCCGGGCTGGACCGCAACCTGGCCTATCTGGGCCTGGTGGAACTGCTGCACGGCTACCCCATCGACGGCGTGGTGCTGACCATCGGCTGCGACAAGACCACGCCGGCCTGCCTGATGGCCGCGGCCACGGTCAACATCCCCGCCATCGCCCTGTCCGTCGGCCCCATGCTGAACGGCTGGCACAATGGGGAGCGCACGGGCTCCGGCACCATCGTGTGGAAGGCGCGCCAGATGCTGGCAGCGGGTGAGATCGACCAGCGCAAGTTCATCGAGCTGGTGGCCAGCTCCGCCCCATCCACCGGCTATTGCAACACCATGGGCACGGCCACGACCATGAACAGCCTGGCCGAGGTGCTGGGCATGCAGTTGCCGGGCTCCGCCGCCATCCCCGCCCCCTACCGCGAGCGCCAGCAGGTGGCCTATGAGACGGGCAAGCGCATCGTGGAGATGGTGAACGAGGACCTGAAGCCCTCGGACATCCTGACGCGCGAGGCCTTCCTGAACGCCATCGTGGTGAATTCGGCCATCGGCGGGTCCACCAACGCGCCCATCCACCTGGCGGCCATCGCCCGCCACATCGGCGTGGATCTGGAACTGCAGGACTGGCAGACCCATGGCCACAAGGTGCCGCTGCTGGTGAACCTGCAGCCGGCCGGCGAATACCTGGGTGAGGACTATCACCACGCCGGCGGCGTGCCCGCCGTGGTGAATGAGCTGATGAAGCAGGGCCTGATCCATGAGCAGGCCCTGACCGCCAACGGCAAGTCCATCGGCGACAACTGCCGCGACGCCGAGATCAAGCTGCCCGACGTCATCCGCCCCTTCGACCAGCCCCTGAAGAAGGATGCCGGCTTCCTGGTGCTGCGCGGCAACCTGTTCGACAACGCCATCATGAAGACCAGCGTGATCTCGGACGAGTTCCGCGACCGCTACCTATCCAACCCCGACGACCCCGACGCCTTCGAGGGCAAGGCCGTGGTGTTCGACGGGCCGGAGGACTATCACCACCGCATCGACGACCCCACCCTGGGCATCGACGCCCACACCCTGCTGTTCATGCGCGGCGCCGGCCCGGTGGGCTATCCGGGTGCGGCCGAGGTCGTGAACATGCGGCCGCCGGCCTACCTGATCAAGCAGGGCATCACCGCCCTGCCCTGCATCGGCGACGGGCGGCAGTCCGGCACCTCCGGCTCCCCCTCCATCCTGAACGCCTCGCCCGAGGCGGCGGCCGGCGGGGCCATCGCCCTGCTGCGGACGGGCGACCGGGTGCGCATCGACCTGAAGGCCGGCACCGCCAACATCCTGATCAGCGACGCCGAGTTGGCCGCCCGCCGCCAAGCCCTGGAGGCCGCCGGCGGCTACCAGTATCCAGCCAGCCAGACGCCGTGGCAGGAAATCCAGCGCGGCATGGTCGGCCAGTTGGGCGACGGCGCCGTGCTGGAACCGGCGGTGAAGTACCAGCGCGTGGCCCAGACCCACGGCATCCCGCGCGACAACCACTGAGGCGCGCAGGAACAAGGCGGCGGCGCTTTCCAGCGCCGCCGCCTTTTCTTATGGGCTCCCGATCATCCCAGCCGGGCCAGGAACTCCGCATGGGTGGGCAGGCGCTGGGCGGCCGTCGCCAGGCTGGTGCGGCGCAGGCGCAGGGTTTCGATGATCTCGTCGCGCCGTTGCGCCGCCATCAGGGGGTCGCGGCGTTTGGGGATCAGGCCCAGGCCGATGAACAGGGCCTGCCAACTGGGGCCGACGAAGGTTTCCTCGTTCAGCAGCACCACATGGCCCGTCTCGCGGAAGGTGTCGATGCGATAGGCCAGGGTGTCGGGCAGGGCCATACCACGCCGCTCCCGCCAAAAGGCGGTGTCGTCCCGCTGCGTCAGGGCGTAGTGCAGGATGATGAAGTCGCGGATACGGTCGAATTCCAGCGCCTGGACACGGTTGTATTCCGCCGCCAGCCCCGGATTGAACGACAAATCCGGCAGCAGGCTGATCAAGCGGGTGATGCCGCCCTGGATCAAGGAGATGGAGGTTGATTCCAACGGCTCGACAAAGCCGGAGGACAAACCGATGGCGACGCAATTGCGCGCCCAGAACCGCTCCCGCCGACCGGTTCGGAACCGTAACAATCGTGGCTCATCCAGCGGCGCGCCTTCCAGATTGGCCAGGAGGCGGGCGCGCGCGGCCTCTTCCGTGACATGGGCGGTGGAGAAGACATAACCGTTGCCGGTGCGGTGCTGCAGCGGGATGCGCCACTGCCATCCGGCCTCCAGCGCGGTAGCGCGGGTGTAGGGCGGTGGCGGCCCCATGCTGGCGCTGGGCACGGCCCAGGCGCGGTCCACCGGCAGCCAATGGCCGTAGTCGATGAACCGCTCCCCCAGCGCCTTGTCCGCCAGCAGGGCGATGAAGCCGGAGCAGTCGATGAAAAGGTCCGCCGACAGAACCCGGCCATCCTCCAGCCGGACGGAGCGGATGTGCCCGGTTTCGGGGTGCAGGTCGGTGGCGACGATGCGCCCCTCATGCCGCGTCACACCCTCCGCCTCCGACTTGGTCCGCAACAGGCGGGCATAGAGGCCGGCGTCGAAATGGAAGGCGTAGTTGAAGTAGTAATAGGGTGAGCGGGGGTCGTTGTCAGGGGCGGCGAACCGCCCGGCGCGGGCCATGACGGCCGCCATGTGATAGGCGTCGAAATCGCCCGCCGCCTCCCCCACCAGATCGCGCGCCACCAGCCAGTGGTTCAGGGTGGAAAACGGCCCGGCGTTGACGATGTAGTCGCCAAAGCCATGGAAGAAGCGGGTGCCGGCCGTGCGCCAGTCCTGGAATTCGATGCCCAGCTTGAACGTGCCCTGGGTCGCCTTGATGAAGGTGGCCTCGTCCAGGCCAATGTCCTGGTTGAACTGGCGGATGGGGGGACCGTCGCCTCCCCCACCCCGACGGTGCCGATGGCATCGGATTCCACCAGGTCGACCCGGGTCCCGGCCGCGCGCACGGCCTGGTTCAGGGCGCAGGCCGCCATCCAGCCGGCGGTGCCGCCACCGACGATGAGGATGCGGCGCAGGGGGCCTGGACCGGGGGCGGTCATGCGCGGGCCCTGGCCATCACCGCGGCGGCGCCATCGTCCAGGAAGGCCTCATGGGGGCGGCAGCCGTCCGCCACCTGCGCGATGGTGCGGCGCATGGCGTCGAAGCCGCTGCGCACCTCTTCCAGCGGGGCGCCATCCGTCAGGGGGTCGTAAGCCTGCGGCTCCAGCCCCTGGCCCAGCATGACGGCCAGCCAGTTGGGCTCCTGGAACAGGGTCTGGTTGGGGAAGATGGCGAAGCCGCGGGCGCGGAACAGCGCCATCTTCTCCGCCAGGCTGTCGGGGATGGGCATGGCCCGCGCCCGGTCCCACAGCGGTTCGCCCACCCGCTGGTTGGCGTGATAATGGAACACCAGGAAGTCGCGCACCTGCTCCAACTCCTCCGCCATGATGCGGTTGAAAATGCCGGCGGAGACAGGGTCGTCCTTGGCCAAGGGGAAGGTGGCGGCGAACTTGATCAGCGCATGCTGGATGAAATGGATGCTGGTGGATTCCAGGGGCTCCAGGAAGCCGGAGCTGAGCCCCACCGCCAGCACGTTCTTATGCCGCGACCGCCGACGGCCGGTGGTGAAGCGCAGGAAGCGCGGGTCGTCCAGCACCGGCGCGTCCAGGTTGGCAAGAAGGGTGGCCGCCGCCTCATCATCGCTGATCAGGTCGCTGACATAGACATAGCCGTTGCCGGTGCGGTGGCGCAGGTTGATGCGCCACTGCCATCCGGCCGTCCGCGCCGTGGCGCTGGTGTAGGGCACCGGCGGCGCGACCCGCTGCGACGGCACGGCCACGGCCCGGTTGGCCGGCAGGTAGTGCGACCAGTCCTCATACCCCTGCCCCAGCGCCTGGCCGATGAGCAGGGCGCGGAAGCCGGTGCAGTCGATGAAGAAATCACCCTCCACCCGGCGGCCGTCGGCCAGGTCCAGATGGCTGACGGTGCCGTCGGCGCCATCCAGGGCGACGTTGGCCACCGTCGCCTCGATCCGCCGCACCCCGCGCGATTCCGCGATCTGGCGCAGGAACTGGGCATAGAGTCCGGCGTCGAAATGGTAGGCGTAGGCCAGGCCGGATTTGGGCGTCCGCGGGTCGGTGGACGGGAAATCGAAGCGGTTCTTTCGGGCCAGGACCTCACTCATCCAGAAATCGGACAGGGGATGGGGGTATCCGGCCGCCCGCAGCCGCAGCCACCAGGCGTGGAAGGAGGCGCCGTTGATGGCCTGGCCCGGCTGGCCGAAGGGGTGCATATAGCGGTGGCCCGGCCGCAGCCAGTCCACGAACTCGATACCCAGCTTGTAGGTGCCCTCGGTGGCGCGCAGGAACGCGGCCTCGTCGATGCCCGCCGCCCTGTTGAAGACCTGGATGGGGGGAATGGTCGCCTCCCCCACGCCGATGGTGCCGATCTCCGCCGATTCCACGACGGTCAAGGACAACTGGCGGCTCGGGAACAGGCTGGACAGGAAGGCGGCGGACATCCATCCGGCGGTGCCGCCACCGACGATGACCAGACGCGAGACCGTTGAGGCGGGCATGGGATTTCCCCCGGGACCGAACTTATGGAACCAGGCCGCGCGGTACTGGTCGACGGCCTGGTTCCCTTACTCTATCGCAATTCGGGCGGCGCCGATGATCCCACCGGCGCCGCCCGTCCAAGACTTACCGCACCCTTAGTAAACGGCGCGGAAGACCAGGGAGTAGCGACGGTCCGCGACCGTGTAGTTGTGCTTGTAGATCAGGCTGTTGCTCATGTTGCCCTGGGTGCCGTAGTACCAATTGTCACGCTCGTCGATCGAGATGATGTTCTTGGTCGCCAGCAGGTTGGCCGCCTGGACGCCGACCTTGAAATGCTCGTTGATCGAATAGACCAGCGAGGCATCCAACTGGCCGTAGTCTTCCATGTAGGCCGGCGCCTGGACGTTGGAGGCCGAGGCCGCCATCAGGTAGCGCGACCGCCAATTGTAGGCCAGGCGGAAGTCGAAGTCGTACTTGGTGTACAACAGCGCCGCGTTCAGGGTGTAGGTCGACAGCTGTTCCAGGGGCAGCTTCAGCTTGCTGGCCCCGATCTGGCTGCCGTCGAACACGCTGCCGGAGGTGTTCTGCGTACCGCTGCTGTCCAGGATGGTGAAGTTGACGTCCGTGCCCAGGCCGCTGAGGACGCCCGGCAGGAAGTCGTAGAAGTAGGTGACCTGGCCTTCCAGGCCCATGATGCGGCCATGGCCATGGTTCTGCGGCACGTTGCCGACGACCGTCTGGGTGATGCCGTTGTTGGTCACCTGGACGACCGTCTGGTCGCTCTGGATGTAGTCGTAGATTTCCTTGTCGAACACGCCGAAGGACACCATGGAACCCGGCTTCAGATACCATTCGTAGGACAGGTCGAAGGACTGGGCCCGCATGGGCTTCAGGTTCGGGTTGCCCGTGTTGAAGGCGAAGGAGACGCCGGTGTTGTACATGACCGGGCTGCCCGACGCCGCCGCCTTGTCCAACTCGGCCTGGGTATAAGGCTGGTTGGTGACGGTGTTGATGACCTTGTCCGCCACCGTGGCCGCGCGGTTCTGATACGTGCCCGTCATGGTGAAGGACGGCGACAGCTGGTAGAAGTCCGGCCGCACGATGGACGTGGCCGCCGCGAAGCGGATGGCCATGTCATCCTGGGGTTTGAACCGCAGGTTCAGGCTGGGAAGGAAGTCGGTGTAGTGGTTGCTGAACGAGGTGATGTTGTTGGCGCCATTGGCGAACAACAGCGCCTGCAACGCCGCGGGTGAATACGACGAGGTATCGCCATTCTGGGTCAACGACGCCACATGGCCGAAACCGATGGAATGGCTGTCGGTACGCACCGCGCGAACACCGATGTTGCCGTCCCAGGGCAGATTCCAGCCGAACAGGTCATCGTGGCCGAAGCGCACCTGGGCGTAGACGGCATTGGTCCATTCGGATTGATCATTGGTGCCCAGGCCCGACGTGGAGGTCGGGGCATAGTTGTAGTTGCCGTTGAACGGCTGCCAGAAGGTGATGTTGCTGCCCACCGGCTGGGTCGTGCTGACCAGCTTGTTGTTGGCGTCCACCGGGGCGCCGGCCCAGATGGGCAGGTAACCGGCTAGGCTGCCATTGGGGAACGGGCTGTACTTGCCGCCGTTGGCCGCCCAGGACGGGATGGTGCCATGGCCGCAGGTGGCGCAGTAATAGCCGTAGGTGCCGTCGGTATAGGCCGCCAGGTTGCTGCCCAGGTTCGGCGTATACAGCAGCTTTTGCATGTAGCTGGCCAACAGGGTCTTGTTCTTGGCCAGATCCACGCTGGGCATCCACAGCGACGGCATGCTGCCGCCCAGGAAGCTGTTGAAGTTGACGATTTCCTGGTGCTCGGGGAACTGGCCCACCGTCGCCGTTTGGCCAGTGAACGCCCAAGGCGCTGAAATCAATGCCCAGTTATACCCGCCATCGCGCTGGATGGAATGGCGGTCGGTGCTGCGGAAACCGAACTTCAACGATTTCAGGAAATCGCCGTCGACGTCGTAGACGGTATCAAACTTGCCCGCGGTTTCATCGGCCTTGTCGATCTCATTATGATCCATGGCCGCATAGAGATTGAACACATTGGGCGTGGCCGTCAGGTTCTGCATCTTGATGACCGGCAGGTCGCCCCGCAGGTCCAAACCCACGCCGCCCGTGGCCGTGACCGTGTTGTAGACGGTCATGTCATAGTCGTCGCGGCGGGAGAAGATGCGCTGGAAGTCCGCGTTGACGTGCCAGCGGTCGTGGTTCCACTTCACGCCGCCCGAGGCGTCCCAGGTCTCGTCATTCTCCTCGCCATACCGGGTACCCAGATTCAACAGGAAGCTGTTGGCGACGCCATTGCCGCCGCCGCCGCCATCGACGATGGTGCCGGTCAGGAAATTGCCGTCGCCATCGAAGGAGAAGCCGGAGCCGGCCGCGGGCTGGTTCAGGAAGCTCTGGTTGTTGGTCGCGGAGCAGCAGGCCGATGTCTGGGCGAAGTGGTCGGTGCTGACCAGCTTCGAGGTTGAGCGGAAGTAGGTGCCGTAAATCTCCAGCTCGTCCGTCGGCTTCCACTGCAGGGCGCCGTACTGGCCGTCACGGGTACGGTCCCGGTCTTCCAGACGGTATTCGACGCCGCTGGGGACCATGACCACCGACTTCGGCTGGCCGCTGATGGAATTGTCCCCGTTGAAGTTGAAGGTCGTGCCGCCGTCGTAGGACGACTGGGTCTTGGTGGAATGGGCGTTGTACGGATCGACCTCCAGCGCGTTCAGGCGGCTGCTGAGTTCGGAGTGGGCCACGTCCACCAGGATGCCGATCTCACCGATCTTGGTGTCCCAGCGGTTGGAGTAGAGGCCCGACACCGAGGGCGTCCACTTGTGCCGCAGGTCGCCGTTGGTGGCGTCTGCCGACAGGCCGATCACCTGGCCGTCGCTGTCGAACGGCATGCGGGTGCGCAGGTTGATGGTGCCGCCCAGGCCGCCTTCGACGATGTCCGCCGAAGGGTTCTTGTAGACGTCGACGCCAGCCGCCAATTCAGGCGTGACGTCTTCCCACCCCAGCGCACGGCCGTTCTTGGCGCCGAAGCTGTCGCGTCCGTTGATTTCGGAGCGCACCCAGGTCAAGCCGCGGATCTGTACGCCCGATCCTTCGACGTTCAGGCGGTCGATGTCGCGCGGCTCATCCGTGCGGCCGATGCTGATGCCGGGAACGCGCTGCAGCGCTTCGGTCACCGAGCGGTCCGGCAAGGCGCCGATGTCGACGGCGGAGATCGAGTCCACGATCTCCTCGGAGTTGCGTTTGAATTCCTGCGCGTTGTTCAGGGCCTTGCGCATACCCACGATGACGATTTCATCCAGGGAATCGTCTTTCGCGGTATCGGACGCGGTTTGCCCGTGGGCCAAGCTGGCCCAGGTGAATGCCAGTGCCGAGACGGATAGCAATGCGATGGCCTTAGAGGTCGGGCGCATCATCTCTCTCCCAATTTGATTTATTTATTTGTGGGCACGCAAAAACGCCCGGCGGCCTTAAAGCCCGGGCGCAGGAGTCGGTCTTGTGATGTTTGGAATGCTCATAGTCCCCCCCGCTTTTTTGTTGCCGCGACCGATTGCTGGGTCAGCTGGCCCGGCATCTTTGAAAGGGTGTGGCAACGTTGTCAAGGCCGTGTTCACGATTTTGCAACGGGGCCGGAGGACATAGGCCGAATCATTGGCAAAAATATATGACTAATCAGGGCCTTGCCGCTAAGTCACAGTGCCAAATAAAAAATTTGGGTTGGGGTCGGGCGTTTTTGCAAACATTGTTACGGTGGCGAGGACGCGCATAGGCCTATGCCTTTGGCCCGAGCGTCTCTTGCAAGCGCTTTCACCCCCATGAAAAAAGCCGGCGGAAGCACCGCCGGCTTTTTCAACGTCAACCGCCGAAACGGCGTCTGGCTCAGTCGTGGAAGTCCTCGACCAGCACACGGTGGCCGCAGAGGAAGGCGTCGGCCACGTGGCTGAGGGGCGCCAAGTCCACATCGACCTGACGCTCCCGCACCAGGCGGCTGAACAGGGCGTAGAGGTTGGCGTACTCGGCCTCCGGCTCTTCCAGATGCGGCGTGCCGTCGATGCTCATGGCCGCGCCCCCGCGGTTCAGGGTCAGGGTGCCATCGGTGGTTTCCACCACGATGTCCCAGCTTTGCGGGCCCGTCTGCCGCCAATCGAACTCCGCCCGCACCGGCACGCCGGCCAGATCCTGGAAGTCCAGCTGGGCGGCGATGGGGGCCTGGCGATTGGCCGGGAACTCCAGCGTCGCGGCCTTCAGCACCAGGGCGCGCGGCAGGATGTGGGTGATGATGGACAGGGCGTTGATGCCGGGATCGAACACGCCCAGGCCGCCCGGCTGCCAGATCCATTCCTGGCCCGGGTGCCAATGGCGCACGTCTTCCTTCCACGACACCGACACCGATTTCAGGGTGCGGCCCGCCAGCCAGGCGCGGGCGGGTTCCACCGCCGGGGCGTAGCGGGAATGCCAGGTCGCCAGCAGGGCCAGGCCCTTTTCCTTGGCGAAACCGACCAGGTCATGCACCTCGGCCAGGGTGGCCCCCGGCGGCTTTTCCAGCAGGACATGGACGCCCCGGTCCAGCGCATGCCGGGCCAGGGCGTGGCGGCCCTGCGGCGGGGTGCAGAGGGCGACGGCCTCGATCTCGGGACGGGCGTCCAGCATGGCGTCCAGGCTGCCATAGCTGTCGACACCGTCCAGCGTGGCGTTGCGGCTGGCCACGGCCACCAGTTCATAGTCCGGATTGGCGGCGATGACGGGCAGGTGCTGGTCGCGGGCGATCTTGCCCACGCCCACCAGGCCGATCTTGATCGGTGACATGCGCTCTGGTGACATCCGCTCTCTGGGCTCCCCTGTTTTTATGAAAAAAGGGCGGGCCGTGTTTCCGGCCCGCCCCATGGCGACTTACTTGCCGGGCTGCACCACGCCGTCGACACGGCGGTTCAGCCCCAGCGGATTGGCGTGCTTCACCGCCGCCGGCAACAGCGCGTCCGGCAGGTCCTGGTAGCAGACCGGGCGCAGGAAGCGGTCGATGGCCAGGGTGCCGACCGAGGTGGTGCGCCCGTCGGAGGTGGACGGGTACGGACCGCCATGCACCATGGCGTGGCAGACCTCCACGCCCGTGGGCCAGGCGTTGGCCAGGATGCGGCCCACGCGGCGCTCCAGCGTCGGCAGCAGGGTGGCGGCGGCGTCATAGTCCGCCTCGTCCAGGTGCAGGGTGGCGGTCAGCTGGCCTTCCAGGCCTTCCAGCACCGCCTTCACCGCCGCCAGATCCGGGCAGCGGACGATGACGGAGGAGGAACCGAAGACCTCATGCGCCAGGGCCGGGTCGGCCAGGAAGTCGGCCGCCGTCACGCTGAACAGCACGCCGGAGCAGGTGTTGCCCTCACCTTCGGCCGCCTGGGCCAGGATGGTGGTGCTGGAGCTGTCGGCCAGGGCCTTCACACCCTGCTTGTAGGCCTTGGCGATGCCGGGGGTCAGCATGACCAGCGGCGTGGTCCGGCCGATGGCCTCGGTGGCGGCGGCGATGAAGCGCTCCAGGTCCGGGCCGTCCTGGGCGATCACCAGGCCCGGATTGGTGCAGAACTGGCCGGCACCCATGGTGAGTGAACCGACGAAAGCCTGGCCCAGGGCCTCGGCCCGCGCCGAGAGGGCGGCGGGCAACAGCACCACGGGGTTGATGCTGCTCATCTCCGCATAGACGGGAATGGGCTCGGGACGGCTCTGGGCGATGCGCACCAGGGCCAGGCCGCCGGCGCGGGAGCCGGTGAAGCCCACGGCCTTGATGCGCGGGTCGGCGACCAGGGCGCCGCCCAGCTCGTTGGTGGTGCCGCTCAACAGGCTGAATACGCCCTCGGGCAGGCCCAGTTCCTTGACGGCGGCGGCGATGGCCTCACCCACCATCTCACTGGCGCCGGGGTGTGCGGGATGGCCCTTCACCACCACCGGGCAGCCGGCGGCCAGGGCCGAGGCGGTGTCGCCACCGGCGACGGAGAAGGCCAGCGGGAAGTTGCTGGCGCCGAACACGGCGACAGGCCCCACGGCGATGTGGCGCAGGCGCAGATCGGCCCGCGGCAGGGGCTTGCGCTCCGGCAGGGCCGGGTCGACGCGCACGCCCAGCCAGTCGCCCTGGCGGACGACGCTGGCGAACAGGCGCAGCTGGCCCATGGTGCGGCCACGCTCCCCCTCCAGCCGGGCGCGCGGCAGGCCGCTTTCCTGGCCGACACGGTCCAGCAGGGCGTCCCCCAGGGCCAGGATGTTGTCGGCGATCTTTTCCAGCAGGCTGGCGCGCAGCTCCAGGCTGGTCTCGCGGAAGGTGTCGAAGGCGGCGGCGGCCAGGGCGCAGGCCTGGGCCACATGATCGGCGCCACCCTGGGCGAAGGCGGTGTCCAGAGCCGCATTGGTGGCGGGATCGATGGCGGTGAAGGTGGCGTCGGTGGCGACGCGGGCGCTGCCGATCAGCAGCTTACCGTGCAAAGACATCTGGTGTTCCTATCCCTTTGGGTGGCCCCTGACCGGGCGGCCTGGTGTCGGGGCGCCGTCCCTTGTTAGCCAAATTTGTACGATAAATCCACCCTTCCCCCGGCGGCCGGCCGGCGAGGAGAGGTGGGGTCCACGGATCACGCCCGGAATGTAGGCTTGATACCGGTAACATGCAATGGTGGGGCAGCCATCGCCAAAGCCCTTGCCATACCTTTCGCGGCTAGGCATGATGCCTAGCGCTACAAGGCATAGTCCCGCCGTACCATTGTCCGTGATTGGGGGCCCCATGGCCGAGATGTTCGACACCCTGCGTGAGCGCCTGCTGGCGGCGGGTATCGCCCCCCGCCATGTCGGCCGCTATGTCGCGGAACTGCGGGAACACGCGGCCGATCTGACCGCCGATGGCGTGGCGGCCGGCCTGACGCAGCCGGAGGCGGCGACCCAGGCCGCCACCCGGCTGGGCACGCCGGACGATCTGGCCCAGGCCATGATCCGGCGGGGCGACTTCCGGTCCTGGAGTGCCAAGGCCCCCTGGGCGGTTTATGGCATCGCCCCCCTGGTGGCCGTTGCGGCCTGCTATGGACTGGCCCTGGCCGCCCTGATCGGCATCCTGGTGTCGCACCGCCCCTACCCCGGCGCGCACCCCATCTTGCCCCCTTGGTTCGGGTCGGCGGCGGCCACCCTGGGCTATCTGCACAGCCTGGTCCTGCCGCTGCTGATCGGTGGCCGCGTCGCCTGGATGGCGGCCCGGCAGCGCATGCCCGCGTTGTGGCCCTGCGTGGCCCTGCTGATCATCGCCATCATCGGGGGGGCTGGCGTGTCGGAGGTTCGGATGCCCCAGGAACCGGGCGGCTTCATCGATCTGGTGGTCGGCTGGTCCTTCATCTGCCCCTACGTGAACCTGGACATGGCGGTGCGCCACGCGGTGGTGATCCTGCTGTTGACCCTGGTGCCCTATCTTACCCATCACAGGTGGGCCCATCATATCTGGACCCATCACATCTGGCGCACAGCCGTGCCGCCCGCCGGGGACACGACCGTCGCAGGCCAGAGCGTCGATCTGGACTCCATCCCCCTGATCAAAACCTGAAACCGTCCGCGTGAGGCCTTCCATGGCAGAGAACAACTCCAACTTCATGAGCGGCGTGCCCGAGCTGCTGATCCTGCGCCTGGTGCGGGAAAAGGAGATGTACGGGTATGAGCTGGTGCAGGCCATCCGCGAGCGCAGCAACGACGCCATCGCCCTGGGCGAAGGCGTCATCTACCCGGTCCTGCACGCGCTGGAACGGGATGGCGCCCTGTCATCCAGCCGCAAGACGGTCAATGGCCGCAGCCGCGTCTACTACACCCTGACCGCGACGGGGGTCCGCCGCCTGGACGATCTGGCCGGCAACTGGTCGCGCCTGACCGAGGCCATCCAGTCGGTGCTGGGTGGCCCTGCCATCGGAGGGGTCAGCCATGCCTGATGTTTTCACCCCCTTGCGTGAGCAACTGCTGGCGGCGGGCGTCGCCCCCCGCCACGCCCGCCGCTACGTCGCGGAACTGCGGGACCATGCCGCCGACCTGGCGGAGGAGGAGCGGGCCGCCGGGCTGGCGGAAGCGCAGGCCAGGACCCGCGCCCTGCAGCGCCTGGGCACGCCGGATGCCCTGGTGCGCGCCATGGTGGCGCGGGGCGACTTCCGCTCCTGGGGCGCCAGGGCGCCGTGGGCGGTTTACGGCCTGGGATCGATGCTGGGCCTGGTCATGACCTATGGGTTGGCCATCGCCGCCGTCGCCGCCATTGTGGAGACGCATCGTGCATCCCCCACGGCGCGGCCCATCCTGCCCGACTGGTTCGACAGCGCCTTCGCCACCATCACCTATATCCACGGCCTGGCCCTGCCCCTGGTCCTGGCGGCGGCGTACGCCATCATGGCCACGCGTCAGCGCATGGCGCTGCTGTGGCCCAGCATCGCCCTGCTGATCATCGGCATCGTCGGCGGCGCCATCACCCTGGACTTCATCCGTCCCGTCGATCCCAACGCCCTGATGGAATTGGAGATCCGTTTCGCCCTCAGCTCTCCCTGGCCGGGGCTGAACAATTGTCTGCGGCACATCGCCATCAACCTGCTGCTGACCCTGGCGCCCTACATCGCCTGGCATGTCTGGCGCAAGGCCTTGAACGAGTGTTCCGGCCCGGAGGGGGACGCCCCCCTGGGCAGTGGTTCCCAACTGACCTGACAGGGGACGACCGAGATGGGGCGATCGATGACGGGGGCCGGGCTTCTCGTGTTTGGCCTGGCGGGCTTATTCCCGATGACCGCGCTGGCGCAAAGCGGGGCGCCGGCACCCATGGCCCCGCTGGCCTCTGCCCCGCCGCAGACGAGCGAAGAGCCCATGCTGGGCCAGGACATCATCGTCACCCCCAGCTTCCTGCCCACGCCGGAAGAGGTGAAGGCCTTCCACGATGAAGAGTACGCCCGGCTGAAGGGTATGTTCGCGCCGGAGGCGAGGCCCGTCAGCCGGGGCGACAGCCTGACCCGCAACAACACACAGAACACGGGCACCGTCGCCGGCGCCCGATCCGTCAACTGCGCCAATGTGGGCGAATGCCGATCAGTCTATAGCGCCGACAAGTGAAGACCTGCCAGTCCACCAGTCAGTCCCACCAAAAGAACCAGTAGCGCATTTGCATCAGACCACCAGCCAGCGCACCGACAGTCCCGACGCCCTGGTCGACGATATCAGGGCAATAGCGATATTGGTCCCGCGCCAGGTCCCAAGCCTCGGCCTTGTCCGCCGGTAGACGATCAACACGTAATTCCATGGTGTCGTTACTGATGACGATCAGTTCGGCCCCATATTTCTCGTGCCAGAAGCGGAGTGCGGCGACATGGGCTTCCGGCGGCGGACATGCGTTCCAGCCGCCCCAGCGCAGAAAAGCCGGCACTTGCCAGCCTTGATCCGTGGGGATCAGCAGAATGTGCACGCGGGCGTGGGGCTTATGATTATGGTCGCGCACCACACTCAACGTGGGTGGCCCGTCCGGCATCGGTGGAAAATCCACCCAATCCTCGCCCATCACCCCGATCTGGTCCTCATCCGGGCTGTCCGGCCAATCCTCAACGATCTGGGGAAAGCGGATGTCCTTGGACTTCTCCAGAATTTCGGAGGGCGCCAGCATCGGCACCATACCGGGAGGCGTGCCAGGAAATACCGTGGGATCGCCCAGGCTGTAATGCTCGGCCAGTCGTTCCATCGCTTCATCGTCGCCGATGATGACGGGCCAGCCGCGCCCCGCCGCGCGTAGGCGCAGCCAATGGTCCCAGGCCTGGGACCCTGGCACGGTGATACGCTCATAAGGCAACGCCGCCATCATCCTGGCATGCATGGCGATCACCTCCGCCCTGCTGTCGGCAGGCACCCTGCCCAAGTCCGGTTGGATTACGGAGGCGCTTGGTGAGGTTGATGTGGACCCCAGTCCCGCGAGAACGCGGCGCACCCATTGAATGACCATCGCGGGGTTCCCTCCATCGCACCGGGTATGGCATCGGCTCAGTATCGCCACCGTTGCCGTGGAATGCCACAATCCATCACAGGGCGCCCAAGGCCAGGGCATAGAAGGCCAAGGCGATGGCGGGACCGAAGGGCATTTCCGCCCATTCCCGCCCCTGACGCCGCCGCACCAGCCACCACAGGGGATAGGCGGCCAGCCCGAGGCAGGCGGCGGCCAGCACCAGCCAGGGCATGCCGGCCAGCCCGATCCACCAGCCCGCGGCGGCGAACAGCTTCACGTCCCCCAAGCCCAAAGCGACACGGCGCAGTCGCCGGCTGAGAGCCCAGCGCACGGCCCCCAGCAGGGCGGCGACGGCCAGGGCCGCCACCAAACCCTGGGCCGGCGGCACCGTCCACCCCGCCAGGCTGCATCCCAAGCCCAACAGGGCCACCGCCAGGGTCAGGCCATCCGGCAGATAGCGGTGGCGCAGGTCGATGACGGCGCTGGCCAGCAGCAGCGTGGCCAGCAGGCACAGCGCCGCCGTCTCTGGCGCCCAATCCAGGCGGGCCACCGCCGCCATGTACGCGAGCGCGGCCAGCGCCTCACCCAGCGGATAGGCTGCCGGTATGGGGGCGCCGCAGCAGCGCGCCCGGCCCCCCAGCGCCAGCCAGGAAAAGACCGGCACCAGGGTCGAGGGCGCCAGGGGCGTCCCGCATCTGGGACAGCGCGAGCGGCCGGCCACCCAGGGTTCACCGCGCGGCAGGCGCCAGGCCAGCGCCATGGCGAAGCTGCCGCCCACCAGGCCCAGCAGGGCGGCGAGCATGAGGGAAACGGCCGTCCACAGGCTGTCGTCCGGCGCGTCCATCATGGCACCCCGCCACGGTCGGTCATGACGCAACCGTCACGGCCCGCCAGGACGGGCCGCTGCCATTCCAGCGTCAGCCACGGGGATTCGGCGCCGGTCCCGGCACCCGCCGCCTGGCGTCCAACCCCCCGGTACAGCAGCACGCTGCGCCGGACCTGGGCCCGTCCCTCCTCCGCCACCGTCACCCGCAGCAGGCCGCCGGCCACCAGGCCCAGCGGCCCCTCCCCCCGGTCGTCCGCCGCGCCCCCCCTATCCTGCCGGGGCATCAACGGCGCCAGGCCATGGAAAGGCCCCCGCGCATAAACGGTGCCCCAGCGGCGCAGGCAGGCGGCGACATCGGCGTCCAGGCCCGGGATGACATCCAAATCCTCCAGCGACCAAAGGGCGCGCACGGGATCGATGGTCAGGTCCAGGCCATCCGCCGCCCCGGGGGCGTCCATGCCCCGCCAGGCGGCGATGGCGTCCGCGGCCTGGCGCGCCCGGCCTTCGGTGAAGCCCAGGCCATGGATGGCCTGGGCCAAGGCCTTGCGCGACAGGCCATTGAGGTCGATGCGGCCGGTTTCCGGCGCCACCGTGACGGTCAAGGACTGGCCGTCCAGCACCAGGCGCCGAGGGGGCGGGATATCCGTGCCGCCGCGCGCCAGCACATCATCCAGCGCGATCCAGGTGGCCGCCGCCGCGCGCTGGTCCTGTCCCACCGTGAGGGATGCGGCGCGGGCCAGCTTGCGCGCCGAAAGGCCGTTGCCCATGACCACCAGCCCCACCGCCGTGGCCATGGCCAGCAGGAACAGGACCAGCAACAGGGCATAGCCCCGCTGGCCCGTCCGTTCCTGGCCGGCCCCCGCCATCACCGACCCGTGGGCGTGGCCGGCAGGGGCACGGTCTGGACCGGCGGTGGCGTCACGGCCGCAGGGGGCGTGGGCATGCCTGCGGGCATGCCGGTGGCGCCAGCGAAGATTTCCAGGCGGCTCATGCTGGCGCGCAGCGCGTCCGTCACCTCCCGCGCCCGGGTGGCGTCGCGCACGATGACCGGACGCAGGAACACCAGCAATTCCGTCCGGCCCTTGGTATGGCCATCGGTGCCGAACAGCTTGCCCAGCACCGGGATGTCGCGCAGGTAGGGGATGCCGGCGCCGGTACGGCTGGAGGTATCACTGATCAGCCCGCCCAGGGCCACCGTCTCGCCATCCTGAACGTTCACCACGCTGGTGATCTTGCGCTGCTGGATGGTGGGGCTGTCGATGCCGGACGTGGTGGTGTTGGTCACGGTGCTGACCTCCTGGTTCACGTCCAGCACCACGGCGCCGCTGCGGTTGATGCGGGGCGTCACCTCCAGGATCACGCCGGTGTCGTGATATTCGACGGAATTCACCACGGCGCTGTCGCTGGTCAGGGTGCTGGTGGCCGACTGCACCACCACCGGCACCTCGTCCCCCACCTGCAACCGGGCCGTCTCATTGTTCAGCACCATCAGGCGCGGGGCGGACAGCACCTGGACATCGGTGACGCTGGACAGCGCGTTCAGGACCACCCGGGTATTGGGCGTCAGGAAGGTGTAGTTGAAGTTGGGGTAGCTGGCGCCGACGGTGGAGCCGGTGGTGTTGGAAAAGCCCACGGTGCTGCTGCCCCGGTCCAGGAACCATTGCACCCCGAAGTTCAACTGGTCGTTCAGCGTCACCTCGGCGATGGTCGCCTCGATCAACACCTGCTCACGCGGGGCGTCCAGGCGGGTCAGCACCTGTTCCAGCAGCGCGTACTGCGCGCCGGAACCGAAGATCAGCAGGGCGTTGCGCCGCTCATCCGCCACGACGCGCACGCCTTTCAGTTCCGAAAGCCCGTCCTCATCCCCCGCGCCCTCCCCGCCGCCACCGCCGGCCGGCAGCGTCGCCCCGCTGTCGACCGGGCTGGGCGGCGCGCCGGCGGCGGAGCCGGAGGCGCCGGTCGCGGTACTGCCGCTGGGGGGGCCGCTGGAGGAGCTGCCGCCCATGGCGGTGGACAGGCCGCCGCGAGCCGACGATGAGGTGCCGGCGCCCATGGAACGGGCCCCGGTGCGGCCCCGCCCCTGCCCCTGCTCCGCCACCGGCTGCTGTTGCGTGCCGGCGCGGCCCACCAGGCGATTGAGGGCGTTGGCCAGTTCCACGGCGGACCCGTTCTGCACCTCATAGAAATGCACGACCTTGCCGCCATCGGGGCCCGGCCGGTCCAGCCGCTCCACCCAGGCGCTGACGGTGGGCAGCAGGTCGGGCCGCTTGGCCACCACCAGCAGGGCGTTCAAGCGGTTGATGGGCACGAAATCCACCATGCCCTGCAAGGGGCCGTTGTCCAGTTGCAGCACGCGGCGCAGCTCCGCCTCCAGCCGGGCGGGCTCCACCGCCTGCAGCGTATGGAGGGAAAAGGACAGCCCGGCCAGCCAATCGACATCGAAGCTGGCGATCAACTGGGTGAAGGACTCGATCTCATGGGCCGTGCCGTTGACGATGAAGATGTTGCGACCGGCATCCGCCAGCAGGATGAAGCCCTGGCGGGTCAGGGGGCGGACGATCCTGTCCAGTTCCGCGACGGAGACATGGTGGATGGGCACGATGGCGGTGCTGAAGCCGGCCGCGCGCTCCGCCGCCGAGGGCGCCTGCACCGGGGCCTGGCCGGCCGCGTCCGCCGCCGGCACCACCTGGTAGAAGCCGTCGCCCCCGACAATGGCGAAGCCCTGGGTGCGCAAGGCCGCGTCCACCGCCGCCAACGCCTGCCCGCGCGCCAGTGGCCTGGTGGTCCGGATGGTTACCTGCCCCTGCACCTTGGGGTCGATGGTGTAGTTCAGGCCCAGCATGCCGCCCAGAACGGCATCGAGGACGGAGCGGACGTCGGCATTGACGAAGTTCATCTCCACCGGCTCCCCCTCGCCCGGGGCTGCAGGGGCCACGCCCGACATCGGCCGGGTCTGGCGCACCAGCTGGCCTGTGCCGGCCAGGGTCTGTGGCGGCACGCGGGGAGGCGGGGTGCTGGGCCCGATGACGCCGCTGGCCGGTGCCGTGGAGGCGGGCGGCGACGCAGGCAAGGGCGTGCCCGGCCCCCGGGTCACCGCGCTGTCCGCACAGCCGGCCAGGATGAGGCACGCAAGCAGCAGGCGGGGCGTAGGGCTGGGGTGCGTCATGGCTGCCGTCTGGGGGGCTGGTCGGGGGGCGGTCGGGATGGCGGATGGCTGGGCTGGGCATCCATCTGACGCGGATCGGGCTGCCCTGACGGCGGCATGCCCGATGGCGGGGCAGCCGCTGGTGGCGCACCCACCGGCGCCGCACCCCTTGACGACGGCCCCGCCGGGGGTGGGGACGACACCAGGGGGTCGCCCATGGTCGGGGGCGGCGGCACGGCCAGGGGATAGTCGCGGACGGCCGCCCCCCGGCGCAGGCGCAGGTAGGACCGTCCGATGGCGTCCACGGTCCAGCCTTGCAGGTCGTCGCCCAGGCGTACGCTGAACGGCTTCTGCGACTTGCGGTCCACGCCCGTGGCGGCCCCGCCGCTAGGACCGGTGACCACGCCGGTCACGAGCAGATCCGGCCCGTCGGAAGCCACCGGCGTGGTCGCCTTCAGCGGCGGCCGGCGGTCGGGCGTGAACAGGGGGCGTCGCGCCGCCTCCCCCGGCTCGGCGGACAGGCCCATGGGTGTGGGCCCGGCCAATGGAGGCAGTACCGGCAGCGGAGCCTGCGCCCGCACCGGCGGCCCCGACGCGTCGACCGCCACGGCAAGCGCCAGTCCGGTGCCGACCACCAGGCCGACACCCGCCAACAGCAGGGCGGTCCGGTCAAGGGCCCCCCTAGGGGCCGGCCAGGTCGGCATAGGCGTCGATCTCAATGTCTAGGGTCACGGAATTGGCCTCCCCAGCGGCGGAGCCGCGTGCGGCCCTGCCGAAACCAGGGCCCGGCGCCGCCGGTTCCGACGCGTCCGTGTGCAGGCGCACGAAACGCACCAGCAGGCGGGGGCGCACACCGTCCAGGGCCGCCAGGGCGTTGGCCACCGTCACGGCGTCGCCCTGCGCGGATACCGCCAAGTGGATGCGCCGGTAGGCCCCCTGGCCCGCATCCGGCCGAGCCGTCAGGGCGTTGATGGTGACGCCGGCCTGCCGCAGGGCGCCGCGCACGTCGCCCTCCGCGTCGGCCTGCACCGCCGCCGCGTCCGCCCCGGTGCGCAACAGGGTGTGGACGCCCAGCGCCTGGTCGACCTGGGCGGCGCGGCGGGCAAGGTCGTCCTGCTGGGCCAGCAGCGCGCGGGTGGCGGCCAACTGCGCCAGACGCGCGGCGCGGCGCGCGGCGGCCGCCTCCACGCCATCCACCAGGGGGGCCAGGTAGAAATAGGGTGGCAACGCGAGCAGGCACAGCGCGATGGCCAGCACGAAGCCGGGACGCAAGCCACGTGGCGGGATGGGACGGCGGGGAGGCAGCGGCGTCGGCATCTCACGGCCTTCCGACGGCGAGCGATGTCGTCATGGTGAAGTCACGCGGCGTACCGCCGGCCTGGCCCGCGACAGGGGCGTCCGGCGGATCGGTGAAGCGGGGATCGACGAAGGGGCCAGCCGCGCGCACCCGGGCCAGCACATCCGCCAGGTCCAGGGCCCGGCCCTGGATGGTCACCGCCTCCGGCGTCAGCGCGACATCCTTCAGCCAGACGCTGTCAGGCAGGGCGAGCGCCAGTTCATCCAGCACCTGACCCCGTCCCGGCTGCGCCAGCAGCAGGGCGGTGGCGGCGGCATCGGGGCTGAAGAACAGGATGCGATCACGCATGTCCCGCACCGCCCGCGCGTCCTTGGCCACCACGGCCAACTTTTGTTCCACCATGGCCGTCTGCCGGTCCAGGATCCAAAGGGCGACGGCGAAGGGGATGGGCAGTGACAGCCAGAACAGGCCGGCGGCGGCGGCCAGGCCCAGGAATTGCCGGCGCACCCGTGCGGGATCGAAGCGCAGGAATTCCGGCGCCGGCCCCGTCGCCGCCGCGGTGATGCCGGCCGGCGTCAGCCCCGCCGCCACGGCCCAGGCCAGTGCCGCCACCAGCACGCTTCGCCGCACCATGTGAACCCGGGCGGTGCCCGCCCCGCCCGCGGGTGGCCCAGTGGGTGGCCCAGTGGGTGGCCCAGCGGGCGGTAAGGTCACCACGTCCCAGGCCAGCAGATCCGGCCGCAGGGGCATGAAACGGTGGGCCTGGATCTCGACGAACCCCCGGGCATCGACCATGCCACCGAGCAGCCGCCCCTTGGGCAAGGGCACATCCACCGCATGCACGTCCGTCGGGTGCAGCACCAGGCGAACCGGCGCCCGGATCGAGGGCGCCGTCAGGCCGGCGCCGCCCGGTGACAGGAACAGGACAGGCACGTCCAGCCCCAGGACCCGGCGTGCCCACGGCGGCAAGGCGGCGGCGGCGCCATCGGCCAGCGCATCCATGGCCAGCACGGCCAGGCGTTTCAGGCGGTGGGGCAGCGTGGGCATCAGCTACCCCCGGGTCGGCACGCGCCCCGCACCGGATCATAGGCGCAGAGCACCCCGCCGCGCACCACCGGGGCGGCGATCATGGGCGGCCACGCCTCCCCGCCGGCGGGGGCGACATCAAGGCGCACCAGGGCCGGAGACGTGGCGGGGTCCGCCCAATGGTCGGTCCAGGCGTGGGCCTGGCCATCGAAATAGGACCAGGCGATGCGGGCGGCGCCGTCGATCAACAGGCCATCACCCGGCGGCGGACCATCAGGGCGCAGGGGCGCCACCCGCAGGCGCAGGGCCTCATGGCCGGGCGCCCCCTCCACCGTCAGGGCCAGGCGGTAAAGCCCGCCACGCCCCAGGCCCGCCGGCAGCGGCGCCAGCACATCGAAATGGCGCGCATCCCGTCGCAGGGGCGGCAGGTCCGCACCCGCGCGCCCCAGGTCGCCAAGCGTCAAGGCGTTGACCACCAGGAATTGGGTGAAGTCGTGGACCCGGCCCAGGTCGGCGGCGGCCCGCTGTAGGGCGCCGCTGCGGTCGGCCATGCGGTTCATCAGGGGCAGCAGCCCAACGGCGGCGACCGCCAGCATGCCCAGCAGCGCCAGGGCGACCAAGGCCTCCACCAGGGTCATGCCGCGATGGCCCCCAGTGGCATGGGGGGCGGCATGGGGAGGGGCGTCGGGCGCGGCATCGGGGGTCGCGAGGGCGGGTGCCATCATTGCGTCCCGTCCATCAGCAGGCGATTGGTGACGGTCGCCAGCACGGGCCCCTCAGCGCGCGTCGCCAGCCCGGGCGGGGCGGCGTCGGTTCCCTTCTCTCGCGTCACGTCTGGTTTCATTTCCCGGACTTCTACCCGATAGTCACGGTCACCCGTCGCCGAAAGGCGCCCTGGCACAATTTTGACACGGTAGGGCAAGCCCGCGCCCGGCCCGTCCAGCCCCACATCCCGGGGCCGGTCATCCAGCGGCAGGGCGACACCCACCTCCGCCGCCACGGACTGGGCCAGACGCAGGGCCGCCGTCTCCCCCCAGGCCTGGCGGGCGGACCAGGCCCCGGACCAGGCCGACTGCATCAGCAAGGCCGTGCCGAGGCCGAAGATGGCCAGGGCGATCAGCATTTCCAGCAGGGTGAAACCGTCCGCCCGGCGCATGGGGTCCCTCTCCCTACTCCTGATGCACGGTGCCGAGAGGCCAATCCACGCGCACGGTGGCGGCGCGGTCACCCTCCCGCAGGCGGATTTGGGCGCCGGGAGACCAGCCGCCGGGCAGGAACACGACCGCGCCCGGGCGCGCGCCATCGGCCCCGGCGATGGTCACGTCCACCGCCGCGATGCGCCGCAGGCGGCGGCCGGCCGCCCCGCCGGCGGGGCGCTTGACATCATCCAGGGTGAACAGGATGGGGTGTCCCGTCACCATGGCCTCGACCTGGCGGTTGCGCAGTTCATCCTCCAGCGCGGAAACGGCGGCGGTGAAGCGCAGGCCGGGCAAGCGGTCCTGGATGCCCAGGGCCAACGCCGCCCCCAGGATGCCGATGATGACCAGCACCACCAGCACTTCGACCAGCGTGAAGCCGGCCGCATGCCGTGATGGGACCTCGGTCGCCATCATGGCCTACCAACTGGTGACATCGCGGGCGTCGCCCTCGCCGCCCGGGGCGTTGTCGCTGCCAAGGGAGAAGATGTCGTAGGCGCCGTGGTCGCCCGGCACCTTGTAGCGGTAGGGGTTGCCCCAGGGGTCGACCAGGGCCTGGCGCTTGCGCAGGTAGGGGCCCCGCCAGTTGGCGTCGCCGGCCGGCGCGGTCACCAGCGCCTCCAGCCCCTCTTGCGTGGTGGGATAGCGGCCAACGTCGACGTAGAACAGGTCGACGGCCGACACCAGGGTGTTGATCTGGGCCTGGGCCGCCTCCCCCTTCGCCTTGCCCAGGCGCGCCACGAGGTTGGGGGCGACCAGCAGGCCCAGCAGGCCGATGATCACCAGGACGACCAGAACCTCGACCAGGGTGAACCCCTGCTGCCCGCCACGGCGGCCACGAAGGGGTGGGTGTTGTTCCAGGATATTAGAGGGCGATGTCATTCAGGCTGAGGATCCCCGCGATGAGGGCGGCGAAGATGCCACCGACCATGCCGCCGAGAACGAGGGTTAGGATGGGCGTCACCAAAGACAAGGCCCTATCCAGGGCTACGCCCCTTTCGCGCTCCAACACTTTCGATAGATCCAGCAGGCCTTGGGGCAGGCTGGCGGTCTGTTCCGCCAGGGCCAGCATGCGCGACAGGCGGCGGGGAACAGGGGTTCGGCCTGCACGGCGCGGCTGAGACCCGACCCGCCGCGCACGGCGACCCTCACCCGCTCGGCCGCGCCCGCCAGCGCCCGGTTGGCCAGGCAGCCACCGGCGGTGGCCAGGGCGGCGGCCAAGGGCACCCCGCCGCTGAGCAGGCTGGCCAGCGTGCGGGTGTACAGCGCCAGCTGGGCATCGCCGACCAGCCGGCCCAGGGGCCCCGTGGCCACCAGCAGCGCGCGATCCAGGCGCAGCCGCACATCGGGCTGGCGATAGGCGCGGACCAGGGCCAGGACGGCCAGCGCGGCGCCGGCCAGGATGCCGGGGCCGAAGCGGCCCAGGAAGTCCCCGATGGCCAGCACGGCGGACGTGGCGGCGGGCAGCTTGGCCTTGCTGCCGGCGAACAGGTCCTGGAACTGCGGCAGGACATAGCCGGCCATCAAGGCCAGGGCGGCCAGGGTCAAAAGGGCGATCAGCGCGGGATAGACCATGGCGCTGACCAGGCGCTGGCGGAACTGGGCGCGGTCCTCTTCCAGGGCCGCCAGATGGCCGAGGGCGGCCGCCAGGGCCCCGCCCTGCTCACCCGCCGCGATCAGGCCAACGAATTCCGCCGGGAACGCGGACCCTTGCGCGGCCACGGCGGCCGCCAGGCTGTCACCGGCCCGCACCCGGGCGCGAATCTGCCCACGAGAGTCGCGGCCGCTGGACGCTGCATCTGGTCCCCCACCAGGCCCAGGGCCGGCTCCAGCGCGAAGCCGGCGGCGACCAGGTTGGCCAGGTCGCGCACGAAGGATAGGCGCTCCGCCCGCTTGAGGCCGCCCGCGCGGCCGGCGCCCAGGGCACGCTTGGCCCCTTCCTCCTTCACCGACAGCGGCGTCAGGCCCCGCTGCAGCAACTGGTCCACGGCGGCGCGGCGGTCGGCGGCCTGGATCGTGCCTCGGCTGGCGCGACCGCTGGCATCGACGGAGCGGTAGGAAAAGCGGGTCATGGCCATTGTCGTCATCGTCTTAATCCGTCCTAATCCGCCTTGGTCACGCGCAAAATTTCTTCAGGCGTGGTCACACCGTCCAACACCCGCTGCAGGCCGTCCTGGTACAGGGGCACCATGCCGCCCGTCTGAACCGCCGCCGCCTCGATCTCCGCCGATGACGCCCCCTGGCGGATCAGCGCCCGAACCGTCTCGGTGATGGGCAGCCATTCGGCGATGGCCGAGCGGCCGCGATAG
Organism: Nitrospirillum goiasense; assembly: GCF_034427435.1. Classification (NCBI taxonomy): domain Bacteria; kingdom Pseudomonadati; phylum Pseudomonadota; class Alphaproteobacteria; order Rhodospirillales; family Azospirillaceae; genus Nitrospirillum; species Nitrospirillum goiasense. Next base: position 1,459,381 of record NZ_JAXQNP010000003.1, on the reverse strand, counting down.
CCGGTGCCGTTGCAGGCGGGGCAACCCGCGGCACGGTGGACGGTGGTCTGCCGCGCCGGCAGCCCCAGGGCCGCCGCCGCATCGGCCGACAAGGCATAGGGCTGGCGACAGGTGGGGCACAGGGTGCGCACCAGGCGCTGGGCCAGCACCCCGTTGAGGGTGGAGGCCAGCAGATAGGGGTCCACGCCCATGTCCATCAGGCGCGGCACGGCGCCGGCGGCGTCATTGGTGTGCAGGGTGGACAGCACCAGGTGGCCGGTCAGGGCCGCCTGCACCGCCACCTTGGTGGTTTCGCCGTCGCGCATCTCGCCCACCAGGATGACGTCGGGGTCCTGGCGCAGGAAGCTGCGCAGGGCATGGGCGAAGGTGAGGCCGATGCCGGGCTTGACCTGGGTCTGGTTAATGCCGTCCAGCAGGTATTCCACCGGGTCCTCGACCGTGAGGATCTTGCGCCGGGCGGCGTCCATGCCGCGCAGGCCGGCATAAAGGGTGGTGGTCTTGCCGCTGCCGGTGGGGCCCGTCACCAGCACGATGCCATGCGGCCGGTCCAGTTGGGCGGCCAGCGGCTCCGCCACCCACGCGGGCAGGCCCAGGCTGTCCAGCCGGCCGCCCGCCGTCTGCTGGTCCAGGATGCGCAGCACCACGTCCTCGCCATGCACGGTGGGGGTGGTAGACACGCGGAAGTCGATCTCGCGGCCTTGCAGGGTTTGGCGGATGCGCCCGTCCTGGGGCAGGCGGCGCTCCCCGATGTCCAGGCCGGCCATGACCTTGACGCGGGTGATGAAGCCGGCGGCCATGCGGCGGGGCAGCACCTCCGCCTCGCGCAGGATGCCGTCGACGCGATGACGAACAACCAGGCGGTCGGCCATGGGTTCGACATGGATGTCGGTGGCGCCGGCGGCCAGCGCCGCCTGGATGGCGTTGCCCACCAGGCGCACCACCGGCCCCTCGCTGGCGAGATCGCGCAGGCGCTCGGCGTCGCCCTCCAGCAGGTCGGGCATCGCATCCTGGTTGGCGGTCGGCTGCGCCGGCTCATACAGCCGGTCCAGGGCGGCGGCGATGGCCGTGCCGGTCATGACCACGGGGCGCACCGGCCGGCTGGCCAGAAAGGCGGCCGCCCCCAGCGCCTGGCCATCCAGCGGATCGGCCACGGCGAACACCACCTCGGCGTCCTCATCGGCCAGGGGCAGCATCAGCTTGGACTTGAGGAAGGCCAGGTTGGCCACGTCCGTCATCACCGGCGCCTGGGGCAACTGGTCGGCCGGCCACAGCGCCAGGCCCAGGGCCTGGGCATACGCTGCCGCCATATGCTCCTCCGACACCAGGCCCAGATCCACCAGCCGCCGGTCCACCCGGCCGCCGGCCGCCTGGGCCCGCCCCAGCGCGCCCGGGGACAGGTGCCCCTGCGCCGCCAGGGCGGACAGGACACGGTCCAGCGCGTCGCCATCCGGGCCGCTGATATCGCTAACAGCGTGGGCGGCTGAATGTTGATGGGGCGTCACGTAATAAACCCTTTAAATCGGATATTGGATGTACGGGGTGCGTTGCCTGGGAATAGTTCTAGGTCGTAAAGGTTAATATATCGCCAAGATCCTATAGCGCACTGTCTAGCTCTTAAGAGGTAGGTGATTATACTTAATTGAGATACCATTCATAATATGCTGATAAAATTACGTTATTCAAAAGATAACGGCACGTGAACCGGGGTCAGGAAGTTAACATCCCGTCCCAGACAGCCTACCCTCTCGCACCACTGGCCTATGCCCAGGCAGAAAATCACCCTGAAACAAGTAAGAATATTCGTAAAATTTTATATTTTTAAGCCTGGTAGAAATACCTCCGATCCTGGATAATTACCTGAATCCACTAATTTTTTAATGTCAGAATGAGAGCACGTGGAGCGGCTTTTGCCGCGCTTTACGCAGCCTCTATTAGACGATGCCCTTGGCGCCATCCCCTTGAGGAAGCCCCCCCTTGAAATGGGCGCATTGCTGGACGTATTTCGTAAAACCGTACCCTAAATGCGGTCCAGGCTATCCAGCAGCTGGCGCGATCGGGCCAGCAGGTCGATGAAGGCCGCATCCTGAATCTTGGCCAGCCGCACGGCGAAGGCCACGGCTTCCGGGTCGCGTTGACCGGACAACTCATGTAGGGCCCGCGCCCGCTCCAGCCCCGCCGCCAGGCTGGTGTACCAGTAGACCAGGTCACGCGGCAGCGGCGTGGGCAGGTAACCCACCGTGCTGCCCAGGGCACGGAACACGGGCATGTAGTCGCGGTCGCCCCGGAAGGCGTGATGCACGACCGAGGGCGCCTCACCGCAGGCCTGCAGATCGGCGCGCAGCATGGACAGGTAGTTCTCCTCGATATGCTGCGACAGGGCGCCGATCTCGCCGATCAAGGCGCAGGCGATGTTCCGCTTGGCCCGCAGGCGCACGCGACGCTCATGGAAGGTATTGGCGATAAAGCCCGAGAACCCGCCGACGACACCACCGGCGACAGCGCCTGATATCTGCAGCCACGGCAATTCGACCATTGCATCCATCCCCCATGTGCGCCCGCCCCGCCGGACAATAAACTGTCGGATGATAACGGTTCATAAGGCCCAAGAACCGTTAGCCCGCGCGCGCTAACCGTTATGGCAACCTGTGAACCGGGCAAACCTTGACCAGCCCCGGCCGCCACCCGCATAAATTGCAGCATACCCGAGCGCGCATCTGAATTTTTAAAAGGACAGGGCCCCCGTGGATTCCAGCAAGACGCCATCGCCCTGGGCCGTACGTGAACAGGTCGACCGGCTGCGGGCCAGCCCCCAGTTCGCAGGGTCGGACCGGCTGCTGGCCTTCCTGCATTTCATTGTCGAGGAAACGCTCGAAGGTCGCGGCACCTCCTTGAAGGAGGCGGTGATCGGCAACGCCGTCTATGGCCGCGAACCACCCTATGATCCCCGCATCGACAGCACCGTGCGGGTGGAAGCGCGGCGCCTGCGGCGCAAGCTGCAGGATCATTATGCCGGTCCCGGCCAGAGCGACCCGGTGGTGATCACCCTGCCCACGGGCGGCTATGTCCCCCTGTTCGCCCTGACCCCAGCGCCGGCGGTGGCATTGAATGCGCCCGCCCCCTTGGCCGAGGGGCCGACCTACACACCCGGATTCGGCGCCGCCGTGGCCGTCATGCCATTGCGCGCGCTGAGCCGCACGGCGGAGGATGACCGTTTCGCCGACGGCCTGACGGATGAACTGATCTACGCCCTGGGGCGTGCGCAGGGCCTGCGCGTCGCCTCGCGCGCGGTCGTCTTCCAGGCGCACGACCAGGGTTGGTCCGTGCCGACACTGGCGCGCGAACTGGGCGTGGACGCCGTGTTGCAGGGCACGGTGCGTCGGCAGGATGGCATGCTGCGGGTGACGGTGGAGGTGTCGAACACCAAGGGCTTCGTCATCTTGTCCGATCGCTTCGACGCCCCGGACCATGAGCACCTGCGCCTGCAGGAACGCATCGCTGCCACGGTGCTGAGCCGGGTGCGCCTGGACAACAGCGCCATACGCGCCGCCCGCGTCAGCCCCGGCCCCGTGGCGCTGGAGGGGCACGCCCGCATCTATCGCGCCCGGCAGTTGCTGGACCAGCAGACGCCCGCCGCCCTCTATGAGGCGCTGGAGATATTCCAGCGGGTGGCGGAGGGGGCGGCCGACTTCGCCCGGGGCCATTCGGGTGTGGCCGACTGCCAATGCGACCTGTTCCGCCTGGGCCTGGTCGATCATGCCGAAGCCAAGGCCGCGGCGGAGGCCGCCGTTCGGCGCGCGCTGGAGATCGACCCGCACTCGGTGGAAGCGCTGACGGCACGGGCCACCGTCGCCGCCTGGCTGGACCGCGACGCCCCGGCGGCGGAGGCGGACTTCACCCGTGCCTTGCGCCTGGGCGACCATGCCCGCGCCGCCCGCCTCCACGGCGTTCTCCTCACCATCCTCGGCCGGCATGACGAGGCGGAGCACCTGTTCCGCGACGCCCGCGCCATCGAGCCTTTCTCCGTGCAGCAGGACATCGCGGAGGCCACCAGCCACTACCAGGCCCGGCGTTACGCCGAGCTGATCGCGGCGGGCGCGTCGCAAGGAAGCGTCCCGCAGCCGGGCGCGTCGGCGGAGGTGCTGATGTACCGCGCCCTGGCCCATGTTTTCGGGGGCGAGCCCGATGGCGCCCGTGCGCTGGCCGAGGCCATTGAGCGGGCCAGCGCCAAATATCCCGGCCTGATCTACGCCCGCGCGGAGATCGAGGCCTGGCTGGGGGAGCCGGAACGGGGCTGGCGCCTGCTGGCCGCCACCGAGACGATGCCGGCCACCGCCTTCGCCCACGCCACCCTGGCCGCCGCCCTGAACGACGAGGCGCGGGGCCTGGCGGCCCTGAACCGCGCCATCGACCGGCGGGAGCTGTCGACCGTGTGGTTGCGCACCGACACGCGCTTTGACGCCTGGCGCGACCGGCCGGCCTTCCAGGCGGTGATGGACCGGCTGCGGCCATCCAAGGCGGCAGCCCGGGCGGGCTAACCGTGAGCGCGGGACCGCTCACTCCATTCCCGCCTGCCGCCGCCCCTAGGATCGGCGCCTGAGATTACAACCCGATGGGCGGGGGACATGGGGATGGGGCTGGACCTTGGGACACCACAGCGGCAGCAGCGGGCCTGACATGGCGATGCGCCGCACGCTGGACAGGATGCGCGCCCTGGACCGCGCCTGGAACGACCGGCGCTGGGGCGACTATGCGGAGTTCCTGGGGGAGGATGTCATGGCCCATGGCGACGGCGCCATGCCCCCCTTGGGCAAGCAGGCCCATATCGAGCAGGCCATCCGCTTCTGCGCCGCCTTCCCGGACGCCCATATTCATGCCGATCCCTACCTGGCGCTGTTCAGCAGCCATGACGGCCACCAAAGCTGCGCCGTCACCCGCCTGACCGGCACCGCCACCGGCGGCCTGACCCTGCCCGCCGACCTGCCGGGCGGCCCGGACGCCGCACCGCTCAAACGCGCTTTCGACGTGCCGCGCCTGGTCGTCTGCCGTTGGGCACGCGGCTGGATCGTCGATTATCGCGTTCATCTCGACACGGCGCTGATGCTGTATCAGCTGCGGGACCCGGGGGCGGGGCCATGACGGGCGACACCTACCTGTTCAAGCCGGAGGAGCGGCCGACCTTCGTCGGCTCTCCCGCCGTGCCGGCGCATCCCTTGGGCCGCCGCCTGGGCTATGCCGCCGTGGCGGTCCTGGTGGGGGTGGCATCCACCCTGGGCAATGCGCTGGTGAACGTGAACCTGGCCAGCCTGTCGGGCGCCCTGGGCGTCTATATCGACCAGGCCAGCTGGCTGCCCGCCCTCTACGTCGCCTTCAACGCCGGCGCCAACCTGATGCTGGTGAAGGCGCGGGCGCAGTTCGGCATTCCGGCGGTGACCGGCACCCTGCTGATCGCCTACGCCCTGGCTGGCCTATTGCAGTTCGTCATTCCCGGCTTCGCCGCCGCCGCCATCATCCGGGCCGTCAGCGGCATGACGGCGGCGGGCCTGATCACCATGACCGTCTACAACCTGCTGCAGGTCTTCCCTGGCCGCCTGCGCCCCCTGGCGCTGGTCATCGGCATCGGCCTGACGCAGCTGGGCACGCCGCTGGCCCGCCTGGTGACGGTGGAGATGCTGGCGCTGCACCAGTGGCAGGGCCTGCACCTGATGGAAATCGGCATCGCGCTGGCCGCGCTGGCCGCCATCACCGCCCTGCCCTTGCCGCCCAGCGACCGCGCGCCCGTCTTCCAGCCGCTGGACTTCGCCGTCATCGGCCTGATGCTGCCCTGCCTGGTGCTGGTCTGCGGCGTGCTGGGCCAGGGGCGCCTGCTGTGGTGGGTGGACACGCCCTGGCTGGGCTGGGCGCTGGCGGCGGCCGTGCCCCTGTTCACCCTGGCCTGGCTGATCGAGCGGCAGCGGAAAGAACCGCTGATCCAGGTCCGCTGGCTGACCACGCTGGACATGGTGCGCTTCGCCGCCGCCGCCGTGATGGTGCGGGTATCGCTGGCGGAACAGACCTATGGCGCCGTCGGCCTTCTTACATCGGGTGGCCTGATCAACGACCAATTGCGGCCCCTGTTCGCCATCGTGGTCCTGGCCATGCTGGGCGGCACCCTGGCGTCCGCCTTGACCCTGTCAGAACGGCGCCTGCCCTATCAGGTGATCGCGGCGTCGCTGCTCATCGCCGCCGGCGCCTGGCTCGACAGCGACGCCACCAGCCTTGTGCGCCCGCCGCAGCTGTATCTCAGCCAGGGGCTGATCGCCTTCGGCACCACGCTGTTCATCGGGCCGGCCCTGGTGCTGGGCTTCCTGCGCATGGTGTCCAAGGGGCCGGACCACCTGGTCACCTTCATGGTGCTGTTCAGCATCACCCAGAACGTGGGCGGGCTGGCCGGGTCCGCCCTGCTGGGCAGCCTGCAGGTGGCGGCCACCCACTGGCACGCCCAAACCTTGTCGGAACACCTTCTGACATCCGATCCGCAGGTGGTGGCGCGCCTGGCGGCAGGGGCGGCCCCCCTGGCCGGCGCGCTGCCGGACGCGGCGCTGCGGGCCGCCCAGGGCGGGGGCCTGTTGGGCCAAGCCATGGGCCGTGAGGCCGCCGTGCTGGCCTTCAACGATGTCTTCCTGTTCGTGGCCGGCCTGGCGCTGCTGAACGCCCTGTATGTCGGCTACCTCATCCTGTTCAACACCCTGCGCCGGAGACGCGGATCATGAGCGCCCCCGATACCCCCCATTATTGGCATCCGCCCCGGCGCGGCTGGCTGGCCGCCGTGGCCATCCTGGCGGTGGCCGCCCTCGCCATCCTGGCCCTGCTGGCCGCCTGGCGCCTGCCGCCCTTCGCCGGCACGGTGGAGGCGACGGAAAACGCCTATATCCGCGGCCGCACCACGGTGATCGCGCCCCAGGTCAGCGGTTATGTCGTGGATGTCGCCGTGGGCGATTACGCCCACGTCAAGGCCGGCCAGGTGCTGGCCCGCATCGATGATCGCATCTACCGCGCCCGGGTGGACCAGGCCCGGGCAACGCTGGCCGCCCAGCGCGCCGCCCTGGCCAACAGCGAACAGGCCCACGCCGCCCGCGACGCCGCCCTGGCGGGCCAGGTGGCCAACCTGGCCAACGCCCGCGCCCAGCTGGCCCGCGCGCACGCCGACATGGCCCGCGTGACCGACCTGGTGCGCGACGGCTCCGTCTCCATCCGCGAGCGCGACCAGACCCAGGCCGCACTGGCCCAGGCCGAGGCGCAGGTGCGCCAGGCGGAGGCGGGTGGGGAGATCGCGCGCCAGGACGTGCGCACGGTGGACGTGGGCCGTGACGGGTTGCAGGCCCAGGTGGAAGCGGCGCTGGCCCAGCTGGCCCTGGCCGAGATCGACTTGGAGCATACGGTCATCTACGCCCCCGAGGATGGCCAGGTGGGCGAGGTGGGCGTGCGCCTGGGCCAGTACGTCACCAACGGCACCCAGTTCCTGTCCCTGGTGCCGGACGACCGCTGGATCATCGCCAATTACAAGGAGGCGCAGACCGCCCACATGGCCGCGGGCCAGCCGGCACGCTTCACCGTCGACGCCCTGGACGGGGCGGAACTGACGGGCACGGTGGAAACGCTGTCGCCGGCCGCCGGCTCTGAATTCGCCGTGCTGAAGCCCGACAACGCCACCGGCAACTTCATCAAGGTGCCGCAGCGCATCGGCGTGCGCATCGCCATCACCCCCGGCCAGCCCCTGGTCGACCGCCTGCGTCCCGGTATGTCGGTGGAAACGCGGGTGGATACGGCCGCCGCGGGAGCGCCCAAAGGGGCCAAGCCATGAGGCGCCTGGCCTATCCCCTCGCCCTGCTGGTGGCCGCCTGCGCCGGCCCCCGGCCGGAGGCGCCGCTGACCGCCGCCGTGGAGCCGCCGCCCGCCTGGCGGTCCGACCGGGTCGCCGACGGCACGGTCGAGGCCGCCTGGTGGCGGTCCTTTGGCGATCCGGTGCTGACCCGCGTCGTCGACCGGGCCCTGGCCAACAACACCGACGTGATGGTGGCCGCCGCCCGCGTGGCCGAGGCCCGCGCCCAATACCGCCTGGCGGAAGATCAGCGCCTGCCCAATGTCGTCCTGGCCGCCGGCGGGGGCCGGCAACGCGATGTCAGCCCCTTCGGTCAGCCGCGCCAGCAGACGGCCGGGCAATGGCAGGCCACCGCCTCCTATGACCTGGACCTGTTCGGCCGGTTGGCGGACGCCAGCGAGGCCGCCCGCGCCACCCTGCTGGCGACCGAAGCGGCCCGCGACGCCGTGCGCCTGGCGGTCGCGGCCTCGGCCGCCACCGGCTATGTCGGCCTGAGGGCCCTGGACGCCCGGCGGGATGTGGTCAAACGCACCCTGGCGGCCCGCGAGGCCTCGCTGCACCTGGCCCGCCGGCGGGCGGAGGCGGGCTACGCCGCCCAGTTGGATCTGGCGCAGGCCCAGGCCGAATACGAGGCCACGGCGCAACTGCTCCCGGGGATCGATCTGGCCATCACCCGGCAGGAGGACGGCCTGAGCCTGCTGATGGGCGAAAGCCCCAGCGGCATCGAGCGGGGCGAGAGCCTGGAGGGTCTGACCACACCGACGGTGCCGGCGGGCCTGCCCTCGGACCTGTTGCGCCGCCGGCCGGACATCGCGCAGGCGGAACAGCAATTGGTGGCCGCCGACCATGGGCTGGACGCCGCGCGCGCGGCCTTCCTGCCCGATGTGCAGCTGAGTGCCGCGGGCGGCACCGTGGCCAGCAGCCTGATCGATCCGGTCAACGTCTTCACCCTGGGCGGCAGCATCCTGGCCCCCCTGTTCGACAGCGGGCGCCTGAAAGCCCAGGCCGACGGCGCCGCCGCCCGGCGGGACGCGGCGGCCTTCGGCTATCGCAAGGCCGCCCTGACGGCCTTCCGCGAGGTGGAGGATGGGCTGGCCATGGTGCAGCGCACCGCCGAGCAGGAGGCGGCGCTGCTGCGCCAGCGCGACGCCCTGGCCCGCACCCTGGCCATCGCCACCGGCCGCTATCGCGCCGGCTATTCCCCTTATCTGGAACAGCTGGATGCCGAGCGCGGCCTGCTGTCGGCGGAGCTGGCCCTGGTGCAATCGCGGGCCGACCGCCTGGCCGCCGCCATCACCCTGGCGCAGGCGCTGGGCGGTGGCTGGCGGCCGCCAGCCACCGCGCCCTGACCATGCCGGCGGGGCGGGCGGTGCGGCGCTATGCCCACCCATACCGTCCATTTTCCCGACAGACCGTTGACATGGATCATAAATATACACCAACCGAAAGCTTTATCCTGGAGCGTGACGGCATGTGAGATGGCTTTGAGTATTATTGGTGAACAATCCAGCTAACATTCATTAATAAATGAAACATAATCACTAGAATCATAGAGCTAACAGCTCCTATTAGTTCCGACTCCGAACTAACATAAATCTACGGGATAGTTTCTCCCATCCTTCATATTTCTCGCTTACAATTGCCGCAGTGCAGCATTCTTTCCGAACGAGGAACTTCATGGACACGGCACGGATGGCGAGCACGATGACCCCCACGCGAACGGAACCGTCCCCTTTTGCGGCGCCCTGGGCCAGCCTTGCCCAGCAGGCCGTGGATTATTGGGTGGACGCGGGCCAACGCTCCCTGCTGTTCCTGGATGTGCTGCGCCAGCGGGGCAACGACCATTTCCAGCATATGGACGATGCCTGGCCCAACGTCCTGAGCTTCCCTTACGAACTGGTCATGGACGGCCGGACGCTGGACCGGCCCGTGAACTATTGCCTGGTGCGCATCCTGCCACTGCCGGACAAGCCGACGAACCCCAGCCTGCGGCCCTTCGTCGTCTTCGACCCCCGGGCCGGCCACGGCCCCGGCATCGGCGGCATGAAGCATGACAGCGAGATCGGCGTGGCCCTCGCCGAGCGGCATCCCTGTTATTTCGTCGGTTTCCTGCCCAAGCCGGTGCCGAGCCAGACGGTGGAGGATGTCTGCCGGGCGGAGGCCGCCTTCGTGGAAAAGGTAGCCGCCCTGCATCCGCAGGCGGATGGCAAGCCCTGCCTGATCGGCAATTGCCAAGCCGGCTGGCAGGTCATGATGATGGCGGCGACGCGGCCGGATCTGACGGGCCCCATCGTGCTCGCGGGCTCCCCCTCTCCTACTGGGCGGGGGTGCATGAGAAGAATCCGCTGCGCTACCTGGGCGGCCTGCTGGGCGGCACCTGGCTGACGACGCTGAGCGGCGACCTGGGGCACGGCATCTTCGACGGCGCGGCGCTGATCGCCAACTTCGAGAACATGAACCCGGCCAACACCCTGTGGAAAAAGAACTACGCCGTCTATTCCAAGGTGGACACCGAAGGGCCGCGCTTCCTGGAGTTCGAACGCTGGTGGGGCAGCCCCATCCTGCTGAACGCCGGGGAGATGCAGTACATCGCCGATGAGTTGTTCCTGGGCAACCGCCTGACCCGGGGCGGCATCGCCCTGTCGGACGGCAGCAAGGTCGACCTGCGGGCCATCAAGTCGCCCATCATCGTCTTCTGCTCCTGGGGTGACGACATCACCCCGCCGCAGCAGGCGCTGGACTGGATTCTGGACCTGTACGACAGCGACGCGGAGCTGGAGGCCGGCGGCCAGACCATCATCTATTCCCTGCACCCCAGCATCGGCCACCTGGGCATCTTCGTCTCCGCCACCGTGGCGACCAAGGAACATGACGAATTCGCCCGGACCATGGACCTGATCGACATGTTGCCGCCAGGCCTTTACCAGGCCGTGTTCACGGAAAAGACCGGCGTGGCGCACGCCGAACTGGTGTCCGGCCGGTATCTGACCCGGTTCGAGCGGCGCGGCCTGGACGACATCCGGGCGCTGGGCGGCAACGATGTGCGTGACGACCGCCGGTTCGCCACCGTGGCCCGCGTCTCCGCCCTCAACGGCGACCTGTACGCCCATACCCTGCGCCCGGTGGTGCGGCAGTTGGCGACGGATGAAAGCGCGGAGCTGTTGCGCCGCCTGCATCCCAACCGGCTGCGGTTCGAGGTGTTCTCAGACAAGAACCCCCTGATGCGGCCCATCGCCGCCCTGGCGGAAACCGCCCGCGCCCACCGTCGGCCCGTGGCGCCCGACAATCCCTTCCTGAAGGTGCAGGAGGCCGTGTCGGACAGCGTCGTCCAGGCGCTGGACACCTGGCGCGAACTGCGCGACCGGGCCACGGAAACCTTTTTCATGACGGTTTACGGCTCCGCCTTGCTGCAAACCGCCATCGGGGTGGAGCCCCCGCCGCGGCAGCCGATGGATATCCCACCGCCAGCGGACGCGGATACGGCGACGGATACCAACCACGATGGCCTGGCGACCGCCGTCACCCGAGCCCTGTTGTACGTCATGCAGGCGGACGCTCACCCCGGCGCCGATGAGCGGCGCTTCGCCGTGCTGCGGGCCTTGCGCCACCAGACTCCGGCGGACCAGCGGCTGAGCCTGGCCCAGTTCAAGGCCCTGGTGCGGGAGCAGTCGGCGCTGCTGCACCGGGACGAGGCGGCGGCCATCGCGGCCCTACCCACCCTGCTGCCACCCGACGCGGACGCGCGGGCCACCGCCGCCACGGCCCTGCGCCGCCTGGTGGAGGCCGGCGATCCGCCCGGCGCCGCCGTGGCGGCGCGGCTGGAGCAGGTGATCGCCCTGTTCCAATCCGCCGACACACCTGCGCCCAGCGCAGCGCCCGCCAAACCGAGGCGCGGGAACGCCAGCACCGCCGCCTGACCGCTTTCGACCCGCCCGTATTGGAGACCGCCATGGACAGCCCCACCGCCGCGACCACCCCCCGGGTGCAGGCCGACATCGCCCGCCACAAGAAGTACCAGCGCCTGATCGCCGCCGCGCACCAGGCCGGCCCGCCGCCCACGGCCGTGGCCCATCCCTGCGACCAGAGCGCGCTGGAGGGCGCGGTGGACGGCGCCCGCCTGGGCCTGATCGCCCCCATCCTGGTGGGGCCGGAGGCGCGCATCCGGGCCGTGGCCGAACAGGCGGGCCTGGACATCGCGTCCCTGCCCATCATCGACACGCCGCACAGCGTGGCCTCCGCCCAGCGGGCGGTGGAACTGGTGCGCGAGGGCAAGGCCGAGGCGCTGATGAAAGGCAGCCTGCACACCGATGAGCTGATGGGCGCCGTGGTCCGGACGGAGACCGGCCTGCGCACCGCGCGGCGGCTCAGCCACTGCTTCGTCATGGACATTCCCGGCCATGACGATCCGCTGATCATCACCGACGCGGCCGTCAACATCGCCCCCACCCTGGCGGAGAAGGTGGACATCGTGCAGAACGCCATCGACCTGGCCCTGATCCTGGGCTTCGGCGAGGTGCGCGTGGCCATCCTGTCGGCGGTGGAGACGGTGAACCCCAAGATCCCCTCCACCATCGAGGCGGCCGCCCTGTGCAAGATGGCGGAGCGTGGGCAGATCACCGGCGCCATCCTGGACGGCCCCCTGGCCCTGGACAACGCCATCAGCCCCGAAGCCGCCACCATCAAGCACCTGACCTCCCCCGTCGCCGGGCACGCCAACGTCATCCTGGTGCCGGACCTGGAGGCCGGCAACATGCTGGCCAAGAGCCTGACCTTCCTGGCGGGGGCGGACGCCGCCGGCATCGTGCTGGGCGCCCGCGTGCCCATCATCCTGACCAGCCGGGCCGACAGTGTGCCGGCCCGCCTCGCCTCCTGCGCCGTGGCGGCCCTGATCGCCCGGCACCGCCGCACCGTCTCGGCCCTGGCGGTGGGGTGAGCCCATGCGCCGCAGGAAGATCAGCAACGCCATCATCGTCATCAACGCCGGCTCCTCCAGCATCAAGTTCTCGCTGTTCGCGGATGAGACGCGGCACCTGGAACTGTTCCTGAAGGGGCAGATCGAGGGGTTGCACACCGACAACGCCCACTTCATCGCCCGGCACCCCGCCGGCGACGTGGTGGGGGAGCAGCGCTGGACCGGCGCGGAGGCCGGCGCCTTCGACCATGACGCCGCCACGCGCTTCCTGATGGGGTTCATCAACACCCATCTGGAAGGCCACAAGGTGGAGGCTGTGGGCCATCGCATCGTCCACGGCGGCAGTGACTTCACCGCCCCCGCGGCGCTGAACACCGCCGTGCTGGACCGGCTGGCGACCCTGGTGCCCCTGGCCCCGCTGCATCAACGGCACAACCTGGCGCCGGCGCGCAGCATCCTGGCCAGCACGCCCGGCCTGTTCCAGGTGGGCTGCTTCGACACCGCCTTCCACGCCGCCCAGCCGCCCTTGGCCCAGGCCTTCGCCCTGCCGGCGGCGATCACGGACCGGGGCGTGCGCCGCTATGGCTTCCACGGCCTGTCCTACGAGTACATCGCCTCCCACCTGGGCGAGCTGGGCTTGGGCGGCGCCAAGGTCATCGTGGCCCACCTGGGCAACGGCGCCAGCCTGTGCGCCATGGACGACGGCCGCAGCGTCGCCAGCACCATGGGCTTCACGGCGGTGGAGGGCCTGCCCATGGGCACCCGCTGCGGCACGCTGGACCCCGGCGTGTTGCTGTACCTGATGGACGAGATGCGCATGGGGCCGCGCGACCTGGAAAAGCTGCTGTACCAGCAATCCGGCCTGCTGGGGGTGTCCGGCCTTTCCAGCGACATGCGCACACTGGAAACCTCGCCCGAGCCCCGGGCCAAGCTGGCGGTGGACCTGTTCACCTATCGCATCGGGCGGGAGATCGGGTCGCTGGCAGCAGCGCTGGGCGGCCTGGACGCCCTGGTCTTCACCGCCGGCATCGGGGAGCACAGCGCCGGCGTTCGGGCCGCCGTCTGCCAACACGCCGCCTGGTTGGGCGTGACCCTGGATGCCGCGGCCAACGCCCGGCCCGAAGGCGACACCGCCCGCATCAGCGCGCCCGGCAGCCGCGTGGCCGCCTGGATCGTGCCGACGGATGAGGAATTGATGATCGCCCGCCACACGCGGCGCCTGCTGACGGACGGGACCCCATGACCACGGACATCCACCTGCCCACGCCCCACCGCATCCTGGCCGGCAAGCGCGCCCTGGTGGTGGGCATCGCCAACGACCAATCCATCGCCTATGGCTGCGCCAAGGCCTTTCATGAGGTGGGGGCGGAACTGGCGCTGACCTACCTGAACGACAAGGCCAAGCCGCATGTGGAACCCTTGGCGCAGGAACTGGGCGCCCGCCTGTTCCTGCCGCTAGACGTGACGGCGCCCGGCCAGTTGGAGGCGGTGTTCGACGCGGTGCGCGATACCTGGGGCGGGCTGGACATCCTGGTCCATTCCATCGCCTACGCCCCCAAGGAGGACCTGAAGGGCGGTCTCCTGGACTGCTCCGCCGAGGGCTTCGCCCGCGCCATGGACATCTCCTGCCACTCCTTCATCCGCATGGCCAAGCTGGCGGCGCCCTTGATGACGCAGGGCGGCGCCATGTTCGCCATGAGCTACCTGGGCGCCGACCGCGTGGTGCCCAATTACAACGTCATGGGCCCGGTCAAGGCGGCGCTGGAGGCGTCCTGCCGCTACCTGGCGCATGAGTTGGGACCGCAGCACATCCGGGTGCACGCCCTGTCGCCCGGCCCACTGATGACCCGGGCGGCGTCGGGCCTGAAGGACTTCGACCGCCTGCTGAACGACGCCATAAGCCGCGCGCCGGTTGGGGAATTGGTAGACATCATGGACGTGGGCTACACCTGCGCCTACCTGGCCAGCCCCTTCGCGCGACGGCTGACGGGCAGCACCCTTTATATCGACGGCGGCGCGAACATCGTGATCTGAGACGCGCCCGCCGGGGCGTGTCATGTAGTAAAATTACCGCCTTTAACCGGAATTTCGCATATCCCCATGTTGTTGTCGGCGGGCGAAGCGGGTACCATCGCCGCCAACCGGACCGGGCAACCGTTAGCCATGCCGATGGTGCGCCCGGAAACCGTTTCCAACCGGCATTCACTTCTGGGGCGGCCCGCCAGGGCCGAAAACAACAATGCGTCGCCACCGCCGTGCCAAGATCGTCGCCACCGTCGGACCCGCCAGCAACTCACCCGAGATGCTGAAGGCGCTGTTCCTGGCGGGCGTGGACACCTTCCGCCTGAACTTCAGCCACGGCACCCATGAGGACCACGCCAAGGTCCACGCCCATATCCGCGCGCTGGAGAAGGAAGTGGGCCGGCCCATCGGCATCCTGCAGGATCTGCAGGGCCCCAAGATCCGCGTCGGCACCATCAAGGACGGCAAGATCACGGTGGCCAAGGGCGACACCATCCGCTTCGTGCTGAAGGGCCAGGATGGCGACCGTGACGCCATCCCCCTGCCGCACCCCGAGATTTTCGCCGCCGTCCTGCCGGGCCACCACCTGCTGATCGACGACGGCCGCGTGCGGGTGAAGGTGACCAGCCTGGGCGACGACACCATGACCGCCGAGGTCGTGGTGGGCGGCGTCATCTCCAACCGCAAGGGCGTCAACCTGCCCGGCACCCTGCTGAACCTGTCGCCCCTGACCGCCAAGGACCGCGCCGACCTGGAATTCGGCCTGAACCTGGGCGTGGACTGGGTGGCCCTGTCCTTCGTGCAGAAGCCCAGCGACATGATCGAGGCGCGCGGCCTGATCGGCGACCGCGCCGGCCTGATGGCCAAGATCGAGAAGCCGCAGGCGCTGGAGCAGATCGACGACATCATCCGCCTGTCGGACGCCATCATGGTGGCCCGTGGCGACCTGGGCGTGGAAATCCCGCAGGAAGAGGTGCCCGGCCGTCAGAAGGAACTGGTGCGCGCCTGCCGCCTGGCGGTGAAGCCGGTGATCGTCGCCACCCAGATGCTGGACAGCATGGTGGCCGCCCCCACCCCCACCCGCGCCGAGGCGTCGGACGTGGCCACCGCCATCTATGACGGCGCCGACGCCGTCATGCTGTCGGCGGAATCGGCCAGCGGCTCCTATCCGCTGGAAGCGGTGTCCATGATGGACCGCATCATCGCCACCACCGAGCGGCACAAGCTGTACCACTCCCTCATCCGCGCGTCGGAGCCGGGGGTGGAGCAGACCCCGCCGCACGCCGTCGCCTCCGCTGCCGCCGACCTGGCGGAGGCCGTGCGCGCCCCGGTCATCGTTGCCTTCACCTCCAGCGGCACCACCGCCGCCCGTATCGCCCGCAAGCGTCCGGAAGTGGCCATCCTGGCCATCACCGCCGACCAGGCCGTGTCGCGCCGCCTGTGCCTGCTCTGGGGCACGCACAGCGCCCTGTCGGAGGACATCCATTCCTACGAACAGATGGTGGATGTCGCCACCGCCGTGTCACAGAGTGCCGAGTTCGCCAAGTTGCACGACCAGATCATCGTCGTGGCCGGCATCCCCTTCGCCCAGGCCGGCACCACCAACAACCTGCGCATGCTGCAGATCGGGGGGTAAGCGCTTCCTGGGGTGCCGGACGCCATCGCGTCCGGCGGCATGCGCCCAAAGACAAACGGCGCCGCATCGCTGCGGCGCCGTTTTCATGTGTGCGGGAAGACGGTTATTCGGGCTTGAAGCAATAGGCGGCCAGCTTGTTGCCGTCCAGGTCGCGGGCATAGGCCGCGTAGGCGTTGGGGGCCCAGCCGCGCGGGCCCGGCTTGCCCTCGCACACGCCGCCCTGGGCCAGGGCCTCGGCATGGAAGGCGTCGACGGCGGCGCGGTTCGGCGCCTCAAAGCTCACGGTCACGCCGTTGCCGACGGTGGCGGGCTGGCCGTTGGCCGGCTTCAGGACGAAGAAGGACGGCTTGTCCTCACCCCAGATGGAGCCGTTGTCGCCGAGATCGGCCACGCGCTTCAGGCCCAGCTTGGCCAGGACGGAGTCATAGAAGCCTCGGGCCTTGGCCAGGTCATTGGTCCCGACGGAAACGTGGGTGTAGATTGCCATAGTCTTCCTCCCCTTAATTCTTCGCGGAATGGGTAGGATGACTATAGACAGGCGGCCAGCCCCAACAATGATGCCATGTGAGGATTGACTTTTTGCCTTTGAAATCAATTCAAGGGCTTACGCCGCGTTGTCCTTAAGAACGAGAGGCAGGGGGTGCCGGGCCGGAAGGAGTGACGACATTGCAAAATCGTTATTTGTCACTTACATAGAGACGGCATGCGCCCGCGCGATGGCTTCCCACCGGACGCCCAACGAGGGGCCGTTCGACATCTTTCCATAAAGGCAGCCTCCTGATGACCACCCCGTCCGCCCGCGCCACCGCCGCCGCCGCAGGGCAACGCGGCCCCATCGACCACGAACGGCGCGCGCAGATCGTCGAGGCCGCCGACCAGCATTTCCGTCATTACGGTTATCACAAGACGACGGTGGCGGACCTGGCAAAGGCCATCGGCCTGTCGACGGCCTATATCTACAAGTTCTTCAACAGCAAGCAAGCCATCGGCGAGGCCATCTGCGCCCGCTGCCTGAGCGAGATCACCGCCCAGTTGCGCGCCATCGTGAGGGAGCCCGTCCCCGCCGCCGACCGGCTGCGCCGTTTCCACCCCACCCTGGCACGCGCTGGCGCCGCCCTGTTCTTTGAGGAACGCCGGCTGCACGACATCGTCGTCACCGCCGTGACCGAGAACTGGCACGCCGGCACGACGTATGAGGAGGAATTGCGCGAGATGGTGCGCACCCTGGTGGTCGAGGGGCGCGAGGCCGGGGAGTTCGAGCGTGAAACCCCGCTGGACGAGGTCTGCCTGGCGATCGAGGAGACGCTATGGCCGTTCGCGCACCCCCTGATGCTGGAAGACAAGCTGGACAAAATGGAAGCCGCCACGGCGGCGCTGGCCGGGTTGGTGCTGCGCGGCCTGCGGCCCTGACATGTGATAATCAACGGATGATGTTCTACGAGTGACGGATTGACTAAATCGTCACTCGTAAGTATGGTCGAGGCTTCCTCAGGGTTGGAGCTTCGCCATGCGCTTGTCCGTATCTGCCCGTCTGCTGACCCTGGCCGCCCTGGCCCTGGCCGGCACCTCGCTTTCCGCCTGTGACAAGCCTGCCCCCGACCCGCGCACGGCGGAGCGTCTGGTGCGTGTGGCCACGGCCCAGCCGGCCGCCCGTGAGGAGCGGGCCTTCGTCGGCGTCATCACCGCCAAGGTGCAGAGCGGCCTGGGCTTCCGCGTGGCCGGCAAGGTCACGCAGCGCCTGGTGGACCCGGGCCAGACGGTGAAGGCCGGCCAGCCGCTGATGCGGATGGACAACACCGATTACCTGCACGCCATCACCACCCAGCAGGGCCAGGTGGCCATGGCCAAGGCCACGCTGACCCAGGCCCGCGCGGACGAGGTGCGCTATCGCGCCCTGGTGGGCAGCGGCGCCGTCTCCCCCTCCGCCTACGACCAGAAGAAGGCCGCCGCCGACAGCGCCCAGGCCCAACTGGACGCCGCCCAGGCGCAGTTGCGCGTGGCGCAGGACGACAGCGCCTACACCACCCTGGTGGCGGATGCCGACGGCACGGTCATGGACACGGCGGCCGAGCCCGGGCAGGTGGTCACCGCCGGCCAGATCGTGGTGCGGCTGGCCCATGCCGGCCCGCGCGAGGCGGCGGTGAACCTGCCGGAAACCATGCGCCCAGCCGTGGGCTCCACCGCCAGCGCCACTCTGTACGGTGGCACGGCGCGGGTCACGGCGACCCTGCGCCAGCTGTCGGACGCGGCCGACGCCCAGACCCGGACCTATGAGGCCCGCTACGTCCTGGACGGTCCCGCCGCGCAGGCGCCCCTGGGGGCCACGGTGACGGTGCGGCTGGCCCAGGGGAACGACGACGCGCCGCCCGTCTCCATCCCGCTGGGCGCCCTGGTCGACGAGGGCAAGGGCCCCGGCGTCTGGGTACTGACGGCGGAAGCCGCCGGCGACCCCATCAATGGCGATCGGGCCACCATCGCCTTCCGCCCGGTCAAGGTCGGGCAGTTGGGCGCCGAGGATGCCATCCTGCTGGGCGGGCTGGCGGCCGGCGAGCGGGTGGTGGCCCTGGGCGGCCATTTCCTGCACGCGGGCGAGCGTGTGCGCATCGCCCAGGCGGTGGCCGTGGCGAAGGAGAGCGGCAAATGAGCGGCTTCAACCTGTCCGCCCTGGCGGTGCGCGAGCGGGCCATAACCCTGTTCCTGCTGGTGGCCATCACCCTGTCCGGCGTCTACGCCTTCCTGAAGCTGGGCCGTGCCGAGGATCCACCCTTCACCATCAAGGTCCTGACGGTCAGCGCCGTCTGGCCCGGCGCCACGGCGCAGGAGATGCAGGACCTGGTGGCGGAACCGTTGGAGAAGCGCCTGCAGGAGCTGCGCTGGTACGACCGGGTGGAAACCTTCACCCGGCCGGGCATGGTGCTGATGACCCTGTCCCTGCAGGACAAGACCCCGCCGTCGGCCGTGCCCGAGCAGTTCTACCAGGCGCGCAAGAAGCTGGGGGACCAGGCCCGCACCCTGCCGTCGGGCGCCCTGGGCCCCTTCGTGAACGATGAGTATGCCGACACCGACTTCGCCGTCTACGCCGTGAAGGCGCCGGGCATGCCCGCCCGCCAACTGGCCCGCGAGGCGGAAACCCTGCGCCAGCGGCTGCTGCATGTGCCGGGCGTGAAGAAGGTGGACATCCTGGGCGAACGGCCGGAGCGCATCTTCGTCGACTTCACCTACGCCCGCCTGGCCACCCTGGGCATCAGCGCCCGCGACATCTTCGACGCGCTGGCGCGGCAGAACACGGTGACGCCCGCCGGGTCCATCGACACCGATGGCCCCCAGGTCTTCATCCGCCTGGACGGCGCCTATGACGACCTGGAGAAAATTCGCGACACCCCCATCGTCGCCGGCGGCCGCACCTTCCGCCTGGCCGACGTGGCTGAGGTGAAGCGCGGGTATGAGGACCCGCCCACCTACCTGATCCGCCATGACGGCGACCCGGCCCTGGCCCTGGGTGTGGTCATGCAGGATGGCTGGAACGGGCTGGAACTGGGCAAGGCGCTGGACGCGGAAGAGAGGAAGATCGCCGCCGAGCTGCCGGTGGGCCTGACGCTGTCCAAGGTCAGCGACCAGGCGGTGAACATCCACGAGGCGGTGGGTGAGTTCATGCTGAAGTTCTTCGTGGCCCTGGCGGTGGTGATGTTCGTCAGCCTGGCCAGCCTGGGGTGGCGCGTGGGCATTGTCGTGGCCGCCGCCGTGCCCCTGACCCTGGCCGCCGTCTTCGTCATCATGCAGCTGACCGGCCGCGCCTTCGACCGCATCACCCTGGGCGCCCTGATCATCTCCCTGGGCCTGCTGGTGGATGACGCCATCATCGCCATCGAGATCATGGTGGTGAAGCTGGAGGAAGGGTACGACCGCATCAAGGCCGCCGCCTACGCCTGGAGCCACACGGCCGCCCCCATGCTGTCCGGCACCCTGGTCACCATCATCGGCTTCACGCCCGTGGGCTTCGCCCATTCGACGGCGGGGGAATACGCCGGCAACATCTTCTGGATCGTGGGTTTCGCCCTGATCACCTCCTGGGTGGTGGCGGTGGTGTTCACCCCCTATCTGGGCGTGAAGCTGCTGCCCAACATCCGGCCCATACCCGGCGGGCATGCCGCCATCTATGCCACCCCCCGCTATCAGCGGCTGCGCCGCCTGATCACTTGGGCGGTGGACCATCGCGGCCGGGTGGCCCTGGCCGTGGTCGGCGCCTTCCTGCTGGCCGGCGCGGGCATGGGCTTCGTCAAGCAGCAGTTCTTTCCCACCTCCGACCGGCCGGAGATCATGGCGGAGGTGCAGATGCCCGAGGGCACCAGCATCGAGGCCACGGCGGCGGCGGCGAGGAAGGTGGAGGATTGGCTGCGCCGGCAGCCCGAGGCCAAGATCGTCTCCAGCTATGTCGGCCAGGGCGCCCCGCGCTTCTTCCTGTCCTACAATCCCGAGCTGCCCGACCCGTCCTTCGCCAAGATGATCGTCCTGACCCCGGACGACAAGGCGCGCGACCGGCTGAAGGAAAAGCTGCGCCAGGCCATCGCCGATGGCCTGGCGCCGGAGGCCCGGGTGCGGGTGACGCAGCTGGTGTTCGGCCCGCCCTCGCGCTTCCCCGTCATGTTCCGGGTTTCCGGCCCGGACTTGGGCGTGCTGCGCGGCATCGCGGATCAGGTGCAGGCCGTCATGCGGGCCAACCCGGACACCCGTCTGGTGAACCAGGACTGGGGCGAGCGCACGCCCACCCTGCACTTCGTCCTGGACCAGGACCGCCTGCGCCTGATCGGCCTGAACCCCAGCGACGCAGCACAGCAGTTGCAGTTCCTGCTGACCGGCGCCCCGGTGACCGAGGTGCGCGAGGACATCCGCGTGGTGCAGGTGACGGCGCGCAGCGCCGGGCCCGACCGCCTGGACCCCGCCCGCCTGGGCGACATGACCCTGACCAGCGCCGACGGCCGGCTGGTGCCGCTGAGCCAGATCGGCCATGTCGAGGTGCGGGCGGAGGAGCCCATCCTGCGCCGCCGCGACCGGGTGCCCACCATCACCGTGCAGGCCGACATCGACGACGCGTTGCAGCCGCCCCAGGTGTCCATGGCCATCGAAAAGGCCCTGGCGCCCATCATCACCACGCTGCCCGCCGGCTATCGTATCGAGATGGGCGGCAATATCGAGGAAGCGGGCAAGGCCAACGCGGCGCTGGCCCCCATCTTCCCCGTGATGGCGGCGCTGATCCTGCTGGTGCTGGTGCTGCAGACCAGGTCCCTGTCGGCCATGGCCATGGTGTTCCTGACGGGCCCCCTGGGCCTGGTGGGCGCCGTGCCGGTGCTGCTGATCTTCCACCAGCCCTTCGGCTTCAACGCCATCCTGGGCTTGATCGGCCTGTCAGGCATCCTGATGCGCAACACCCTGATCCTGATCGGCCAGATCCACACCAACCAGGAGGAAGGGCTGTCGCCCTATCACGCGGTGATCGAGGCCACGGTGCAGCGCGCCCGCCCCGTCATCCTGACGGCGCTGGCCGCCGTGTTGGCCTTCATCCCCCTGACCCAGTCGGTGTTCTGGGGGTCCATGGCCTATGTGCTGATCGGCGGCACGGCCGTGGGCACGGTGCTGATCCTGGTCTTCCTGCCCGCCCTCTACGCCCTGTGGTTCAAGGTGAAGGCGGACGGGGCGGCGGCGACGCACGCGGACGTGCCTCACTATCCCAGGGCGGTGCCGGCGGAGTGACGATGGCGGCGTGAAAAAAGCCCCGGCCAGGGTGACCCGGCCGGGGCTTTTGTTAACAGACGTCGCCTACTTGGCCTCACCGTCCGTCCGGTACTTCTTGAACCAGGCCAGGATGGCGTTGGTTTCGCCCACCAGTTGCGACGGGCGTTCGGCCAGGCCGCCGTGGCTGGCGCCGGGCACGCGGATCAGGGCGGTGGGGATGCTGCGCAGTTGCAGGGCGGCGTAGTACTGCTCCGCCTCGCTGGGGGGCGTGCGGTGGTCTTCCTCGCCCACCATGACGGCGGTGGGTGTCTTGACGTTGCCCACCAAACTCAGCGGTGAGCGGCGCCAGTACTGCTCCGGATCCTCCCACGGCATCTTGCCGAACCAGTACTTGGCCATGAAGGTGAAGCCGTCCACGGTCAGCACCTCGCTGGCCCAGTTGATCACCGGCTTTTGCGTCACCGCCGCCTTGAAGCGGTCGGTCTTGCCCACGATCCAGGCTGTCAGCACGCCGCCGCCGGACCCGCCGGTGACGAACAGGTTGTTGGGATCGACCGAGCCCTTGGCGATGGCGGCATCCACCACGCTCATCAGGTCGTCATAATCCTGGGACGGATAGTTGTGGTGGATCTGGTTGGCGAAGCTTTCGCCGTAGGACGTCGAGCCACGCGGGTTGGCGTAGACGACGACGTAGCCGGCGGCGGCGTAGAGCTGATCCTGCGTCGACCAGACGGGGCCATAGCTGGCGAAGGGGCCGCCGTGGATTTCCAGGATCAGCGGGTACTTCTTGGCCGGGTTGAAGTCCGGCGGCGTCACCATCCAGGCGCCGATGGGCAGGCCGCCAGCGCTGGAGGTCACGGGCAGCGGCCGCACCTGGGCCAGGGTCTTGCCGGCGAACAGGCTGGCGTTCAGGGTGGTCAGGCGCTTCTGCTCCCCGGGCCGGTGCTGAGGCCGACATCGGCCGGGTGGGTGGGATCACCCCAGGGGAAGGCGACCGCGCCGTCCTTGGACACGCTGAAGCCGCCGCCGGAATAGGGGCGGTCCAGCTCGCTGCCCGCCAGGCCCTCGGCCACCGTCGTGATCTTGCCGTCCAGGGTGACGCGGGCGACCTTGGTGACGCCCTGGTCGGTGTAGGTGGCGTAAAGGCTGCGGCCATCCGCCGCCCAGCGCGGGCTGCCCAGGTCGCGATCAAAGCCGGCGGTGAGCGCGCGCACGTCGGTGCCGTCGGCGTTCATGACCGACAGCACGCTGTTCTGGTAGCCCAGTTCCTTGTCATCGAAGCCGACGAAGGCGATGCGCTTGCCGTCCGGCGACACCACGGGCTCCTGGTCCGGCCCATGGCGGGTGGTCAGCTGGGTCAGGCCGCCGGTGGTGGTGTCGACGGAAAAGATATCGGAATTCAGGGGATCGCGTTCCCAATCCTTGTCGTGGTTGGTGCTGAACACGATGTGGCGGCCGTCCGGCATCCACGACAGGGCGCCGCCATCGTCATACGCGCCGCTGGTCAGTTGGCGCGGCGCGCCGCCATCGGCCGGCACCACGAAAATGTGGTTGAAGCCGGGGCGGACATAGCCCTCGCCATCCTCACGATAGTTGATCTGGGTGATGACCTTGATGGGGTCGGCCCACTTCGCCCCCTCCGGCGCCGCGAGGGGGGAGCCTAAGCTGGTCCCCTCCTCCGGCACGAACATGGTGAAGCCGATCTGCTTGCCATCCGGCGACCAGGCGATGTCCGACGGGCCTTCGGGCAGGGCGGTGATGGCGGCACCGGTACCGCTACCTCCGCCGGACAGCCAACGCACCCAGATCTGCGGCTTGTCACCCGGCCCCTTGGCGACATAGGCCAGGCGGGTGCCGTCCGGCGACCAGCGTGCCCGGCTGCTGCCCGGCACGCCCAGCGGCACCTGCTGGCCGCTGGCCACATCCACCAGCCAGACCTCGCTGCGGGCGTTGTCGGTCAGGATATCCTCGGACGAGCGGGTGTAGGCGATGCGCTTGCCATCCGGGCTGATCTGCACGTCCTTGGCCTGCGACAGGGCGAAGGCGTCGCGCGGCGTCAGGGTATGGGCCGGGGCCACGGCCTCCGGCGTTGTCGAGGCGGGGGAAGCGGCGTGCGCCAGGGCGCAAGGTGCGACGCCGAGCGTCAGGGCCAGCGCGAACGCCGCCCGGTGCAAACGTGAGGTCATATGGGTCCCATGTGCCTGGTTTTTCTGACGTCCGGGCCCCGCTCCCGGAACAGGCGCCAGCCTGTCACGTTTGCCGCCCCGCCGCCAGCAAGGAGCTTAAGCGACAGGACGCTAGCCGTTGGCGCGCAGGACGGCCAGGAAGCGGTCGACCTGGCGGTCCAGGCCCCGCGCGTCGCGCGACAGATCCTGGGCGGCGCGCAACACCTGTCCGGCGCCGTCGCCCGCCTCGGCCATGGCACCACTGACGGTGGTGATGCGCTGGCTGACCGCCGCCGTGCCCATGGACACCTGTTGGATGTTGCGGCTGATCTCCAGCGTGGCGGCGCCCTGCTGCTGTACCGCCCCGGCGATGCGGCCGGCGATCTCGGCGATGGTGCGGACAGTGGCGATGACGGCGTCGATGGCGGCCACGGCCTCCAGCGTCGCGGTCTGCACCCCACCCACCTGTTCCGCGATGTCGACGGTGGCCCGGGATGTCTGGGTGGCCAGCGCCTTGACCTCACCGGCCACGACGGCGAAACCCTTGCCCGCCGCACCGGCGCGGGCGGCCTCGATGGTGGCGTTGAGGGCCAGCAGGTTGGTTTGGCCGGCCACGGCGCTGATCAGGTCCACGATTTCACCGATGCGCTGGGCCGCTTGGTCCAACTGGCGCATGCGGTCGCCGTTGCGCTCGGCTTGGCCCACGGCGTCGGCCGCGATTTGCGCCGCCCGCACCGCTTGCGCGGCGATCTCGTCGCTGGCGGCGGAAAGCTGCTCCGTCGCGGCCGCGATGGTCTGCACGTTGGCCAACGCCTGCCGCGCCTCGCCCTGCATCTCATCGGCTTCGCGCACCACGCGGGCCGCCGTGTGGTTCAGACCGTCGGCCACGCCGGTCATGGTGTCCACCGCCTGGCCCAAGGCCCTGACCAGGGTGGCGACCTCGCTCTCGAAGTCAGTGGCCACGCCCATCAGGGCCTGGTGCCGTTCCGCCGCCGCCTGGTCCTCCAGCGCCTGCTGCCGCGCCCGCAGCTCCGCCACGTGCAGGGCCTGTTCCTTGAACACCTGCACCGCCCGCGACATGGCGCCGATCTCGTCCCCCCGCTCGCGGGCGGGCACGGCCACGTCGGTGTCACCGCCGGCCAGCCGCCCCATGACGGCCGTCATGACCTGCAAGGGCCGCGACAGGTTGGTGCCGATCACGGCCGCTAGGCCGCAGACGATGGCCAGAACCAACCCGCCCACACCCATCAGCCGGTCCCGCGTGGCCCAGACGCCGGCCAGCAGGGTGGCGCGCGGCGCGGCGACGGCGAAGCCCCACACCTCCCCGGCCCGGCCGAAGCGCACCGGCACCATGACCACCGCCATCTCCGCCTGGGTCTTCGGATCGCGGAAGACGCCCTCATGCGGCCTGCCATCCGCCACGGCGGCCAGCAGGTCGCGCGCCCATGCCTCCTGGACGGGCTGGCCCAGCCGGGCGGCATCCGGGTTGGCGACCCATTGGCCGCTATCCTGCGTCCCATCCTTCCGGGCGGGCGCGCTGGACACCAGCAGGGCGTAGCCGTCCCCCCAGGGACGCAGGGCCCCGACGTCGGCCTGGATGCGCTTCAGGCTGAGATCGGCGGTGGCCACGCCCAGCGCCTTGCCATCCACCAGGATGGGCGCCACCACCGTGGTCATCAGCACCCGGGTCTGGCCCACCTCATAAAAATAGGGCGGCGTCACCGCCTCCCGCCGCTCCCGCAGGGGGCGGTGGTACCAGTTTTCCTCCGCCGGATCGCCGGTCATGGGTGTGGTTTCCACCCCCGTGCCGCCATCGGCGTGGCGGTAAGCGTACAGCATCAGCCGCCCGTCGGCGTCCCCCTGGGGCGTGCCCCTGTAGCGGCCATCGCCGCCATCGGCGTTGGGTTCCAGCCCGGCATAGATGCCGGTGATGTCGGGGTTGGCATCCAGCACCCGGTTCAACGCGCGGCCATAGGCGGCCCGGTCCAGGCCCCCGTCCTGGATGAGGGAGGCCGTCCAGGCGGCATCGGTGCGGGCGGCGGCCAGGGCGTCGTCGATCACGCCCACGATCTGGCGGGACTGGCTGGCCGCCATCTCCGTCATCAGGCGGCGGGCGGCCTCTTCACTGGCGCCGACCTGCACCTGCACGGCATAGGCGATCAGGCTGGCGATCCCCAGCGCTGTGACGGCCAGCAGCGGCAGCATGATGCGCAGCCGCAGGGAAAGGTTCTTGAAGACCGGCACGGCTGGCGCCCCCTACATCCTGACCCGACGGTGGTCCCAATGGTGGGGAGAAAGTGTGCCCTATCGCCAGCCGTACCCAAGTTAACTTTTTAAAAACAAGCGCTTGTCACATCCCCGTCATATGGCGCCCGCGGCATCACGCCGCCCGCACCGCGGTGACGAAGCGGCTGACCTGTTCGTCCAGGGCCTTCAACTGCTGCGCCAGTTCGCCGGCGGTGCCCAGCACGTGGCTGGCGCGGTCGGCGCTGTCCACCACCACATCGCTGACGGCATGGATGTTGGTGGTGACGGCCCGGGTGCCGCGGGCGACGATACTGGCGTTCTGGGAGATTTCCCGCGTCGCCGCCCCCTGCTGCTCCACGGCGGAGGCGATGTTGGCCGCCACTTCCTGCGCGCGGGCCGACACCTCGGCGATGGAACGGACCTCGGCCACCGCCCGGCTGCTGGCCTGCTGCGTCGCCTCGATCTGGGCCGTGATGTCCTCCGTCGCCTTGGCCGTCTGGTTGGCCAGGCTCTTGACCTCCGAGGCCACGACCGCGAAGCCCTTGCCCGCCTCCCCGGCCCGCGCCGCCTCGATGGTGGCGTTGAGGGCCAGCAGGTTGGTCTGGCTGGCGATCTGGGTGATCAGGTTCACGATCTCCGTGATCTTTTCCATCTGGCCAGCCAGATGCTCGATGGTGCGGCGGGCGGTTTCGGCGCGGGTGGCTGTGTCGGTGGCGATCTCGGCGCTTTGGGTCACGCGCGTGGCGATTTCCCCGATGGAGGCGGACAGCTGCTCCGCCGCCACCGCCACCGTCTCCACGCTGGTGGACGTCTCATCCGTGGCCGCACGCACGGCGTCGCTGCTGCGCCGCGCGTCGGCCAGTCCCGCCGCCAGGTGATTGCTCTGCGCATCGACCTGGCCGCTGGCCTGGGACACCAGCTTCAGGACGGAGGAGACGTTGGCCTCGAAATCGCTGGCCAGCCGTTCCGCCAGGGCGCGGCGCTTGCGCTCCGCCTCCTCCTGCATCTGGGTTCGTTCCTGGTGCAGCTTGGCCACCTCGGTCGCGTTGCGCTTGAACACCTCCAGCGCGCGGGCCATGGCACCGATCTCGTCCCGCCGCTCCACCGCCGGCGTGGGCACGTCGATGGCGCCCTCGCTGAGCGCGATCATGGTGCCGGTGATCTCATCGATGGGCCGCGCCACCAGGCGATAAGTCACGAAGCCCAGCAGCAACACCAGCACCGCCACCGTGCCGCCCGTGGCCACCAGGATCAGCATGCCCAGGGAGCGCAGGGGCCCGAAGGCCTTGGCCGCGTCCATGGTCACGCCCACGTACCAACGGGCCGAGGGCAGGTCCTTGATGGGGTAGAAGGAGATCAGGGTGTCGCCCTCTTGCTCCGGCGTGCGGCCCAGGTGCTTCTGGATGTCGAAGCCGTCGGCCAGCTTCTTCATCACCCGGTCCTTGTCGGGGTGGACCAGCACCGTGCCGTCGCCGTCGATCAGGAACACCTGGCCGTTGCCGCCCAGGTCGAAGGACTTGAGGAAGGTCTTGACCATGTCCAGGTCAAGGTCGCCGGCGGCCACGCCCGCCAAGGCGCCATTCTTCATGACCGGGCTGGCGATGGTCAGCACCAGGTTGCCACCCGACGCGCTGACATAAGGCTGCGTCATGATGGTCTGCCGCGCGCCATCGGCCGCCTTGTACCAGCCGCGCTGGCGCGGATCATAGCCGGGCGGCAAATCCAGCGCCGGGACCATGGTGAAGACGCCGGCGGCGTCGCCGTAATAGACGGGGCTGAAGGTGCCGCTCAGCGTCGGCCCCCGCAGCAGGCTCATGACCGGGGCGCCGTCACCGGCCGCCACGTCGTCGGCCAGGTTCCGCACCAGCGAAACGCGGCCCATCAGCCATTTCTGGATGCCATCGGCTGCCGACTCGCCGGTTGATTTGATCTGTGTATTGATTTGTGTGGTTAGAGTATCGCCGGATACAGAATAAATCACGTATCCCAGTACACTGAACGCCAAGGCCACAAATATTGCGGTGAAAGCAACAATCCTATAGACAAACTTCGTTCGTTTGCCCGACTGCTCAATTGCGCGCATGCCAGCATACTGTGTGGAGTTCATTGCCCCCTCGCACTGTCATGTCTGTTATAGGGGCGGTCAAGGCCAGCCCCATTAAGCAACAGACTAGATCAGATTCCAGGGTTGTTAAACGCCAAATTTTTGCATCTGCGAGAAGTTTTCCGCGTCTGCACCTTTAAAGAGCAATCGCCTTCGCCCGGAGCAGGAGACATCTTGGCTTCGAGCGGACCTAGGCCGACCTGCGGATGGATTGCGGCGGCGCGTGGCCGAGGTGGAGGACTACACCCGACGCATGGGGCCCTAGGCCAGCCGCATCCGCGCCGTGAGCCCCGGACGGTTGTCCGTCAGGTCTAAGGCGCCGCCGTGCAGCTTGGCGACGGCGCTGACAAGGCTGAGGCCCAGGCCCACGCCGGGGGTGCCGCGGCCGGCGTCACCGCGATAGAAGCGCTCCGTCACCCGGGGCTTTTCCTCATCGGGGATGCCGGGGCCGTTGTCGCTGACCGACATCTCAACCTTGCCGTCGGCGCCGCTGGCGACCTGCACCACGATCGCGCCGCCCTCGGGCGTGAACTTCAAGGCGTTGTCGATCAGGTTGCCCACCGCCTGGGCCAGCAGCACGGGGTCGCCCGGGATGGTCGCCATGCCCGTGTCCCCTTGGCCCAGGTCCCCTTGGAAGGCCAGGGAAACGCCCTTCAGCTCCGCCGCCGGCAGGTAGAACTCCACGGCCCCGGCCGCCACCTCCGCCACGTTGACCTCGGCGAAGCCGGAGCGGCGGGCGCCGGTGTCGATCTCCGCCAGGCGCAGCAGGGCGTTGAAGATGCCGATGACGCGGTCGACGTCGGCCACCGCCCCGTCCACCTCGGCATAGGTCTCGGTCACGGAGGGGCGGGTGACGCTCACCTCCTCCAACCGCGAGCGCAACTCCGCCAAGGGGGTGCGCAAATCGTGGGCGATGGCGTTGGAGACGTTGCGCACGCCGTGCACCAGATGCTCGATCTGGTCCAGCATGCCGTTGATGGTGCGCGACAGGGTGTTGAACTCATCCTGCCCCCGGGCGGTGGGCAGGCGCCGCGACAGGTCACCCTGGACGATGCCGGTGACGGTGCGGCTCAGGTCGTCGATGCGGCGCAGCACCGCGCGGCGGATGAGGAAGCCGCCCAGCATACCCAACAGCAGCAGCACGCCCATGGCCGCCAGCAGGCTGTACCAGAAGCGCTGTTCCAGGGGACGGAAGTGGGCCATGTCCCGCGCCACCAGCAGGTGATAGCCGCCGGGCAGAACCATGTGGACCAACCGCGCCTGTATCGTCTTGCCGTTGAGCGTGATGGGCGCGGTGTAGGCGCCTGGACGCTCCGGCACGTCGGCGGGCCAGGCCGGCAGGTTGCCGGCCAGCACGGCATGTGCCGGATCGGTCAGCAGCAGGATGCGCTCCGCCGCGATCTGCATGCTCATGCGTTCGTTGAGGAAGGCCGCCAGCCCGTCGGGTCCGCGCTGGCGGAACACCTCGGCGAAGCGCTGCGCGTCCTCCTGCAATATCTCGGTGCGGCCGTCATCGATGGTGACCCGCCAGGCATAGCCCAGGGGTGCGGCGAACAGCACCAGGGTCACCAGCCCCAGCAGCACATAGCTGAGCGCCAGGGTGAAGGCGGAGGAGCGCAGGGGCAGAACGGGGGCGGGCGCCACGTCAGCCCCCGGCCGTCATCATGTAGCCGGCGTTGCGCACCGTGCGCAGCAGCGGCGGCTCCCCCTCCCCTTCGATCTTCTGGCGCAGCTTGCTGATGTGCACGTCGACCACGTTGGTCTGGGGATCGAAGTGATAGCCCCAGACCCCTTCCAACAGCATGGTGCGGGTGACCACCTGGTCGACATGCCGCATCAGGTATTCCAGCAGCTTAAACTCCTGGTTCTGCAGGGCGATGGCGCGCTCCCCCCGCGTGACCTTGCGCGACAGCAGGTTCATGCGCAAATCCCCCACCGCCAGGCTGGTTTCCGGGGCGGCGCCGGTGGGCGAGCGGCGCATCAGCGCGTCCAGCCGGGCCAGCAGCTCGCCGAAGGCGAAGGGCTTGGTCAGGTAGTCGTCACCGCCGCTGCGCAGGCCCTTGATGCGCTCATCCACGCTGCTGAGCGCGCTCAGGATCAGCACCGGCGTCTGGGTCCCCATCTTGCGCAGGGTCTCGATGATGGTCAGGCCATCGATGTCGCCGGGCAGCATGCGGTCCATGACGATGACGTCGAACGGTTCGCCGGTCGCCTGGAACATGCCGTCGCGCCCGTTGTCGACATGCTCCACGGTGTGGCCCGCCTCGCGCAGTCCCTTCACGACGAAGCGCGCCACCCGCTCGTTATCCTCGACCAACAGCACCTTCATGGCAGCACCCTCATGGCGCATCCCCCTTAATCGCCCGTCCCCAGGGCCGCCTGCGGCCGGGTGTGACCTTCATGCCCCGCCTTGGCCTTGCCCCGACGCGTCAGCCACTCGTTCACCCGGTCCAGGTAGAGATAAACCACAGGCGTGGTGAACAGGGTCAGGATCTGGCTCAAAATCAGGCCGCCCACCATGGTAACGCCCAGCGGCTTGCGCAGCTCCGAACCCGTGCCGTTCTCCAGCATCAGCGGCAGGGCGCCGAGCAGAGCCGCCATGGTGGTCATCATGATGGGCCGGAAGCGCAACAGGCAGGCCTGGCGGATGGACTCAATGGGCGCCATGTGGTGTTCCCGTTCCGCCTGGATGGCGAAGTCCACCATCATGATGCCGTTCTTCTTCACGATGCCGATCAGCAGGATGATGCCGATGAGCGCGATGACCGACAGGTCATAGTGGAAGACCATGAGCATCAGCAGGGCCCCCACGCCCGCCGACGGCAGGGTGGACAGGATGGTCAGCGGGTGGATGTAGCTTTCATACAGCATGCCCAGGATGATGTAGACGGCCACCAGCGCCGCCGCGATCAGGTAGGGCTGGGTCGCCAGCGAGGCCTGGAAGGCCTGGGCCGTGCCCTGGAAGGTGCCGTTGACCGAAGATGGCATGCCCATTTCGGCCTGGGCCTGCTGGATGACCTGCACCGCCTCGCCCAGCGACACGCCCGGCGCCAGGTTGAACGACAGGGTCACCGCCGGGAACTGGCCCAGATGGTTGATGGACAGGAAATTGACGTGGTCGGTGTCGTACTTCACGAAGGTGGACAGCGGCACCTGCTGACCGGTCACCGGTGACTTGATGTACAGCTTGTTCAGGGTGTCGGGGCTGGACTGCAGGTCCGGCGTGATTTCCAGCACGACGTGATAGCTGTTCAGCTGGGTGAAATACTGGGTCACCTGCCGCTGGCCGAAGGCGTCGTACAGGGTGCTGTCGATCAGCGAGGGCTGGATGCCGAAGCGGGCGGCCTGGTCGCGGTCGATCACCAGGTTCAGGGTGGTGCCGTTGGTCTGCTGGTCGGTGGCGACGTCGCGCAACTGCGGTAGGCCCTTGAGCTTCTCCAGCAGCTTGGGTGCCCAGTCGTTCAACTCGCCCAAATCGGCGTCCTGCAGGGTGTACTGGTACTGGGTGCGCGCCAGGCGGCCGCCCACATTCAGGTCCTGGCTGGCCTGCAGGAACAGGGTGGCACCCTTCACCTTGGCCAGCTTGGGCCGCAGCCGCGCGATGATCTGGTCGGCGCTGGCGGTGCGCTGGTCGCGCGGCTTCAGGCCGATGACGATGAAGCCGTTGTTGATGGGCCGTGAGCCGCCGCCGACGGAGGTGGCCCAGGCGGCCACGTCCGGGTCCTGGGCGACGATGTCGGTCAACTGGTGCTGCAACCGCACCATCTCGTTAAAGGACACGTCCTGCGAGGCGTCGGCCAAGCCGGCGATGATGCCGGTGTCCTGCTGCGGGAAGAAGCCCTTGGGGATAGCGATGTAGAGCGCCACCGTGGCCGCCACCGTGGCGAAGAACACCATCAGGGTCATACGCTGGTGCCGTAGCACGAAGTCCAGGCCCCGGGCATACCGGTTCACCAGCCAGTCGAAGCACCCCTCGATGACCATGTAGGCCCGGCCGTGCCGCGCGTGCTTCTCATCCTTCAGGAACAAGGCGCTCATCATCGGCGACAGGGTCAGCGACACGAAGGCGGAGACGGCGATGGTCATGGTCACGGTGATGGCGAATTCACGCATCAGCCGGCCGACGATACCGCCCATGAGCAGCAGGGGGATGAACACGGCCACCAGCGACACGCTGATGGACATGATGGTGAAGCCGATCTCCCCCGCGCCCTTCAGCGCCGCCTCCTTGGGCGACATGCCCTCCTCGATGTGGCGGTAGATGTTCTCCACCATCACGATGGCGTCGTCGACGACGAAGCCCACGGCGATGGTCAGGCCCATGAGCGACAGGTTGTCCAGGCTGAAGCCCAGCAGGTACATCAGCGCCGCCGTGCCGAACAGGGCCAGCGGCACGGTCACGCCGGGGATCAGCGTGGCCCACAGGTTGCGCAGGAACAGGAAGATGACCATGACCACCAGGAAGATGGTCAGCAGCAGGGTGAACTGCACATCCTCCACCGACGCCTTGATGGTGGTGGTGCGGTCGATGACCTTGTCCATCTTCACGCCGGGGGGCACCGCCGCCATCACCTGCGGCAGCGTGGCCTCCACCCGCGACACGATGTCGATGATGTTGGCGCCCGGCTGCTTGAACACCTGCAGCATGATGCCGGGGCCGTTGTTCTGCCAGGCCAGCAACTGCGTGTTCTCCGGCCCGTCCACCGCCACGCCGATATCGCGGATGCGCACCGGCGCCCCGTTGCGATAGGCGACGATGACGTCGTTCCACGGCTCCGCCTTCAGCAGCTGGTCGTTGTTGTAGATGACGAAGTTGTGCTGGACGCCGTTGATCGACCCCTTGGGCGCGTTGACCGTGGCCGTGGGGATGACGGTGGCGATGTCCTCAAGCTGGATGCCCAGGGCAGCGATCTTGGCCGGGTCCACCTGCACCCGTACCGCCGGCTTCTGCTGCCCGCCGATGGACACCTGGCCCACGCCCGGAATCTGCGACAGGCGCTGGGCGATGACGTTCTCGGCGTAGTCGTCCACCGTGGTCAGGGGCAGGTTGCTGGAGTGGACCGAGTACACCAGGATGGAGCTGTCGGCCGGGTTGATCTTGCGGTATGTGGGCGGCGACGGCAGGTTCTTGGGCAACTGGCCGCCGGCGGCGTCGATGGC
Source organism: Nitrospirillum goiasense (assembly GCF_034427435.1). Taxonomy (NCBI): domain Bacteria; kingdom Pseudomonadati; phylum Pseudomonadota; class Alphaproteobacteria; order Rhodospirillales; family Azospirillaceae; genus Nitrospirillum; species Nitrospirillum goiasense. The sequence continues at coordinate 1,425,547 of NZ_JAXQNP010000003.1, read as the reverse complement.
CGTCTGCACGTCCTGGGCCGCGGCGTCGATGTTGCGGTTCAGGTCGAACTGCAAGGTTATCTGGGTGCTGCCCAGGGTGCTGGTCGACGTCATCTGGCCGACGCCGGGAATGGCGGAAAACTGGGTTTCCAGCGGCTGGGCCACACTGGACGCCATGGTTTCCGGACTGGCGCCCGGCAGGTTGGCCGACACCTGGATGGTGGGGAAGTCCACCTGCGGCAGCGGCGCCACCGGCAGCAGCGGATAGGCCACCATGCCCACCAGCAGAATGCCCAGCATCAGGAGCGAGGTGGCGATGGGCCGGGTGATGAAGGGGCTGGAGAGGCTCATGGCTGGGTGCCTCCGGCATTGGCGGGTGTCGCGTCGGCCGTCTTGGCCTCGCCGGCCAGCGCCACCTTGGCGCCGGGTTGCAGGCGATAGGCGTTGCTGGTGGTGACGCGCTCACCGGCCTGCAGGCCCTTGGTCACCACGACGGCGTCGCCCACCGTCTCCGCCGTTTCGATGGCGCGCATCTCCACCGTGGAGTCCGGCCTCACGACATAGACGTAGAGGCCGTTAGGCCCGCGCTGCAGGGCGACGCTGGGAATGGTCAGCGCCCCCCGGCGGGTCTGCCTCAGCACCTTCACGTTCACGAACTGGCCCGGCCACAGGTGCTCATCGGTGTTGGGGAACTGGGCCTTCAGCCGCACGGTGCCGGTGGTCTGGTCGATCTGGTTGTCGACCAGCATGACGGTGCCGGTGGCCAGGTCCGTCTTGCCGTCGCGCGACACGGCGGTGACGGTCAGCGGCCCCTGGCCCATGGCCTGGCTGACGGCCAGCCGATCCTCTTCCGGCAGGGTGAAGATGACGGAGATGGGTTGCATCTGCGTCACCACCACGATGCCGGTGCCGCTGGCCGCGTGCAGGTTGTTGCCGGGATCGACCATGCGGATGCCCGTCCGCCCCTGGATGGGGCTGGTGATGTGGGTGTAGTCCAGCTGGGTCTTGGCGTTGTCGATGGCGGCCTGGTCGCTTTTGATCTGGGCCAGCAACTGGTCGACCTGGGCCTTGGCCGTGTCCACCGTCTGCTTGCTGGCCAGGTTCTGTGGCGCCAGGCGGGTGTAGCGTTCCAGGTCGGCGCGGGCGTTGGCCAACTGCGCCTCGTCCTTGGCCTTGGTGGCCAGCGCCTGGTCGTAGGCCGCCTGATAGAGGCGCGGGTCGATCTGCGCCAACAGGTCGCCCGGCTTCACCGTCTGGCCTTCGGTGAAGGCGACCTTGTCCAAGGCGCCATCCACGCGCGTCGTGACCGTCACCGTGTTCAGCGACTGAACCGAGCCCAGGCCGGCCAAGTAGACGGGCGCGTCGGCCGGGGTGGCCACGGCCGTGTCCACAGCGACGGCACCGCCGCCCTTGGCTGACGGGGGGCGGCCTTGCCAGCGGTGCTGGGCAGCAGCTCGGCACCGGCGGCGGCCAGGATGAAGATGCCGCCCAGTCCGGCCATGACGGCCCGGGTGCGGCTGATGCGAAGGGGCTTCAGGATCGGGTTCTCGCTCATGATGTCAGCTCTGCTTCCAGCCGCCGCCCAGGGCGTTGTACAAACCGACCAAGGCCTGCAGGCGGGCGTAGCGGGCCTGGACCAAGGCATCGTTGGCGGTGAACAAGGCGGTTTCCGTATTGAGGACCGTCAGGACGGTGATGGTGCCGGCGGCCAGTTGCGCCTGCGCCAGTTCGTACGCATGGCGGGCCGTTGCCGTCGCCTGCTCCTGCCGCGCCAACTGCTCCGTCGTCTCGCGCACGGCGGTCAGCGAGTCCTCGACGTTCGAGAAGGCGGAACGGACGGACTTGCGGTATGTGGCCACCAGCTCGTCATAGCGGGCCTGGGTGTTGGCGTACTGCCCCTCCAGCGCCCCGCCCTGGAAGATGGGCTGGGTCAGTCCGGCGGCCAGGGAGAAGATGGCGCTGCCCGGATCGAACAGATGTGACAGGGCGGTGCTGGCGTAGCCGCCCGACGCCGTCAGGTCGATGGCGGGGAAGAAGGCGGCGCGGGCCACGGTGATGTTGGCGTTGGCGGCGCGCAACTGCGCCTCCGCCTGGGCCACGTCGGGCCGGCGGGCCAGCAGCTCGGACGGCAGGCCCGGCGTCACCGCGGGCAGCGACAGCTTGGCCAGGGTGTCCCCCTGCGCCAGGTCCACCGCCTCCGGCATCTGGCCCAGCAGGATGGCCAGGGCATGCACAGACTGGCGGTATTGCTGACGCAGCGGCGGGATCTTGGCGCTGAGGGTGGAGACGGTGGTTTCCTGCTGCGCCACGTCCAGCGCCGTGGCGATGCCGGCGTCGGCCTGGCGGCGCAGGCCGTCCAGGGTGGCCTGGGCGTTGGCCAGGTTGTCCTCCGCCACCCGCACCTGTTCCCGCAGCTCCAGCCCCTGGAAATAGCTGGTGGCGACACTGCTCAACACCGTCAGGCGCACTGTTTCGAGATCGTAACGGCTGGCGTCGGCGGTGGCGAGGGCGGCGGTGGCGGTCGCCCGGTTCTTGCCCCAGAAGTCCAGTTCGTAACTGGCGCTCAGGCCCAGGCTATGCGCCGTGGATGTCTGGGCCACGCCGGAGCTTTTGGCCCGCTGGTGGTCGACGTCGGCGCTGGCACCGACACTGGGCAGCAGCGCGGCCCCGGACACCTGGGCCTGGGCGTCGGCCTCGCGCACCCGGGCCATGGCGGCGGCCAGGTCGTCGTTGGCCGTCTGCGCCTGGGCGATGTAGGCGTCCAGCTGGGCGGAACCGAAGCCCTTCCACCAATCGGCGGCTGGCCAGACGGGCGCGCCCGCCTTGGGCGCGGCCTCCTGCCATGCCGCCGGTGGCAGGGTGGCGGGGCGCTGGTAATCCGGTCCCACGGAACAGCCGGCCAGCGCCAGCGCGGCGGCACCCGCCAGCCAGCACCGCTGAAGGGCGCGGAACCGGGGGGCGCGATGAGAAAGGGGGGAGACATTGGCGGCATCGTCCAGGTCACAGGAAGCCAAGGGTTTGTGCACCTTGGGCGGGACGCTAACGCCGGCGGGATTTAGCCAGCGTGGGCGATTCATTAACTTTGCTTAATCTGAGCCGCCGGGACGCCGGGTTGGGGACCCTGCCCCTCACTCCGGCAACGGCACCGTCTCGGGCAGGGACATGCCCGGCGCCCAGCCGCTGTCGGCCAGGAAGGCCTTCGCGGTGTCGGCGTTGATGGTCAGGATGCGGGCGATGGCCTGGCGCTTGTCCTTGGCATGGACGTAATAGGCCTTGGTGATGCGATAGCCCACCCAGTAGGCGAGGTCCCCCGGTCGCTCATCCGTGCCGACGCCATTGTAAAGCCAGGCTTTCAGGTCGGTCTTGTCCTGATCGGCGACGAATTGGATCTCGATCTCCTTTTCGCGCCCCTTGGCCCAGCGCTTCAGCCGGACATAGCCGACATCGCCGGAAATCAGTTCGGCCAGGAACTCCGCCCCACCCTCGATCAGGGTGGGGAATAGCAGGGTGGGATGCTCTGGCTCCGTCTGGGCCGCCGGCTGCTGCACATGGATGTATTCATGGGCCACCAGATGGACGAAGCGGTCCTCCGGATTGGGGTCCATCCAGCTGGCGCCGCACAGCGCCTCCAGCCCCACCAGCACGCCGGACGCGCTAGTGGTGCCGCCGGTGTTGCCCTGCCCCACCAGGATGGTGATGGGCGGGAATTTGGCTGGGGGATAAATCTGGCCCAGACGGGGCAGGGCCTGGGCCAGGCGCCGCTTCACCGCCGGCAGCACGTCCAGGCAGGTCTTGGCATCCGCGAACATCCGGGGATGCTTTTCCATGGCCGCCGCCAGGGACTCGCCCGTCAGGTGGCGCAGGTCCACGAACTGGTGCAGCCCGTCGCTGCCGTGATCCAGGTAGCCTTGCAAGGCGGTCGCGGTGGGCACGCCCCCGCCGGCATCATAGACACGATAGAAGTCGATGACGTCCTGGATACGGATTTCGGGTGCAGCCGCCCGCGCCGGGCCTGCCAGGACCAACAATCCCGCCACCGCCCAGGTCCAGAATCGCATGTCCATCCCCACCCCTCTTCGCCCACCCCTGCTGGCCAGCCGCTTTTGGCCAGCCGCTTTGGCCGCTGTCTTTGTTGGCGGCGATGATGGGTGGCGCCGGCATGGCGCGCAAGCCTTACGGTATGCCAGGCCCCACATGGGCGGTGAAGCCCGGCCGCACCGCCAGCCGGTCCAGCCAGGCGTCCACCGCGGGGCAATGGGCATGGTCCATGGGGGTCAGGCGCCAGCGGTTGGCGGACAGCGCCAGAACGATATCCGCCAAGGTGAAGGTGGGGCCGGTGACATGGGCGCCGGTACGCGCCAACTGCCGATCCAGCAGGACCATGGCCTGGTTCCAGGCGGTCACGCTGGCCGCGATTTCATCGGCGTGGGTGAAGCCCGGCATCCGGCGCACCAGGGCCAGGTAGGCATAGCGCCAGGCGGGGTTGAGGTCGCTGACCTGCCAATCCATCCACTGCTCCACCACCGCCCGGGCGCGCGGCGCCGTGGGCAGCAGGTCGTCACGGCCCGCCACCGTGGCCAGGTGGCGGCAAATGGTGTTGGACTGCCACAGCACCTGCCGCTGGGCCCCCTCGCCCTCGACCAGCACCGGGAACTGGCCGTTGGGGTTGAGGGCCAGCAGCTCATCACGCCGGCGGACGGCCGCATCCCCCACCCAGTCGCTGTCGAAGTGATGGTCCAGGCCGATCTCGGCACAGGTCCACAGCACCTTGCGCACGTTGATGGACGTGGCGCGGCCGATGACGGTGGGCTTGCCGGCAAAAAGGGGATGGGGAGGCGGGGTGTGGGGCATGGGGGCGCTCTCCGGGAAAAGGGGCGGGCCGCCCAATCTTCCCCGAAGCCCGCCGCGCGCATGGCCTATATTGTCCCAAGGACAATATAGGCCTGATGCCCGTCGCGTCATATCGCCAGTTTGCCCAGGTAGTCGGCGCTGAGCCGCGCCGCCTCCAGCCGGGGACGGGCGAAGGGGGGTTCCTGCTCGACATAGAAGTGGTTGATGCCGGCGGCGTGGGCGGCGGGCAAGATGCGGCGCCAATCCAGGGTGCCACCGCCCACCTCCGCCGGGTCCATCTTCAGCAGGGTGTTGGGGGCGGTGCCGGCCTTCACGTCCTTCACATGCATCAGGCGGAAGCGGCCGGGATGGGCCCGCAAGAGCGCCACCGGATCGAGTCCCGCAGCGGCCACCCAGCCGGCGTCCATCTCCATCTTGACCAGATCCGGATCGGTTTCGGCCAGCAGGATGTCGTAGCCGGTGGCCGTACCGCCGGCCACTGGCGCGAATTCGGGGTTGTGGTTGTGATAGGCCAGGTTCAGCCCGGCCCGCTTCAGCATAGCCCCCTTGTCGTTCAGGAAGGCGGCCTGGGCCTTCCAGTCGTCAGCGGTGAACTGCGCCGCGACGCGGGCCAGGAAATCACCGAAGCCCTCGCCCGCCCGCGGCGCGCCCAGGCGCGCCGGCACGGTGAACATGGGCATGACGATGAATTTCAACCCGATGGTGTGGGCGTCGCGCACCAGCGCGTCCAGATCGCCGGACAGGCTGGGCGCCACCCCCGATCCTTGCGCAGTGACGTGGGCGCTGTCGCACACCAGCCCAGCGGCCTTCAGCGCCGCCGCCATGTCACCCGCGGTGCGGCCGTAGAAGCCCGGCAGTTCCACCGCGCGATAGCCCATGGCCGCCACCGCCGCCAGCGCGCCAGGCAAGTCCTTCTCCCCCAGGTCGCCCAGGGTGTAAAGCTGCAGGCCGATGGGCAGGCCCTTGTCCTTGAAAAAGGGTGTTGGCGCGGCGGCGGACAGTCGGGCAAGGCCCAGGCCGGCCAGGGCCGCGCCACCACCGACGAAGGCGCGGCGGCTGGCTCGCGTCGTGATCATGGGCGGTTCCTCCGGTCGTTTTTGTCATAGGCCCAGCAGGGCATGGAACATCGGCACCCTGCCTAGCGCGCCCTGTCGCCCGGCGCCTGGCCTGAAATCGATTACATCACCCTAACAGCCGGGTCCCACCCTCGCAACCCTTGCAGGCGGCGTCGATCAAAAGGCACCCTCCCATCCCATGCCGACCATTCAAGACGTGGCCCGCCGGGCCCATGTTTCCACCGCCACCGTCTCCCGCGTCCTGAGCACCCCGTCGGTGGTCAGCGAGGAGACGCGCCAACGGGTCCAGGCCGCGATCGACGCGCTGGGCTATGAGCCCAACTACGCCGCCAAGAGCCTGCGCACCCTACGCACGGCCAAGATCGTCGTGACGGTGCCCGACATCTCCAACCCCTTTTTCTCCAGCGTCATCCGCGGGGCGGAGGAGGCGGCGCAGGCCGCGGGATATTCCGTGCTGCTGGGCGACACCCGCCACAGCACGGAGCGGGAGGAGCAGTACGCCTGCATGCTGCGCCGGAAAGAGGCGGACGGCTTGATCTTCCTGGGCCATCGCCTACCTGACACATTGGCGGAGTTGATCGTGCGGCAGGGCGCCAAGGCGCCGGTGGTCAATGGCTGCGAGTTCAGCCCCGACCTGGGCGTGTCCAGCGCCCACATCGACAACACCGCCGCCGCGACGGAGGCCATGGATCTGCTGTACGGCCTGGGCCACCGCACCATCGGCGTCATCACCGGCCCGCTTGCCAGCCCCCTCAGCCGCGACCGCCTGGCCGGCGTGTGGACCGCCGCCGCCCGCCACGGCGCGGAAGCGGGGCTGCGCATCGCCACCGGCGACTTCTCCGTGGAATTGGGGAGCGGGAGGCCGAAAGCCTGCTGGCCGCCGCCGACACGCCCACCGCCCTGTTCTGCTTCAGCGATGAGATGGCCATGGGCGCCCTGGCCGCCGCGCGCCACCGCGGCCGCCGCTGCCCGGACGATGTGTCCCTGGTGGGCTTCGATGACATCCGCTTCGCCCGCTACCTGGATCCGGCGCTGACCACGGTCAACCAGCCCATGGAGGATCTGGGGCGGACGGCGGTGGCCCTGTTGCTGGACATCCTGCGCGGCGGGCAGGACGCCCCCCGATCCATCACCCTGCCGCACCGTCTGGCCGTGCGCGGCAGCACGGGGCCGGTGCGCGGTTGACCCCCGGGCGCACAATAAACCCCACTGAGTGACAAAAGGACGGCGAAAGCGCCAAGACGGGCGGGGCCGGCGCGGCGATCCTGGGCGCGGATCCGACTGCCTGGTGAAACGACGATGACCGCTTCCCCCCACGCCTGGCGACAGCCGCCGCCCTGGCGTTGACCGCAGCCCTCTGCCTGGCCGCGATATCCGTGCCCCCGGCCCAGGCCGCGGCGCCGCAGGCCCGAACGCAGGCGCCCGGCTTCTACCGCATGATGCTGGGGGATATCGAGGTCACCGCCCTGCTGGACGGCACCCATCCCTTCCCCGTGCATGAGGTGCTGACCGGCATCCCGATGGCGGACGCCGACACGCTGCTGGCCGCCTCCGACCTGGCGGCGCCGGTGGAGGGGTCGATCAACGCCTTCCTGATCAATACCGGCACCAAGCTGATCCTGATCGACAGCGGCGCCGGGGTGCTGTACGGCGCGGACGGCGGGCACCTGATGGCCAACCTGCGGGCCTCCGGCTACACGCCCGAGCAGGTGGACGAGATTTATCTGACCCACCTGCACCGCGACCATGTGGGCGGGGTGGACCAGGGGGGCCGCATGGCCTTCCCCAACGCCATCATCCGCGTCAACCGCCGCGACGCCGACTTCTGGCTGAACCCGGCCAACAAGGCCAAGGCGCCGGCCTTCCTGGGCCCCATGTTCGATGGCGCCATCGACAGCCTGCGCGCCTATGTCGACGCCGGCCGCGTGCAGCCGTTCGACGGCGCGGCGCAGTTGAACCCCGCCATCCAGGCGCTGCCCAGCCCCGGCCACACGCCCGGCCACACCGCCTATCGCGTGCGCAGCCGGGATGGCCAGACGCTGCTGGCCTGGGGCGACATCGTCCATGTGGCGGCGGTGCAGTTCCCGGACCCGGCCGCCACGGTGAAATACGACAGCGACAGCGCGGCGGCGGCCCAGGCCCGCGACCAACTGATGGCGGAGGCCGTGGCGGAGGGCAGCTGGGTGGCCGCCGCCCACATCACCTTCCCCGGCCTGGGCCATGTCGCCCGCCGCGACGGCCGTTATGTCTGGCTGCCGGCCAATTACACGACCGTGGGATTGACGCAGGCGCGCTGAACCGGGGCCGCGACGGCCTTAACCACCCCCGACTGTCCGAAGCGCGTTCAAAACCGGAAAGAGGGGTCCAATCCGCGCGGGGGGCGCTTCAGGCATCCTGCATGGGTATCCGCCCCCTGCCCAAAGAGCACAGCGATGACCCCTGCCCCCCAACCCTCGGACACCCATCCCTCGGACACACCGGCCGTATCGCCGGCGCCCGCCTTGACCGGGGCGCTGACCCTGGCCATGGCCGCCGCCTGCGGCATCGCCGTGGCCAACATCTATTACAACCAACCCATGCTGGGCATCCTGGAGCGTGAGTTCGCGGGAAGCGTGCTCACCGGCTTTGTGCCGACGGCGACCCAGCTGGGCTACGCCGCCGGCCTGTTGCTGCTGGTGCCCCTGGGCGACCTGGTGGACCGGCGGCGCCTGATCGTGATGCAACTGCTGGCCATCGGCGTAATGCTGGCGCTGGCCGCCGTCGCCCCGTCCGCCGCCTGGCTGGTGGTGGCCTCGCTGTTCATCGGGGTGTTGTCCACCGTGGCCCAGCAGATCGTGCCCCTGGCCGCCACCCTGGCGGCGCCGCACAAGCGCGGCCACGTCATCGGCATGGTGATGAGCGGCCTGCTGTGCGGCGTGTTGTTCAGCCGCACGCTGGGCGGCTTCGTCGCCACCCATCACGGCTGGCGGTCCATGTTCTGGCTGGCGGTGCCGCTGGCCTGGGGCACCGCCGCGCTGATGGCAGCGACCCTGCCCCGCCACGCCCCGGCCAGCACGCTGCGCTATCGTGAGGCGCTGGCCTCGCTCGCGCAGCTGTGGCGGCACCGGCCGGCGCTGCGCGCCGCGGCCCTGACCCAGGGCGCCCTGTTCGCCTCCTTCTCCGCCTTCTGGACCGTGCTGGCGCTGCGGCTGGAGCAGCCGGTCTTCAACCTGGGGGCCGATGTGGCCGGCCTGTTCGGCGTCATCGGCGCCGCGGGCGTGGTGGCGGCCCCCATCGCCGGACGCCTGGCGGACCGGCGGGGGCCGCACCTGGTAGTGGGCCTGGGCACCGTCGTCACCCTGCTGTCGTGGCTGCTGTTCGGGTCCTGGGCCAATGTCTGGGCCATGGTGGCCGGGGTGATCATCCTGGATTTCGGCATGCAGGGGGCCCTCGTCTCCAACCAGGCCATCGTCTTCGCCCTGGACCCGCAGGCGCGCAGCCGCCTGAACACCGTGTTCATGGGCAGCATGTTCCTGGGAGGCGCCGTGGGGTCCGCCGCCGCCACCGCCGCGTGGAAGGTGGGGCAATGGCCCGCCGTCTGCACCCTGGGTGGCGGCCTGGCGGTCCTGGCCTTCGCCATCCAGGCCCTGCTGACCCTGCGCCGCCGCCGGGTGGCCAGGACGGGAGGCTGAGCGATGAAACCCTTGCGCATCCGCATCGTCGGCGGTTCCGTCGGCGGCTTGTTCGCGGCGGCCCTGTTGCGGCAGGACGGGCATGATGTCCGCCTTTACGAACGCTCCACCACCGGCTTGGCTGGGCGGGGCGCCGGACTGGTCAGCCAGCGGGAGTTGTTCACCCTGCTGCGGGCCGTGGGGTGCGACCATGTCGCCCGCATCGGCGTGGTGGCGTTCGAGCGCATCTATTTTGATCGCGACGGCGGCATCGCGGAGCGGCACGCCACGCCGCAAACCCAGATCTCCTGGGACCATCTGTTCCGCGTCATGCGATCGAAGGTAGCCGGCGACCAATACGTGACCGGCCGCGCCGTGGGAACCGTGACCCAGGGACCGGACCGCGCCCGCCTGCTGTTCGTGGACGGCGGGGAGGAGGAGGCGGACCTGGTCATCGGCGCCGACGGCCTGGGCTCGGTCGTGCGGCCGGTGGTGACCGGGGCGCCCTCACCCAACTGCTATGCCGGCTATGTCGCCTGGCGCGGCCTGTTCGCCGAGGGCCAGTTACCGGCGGAGGCCGCCCTCCTGCGCGACCGCTTCGCCTTCTACATGATGCCGCGATCCCACGCCCTGGGCTATCTGGTGCCGGGGCCGGGTGGCGAGATCGCGGTGGGCCAGCGGCGCTATAACTGGGTGTGGTACAGGCCGGTGCCGGCGGCCGCCCTGCCGTCCACGCTGACCGACACGGAAGGGCGGTGCCATCCCCATTCCCTGTCCCCTGGGCAGGTGCGGGCGCCCGCCGTGGCCGCCTTGCGATCCGATGCCGCCCGTCTGCTGCCGCCACCCTTCGCCAGCGTGGTGGCGACGGAGCCGGCACCCTTCATCCAAGCGATCTTCGATTACGAGGCGCCGGTGATGGCGTCCGGCCGCATCGCCCTGCTGGGCGACGCCGCCTTCGTGGCCCGTCCCCACACCGCCATGGGCGTGGCCAAGGCCGCCGGTGACGCCCTGGCGCTGCGCCGCCACCTGGCGGAGGCGCCGACGGTGGCCGACGCGCTGGCGCTGTACAGCGCTGAGCGATGCGCCACCGGCGCGGCCATCACCGCCTATGGTCGCCGCCTGGGCGCGGCGTTGGAGTGAGCGCCATGGACACCGTGACCACCCCCACTTCCACCCCTACCCCCACCGCCGTCCCCCCACCGAAGCCCTTCCCGGCCGCACCCGATGGTTGCCCCCCGTGCTGCGCACCCTGGCCCTGGCCGGGGCCATCGTCCTGGTCTGGCTGGTGGCCGGGCACTGGGACCGCTGGGTCGGCGCCGCGCGCCACCAATCCTCCAGCGACGCCTACGTCACCGGCGACCTGACGCCGCTGTCGGCCAAGATATCGGGCTACGTCCAGACGGTGGCGGTGGACGACTTCCAGTCAGTGCACAAGGGCGACCTGATCGCCCAGATCGAGCCGTCGGACTACCGCGCCCAGGTCGATCTGGCGGAAGCCGGCCTGGCGGCGGCCCAGGCGGCGCTGGCCAACCTGGCCAACCAGCGGGACGTGCAGCGCGCCCTGATCCAGCAGGCGCAGGCCAGCATCGCCGCCGCCGACGCCGACGTCACCCGCACGCGGCTGGAGGCGGCGCGCCAGCGCGACCTGCTGCGCACGGGGATCGCCGGCACGGGGCAGAAGGTGGAGCAGGCCGACGCCGATGCCGCGAAAGCCCTGGCCCAATCGCAGTTGGCCACCGCCCAGTTGGCGCAGCAGAAGGCCCTGCTGGCCAGCCTGGACGTGCAGGAACGGCAACTGACGGCGCAAGTGAGGGAGGGTCAGGCGCAGCTCGACCTGGCCCGCGACAACCTGGCCTATACCCGCATCGTGGCCCCCGCCGACGGCATGGTGGGCCAGCGCCAGGTGCGCCCCGGGCAGTTCGTCAACGTCGGCACCCAGATCATCGGCGTCATGGCCCTGCCCCGGGTGTGGGTGGTGGCCAACTACAAGGAAACCCAGATGACCCATGTGCGGGTGGGTGACCGGGCCACGGTGACGGTGGACGCCTTCCCCGACCTGGTGCTGCACGGCCATGTGGAAAGCTGGTCGCCCGGCACCGGCAGCGTCTTCACCCTGCTCCCGCCCGACAACGCCACCGGCAACTTCACCAAGGTGGTGCAGCGCGTGCCGGTGAAGATCGTCCTGGATCCCGTGCCGGCCCTGGGCACGCTGGTGCGCCCCGGCATGTCGGTCGTGTCCACCATCGACGTGGATGACAGCAAATGACCGCCGCGGCCGTCCCGCCGGCGCCGCAGCAACGCCCGATGCTGGGCCCGACGCTGGGCCCGATGCTGGCCCCATGGCCGAAGCTGGACGGCCTGCGGGCCTATATCGGCATCCTGGGCGTGCTGCTGGGGGCGTTGGTGTCCACCCTGGGCGCCCGCGCCACCACCTTCGGCCTGGCCGATCTGCGGGGCGGCCTGCACGCCGGCTTTGACGAAGGGGCGTGGATCACCACCGCCTATGGCGTGGGCCAAATGGTGGTGGGCGTCGCCTGCCCCTATCTGGGCATTGTCTTTGGGGCCCGCCGCGTTCTGTTCGCCGGCATCGGCCTGTTCTTCGTCGCCAGCCTGCTGGCGCCGCTGTCACCCAACCTGACCGCCTATCTGGCCATGCAGTTCCTGTCGGGCGTGGGGGGCGGCACCTTCATCCCGCTGACCATCCGCTTCATCGTCCTGAATCTGCCGGCGCGCCTGACCCTCTACGGCCTGGCCGCCTATGCCATGAATTCCGAATTCTCGCAGAACATCGGCGCGGCGCTGGAGGGGTGGTACGCCGAGAACTGGTCCATCGCCTGGCTGAACTGGCAATACTGCCTGGTCCTGCCCGTCATGTTCCTGTGCGTCTGGATCGGCGTCCCGCGGGAGCCTGTGAACACCGACCTGCTGAAACAGCACGACGGGCCCGGTGTCGCCTATGCCGGCGTGGGCTTCGGCCTGCTGTACGCCGGCCTGGACCAGGGCAACCGCCTGGACTGGACGCGCAACGGCTTGGTGGTGGGCCTGCTGGTGGCGGGCGCCATCGTCACCGCCCTGTTCGCGGTGCGCGAGCTGGTGGTCAGCCGGCGCCCCTTCCTGAACCTGCGCCTGATGCTGCGCGCCAACCTGCTGCTGCTCATGCTGCTGCTGGCGGGCTTCCGCTTCATCATCCTGTCCACCGCCTACATCATCCCCCTCTACCTGCAGGTGGTGCAGAACTTCCGGGAGTTGCAGGTGGGCCCCGTGCTGCTGTTCATCGCGCTGCCCCAGTTCGCCCTGATCCTGCCGCTGGCCTGGGTGCTGGCCCGGGTGGATGGACGCTGGGTGCTGGCCGCCGGCGCCCTGCTGATCGCCATCGCCTGCTGGCAGGCCACGGCCCTGACCAGCCTGTGGGCCACCTGGGACTTCCTGCCCTCGCAAGCCTTGCAGGCGGTGGGGCAGTGTCTGGCGCTGACGGCCCTGGTGGTGCTGGTGGTGCGCAACATCACCCCGGCCGACGCCATTTCCATCGGCGCGCTGATGCAGACCGCCCGCCTGTTCGGCGGGGAGATCGGCGTCGCCTTCATGCAGACCTTCGTGCGCACGCGCGAACAGCTTCATTCCAACCTTCTGGGCCTGCATGTCGACCCGCTGTCGGGTGCCACCGCCGACCGGCTGGCCCGCTATCAGGCGGCCCTGGCCCCGCATATGGACGACCCTGTCGGCGGAGCCGCCCAACTGCTGGCGGGCCGGGTGGCGCAGCAGGCGTCCGTCCTTGCCTATATCGACGGCTTCGCCGCGGCGGCCGTGGGCGCGCTGGTTTGCATTCTGCTGGCCGCCTGGCTGCGCCCGCCGGCGGCCAAGGCTTGAAGCGATGACGGGCGGGACCGTAGAACGTCGGGGGTACCAGGGGATGATCAAGGCATGCGGGTCGAACGATGAGTGACCAGGGCGTCCGTTACACCTTCGGCAGCTTCACCTTCGACGTGCCGCAGATGACGCTGGCCAAGGCGGGGCAGCCGGTGAAGCTGGGCGGCCGCGCCGCCAACCTGCTGGCCGTGCTGGCCGCCGCCGGGGGCGAACTGGTGACCCGCGACCGCCTGCTGGCCGAGGTCTGGCCCGGCCAGGCCATCGATGAAAGCGCGGTGCGCGTCCACCTGTCCGGCCTGCGCAAGGCCCTGGGCGACGATGGCCTGGTGGTGAACGAGGCCGGCCGCGGCTATCGCCTGACCCTGCCCGTGGCCCGCGCGACGCCGGCGCAGGCGGCCAACCAGGCCGCCCCGCCCGCGCGGCCGGCGCCGGAACCGGCGGCCCCCCGGCCCCTGGTGCGCCTGTTGGGCCGGGCGGAGGTCGTGGCCAGCCTGGCGGCCGAACTGCCGGAGCGGCGCTTCCTGACGCTGGCGGGTCCCGGGGGCATCGGCAAGACCTCCGTGGCGCTGGCCACGGCGGCGGCGCTGGCGCAGGACATCACGATACGTTTCGTCGACCTGGCGCCCGTGTCCGACGCGGCGTGGGTGGAGGGCACGCTGGCCACCGCGCTGGGCTTGCCGGCGACCGGCGCCGACAGCTTCACCGCCGTGGCCGCCACCCTGGGCGCCAGCCCCAGCCTGTTGCTGCTGGACAATTGCGAGCATCTGGTCGACGCGGTGGCGGAATTGGCGGAGCGCCTGCTGCATGCCGTGCCCAGCCTGCTGATCCTGGCCACCAGCCGGGAACCCCTGCGCGCCGCGGGCGAATGGGTGCATCGCCTGCCGGCCCTGCCCATCCCGGACGACCAGGCCCAGGGCGCGGCGTCCGTCCTGGCCTATCCCGCCGCCGCCCTGTTCTTCGAACGGGCGCGGGCCGTGCGGTCGGACTTCACCGTGGACGACGCCAACGCCCAGGACCTGGCCGAGATCTGCCGCCGCCTGGACGGTATTCCGCTGGCCATCGAACTGGCCGCCGCCCGCGTCGACCTGATGGAACTGCCGGAGCTGGCCAGCCGCCTGCACGACCGGCTGAACCTGCTGACCCGCGGCCGGCGCACCGCCCTGCCCCGCCACCGCACCCTGCGCGCGGCGCTGGACTGGAGCTATGGGCTGCTGGCGGCGGAGGAAAAGGAGCTGCTGATCAGCCTGTCGGTCTTCCGCGCCGGCTTCGACGCGGCGGACGCGCGTGGCGTGACCGGCGGGCGCGAGATGGCGGTGCTGGACGGCCTGGCAGACCTGGTGGCCAAGTCCCTGGTGGTCAGCAGCCGGGAGGGCGGCGCCACCCGCTACCGCCTGCTGGACACCACGCGATACTATGGCCACGAGCGCCTGGCCGACACAGGCGCGGAGGGCCGCATCCGCGCCGCCCACGCCCGCCACATGACCTCCCTCTTCACCGACGCGCAGGCCGCGTGGGAGGGCAAGGCCCCGCGCGATTGGCTGGCCATCCACAGCCGCCGCATCGACGACATCCGCGGCGCCCTGGACTGGGCGACGGGGGAGGATGGCGACATCGGCCTGGGCCTGGGCCTGATCGTCGCCAGCGCCTCACTGTGGTTCCACCTGTCACTGGCCGATGAGTTCCTGGGGCGGGCGGAGCGCATCCTGGAGGTGCTGGACCAGGAGGCCCCGGCCGGTGCCTCCTCCACGGGCGCGGTCGACCAGGCCCAGCGGGTGGAATTGCTGGCGGCCTATGGGCATGCGCTGTGGCATACGCGGGGACCGGTGCCGGAGATGGGCCGGGCGTTCCAGCGCGCCTTGAGCATCGCCGAGGACATGGGTGATGAGGGGTTGGCCCGCCGCGCGCTGTGGGGCGTGTGGGCCCACCGCATCTTGGAGGGCGGCTACGCCGAAAGCCTGGCGCTGGCGGAGGCGTTCACCGACCGCATCGGCCCGGACGCCGGCCTGGCCGACCGTCAGACCGCCATGCACATGCGCGCCCTGTCCCACCACTTCATGGGGGACCACCAGCCGGCCCTGGAGTTGCTGCAGGCGGTCATCGCCGCCGACGCCGACCCCGTGCGGGTGAACCACGCCAACCACGCCCAAGTGGACGGCAAGGTGGCGGCGCTGAGCCTGCTGATGCGCCTGCAATGGCTGATGGGCGACATCAACGGCGCCATGGATCTGGCCCGCCTGTGCGCCGAGGACGCCGTGGGCACGGACCACGCCCTGTCCATCTGCTATGGCCTGGCCATCGGCTGCATCCCCGTGGCCATCGCGGCGGGCGAGGAGGCGTTGGCCGGCGCCTGGATCGACCTGCTGGCCCAGCGCACCACCCGCCACGCCCTGGACCATTGGCATGTCTTCGTCCAGGGCTATGGCGCGGCACTCGGCCGGCCTGGCGCCATCCCCGCCGGCGCCAGCGCCATGCAGGTGGAGATGTTCGCCGTGGCGGGCGCCGCGGAGGCCCGCGCCCGGGTGATGGCGCGTTCCACCCCCCTGGCCACCCCCCTGGCCGCCCCCCTGGCCGGGTGGCACGGCCCGCTGCTGACCGTTTAGCGCTTAACGGTGTGGGGCGTTAAACAACGCTTCACATCGCTTAACTCCCAGCCTGGCGGTCATCTGGCCGACACTTCCTTCATCGACGGTTCCCCACCACGGCGCGACGCACCCGGGGAAACACACCGGATGGAGGATGAGATGACCGCCACTGCCACCCTGGACGCCTTCAACACCCTGGCCGGCAACACCCTGGCCGGCAACACCCTGGCCAGCAACACTCTGGCCGCCGCCGCGCGCCTGCTGGAAGAGGCCATGCACGCCGTTGAGCATGACGTGGCCCAGGCCCGCGACCGCATCGTCCAGGTGCGGGACCTGTTGCTGTATCGCTCCCCGGAGAAGGCGGCGCCGGAAGCCGTGCGCGGCGGCCTGGCGCCCTGGCAGGCCCGCCGCGTGACCGCGCTGATCGAGCGCCGGCTGGACGGCACGCTGTGCAATGAGGACCTGGCGATCGAGGCCAAGCTGAGCACCAGCCATTTCTGCACCGCCTTCCGCCAGACCTTCGGCATGTCGCCCCACGCCTTCATCATCAGCCGCCGGGTGGAACGCGCCAAGGCGCTGATGCTGGACACCGACGACGCGCTGGCGGAGATCGCCGACGCCTGCGGCTTCGCCGACCAGGCCCACTTCAGCCGCCTGTTCCGCCAAACCACGGGCAGCAGCCCCGCCAACTGGCGCCGCGCCAACGCCATCGACGTCTCCCTGATCGCCTGACCCATCGGAACCGTTGCCATGATCCCCGAAGCGTTCCCCCTTTCCCCTGCCAAGTCGGGCCCTGGGCCGCGGCTGGACCGGGCCGCCTATTGCCTGACCCTGGACCCCGGGGTGCAGAGCTTCCTGGACCGGGTGGTGGAGGCCGGGTTGTTGCCCTACCGCCCCGGTCTTGACCCAGCGGCGCGGCAGGGGATCGCGGCGCGCTTACAGGAAAGCGCGGCACCCGTGGCCGATGCCGTGGTCCAGGTGCCCGTGCCCGATGGCGATGTGGCGCTTCGCATCGCCTGGCCGCCCGGCGCCGACGGCAAACGGGTGCCGGTTGTCTTCTACCTGCATGGCGGGGTATGGGCCCTGGGCGGCTGGGCGACACATGGCGGGGCCGCGGCGGCGCTGGCCCAGGCCTGCGACGCCGCCCTGGTGTTCGTGGAGCCTGGCCTGGCACCGGCCGCCCTGGCCCTGAGGCATGCCCGCGCCGCGTTGGATTGGGTCCGCGCCCATGGACATGAGCTGGGGCTGGACATCACCCGTGTCGCCGTGGTGGGCGATGGCAGCGGCTGCGCCATGGCGGTGCTGCTGGCGGCCGGCCTGCCCCCCAGCGATGGCTTCCGCGCGCAGGTCCTGTTCCACCCCCTGGTGGGCAAGGCCGCGCCGGACGCCCCCGCCACCCCGTGGCTGGACCATGGCGACCTGGCGGCGCTGCTTCCGCCCGCCTTTCCCGGCCAGCCGGCCTGGACGGGCCTGTCGCCCCTGGAGCTGCCGCCGGATCGCCTGCGCCGCTTGCCCCCGACCCTGATCCTGGCGGCGGAGGCCGACCTGGCCCGCGAGGGCGGCGAGGCCCTGGCCCGCCGCATGATGGGGGCGGATGTGGAAACCAGCGCCATCCGCCTGATGGGCTGCATCCACGACTTTTTCTGGCTGGACGGGCTGGCGGACACCGCCCCGTCCCGCGCCGCCTTCGCCGTGGCGCGCGCCACCCTGACCGACGCCTTCGACCGCTAACCCCCTTCTTTGGGGCGCCTGGGGCCCATTCCCTGGCCCAGCCCCTTCTTGCAGAGAGTGCCCGCCATGCCCTCCACCACCCCTGCCCTGCGCGTCCTGCTGGCCCTGGCCGGCACCTGCTGTACCGGTCCCGGTGGCGGCGCCCTCGTGCTGGCCCAGGTCGACTGGCTGGCGCCCCGCCTTCGGGCCTGGGCCGTGAGAAAATGGGGCGCGGAGCGTCGGGGACTGCTGGGGAAGATGTTGATCAAGACCGTAAAATTCAGCCAGCCGCCGACCTTTCCTTCAATCCCGGCCGGTTGAGGGTGGCTAGTGTTCCGGAACCATTCGACATGACGAGGAAATGCCATGACCACGCTGACCCTGCGCGACGGCACGGAGCTCTATTACAAGGACTGGGGCCATGGGCAGCCGGTCCTGTTCAGTCACGGCTGGCCGCTGAGCGCCGACATGTGGGAATACCAGATGCTGCACCTGGCCCGGAACGGCTACCGCGCCGTGGCCTTCGACCGCCGCGGCTTCGGCCGGTCCAGCCAGCCCTGGGACGGCTATGACTATGACACCCTGGCCGACGACATCGCCCAGTTGATCACGCATCTGGACCTGAAGGACCTGGTGCTGGTGGGCTTTTCCATGGGGGGCGGCGACGTCGTGCGCTATCTCACCCGCCATGGCGCCGACCGGGTGGCCAAGCTGGCGCTGGTCAGCGCCGTGACGCCCTTCTTCCTGAAGACCGATGACAATCCCGAGGGCATGCCGGCCGAGGGCTTCGCGGGCGTGCGCGACGCCATCGCCAACGACCGCCCCCAGTTCGTGGCCGATTTCAGCACCCTTTATTTCGGCACCAACCGGCCGGGCTCCGCCGTGTCGCAAGGCATCCTGGACCAGACGCTGCAAATCGCGGCGCAAGCGTCCATCAAGGCGACCATCGACTGCGTCACCGCCTTTTCCGAAACCGATTTCCGGCGCGAGATGGCGGATATCCGCCTGCCCACCCTGATCATCCATGGTGACGACGACCAGACGGCGCCCATCGGCATCACCGCACAGGCCAGCGCGCGCCTGATCCCCGGCGCCCAGTTGAAGGTCTATCCCGGCGCGCCGCACGCCACCTGCACCACCCACCGGCACCAGGTCAGCGCCGACCTGCTGGATTTCATCCGCGGCTAAACCTCCCGTTCCGTTTCGCGGGCGCCGTCGCAGCGTTCAGGGCAACGGCGTCCCCTTGCCGCCCGAATCTTCAAAGCGGCGGCGCCACCAACAAGACCCGGGCGCCGTCCACGGGAAAGATCGGGGCGCACCCGACGAGCCCCACACGAAAAGGCGAGGAGCACGCCCCGGCCATGACCGAGAAACGCTACACCATCCAGGCGAACGGCATCCGCCACTACGTGGTCGAGGCGGGCGAGGGCCCGCCGGTCATCCTGCTGCACGGCTTTCCCGAAACCAACTACGCCTGGCGCTTCCAGATTCCCGCCCTGGCCGACCGCTACCGCGTCATCGCCCCCGACCTGCGGGGCTATGGCGAAACCGACAAGCCGGCGGCGGGCTATGACAAGCGCACCATGGCCCGCGACATCGTGGAGCTGATGCGGGCGCTGGACATCCCCAAGATCGCCCTGGTGGGCCATGACCGGGGCGCGCGCGTCGCCACCCGCTTCGCCAAGGACCACCCGCACCTGGTGGACCGGCTGGTGGTGATGGACAACGTGCCCACCCGCATCGTGGCGCGCGACCTGAACGCCGCCATCGCCAAATCCTACTGGTTTTTCCTGTTCCATCTGGTGCCGGATTTGCCGGAGGCGCTGATCGCGGGGCGGGAGCACATCTGGCTGCGCCACTTCTTCTCGGACTGGACCTTCGACCCCGGCACCATCACGGGCGAGGCGTTCGACACCTATGTCCGGGCCTACCAGGCGCCCGGCGCGGTGCGCGGCGCCATGGCCGACTATCGCGCCAACGCGGAGGATTTGGCCCAGGACCGGGCCGACGCCGACACCAAGATCGCCTGCCCCGTCCTGTCCCTGTGGGGCAATGACTTCCACGCCGTGGGCAAGCTGTTCGACATGGCCAAGGTGTGGGCCGAGATGGCCGACGACCTGGTCACCGTCCCCATCCCCGATTGCGGCCACCTGCCCCAGGAGGAACGGCCGGAGGTGGTGAACACGCTGCTGCTCGACTTCCTGGCCCCCTGGAAGGGCTGAAGCGCCGCCGCCTCGACAGCCCAGAGCGACCTGTGGGCCCGGACGACCTGGGGGCCCGGACGATCTGGGCATCCAGCGCCAGGAAATCCGCGCCGGGCCGACCGGCGGCAGCGCCATCAAGCAAGCCCCTGAATCAAGGACGACATCATGAGCCGACTGAAAGTCGTGATCTCCGACTATGTCTGGGACAGTGTGGATGTGGAGCGCCGCATCCTGGGCCCGGACGTCGAGGTCGTGGCCCTGCGCACCAAGACGGAGGACGAGTTCCTGGAGGCGGCGGCCGACTGCGACGCCCTGCTGAACACCTACGCCGGCCCCATCACCGCCAAGGCCATGGCCCGCATGGACCGCTGCAAGATCATCGCCCGTTACGGCATCGGCGTTGACACCATCGACCTGGAGGCCGCCACCGACGCCGGCATCATCGTTACCAACAACCCGACCTATTGCGTGGACGAGGTGGCGGACCACACCGCGGCGCTGCTGCTGAGCGCCGCGCGCAAGACGGCACTGTTGGACCGCACGGTGCGTGACGGACGCTGGGACGTCATGGCGGCGGCCCCCATGCGGCGCCTGTCCACCCAGACACTGGGCTTGGTGGGCTTCGGCAACATCGCCCAGCGCGTGGCCGCCCGCATGGCCGCCTTCGGCGTGACGGTGCTGTGGTACGACCCCTTCGTCCAGGCTGGGCAGTTCAAGGCCCCGGGTGAAAAGGTGGACTTCGACACCCTGCTGGCGCGGGCCGATTTCGTCTCCATCCACAGCCCCCTGCTGCCGGAAACGCGCGGGCTGTTCAATGACGCGGTGTTCGCCAAGATGCGGCCCGGCGCCATCCTGGTGAACTGCGCCCGGGGCGGGGTGGTGGACCAGGACGCCCTGGTCCGCGCCCTGGAGTCCGGCCGCCTGGCCGGCGCCGCCCTCGACACCACGGTGCCGGAGCCGCTGCCGGCGGATCACCCCTTGCGGAACCGCGACACCGTCATCCTGACCCCCCATGCCGCCTGGTACTCGGTCGAAGCCTTCGCCGAACTGCAAAGCGGCGCGCCGGGAGAGGTGGCCCGCGCGCTGCGGGGCGAGATGCCGCTACACGTCGTCAACCGCAAGGTCCTGGGCCGGTCGCGCGCCGGCCTGTGACGAATCATCGCCCCGGGAACCCGGGTCCCCGGGCTCCGTTTGCTCTTGATCCCTGCCCTCATGAGGAGACCGCCGTCCATGTCCATGACCGTAGCCGATCAATTCGCCGCCACGCTGGCCGCCGCCGGTGTCAAACGCATCTACGGGGTCGTGGGCGACAGCCTGAACGGCCTGACGGACTCGCTGCGCCGGCGCGGCGATATCGAATGGATCGCCGTCCGGCATGAGGAGGTGGCGGCCTTCGCCGCCAGCGCCGACGCGCACCTGACGGGGACCATCGCCGTGTGCGCCGGCAGCTGCGGTCCGGGCAACCTGCACCTGATCAACGGGCTGTTCGACTGTCACCGCTCGCGCGTGCCGGTGCTGGCCATCGCCGCCCACATCCCCTCGCCCGAGATCGGGTCCGGCTATTTCCAGGAAACCCATCCCCAGGACCTGTTCCGGGAATGCAGCCATTACTGCGAGCTGGTGTCCGACCCGGCGCAGATGCCGCGCAGCCTGGAGATCGCGCTGCGCACCGCCATCGGGGAGCAAGGCGTGTCGGTCATCGTCATCCCCGGCGACGTCGCGTTGAAGGAGGCCACCACGGACGCGCCGTTGAAGCCGGCCGGCCTGGTGCCGAAGCAGCCCGTGGTGATGCCGGGGGAGGAGCAGTTGGCCGCGCTGGCCGACCTGCTGAACGCCAGCCCCCGCGTCACCCTGCTGTGCGGGTCCGGCTGCGCCGGGGCGCACGATGCGGTGGTGGCCCTGGCGGAAACGCTGAAGGCGCCCATCGTCCACGCCCTGAAGGGCAAGGAGCATGTGGAACACGACAACCCCTATGACGTGGGCATGACCGGCCTGATCGGCTTTTCCTCCGGCTATTACGCCATGCTGGATACCGACATGCTGCTGATGCTGGGCACGGATTTCCCGTACCGCCAGTTCTATCCCAAGGGCGCGGACGTGGCGGTGGCCCAGGTCGATATCCGGCCGGGCCAACTGGGCCGCAGGGCGCCGCTGGACCTGGGCGTGGTGGGTGATGTCGGCGCCACCGTGCGCGCCCTGCTGCCCCGCCTGACGCCCCGCACGGACGGCGCGCACCTGGACAAGGCGCTGCGCCATTACCGCCGCACCCGCGCCGAGCTGGACGCCCTGGCGGCACCGGACCGCAGCGAGGGCCTGATCCATCCGCAACAGGTGGCCAAGGCCGTCAGCGACCTGGCGGCGGAGGACGCCATCTTCACCTTCGACGTGGGCCTGCCCACGGTGTGGGCCGCGCGCTATCTGGCCATGAACGGCCGGCGGCGGCTGATCGGCTCGCTGTGGCACGGGTCCATGGCCAACGCCATGCCCATGGCGCTGGGTGCGCAGGCTGCCTTCCCCGGGCGGCAGGTGGTGTCGCTGTCGGGCGACGGCGGCTTCACCATGCTGATGGGCGACTTGCTGACCTTCAAGCAGCGGGGCTTGCCGGCCAAGATCATCGTCTTCAACAACGGCGCCCTGGGCTTCATCGAGGTGGAGCAGAAGTCGACCGGATTCCTGCCCTTCGGCACAGGCCTGGACAATCCCGACTTCGCCGCCCTGGCGGAGGCCGTGGGCATCAAGGGCATCCGCCTGGAACGTCCCTATGAGGTGGAGCCGGGGCTGCGCGAGGCCTTCGCCCACGACGGCCCCGTGCTGGTGGACGCGGTGGTCGCGCGCACGGAGCTGCCCATCCCGCCCGCCATCAATGCCCAGATGGCCAAGGGCTTCACCCTGTACATGCTGAAGGCGGTGATGAGCGGCCGGGGCGACGAACTGGTGGACCTGGCCAAGACCAACCTGTGGCATTGACCAACCCCCGGGGGGAACCATCGGAAACCACCGGGCGCCCAGGCCACCATCGTAGAATGCCGCCGGGCGCCCGCCTGTGGCACCCTGCCTCCTGACCGGGTCACCCCCACCCCGGTGCCAGGAGGCATGGATGCACGACCGTCATGATCCCGAAGACGCCGCCGGCACGGACACGGCCGCCCCCGGCACAATCCGGGCCGGCTTCGTCCGCGTGCGCGGCGCGCGGGAGCACAATCTGAAGACTGTCGACGTGGACATCCCGCGCGACGCCCTGGTGGTGTTCACCGGCGTCTCCGGCTCCGGCAAGTCCTCGCTGGCCTTCAGCACCCTGTATGCCGAGGCGCAGCGCCGCTACCTGGAATCGGTGTCGCCCTACGCCCGCCGGCTGTTCCACCAGATGAGCGTGCCGGACGTGGACGCCATCGAGGGGTTGCCGCCGGCCGTGGCCCTGCAGCAGCAGCGCGGGTCGCCCACCGCCCGCTCCTCCGTCGGCAGCGTCACCACCCTGTCCAACCTCTTGCGCATGCTGTATTCGCGCGCCGGCGACTATCCGCCGGACCAGCCCCTGCTGGAGGCGGAGGCCTTTTCCGCCAACACGCCGGAGGGGGCCTGCCCCACCTGCCACGGCCTGGGCCGGGTGCATGAGGTGACGGAGGCGTCCATGGTGCCCGACCCGTCGCTGACCATCCGCGAACGGGCGGTGGCCGCCTGGCCCACCGCCTGGGGCGGGCAGAACCTGCGCGACATCCTGATCACCCTGGGCATCGACGTCGACACGCCGTGGCGCGACCTGCCGCGGGAGACGCGCGACTGGATTCTGTTCACCGACGAACAGCCGGAGGTGCCGGTCTATCCCGGCTTCACCGCCGCCGAGGTGCGGGAGGCGATCCGCCGCAAGCTGCCGCCCAACTACATGGGCACCTTCTCCAGCGCCCGCCGCCACGTCCTGCACAGCTTCGCCACCACGCACAGCGCGATGATGAAAAAGCGCGCGGCCAGCTTCATGGTCAGCAGCCCCTGCCCCACCTGCGCCGGCAAGCGGCTGCGCCCGGAATCGCTGTCGGTGACCTTCCAGGGCCTGGACATCGCGGCCATGGGCCAGTTGCCGCTGAAGCGCATCGCGTCCCTGTTCGCCGCCTATGCCGACGATGGGTCGGAACGGCTGCGGGAATTGCGCCGGACGCGGCCGGAAACGGCCATCGTCATCGCCCGCATCGCCGCCGACCTGTGCCGGCGCCTGGCCGTGCTGCTGGATTTGGGCCTGGGCTACCTGACGCTGGAGCGCAGCACGCCCACCCTGTCGCCGGGGGAATTGCAGCGCCTGCGCCTGGCGACGCAGGTCGTCTCCACCCTGTTCGGCGTGGTCTATGTGATGGATGAGCCGTCGGCGGGCCTGCACCCGGCCGATACCCAGGCGCTGCTGCGCGCGCTGGACGGGCTGAAGGCGGTGGGCAACTCCCTGTTCGTGGTCGAGCATGACCTGGACGTGGTGCGTCATGCCGACTGGATCGTCGATGTCGGCCCCGCCGCGGGCGAGGGTGGCGGCCAAATCCTGTACAGCGGCCCGCCCGATGGCCTGCGCGCCGTCGCGGCCTCGCAGACCGCGCGGCACCTGTTCGCGGCGGACCAGCGGCCCCGCCCGGCGCGGCGCGCACCGGCGGGCTGGCTGCGCCTGGCGGGCGTGACGCGCAACAACCTGAAGGCCCTGGACTGCGCCTTTCCCCTGGGTTGCCTGACCACCGTCACCGGCATTTCCGGGTCCGGCAAGTCCAGCCTAGTCAGCCAGGCGCTGGTGGAACTGGTGACCAAGGCGCTGGGCGCGCCCGTGGCGGTGGAGGAGGAGCCCGCCGACGCCGAAACCCTGCTGGAGCAGGAACCGGCGGCGGAGACCGAGGGCCGGATCGAGGGAGGGCTTTCCGGGATCAGGCGCCTGATCCGGGTGGACCAGAAGCCCATCGGCCGCACGCCCCGGTCCAACCTGGCGACCTACACCGGCCTGCTGGACCATGTGCGGGCGCTGTTCGCCGACACGCCGGAGGCCAAGCGCCGGCGGTACGACGCCGGCCGCTTCTCCTTCAACGTGGCCAAGGGGCGCTGCCCCCGGTGCGAGGGCGAGGGCTTCGTCATGGTGGAGCTGTTGTTCCTGCCCAGCGTCTATGCCCCCTGCCCCGTCTGCCACGGCAGCCGCTACAACGCCCAGACGCTGGAGATCACCTATCGCGGCAAGACCATCGCCGATGTCCTGGGCCTGACGGTGGCGGCGGCCAGCGACTTCTTCCACGACGTGCCCGCCGTGCGCCGGTCCCTGACCGTGCTGCGGGAGGTGGGGCTGGATTACCTGCGCCTGGGTCAGCCGGCCACGGAGTTTTCCGGCGGGGAGGCGCAGCGCATCAAGCTGGCGACGGAGTTGCAGCGGGCGCAGCGGGGCGGGGCGCTGTACGTGCTGGATGAGCCGACCACCGGCCTGCATCCCAGCGACGTGGACCGGCTGCTGACCCAGTTGGACGCCCTGGTGGCCGCCGGCAACACGGTGGTGGTGGTCGATCACGACATGGGCGTGGCGGCGGCCAGCGACTGGGTGATCGACATCGGCCCCGGTGCTGGGGACGAGGGCGGGCGCGTGGTCATCGCCGGCACACCGGAAACGGTGGCCGCCTGCCCCGACAGCCGCACGGCGCCGCACTTGCGGCCCTTCCTGCCGTTGGGTTAGGCAAGGCGGACACCCCATCCCCCGCGCAAACTGGATGCCGATGCCCGCCCTTCCCTGGATCATCCTGGCGCTGGCCACCGCCGCCGCCTGGACGGACCGTTTCCGCCCCTGGGTGCCCGTGCTGCTGGGCGGGACCGTCGCGGCGGCGGCCGCGAACGGCTTGCTGGGCTGGCCGGCGGGCTTGGCCCTGGCTCTGCTGGCCGTGCTGGCCTGGGCGGTGCGCGAGGACCGGCCCGCCGCCGTCCGTTGGGTGGGCCACGGGCTGTTCCTGGCGCTGGCCGGGACCCTGTCCGCCCATCTGTGGCCCGGCTTTCACAACCCGCGCGTCATGGGACCGGCCCCCCTGACCCCGGATGCCGTGCCCTTCACCTTGTACCTAAACCTGGACAAGCCCTTAGTGGGGCTGTGGCTGCTGACGGTGGTGCCCGCCATCCGGGACCTGCGCCCGCCCGGCAGGACACTGGCCGTGGCCGCCGCCGCCTGGCTGGGCACCTCGGCCACCTGCCTGGCCGCCGCCCTGGTCCTGGGCATCGTCGCCTGGGCGCCGAAAGGCCCGGCCGGCGCCGGCCTCTGGCTGGTGGACAACCTGGTGTTCGTGGCGGTGGCGGAGGAAGCCCTGTCCCGGGGGTACATCCAGGCAGGTCTGGCGCGGTGGCTGCGCCACCGCCGCTGGGGTGAGCCCCTGGCCCTGGCAGCGGCATCCGCCCTGTTCGGCCTGGCCCATGCGGGCGGCGGGGTGCCGTGGATCATCCTGGGCGGCATCGCCGGTATCGGCTATGGCCTGGCCTACCGCCATGGCGGGTTGCCGGCCGCGATCCTGGCCCATGTCGGCCTGAACGCGACCCACTTTTTCCTGTTCACCTATCCCATGCTGCACCCCGCCGCATAAACCGCCGCCTGGAGGACACCCCCCAGGCGGCGCTTTTTTGTCAGCGCTTCAGCGTGCCAAGGAAGGCGAGGACGTCGCCCTCACCCACCACGTCGGCGTACTTGGCGTTCATGTCGAACAGGTTGGCGTCGTGCGGGGCCTGGTGGCGATCGCCACAGGCATCGGCGATCACCGCCGTCCGGAAGCCGTGGGACATGGCATCGACGCAGGTGGCCCGCACGCAGCCGCTGGTCGTCAACCCGGTCAGCAGGACGCTGTCCACGCCCAAAGCCGTCAGGGTAGAGGCCAGGGACGTGCCGAAGAAGGCGCTGGGGTACTGCTTGCTGACCACCAGCTCGTCTTCCTCGGGCACCAGGCCGGCCGGCCAGCCGCCCATGGGATTGCCCTTCAGGAAGTAGCGCAGTGGGGCGGCCTTCTCATAGAAACGGCCGCCGTCGATGGCGGTCGGGTGATAGACGACATTGGTCAGGATGATCGGCACCCCCGCCGCCCGCGCCGCCGCCCGCACCCGCAGGGCGGAGGCCAGGGCATCCTCCACGCCCGCGTAAAGATCGCAGGCGGGGTCGAAATAGCCCTGGCAGAAATCGATCATGATCAGCGCGGGGCGCGCCCCGAACCCAACCCGCGTGCCGTAGGCGCGGGCGTAATTTGCGGCCAAATCGTCAGTCATGCGTCGGTCTCCGCGTCAAACAGCCAGGGCTGCAGCCGCCGGTGGCGGCCCTCGAATGTCTCAATATCGGCGCCGTGGGCGTTCAGCAGGGTCGCCGTCTCATCCCAGCCGTTCAGCAGGGCGCGCCGGCGTTCCGGATCGATGGCGAACGGCAGGGAAGCGCCGCCCGCCACGCTCACCGTCTGGGCCTCCAGATCCACCTCGAACACCCGGGCCTCGGCGGCGGCGGCGCTCAAGGCCGCCACCTGCGCGGGCGGGAGGGTGATGGGCAGGACGCCGTTGCGGTAGCAGTTCGCCTGGAAGATCTCACCGAAGCTGGGGGCGATGACGCAACGGATGCCGCGACCGAGAAGGGCCCATACCGCCTGTTCGCGGCTGGAGCCCGACCCGAAGTTCGCGCCCGCCACCAGGATGGGCGCCTCCCGCCAGGCGGGCTGGTTGAAGACGAAGTCCGCCACCTCGCTGCCGTCGGCATGGAAGCGCCGGTCATGGAAGGCATAGGGACCCAGGCCCAGGCGGGCCGTGATCAGCAGGAAGCGCGCGGGGTATATGATGTCGGTGTCGACATTCTCTTCCGGGAGCGCCGCGGCCAGCCCAGCCAAACGGACGAATGGCTGAATCATCGTATTTCCTCCACCAGGCCCGCCGCCGGGGTCCGCATCAACGCCCGCACATCGGTCAGGCGGCCGGTCACGGCGGCGGCGGCGGCCATGGCCGGGCTCATCAGATGGGTGCGGCCGCCGGGGCCCTGCCGGCCCTCGAAGTTGCGGTTGGACGTGCTGGCGCAGCGCTCGCCGGCGGCCAGGCGATCATCGTTCATGGCGACACACATGGAACACCCCGCATGCCGCCATTCGAAGCCCGCCGCCCGGAACACCGCGTCCAGCCCCTCCGCCTCCGCCTGGTGCTTGGTGGCGGTGGAACCGGGCACAACGATGGCGCGGACGCCGGCCGCCACCTGGCGCCCGTGGGCGACTGCGGCGGCGGCGCGCAAATCCTCGATACGGCCATTGGTGCAGGACCCGATGAACACCCGCTGGATGGGAATGTCGGTCAAGGGCGTGCCCGGCCGCAGGGCCATGTAGGCCAGCGCCTTTTCCGCATGGCGGCGGGCGCTGTCGTCGCCCAGCGTGGCCGGGTCGGGAATGGACGCGGTGATGGGGGCGGCCTCATCCGGGCTGGTGCCCCAGCTGACGTACGGCGCCAGGCCGGACACATCCACCGTCACCACCCGGTCGAACACCGCGTCCGGGTCGGAGCGCAGGCCCCGCCAGTAGGCGACGGCCTGGTCCCAGAGGGCGCCCTTGGGCGCCAGGGGCCGCCCTTTCAGATAGGCGAAGGTGACCTCATCCGGGGCCACAAGGCCGACGCGGCCGCCGGCCTCGATGGTCATGTTGCACAGGGTCATGCGGGCGGCCATGGACATGGCCTCGACCGCTGGGCCGGCATATTCCACCGCATGGCCACTAGCGCCCAGGGCGCCGATGCGGGCGATGACGGCCAGGGCGATGTCCTTGGCGGAGACCAGCGGATCGGCCTGGCCGACAAGGTCCACCCGCATGGTCCGGGCCCGCCGCTGCTTCAGGCATTGCGCCGCCATGACCGTGCCGCACTCGCTGGCGCCGATGCCGAAGGCCAGCGCGCCGAAAGCGCCGTGGGTGGTGGTGTGACTGTCGCCGCACACCAATGTCATGCCCGGCAGGGTATAGCCTTGCTCCGGCCCGATGACGTGGACGATGCCTTGCAGGTCCCCGTCCAGCGACCGGTAGGGCACGTCGAAACTGCGGGCGTTGTCCTCCAGCTCCGCGACCTGGGCCCGCGCCAGCGGATCCTCGATCTCACCGTCCCGCACCCGGGTGGGCACGGCGTGGTCGGCCACGGCGAGGTGGGTGCCCGGCCGGCGCAGGCGGCGGCTAGCATCCCGCAGGGACGCGAACGCCTGCGGGCTGCTGACCTCATGGACCAGGTGCCGGTCGATATACAGCAGGGTTTCCCCGCCCGGCAGCTCCGCCACGGCGTGGCTGTTCCACAATTTCTCATACAGCGTCTGGGGCATCGAACCTCTGGTCCTGCTTTTAGGGGGCCTTGTAGTAAGTGTCTCGGGCGGGGTCGGCCCGTAGGCGCGTCTCCGCCGTTCCATGGCCGGCGCCGATGCGCTTGTCGTCGGGACGCGTCTTCTTGAGGATGAAGCCGACGTTGCCATGGACCATGGCGATCTCCTCATCCAGCGTCATCCGGCCCAGGGCCAGCAACGCCCGCAGCCGGTCCCCGCTCACAGGCCCAGGCAGAGGTATTTGACCTCCATGTAGTCATCCAGGCCGTGGCGCGAGCCTTCACGCCCCAGGCCGGACTGCTTGACGCCGCCGAACGGCGCCACCTCGGTCGAGATCAGGCCGGTGTTGACGCCGACCATGCCGGCCTCCAGCGCCTCCGCCACCCGCCACACCCGGCCGATGTCGCGGGTGTAGACATAGCTGGCCAGGCCATAGGCGCTGTCATTGGCCTGGGCCACCGCGTCGGCCTCGTCCTGGAAGCGGACGATGCCGGCCAGCGGGCCGAAGGTCTCCTCCTCCGTCAGGCGCATGCCGGCGGTGACACCGGACAGGACGGTGGGGGTGAAGTAGGTGCCGCCCAGGGCGTGGCGGTCGCCGCCCACCACGACGCGGGCCCCCTTGGCCACGGCGTCGGCGACATGCTCCGCCACCTTGTCCACGGCGGCGGCGTCGATCAGCGGGCCGACCTCCACACCCGGCTCCAGGCCGTTGCCCACGCGCAGCCCGGCCACGCGGCGGGCCAGCGTCTCCACGAAGCGGTCATGGATGCCGGCCTGGACGTAGAAGCGGTTGGTGCAGACGCAGGTCTGGCCGCCGTTGCGGAACTTGGAGGCCACGGCCCCCTCCACCGCCGCGTCGACATCGGCATCGTCGAACACCAGGAAGGGCGCGTTGCCGCCCAGTTCCAGTGACATGCGCTTGATGGTGTCGGCCGACTGACGCATCAGGGTGCGCCCCACCTCGGTCGACCCGGTGAAGCTGATCTTGCGCACCACCGGGTCGGCGGTCAGGACGCCACCAATGGCGCGGGCGCCGCCGGTGACGACGCTGAACACCCCCGGCGGCACGCCAGCCTGCTCCGCCAGCACGGCCAGGGCCAGGGCGGAGAAGGGCGTCTGCGACGCGGGCTTCAGCACCATGGCGCAGCCGGCGGCCAGGGCCGGGCCCAGCTTGCGCGTGATCATGGCCGCGGGGAAGTTCCACGGGGTGATGGCCCCGACGACGCCGACCGGCTGCTTCAGGCAGACGATGCGGCGGTTGGTGGCGTGGGGCGGGATGACCTCGCCATAGGCGCGCTTCCCCTCCTCCGCGAACCACTCGATGTAGGCGGCGGCGTAGGCGATCTCCCCCCTGGCCTCGGCCAGCGGCTTGCCCTGCTCTCGCGTCAGCAGTTCCGCCAGGGCGTCCTGGTGGGCCAGCATCAGGTCATGCAGGCGGCGCAGCACCCGGGCACGGTCACCGGCGGTGCGCGCGGCCCAGGCATGGCGCGCGGCGTCCGCCGCCGCCACCGCCCGCGCCGTCTCCGCCGCCCCCATGTCCGGCACGGTGCCCAGCACCTGGCCGGTGGCGGGATCGGTCAGGGACAGGGTGCGCCCGCTGTCGGCATCGCACCATTGGCCCGCGACGTAGGCCTGCTGGCGAAGGAAATGCGTGTAGGGGAAGGAAGGCGTGGTCATGGCGATGCGGCGTCCGGTGTCGGGGGCGTGCAAGGATCGGGGGCGTGCAGGCGGCAAGTCTTCCCCGGCGTCCGGCGTCGGGTCGACGCCGGAAGGGGGCCCTGGCCGCCACGCGGTCAGTTGAGTCAGAACGGCGTGATGATCTGGCGGACGGCCTTGCCCTCGGCCAGGACGTCCATCAGCTCGTTCACCTGGGCCAGGGGGCTGACCGAGGTCAGCAGCCGGTCAACCGGCAGCCGCCCCGCCCGCCACAGGGCGATGTAGCGCGGGATGTCGCGAGCGGGGATGGACGAGCCCATGTAGCTGCCCATCAACGTCTTGCCGTCCGCCACCAGCGACACCGCCGGAATGGTCAGCATCTCCGATGGGTTGGGCAGGCCCACGGTGACGACGCGCCCGCCCCGCCGCGCAGCGGCGTAGGCCTGGGCCAGCACGGCCGCCTTGCCCACCGTCTCGATCACCACGTCGGCGGCGGGCAGCGTCCCCGCCTCCTCCGGCGGCACCGCCTGCGCGGCCCCCAGTTCCAGGGCCAGGGCGCGCTTTTCCGGGGACGGGTCGATGGCCGTCACCGGCTGCGCCCCGGCGGCCAGCGCGCCCAGCAGGGCCGCCAGGCCGACGCCGCCCAGGCCATAGACGCACAGGCTTTCGCCCGGCCGCACGGCGGCGGTGTTCATGACCGCGCCCACGCCGGTCAGGACGGCGCAACCGAACAGGGCCGCCACCTCCACCGGCACGTCGGCGTCGATCTTCACCGCCGACCGCCGGTCGACCACCGCGTGGGTGGCGAAGGCGGAGACGCCCAGGTGGTGGTTGATGGGCTGGCCCTGGAAGGACAGGCGGCGGCCCCCGCGCATCAGCCGCCCCTCGCCATTGGCGGCGGCGCCGTGGGGGCAGAGATAGCCCTGGCCGGCGGCGCAGGCGGGGCACTGGCCGCAGGACGGCAGGAAAACCAGGACCACGCGGTCACCGGCGGCGAAGCCGGTATCCGCCGGATCGCCCACGGCGACGACGGTGCCGGCCGCCTCATGCCCCAGGGCCATGGGCATGGGGCGCGGCCGGTCGCCGTTGATGACCGACAGGTCGGAATGGCAAATCCCGGCCGCGTCGATCCTGACCAGCAGTTCCCCCGGCCGGGGATCATCCAGCTGCACCGTCTTCAGCGACAGCGGCGCCTGCGCGCCGTAGGGGCGCTGGTTGTCGCCGCAGCGGGTCAATATCGCCGCCGTGATGTCCATGGCTTTCCTTCCCTTCCGCGTCTTGTGGGGCTGCGTCTTGTGGGGGGCCGGTCAGACCGGCGGGGCCCACTTGGCCTCGAAGGCCCAGACCTCCTCGAACCCGATCATGGAGCAGAACTCCTTGAAGTTGGCGATGCCCTGGGGATCGCCCTCACCGTGTTCCTTCAGGTCCACCAGCGCCTTTTCCATGGCGGCGGCGGCGACCAGGCTGGTCAGGGACGGGTAGATGGCGAAGGCGTAGCCGAGTTCCGCCAGCACCTTGGCGTTGGGCACCGGGGTCAGGCCGCCGTTGGCCATGTTGGCCATCACCGGCTTGTCGAAGGCGGCACAGGCGGTCCGCATCTCCTCCTCGCTGGTCAGGGCCTCGGGGAACAGCACGTCGGCGCCGGCCTTGGAATAGGCCTCCAGCCGGCGCAGGGTACCGTCCAGCCCCTCGCTCTGCCGGGCGTCGGTGCGGGCGATGATCAGGGTGTTCT
The DNA here is from genome assembly GCF_034427435.1 of Nitrospirillum goiasense. NCBI lineage: Bacteria > Pseudomonadati > Pseudomonadota > Alphaproteobacteria > Rhodospirillales > Azospirillaceae > Nitrospirillum > Nitrospirillum goiasense. The sequence goes on along the minus strand of NZ_JAXQNP010000003.1, from coordinate 1,392,951 downwards.
GCTTGTCCGCACGGGCATCGCAGGCCACCTTGATCTTCTGCACCATATCCTCCAGCGGGATCAGGCGCTTATAGGGGGTGTGACCGCATTTCTTGGGGAATTCCTGGTCTTCCAGCTGAATGGCGGTCACGCCCGCCTGCTCATAGCCGCGCACCGTGTGATGCACGTTCAGCAGCCCGCCATAGCCGGTGTCGGCGTCGGCGATCAGCGCGGCCTTGCTGGTCCGGGCGACGGTCGCCATGCGGTCGACCATCTGGGTGTAGCTGGCGATGCCGGCATCGGGCAGGCCGTAGGCCGACGCGGTCAGCCAATAGCCGGTGCCGTAGATGACGTCGAAGCCGACCTTGTCGGCGACGACGGTGGCGATCATGTCCTGGACGCCGGGAACCACGAAGAACTTCCCGGAGGCCAGCTTCTCACGAAGGATGGGATTGGACATTTTTCTCTGCAGTCAAAAGGGTGCGAGGCCCCCGCCGCACAGGGTGCCGTGCGGCGGGGTTGAACGGATCATTCCGCGGCGACGCTGGCCGGATGCCAAACCGGCTGGCGCGGGGCCGGCAAGCCGGTCTCGGCCAGGCAGTTGGCGCGCAGGGTCTCGATATCGGGGCCGAAGTTGAAGGTGGGGATGGTGGCGCCCCGCGCGGCCCGCATCCGCGCCCGCAGGGTTTCCGTCGCCACCTCGTCAACCGCGCCATCGACCAGCACGACGCCGTACCGGCGGGCGCCATCCACCGTCACCAGGCCCTGGCGCAGTTCCTTGGCCAGCAGGGCAGGGTCGCGCTCCAGCGGGTCGCCCCAGCCGCCGCCGCCCCAGGTGATGAACTGCAACTGGTCACCGGCCTCCACCGGGTAGTTTTCCAGCTTGTTACCCAGCACGATCTCCGTGCCGTCGGTCTTGACCAAGATCTTGCGGGCGCGGGTGCCCGGCTCACCACCATTGACGCCCCAGGGCGGAACGAACCAGCGATCGTCATGGATGGCGATGACGCCAGGCTCCAGGAAGCGGTAGACCATGTTGATGCCGTTGCCGCCGCGGTGCAAGCCCGCCCCGCCGCTGTCGGGCACCGTCTCATACCGCTCGATGCGCAGGGGAAAGTAGCGCTCCAGGAACTCATTGGGCACATTGGTGAACCCGGGCCACAGCGAGTGCCCGTCCGGACCGTCACCCAGGGGGCGACCGGGAATACCACCGAAGCCGATCTGGAAAAGCTGGAACCACTTACCCTTCTGGTCGGTGCCGGCATAAAACAGGTGCGGGCTGGAGGAGAAGCCGGCCGCGTTCAGGAACTGCGGCGTCTTCTGGCCCAGCAGGCCGCCCATGATGTCGAACAGCCGGCCCAGCGCATGGGTACGGCCCGACAGCGCCGCCGGGAAGCGCGGCTTCAGCAGCGAGCCTTCGGGGATGCGCACGTCGATCAACGGATAATAGCCGTCGTTGAACAGGATCTGCGGATCGAAAACCATGATCATGTAGATGCCGAAGAACATCTTCATCATGTTTTCGTTCAGGAAAAAGTTAATCGATGCCGCCGACTGCGGGTCCGTCCCGTCGAAGTCCAGGATGACACGGCCATCCTCGCGCCACATGGTGCACTTGATCTTGTAGGGCCCGTAGCCCAGGCCATCGTCGCAGACATAGTCCTCAAAGCTGACCTTTTCCTCGCTGACGGAGGTCTCGATCAGCTTTTGCATGGCGCGGTAGTTGCGCTCCAGCAACTGTTCGGTGGCGGAGACGTAGACGTCGTCGCCGAAGCGCTCCGCCATCTCGATCACGCGGCGGGCGGCCACGCGACAGGACGCGATCAGGGCGTTCAGGTCGGCCTTGCACCAGCTGGGTGTGCGGACCTGGTGCATGATCAACTTGATGAGGTCTTCGTTATAGACGCCCTTCTTCCAAATCTTCACCGGCGGGATGCGCACGCCTTCCTGGAAGATGCTGGTGGCGTCGATGGGCATGGACCCGGGCACCATGCCGCCGATGTCCGATTGATGGCCGAACATGGACGTGTAGGCCAGCAGACGCCCATCCTTGAAGACCGGCAGAAGGACCAGCCAGTCGTTACAGTGGCTGATGGCGCCGCCGACGGAATAGGGGTCGGACAGGAAGATCATGTCGCCTTCCTCGACCGTGCCCTCGTACCCTTCCAGGAAGGGGCCGATGTAGCTGCCGAACTGGCCGACGATCATGCGGCCGAGGTGGTCGCAGATCAGCGGAAAGGCGTCGCCCTGTTCGCGGATACCGGGCGACATGGCCGTCCGGACCAGGGTGGCGTCCATCTCGATGCGGGCGTTGCGCAGCGCGTTCTCGATCACCTCCAGCGTCACCGGATCGACGGTGACCGGGTTGAACGGGGCGGCGTTGGCCTGGATAATGGTTGCGGGCATGGATGCGGTCCCCCTGTCAGGCCAGATTGATGAGGATGTTGCCGACCGCGTCGACCTGGCCGACGCAGCCCAGTTCGATGAGCGTCGTGGAGTCCATCTCGACCACGATGGCGGGGCCGGGAATGATGTCGCCGGCCAGCAGCTTGGCGCGGTCGTAGATCACCGCCGGCCGCATGGCGCCGTCGGCCCACAGCTCATGGTCGCGGATCTTGGCGGCCGAGGGGTCGCCGTTGCCCTGGGGCAGGCGATGGGCCTCCAGCTCCAGGATGGGGCCCAGCGCCACGGCGCGCAGGTTCACCAGCTCATGCGGGCTGTCCATGTTGAAGGTGAACAGCCGGTGGTGCTCTTCATCGAAGCGGGCGGCGACGCCGGCCAGGCCGTCGCGCTGCAACGTCTCGGCATCGATGGACAGCGGCACCTCGAATGCCTGGCCGTCGTAGCGCACGTCCAGTTCGAATTGGGTGGTGATGTCGGCCACGGCGATGCCCTCGGCCGCCAGCTCGGCGATGGTCTGGGCCGCCATCTCCGTCAGCAAGGCCTGCACCTCGGCCTCGTCGGTGTCGATCAGGCGGCGGGAGAAGCTGCGCGCCGTCTCGGTCCGCATGCGGGTGGTGGCATCGCCCAGGGCGCACAGCACGCCGGGGCTGACCGGGGAAACCGCGGGCCAGCTACCCATGAGGCGGGCCACGGCGTTGACGTGCAGCGGACCGGCGCCGCCGAAGCCCATCAGGGCGAAGTGGCGCGGGTCGTAGCCCTGCTGCACCGAGATCATGCGCAGGGCGCCGAACATGTTCTCGTTGACGATGTCGATGATGCCGCGCGCCGCCTCCATGAGGCCGATGCCCAGGGCGTCGGCGATGGTCTGCACCGCCCGGCGGGCGCCCTCGCGGTCCAGGGTGAAGGTGCCGCCCAGCAGGGCTTCGGGCAAGTATCCCAGCACGACGTTGGCGTCGGTCACGGTGGGCAGCGTGCCGCCCTTGCCATAAGCCACCGGGCCGGGCACGGCGCCGGCGGATTGCGGGCCGACGCGCAGCGCCTTGGTCAGTTCCGGCACATAGGCGATGGAGCCGCCGCCCGCGCCCACCGTCTTCACGTCCAGCGAGGAGGCGCGCACCGACAGGTGGCCGACCTCGGTCGTGCGCACGCGCCGCGGCTCCAGGTTCTCGATGAGCGCGACGTCGGTGGAGGTGCCGCCCACGTCCAGCGTCAGGATATTCTTGATGCCGGCGTTCTTCGCCACCCACAGGGCGCCGGTCACGCCGCCGGCGGGACCCGACATCAGCAATGAAACGGGATGCTCCTCCGACTTCTCGGAGGACATGAGGCCGCCGTCCGAGCGCAGCAGCGAGAGGGAGCCGGCCATGCCGGCGTCGCGCAGCTTGGACCGCAGGTTGCGCACATAGCCGCCGACAATGGGCCGGACGGAGGCGTTGGCGACCGTGGTCAGGGTGCGCTCATACTCCTGCATTTCCGGCAGGACGACGTGGCTGAGCGAGATGGGCACGTCCGGCAGGATTTCCGCCGCCAGGGCGGCCACGCGCCGCTCATGCGCGCCGTTGAGATAGGCGTTGATCAGCGACACGGTCAGCGCTTCCACGCCCTGGGCCTTCAGCGTTTCCAGGGCGGCGCGGATATCGGCGTCATCGACCGGGCTGACCTCGTTGCCCTGGGCGTCCATGCGCCCCCGGATCTCGATCGTGTCCTCCAGCGCCGCCAGGGGCGTGGGCTTGGGCCACACGATCCAGCCGGCCAGGCCGCCCGGCACGAAGCTGCGGGCGATCTGCATGATCTGGCGATAGCCCTGGGTCACGATCAGGCCGACGCGGGCGCCCTTGCCCTCAAGCACCGCGTTGGTGGCCACGGTGGTGCCGTGCAGGAAGAAATCAACGTCGGCCGGTGAGATCCCGGCCTTGGCGCAAATCGCCTCGACGCCGTTCAGGATGCCCACAGAGCTGTCGCGCGGCGTCGACGGCGTCTTGTGCCGCCAGAAATTCCCGCTGCCCTGGTCAAGCAAAAGCAGGTCGGTAAAGGTTCCCCCGACGTCTACACCCAATCGATACGCCATGTCGTCCCCGAACTGTTGTTAGCGCGGTAGGGCGCGACCGCGCCGCGCCCCCGCGGGATCGAGCCACCGTATTCCCCGCCCTCGCACCCCCGCGCGGACCAAGCACCGATCTGTCCACCCTGCGGTTTTCAGATGGTATGGCGATCCCCTGGGAACGGCTTTTGCGGTCAACTGGCCCGGCTTCAAGGGCGCCCTGGCCCCGGACGGCGCGGCTGTCCGGCGGTGGCGCCCCACCTTCCCCCGGATCATCGGCACATTCGCAGGTCGCCCGAAGGAAGGAGTTGATAAATAGTATATCATTATGCCATTTGATGGAACACCGATTAGCTAGGGACTGGAACACCACCGCGAATGGGATCGACACTGGTTGAGAAGCTATGGTCGCGGCACCGTGTCGCCGACCTGGGCGATGGGACGGATCTGCTGTATGTCGACCGCGTGCTGCTGCATGAGCGCACGGGCTCCATCGCCTTGAAGGAGCTGGCGGAGACCGGGCGCGCCGTGCGCCATCCCGGGCGTGCGTTCGTCTGCATGGACCATATCGTCGACACCCGCCCGGGCCGGGGGACGACACGGTCATGCCCGGCGGCACGGCCTTCATCCGCGAGACGCGCGCGGCCGCCGCCGCCGCCGGCATCCATGTCTTCGACATCGGCCAGGACGACCAGGGCATCGTGCATGTCGTGTCGCCGGAACAGGGCATCGCCCTGCCCGGCCTGACCGTGGTCTGCCCCGACAGCCACACCTGCACCCAGGGCGGCCTGGGCGCGCTGGCCTGGGGCATCGGCTCCAGCGAGGCCGCGCACGCCCTGGCGACCCAGACCCTGGTGGTGCGCCGGCCCCGGCAGATGCGCGTGCGCTTCGAGGGCGCGCTGGGTGCCGGCGTGGGGCCCAAGGACATGATCCTGCACCTGATCGCCACGCACGGCGCCGACGGTGGCGCCGGCCATGCCGTGGAGTTCAGCGGACCGGCCGTCAGCGCCCTATCCATCGAGGGCCGCATGACCTTGTGCAACATGGCGGTGGAGTTCGCGGCCTGGACGGGCCTGTGCGCGCCCGACGCCAAGACCATCGCCTGGCTTGAAGGCCGCCCGCGCGCGCCCAAGGGGGACGCCTGGGCGGCGGCGGTCGCGGATTGGGCGGAGCTGCGCAGCGACGCCGACGCCGTCTTCGACCGCGAGATCGTCATCGACTGCGCCGACATCGCCCCCTACGTCACCTGGGGCACCAGCCCGCAGCACGCCATCCCCATCGACGGCCGCGTGCCGGTGTTGGAGGAGGCGCGCGACGCCACGGCGGCCACCGCCTGGCGGCGGGCCCTGGCCTATATGGACCTGACGCCGGGACAGTCCCTGGCCGGCCTGCCCATCGATGGCGCCTTCATCGGCAGTTGCACCAACAGCCGCCTATCCGACCTGCGCGCGGCGGCCGAGGTGCTGCGCGGCCGCAAGGTGGCCCCCGGCGTGCGCGCCATCTGTGTTCCGGGATCCATGCGGGTGAAGGCGGCGGCGGAGGCGGAAGGCCTGCACACCGTGTTCCTGGAGGCCGGGTTCGAATGGCGCGAAAGCGGCTGTTCCATGTGCTTCTTCGCGGGCGGCGAGCATTTCGGCCAGTCGGAACGGGTGGTGACCACGACCAATCGCAATTTCGAGAACCGGCAGGGGCCGGGCACACGCTCCCATCTGGCCAGCCCGGCGACCGTCGCCGCCTCCGCCGTGGCGGGCCGGCTGGCCGACGCCCGGGTGCAGGCCCTGCTTTCCCCCGCCGCCATTTCCAGCGACACGAGGGCTTGAGGCCATGGAGAGGTTCATCCGCCTGACGGGCGTGGCCGCCCCCCTGTACCGCCCCAACATCGACACCGACGCCATCATCCCCTCCCGCGAGATGAAGCGGGTGTCCAAGGAGGGTTTGGGCGAAGGCCTGTTCGCCGACTGGCGCTACAGCGACGTGAAGGCCCGGCTGCCCAACCCCGATTTCATCCTGAACCGCCCGCCCTTCGACGCGGCGCCCATCCTGATCGGCGGCGCCAACTTCGGCTGCGGCTCGTCGCGCGAGCATGCCGTGTGGGCGCTGAAGGACTATGGCGTCCGCTGCGTCATCGCCCCGTCCTTCGGGGCCATTTTCCAGGGCAACTGCGTGCGCAACGGCATCCTGCCCCTGGTCCTGCCCGAGGAGCGCGTGGCCGCCCTGGCCAACGCCGCCGACCCGCGCCCGCTGACCGTCGACCTGGAAGGGACATCCCTGACCATCCCAACGGGCGAGGTGCTGACCTTCGCCATCCCGCCGGCCGACCGGCAGATGCTGCTGGAGGGGCTGGACCCCATCGGCGTCACGCTGAAGCGCCTGCCCGCCATCCTGACCTTCGAGGCGGACCATCTGCGCCGCCATTCCTGGATTTGATCATGCCGAGGTTCTGCCATGCCCAATGAAGCGGCCCCCAACGACGCGGCCGGCCACGACGCCCTGCCGCTGAGCGGCCTGAAGGTCGTCGAGTTCACTCACATGGTGATGGGCCCCGCGGTCGGCCTGGTGCTGGGCGACCTGGGCGCCGACGTGGTGAAGGTCGAGCCCATGGACGGCGACAACACCCGCCGCCTGATGGGATCGGGCGCCGGCTATTTCCCCATGTACAACCGCAACAAGCGCAGCGTCTGCCTGGACCTGAAGTCGCCGGCGGGCCGGGAGGCGGCGCTGCGCCTGATCGCCCAGGCGGACGTGCTGGTGGAAAACTTCCGCCCCGGCGCCATGGAGGCCCTGGGCTTTGGCGAGGCGGCCATGTCCGCCCTCAACCCCGGCCTGGTCTATTGCTCGGCCAAGGGCTTCCTGTCGGGGCCTTATGAACACCGCGCCGCCTTGGACGAGGTGGCGCAGATGATGGGCGGCCTGGCCTACATGACCGGCCCGCCGGGCCGGCCCTTGCGCGCCGGGTCGTCGGTGATCGACGTCATGGGCGGGCTGTTCGGGGTCATCGGCGTGCTGGCGGCCCTGATCCAGCGCGGCAAGCTGGGCCGGGGCCAGACGGTGAAAAGCGCCCTGTTCGAGAACTGCGTCTTCATGGTGGGCCAGCACATGGCGCAGAAGGTGGTGACGGGTGTCGCCCCCCGCCCCATGCCCGTCCGCATCTCCGCCTGGGCCATCTATGACCTGTTCACCACCCGCGATGGCGAGCAGGTGTTCGTCGGCGTGGTGACGGACGGGCAGTGGCAGGCCTTCTGCAAATCCTTCGGCTTGACGGACTTGCTGGTGGACGAGACCCTGGCGCGCAACACCGGCCGGGTGCAGGCCCGCGATCGCCTGCTGCCCCGGGTGCAGACCTTGTTCGCGGATTTCGACAAGGCCGACCTCTTGCAGCGGCTGGAGGCCATCGGCCTGCCGTTCGCCCCCATCAACCGGCCGGAAGACCTGTTCGACGACGCGCACCTGAACGCCGCCGGCGGGCTGCTGGACCTGACGCTGCCGGATGACCGGCCCATCCGCCTGCCGGCCCTGCCGGTGGAACTGGACGGCCGGCGCCCGGGGGTGGTGCAGGATCTGGCGAAGCCGGGCCAGCATACGCGTGAGGTGCTGGCCAGCGTGGGCTATGGCGAGGCGGAGGTCGCGGACCTGCTGGCCCGTGGCCTGGCCGCCGGCTGATCCCCCGACCGCAAGACGAAGGACACCAACGATGAGCGGCACGGCCATCGAGATTTCCGAAGTGGGACCGCGCGACGGGCTGCAAAGCATCAGCGCCATCATGCCCACGGAGGCCAAGAAGGCGTGGATCGCGGCGGAAGCCGCGGCCGGCGTGCGGGAGATCGAGGTGGGGTCCTTCGTCCCCGCCAAGATCCTGCCGCAGCTGGCGGACACGGCGGAGATCGTCGCCTATGCCCGCACCATCCCCGGCCTGACCGTGGCGGTGCTGGTGCCCAACCTGAAGGGCGCGCAGGCCGCCGTGGCGGCCGGGGCGCACAAGATCACCATCCCGCTGTCGGTCAGCGAAACCCACAGCCTGCGCAATGTGCGCCGCACCCACGCGCAGATGCTGGAGGAAACGGCCGCCATCGCCGCCCTGATCCGGGAACAGCCGGAGGGACAGCGGCCCAAGCTGGAAGGCGGCCTGTCCACCGCCTTCGGCTGCACGCTGGAGGGCATCGTGCCGGAGGCCACGGTCCTGTCCCTGGCCGAAGCGCTGATGGCGGCCGGCTGCGATGAGGTCGGCCTGTCCGACACCACGGGCTATGCCAACCCGGCCCAGGTGCGGCGGTTGATCCGGGGCGTGCGCGGCGTCGTGGGCGATGTCGCCTGCACCGGCGTGCATTTGCACAACACCCGGGGCCTGGGCCTGGCCAACGCCCTGGCGGCGCTGGAAGAAGGGATCACCACCCTGGACAGTTCGCTGGGGGGATCGGCGGCTGCCCCTTCGCCCCCGGCGCGTCGGGCAACATCGTCACCGAGGATCTGGCCTTCATGCTGGCGGCCATGGGCTATGACACCGGCATCGACCTGGAGCGCCTGCTGGCCGTGCGTCAGGTTGTGCGCGCGGCCCTGCCGGATGTGGAGCTGTACGGCTTCACGCCCGACGCCGGCCTGCCTAAGGGGTATGTTCCCGGTTCCGCCTACGGCGCCTGACCCCCGCCCGCGGGAAACCGGGGGCGGCCAGGCGGGGCCGGGTCGCCCAATTGAAGAAGGGCGCCGATCCCCTGGCGGAGCGGCGCCCTTCCCTTATTGGCCACCAGCAGGCGCATCACGGGGTGGGACGTTCACCGACCACGGGCACGCGGCCAAGGTGACCCTCCTCTCCGGCCTGCTGGTCATCGGCCTGATCCTGCGTTACGTCATGCGTGACCGACCTGAGCACCATCTTCCAGGAAGAGGCCCGACAGGCAGGCGCGAACATAGAATGAGCCCAATTCGGTGAACACGCCCAAACGCCCGCCAGCCAAAAGCCCGCCAGCCAAACACCCATCGGCCAAACGCCCTGCCGCCGGAGAGGCTCCCCGCTACCGGCAGGTGGCGCAGATCCTGCGCGCGGCCATCGGCAACGGCACCTACAAGGTGGGCGACCTGCTGCCGGGGGAAATCGAGCTGTGCGCCCTGCATGACATTTCGCGCCACACCGCGCGCGACGCCCTGCGCCTGCTGACGCAGGAGGGGCTGGTGGTTCGCCGCCGGCGCGCCGGCACGGTGGTGACCGCGCGCCCCGGCCCGGCGATGTTCGTGCAGCCGCTGGGCGGCTTCCAGGATCTGCTGCAGTACGCCGGCGAGGCGCGGCTGAAGATCATCTATTACGGCGTCGCGCCGGCGGACGGCCTGGCCGCGACCCTGAGCCTGGCGCCCGAAGAGTGGCGGGAGCTGCGGGGCTATCGCGGCAGCGGCGCCCAGACGGTGGGGCTGGCCCGCATGCTGATCCGCAAGGACTGCGCCCCCACGGCCAACGAGATCGACGGCACCGCCTCGGTCGCCGGGGCCATCGAGGCCCGTTTCGGCGTCGTGGCCGACCGGGTGGACCAGCGCATCAGCGCCACGACCCTGACGCCGCTGCTGGCGCAGTTACTGGGCGCGTCGGCGGGGGACGCCGCGTTGCATACCCAGCGCCAGTACCGCGACGCCCTCGGCCGGCTTTTCCTGGCGACGGAGACGGTGCATCCGGCCGGCCGCTTCGCCTACGTCACCAGCTACACCCGCGACCGGACGGACGTGGGGTGACGGCGACCGGGGCACCGATAGGGACACGGGCAAGGGCACGCACAGGGGGCACCCGGCCGGCACCTGTCGTTTCGGGGTTGAGTCAAAGTCTGCGATGCCTTAGAAAGGTATAAAGATATATCAATAAAGAACGGGCTAAGAAGGGGACGGCAGTATGCGCTTCGAACCGACCATGGTGCGCGAGCAGAAGACCGCGCGCGAGATTTTCGAACAGGTCAAGGCCAACCCGGCGCGCGCCAAATTCGGCTTCGGGCAACGGCTGGCCATCGTGAACGTCGATTTCCAGCAGGCCTACACGCGGCCCGACCTGTTCCCCAAGACCGCCTACGTCACCGACCCCGACCAGATCGCCCATGTGAACCGCATCAGCGCCGCCGCCCGGGCCGCCGGCTTCCCCGTCATCTGGACGCGGGTCGCCTACAAGGCCGATGGCGGGGACGCCGGTGTCTGGGGCACGCGCACCAACACGCCGGACAGCCTGCAGAACATCCGCCGCGACAGCGACCGCCACGCCTTCGACCCGCGGGTGGAGATCGATGCGGCGGTGGACCTGGTCTATGACAAGCGCATGCCGTCGGCCTTCTTCGAAAGCCCGCTGGCCAGCTACCTGGTGTGGCACAAGATCGACACGGTGGTGGTGACCGGCGGCAGCACCTCGGGCTGCGTCCGCGCCACGGCGGTGGACAGCCTGTCGCACGGCCATCGCACCATCGTTCCGGAAGAGTGCGTGGCCGACAAGCACGAGTCCTATCACTACGCCAACCTGACCGACCTGCTGCTGAAATACGCGGATGTGGTGGCGGTGGCGGAGGTGGACGCCCATCTGGCGGCGCTGCGGACCTGAACCCCTTTCTCCACCCTCATAAGCCGGGAGCCCCCTCATGCACGGCGATCCCAATCTTTATGATTTCTGGCCCTACCGCGACCGGCCCAAGATCACCTGGCCAGGCGGCAAGAAGGTGGCGTTCTGGGTCGCGCCCAATATCGAGTTTTATGAGCTGGACCCGCCCGGCAACCCGTCGCGCAAGCCCTGGGGTCGCCCACATCCGGACGTCGTGCCCTATTCGGCCCGCGACTGGGGCAACCGCGTGGGCCATTGGCGTATGATGGATGTGATGGATGAATGCGGCGTGCGCGGCAGCGTCAGCCTGTCCGTCGCCATGCTGGACCACCACCCGGAGATCATCCGCGCCTGCGTCGACCGCGACTGGGAATTCTTCAGCCACGGCATCTACAACACCCGCTATTCCTACGGCATGACCGAGGCGCAGGAGCGCGCGGTGATCGAGGACAGCATCAAGTCGGTGCAGGACGCGACCGGCCAGCGCATCCGGGGATACCTGGCCCCGGCCCTGACCCATACCGAGCGGACGCTGGACCTGCTGGCCGAGTACGATTTCTGGTACAGCTGCGACCTGTTCCAGGACGACCAGCCCCAGCCCCTGAAGGTGAAGGGCGACAAGCGGCTGATCTCCATGCCCTACAGCCTGGAGGTCAACGACGTCATCACCTATGGCGTCTATCACCAGAGCCCGCGCGCCTACGCCGACACCCTGATGCGCCATTTCGACCAGTTGCTGGAGGAAGGGGCGGAGACGGGGACCGTCATGTGCATTCCGCTGCACGCCTATCTGGTGGCCCATCCCCACCGCATCGGCCCCTTCCGCGAGGCGCTGCGCTACATCACCGGCCATCGCGACGACGTCTGGGTCACCACGGCCAAGGACATCGCCCAGTTCTATCTGTCATCGCATTACGACCAGACGCTGGCGGACATCGAGGCGCGCGGCTGCGCCCGCCCCGGCACAGGCTTCAACCCCGCGCCATCGGGCCAGGCCCAGGGGGACCGTTCATGAGCACCCTGCCGGAAAGCTATCTGACCTACCCGCACCGCCATGCCGGGCCGGACCATGCCCATTACCCGGCCTCCCCCCTGCCCGAGCGGCCGGCCATCCGGCTGCCGGGCGACCTGGCGCTGGGCCTGTGGGTGGTGGTCCCGCTGGAGTTCTTCCCCCTGAACCCGTCGGGGCAGCCCTTCAAGGCGCCGGGGGCCATGCAGACCCCCTATCCCGACCTGCGGCACTACACGACGCGCGACTATGGCAACCGTGTCGGCGCCTATCGCCTGCTGACGGTGTTCCGCAAGCTGGGATTGCGGGCCACCTTCGCCATCCAGGGCGCGGTGGCGGAGCGCTATCCCGCCCTGGTCCGCGACGTGGCGGCCGATGGCCACGCCATCTGCGCCCATGGCTGGGACACGGACAGCCTGCACCATTCCGCCCTGCCGGCGGATCTGGAGCAGTCATATATCGGGCGCACCCTGGACGCGCTGTCGGCCGTGACCGGGCGGCGTCCGGACGGCTGGATCAGCCCGGCGCGCGCGGAGGGCTTCCACACCCCGGCACGCCTGGCCGCCGCCGGCATCCGCTGGTTCGCGGACTGGGCCCATGACGACCTGCCCACCGCCTTCCATACCGAGGCGGGCGACCTGACGGCCCTGCCCCTGTCCAACGAACTGGACGATTGGCAGATCCTGATCGCCCATGCGCGGCCGGAACAGGAATGGGTGACGCAGGTTTCCGATGCGGCCGATTGGCTGCTGGCCGAGGCAGCGGCCCAGTCCAGCCCGCGCCTGCTGACCCTGACCATCCGACCCTATGTCAGCGGCCTGCCCTACCGCGTCAAAGCGCTGCGGGACAGCCTGGCCAATGTGTTGAAGCGTCCAGGATGTGGTAGTGTCGGCCCCGACGACCTAACCCCAGGTTGAAGGCCGCGACAAACGGCGCCCCTTGCATCGGGCGCCGTTTGCCCTAAAGCTCCTTTTTCAAAAATAACCTCGCCACCAAACCGCAGCCGACGGGATACATGGACCATTCCTCACCCGATACAGGACTGACCCCGGACCAGTTGGACCACACGGCGCCCACGCCGCTGTACCATCAGATTTTCCTCGTCCTGCGGGAGAAGATCCGCAATGGGGAGTTCGCGGCCAACTCGGTCATGCCGGGCGAGCAGGAACTGTCCAAGCTGTTCAACGTGTCCCGCATCACCGTGAAGCGCTCGCTGAACGAATTGGCGGCGCACGACCTGGTCAGCCGCCATCGCGGCCGGGGAACGGTGGTGACGGCATCGGCCACCCTGCCCCAGGTCCACGGCAGCTTCGACAACCTGATCGAAAGCCTGAAGACCATGGGCCTCGAAACCGAGGTCGAGGTGCTGGACGTCACCGAGCTGGGGTCGCCGCCGGCCGTCGCCGCCCTGCTGGACGTGGAGGCGGGGACGCCGGTGCAGCGGGTGGTGCGCCTGCGCAAGCTGGCGGGCGAGCCCTTCTCCTACATCGTGCAGTTCATGCCGCTGGACATCGCGGCCGGCATCAGCCGCACGGACATGGAAACGGTCCCCACCCTGGTCTCGCTGGAGCGCATCGGCTTCGCTCCGCATGAGGCGGAACAGTGGATCACCGCCGTGGCCGCCGAGCCGCCCGTGGCCGCCGCCCTGGAGATGGCGCCCGGCGCCCCCGTCCTGCGGGTTGAACGGGTGGTGAGGGACAAGAGCGGGCGGGGCGTGCAGATCATCCACGCCAACTACCGGCCTGATCGTTTCAAGTACCACATGCGCTCCGGCCGCAAGGCCATCGGTGGCTGGAAGTCCGAAGGGTGATGGAAGGCGCCGGCCGGCTTCGGTCGACCAGCGGCCCACCATCGCCGCGCAAGGCGCGGTGCCGCGCAAAACCGTCCCCCGACTGTCAGCCGACGAAGGCGAAAACCTCGTCCCGCAGGGCGGGTCCAAATTCCGGGTCGCGGAAACCGGGCAGGGTGCGGAACGGGGCGTCCACCTCGGCCGCCGCCTGGCGGGTGGTCTCCAGCAAGGGATCCTCCACCGAGGACAGGGCCAGGATGGGCTGGCTGACCAAGCCGATGCGCCGCAGGGGTTCATAGACGAAGGCGGCACGGTAGGCGCGGAAATAGGTTTCACCCGCCTTCAACACCTCCACCACCCAGTCGCGCAGGGCCTCGGGCGTGCCCAGGCCGTTGTCGCGCCGGTGCGCCCGGTCCCGCTTGAACCAGGGGAAGAACAGGTATTGGTCGCGGCAGAACATGAAGCAGCGCATCAGATAGGCGCCGTCCAGGTCGGGCGCGAAGGGCAAGGCGTAGTTCACAAGATAGTCGTCGCGCTGTTCCGGCGTGAAGACGGCGACGCCGTCCACGACCACCTTGCGGACAAGGTCCGGCGCCGCGATCGCCACCTCCAGCGCCACGTCGGCGCCGGTGTGGGACCCGTAGACGACGATATCGCGCAGGCATAGCGCGCGCATGGCCTCGATCAGGCCCACCGCCAGGTCGGTGATGGTCGGCGCCTCCAGGGGCAGCGGGCTGCTGTCGCCGTTGCCGGGGGTGTCGAAGGCGAAGACCCGGTAGCGCGCCGCGAGGAGGCGCATCAGCGTCTCCAACTGCTTGGCACTGCCGGGGGAGGCATGGTGCATCACCAGCACCGGCCCGTCCTCGCCCACGGTCCGGCAATGAACCTGGCCGAAACTGGTGTCGATGAACCGGCGCTTGATGGTCGGGGTGGTGGTCATGGGCGTACGTAATCCTTTGATGCCGGTCGGCCTCGGCCGCTTCACAGAAACGGCGGGCCAGGGTGGCGGTGGAACAGCGGGGGCCGCCGTCGTCGGGGTCTTGAGCACGACTATGGTTGCGGGGCGGGGCGCCGGCGCCACGCCCCCTCATCCTCACGGGGCGTCGGGGGCCACGCGGACCAGGGATTTCCCCCGGTTCAGGCCGCGCATCAGCGCCTCGAACTGGGCTGGCGCCCGCGCCAGCCCGTCGGCCACATCCTCGATCACACGCAGGCGCCCGTCCTCGACCCAGGGAACGGCCACGTCCAGCCATTCCCCCAACCGGGCATGGAAGTCATAGACCACCAGGCCCAGGAGATGGGCCCGCTTGGCGATGATCGGGATGATGGGCACCTGCGGCGGCGGGCCGCCGTGGTAGTGTTCCACCATG
The DNA here is from genome assembly GCF_034427435.1 of Nitrospirillum goiasense. NCBI lineage: Bacteria > Pseudomonadati > Pseudomonadota > Alphaproteobacteria > Rhodospirillales > Azospirillaceae > Nitrospirillum > Nitrospirillum goiasense. Next base: position 1,377,807 of record NZ_JAXQNP010000003.1, on the reverse strand, counting down.
CCGCACAGCACCAGCCGGGCGCCGATCTGGATATGGGACAGGGCGGTGGCCAACTGCGTGGCGCCCACGTTCTCGAAATGAACGGTGGACCCCGCCCCCAGGGCGTCCGCATAGACCGGAACCCAATCGGGGGCGTGATAATCGATGCAGGCGTCGAAGCCATAGACGTCACGGACCAGGGCGCACTTCTCCGGCCCGCCGGCGACGCCGACGGTGCGGGCGCCCAGCAGGCGCGCGATTTGCCCCGCCGTTCCGCCCACCGGGCCGGCGGCGGCGTTGACGCTGAAGACATCGCCAGCCCGCACATGGGCCAACTGGGTCACGCCCGCCCAGGCGGTCAGCCCCGGCATGCCCAGCACCCCCAAATGGGCCGAGGGCCGGGTGACCTTGGCCAGGCGCCGCGCCTGGGCGGCCGGCAACAGGCCGTGGTCGGCCCAGCCAACCTCTCCCGCCACCAGATCCCCGGACTTGAAGTCGGGATGGACGGAACGGACGACCTCCGCCACGCACTCGCCGGGCAACGACTCCCCCGGCAGCGGCGCCGGCAGGCCCATGTGCCGCCCGCGCAGGCGGGACCCGATATAGGGGTCGAAGGACAGGTACAGCACCCGCACCAGCAACTCCGCCCCCGGTTCCGGATCCGGTAGGGCGCGCTCCCGGATCTCAAAGTCGGCGGCAATGGGCAAGGCCCCCACCGGACGGCGCAAGACCACCTCAAGACGTCGCATCGTTGACCCTTTCACATAGTCCAGGTACAGGCGCGGCCCGGACCCCAGGCTCCACCAGGGGGGCTGCCAGGATCGGCACAGAGCAGCAGCGGATGATCGGCAGGGGGAGTAAAGGGCGAACGTCGCGACTGACCGTTGCGTAGACAGCGTCGCCCTAACGGCCGGCTGCGCCACCGCACCATCCCGACGGCGATGCGCCGCCATCGCCCATCCCCCCCGCCACTCGCCCTGGGCTGGTATGGCATTTTAATATATCAATAGATCAACTATTTACTTCAGATGGCCGGCCTGCGGACAAACCCCGTGACGGCCATTCCCCTTGGGGGAAGAGGATGGTGCTGTCTAAAAAGCCGATAAAAAACAGGAGGCGGGGCATGAATTGGGATTACACGCGCCAGTCATCGAGCCTGGTGATCATGGCGATGCTGAGCTTGAACGCGCCGGCCTGGGCCGCCGACGCGCCCACCAGCGATGACCAGCTGGAGGACATCACCATCACCGCCCAGCGGGTGGGCCAGCGATTGCAGGACGTGCCGGTGGCGGTAACGGCCCTGACCGGGGCCACCCTGGACCGCATGGGCATCACCACCGCCAGCGACCTGGGCCGCATCGCGCCCAACGTGAACTTCACCAGCGGCAGCGGCGGCACCACCCAGTTGCGGCCCTATATCCGCGGCGGCGGGGTCAGCGACGGCGGCAACGTCACGTCCGAATCCGCCGTGGGCATCTATGTGGACGACGTCTATCGCGCGCGACTGTCCGGTGCGGTCATGGACTTCCTGGAGCTGGACCGCGTGGAGGTGCTGCGCGGCCCGCAAGGGGTGCTGTACGGCCGCAACTCCTCCGCCGGCGCCGTCAAGCTGGTCACCCGCGCGCCCGACCCCACCCCGTCCGGCTTTGTCGAGGGCGGCTTCGGCACCTGGAACGAGCGGCGCTTGAAGGGCTATGCCACCGACGCCATCAGCGATAACGGGGACTGGAGCGCGTCGCTGAACGGCATGGCGCGGGGCCGCGACGGCGGCCGGCAGTATGACGCGACCCTGAAAAAGGACGTGGGCGCCGAGGAGTTCCAGGGCCTGCAGGCCGATGTCGCCTATGCCGGCGCCAGCCCCTTCCATGGCCGCTTCACCGCCTTTTACACCAACCTGGATTCCGACGGGCAGTACGCGGTCCCGACCAACCCCTATGCCAACGGCGTGGAAAGCCAGATCAGCACGCTGTCCGGTTCCTACAACACCACGCTGTCCCCCTACCCCTCGTACACCCATACCCGCCAGTACGGCACGACGGTCAATGTCGGCGCCGACTATGACGGCGGCACCGTCACGTCCATCACCGGCTATTCCCACCTGACCAACAACTGGGCGCAGGACTTTTCCGGCGGCGTGCCGGCCGCCGCCCTGGGCCTGACGACGGGCGGCTATCTCGCCCTCTATATCCGGGACAGCACGTCCACCCAGCATCAGATCAGCCAGGAATTGCAGGCGGCGGGCAAGGCCTTCGGCGGCTTCCTCGACTATGTCGGCGGCCTCTACTACTTCACGGAATCGACCCGCCAGGACATCCTGCAATCCATCTTCCTGACCCCCTCGCCCCAGGGCTACGCCGTCGATACCGACAGCTACGCCGCCTTCGGCCAGGTGACGGCCAACCTGACTGATCGCCTGGCCCTCATCGCCGGCGGCCGCTACACCATGGACCAGAAGCACCTGTCGGCCTACTACGGCACGGCCGCCATCCAGCGCGACGACACCTTCGTGCGCTTCACGCCCAAGACGGGCCTGACCTACAAGCTGACCCCGGACACGCTGGCCTATTTCACCTACAGCGAGGGCTTCAAGGCCGGCGGCTACAATGGCCTGGCCGGCAGCATCGCCCAGATCAACGCCCCCTTCCGGCCCGAGGTGACGGAGGCGAAGGAGGCGGGGCTGAAGACCGAGCTGTTCGACAACCGGGTCAAGGCCAACGTGGCCCTGTTCCAGAACGACGTCCACGACATCCAGCAGCTGTTCAACCTGGCCGACGGCACCTTCCTGGTCGACAACTTCGACGCCCGCATCCGGGGGCTGGAGGCGGAGGTGTCGTGGCGGGTGGTGTCGGGCCTGACCCTGTGGGGCAACGCCTCGTTCAACGATGGCACGTATACCCGCGGCGGCAGCAGCGCCACGGTCAACGTGCAGGGCAAGAAGGTGGTGAACCTGCCCGACACCCAGTTCAACGTCGGCGCCGACTATACGGTCAGCCTGGGCCGGGGCACTTTCAGCCTGGGCGCCGACGCCCTGTTCCGCAGCGACGTCTATTCGACCATCGACAACGGCGCCATCGGCCATGTGCCGGGGCAGAGCTTCCTGAACGCCTATGTCAGCTATGAATCCGGGGCGTGGACCTACCGCGTGTCCGGCAAGAACCTGCTGAACCAGAGCGGCTATGTCACGGGCTTCGGCTTCTCCGTCATCCAGCCGCGTTTCAACCTGGACCCCCGGACGGTGCTGGGGACGATCCGCTACACCTTCTGATCGGATGGCCAATAAAGATGCGGCGTGGGCGATAAGCCCACGCCGCAGCATCCGGATACGCAGGAAGGAACGGGCACGCACCAGCGGCGCGGGATGGTGACCCGTGCCGCTATAGCCCGCGACTGCGGGCGCCGGAGATTTCTGGGGAGCCGGAGGCGGACTGGAAATCGAGGATTAGCCGAGGCCACGGATGTGGCCGCCCGGCGCGTGAGGGGGCGTTTGAGCGGTCACGATCAAACGCCACACACATCAGACGACGGCGCAGACCGTCTTCCATTCCAGGTAATTGTCCATCGCGGCCAGCCCGCTGTCGCGGCCATAGCCCGATTGCTTGACGCCGCCGATGGGCAGGCTGGCGTCGTACATGGAATGGGTGTTGATCCACACCGTGCCGGCCTGAAGCCGCCGGGACAGGCGATGGGCGTGGGACAGCGACTGGGTCCACACGCTGGCCGCCAGGCCATAGACGCTGTCGTTGGCGGCGGCCACCACGGCATCGACGTCGGTGTAACGCTGCACCACCAGCACCGGCCCGAACACCTCTTCCCGCACGATGTCCATGGCGGGGTCGACCTTGGCGATGACGGTCGGCTCGATGAAGGTGCCGGCGGGGCCCAGGCGTTCGCCGCCCGCCACCACCGCGGCGCCGGCGGCGCGCGCCCCCCGATCAGCCCGGCCACCCGCTCGGCCTGGCGGGCCGACACCAGGGGACCCATCTGCGTCTCCGGGTTCAGGCCATGGCCCAGGCGCAGGGCGCCGGCCTGGGCCACCAGCCCTTCCAGCACGCGGTCATAGATGTCGGCGTGGACATAGGCGCGGGACCCGGCGACGCACACCTGGCCACCGTTAAAGAAAATGGCATTCGCGGCCCCCGGTATCGCCAGGTCGAGATCGGCGTCGGGCAGAACAATGACGGGCGACTTGCCGCCCAGTTCGAGCGTCACCCGCTTGAGGTTGCCCTTGGAGGCGTCCAGGATGGCGCGGCCGGTGGCGGTGGACCCGGTGAAGGCCACCTTGTCCACGTCCGGATGGGCCGCCAGCGCGGCGCCGGCCGTGGCCCCCCGGCCGGTGACGATGTTCAGCACGCCGTCGGGCAGCCCCGCCTCCATCATCAACTGACCCAGGCGCAGGGCGGTCAGCGACGTGTCCTCCGCCGGCTTCAGCACCACGGTGCAGCCGGCGGCCAGGGCCGGGGCCAGCTTCATGGCCGTCAGCACCAGGGGGGAGTTCCAGGGCACGATGGCGGCCACCACCCCCACCGGCTCCCGCAGGGTCCAGGCCTGGACCAGCTTGCCCGCCGGCTGGTAGGTCACCGACGGGCTGATCGTCCGCCCCTCGATGCTCAGGGCCTGGCCGGCGTAATAGCGGAACTGGGCCACGGCGCCGGGGATTTCGGCCCAGCGGCCGACATACAGCGGCTTGCCCTGGTCCAGCGTCTCCAGCTCCGCCAGCTCGTCGATATGGGCTTCCAGCACATCGGCCACCCGCCACAGGATGGCCGCGCGCTGCGCCGGCACCAGGCCCGCCCAGGCGGGGAAGGCGGCGCGGGCGGCGGCCACCGCGGCGTCCACGTCCGCCGGGCCGGCATCGGGAACATGGGCCAGCACCTGGCCCGTGGCCGGGTCGGTCGACGGGATGGACTGGCCACCCACCGCCTGCACCCAGCGCCCGCCGATGAGCATGGCACCCACCGCGGGCGCCGACAGCACCGCGCGCGCGGCCTCGGTCGCCGGCGCCACGGCCGAGAGCAACTCCACCATTTCTGCCTCCTTGTTCTTGTAGGGGTATGGCCCCTCAATCGCCGGGCGTGATCAGCCCGGCATGTGGCCGGCGCTGTTTTCCAGGTACCAGCGGGCCAGTTCCTCCCGCGTGGGCCACCAGACGCCGTCCAGCCCCTTGGCGAACTCCAGGAACTCCCTCAGCGCGCGGATGCGATAGGCGCGGCCCGAGACGTGGGGGTGCAGGCCGACATTCATCAACCGGGCGGTCTTCGCCCCCTCGGCATGCAGCGTCGACAGTTCCTCGATCAGGACGTCGCGGAAGGCATCCGTGCTGAGGCCCCGGCGGGTCAGCAGGGTGAAGTCGTTGATCTCATTGGAATAGGGCACCGAGACCAGCGGGCCGGCAGCGGTGTCCAGCCGGTAGGGCTGGTCGTCGTTCATGATGTCGCAATAGAACAGGAAGCCCTGTTCCGCCAGGATGCTGGCGGTGTTGAGCGTGCCGCGCAGCGACGACGACAGCCACCCCAGCGGGCGCCGGCCCACATACCGCTCATAGGTCTCGATGGTGCGCAGGATCACGTCCCGTTCCTTCGCCGGATCCTTGGCGAAGTTGGTCAGCAGTTCTCCCTGCTCGTAATTATGCGCCAGCAGTTCCCAGCCGCGCTCCAGGCAGGCGTCGGTCATGGCCCGGCGCCGCTCGAACGTCACGGCGTTGGTGGTGCAGCTGGCCTTGACGCCCATCTCGTCGAACAGGTCATAGAGGCGCCAGATGCCCACCCGCTGCCCGTATTCGCGCCAGGTGAAGTTGGGAAAGTCGGGCGTGTCGCCCGGCAGCACGTCCGGCAGGATGGCGGGGCCGCCGGCGTAATAGGGGCGGTCCGTGTCCTTGGTCAGGTCCCAGGTTTCCAGGTTGAACGTCAGGATCAAGGCGACCCGCTTGCCCTCAGGCAGGCGCAAGGGGCCGCGGGCCGGCATGGGCACATAATCGTAGCGCAGCATGGATCAGAACTCCTCCAGCAGGCGGCCGAAGCCATAGACCTTGTCCTGGATGCCGTTGGCGCGCAGGGCGTGCCAATAAGTGGCGGTGTTGATGGCGATGACGGGCTTGCCCAGCCACATCTCCGCCGCCGCCGCGAGGCGGACCATGGACAGGTTGGTTCCGACCTGCAGGATGGCGTCGACGTCGTCGCCGTCCAGCTGGTGCAGCGCCTGGCGCAGGGTGGGGGTGTCCACCTTGGCGATGGACGTCCAGGACGGGCAGCGCAGGGGAATGTCGCGCACGGTCTCATAGCCGTAGTCGGACAGGAAGTTGCGCACCTGGGCGTTGGCCACGGGGTAGTAGGGCGACACGAAGGCGACGCGCTTCACCCCGCCATAAGCGGCGATGGCCGCGGCCAGGGATTCCGAGCCAGTGGACAGGTCCACACCGGCAACCTCGTGGATTTGGCGGCGGAACTTGGCCGCCCCTTCCGCCCCGCCGTAGAAGGTGATGGCCGACATGCCCATGACCAGGTAATGCGGGCTGCACGTCATGACCGAGCGCACCGCCTCCACCGTGTTGTCGGCGATCTGCTGCGTGCCGGCCAGGAAGGTCTCATCGCTGATGGCCTGGGCGTCCGGCACGACGATGCGGCTGTAATGGTTGGTGACGCCCGCCGGCCGCATGTCGTCATAGTCGGGCTGCACGCTGGTGTTGGTGCTGGGGCCCAGCACACCGAAAAGGCGGCGCCAGCCGCGGCTGTCCTTGGCGTCAGTCTGCATGATCGGCAATCCTTTTAAGCACGTCGCGCGGGGGCGACGGTCAAGTTCAGGGCGTCGCGCGTGGGCGCGACGGTCAGGCGATGGCTTCGGCGTCGCGCAGGCTCTGGAACATGGCCTGGCGCAACAGGAACTGGCGGCGCAGCTCCGGATCGGCCCGGGTGCGCAGCAACTCTTCGCGGCGGCGGTCCTGGCCCGCGGCCAGCCCCTGCTTCATCATTTCCATGGTCTGGATGGTCTGGGCCTGGATGAAGCTGCGCGCCGCCCCCCGGCGCTGCCGGTCGAACTGGTCCAGCGAGGCCTCGTCCTCCGTGCCATTGATGATGCGCACCAGGCGCTGGCACAGGTTGAAGGCGTCATGGATGCCGCTGTTCATGCCGAAGCCGCCCAGCGGGTTGTTCAGGTGCGCGCTGTCACCCACCAGCATGGCGCGGCCCTGGCGGAAGCGCTCGGCCACGCGCTGGTGCATGCGGTAGATGGTGCGGTGCTGGGTGGGCACGCCGGTCTTGCCGATGAGGTGCTTGAACACCCGGTCGCGGTTGGCGTCGGACACCAGCTCGCTGTCCGAGGAGTCGGGGTCGGCCGGCAGCAGGATGCGCCAGACGGACGGGACGCGCAGCAGCACCAGCCACTCCGCCGGATCGGCGACGTAGTTCACGTACGCCAGGTTGGGCAGGTAATCCTCCAGCGGCTCCGTCGTCGACAGGCAGAGGAATTTCTCCGGATAGGTGAAGCCCTCGAAGCCCACGCCCAGCCACTTGCGCACGGTCGACCCGGCGCCGTCCGCGCCGATCAGCCAATCCGCCCGCACCCGTTCGATGGCGAACGGGGTTTCCACCACCAGGTCGACGCCGGTGTCATCCTGCGCCACATTCACCAGCCGGTGGCCGAAGCGCACGCTGGCCTTGGGGTGCTGGTCCAGGCGTTCGGCCAGCGCGCGCGCCAGGTGGTACTGTTCGCATTGCAGGCGGAAAGGATAGCGGGTGACGTCGTGCAGTTCGCCCAGGTCGAAGTCGATGACGTCGCCGGTGCCCCGGTCCCGGTAATGGTAGATGGGCGCCTTCAGCCCCCGCTCCAGCAGGAAGGGCGTGATGCCCAGGGTGTCCAGCATCTCCAGCGTCGGGGGATGGAAGGTGGAGGCGCGCAAATCCAGGGCGCAATCGGCACCCGCCTCCAGCACCAGGACGTCGATGCCCTGCTGCGCCAGGAAATAGGCCGCCACCGTGCCCACCGGGCCGGCGCCGGCGATCACCACCTGCGTTCTGATCATCAGGATCAACCTTTGAAACCGGGGCCGTCGAGGGCGGCCGCCATAGGGAAACCGGGGAAGGGGATGGTCAGCGGGTCGCTTCCCGCAGCCAGGCGATCAGCGCGTCGCGGTCGGCCTTGTCGGGCAGGCCCATGAAGGCCATCGTCGTGCCGCTGACCAGGCCGCTGGGCCGCGTCAGCCAGGCGTCCAGGGCCTTTTCGTCCCAGACGATGCCGCTGTCGCGCAGCGCCTTGGAATAGTTGAAGCCCGGCTCCTGCCCCGCCTTGCGGCCAAACAGGCCATGCAGGTTGGGGCCCACCTTGTGGGGCTTGCCGGCCGCGAACTCATGGCAGGTGCGGCAGCGGATGGAGAGCTTCTCGCCCTTGTCGGTCGCGCCCTGCGCCAGCGCGCCGCTGGCGGGCAGAAGCAGACCCAAGGCCAGGGCGGCGGGGATCGCCAGACGGGCGGCGACAGGACGGACGGTACGACCACCAGCGGGATTCCCAGCGGAATTCAAGGATGCCTCCACAGTCAGCTATTCTCTTGTCGGGCCGGGAAACGAGCGGCGGGTGTGGGCGCGATCATCAGCCCCAGTGCCGTTGGCCCGGTGTTGTTGGCCCAGTCTTGTTGGCCCGAATGTCGATGTCGAAAGTCTGGCTTTTAAGGACGTCACTGGTCGACACGCCAAGCCGGACTTGACCACCCTGCGGATAAAATCGGGGGCACCTTGACGGAGGATCAGGCGCCGGCGGCGCGCTTGCGACCGGCCGCTGGCCGCAACGCCGCGCCGATGGCCTGGGCGGTGGCCCGCAGGTCACCCAGGTAGCGGTCCAGGGCGGCCCCCATGTCCATCGACGACGCGAAAAAGATCAGGGTCATGGCCGCCTTGAACTGGTCCCCCAGGAAGATCGGCACCGCGATGGAGGAGGTCTTGCCCGGCGTCAGGTTGTGGTGGTTGAGGTCCTGGACCGCGTATCCCTGACGCCGGATGCGCGTCACGTCCACCAGGGTGGCGGCGGCGCGCAGATAGGCCGGCGCCACCGCGCCCGCCGCTTCCATCCACGCCAGCAGCGCCCGCCGTTCCTCAGCCGGCGCATGGGCCAGCGACAGCTTGCCCGAGGCGCTTTCCAGCAGCGGGACGGTGAAGCCGGGGTAATAGTGATCGAAGGTCAGGGGCGTCTTCGCATGGGTGCTGTCGCGCAGCACCATGGCCGCGCCGACGCGCATGGCGATGGAGACGGGCCAGCCGATGCGCCGCGTCAGGGCCAGGATATGGGGCCGCGCCACCTCCACCAACCGGTCGTCCTGCTGGAAGCCATAGGCCAGGCTCTGGACCAGGGCCGTGGGCCGGTATTGCTTGCGGTCGGGTTCCTGCTCCACCAGCCCTTCGAAGATCAGGGTCTGCACCAGGCGACAGGTGGTGGGATAGGGCAAGCCGGCGGCGCGGGCGATGTCCATCATGGTCAGGGAGCCATGGCGGTTGATGGCCTTCAACACCGCGATGGCACGGCTGATGGCACGGATGGGCACGCCCCTGTCCGTGCCTCCCTCGGCCCGCCCCTCCTCCAGCCGCCCTTCCGCCGACCGCCCCTCCGCCATGTCAGAGGCCCAGGGCGCCGGGGTTGACCAGGCCCGCCGGATCGGCCCAGCGCTTGACGGAACGCAACAGGTCGGCAGCGGCCGGGTCGCGATCCGCCGCCAGGGGATAGAGGCGGCCAACCTGAAGGTGCGCCGCGCCGTGGCGGTGGAACAGGTCGACGATGTCGGCCTTCAGCGCCTCCACCAGGGCCGTGCCTTCCGGATTGGCGGGATAGCGCGCCAGGCTGGCGGCGGCGGCCGGCTCCAGCATGCGGTCGTGGAAGGCGGCGCGCGCCTCCTCCCAATAGATGGCGATCTCATAGAGGAAGGCGTTGGTCGACACGGTGCTGAACATGGCCGCCACCAGCACCTTGTGCCGCGTCATCGCCTCGGCCCGCGCGGCGTACAGGTCCTCCAGCGCGGCACGGAAATCGCCGACCCTGCTGAACGGCAGGATGCCGTGGACGGGCACCCACCGCTCCCCCTTGGGGCCCAGGATGTGGTTCAGCGGCGGGAAGGGATAGGCCCGCACCACCGTGGGCATGGAGTTCTCGATCTCCCGCCCGAAGGGGGCGGCGGCGGCGCGCACCCGGCGCAGCAGGGACCGTTCCTCATCCCGGTCGGCGGCGTCCACGGTGTAATGGGCGGAATAGTTCACATCCTTGAGGAAGCCCCGGCCGGCGACGGCGATCTTGGCCATCTGCCACAGCGCCTCCACCGGCCCCCGACCCGCCTTGCCCACGGCCAGCAGCATCTTGAGGTCGGACTTCAAGTCGCCCATGCCCAGGCGCTGATTCTGCAGGAAAGGATCCAGCCCGAAGCCCTCGGACACGACACCCTCGCGCGCCACCGCCGCCATGCCGCCCAGCAGGCCCTGGAAATCCTGGAAGCCGAAGGAAACACCGGTGGTGATAGGCCGCCGCTTGACCAGGCGGAAGGCCGCCGCCGTCTTGATGCCCAGGGCCCCGGCGTCGCCGCCGAACAGACCCGTCAGGTCGGGGCCGAAGTGACGGAAGAAGGGGGCCGCCGCGCCATGGCCCCAGCTGCCGGTGCGCACCAGGCGGCCATCAGCCAGCGCCACCTCCAGCCCCACCAGGCTGTCGACGGCGGTGCCGTGCAGCCCGGTGCCGTAGGTCACGGCGTTCTGGGAGATCGAACCGCCGACCGTGGCGCGGATGCCGGAGAACGGCCCCCAGAACGGGGTGCGCAGCCCATGCGGCGCCAGGGCCGCGTCCAGCGCCGCCCAGGTCACGCCCGCCTCGGCCACGACATACATGTCGTGCGGGTTGATCTCGACGATTTGGTCCAGGCCGCCGGTATCCACCAGCACCGCGCCCGCCGTGGGTGCCAGATAGCCGCCGGAATAGGACATGCCGCCGCCGCGCGGCACGATGGCCACGCCGGCCGCGGTCAGCATGCCCAAGGCCTGGGCCAGCGCAGGACGGCTGGCGGGGCGCACCACCGCCCGCAGGGGCGCGCCGATGCCGTAAACGTCCTGGCCATGGAAGGCCAAGGCATCGGCGTCGGTCAGGACGGCGGCGTCCCCCAGCAGTCGGCGCAGGTCGCGAATCAGGGGGTCGTCAGCGGAAACATCAATCGGGGTCTGCAGGGGCTGGGTCATGGGGCGGGTGCCGTCCTTCAACGCGGGGCGGAAATCTGAAGCCCCAACCATGCCAGCGCCGGCCCGCCCCGCCTCGCCCCGACGCCCCGACTATCCGGCCTGTGGACAAACCGTCGGCGGCACGACCTTGGGCACAGGCCCCAACGTGCCCAGGGCCGCGGCACCGACCAGGAAGCCGACCGCGCAGGCGCCCAGGCCGGCGCCATATCCGCCGGTCAGGTCATAGAGGCGGCCCACGCCCATGGGGCCCAGGCCGGCACCCAAGGCGAAGAAGCCCAATTGCCAGCCATAGATCTCGCCATAACTGCGCAGGCCGAAATAGCGGCTGACCAGGAAGGCGACCAGATCGACCTCGGCCCCGGCAGCGAAGCCGATCAGCAGGACCGCCGGCAGCACCAGCGCCGCATTGGTCCCCGACATGGTGGCGCCCGACAGGGCCAGCAACGCGCAGCCCACGGCGGCGGCGGCCATGACGGCGGCGGCGACCGCCGGCGGGTGCAGGCGGTCGACCAGGCCGCCCACGCCCAGGCGGCCGACGATGATGGCCATGCCCAGCAGGCTGGCGTACCAGACGGCCGTGGCGCGCTCGACACCGGTGCCGGACAGCATGGGCACCAGATGCACGATCAGGCTGGCGACGGCGAAGGAGGCGAACAGCAGGCCAACGCCCAGGCCCCAGAACTGCCGGGTGCGGCGCGCCTCCGCCAAGGTCAGGCTGGGACGTTCCGGAATCACGGGGGCGGAGGCGGCGACAGCGCCGGCGGCACCGGCGTCGCGGAAGAACAGGCCGACGACGGCCAGCCCCAGCCCCGCCACCAGCGCCGCCTGCCCCAGATAGGCGGCGCGCCAGCCGTGGGAGGTGACCAGCCATTGGGTGAAGGGCGGCGCCAGGATGCCGCAGACGCCGGTGCCCGTCAGCGTCAGGCCCAGCGCCAAGCCCCGCGAGCGGTCGAAGCTGGCGTTGACCGCCCGCGTCCACACGATGGGCAGCGTGCCCGCCCCCAGCACCATGGCGCACCCGAACGCCAGGTAGAAACTGGTGAGCGACGGGCCGATATGGCTGAGGCCGACAAGGCCCAGGGCCAGCAGGAACAGGGACACCATGCCCACGCGCCGCCCGCCCAGGCGGTCGACCAGGCGGCCGACGACGGGGCCCAGCAGGATGGTGGTGGCGGTGGTCAGCAGGGTGGCGCCGGAGATGGCGGTGCGGGACCAGCCGAACTCCTGGGATAAGGGCCCGATGAAAATGCCCAAGGTGTAGAAGGTCAGGCCGGTGATGCCCAGCCCCACGCCGGTGGACGCCGCCAAAACCAGCCGCCACCCCTTGCGAAATTCCTCCATCGCCCCCGTCCCCCTGACTGATGTCATCTAAATTCCCCGGCAAATTCCCCTGGGCCGGCGCTTCAGGGCCGACCGAAGCGCCAGTACAGCAAAGCCGAGGACACGTTCAACAGGGCGGGAATCACGCCGAAGGCAAGCATGACGCCGGTCAGGGCCAGGTCGGTCTGCGGCTGGCCGGCCACGGCCCGCGCGGCGTCGAAGCCGAAGCCCGACAGCACCAGGCCGACCAGCAACGTGCCGCCCAGCGCGAAGCCCACCTTGTCCACCGCGATCCAGGCGGCGGAATAAAGGCCGGCATGGGCCTGATCGTCGCCCGCGATGTCGGTCATCATGGAAAAGCCCAGCAGGGTCCAGCCGGAATTGAAGATGGCGGCGACGAAGGAGAAGGCATAGGCCACCACCGTCCCGGCGCCGGCGCTCATGGACCAGCCCAGGTAGGCCGCGCCGTAGCCGGCGGCGGCCAGGATGTAGACCGGCTTCTTGCCGATGCGGCGGGCGAGCGCCACCCAGGCCGGCTGCGCCGCGACGATGCCGGCGCAGGCGATGATCACCAGGCCGCCGATCAGCTGGAAGGCATCCGTCCGCGCCATGTTGTAGGTCAGGAAATACAGCATCGAGGCGTAGGCCATGCCGGACCCGGCCAATTGCAGCAGGTTGGCCAGCAGCAGGACGGAGAAGCGGGGCGCCGCCAGCGTCGCCACCACCTCCCGCGCGGCCAAGCGGCGATGGGCGGTCTGCGGTGTGCTGGCCGGCGGCGCCTGTCGCCGGGCACGGCCGGACCCGAAATAGGCCAGGACCAGCGACAGCGGGCAGATCACCGCCAGGAACCGGGACATGCCCTCATACGCCGGCTGGCCACCGCCCAGGCTCTGCACCAGATAAGGGGCCAGGGCGCCGCCGACCAGCACGCCGATGGCGGTGAAGACCAGGCGCCAGGCCATCAGCACCGTGCGCTGGTGCGGGTCGCTGGACAGTTCACCGGCGATGGCCAGGTAGGGGACCGAGAAGCAGGCGAACACGGCCATGTAGAGACTGAAGGCCCCCGCCACATAGGCGACACGGCCGGCGACCGGCAGGTCCGGCACATGGAACAACAGGATCAAGGCCACCGGCGCGCCCAGCGCCCCGACCAGCAGCCAGCGACGGCGCGCGAAACGGTGCTTCCAGCGGTCCGACAGGATGCCGACCAGCAGGTCGCACCCCACACCCCAGACCAGCTTGGGCACGAAGATGGCCGCACCCGCCAGCGCCGGCTCGATGCCCAGGACGTTGGTCATGAAGAACATCAGCAACAGCGACGGCACGTCCCGGAAAACCTGGCCGGCGATCTGCCCCACGCCGTAGCCTGCCTGGGCCAGGAGGCCCAGACGCCCGGGTGCTGCGGGCCCCTGTTCGGAAAGCGCGATGCTCATGACGGCGATGGTCCTTACGGTCAGTGTTCGGGCGATCATCAAGACGCCGGAAAGGCGAAGGGACGGCCCCGGCATGGCAAGGCCGTCCCCCCAGGGGCCCCAGTGACCCTGCCAGCGGGCGGCTGGCGGGGTCAGGCGGGGGTCAGCGGCCCGGCAGGGTGCGCGGCGGCGGCGGGGTGGGCGGGGCCCATCCCGCCGGCACGGACGCCGGCGTCTGCTGATGGGCATAGTTCTCGATGCTGGACAGCGATGGGCCGTAATCGCTATCGGGGGCGCTCAGCCATTTCGCGTCCATGGCGCGGGCCTTGGCGACCAAGTCAGGCGGTAGCTGATCGATGCTGGGCACCGTGTTGAAGGTGCAGAAGTAGCTGATGCAGCCGGCGGCCTGGCCCATCAGCATCCAGGGCAGCCAGGGCGTGATGCGCGACCACGAGCCGATGGCCGGGACATGGGTCATGGCCGGGTTTTCCAGATCCTGGCGCTTGATCACGTAATGGAACATCTCCGACACCCGGTTGAACGCGCCCGAGGATTCGCGCGGCCATTTGTCGGGCTGCAAGGCGGACGGGTAGAATAGGTGGATGTCGGTCGACAGGTGCACCGTGCCGTCCGGCCCATCGGTCCAATTCATGAGGAAGGGCCGCTTGGGCGGCTTGTCCTTGTTCAGGCCGCCATAGGACGGCGGTTCCGGCAGGAATTCGCTGATGGTGAAGTTGAAGGGATCATTGGCGATGGGGACGACCCGCACATCCTCGTTGGTGTAGGGGTTGTGCCAGGTATCCATGAGCTGGCCGGTTTGGAGATCGCGGTAAAAACCGATCTCGCGCAGCATGCGGCGCCAACTGCCGTCGGGAAGCTGCTGCGAGCGGACGACGCTGAAGCCATCGACCAGGAACAGCGACCGCACCGGCTCATTGTCGCGCACGCCATAGACGGTGCCGCGGAACCAGCCGATTTTCTGCTTCGTCGGGTCGACATCCATGTCCAGACGGGCATAGGCATCGCGGTTCCACTTGGGATCCTTGAAATCGATGCGGGTGAGAAAGGTCGGGGCCGTCGCCCGCGCGGGTGCCGCCAGCCCAAGCGCGCCGGCCGCCGCCGCCATCGTCGCCAAACCCAGGCTTTCGCGCCTGGTCAGTTCCGGACCACTCATGACTCCGGTGTCTCCCCTGTTCCTGCCTGTTTTCGCCGGCCGGGACGCCCGCCCCGGCCTTGCAATGCAGCGTGGCCCGGAACGGTTCGGTGTTGGAAGGTTCAGCCCCGGCTTCAACCATCAGGTGGACAAGGCTGGGGGGCCGCTTGGCCTGGGCCGGCGATCGCCCGTTCAATTCCCCCGACGCACATCAGCGATGGGGAAGCGGCTATGCTCAACACCTTCCAGCAACTCACGCATCCGGCCCTGCCGACGCCCACGCACGACGAAGCGGCGCGGCAGGAATTCACCAAGAGCTTCAAGAACTTCATCCAGCAGAAGCTGTTGCCCGGGTTGACGCCGGTCTACCGCAACCGCGTGGTCCCGGCGTTCGAGCGCGCCCACGGCCGGCCACCGGCCGACCGGCGCGACATCCGCACCGCCATGGTGCGTGAGCTGTATTTCCAGCACTACGCCGCCGCCAACCGCATCGCCCAGGAACTGCTGTGGGAATCCACCAACGTGACGGTGGACCGGCAGTTGCCCGAGCTGAACGCCAAGGCCGCCGAGCTGTCGGCCAAGACGGCGGCCAAGCTGGACATTCCCGCGGGCTTCGTGCCGCCGCGCTACGTCACGGCGGTGGACATCCACTGCATGCCGGGCGGCTACACCACGGAAGTGGCCAAGGAGGACATCTCCGTGGGCGCCCTGTACGACCGGGGCGTCTATCTTTACGCCATGGGCTACATGGGCCCGCTGAACGACGACATGGGCCGCTCGGTCTGCAACTACCTGAAGCGCCGCATTCCGGACTTCAAGCCCAAGCGCATCCTGGACATGGGCTGCACCGTGGGCCATGCCACCCTGCCCTACAAGGAGCTGTTCCCGGACGCGGAGGTGTGGGGCATCGACGTCGGCGCGCCGGTCGTGCGCTATGCCCACGCCCGCGCCGCCGGCCTGGGGTTGGAGGTCAACTTCGCCCAGATGAACGCCGAGGAGACGCGCTTCCCCGACGGGCATTTCGACCTGGTTGTCAGCCACATCCTGTTGCATGAGACCAGCGCCAAGGCCATGCCGCGCATCTTCCAGGAGTGCCATCGCCTGCTGGCGCCGGGCGGTTACATGATCCATGCCGACCTGCCGCCCTTCGACCTGATGGACCCGTTCACCCAGTTCATCCTGGACAACGAGACCTGGTACAACAATGAGCCGTTCTGGGGTGCGATGCGCGAGATGAACCAGTACGACCTGGCGGAACGCGCGGGCTTCGATCGCGCCGAGGTCCGGTTCGACACCGCCCCCATGGCCGTCATGGAATTCGCCGCCCAGGCCGCCGCCGGCTATAGCGAGGAAGCCGCCACGGCCGTGGCCGACCGCGAATTCGCCGCCGGTGAATACGCCCCCGGCGGCGGCTGGGAGGTACTGATCGCCCACAAGTCCGAGACCGCCGCCCTCAACAAGGATGCCGCCTGATGACCACGCCCCGCCCCCATGTCGTGAAGGACGCCAAGGGCAAGCGCCCGACCTTCTATGACGCGCCCGGCCTGGACCAGGCCATGTCCATGATCCTCGTGATGGCCAACGAGATCTCCGTGCTGCATGACCGGCTGGACAGCGCCGAGCGGGTCGCCAAGGCCCAGGGCCTGGACCTGGCCGCCGGCATCGAGGCGCTGGTGCTGGACCAGCCCGCGCTGGAAGCGCGCGAGGCCTGGCGGCAGGATTTCCTGGACCGGCTGTTCTATCTGCAGCGGAAGGAAGCGGCGGAGGCGGCGCAGGCCGACACCACCGAACGCTTTAACCGCACCATAGAGGAAATCGCCACACCCTGACGGCAAGGGGCCCCGCCCGCAGGGGGTGGGGCCCCTTGTCCTTCATTCAGGTGGATACGCCCTAACCGGCGCGCACGGTGGCCAGGAAATCCTGCACCTGGGTCCGCAAGCGCTGGGAATCGGTGGCAAGCTGGCTGGCCGACGCCAGCACCTGCTCCGCCGCGGCGCCGGTCATGCCCGCCGCCTCCGACACGCCGGTGATGGTGGCGCTGACCTCCTGCGTGCCCCGGGCCGCCTCCTGGACGTTGCGGGCGATTTCCTGGGTAGCCGCCCCCTGTTCCTCGACCGCGGAGGAGATGGTGGTGGCGATGCCCTGCATCTGGTTGATGATGGCGGCGATTTCGCCGATGGCCGTGATGGTGCGGCGGGTTTCCTCCTGCACGGCGGCGATCTGCTGGCTGATGGCGTCCGTGGCGCGGGCGGTCTGGCCCGCCAGGCTTTTCACCTCACCGGCGACAACGGCGAAGCCCTTGCCGGCCTCACCCGCCCGCGCCGCCTCGATGGTGGCGTTCAGCGCCAGCAGGTTGGTCTGGGCGGCGATGTCATTGATGAGCTGCGCGGCTTCGCCGATACGCTCCGCCGCGGAGGCCAGGCCCTGCACCAGGTCGCCGCTGCGGGCGGCGCCATCGGTGGCGACATTGGAAATACGACTGGATTCGGCCACTTGCCGCGCGATCTCGTTGATGGAGGAGGACAGCTCCTCCGACGCGGCCGCCACGGTCTGCACATTGGCGGAGGCCTGCTCCGCCGCCGCGGCCACGGTGGTGGCCTGGAGCGTCGATTCCCCCGCTGTCGCCGACATGCTCTGCGCGGTGCGCTGCAATTCCACCGAGGTTTCGGAAACGGCGCGCACCACGTCCATCACCTTGGCCTCGAAGGCATCGGCCATACGATGCAAGGCCTGGCGCTGTTCCTCCGCCGCCCGGGCCTTCTGCGCCTCCTGCTCGGCGCGCAGATGCTCGACCTCAAGCGCCTTGCTCTTGAAGACCTGGACGCTGCGCGCCATGGCCCCGATCTCATCCTTGCGCGCCTGGCCGGGCACCTCGGCCGCCAGGTCGTTGGCCACCAGCCGGTCCATAGCACGGCGCAGGGCGGCGATGGGGGCCGTCAACCCGGCGCGGCTGATCCAGAAGGCCAGGCCCAGCGCGAAAAGAATGGAGGCGGCGGCGATGGTCACCTGGATACGGATCGCGCGCTGGGTGTCGGCCTTCAGGGCGTCGGCGGTCTCGGCGGCGAATTTCAGCAGGTTGTTGTTGAAAGCCGCGAAGTCGGCAAGCGCCTTCTCCAAGGGCGGACCACATTCGGCCTTGAGCTCAGCCGCGGCCTTCATGTTTTCCTCCGCCGTCACCGCCTTTTTCGCGGCGGCAATCGCGGGCTCACATCCGGCGAAGCCGCGCTCAACGGCCTTGTCAACCGGATCCAGCCGCTGTTCCCACTCCGGCAAATTCCGGCGCACGTCGGCAATCAGGGTATCGTACTGCTTCCGGGCATCCGCAACCTGGGCCAGCAGCCTGGCATTACCCTCATCGGTCGTTTCGGTCGCCAGTTGGAAGGCTGCGGCGATAAAGACATTAACGAAACGGTTGGCCCGGACCGACATGGTGGCCGATCGGTCGATGCGCGTAATCAGGTCACTGTAAGAATCGTCGACCGATGTCATTCGCACACTGCTGGCAACCAGCAAGGCAACAAGAGCTATTGCAAAAACAGATACTATGATATTTATTTTGTTAATTACCCGAATGTTATCAAGCACCATCTCTAATCCCCGGCTTTTATTGGATTATTTGGACGCAGCAATACGGGAACAGTGCGTTCCAGCCAGCATGCGTCTGAGGGAAGAGGACAGGCTTGAAGGCGGCCAGAGCCGTGACAGCGGTGTCCCCAAGCGGGGGACCATACGGCAGAAGGGCAATTTCAACAATTAAAATTGTGTACTCAAACGTACAGGTTAGTCATAATTATTTTGAATGGGCCCATCAACATTATTCATCAGCGCAGAACTTACGTTGTATTTTTACAAAATTGCGCCGCCGGAGCGACCTTGTCTTCATCCAAAGATTGATGGGCATGGTAATGGCGGGCGGCATGAGCCGCCCCGCCGTCACTTATAAGCCCGTCACTTATAAGAAAGACGCACCGGTCCGCTGTCGGACAGGCGCCCCCGCAGCACCTGCATCGCGCCGGCATCGCCCCCGGCGTAAGCCCGCATGAACAGGATGGACAGGGAAACGGCCGCGGCCAGCGCCGTCTCCTGCCGGGGCCCCGGCAAATCCTGGCGACAGATGGCGCCGCCGAAATAGTGGTCCACGCCATCCAGCACGGCGGCGTAACGGTCCCCCCGGGTGTGGCCTCGTCATAAGCGGCCAAGTGGCTGCGCCAATCCGTCGAGCCGGGCGGGAAGTCGCGGTCACCCGTCTGGATGATCGCCGGCACCGCCAGGGTGGCGTAATCGCCGGCCCGCACCAAGCCTCCCCCCACCCCCGGCGGTGAAAACGCCACGGTGACCCGGGCGCGCGGATCACGCAGGGGCAGGGGAACGCCTTCCGGCACGGCCGGGGTGGCACCGCCCAGGACCAGGGCGATCAGGGCCCCATAGGAGTGGCCGGCAGCGATGTAGGCCCCGCCCAGGTGATCCGCCACGGCGCGGACATCCTCGATGCGCGCCGGCCAGCTGGCCAGGCCGGGGAAGGAGGCCTGGTCCGGATGGTCCGTGGAATCCACGTGCAGGGGGGCATAGACGCTGTAGCCCGCCCGCCCCCACGCCTCGATGACCGACTGATATTTCCACGGCGCCGACAGGGCCCCGTGGGAAAACAGGATACGGCCGCGTTCGGCCCCGACGATCCAGGTGCGGACATCCACGGCGCGACCACTGGCGGTATGCAGCGTCAGCCGCCCGCCTTCGGCCCGGGCGGGACGCAAGCGCCCCGCCACCGCGACACCGGCTCCGGCGGCCAGGAAGGCACGCCGGCCCAGTCTGAACGACGACTTTCCATCCCGCGCCGCCATCATGCCTTCTCCAGGATTTCCATGGCGGCGGCCTCACCCGTCTCCATGGCGGATTCCATGCCATGTTCCAGTCGCCGCAAATGTTCGCCCGCGAAGTGGATGCGCCCCACCGGCTTGCCCATATCGGCGGCGAAGCGCTTGACCTGGCCCGGCCCGAAGACGTGCTTGTTGCCCCGGACATAGGGATTGCGGCCCCAGCTGTAACCGAGGATGTAGTCCAGCGCCCCCACCATGGACGGCCGCACCCGGGCCAGTTCCGCGATGACGAGGTCGGACTGCTGCTCCACCTCCCGGTCGTCCCAGCGCGTGGCGCCATCGCCGTTGACCCAGACGATCAGCGTGTCGGTCGCGCCCGTCTCCGGGCTTTTCAACGCGAAGGCCCGTTCAAAGGGCAGGTCGGTCCACAGTGACGGCGGCAGGCCATCCTGTTCCCAATACGGCTTGGTGATGCGGAAATGGAATTGGGTGGTCGCGGAGTAGAGGGCGCCGGCGATGGCGTCGGCCTGGGCGTCGGGCAGGCCCGGCGTGAAGCGGATGTTGCGCACCGCCGAATAGGGGGCGGCCACCACCAGGTACTTGCCGGTCAGCACGTCGCCGTTCGCCAGTTGCACCCGGACCTTGCCACCGTCCTGGTCCACGGCGACAGCCGGGCTGAGCAGGCGGACCGGGGTTTTCAACGCCGCCGCCATGGCCTTGGGCAGCACGTCGGACCCGCCGACGATGTAGCTGCGCTCCATGTTGTTGACGCCGTACTGCGGCTTGTTGGGGTCGGTGAACCCTTCCGCCCGGGCGCGGGCGAGGTCGCGGAAGATGCTGAGGGCGGAGATGCTTTCCAGGCTGGGTCCGTTGACGTCGATGTCGGCCAGGCGGATGGCCGCCTCGGAAACGCCCTTGGCCCGCATGAACTCGGCCGCCGAGATATCGTGGACCAGGTTGGCGGGGTCCAGCCAGGCGGCGGTGTCCTTGAAGGGCAGCCAGCGCTGGAACAAGCCCGTCTGCAGGATATAGGGCAGGATGCTCCGCTCCGCCCCCCGGGTCATGTTCACCGGCGCGTTGGCCCAATCCTGCGGCCGGAGGGAGACGCCGTTGACGTGCAGCAGGAAGTCGGTCGGGATGCCGCCCTTATTGGTCAGGCCGACGTTCAGCCGCGAACAGGCATCGCGCACACGACCATACAACGCGCCCACCTCGCTGGCACCCAGTTCAGCCTGGTATCCGTCCTTGCGCCCGGTGCGCAGGCGGCCGCCGACACGGTCCGACGCCTCCACCACCTGCACCGACAGGCCCTGGCCCTCCAGGATGGACGCGGCGTTCAGGCCCGCCAAGCCGGCGCCGATGATGACGACATCGACGCTCTGCGGCCCCTTGGCCCAGGCGGGAGCGGCCCCCAGCAAGGGGGCGGATGCGAGCAAGCCGCCAACGACGGCGCGGCGGGTGGGGAGAAAGGAGCGGACATCCTGGGACATGGAAGCGGTCTTTCCAGCCTTGAAGGGAGAGGACAGCCGAACGGATGGGCGGCGGAAACGCGCCAACCGCAACGGCCAGCATGCAGGGTCCGCCACCCGGTGGTAAAACCAAAGCCTTCGCCATCACCCTGTCCGTGTGGCGGATGGGACCCGTTCCGCCGTCGCCAGATTTAGAGCGGGCCCGAAAGCTGGGCGGCGTGCCCGGCCCTCACAGCCGGGCGGTGACCGCCTTGGTTTCCAGGTACGCATCCAGCCCTTCCCGCCCGAACTCCCGGCCCCAGCCGGATTGGCGGAAGCCGCCGAACGGGATGTTGGTGCCGATGGCGCCGTGGCAGTTGACGGAAACCTGGCCCGAGCGGATGCGCGATGCCAGGCGGTGGGCCGTGGACAGGTCGCGGGTCCAGACACTGCCCGACAGGCCATAGTCGCTGTCGTTGGCCAGGGCCGCGATCTCATCGAGATCGGTGGTTTCCAGCCGGTGCACGGCCATGACGGGGCCGAAAATCTCATCCCGGAAGATGTCCATGTCCGGCTGGACGTCGGTGAAAATGGTGGGCGGCACGAAATGGCCGGGGCGATCGGGCCGCACGCCACCGCTCACCAGCCGCGCCCCCTGGGCGATGCCCCGATCCACATAGCCCATGACCCGGGCGGCGTGCCCGGCACTGATCAGAGGGCCGAACTGCACCGCCGTGTCCAGGCCATGCCCCAGGGTCAGGGTCCGGCTGAGGGCCGCCATGCCCTCCACCAAACGGTCATGGATGGCCGCATGGGCGAAGATGCGGGTCCCGGCCATGCAGTTCTGGCCTTGCAGGAAGAAGGTGGCCATGGCCACCCCCGGCACCGCCAGCTCCAGGTCGGCATCCGGCATGATGACCACCGGCGACTTGCCGCCCAGCTCCAGCGACACCTTCTTCAGGTTGCCGGCGGCGGCGTGGACGATCTTGCGCCCCACCTCGGTCGAGCCGGTGAAGCTGACCTTGTCCACCTTGGGGTGGGCGGCCAATGCCGCGCCCACCACCTCACCCAGGCCGTTGATGACGTTGACCACGCCGGGGGGAAGCCGGCCTGGGCCACCAGGCGGGCCAGCAGCAGGGCCGACAGCGGCGTCTCCTCCGCCGGCTTGACGAGAACCGTGCAGCCCGCCGCCAGGGCCGGCGCCAGCTTCAGGACCAGGGTGGACAGGGGGACGTTCCAGGGCACGATGAGGGCGACGACGCCCACCGGTTCGCGCACGGTGTAGGTCAGCGCCTCCGCCACCGCGGCCACATGGGCCGGCGGCGTGGTGGTCACCCCCTCGATCCTCAGCGCCCAGCCGGCGTAGTAGTCGAACATCTCCACACTGTTGCTGACCGTCAGGCCGGCGATGAAGGCCGGCATGCCGTTGTCCAGGATCTCCAGTTCGGTGAACTGCCGGGCATGCTCCTCCACCAGCCGGGCCAGGCGTGTCAGCAGGCGGGCCCGCTCCGGTCCCAGGGTGCGGCCCCACGGGGCTTGGCCCTGACCGCCCTGGAAAGCCCGGCCGGCGGCGGCCACGGCATCCTCCACATCCGCGACCCCGCCGACGTCGACCTCGGCCAACACCAGGCCGGTGGCGGGGTCGCGGGTGGTGATCGTCTCCCGGCCGGGACGCCAGGCCCCGTCAATGAACAGGCCGTGCCGCTCGGTCAGGAAGGCACGCGTGCTTTCCAGCACGGGATGGCCGTCAAAGGGCAGGATGGGGGCGGACATGGAACCTCCGGCGGTACGCGGCGACAGGGATGGGGTCAGACCGGCACGGTGGCACAGTCGTAATCGAACAGGCCCAGCGTATCCTCGTTGCGCATCGCCCGCAGCCCGAACAGGTCGGTATCCTCGGCCTGCATGCGGTCGGCGTTGGCGTTCAATTCCAACTGGATGAAGGTCGCGCGCTCGTGCCGGGCGGCCTCATAGCGCCGCAATCCTTCCTCCGGCGTGGCGCTGTCGGCCAAGGCGCGGGCCAGGACCACCGCATCCTCGATGGCGCAGGCGGCACCCTGACCCAAGAAGGGCGTCATGCCGTGGGCGGCATCGCCCAGCAGGGCGACACGGCCCTGAACCCAGGTGGGCAGCGGCTGGCGGGCGTTGATGGCCCACTTGTAGAACTCGCCCTCGCGGATGGACGCGATCATGGTCTGCACCTCCGGCGCCCAGCCGGCGAAGGTTTCCTGCAGGTCGGCCCGGCTGGCCGGGATGGTCCAGCCATCCTGCGTCCATCCCGTCTGCCGGGCGAAGAAGACCAGGTTCAGGATCTTGGATTGGCGCATGGGGTAGCGCAGCACCATGCGTTGCGGACCGATGTGGATGCCGGGCCAGGATGTCAGGTCGGCCAGCGCCTCGTCCACGGGCACCAGGGCGCGCCACGCGACGTGGCCGGTGAAGTGCGGGGCCTTTTCCTCGAACGCGCGGCGCACCACCGACTTGACGCCATCCGCACCGATCAGGATGTCGCCCTCGACGGTCCGGCCGTCCTGCAGGATGGCCGTCGTGCCCTCGACGGCGGTCACGCCGGCGCTGGTCAGCAGCCGGCCGCCGCGCTGCTGCGCCGTCGCCACCAGGATGGCGTGCAGGTCGGCGCGATGGATATAGACGTAGGGGGCACCCTGCCGCGCGCGCATGTCGCCGCGCTCAACCGTCCGCAACACCCGGCCATCGGCCCAGTGTTGAATACGCTGGCGCGTCGGCTCGACGCCGGCCTGGGCGATGGCCTCCGCGATGCCCAGGTGGATGTAGCCCCGCATGGCGTTCGGCGCCAAGGTGACACCGGCACCGACCTCGGCGAAGGCGGGTGCCGATTCCAGCACGGTTACGGGAAAACCGCGATCCAACAAGGCGATCGCCGCCGTCAAACCACCGATGCCACCGCCAACGATCGTCACACGCGCCTTGCTCATGGGCCTGCCTTCAGTCTGGTCGCCGGCATCCCCCGCCGGTTCGGAAGGGATTAGGCGGTGACCGGAGGCAAGCGGCCATCACGGCGGGGTGGCCTGTCCGCACGGCGGACATGGAGAGGGTGTCCGCACGGTGGACAGGGTAAGGCCGGGAGATGCCGGCCCCTCCCCGCCACGACATGGGTGGTCAGGAGCGGACGGTGACGTAAGCCTCCCGTTCCAGGGCTTCCCGGAAATCGGGATGCGCGATGCCGATCAGGGCCTTCGCCCGCTCCGCCAGCGACAGGCCGCGCAGGTTCACGATGCCGAATTCGGTCGCGACGTACTGCACGTCGTTGCGCGGCGTCGTCACGGGCCCGCTGAGCCGGGGCACAATGCGCGACGCGGTCCCGCCGGCCGCCGTGGCGTGACAGGCGATGATGGACTTCCCGCCGCGGGAGGCGGAGGCGCCCCGGACGAAATCCAGCTGCCCGCCGGCCCCGCTGTATTGGCGCCCGCCCACACATTCCGAATTGCAGGCGCCCTGCAGGTCGATCTCCAGCGTGGCGTTCACCGACACCATGCCGTCGTTGCGGGCGATGACCGTGGGGTTGTTGACGTAATCGACGGGATGGGCCTCGCAGGCCGGATTATCGTCCAGGAAGTCGTACAGCGCCCGGTCGCCGACGGCGAAAGTGAACACCGCGCGTCCGGTGTGAATGGTCTTGCGGCTGTTGTCCACGACCCCCAGGCGCATGAGGTGCGCCAGCCGGGGCGTCATCAGTTCCGTATGGATGCCCAGGTGGCGCCGATCCTCCAGTGCCGCGCACACCGCGTCCGGCAGGGCGCCGATACCCATCTGCAGGCAGGCGCCATCGTCCACCAAATCCGCGATCAGCCGGCCGATCACCCGGTCGTTCTCCCGGATCGCCGCCGGCGGCACCTCCAGCAAAGGTACCGGATTTTCCACGATGGCCGTCACCCGATCCAAGGGGATGCGGCAATCGCCCCGGGTGCGCGGCATCGCGGGGTTCACCTCCAGGATGACCTGGCGCGCCGTCCGCGACACCGCCAGGGCGTAGTCCGTGTTGGTGCCCAGGCTGAAACAGCCATCCTCATCCATGGGTGACACCGTCGTCAGCAGCACATCGGCATCGACCTGGCGGCTGAGGACCGCCGGCGCCTGGCTGAAGGCGGTGGGCAGAAAATCCACCGGGGGCAGGCCCTGCTGGGCGGCCTCCTGATCCAGTTTGCGTTCCAGCGCGCCGTGGAAAAGACTGACCGGCCGGACGCGCGGCCTGAGGTCGGTCCGCAGCACCGGCGCCGCATTGGCGAAAGCCAGCAGGTAGTATACCGAGAGGCCGTCCACCTCCCCCCGCTCCGCCCGCGCCGCCAACGCCCGCAGCAATGCCGGTGGGCCGGCGACACCCAAACCCATCACGACGCGGGACCCCGATGGGATCATGCGAACGGCCGCCTCCGCCGTCAGGCGCTTCGCCGCATAGGTGTCGGCATGCTCAGTCATCGCGCGCTTCCCCTCCCCCACATTGTTCTTGTTCCCGCCGCCGCCCAGCATACCTCCGGCCGGCGGCCAACGGGAATTCCGTCCCACGACGCAACGTAGAACGGGCCAGGGGCTGTCGCAACGGAATTGGCTTAATGGTCTATTTATAGGCTAACTTGTCGGCCCCACCCGTGCTATATGTACGGATATATAATTTGCCGGCGCATAATTGGCAGAATGGGGAGTTTGGGAATGGAAAAGGTTAAGCCCGTACGGGCCATGCTGCGCGTGCTTGATGTCTTGCAGGTGTTGAACAGCCGCAACGGGGTGAGTGTCACCGACGTCGCCAATGCGATCGACCTGCCCAGAACCACGGCGTACCGTGTTCTGGAAACCTTGTGTTCCGCGGGATACGCGGTCCGTGACACCACGGACGATCGCTACCGCCTGACGGTGCTGGTCCGCTGCCTGTCCGACGGCTTCGATGACGAGTCGTGGGTGGCGGAGGTGGCGCAACCCATCATCACCCAACTGGGCCAGACCTTGATCTGGCCGGTGTCGTTCAGCACGAACCAGGGCAATTCGATGCTGGTCCGCCACACCACCGACAAGAACAGCCCGCTGGCGCTGGAACGGTACAACGCCGGCGTGCGCCTGCCCCTGCTGAACAGCGCAACGGGGCGCACCTACCTAGCGTTCAGCCCTTCGGCGCAACGTGCCGCCCTGCTCGACATCGCCCTCGGCTCCGATGGCGAGATGGAG
The DNA here is from genome assembly GCF_034427435.1 of Nitrospirillum goiasense. Classification (NCBI taxonomy): domain Bacteria; kingdom Pseudomonadati; phylum Pseudomonadota; class Alphaproteobacteria; order Rhodospirillales; family Azospirillaceae; genus Nitrospirillum; species Nitrospirillum goiasense. The sequence continues at coordinate 1,351,290 of NZ_JAXQNP010000003.1, read as the reverse complement.
GGGGCGGGCCGGCAGCGCGACCTGATCGACAAGGTGCTGTCGCATATCCGCAAGGCCGGCTACGCCATCAACATCCGCCAGTACCGCGGCGAATCGACAGCCGCGGTGCCGGTCTTCAGCGATGGCGAACTGCTGGGCTGCGTCGGCATGCGCTTCATGGAAAAGGCCGTGCCGGAAGCCATGTTCCGGGCCAAGTACCTGCCCGCGCTGCAGGGCGCCGCCGCGGAAATCGGCGCCAGCTATGGTGAGTGGCGGGATGGAAGCCAGCCGTCGCTGGACGACGACAAGCCGACCCGGCGCTGGGATTGGACGCTGGAGCGTCGCGTCTCGCACTAGAGTGCGATCGCTTCAGATGGACTCATCTGAAGCGTGAATCGCACGACGGAACAAAAGCTTAGAGTTTCTCTGACGCTTCACCGAAGGTCAGAGAAACTCTAAGGGGCCGGCGGCCCTATCGCGGAGCACAGGGAAACGCCGCCGTTCGTTGCATCGAACGGCGGCGTCTTCCTATTTGGAGGATGCCGTGAACCGCTCCGGGATTGTCGGAGGCTTCCACTCCTGAGAGATTGAAGCCACGATGAGCAAGACGACGAACAAGTTCTCCCCCGAGGTCCGAGCCCGCGCGGTTCGATTGGTGCTGGATCATGAGAAGGACCATCCGTCGCGATGGGCGACGGTGATGTCGATCGCGGCGAAGATCGGCTGTTCCGGCCAGACGCTGAACGAATGGGTGAAGAAGGCCGAAGTTGAAGCTGGCACGCGGGCCGGTGTTCCAAGCGAGACGGCGGAACGGCTGAAGGCGTTGGAACGGGAGAACCGGGAACTGCGGCAGGCGAATGACCCATAGGGCAGCGCGGAGCAGCAAGATCCTGCGCAAGGCCAGCGCGTATTTTGCGATGGCGGAGCTCGACCGCCGGTTCAAGCCATGATCGCCTTCATCGACGAGCATCGGGGTACGCACGGGGTCGAGCCGATCTGCCAGGTCCTGCCGATCGCCCCGTCCACCTATCATCGGCATGCATCCCGGCGAACCGATCCAGACCGTCTGCCGGAACGGGCCAGGCGGGACACGGCGCTGAAGATCGCGATCCGGCGGGTATTCGACGAAAACTTCGCTGTCTATGGCGTGCGCAAGGTCTGGCACCAGCTCAGGCGAGAGGGCCGAACTGTTGCTCGCTGCACGGTCGCCCGGCTGATGCGGGACATGGGCCTGCGGGGCGTGATCCGGGGCAAGCCGGTGAAGACCACGGTGAGCGACAAGGCGGCGCCTTGTCCTCTGGACCACGTCAACCGCCAGTTCCATGCACCCCGGCCGAACATGCTGTGGCTGTCGGACTTCACCTACGTCGCCACCTGGCAGGGGTTCGTCTATGTGGCCTTCGTCATCGACGCCTTCGCTCGGCGCATCGTCGGTTGGCGGGTGTCACGGACGGCCCATGCCGCCTTCGTGCTTGATGCCTTGGAGCAGGCCTTGCATGAGCGGCGACCGGTCAAGCACGGCGGGTTGATCCACCATTCGGACAGGGGCGTCCAATACGTCTCGATCAAGTACACCGAACGCTTGGCCGACGCGGGGATCGAACCCTCGGTCGGCAGCGTCGGTGACAGCTATGACAATGCCCTGGCGGAAACCATCAACGGCCTTTACAAGGCCGAGGTGATCCACCGGCGTGGGCCATGGCGTTCCTTCGAGGCCGTCGAGTATGCCACCCTGGAATGGGTCGACTGGTTCAACCACCGGCGGATCCTGGGGCCTATCGGCAACATCCCGCCAGCCGAAGCCGAGGCACGCTTCCACGCCATGCTGGACCAATCGGCAATGGCCGCGTGACTCAAACCAAACTGCCTCCGACAATCCCGGCGCGGTTCAGTTCAAGGAAGTCGATGGACAGCCTGCAGCAGCCTTGCCTGCCGTGGCGGATTACAAGCGGATGATCGCCAAGGCCATCATTTTCAAGAAAGTTCAGAAGCTCGTCCGTCCAATGTTCCCCGCATTCCAGGCGAACGTGGCCGCATACACGGTCTCCATCCTGGCAGACCGGCTTGGCCCAAAGATTGACCTGGATGGAATCTGGATGCATCAGGACCTCTCAATGCAATTACAGGAACAGATCACGACCTGGGCGAAAGGCGTAAACGACGTCCTTCACTATTCAGCTGAGGGCAAGATGGTCTCGGAATGGGCGAAAAAGCCCGAATGTTGGGATGCTGTCCGGGAAAGCATCTATTCGGCTCCCATGGACAACATCCCCGAGATGCGCTGATGGGAGAGCCTGATGGCCGATCGTGTATCCAAAGCCGTCCGCAGCAGGATGATGGCGGGGATCCGCGGCAAAAATACCAAACCCGAGTTGGCGGTCCGGAAGGCACTGACTGCAGCAGGAGTGCGCTATCGCCTGCACCGCAAAGACCTTCCAGGCGTCCCCGACCTGGTCATGGCTGGTCGCCGGGCGGCCGTGTTTGTTCACGGCTGCTTCTGGCATTGCCACAAAGGATGCCGTCACGCAAAAGTCCCTTCGTCCAACACCGAGTTCTGGAAAGCGAAGCTGGAACGCAACGTGGAGAGGGACAAGGCCGTTGTCACGGAGTTGCTCGCCGCAGGCTGGCGCGTCCTCACCGTGTGGGAATGCACGACCAGGGGCAGTTCGGAGACCAATCTGAAAGACCTTCTCGTGCGCTGGCTGGAAGGAACCGACCAAGGAAGCTCCGAACTGCCACACCTGAAGGGATGTGAGGATGGAAATGGTCAATGAAGTGGAAAAGAGCTTCACAAGCCGGTAATTGTTGACGATGCGACTGAGAACGATCGATCTTTTCTGCGGCGGCGGCGGGAGCAGCTGGGGCGCGAAGAATGCGGGGGCGGAAATCGTCTGCGGTGTGGACGCATGGGACATCGCGACCCAAACCTATCAGGCAAACTTCGTCAGCGCGAGGGCCGTGAACGTCAGGATGGAGGAGGATTCCAGCCCTTCCATTCTTGGCGAAATCGGCAAAATTGACCTTCTCCTTGCCTCGCCGGAGTGCACCAACCACACCTGCGCCAAGGGTTCCCGCCCACGCGACGAGGGAAGCAAGAAGACTGCCCATTACGTCACAAATTTCGCAAGGGAGTTGCGACCCCGCTGGATCGTGATTGAGAACGTGATCCATATGCGGAGCTGGGATGGATACGATCCGCTTGTCTCGGACCTCAAGGGGCTAGGCTACAACGTCCTTCCGCAGGTGCTCGACGCTGCCGACTTCGGAGCTCCCCAGTCCCGGCGGCGGCTGTTCCTGCTTTGTGATCGGAAAGCGGTACCTGTTCCCCTATCCACCTCCTGCAGCTTGCCATCGGGTACGGTAGCTGACGATGTCCTCATGGATGGCGGTTGGCAGTCGAAACCACTCTATCGGCCTGGTCGGGCTGAAGGCACCATTGCCCGCGCCGAGCGCGCCATGAAGACCCTCGGAATGGGTGTGCCCTTCCTGATTGTGTACTACGGTTCGGATGGCGGTGGTGGCTGGCAGCCGCTCGACCGTCCGATCCGCACGCTGACGACGCTTGACCGCTTCGGGTTGGTCACATGGAAGGATGGCGAGCCGATGCTTCGCATGCTCCAGGTGCCCGAACTCCGCCGCGCCATGGGCTTCGGGAGTGGGTATCAGCTACCCGTCGGATCGCGTAGGGACCAAGTCAGGCTGCTAGGCAATGGAGTATGCCCGCCCGTGATGGAGGCTATCGTCCGGTCCCTGATATCGGAGCAAAGAGTAGCGCTGGCCGCTGAGTGATACCAACGGCATGGGAGTGTTGAAAAAGCTGAGAATGCCTGATTCCCTGGTTATAACGGGGGAGGTATCGCTATGTTGGGCCAAAAGGATCGCCGTCAGCCTGAGCTTTTTGTGGCGGGGTCTCTGAGGGATTTGTTGCCGGGGGACTGAACCGCGCCGGGATTGTCGGAGGCAGTTTGGTTTGAGTCACGCGGCCATTGCCGATTGGTCCAGCATGGCGTGGAAGCGTGCCTCGGCTTCGGCTGGCGGGATGTTGCCGATAGGCCCCAGGATCCGCCGGTGGTTGAACCAGTCGACCCATTCCAGGGTGGCATACTCGACGGCCTCGAAGGAACGCCATGGCCCACGCCGGTGGATCACCTCGGCCTTGTAAAGGCCGTTGATGGTTTCCGCCAGGGCATTGTCATAGCTGTCACCAACGCTGCCGACCGAGGGTTCGATCCCCGCGTCGGCCAAGCGTTCGGTGTACTTGATCGAGACGTATTGGACGCCCCTGTCCGAATGGTGGATCAACCCGCCGTGCTTGACCGGTCGCCGCTCATGCAAGGCCTGCTCCAAGGCATCAAGCACGAAGGCGGCATGGGCCGTCCGTGACACCCGCCAACCGACGATGCGCCGAGCGAAGGCGTCGATGACGAAGGCCACATAGACGAACCCCTGCCAGGTGGCGACGTAGGTGAAGTCCGACAGCCACAGCATGTTCGGCCGGGGTGCATGGAACTGGCGGTTGACGTGGTCCAGAGGACAAGGCGCCGCCTTGTCGCTCACCGTGGTCTTCACCGGCTTGCCCCGGATCACGCCCCGCAGGCCCATGTCCCGCATCAGCCGGGCGACCGTGCAGCGAGCAACAGTTCGGCCCTCTCGCCTGAGCTGGTGCCAGACCTTGCGCACGCCATAGACAGCGAAGTTTTCGTCGAATACCCGCCGGATCGCGATCTTCAGCGCCGTGTCCCGCCTGGCCCGTTCCGGCAGACGGTCTGGATCGGTTCGCCGGGATGCATGCCGATGATAGGTGGACGGGGCGATCGGCAGGACCTGGCAGATCGGCTCGACCCCGTGCGTACCCCGATGCTCGTCGATGAAGGCGATCATGGCTTGAACCGGCGGTCGAGCTCCGCCATCGCAAAATACGCGCTGGCCTTGCGCAGGATCTTGCTGCTCCGCGCTGCCCTATGGGTCATTCGCCTGCCGCAGTTCCCGGTTCTCCCGTTCCAACGCCTTCAGCCGTTCCGCCGTCTCGCTTGGAACACCGGCCCGCGTGCCAGCTTCAACTTCGGCCTTCTTCACCCATTCGTTCAGCGTCTGGCCGGAACAGCCGATCTTCGCCGCGATCGACATCACCGTCGCCCATCGCGACGGATGGTCCTTCTCATGATCCAGCACCAATCGAACCGCGCGGGCTCGGACCTCGGGGGAGAACTTGTTCGTCGTCTTGCTCATCGTGGCTTCAATCTCTCAGGAGTGGAAGCCTCCGACAATCCCGGAGCGGTTCAATCCGCTTCTGGCTGACCATCACGCCGCCATTGCCCGATAGCGCGCAGGCCTCAGCGAGGGCGAAAGGCGCAGAGCGCTTCGAGAGCTTCCTGCAAACGCTGGGGCAGAAACTCGCGACAGGAGATAGGTTCCTCAAGGAACATTCGAGAGATATTACCTCTCCCAAATGAGCCTGACCGAAGAATATTAGTAAGTTCTTCAACTCACGCCTAGGTTGTAAAAACTCTTCAGCACGATAGGAAGGTACGCGTGAAATGCTGCCTCATTTCGGTGTCTCTCGACTGGAGCATACAGCCGACGCATGTAATGACACTTTCAGCGGTATTCGGACCAATATCTGTACATGTATCGGTTCTTAGCCCTTGCCGACACCCGCGAAAAGGTGAGCCTTGTTGCCCCCACTTCAACAACGTACGTCCACACGAAGCGATCGGCAACAAGAAGCCTATAACATATTGTAAAGATAGCGTTTTGCGAAAAAACAGAGCGGTTACCGGACGCTGAATAGCGTTCCGACTCATGGGGGAGTCGGACGCGCGTAAGTGGCGCTCCGGCCTAGCTGCCGGCAAGGAGGCTCTGGGGGGGGAATGCATGAGTCCAGTTAATCAGGTTCCTGCCGGCGCCTGGGATAATTCTCAGGAACGGGTAATCAAGAGCGATAGTTCTGCACGACTTATCGTTGAAGCCGGTCCCGGAACCGGCAAGACCGCCGTTTCGTGCGCGCGCCTTGCTCACTTGGTGAGCGAGTGTGGGGTTCAACCTTCGAAATCGTGGATGATCAGCTTCACACGGACGGCCGTCGCCGAGATCAGATCAAGACTTTACAATTATCTCGGCGAAGCGGCGTTTGCAGTAAAAGTGGCGACGGTCGATTCACACGCCTGGTCGATCCACTCAGGCTATGACAGTACCGCAACCCTGACAGGGACCTACGAAGAGAATATTGATCATGTTATTTCGCTCATCCGGACTGATCTGGAGGTGCAGGAATATTTGGACAGCGTTGAACACCTGATCGTTGATGAAGCGCAGGACCTTGTCGGTAACCGCGCTGATCTGGTCGAAGCCATAATTGCAACTCTGAACCCTGACGCCGGTGTCACAATCTTCGCGGATGAAGCGCAGGCCATTTATGGCTTCTCCGAAGATACCTTCGTCGATGAAATCGAGATGCCTCTGCTCGAACGCATACGCGGCAACAGCTCGCTCGGATTCGTCGGGACCGCTCTCGATACAGTTCATCGGACTTCAGCACCTAGCCTGCTGGGAATCTTCACTGATGTACGGGACATGGTCTTGGCCGGCGGAGGTCAAGACGGCGGTGTTTTTTCCAAGGTAAGGAACGGGATTATTGCGAATGCTGACGAAGACGATCTGAGTCCGACCGAGCTAAATATTGATAATATGCCTGCTAGTTCTCTTATTTTGTTCCGGACTCGGCCAGAAGCCCTCGAGGCGTCTCAGTATTGTACGGCCCCGCATTCTGTTCGTTTATCAGGATATGGTGCCGGACTCCCCCCATGGATAGCCCTTTGCTTCCATGACTATATTCAATCTCACATGGGCAAGCAAGAATTCATGGCGCTTTGGCTTGCGCGCGTTGAAAATACTTGCCTACCGGACTATGGCGTGCAGGAGGCTTGGGACAGGCTCTTAAGAGCTGGCGGTGCAGCGGATGGGTCCCTTGACATGAAGCGCCTGCGGACCCGCCTGGGTCGATATGCGCCGCCCGTTGAGCTGGCTGTTCAGGAGTACGGTCTGCAGGGGCCGGTGATCGGGACTATCCATGCCAGCAAGGGACGTGAGGCTGACAACGTCTTCCTGCTGATGCCTGATCCTGACGAGTTTGTGGACGTTGCCGAGGAGGAAGAGGAAACTCGGGTGCTCTTTGTCGGTTCAACGCGCGCCCGATCCACGCTTAAGGTCGGTAAAGCACGGAAGTGGACTGGATCACAGATCGAATCCGGCCGTGCCTACCGCGGAGTGGGCCGCAAGGAAAAATCTCTGGCGATGGTCGAAATCGGCCGGCCTGAAGATGTTGGTGCGGCCTCTCTCGTTGGCCGGTCATACATGTCCGCGGAAGAGGCTGCCAAAGCACAGGCTTGGTTGGGTGTTCATTGCGGCACCATGGTGAATGGACTGCGGATTGCCAGCAGTGCCGACCAGCAGTGGAACTATCGTCTTTTTGATCCCGGTGCGGATGTTACTCTCGGATGGTTCACGTCCCGTCTCAGGGATGACCTGTGGAGCATTGCGAACATTCTTACTGCAAGAAAAGGCGCGAAACTGAGGCCGCCGACCTCTGTCTGGTACATCAAAGCCCGCGGGAGCCGTACGATCGCGATACCGGCCGGAGACCCGCAGCTGGAAAAACTTCACGAGCCCTGGGCCCAGTCCGGTTTTCTGTTGGCACCGCGGTGCGCGTCATTCACCCGCGCGGAATTCAAGAAGGCGCAATCAACATGACATCCATGCCCGACAAATCTCCCGATCGCGACGCTCTCGTCAGGCGACTCAACGAAGACCTTCTTGGGCCGCGCCGCGCCGACGAAACGCTCTCTGATCGTCCGAGCGATGTTTATCTCACGGGCATTCTCTGGCCGCAGCGCACTGAGATGGCGGGTGAGGATGATGACACCCTCGCGGCCGGAGGGGTCGCCGGCGGCGGCGATGGCGAAAGCAATGAAACTGACAGCGTTCCGATAAATTCTGTACAGAAGCCCTGTGTAGCCGGCGTTTCCTTCTGTGTAACCGGCGAGCCGGCGCGTGCGGATATCCGGGTTCGTTTCGGACGCTATGCGGTTCAGGAGCAGGAAGAGCGCAAGCAGTGGGTAAGAAACCAGATTGAGGTCGTCGTTACCAGCTTAGAACTTTCTGAGGGAAGCAGGACGGTCCGCCTGTCTGATTTCAATCCTGCTGCCTCGGGAGCTCAAATGCACATCCGTAGCATTTCCTCCAATGGCAGCCTGCTGGTTACCGTCTCCTTGATCAATGGAACGCCCCCCGGTGCAGGTCGAGATGAGCTTGAAATGGCGTCAATGTTTCAGACGTCATTGCATATCACGCCGGGAGAAGGGACTAAGCTCGTCCCGAAGCCGACCTCCCGCAGTGCGTCCGGCCGCCCCGATCAGGGCGATGCCGACGAGAAGTCCAACAGTCTTCTGTTCCGTAATGTCTACGAATTTGCGTCCGGCCATGTCTGCGCGGCGTCGTGGGGACCGGTTATTGACGAGCCTGATCAGTTGCCTGTGACCGAGTGGATTGCCACATCATGGATACCGTCGTCTACCGTACCCGGCGTCAATCCCAACGGGCACGAACTCTTCTCGGCTCTGGGAAAGAACGGGTTTGATCCTCTTTCTGCTCTTGCTTTGACAATGGCCGATCAACTGGCTTTGCGGGCGGGCCTCAATTCGGTCTGCGACTGCTACGAGCGATGGCTCAAAGGCCAAGAGGAGTTGCTGGCGGAGAAGATCACGGGTACCCACGCTTTGACTGGCCGCGCGAACCTGGATCAGTGCGCAAACGTACTGGTGCGGATGCGGCGCGCTATCGATGAGATATGCAACGACCCGCTGCTTACGAGTGCCTTTCGGCTTTCAAACTTGGCGATGCATACCCAGCATCAGTGGGACCCGGAAAAATCGAAGCACGGCGCGCTGCGGTGGCGACCGTTCCAGCTGGGTTTTTTGTTGCTCAGCGGGGTTTCAGCAGCACGTAGCGATCATGATGATCGCGAGGTCATGGACCTTCTGTGGTTCCCCACAGGCGGCGGCAAGACCGAAGCTTATCTCGCCCTGATAGCGATGGTTGCCTTCTATCGGCGACTTGCGGCGAAGAATGCGGGCGGAGCGGGTGTAGCGGCGCTGATGCGCTACACGCTGCGCCTCCTGACAACCCAGCAGTTCGCCCGCTCCGCCGCGATGATTCTGGCCTGTGAAGCGATCCGGTCCGAGCGGATAGCGACGCCACAGGGGCAATCGCTTAAAGGTCTTGCGCCTTTTTCCATCGGGCTGTGGGTCGGCGGCGATGCGAGCCCGAACAGCCGTGCCAATGCCTACGCTGCTCTTCAGGGTGCGCGGGAACTGGCCTCTCCGGAACAGCTAGCGCTATGCCCCGCGTGCCAGGCAAAAATTCGCTGGACGCAGGCGTCGGTCGCCTCGCCAGTCATTCCCCGCTGCGAAAGCAAAGGATGCGTTCTGGAGGGGCCGCTCCCCGTCTGGACTGTCGACGAAGATGTGTACGATCAACATCCCACGCTGCTTGTGGGGACGGTTGATAAATTCGCGCAGATCGTGCGCCGCCCGGAAACAAACGCGCTGTTCGGCATAGCGGCCGGCAATCCGCCCGATCTGATCATACAGGACGAACTGCATCTTATCTCCGGTCCGCTCGGCACTGTCGCCGGGACCTACGAGTCTGCATTCGATATTCTGTTCTCAAAAGATGGTTGTTATCCGAAGGTCATTGGCTCAACGGCAACTATCAGACGGGCTTCCGAGCAGGTCCTTGACCTGTTCGATCGCTCCGCCTGTCAGTTTCCGCCGCCCGCCATCAATCACGACAATTCCGGCTTCGCGGTTCTTGATCCGAAATCCACAGGCAGACGCTATGTCGGCGTATCGACTGCCGGCCGGTCCGCTAAATTCACCCTTCAGGCGGTTGCGGCATCGCTGCTTCAATCGGCGGCGGGAGCCTTCTCCGATGACCGCACCAGAGACCCGTACTGGACGCTGATCGGATACTTCAACTCGCTTCGTGAACTGGGTGGAGCGCTTGTGCTCATGCAGGACGACGTTAGCGACAGTATCCGGCTGTACAGTAGTGCAAGGGGTGAGAAAGCGAACATCCGTGCGATGCATAACGTGGAGGAGCTGACCTCCCGCCGCACCCAGGAAGAGATCCTTGAAATGCTGAGCAGGCTGGCGATCCGGGCCGGACAGGCCGGAGCGCTGGATACCGTTCTTGCGACCAACATGGTCAGTGTCGGCGTGGACATTCCGCGGCTCGGCCTGATGATTGTCAACGGTCAGCCCAAGGCGATCGCTGAATACATTCAGGCCACAAGCCGGGTCGGCCGCGGCTCGGTCAGCGGGCTGGTGGTCTCGGTGCTCAACAACGCGAAGGCTCGCGACCGGTCACGGTTTGAAACATTCAGCGGCTGGCACCAAACGCTCTACAGGGATGTCGAAGCCACCAGCGTGACACCCTTCGCGTCCCGCGCCCGTGACCGCGCACTGCACGCCGCTCTAGTGGCCGCGATACGGCATCTGGCGCCCGGAATGCTCAATAGTCCTGTCCTGAACGATCCCGCTATTAGCAAGGCTGAAGAGCTGATCGACCTGATAGTGGAGCGGGCGGAGCGCATCGATCCTGAGGAGAAGGCGGTTCGCTACGAGCTGGAACGAAAGCTCGACCAGTGGATCGCGCGGGCACCTGAACATTACTGGCAGGATCGCAAGGAAAATGCGTCGCTCCTTCTCAGCGCCGAGCGCGCGGCGTGGAAGAAGGCGCTGGGACAAAGACCGGGATCAGCGTGGCCCACGCTGAACTCGATGCGCACAGTGGAAACCGGTACGCCCTTCCGGCTTGCCCCCGTGCTGAAAGAGAAGGGGGATAGCCATGGCGAATGATCTGCAGGACCTGAGGCGCAGCGCCGTCGTCTCGCTTTTCGGTCCCGGAGCCGTTGTCGACTATCGTGCCGACAACGCGCCGGTTTCCGGCATGGCTGCGGGCCTGGAGGAATGGGATCGCTCCTTTCCACCCGCCGGCCTTGCGAACACACAGTCCGTACGCGAAACCCGGCTGCAGAAAAAGCTTGGTGTGCACGGCTTCCGGCTCCCTCCGGTGATCAAGGAACGGCGAAAAGGGGAGGATCCTGATCCGCGCAGACTTGTGGCGGTACGTTTTCCACAATGGCTGCAATGCCCTGAGTGCGATCGCGTGGCGCCAGTGCGGCATTGGGGTGATGACCCCGGGAAAGCCTATCGATATTGCTCCACATGCACGGCGAAGAAGCCCGGCAATCAGAAGGTTTTCGTAATTCCAGTCCGCTTCGTGCTGGCATGCCCGAAGGGGCACGTGGACGAATTTCCGTGGCACTGGTGGGTTGGGCACAAACCAGAGTGCAAGCATCGTGGCGAGTTGTATCTGAAGTCGACCGGTGCCGGTCTTGCGGGTCTTACCCTGAGCTGCCCGAAGTGCCATGAATCCAAATCAATGGACGGCATCTTCTCCAGCCACACCTGGGAGCACTTCTCGCGTTGTGCCGGCCATCGTCCATGGCTTGCCAACGGGGACGAGACCTGCACTGAACAGGTCGTTGCCGTACAGCGCGGTGCCTCGAATCTCTATTTTCCTGTTACGCAGTCTGCGCTCAGCATCCCGCCATGGTCGGATAGGCTTCAGGACAGCGTCGGTGACTATTGGAATACTCTGGTGAGCATCGACAGCACGCAGCGTGAATCCTTCATAGAGATGATGAGCAGGGGCGAGCTCGGTCCAATCCTGAAGGAGCTCAAGATGTCGCCAGCCCAACTGGCGGCTGCGATCGACAGGCGCGTGGAGAGCTACAGCGAGATCGATACGACGGACCTTCGCCCGGCGGAATTCCGACAGTTTGTTGAAGACCCGGGCGATCGTATCGATCAGGATCTCGACTTTGAAATCCGGCGGGAGACAGTGCCGGATTCAATAGCGCCGTGGATAGCTACGGTAGTCCGTGCTGTTCGGCTGCGCGAGGTGCGAGCGATCACTGGGTTCACAAGAATCAATCCACCCGGCGATCCGGATTCACCGGAAGTAGCGCCGCTTTCAAAGACAAAACTGTCCTGGCTACCAGCCATTGAGGTCCGGGGCGAAGGCATCTTTTTGTCCCTCAATGAGAAACGGCTGACGCTATGGGAGAACCGGCCGGACGTGGCGGCCCGTGCGGCTTCCTGCCATCAGCGCTATCGTGAGGACTGGAAGGCCCGGCACGGGCACGACACGGAACCGGCAAAGGTCATTAGCCCTCGATACATGCTCTGCCATACGCTTTCTCATGCGCTGATGCGTCAACTGACCCTTGAATGCGGGTATTCAAGTTCGTCTCTTCAGGAGCGCATCTATGCCGAGACCGGCGATGAACCGATGGCTGGCGTGCTGATCTACACTGCGACCACGGACGCCGACGGCACGCTGGGGGGGCTCCAGAGGCAGGGGCTTGCGAAGCGTATAGAAGGCATCCTTGTCCGGGCCATTACCGGCATGGAATGGTGCTCGTCTGATCCGCTCTGCATTACGGACATGATGGGAGCGCAGAACGCGTTCTCTCATTCGGCGTGCCATTCGTGCGTCCTGGCCCCGGAAACATCGTGTGAGGCCTTCAACTATTTTCTGGATCGCGCGCTGCTGGTGGGGGAGCCGAATTCGTCAGAGGTAGGGTTCTTTCACGATCTGATCGCGAGGAGCTGATGGCGATACTCTGGCCTCGTGAGTTACCCGTATCTATCAGACAGGACCGCCGGCGCAGTGCGGAGGTTCGTGTCTACGACCGACTGGCAGCGGTGTTGGATGACAGCTTCACGGTGTTTTATTCGAGCCCATGGCTTGGGACCGATCATCTTGGCAATGAAAGGGATGGCGAATGTGATTTTATGATCGCGCACCCCCGCATGGGCTATCTGACACTGGAGGTCAAAGGCGGGGGTATCTCGTTCGATCCAGAGGAGCGGCAGTGGTGGAGTACTGATCGCGACGGCTTCCGCTTCCGCATCAAGGACCCTGTTGAGCAGGCTCGCAGTGCCAAGCACGAGCTTCTAGCGAAATTGAGGGCAACACGGCACTGGCAGGGTCGCTGGATACACAACAGCCACGGCGTCGTATTCCCCGACGCAGCAGCTCCTCCTCGCGACTTAGGCGCTGACAGGCCGGCCCACATCTTCTGCTGTTCCCGTGAGCTTGGCCATGGCTTCCGCGAATGGATTGAATCACGATTGCTGGAAGTCCCGCCGCGGATCGAAACCCGGGGGCTTGGCAGAGACGGTATCGCGGCATTTGAGAGCATTCTCGCACAACCGTTCACGCTCAGTTTCCAGATCGCCGGTGCTATGGAGGACGACCGCCAGCACTTCTGTGTACTAGAGCCGACTCAGTTTCATGTCTTGGAAATGATCGCGGACATCGGTCGGGCTGAGATCAGGGGGGCAGCTGGAACAGGAAAGACGATTGTCGCCATAGAGGAAGCAAGACGCATGGCTGTCGCGGGACAGCGGACACTTCTGACATGTTTCGGCAGGCCGCTGGCCAATGAACTTGCGCGCGCAACCGGCGCTATTGGGAACCTGACGGTTGGTAGCTTTCACTCGGTTTGTTTGAATGCTGCCGAAACGGCCGGGTTAGAGTTGCCGTCTGTCGGTCGCCGGGATCAGAAGTTCTTCGACAATACCCTGCCGGAACTCCTTATGGATGCAGTAGCAGCGAAGCCGGACCTGATGTGGAAAACTATAGTCGTCGATGAAGGGCAGGATTTTCAGGATAGCTGGTGGGTCGCGATAGAGTCCGCTTTGCTGCCGGGCGGCCGTTTGCGTATCTTTTCTGATGCTAACCAGAGGGTCTACACTCGACAGAACGTGCCGGCCACTGATCTGCAATTGGTGCCCATCCGTTTGTGTCGCAACCTTCGCAACACGAAATCTATACACGCTGCCGCAGTAGTGCACTACGAAGGACCGGAAGTCATTCCCGAGGGTCCAGATGGATTGGCGGTGAACTGGATCGAGGTCCGGACTTTGGATGCTCTGCTCATGGCAGCTTATGAAGAAGTCCGTAGACTAGTATATCAGAACGATGTGTCAGCCAGCGAGATTGCTGTGCTCTTACCCAACGCGGCTTGGGTTGAACGCTTTCTGATAACAGTATCACGGTCCCACTTGGAGTTTGCGAATTGTTCCGATCTCAGCACTGATCGTATCGTGGTTGATACACTGAGGCGCTTCAAGGGCCTCGAAAGATCGGCGATAATACTAGTTGTAGCTGAAAGCGATCTTGCAAATGGTGAGTTGGCGTATGTTGGTTTATCCCGGCCGCGGTTTTATCTTGCTGTAGTTGCACGAGCATCTGACATGAAGTGGCTCAAGGAGACGGCTATCGTCTCACCCTAAGTGTACAGCAAATTCTTCGTTGGTTAACGCGGGAGGGCGCGTTAGCAACATCGCTTGAGATGGCTGAACCGCTCCGGGATTGTCGGAGGCTTCCACTCCTGAGAGATTGAAGCCACGATGAGCAAGACGACGAACAAGTTCTCCCCCGAGGTCCGAGCCCGCGCGGTTCGATTGGTGCTGGATCATGAGAAGGACCATCCGTCGCGATGGGCGACGGTGATGTCGATCGCGGCGAAGATCGGCTGTTCCGGCCAGACGCTGAACGAATGGGTGAAGAAGGCCGAAGTTGAAGCTGGCACGCGGGCCGGTGTTCCAAGCGAGACGGCGGAACGGCTGAAGGCGTTGGAACGGGAGAACCGGGAACTGCGGCAGGCGAATGACCCATAGGGCAGCGCGGAGCAGCAAGATCCTGCGCAAGGCCAGCGCGTATTTTGCGATGGCGGAGCTCGACCGCCGGTTCAAGCCATGATCGCCTTCATCGACGAGCATCGGGGTACGCACGGGGTCGAGCCGATCTGCCAGGTCCTGCCGATCGCCCCGTCCACCGTAAGCGTCAGCGCAGGGTCGCCTTCTCATGGCGTTATTGATGGGCATGCTGGCTGCTCAGCTTGAGCGGTGGGGGCATGGACGCGGTATCGGTGATTAGCAAGGAGGCGCTTCGAAGTGCTCATACGAGCGCTGCGGAGTTGCAGGGCGAGGTTCTGAGCGGGCCGGAGCGGCGGCGGCGTTGGAGCATCGAGGAGAAGCTGCGGGTTCTGGCGCAGAGTGTGGCGCCGGGGTCGTCGCCAAGCCTGACGTGCCGGATGCACGGTATCAGCACTGGCCAACTATCGACTTGGCGCAAGCAATTCCGGTCAGGCGAGTTGACGGGGTTCGTGCCGGTCTCGGTCATTGACGGCGGGGCTTTGCCCGAACCGGCCCTCGTGCCCGAGGTGCCGGAGGGCGCGCCCATGGCCGTAGGCGTGATTGAGGTCGAACTGCCGACCGGTGTGAGGTTGCGGATCACCGGTGATGTCAGCGAGGGCGCCTTGCGCCGGGTTTTGGCGGCGCTGTCGTGATCGGCATTCCCGGCAATGTTCGCCTTTATCTGGCGTGCGGCGCCACGGACATGCGCCGTGGGTTCGACAGCCTGGCCGCCCAGGTGCAGACGATGCTGAAGCTCGATCCCCATGACGGCGCGCTTTACGCCTTCCGGGGCCGTCGCGGTGACCTGATCAAGATTTTATGGTGGGACGGCCAGGGCCTCTGCCTGTTCGCCAAGCGGCTGGAGCGCGGCCGGTTTGTCTGGCCGCAGGCCAAGGAGGGCTCTGTCGCGCTCACCGCCGCCCAGGTTTCCATGCTGCTGGAGGGGATCGATTGGCGGACGCCGGTGCGGACCTGGCGGCCGGAGGCGGCGTGCTGAAGCCCGCGCGGCCCCCACGCGGCAAAGTGACTCGGATGCTGTCCACCACCCTGCCGATGGTGGCGGTTTCGGGTATAATCCGGTCCCATGATCGATGCCGCCGGAGAGATCGCCGAGCTTCGTGCCCGGCTTGCCGAACGCGAGGCTGAACTGGCCGCGGCGCGGGCGGAACTGACCGGCGCGCGCATCCTGATCGAACAGTACAAGGCCCAACTCGCCAAGTTGCGCCGGATGCAGTTCGGCCGCTCGTCGGAGAAGCTGGACCGGCAGATCGCGCAACTGGAACTAATGCTGGAAGACCTGGAGGAAGGCGAAGCGGCCCGGACGGCGCCGTCGCTGGATGCGGGGAGCGCGGCCCCGGAACGGCGCCCACGGGACCAGCGCCATCCGGTGCGTCGGCCTTTGCCAGAGCATCTGGTGCGCGAGGAGGTCATCCACTCGCCCGGTGATGTCTGCCCCGGTTGTGGCGGCACGCATTTCTCCAAGCTGGGCGAGGACGTGACCGAGGTGCTGGAGAAGGTCCCGGCCCGGCTCAAGGTGATCCGCCACATCCGGCCGAAGCTCTCCTGCCGGGCGTGCGAGGCGATCATCCAGGCAGCGGCACCGGACCTGCCGGTGGAGAAGGGGCGCCCCGGGCCCGGCCTGTTGGCCAATGTCGTGGTGTCGAAGTATCTGGACGGGCTGCCGCTCTACCGGCAATCGGCGATCCTGGCGCGCGAGGGCGTCGCGATCGAGCGCGCGACCTTGGCTGATTGGGTCGGCCATGCCGCCTGGTGGGTGGCGCCCCTGGCCGGTCTGATCGGCGCCCATGTGATGGCGGCGCCGATCATCCACACCGACGACACGCCGATCAAGGTGCTGGCCCCCGGCAACGGCCAGACCAGGCTTGGTCGCCTTTGGACCTATCTGGTCGATGAACGGCCCTGGTGCGGCGAGCGTGCGCCAGCGGCGTTCTATCGCTTCAGCCCGGACCGCAAGGGCGAGCGGCCCCGCGACCATCTCGCCGGGTTCAGCGGGGTGATCCAGGCCGACGCCTACACCGGCTATAAGGCCCTGACGCGACCGTCCAGCATCGCACCACCAACCATCGTCCACGCGGCGTGCTGGGCGCATGCGCGGCGGCACCTCTACGACCAGTACGAGAAGACCAAGTCACCGATCGCCGAGGAGGCCTTGCGCCGGATCGGGCGCCTCTATGAGGTCGAGGCCGCGATCACCGGCCTGTCGGCCGACCAGCGCCGGAACGCCCGACGGCAATTGGCCGTTCCCATCCTGGACGACCTCAAGCCATGGCTCGAGGCGCAGCGGCAGCGCCTGTCGGCGAAGAACACACTCGGCAAGGCCATCGGGTATGCACTGACCCGCTGGGACCAGCTCACCCTCTATGCCGCCGACGGCCGCATCGCCATCGACAACAACCCCGCCGAACGCTCCCTGCGCGGCATCGCCCTCACCCGGAAGAACTTCCTGTTCCTGGGCTCCGAGGCGGGCGGCGACAGGGCCGCACTCCTCTACTCCGTCCTGGAGACGGCGAAGCTGAATGGGCTTGATCCCGAAGCCTATCTGGCCGACGTCCTGGACCGCATGGCCAAGGGCCACCCCATCAACCGGCTGGCCGAGCTTCTCCCCTGGAACTGGACGCGCCAGGCTGACAAACTCGCGGCATGACCGCCGACACCCTCGCCATCCTGCGCATCGAACTGCTTCATACCGAGCCCCTGGTCTGGCGGCGTGTCGCCGTGCGCGGCACCACCAGCCTCGCGGCGCTCCACAAGATCATCCAAGCCGCCATGGGCTGGCTCGACTACCATCTCTGGGAGTTCGAGGTGGAAGGGACAACCTACGGCCTGCCCGACCCCGATGGCATGGACTGGGGCCGCACCATCAAGCGCGCCAGCACGGTCAAGCTGCAGAAGCTGCTCGACGCCGACGTCGAGACCGTCGGCTACGTCTACGACATGGGCGACAACTGGGAACACCGGCTCATCATTGAGCGCGTCGAGGCCGCCCAGCCGGACCAGCCATACCCTCAGTTCCTCGGCGGAGAGCGGCGCTGCCCGCCCGAGGATTGCGGCGGTTTGCCCGGCTACTACGAGTTCCTCGAAGACATCGCCGGGCCCGACAAGGGCAGAGGCAGCAAAAAGAAGAAGGAGGCCCTCGACTGGTACGGCGGCCCCTACGACCCGGACAACATCAGCGAAGAGCAGATCCACCTCGCATTCAAACGGATCGCCAGTGCTTCAAGAATGAAGAAAGCCGTCAACCGCTGAATTGATCGTCCACCCGCTGACGCTTACCGAGCAGCGCGCAAAGCTGTCCCGTGGCCATGACCTCGCCCGGGCCATCGACTATATCCTGAAGCGGTGGGCGGCCTTCACCCTGTTCCTGGACGATGGCCGCGTCTGCCTGTCCAACAACGCCGCCGAACGCGCGCTACGCGGCATCGCGCTCGGGAGGAAGTCCTGGATGTTCTGCGGCTCCGACCGTGGCGGACAGCGCGCCGCCGCCCTGTACAGCCTGATCGTCACCGCCAAGATGAACGGCGTCGATCCCCAGGCCTGGCTGGCCGACGTCCTCGCCCGGATCGCCGCCCATCCGGCACACCGGCTCGACGAATTGCTGCCCTGGCGCTGGACACCCACGCCCTCGGCGGCGCCCGCCGTGGCGGCCTGATCGCCGCCAACCTGCGGCCTACGCCGCATGCTTACGAAACGTCCAATCCGATATAGGCTTCGTTGCTATACTGCTCCATGGCTCGTCCTCCTCACGGTGAGGAAAGGCTCAATACCACGAGCAACCCTTGATCCGCGTGATTGCGGGGCCGAGCCACCTCACCTCGGACAAACATCCAGTCTTACGCACTTCGAGGCCTGTCAAGAGTTGCTGGGTAAAATAGCGGCCCTCCGCTTTCCCCCTCGACCGGCTGTGTCCTTCGACACATGGTGTTTCAGCGTCTCGCGAGGTATCCCCAGAAGTCGCGCGGCTTCAGCAATGTTCCCGCGGCCCTCTCGCATCGCCGCATCAAACCAGCGCCGACGAAACTCGGCCAGGCGGGCGTCGAAGTCGGCCGGGAAACGAGGAGAAAACTCCCCCAAGTCGTCTCCATGCTCATCCCTGAGGGCGCAAATCGCTGTTTCAACAGCCACTTCGTCAGAACTGCCGGCATTAATCTCCGCGAGGAGATGAAATGCGACGCGCTGCAGATCCCGAAAGTTCCCCGGCAGAGGGTGCTGCGTGATCTGGGCAAGCAAGTCCTGATGGATGGCGAAGTGCTCCCATCCAGCCGGTCGGAGGGCGGCCGTGACTGTCGCCCGCGCCAGGACCTTGGCCCAGGCGACAGGGATATCTTCAGTACAGTCGCGCAACGGCGGGACGGTCAGCACAAGGATGGCGAGCCGGTCAAAGAAATCAGGATCCAAACAATCATTCCGAAGCTCGGCCAGCGTGCGGTTAGTTGCACAGACCACGCGGAAGGTTGGCCGCACGAGTTTTGGGTCACCCAACGGGTGGAACCCACGCCCCTCCATTGCGGCGATCAGAAGCCGCTGCGTATCCCGATCAATATCAGCAATCTCATCAAAGAAAATCGTGTCCCCATCGGCCTTCTCAAGAAGCCCTATCCGTTTCTCACTCGCGCCGGTGAAGGCCCCCTTGGCGTGGCCGAACAGCTCGGACCGGGCCAATTGAGGGTTGGTCCGGAACTGGCCGCAGACCACCGTCGGCCACTCATCATCCCGTTGCTTCTGAAATGGGCTCATGGCGCGCAGACAATTGGCGAGCGTCGTCTTGCCCGTGCCTCTCTCGCCAAGCAAAAGAACAGGTATCCGCAATGGAGCCCATTTGCGCAATGTTTCCAACGTATCCTTCAGCGCACGGCTCTTGACCGCCCCCAGATTCCAGACCTGACCATCGTCGGCATCTTGGGTGTAGTAAGGCCGTGCCTGCGAGTAACGCCGAAGAACGGTATCAAGTCTGAAATCAACGATCTGGACGGGAGGCTTGCCGCTGTCCAGAGCCCGCTGATCCGACGTCTGAATCAGTTTTACCGGCCCTGGCAGGAAGCCGGTCGAAGCAAGGGTAAGCCAGACGGCATGCATGGCGGGTGTTCCCGGCGACAGGTGGATGACCAGCAAGTCGACCGGGTGCTCCTGGCGGATACGGAGCAGCACCTCTTCCGCGAACTTGCGGATCTCGTCGTGGTCGGTCGGAACCGCCGACGTTTTCCACGGTCGATAGATGATTTGGGGACAATGAGGCTTCAATTCGCTTTTGAGCGTCTTCACCGTCTCTTCAAACGCTTCGCGCTCTCGGCGGCCTTCCTCGCCGGAAACATCACGGTAACACAGATAGACTGTCCGCACTCGGGCGCCGAGAGCCCCCTTGAGGTCCTTAATCGCAGGTATCAGTGGCCCGGCCCAGTGATTGACGCTGACCCAACTGATCAGCACAGCCTCCGAGGGGGACGGGGCGGTCATGGCACCACCACGATGGCGGAAAGCTCTTTGGCAAGACGCTGTGCCTCGGGGGTTTTCACATCGTCCTGAACCAGGACATACGCCTTCCCGCCATGATCGTAGATTGGCAATTCATTTCCTTCGGAGGCTCTCGAGGGTTGGCGCGGCTTGGCATTCTTTGGCAGCCTCGGCGGCACCACCACCCACGTAAAGGCGATGTGTTGCGGCACCTCCCCCGGACGCGGGGCGGGATTCAACCTGGGCCGCGGCACTTCCGTCAGCCGCAGGGCATCGGGGGCGATCTGATCCGGGCATTTCTGATCATGCCGTTGCGTGACTTTGATCATCCCATCGCGCAGCCCATGGTCCACCGGCAGAAAATCCCCAAGATGCTCACCTCGCATGGCGTCTCCTCGGAAAACCCAGGGGAAGTCCTGCTCCCACTGCCGCAGGGTGGCCTCAATGCCATCGGCCATCCGCCCGGACAGCACAACCCCTACCTCGAATCCATGGTCAAGCCCGCCGGTTTCCAGATTGGCGGACATGACCAGGGCCGATTCTTCAGTGACCAGGGCCTTGGCATGCAGCTTGTCGTGCCCGACAATGGTTGCACCGGCTTCCGCCAGCGCCGATACAGCGGCGGAGACTGCCGGGCGCGGCCGCGTCATGATCGTCACCTGTACGTTTTGGCGCAGGGCCTCCAGCAACGCTTGTGTCGCCTCGTGGGTCCACTCGATGCCATACGTCGATAGCAGGATGTGCCGCCGCGCCCGCCCGATCATGGACAGAACTGTCTCCCGCAGAACCAGACGCGAGCGCAGCGTGCCCACAATATGCGGTCCAGCGGGCACCTTCGGCTGACCCGGCGGCGGCGGCACGGGAAGCAGACGCCCCTTTTCAGTCAATTCGCGCTCGGCCTCGCACCAGAATGCCCAGTTGAAGTACGCGGCCAGTTCCGCGGCATCGTTGCCCTGCAAACGGACTCCGAGCTCAATGTTTTCATGCAGGGCGCGGTTGAAATTGGCGGTGGAAAGGAAGCCTACGGACCTCACCGGATCATGGGCATCGACCACCAGAAACTTGGCATGAAAGTGTTCGGCCGAACGAACCAGCACCTTCCCCGCGAGTTGGTCGAGAAGCCGTTTATGCTCCTCCGCCATGCGCTGGTCGAAACCGTCATCCTCGCGCAACAGCTTGCCGATCCGCTGCTCCGACGCCGTAAGGGCATAAACCCGAACGTTCCGCTCGGCGGCCCGCAACATGGCCTCGGCCAATTCCTTATCGGCAAGCAGAAACGCGCAGACCTGGGCGACCTCCCTTGCACCATCCAGCGCTTCGATCATGGCCGACCGGAAACGCCCCTCAGGACCGCTCCGCCATACACCCGGACTCGGTGCCTCCGTCATTTCGGGCCGGGTTTCGGACCGGCGCAGCCATCCCGGACCAAGGGGCTCAGCAGTCAGATCAAGGACATGTTCACAAGAAATCGGTGCGATCATGATTCATCTCCACAGTCCAAGATCAGCTGGGGCGAGGACATGACGCACCGCGCTGAGATTATCGTTACTAAGGGCAAGGGCACGCATGGCGTCCGGCCCAAGCGGACTCGGTCGATGGTGCGGGAACTTGGCCAGCACACCGGCTGCCTGAGTGCGCAGCATTTCCGGCGTCACGTAGTCGGTGATTTCGTTCCACTGGAGCCACTCGCACCAATCCTGGGCATCCCGGTCAGTGGCGGGAAGAATGTCCGCTTGGCTCAGAGATGACGGCAGGAAGTCCCCGATACCCCGGACCCTCGTTTTCGGCACGGGGAAGTCCATTCGAAAGGTCTTTCGGCCGTTGATGTCTACGGCTTCAAAGGGAACCGGCACAGCCCGCAGGCCAAGGCGCGCTTGAATGCCTGACAGAACCTCAACGGGGATAGTGGTTGCCGCAGAGGCAAGCTCCATCCACAGCTCCGCATACGTCCACCCCCCCATATCCGAGCCGGCTACGGCATCGATACGGTGTTCGCTCTCCGGCAATCGCCCCGTCAGGCGGACCATGGGAGGACCATCCTTCCGCCAGGAAAGATCGAGCTTCAAGCTCCCCTTCTCACGTTCCTGCCCCTTCTCGCCAACGTCCTGGATCTGCCTGAGCTTGGAATCGGCAAGCGACCGATGCGCAGCCGTATTGATGCTGTCCCTGATGAGCAGGGCCGGAGAAAAAAGCTGTCCGCGAAAATCCTCCTCTCCCTTCTTTTGCTTGGACAGAAGTTTATGTGCCGCCTCAGTCTTGATGCGCTCCGCGTGAACCACGGGATTCGGCACAAGCGGATCATCAATGAGGTGGAACCGCCAGACACCCTGCTCCGCCACCAGAACCTTGCCGGTTTCGATGGCCAGATCGCCCAGCTCGCTCAACCGGGCAACCCCGTCGGCCCATTCAAGCATCTTCAACTTCACGCAGCGGTCCAGGGCGAGACGGCAAGCTTGCTCCGGAAGGGGTTTGAACAACTCCTGCTGGACTTGTTGAGGGGTCAGCTCCCCCCGCAATGCTTGGCGAGTTGGACGATTGCCAGGAACTCCGGGCGCTCCTGCTCGACGGCCACGGTAGCGGCCACGTCGAAGCATCGAACCTCCACGGTTCGGCTCAGATTGATCATTGATTGGCTCCCCACACGATGGCTTGCTTATAGTGCGTTGACGTGGCCAACGACTTCAGGAGGTCCGAGCGGCAGCGATCCGACCCCATCCAGCTGCGGTGGCCGATCAGGACCATTTGGAAGCGCGCTCTGGTGAGCGCGACATTGAGGCGATTGGGGCTGTTGAGAAATCCCGCGCTCCCGCTTTTCACGAAGGAAAGCAGCACAAAGTCTGCTTCCTGCCCCTGAAACCGGTCAACCGTCGCCAGCTTGATGCGGACCCGCTTCCCGAATTCAAAGGAACTGGTGCGTCCGTACTGCCCGCACAGCTTCCGCAGTCGCGCCCGCAGCTCCCGCTCCTGGGGACGGTAGAAGGTCAAAACCGCCACCTCCCAGGGAAGCAGGGGATCGGCGCCGGGCTTGGGAGCGTGCTCCGCCCAGGCGGCAAAGGCCTTCAATTCCTGGATTGCCACGTCCGCTTCCTCGACGCAGGCGTTTCCCTTTGACCAGCGCCGGGCGACGTCGAACCAGACCGCGCGCCGGGCGTAGCGGGAGTAATCCCACTCCCGCTGAGCCGCCATGCCCGTGGCATCGTGAAGCAGGTCATCGTCGGCATAAAACTGCTCGCGAGGGAAAGCAGAAATGTCAGGGTGCATGCGGTGTTGAAAGGAGAGCGAAACCAGCCGCCGCTCCAGATCAGGCTGCGGAAGGCCGTCCGTCAGCACCGTCTCCTGATTCCATCCCATCGAGCCCGCCCCATGCTGAAGAATTTCCAGAATGGACGGCAAGGCGACCCGTTGCAGGGTGTCGAGTTGCCGCGTGAACATCGACTGCTCATTCCCTGCAACAGGCTGCAAGGCCTTCAGGTCCGTCTTATAAGGGGCAGCCTCCTCGGGATTGTCGCGCAATTCGTGAGCGCGGATCAGGCGCCATGCGACCTCCCCTTCCCAGGTCAGTGTGTCTTGGCCCTTTTGCGCGTCCCGGTGAGCCTTCCAGTCCCCAAGGGACAGATCTCCACAGCCGAACACATGCTTAAAGTCACCGGGCATACGGTGCTGCATTGCCTCCATGGTTTCCGGGCGACCGTAGATAATAGAGGCTCCGGGAATCCAGGCGTGGGTTTCCGGCTTGTCCAGATCCACAGCCACCAGACCGCGTGCGCCCACTTCGGCGGCGATCATGGCTGCCTCGGCAGCGTTTTCGACCGCCACAAGCGAACATTCCGGCTTGCGTCTCGATGCGAGAAACGAGCACAGCAAGGCATCGGCGGACACCGTACTGCGCAGGGCTCGCAGGTTAGTCCGTAGATCCTGCTCCTCCACATAAGGCGACAATTGGCGGCGATCGCCGACGATGATCCAACGATTGGCGTGCAGCGCGGGGACCAGGAACTCGGCGAAGGTCGTCTTCGATGCCTCATCGAGGATCATGACGTCGAATGGTGCCAAGACATCACCATTCTTGATGGCCGGGTGCTGAAGAATGCCGATGGTGGTTCCACACACCAGATTGGACACCTCCAGGATCAAGCGCTGGAACCCTTCTTGCCCCGCTTTTAGGGAACCTTGAAGCGTCCCACGCGCGGCAACCCCGCTCTCGGTGACGCCGCTGGGGGCGTCAAGGAAATCAAGGACTTCTCCTCGCCAGCTCGAAACCACCCTTTTGAGGATCCACGGCCTGACGGCTTCCGACGACACGCGGTCGTCGTCCCCGATCCGGATGGGCATGACGAGTTTCTCGTTCGAACCGTCCTGCCACTCAGCCAGTTTCTCGAGGACGTTGTCCACCGCGACATGAGTAGAGGCAACCAGTAGGATGCGTTTTCCTTGCCGCGCCAGCTGGCAAATCAGTTCGCAGATGGCGGTGGTCTTCCCCGATCCCGGCGGCCCTTGCAGAAGCGCGAAGTCGGGAGTGCCGAGAGCCACTTCGACGAACCGCCTTTGCTCGTGGGTTCCACTGCGCGTGGTATCGGTCAGAAGAACCCATTCCCCCACCGGCTCCGGCTGGAAACCCAGCCACCGGGAATTAGGAGTGGCGAGTCGGACCAGCGGACCCCGTTGGACATGCGGGCAGTCTTTCAACTCCGCGACCGCCCTCTTTTGGCGCTGTAAGGAGTAGGTGTTGGGTCGCAGGAAAAGGACCAGTTCGTCAGCCTGGTCCTCTTCGTCCTCACCGGTCTTCACCTTCATGGGGCGCGGCAGATCGGACAGCAACAATGCCTGGGCTTCGTAGTCACGGGCAGCGACGGAGATCCGGGCCTCTACGAACCAGTAGGTTCGCTCCGGGGCTCGATCGTAAATCTCCTTGGCCTCAAGGAAAGCCGAAAAGATTGACTCGTCCTTCTGGTCACTGGAGAGGCTCTCCAGCATGACCCAGTGCCCGGTCGGCGGCGTTGACTGAATTTGACGGTCTCGCCGCCGCTTCCCCGGCTCGGCGGACGGAGTGCGCTGAAACTGCTGTTTCATGCGCTCGTCCAATTCCCGTCGTTCCTCGGCGGTGGGCTTTCGCCACCCTAGAGACAGGGCCGCCTCATGCGCCGCCTTCTCCGCCCGCTCCAGGTACTGACGGTAGGGCTCCAACTGAGCATGGACGCTCCTCATGGTTCTGCCGGCGTCGCGGATCCCTGGCAGGGACAAGTAGTACTCAAAGGCCATTCCAACCTCCGTTCACTCCCCTGCTCCGATGCACGCGGAGTGCCAGTTGAATAGGAGGCATAACCTCATGAACTAACACACAACGCGTGGCAGATGCAGCACTAGATACGGCGAATTTTCACCGGATGATGGTTTGTTTTCACCACTACCGCCGACATTTTGGCCTGAAGGCCTAGTTCGGTGGCCTGACAATGCGGTCAAGGCGATGATCATACAGGGCGGCGCCGAATGGTACCCAGGTCGACCAGGAAGAGGTCAATCGTCTTGTCCTCGAGGGCGGTGGCCGTCAAAAGCCAGCGTAGTCGTTGAGCGCGCCTTCCACTGTTGCGAATAGACACCGGGCGAAAGAACGACCTGGGTGGGCGCTGAACTGCCATCCGGCTCAGACTTAGCCAAGCTCGGCTTTGGGCAAGCAAGATCTGTCTGTGAATCGGCATGGAATAAGGGCTCTGACTCAAAAATGATGAAATCTGGAAGTCTCTTTGAGATCGCTTTTCCAATGGGATCAAGGCGATGCGAACAGACGCTCTTCGCTCAAGGTTTGTCCTTCCGGGTATGGTGATCAACGACGTTACCGACAACGGCATGTCCATTCTCATCGGCCTCGACGATGCCCCGCAGCTTCCCGGCGTCGGTTTTGATCGCCGCCAGGAACCGGTGGCGCCAGCGATGCGCGGTGCTGATGTGGACGCCGCAACGCTCCGCCGTCGTCTTGAGGGTATCGCCATCGGCCAGGGCGGAGGCCATCTCAAGCCAGCGATATTTGTGGTGCAGACCGGAAAGCGGCGTGCCGGTGGCCGCGCTGAAGGTCCGCTTGCAGGACCGGCACAGATAGCGCTGCAGGCCCCGGTTTTTGCCCTTGGCGACCGCCCCCGTCGCCTGGCAGTGCGGACACGTCCGATCATCACCAACCGAGGTAGCCGCGGCGCAGGTCCTTAGGGCGTGTCGTCAGCTGAGCCAGATGACAGCCGATACGAGGTAAACGGCGGCGAGAAAGGTGCTCGCCAGCTTGTCGTAGCGGGTGGCGATAGCCCGGAAGCTCTTGAGCTTGTTGAAGAATCGCTCGACGAGATTACGTTCGCGGTACAAGGCGAAGTCGGTGTCGCGGACGATTAGCCGATTCGCCTTCGAGGGGATGACGGGGAGGATACCCCGCTCGGACAAGGCGGCGATCAATGCGTCGCCGTCGTAGGCATTGTCAGCGATGAAGGCACGGGGAGCGATCTTGGCGAGCAATGGCAGGGCTTGGCTGAAGTCGGAGACCTGACCGGCGGTCAGGGAGATCGCCACCGGGTTGCCCAAGGCATCCACGACGGCATGGATCTTGGTGGTCAGCCCGCCACGGGAACGGCCTATGGCTTGATCGGCTCCCTTTTTTTGGCGCACCGGCGCTGTGCTGATGGGCGCGGACGACGGTGGCGTCGAGCATCATGTATTCGTTGTCGTTATCCTCAGCCAGGGCTTTGAAAAGGCGTTCGAAAACGCCGCTTTCACACCAGCGGCGGTAGCGGCGGTGGATGTTCTTCCAGTCCCCAAAACGGACGGGAGATCCCGCCACGGAATGCCGGCGCGGTAACGGTACAGCACCGCATCGACGAACAGGCGATTGTCCTTCGCCGTCCCACCAACATGCCCAGGACGTCCCGGCAGAAAATCCCGGATCCGCTCCCACTGGTCGTCGCGCAAAGCATAGCGTCGCATCGGTCGGCCCTCCTGTCAGCCGACCCTCTATGAATCACGCAGTCCGATCCCTGGGAACCCCTAACTGACGACACGCCCTAGGTCGGAATAGGAGAGTTTCCGAAGCCCCGCGTCAGGCGGCAGGGGCTATTACTATTCGCGTCGCACGGGAGCCGGGCTCAACCGTCATGGGGCGAAAGAGGGGAGATTGGCAGATCACGGTGGAATCCTCGCAGACACCCCGCATTGAGTCAACGGGGCGCCCGCACGTTAGGGTTACATGAATCGGAGGCCAGGCATTCCCTTTGAAATATACTCGTGGCTACCGGACGAGTTGGAACCCGCGCGATTGGAGTTCGCTCGCGACGCCATTGAAAGCGAGGCCGGCGAAGGCCTGCGGGAGAAATAAAAGACCAAAACCTAAAAGCGGAATCAGGGCGATGCCACCTATCAGTAGAATGAAGATCCTGAGTGCGTTCTCTTTTACATAATACTGGCCTCCGGACGACTCCAGGCCGACCAGGATATGGCGCCCAAAGTATCCCATGGGTTTCACGTAATACAACGTGACCTGGTCGCCCATCGCCTCTGCCAGGAAACCGTTCAGGCCGAGCGGGACGACGGCCTTGGAAAGGACCGTCTTGTCTACGCGGATCACGCTGTATTCGCAGACCTGGCGCGTCATGGTGTGGTCGCCCAGCAGCGTGAGGTGCCCCGAAAGCACTTTCATGGCTCAGGCCTCCGCGTAGGCGGGGGAAAGGGGCGAACCGGGGATGGATTGGGAGGGGGAGGCGCCGCGCGGGCACGAGCCTGGGCGCACCGCGGGCATGGGCCCGGGAGGGAAAGGTATACGGAGCATCGGGACGGGTCCTGGAAATACAGGGTGGACTGGATGTACGGCAGCAATACCCTAAGGCATCGGTGAAGATGGAATCCGCCGAAGGCTACCGTTTGGGAACGACACTTGGGATATATCCCATGGCGCCGAGCCGCGCAAGGGGGTGTTTTCCGGGACATGGAAGACATCCGGATCCAGTTCGGTTCATTGCTGAAGAAGCTCAGGAAGGCGAATGGGGTGACCCAGGAGGAACTGGCCTTCCGGGCTGAGTTGGACGTGTCTTACCTGTCCAACCTCGAAAACGGGCGTTCGAGCCCCAGCTTGGCCATGATCGTCGACCTGGCCTGCGGGTTGGGCGTGCAGCCCTTTGAGCTACTGGTGGGGATGGTCGTGGACCAGAAGCCGGAGCGGGAGAGGCGGCCCGACCGCAAACGGCGGAAGGACGAGTAGGGCGCAGGAGGTCGGCGCCTTTCGTTCTCGTCATGGCGGGGCGGGAAGACGGGCCCGCCGCCAGGCCACGCCGTTACAGCCCCCGTGGACCAGGGGATCATGGAGCTGATCGAAGTCGCCTCATGTCCAACCGTGCTCCGCGCGGCTATGATGACCGGCGACGCGCCTTGGCCGCCCCAATCGTTCGTAGCGAAATACGAAGGCGGCGAACGTCGACTTGATGTCGTTGAATTTCTGGACGTAACTCAGGCGCTGGGCGCCGATCCTTGCGCGGTGTTAGCGGATCTGGTCGTTCGTTCGGCAGCTTCATCAGATTGATACGCCCCAACACAGAATCTCCTTGACGGCGAACCAAGCTTCATGGCAGCCAATTTCCCTAGGATCCTTGAGGTCCCTGCTGATGTATTGTCCACCTCTGAGATGCTACGGATCGATGAGGAGGTGGGGGAGGGTGCCTAGGGCGTAAAGCCCACTCCCGCACGGGCTTCCGCGGCCGGCATGCCGCACTGTATAGCCAGAGCCTCTCATGAGGCGGCGGGGGACTGTCAGGAATTTCGTGCTCGGTGGGGTCGGTTTCACAATCAGGCGCTCATCGCCTTTGAGAACCGCTCACCGAACATGACGGCCATCTGGGCCTTGGCCGCTGTCCATTCGCGCGGTGGCATTTTCCAATCTTTCTCCGCCCGGTTCAAGACCAGGAACAGCAGCTTCAGGGCCGCCTCGTCATTAGGGAAGTGCCCCCTGGCGCGGACCGCCCGGCGCAGCTTGGAATTCAGCGCCTCGATGGCGTTGGTGGTGTAAAGGATCCGCCGGACCTCGCGCGGGAAGGCGAAGAAGGGAATGACCTCCTGCCACGCTCGGCGCCAGGCCTTGCCGATTGCGGCGTGTTTTTCGCCCCAGGGGCCGACCTCGAAGGCGGTCAACGCGGCCTCGGCCGCCTTGTCGTCCACGGCGTCGTAAATGGTCTTCAGGGCACCGGCGATGGCCTTGCGATCTTTCCAGGAGGCGAACTCCATGCTGTGGCGCAGCAGATGGACGATGCAGGTCTGTACGATGGTCTCGGGATAGGCGGCAGCGATCGCTTCGGGGAAGCCTTTCAGGCCATCGACCACGGCCAGCAGAATGTCTTCAACGCCCCGGTTCTTCAGTTCGTTCAGGACCCGCAGCCAGAACTTGGCGCCTTCGTTCTGCTCGATCCAGAGGCCCAGCACTTCCTTGGTGCCGTCGGCCCGCACGCCGATGGCAACGTGGATGGCCTTGTTACGCACCAGGCTCTCATCCCGGATCTTCACCCGGATGGCATCCAGGAACACCAGCGGGTAGATCGCCTCCAGCGGTCGGTTCTGCCAGGCCGTCACTTCCTCGATCACCGCGTCCGTGACTGTCGAGATCAGGTCGGCCGATACCTCGATGCCGTAGAGTTCCCGCAGGTGCCCCGCGATCTCACGCGTCGACATGCCCCGCGCGTACATCGAGATGATCTTCTCGTCGAAGCCCGGAAAGCGCCGCTGGTACTTGCCAATCAGTTGCGGATCGAACGTCGCCGTCCGGTCCCGGGGTATGGCCAGCTCAACCGGGCCACCATCCGTCAGCACCGTCTTGCGGCCATAGCCGTTGCGCCGGTTGCCGCCATCATCATCCGCAAGATGGTGATCCAGTTCCGCCTTCAAGGCGCGTTCCGTCAGAGCCTTCTTCAACTGCTCAAGCAGGCCGTTCTGTTCAAACGCCATCTTGGCGTCCGCCCCGGCCAGCAACTGGTCCAGGATCGCGTCGGGGATAACTGGCTCTTTGCGTCGGGCCATAGAGGGTCTCCTTCTTCCTCATTATGACCCCACCGAGCACGAAATTCCTGACAGTCCCGGCGGCGGGTGCCATGCCGAAATCTGCCTCAACCGCTGATATCAATTCTCCCCTCCTGCTGGATGTGCGACGCGCCGCCGCGTATTTATGTATGACGCCAGCGGGGTTTCGCTGGATGCTGGGCATCCACCAGGACCTGCCCTATGTCCGGTTCGGAAGCGGGCGAGGCCGTGTCTTTTTTCGCCGAACGGACCTGGAGGCGTGGGTTACCCGACATACGGTATTGCCCTCACCGCTCACCGCTCTCCCCACTTCGCTACCGTCGCCGCGGCGTAAAGGTAAAGGGCGGCCGCGCAAGATGCCGGTCACGGTGGGGTAACGCGCGGGTCGAACAGATCGTTGTTTCAAAATACGGCAATAGGGCTCGAAGGGCTGCAACCAGGCCTTCGCAGTCCTTTTACTCCAGGCCGCCACACTGAGACGGGGCACTACCAAGCTCCAGGCAACCGCTCTGCAATAGAATCAGGCCGACAACGAACCGTTATCGCTTTTGGACGAGTTCCTTTAGTGCCTGTGCGACAGGCGCCGGTATTGGGACCTCTCCACTCTCGTATCGCGCGATCTGGCGCACGCGCTTCCCCAGATCATGGGCGAGATCCTCCTGGGTTCGTCCGAGGCTTTTTCTCAGGGCGACAAACTCATCCCTGGACATGGCGCCGGCAACCTTGGCGGCCAATATCTCGTGAGCCAGGGAAATTCGCTCTCGTGTCTCTTTTGGGAGGCGGTCGTCAGCCAACGCCTCTTTGAGCAACTGAGAAGCCTCGGCAATCCCATCCCGTTTCGGTCGCGCCATCCAAATCCCCCGTAACTCGCGATGCGCACCTTACCGAAATTCCAGCGGCAGGCAAGAAGAGGGCTTGACCAAGAATAAGACCTGTCTTATTAAAAGACATGTCTTATTGAAAGGAAACCCCGTGGAACCCTCGACGTCCTCATGTCTCCCTCCGTCCGTCGCCGACTTAATGGCCCGGACCATCCAGCGTCTCCGCCGCCTTCCTATCCAGCCCGACCCGATCGTACCCCCTCACCTCCTGCGCCCATACGGCATCCTCACCTCGGCCATCCGTAGCGACGGGCAAATCCTTGAGGCCACTCTGTTCGAGGCGCTACGCGCGACGCCGCATCTAACGGTGTTCCGCACGCCCGCGATTTTCATCCCGGCCATGGTCGATCAGCTCGTCAGCGGTAGCGCAAGCAGCGAGGCGCTTAGGCTGTCGGACCTCCATTACGAGCATGAGGCGGGACGCAGGATCGCGCCCGACCTATTGGTTATCGACGCCCACCGAAGCGCTGCCGACTTCCTCGAAATCAAGCGCGGGATGGCCAAAACCGACGCTGGAAAAACGCGGCAAACGACCCGGGACCTGCGCTGTCTACGCCTGATTGCCAAAAGTTACGTGAAGTCCAAACTGGGCATCGAAATTTCCGAGGCAACGGCTGGAGTGTGTGCCATCCACGGCGCTACGACCGTGCCCTCGGAACACCGTGTCGACCTCCCCACGTTGGAGGCACGGTACTGCACCGAGATCCGAAGGGCCGTCGAAACTGCGCATCAGGAGTTCGCTCGCCGATTGCAGGAACTGCTTTTCGAACAGGCACTGGATGAAGACCTCAGCAGCCTGCTTGAAGGGCTCGTAGTCCTCGAACCAGCCTTGGCGGGTTGACTTGGCCGACCTATCACCCTGGCAACTCTGCTGAAGACGAAGACACATTCAGTGTCCTCGTGACGGAAGCCCTCTTGGAAAGGCCCGCCTTTCCTTAATACCTGCTGATCACACGCCTTACGCCTCCATGTAGCGGCCCATCGTGGCAGCTTGGTCAGCCAGAGTCACATCCCCTCCCCCACTTTCAGTCGCCGGCGCGCACCCGCAGCGCCGCAAAGGAGAAGTCATGCCCGCTAAAGGAATGAAACGCCTGCATGAAAAGTTTACCCCCAAGGTGCCTGAGCCACATCTCAGCTTCGACGAGGTGGCCGCCCGCATTCTGCTGCAAGAGGCATTCGAAACGTCGCCCGGCCTTGCGGCTGCCATTCGAAGGGGGGGCGTCACGCTGACCATCCTGGTGCAGGACCCCAGCTGGCTGGCAGCGGTGCAGCACGTGATCAACGCCGCGATGGCGGCTTTCGCCTGGGGCGCCCCGTCCATAATTCCCAGCCTACCGGGTGATGCGCCCCTTATCGACATGGCGTTTGCGAACGATGAGGATGACCTGGCCCCAAACATCGATGGCCACCTCAACGACGGCCCGGACTGGGCTGACCTCGACAAAGCGAAGGATCGCGCCATCGACGCATGGATTGTCACTATGCGGGATGGGACAGCGCCCGGCCTCAGTCTCGATGCCATCGAAGTGTCCGCGGCTGACCACATCTCCCAAGGACGCAGTGTCATCATAAGCGCGGCGAGCGAAACCGACTTGCCACCGCGTTTCTTCGCGGCGGCCGATTACCGGCTCACCTTACCGCCGCTGACGGGCATGACGTTGGCGAATTCCATTTTGCTCTATGCGCGTGAACCCTCTGTCGGGTTCCTACCCGACGACGTGTGCAAGGTTCTGACAGCTTTGGATCTAAAGCTGGCGGCCCGCCCCGCGCTGTCACCGGAGGAATGGTTAGGGCGCCTGGAACGCATGGCCAAGGCGCGAGGCCGGATTTCGCGCCCTGGACCGCGGTTGGCGGATCTCCACGGGATGAATGAGGCGGTGACGTGGGGAGAAGTCCTCCGTCATGACTTGGCCGCCTTCCGGGCCGGAAAGCTGCCTTGGGCCGACGTAGACACGGGCTGTGTCATCGCCGGGCCTCCAGGTGTCGGGAAAACCCAATTTCTTCGCGCCTTGGCGGCAACGTGCGAGGTCCCCCTGATCACCGCCTCGCATGCCGCCTGGCAGGCGGCTGGGCATCAGGGGAACATGCTGAGGGCGATGGCCGCCACCTTCATGGAAGCCAGGCAGGCAGCTCCGTGCATTTTGGCCGTGGACGAGTTGGACAGCTTTTCGAGCAGGCACCTGGAGGAATCCAGCAATCGCACCTACCACCACCAAGTCATGAACGCTTTCCTCGAACACCTGGACGGCACCCAAGGGCGAACGGGCGTCGTTGTGGTTGGCGCCTGTAATTTTGCTGAATTGCTCGATCCTGCACTGATCCGCGCCGGCCGTTTCGAGCGCGTGATCCATATTCCCTTACCCGATAGGGCGGCGTTGGCGGGCATCCTCCGCTTTCATCTGGGTCCGGATAATTTGCAGAACGTGGACCTGGCCCAATTCGCGGCGCAGATCGAGGGAGCCAGCGGCGCCGACTGCGCGCAAATCGTCCGCGGGGCCAAGCGCAGAGCGCGCCAGGCGGGCAGGCCGATGAAGCGGGAGGATTTGGAGGTTGGGATTCGACCAGCCAACCCTCAGCCGTTGGAGCTTCGTCAACGGACAGCCATCCACGAGGCCGGCCACGCAGTCGCCGCAACGATTTTGCGGCCAGGAACCCTGGTTTCCGCTACAATCCGGAATACTCCCACAACGCTGGGGCAAGTGAGCTACCGCCTGACTGACTGGACCTGGCGTGCCAACGATATTTTGGCTCTGATGCAGGTACATTTGGCTGGCCGTGCCGCGGAAGAGCTTCTCCTTGGAGAGCCATCCGCCGGCGCCGGCGGTAACGCTGACTGTGACCTGGCAGCCGCCACTCTGCTGGCCGCGCAAATGCACGGCAGTGACGGACTCGGCGGACAGTTGAGCTGGCTCGGTCAGGTGACGGCGCGCACGCTGCCACAATTTTTGGCCGCCTTCCCCAAACTCGCCTCGAAGGTCGAGATGCTGCTGGAGACCCAGTACGCGGAGGTGCGCACGCTCCTCCGTAACCGGCAGCACGCGGTTTCCGCCGTCGCCCAACTTCTATTGACGAGGGAGACGATTTCGGCCGCAGAGGTCGTGGCTGCCGCGGCCATGCCGTCACTCGCAGCCGACGGACAGGCAAGGCACTGAGCCTCATGGCCTTAATCTCCAGCCGGCCACCAAGAGGTCCGTCATGCACGCGGACCTATCACCGCTAATCCCATTCACGATTTCCAACCTAGCATCCAAACCGGAACCAGAGACTAAGATGTCCCCACCCACTCACACCCAGCCCCGCCCCGCTTTCCGGAAGCTCCGGGCCATCCCCATCATCCCCCTAGCGCCGCCGTGGTCGATCTCCAGTCTGTGCCTCCCTCCCCCCGTATGCGCCAGAGGGTGGCCTGTTGGTCTTCCGGTCGCCGCACCTGCAGGGACAGACCCTATGTATGAAGACAGGAATCCGCCCCCTGGCCCCCAGGCTAGGAAGGAGCCGGGTCGTCTGACTTCTTCGCCCTGGAGGGCTGGGAGTGAGGCTGCGACGCCGGTGTCGGCGCCCCGGCCACGCGGTCCACCAGGTAGCCGACATCCAGGCTTCCGTTCCTGACCAGGTCGTTCCAATCCTTCGCGCCGGCTGGGCGGTCGCGATAGCCCTGGCCAGGCCGCAGGCCGGCCAGGAGGGCGGCAGCAGCCTTGTCGCCAGCGTTGTCGGCGTCAAAAGCGACTACTATCAGGTCCCAATTGGGTTCCAGCCAGGGAATTTGCGACCGAACGCCACCGGTGGACCGAATTTCGACATCAACGCCCGGATGGAGCTGGGCATAGCTGATCGCGTCGATAGCGCTTTTGACCACGACCAGGGGCACGCGGCCCGGGCCCTGACTCGGGACCATGAACGCGCCTGCGTTACGGCTAGTCCCAGCGGCCATTCCGGTAAATGGCTGAGGTCCTGTGCCCTTGAGTTCGGCACCAACCGGACGGCCACGCCCATCCATCAACAGAAACACAGCATTGGCCCTATCATCCGCATATACGCGGCCGAGGCCATGCAGTCTATCGACCAGCTCGGCGGCGAGCCGCCTGACGGTGGTCAGCCACCGCCGCACCCGAGGCCAATTGGCCTCAACCAGTGGTGGGGGCTCGAACCTGAACGGCCGGGCCTCCGCCACGATGCCGGGGGCTCGGCCTTGAACGTGGACCACCACCGCCTGCTCGGCCTGGGCCTGGCCAAAGTTATCCCTCAGCCAGGCGACAGCCTGGCTGTATTCCACCTGGCGCAGGTGCTTGGCCAGGTCGATGGCGCTGCGGCCACGGGCCTGACGGTCGCCATCGTCCCACCAGGCTGCCCCCTCCACCTTGATGACCATCCCCTCCCCTATCCAACGCCCGGAATCGTCAATTTCCAGCCCGTAGGACGCTAGAACGTTCTCAAGGGCCACATCCGCCTTGGTGGCCTCAACCCGCTCTACGGCCTTCCTGGCGGCCTCTTCGGCCATTTCCGCTCTTTTGTTCGCTGCCTCGGCCGTGGCCATGGCCTCCACCTTCTCCCGCTCCAGGCGGTCAATCGCCTTCGACCTGACCAGATGGGGCTTAACCTCGCGGGAATATCGCTCACGATCCATGACCAGATTGTCCTGGCCCTTCTGGTTCTGGCTGTCGGCCCATGCCTGCCTCGTCGACTCCTGCATCATGAGCGGCGGGACCGGGACCTTCGTCCGTTTTATTGGCGCCGGCTCGCCAGGGGCCGGGGCGTTGACCTCCTTGTAGTAGTCAGATATGGCCCGGTGCCTGGCCTTCGAGCCCCGCACCCCGCGCTCGATGCCAAGGTGTGCAACCGCCGCCGCCGCCTTGTCCTGGAATTTCTCCAAATCCCCGAATAGCTCGAACGCGGACAGCCGCCCGTCATCTGTTAACGGTACAACAATGGCTTGGAAATGCGGGGTCGCTTCGTCCCCGTGAAGCTTGGCATCAACGATGCGGTCACCGTACTCCGACAACAGCCATTCCCAGGAAGCTTCAGCCCACGCTTTGGTCTTCGCTTTGTCATAGAGACCATACGCCTCCGGCTGGTCAGGCCGGAAGTAAGCGGGACTAACCGACAGAAGGATCTCCACCGCCAGGACAGAGTCGGCCCGGGGCTTAACCCCGGCGGCGGCTATCCTGTCCATGACCGTCTTGTCCGGGTGGCGGCCAGCGTCCCTGGGGCTTATCACCAAGCCCTTGGGGTCGGCATTCGGCGTCGAACGCGTCCGCGCGTTATGGCCGACCGCTCCCTTGATGTCGCTCGCCGTTTTGAGCTTATTTCCGACGCGGGCGATGCAGCGATTTACCTTGGCCATGACCTCTTTCCTAGCGAGGGGTGAAGGGGGCCGCAGCTGGCGACGCGGAGCACTTCCTATAGTAAGTATATGTATGGGGGTCTGATCGGGTCGATGCAGCGCCATTCTTCAGGACAAACCCATGCAGCAAAGCACTGGCGCGCCTTACCCCTCATGCCAGCCGCCGGGCCAATTCTTCCGCATCGGCATGGTAGTAGCGACTCAACATGGACAGCGTTTTATGACCGGTCACCCGCATGAGTTCCAGCGGGTTGGTGTACACCCTCGCCAACCGGCTGGTGGCCTCATGCCTGAGGTCGTGAAAGGTCAGATTGGGGATCTTTCGCCGAACGACGCGGGCGAACGTGATCTTCAAGGCATTCTGGTCCACCGGGAAAAGGCGACCGGCCTTGACCTCATAACCAGGCAACGACCGGATTGCCTCAACGGCTGCCGTCGACAGCGGTACCCGCCGCACCTCGCCATTTTTCGAGCCTTCCCCGCCCAGGCCACGGATCGTCATCACCCGTTTATCCAAGTCGATGTCCCGCCATTCGAGCGAGCACAGTTCGCCTTGGCGCGCCGCCGTTTCAAGGGCCAGCCTAGTTAGGGGAACCATCAGAGCCGCGTGGCGTCCTGCCGCAAGGGCCTTGAACAGCGTCTCCTCCTCGGCGGGACAGTCCTCCTGTCCCGCGATGACGCGGGCTGGCTGAAGGCGCCGCTCCCGCTTTCGATCGGCGCCCTTGGGACGGGCTGTAAGCTTGGAGGAGGCCACGTTGTCCACCACATGGACGGACCACTCTGCCCGGGCGTGATTGATGATGGTGGCGATCAGATTCAACCGCCTGACGATGGTGGCCGGCGCGTAGCCGTTGGCCGCCATCCGCTCACGGAAGGCCGCCACATCCCGGGAGGCGAGCATGGTCATGCGGAGTTGGCTGATCTGGTCGTCCAGGATCACGGCCAAGTGGCCCTTCTCCTTGTCGCCTCCCAGCTTGGCGGGCGTGATCTCTGCCTGATACCGGCGTATCAGGTCGCCCAGAGTATTACGCTCCGCCTCAGCGCGATCGACGAAAACGCCCCGGGAGATTTCCGATTCCATATCGGCCGCCCAACGCTTCGCGTCGGTCCGGGTTTCAAAGGTCTTGGACTGCGCAGGGAAACCCAAGCGGCGGATCTTGACCTGATAGCCGATGACCTAGCCTTCGCGGTTCTTTCGAGGGGTGATCGTAGCCATGGGACAGGGTCTCCGAGATAGTGCTCTCGGATCCATTTGTCCCCAAATTGTCCCGCAAAATCCAGCCAAACCGCTGGAAGCGTGGCGTCCCCTACGGGATTCGAACCCGTGTCGCCGCCGTGAAAGGGCGGTGTCCTAGGCCTCTAGACGAAGGGGACATGAGGCGGATGGAGGGTGGTCCATCCTATGTACGGCCATCCGGAGATGGCGTCCCCTACGGGATTCGAACCCGTGTCGCCGCCGTGAAAGGGCGGTGTCCTAGGCCTCTAGACGAAGGGGACGGCGGGGTGGATACATAATGACCCGGCCCCGATATGGCAAGCGGATAAAAAGACCCGCCCACCGGTTTTCGCGCATAGGGGGTCTGCCTGGTCGCGCGGCCGGATGGGCGGGAAAAGGGTTGCCGCCTTCCCCTAGCGAAAGCGCTCGATCGCGCGTTCCGCCTTCAGGATCAGGTCCAGCATCGGCTCGGTCTTGGGCATGGAGCGCAAGACCTTTTCCAGCGCCTGCAACTGGGCGGACACGGCCTTGTTCTTGCCGCGCGCCCGCAGGTATTCGAAACGGAAGGTGATGGCGGTGTGGAAGGTCGCCTCCAGATCCGCCTCCTTGGCGCGGATGGAGCGGTCGAACCCCTCCTTCTCCGCCACCTTGCGGCAGGCGGTGAACAGGGTCGCGGCCGCCTGGGCCACCGACACCTCGTCATCCGTGGGGCTGTGGTCCATGTCCGGCACCAGCCGAACCTCCAGCTTCTCGCGCACCTGCTTCTGCGGCAGGACCACGCCGGCGTCGCGCACCGCCACGCTGGCGAACTGGTCGGCGGCCTGCGTCACCTTCTGGCGGGCCTCGACCATCATGGTCTCCCACCCGGCGTTGCCGAATTCCTTCACCTCTTCCGCCATGCCCTGGACCATGGCGCCGGCGTCGGAGACGAGGCGGGCGCAGGTCATGAGCCAAACCCGCCGCGTCATGCCGCGGTCCCCCGCCGCCGTGCGGCCGATCTCCGCCAGCGTGCGCGTCAGGTCGCTGAACAGCCGGGCCGGGATCATCTGCAGGCCGGCGCTGTCGGCGCCGGCGCGCAGCAGGTCCGCCGACAACAGCCGCACCAGGCGCAGCGACTGCCACGGCTGGGCCAGCAGGCGCAGCAGCCCGTGGAAATAATAATCCACCACCTCGCGGTCGGCGGCGTGCAGGTGCATGTAGCCGTTCTTGGCTATGACCGTGCCCTGGGGGTTGAAGTCATGCACCCGGCCGTCCGGCGTGCGCGGGCACGCCGCGCGGATCTGATCGAACCACGGGGTCAAGAGCGGATCCAGGCCCAGGATGCGCGCGATC
Source organism: Nitrospirillum goiasense (assembly GCF_034427435.1). Lineage (NCBI taxonomy): Bacteria > Pseudomonadati > Pseudomonadota > Alphaproteobacteria > Rhodospirillales > Azospirillaceae > Nitrospirillum > Nitrospirillum goiasense. The sequence goes on along the minus strand of NZ_JAXQNP010000003.1, from coordinate 1,312,215 downwards.
TCCGCCGCGTCCTCGAACGCGCGCTCGCTGCCCAGCAGCACCGCCAGTTCCCGCTTGCGCACGGACGACTGCGCGGCTTCCGCCAGCAGGATTTCGGTGGCCTCCGCCGCGATGCTGCGGCCGAACTGGATGACGGCGTCGATCTCGTCCTGTCGCTCGGAGGCGATGGCGTTGCGGTATTCCGCCGTGGCCGCCGCCAGGCGCGGCCGGTAGGGCGACCCCATGAGCAGGCGCCACCAAGGCGCCAGGCTGGACCGCGCCACCACCGCCCGCCGGTTGGCGGTGCTCATGGGATCGGCATCGATCAGATAGGGCTCAAGGCAAACGCACAGCGCCCGCTGGAACGTCGGCACCCGCACCGGCCGCAGGCTGCGCAGCATCGGGCGTAGGCAGGTCAGGATTTGTTCGTCGGAGGCGGCACCGGTTTCGGTCGCCCGGGCCTTTTCGACCGCGGTGGCGACACGGACCAGGGAGCCCTCGTCCAAGGTACGGAAATGGGATTCGAGACGGCTGAGAGTTGATTCTGGCGCCGCGGCATCAGCCGGGGTATCCGGTCCGGCCACCGCCGCCCGTTTCGTTCCAGGCTGTCCCGACATCAATACCCCCTCATCCCCCCCGGGCGACCTTTTCGGCAGCACAGGCGGAGCCTTGGAACCTTCTTGCGTTGTAATGACCAGCCCTTTGATTTTATGGCGCCCCACATGACCCGCCCCGAACGGATTAAGGCTCACGGAGAGTAACGGTTAAGTGCGCCCGCCCTTAAGCCGTAAGGATCGTCCAATGCAGGGCCGCTGTCAATCTGGCCTGAACCGCGATTTGAAAATGATAAATGGATGACGGGCGCGTTACGGTTAAACACACACCAATAGAAGCCTGCGGCGCTATTGGAGGAACGCTTTAATAAATTCATTAATATTTCACCGGAAGCGGCAATGTAGAGCGACTGTCAACTGTCGCCGCGCCGCCTGGTAAAAAGACGAGCTGGGTCGAAGCGGTCAGGAAGCGCAAAAAAGCCGCCGCGAAAGCGGCGACGACAGATGTTTGCGTTTGAAGGGCCGATGGTCCGAACGGTGGACATACATCGGTACCGACCAGGATGGGCACGGTTCTGCCGTCACCGCGCGCCGTAACGCGGCTAACGGACGATTTATTACTTTCGGATAGAGGCAGGCCCCCGCCGCATCAGACCCCGCCGGGGACCGCCGCATCGTCGATGGTCAGTTGCACCCCTTCCGCCCCGTTCCAACGGTCGGCACGCAGGGTTCCGGCCAGGTGCAGGGGCCGGCCGCCATGGTTCAGCAGCGCGGGGCCCAGATCCTCATCCATGGCGCGGAAGGCGATGGCCTTCAGCCGGGCGCCGTCCGGCGACGACAGAACGCACCGCACATGGTTGCCGCCCACCACATCGGCCCGCACGATGCGGGCATCAGCCACCGCCAGGCGCGGTTCGGAATTGCCGGTGCCGAAGGGCCCCAGGCGGGTGATGTGGCCCAGCAGGTCGGTGGACGCGCCCCGCACCGAAACCACCCCATCCAGGTGCAGGGTGGGCACCAGCGGCCCCTGCCCCGCCGTCTGCTGCGCGATCCGCTCGGCCAGGAAGGCGCGCAGATCGGCCAGCTTGGCCTCCGCCACGGTGAAGCCCGCCGCCATGGCGTGGCCGCCGCCGGCCATCAGCAGGCCGGCCTGGCGCGCGGCGATGACGGCGGCCCCCAGATCAACGCCCCGCACGGAACGGCCGGAGGCCTTGCCGATGCCGCCATCCAGCGCCACCACGCAAGCGGGCACGCCATAGCGTTCCTTGAGACGGGAGGCGACGATGCCGATGACGCCGGGATGCCAGCCCGCCCCCGCGATCACCAGCGCCCCGGCGCCAGGAGTGAGCGCGGCCTGCGCCTCCACCAGGGCGATGGCCTCCTCCAGCACCAGGGCCTCGATGGCCCGGCGCTCGGCATTCAGGGCATGCAGCTGGGCCGCCAGGTCGCGCGCCTCCACCGGGTCCTCGGTGGACAGCAGGCGCGTGCCCAGGTCAGCCCGTCCCACCCGGCCGCCAGCGTTGACGCGGGGGCCCAGGATGTAGCCGGCATGGTAGGCGTCCATGCGTTCATTGATGCCGGCCACGTCGGCCAGGGCCGAGAGTCCGGGATTGTTGCGCCGGCCCATGACCTTCAGGCCCTGCGCCACCAAGGCCCGGTTCAGGCCCACCAGTGGCACCACGTCGCACACCGTGCCCAGCGCCACCAGATCCAGCCAGCCCATCAGGTCCGGCTCCGCCCGGTTGGCGTACCAGCCGGCCTGTCGCAGGGCGCGATTGACGGCCACCACCAACAGGAAGCTGACGCCCACCGCCGCCAGGGTGCCCAGGCGGTCGGTCATGGCCTCGTCCAGCCGGTTGGGGTTCACCACCGCGTGGGCCTTGGGCAGGGCCGGCTCCGCCTTGTGGTGATCGACGACGACGACCTCCAGCCCCGCCTGGGCGGCGGCGGCCAGCGGCTCGAACGAGGTGACGCCGCAATCGACGGTGATGACCAGGTCCACCCCCGCCTCACGCAGGCGCAACAGCGCCGGGGCGTTGGGGCCATAGCCTTCGGCGATGCGGTCGGGGATGTAGGCCTGGATGTCGGCGCCCACGGCCCGGAAGAACCGCACCAGCAGGGCGGAGGAGGTGGCGCCATCCACGTCGTAATCGCCGAAGACGGCCAGGCGCCGCCCCCGGCGCACCGCGTCGGCCAGATGCTCGGCCGCCGCCTGCATGTCCAGCAGGGCGTGGGGATCGGGCAGGAAGCGCTTCAGGGTGGGGCCCAGGAAATCCTCAGCCTCTTCCAGGCTGACGCCGCGCGCCGCCAGGACACGCCCCACCAATTCCGGCAGGCCACCGCGCTGGGCATGGGCCAGGGCCAGCCGCTCATCATGCGGGCGGGCCAGCCAGCGTCGGCCGGTCGCGGACCGCGACACCCCCAAAAGGGGGCGAGGCTCGCCGGCCGGGATGTCCCCCGCCGGCGAGCCCACGAACGTGATGTTATTCTGCATCCGGAACGAATTTGGTCTTGGTGCGGAGATTGTGGTGCGCCTCAACATAGCGCACCGTGCCGCTCTTCGACCGCATAATCACCGAGTGGGTGTACGCCCCGCCGGGGAAGCGGCGGACGCCGCGCAGCATGGTGCCGGTGGTCACGCCGGTGGCGGCGAACATGACGTTGCCGCTGGCGAGGTCGGTCAGGCCGTACTTGCGGTCCAGGTCGGTGACGCCCCAGCGCTTGGCGCGGGCGCGTTCATCGTCGTTGCGGAACAGCAGGCGGCCCTGCATCTGGCCGCCGATGCAACGCAGGGCGGCGGCGGCCAGCACGCCTTCCGGCGCGCCGCCGGAACCGACATACAGGTCGATGCCGCTGTCGGGCTGCGCGGTGGAGATGACGCCGGACACGTCGCCGTCGCCGATCAGCATGATGCGGGCGCCGGCGGCGCGCACGCGGGCGATCAGCTCGCGGTGACGGGGGCGGTCCAGGATGCAGACCACCAGTTCCTCCACCGTGGCATGCTTGGCCAGGGCGAGGTTCTTCAGGTTGGTCTCGATCTTCTCATCGATATCGACCACGCCCTCGGGCAGGCCGGCGCCCACGGCGATCTTGTCCATGTAGACGTCGGGGGCGTTCAGGAAGCCGCCCGACTCCGCCATGGCGATGACCGCCAGGGCGTTGGGGCCGCCGGTGGCGGTGATGGTGGTGCCTTCCAGCGGGTCCAGGGCGATGTCGATCTTGGGACCGTGGCCGCTGCCCACCTTCTCACCGATGTACAGCATCGGCGCCTCGTCGCGCTCCCCCTCGCCGATCACCACGGTGCCATCGATGGCCAGGCTGTTCAGGGCCTTGCGCATGGCATCCACGGCGGCCTGGTCGGCAGCCTTCTCGTCACCGCGGCCCATCAGCAGCGAGGCGGACAAGGCCGCGGCCTCGGTCACGCGCACCGCTTCCAGGGCCAGGTTGCGGTCCATCACCAGGCTGATGTCGCCCTTCGGATCGACGGGCGCCTCGATAGCCTTGCTCATAGTCATCTTCCCCTGAGTCAGTTTGCCGTCGGACCCCTTATTATAAGGACGGGGTCCGTGACGGTGGTGTGTCAATAATCCTCGATACGGATCATGCGCGGGGTTTCCTGAACCGCGTCCAGGCCGCCAATGACGGCCAGGGCGCGCAACATCGCCACTTCTTCCGTATCGTGGGTGGTCAGCACCACCGGAACAGCCTCACCCGGCGCCCGGCCCCGCTGCAGGAACGACTCCATGGAGACGTTCTGGTCGCGCAGGGCTGCGGCGACGTCGGCGATGACGCCCGGACGGTCGACCACCATGAGGCGCACATAATACCGTCCGCGCCGCGCCGACAAGGGGGCAGGCGTCAGGGGTGCCAACTGGCTGGCGGGTACGGCGAAGGTCGGAGTCCGCCGGCCAATGGCGATATCCACCAGGTCGGCGACCACGGCGGAGGCGGTCGGCCCCGCCCCGGCGCCGCGGCCGACCAGCGCCACCTTGTCGGCGAAATCGCTGTCGGCGACCACGGCGTTGAACACGCCATCAGTCGCGGCGATGAGGGAGCCGACCGGCACCATGCAGGGGTTCACCCGCTGTTCGATGCCCGTGTCCGTGCGCCGGGCGATGCCCAGCAACTTGATGCGGTAGCCCAGCTGCCCGGCATAGTCGATGTCCAGGGCGGAGATGTGGCGGATGCCCTCCACCTGCACGTTGGCGAAGTCCACCCGCGTGCCAAAGGCGACGGAGGTGAGGATGGCCAGCTTGTGCGCCGCGTCCACGCCGTCGATGTCGAAGCTGGGATCGGCCTCGGCATAGCCCTTGGCCTGGGCCTCGGCCAACACCTCGGCGAAGTCGCGGCCGGTGGTCCGCATCTCCGTCAGGATGTAGTTGCAGGTGCCGTTCAGGATGCCGTGCACCTCGCGCACCTGGTTGGCGGCGAGGCCCTCGCGCAGGCCCTTGATGACGGGGATGCCGCCGGCCACCGCCGCCTCGAACGCCAGGGTCAGGCCCTGGGACTCGGCCTGGGTGGCCAGCGCCGTGCCGTGGTGGGCCAGCAGCGCCTTGTTGGCGGTGACGACATGCTTGCCATGGGCCAGCGCCGCCTCGACCGTACGGGCGGCGATGCCGTCCGACCCGCCGATCAGTTCCACCACCACATCGACCTGGTCGTCCGCCGCCAAGTCGACGGCGTTGTCGTACCAACGCACGGACGACAGGTCGACGCCCCGGTCGCGGCCGCGGTCGCGGGCGCTGACGGCCGTGACCACCAGCGGCCGGCCGCAGCGCCGGGCCAGCAGGTCGGCCTGGGTGGCCAGCACCGTCAGGACCCCGGCGCCGACGGTGCCAAGACCGGCGATGCCCACGCGCAACGGTGCCGTACCCATGCTTTCCCCCTTATCGACCGCAACCATCAGACTCAAATCACTTTTTTGGAGGCGGCTTCGCCACCGTTGCCGGTCCGGTGCAGGAAGCCCCGGATGTTGCGGCAGGCCTGGCGGATGCGCTGGACATTTTCCACCAGGCCGAAACGGACGTGCTCATCGCCATATTCGCCGAAGCCGATGCCGGGGGAGACGGCCACCTGCGCCTCCTGCAGCAGCAGCTTGGAGAATTCCAGCGAGCCCATGGCGCGGAAGGGTTCGGGAATGCGGGCCCAGACGAACATGGTGGCGTTGGGCGCCGGCACGTCCCAGCCGGCGGCGTCCAGCCCCTCGATCAGGGCGTCGCGCCGCGCCTTGTACATCTGGCGGATTTCCTCCACGCAGTCCTGCGGCCCGTTCAGCGCGGCGGTGGCCGCCACCTGGATGGGGGTGAAGGCGCCATAGTCGACGTAGGACTTGAACTTGGCGAGCGCGCCGATGAGCTTCTTGGAGCCCACGCCGAAGCCCACGCGCCAGCCCGGCATGTTGTAGGTCTTGCTCAGGCTGTTGAATTCCACCGTGATGTCGCGCGCCTCGGGGATCTGCAGCACCGACGGCGGCGGGTTGCCGTCGAAATAGATCTCGGCGTAGGCGATGTCCGACAGGATGTAGATGCCGTGCTTCAGGCACAGCTCGACGATGGGCTTGTAGAAGTCCAGGGTCACCGTCTGGGCTGTGGGATTGGCCGGGAAGCTGACGATGACGGCGATGGGCTTGGGCACCGAATGGCGGATGGCGCGTTCCAGCGTCTCCACGAAATTGTCCACGCCGTCCACCACCGGGATGTGGCGCAGCGCGGCGCCGGCCAGCATGAAGCCGAAGGGATGGATGGGGTAGGAGGGGTTGGGCACCAGGATGACGTCACCCGGGCTGGTGATGGCCTGGGCCAGGTTGGCCAAGCCTTCCTTGGAGCCGATGGTGACGCAGGCCTCCGTCTCCGGATCGATGTCGACATCGAATCGGCGCTTGTAATAGGCGGAGATCGCCTTGCGCAGGCCGGGGATGCCACGGGACATGGAATATCGGTGCGTCTTGGGATTGCGCACCGCCTCCACCAGCTTTTCCACGATGTGGGGCGGGGTCGGCTGGTCCGGGTTGCCCATGCCGAGGTCGATGATGTCCTCACCAGCCGCGCGAGCTCGCGCCTTCATCGCGTTCACTTCGGCGAACACATAGGGCGGCAGGCGCTTAATGCGGTGGAACTCTTCGTTCATGGGAGGATCTGTATCAATTCGGGGTGGAGGGAAGGCGAGGATCGCCGAAGGGTTTGTATCGCCCCGGCCGGGGCCGGGCGACAGCAATTTCCACAGGGCGGGCATCCCGTTTCAAGACATTTGCTTACAAGAACGCCCGCGCCGGCCTAATTTTCCGCCCCAATCCGATATAACGGATCAGTTCTGGGGGGTCTGGCTGGTGCCGTTGGCGGCGGGGGCACCAGCCTGGCTAGCGGCGGCGGGAGGGGCCGCGACCGGGACGCCGGGAACGGAATCGGGCACACGGCCCGGCACGGCCGGCGGGGCGCTGGGCACCACCGGCATCTTGCTCTGGCTGGGTGCCGCCGGGGAAGAGCTGCCGAACAGCGCGTTGGACGAGGAGGTGGCGCGCTGCACCGTCTGCTGGTCCGGGGAGCTCTGGTACTTGGTCAGATCCGTGGCGACGGAACCCGCCGCGGCACGATCGGCCAGCAGGGCGTCCACGTCCTTCTGCCGGGCGGCCGGATCGGGCACATCCTTGGGCCGTTCGGGCACGGAGGCCAGGTTGGGCCACACGTCCGGCGGCGGCCCGACGTGGCGTACCGGCCGTTCGCCCAGCAGCAACGCCTTGGAACTGGCATCGTTGGGCAAGGGCTCCGGATCCTCGGGGCCGTCATGGAACAGGGCCTTGGGCACCAGTTTGCCGGCGCACCCGCCCAAGCTCAGCACCGCCGCCGCCAGGACCAGCGCCCGCAGGCCGCGGCCGGCCAAGGCGCGCGGGCGATGGGCCGCCACCGGGCGACCAGCGGCGGAAGCGGAGCGATTGGGGCGACCGTCCTGGGTGCTTGCACCCGCGGGCCGTGCGTTAGCGTCGGTGAAAATCATGGCCGGATCGTGTATGAAATCCCCACGGGCCGCAAGCGCCGTCACCAGCCGTAACCCAGCCTTCTTACGGCGACGGAACGGCCGGATGGGGAGCGGGCGCCCTGCCTGCCGAACGGGCGGTTTCCCGCGGAACAGATCGCGTGGCCCCCGCTTCCGTCCTGGAACAGGTCCCCTGGTGATAGAGGCGAAGGAACAAGAAAGCATGGCCGATACCCCGCCCAAGCGTACCCGGTCCCCGCGTGTTTCCCGGTCCCCGAGTGTTTCCGAGACTGTCCCTCAGACACCGCCCCCCCCGAGAGCGACGGCGCCAAAGGCGGCCCCCAAGCCGACCTCGACGACGAACACCGTGAAGGCGGCCCCGGCCAAGCCCGCCGCCGCCAAGACCACCCCTAAGGCCGCCTCTAAAACCGCCGCGGCCAAGACCAAGGTGGTTCGCGCGGCCCCCATCGCCCCGCCCGTGCCGGGCGCGCCGCATCTGAAGGCCCACAAGAACGACTCCCAGGAGCCCCTGGCGCCGGTGCCGGTCGCCGGGGCGACGGCGGAAAAGGCCAAGGCCGCGCCCTCGGCGGTGAAGAAGCCCGCCAAGGCCGCAGCCGCCCCCGCCATCGCGGCGAAGGCGCCCCGCCGCAAGGCCGCCCCGCCGCCGCCCAGCGTGGTGATGCCCGCGGCGAAGACGCCCAGCATGGTGACGCCGGCAGCCGCGGCGCCGGACGCGCCCAAGCCGCCGCCCTTCACCCACGCCGCCCCGGAAGCGACCGCCAAAGCGCCCCCCCAGGCGGACACGGCACCGAAGACAGGGGTCAAGGAGGCGCCGGCCAAGGACGGCGAGGTCCGCCTGCCCGACCCGGTGGAAATGACCCTGGCCATGAACCGGATCGCGGAACAGGCGCAGCGCCTGGTGGCGGATTTCGTGGCCCGCCAGGCGCAGACACCGGCGGATGGCACGGCCGCGGCCGACCCCATGTCCATCGCTGCCCCCTTTGGCGCCGCCCCCTTTGGCGCCGCCTCCTTCAACAGCCTGCCGGCCAACCTGTCCAGCCTGGACCCGTTCAACCTGGGCGGCGCCTTCATGGAGATGACCGCCCGGCTGATGGCCGACCCCAACCGCCTGTTCGAGGCGCAACTGGGCCTGTGGCAGGATTACATGGCCCTGTGGCAGCGCACCGCCCAGCGCCTGCTGGGGGAGGAGGCGGCGCCGGTCATCAGCCCGGCCAAGGAGGACAAGCGCTTCCGGGACAAGTCCTGGGATGAAAGCGCCGTCTTCGACTTCATCAAGCAATCCTACCTGCTGACCGCCAAGTACGTGCAAACCGCCGTGCGCGGGGTGGAAGGGCTGGAGGGCAAGACCGCCAAGAAGCTGGATTTCTTCACCCGCCAGTTCGTGGACGCCCTGTCACCCACCAACTTCCCCCTGACCAATCCCGAGGTGTTGCGCGTCACGCTGGAGACGGGCGGCGATAACCTGCTGAAAGGCCTGGAAAACCTGCTGGGCGACCTGGAACGCGGCCGGGGCCAGCTGGCCATCTCCATGACCGACTATTCGGCGTTCGAGGTGGGGCGCAACATCGCCGTCACCCCGGGCAAGGTGGTGTTCCAGAACGACCTGATGCAGCTGATCCAGTATGCGCCGCTGACCGAGACGGTGCACAAGACGCCGCTGCTGATCATCCCGCCCTGGATCAACAAGTTCTACATCCTGGACCTGAAACCGGCCAATTCGCTGATCCGCTGGCTGACGGAGCAGGGGCACACCGTCTTCGTCATCTCCTGGGTTAATCCCAACGAGAAGCTGGCCGCCAAGGATTTCGAGGACTACATGGCCGACGGGCCGCTGGCCGCCCTGGACGCCATCAAGGACGCCACGGGCGAGGACGGCGTGAACGCCATCGGCTATTGCATCGGCGGGACCCTGCTGTCGGGCACCCTGGCCTACATGGCGGCCAAGAAGGACGCGCGCATCAAGAGTGCCATGTACCTGGTGACCCTGACCGACTTCACCGACGTGGGCGAGCTGTCGGTGTTCATCGATGAGGAACAGCTGGGCGCGCTGGAGTCCCGCATGAAAAGCCGGGGCTACCTGGACGGCCAGTCCATGGCCACCACCTTCAACATGCTGCGCTCGAACGACCTGATCTGGTCCTTCGTGGTCAACAACTACCTGCTGGGCAAGGACCCCTTCCCCTTCGACCTGCTGTACTGGAATTCCGACAGCACCCGCATGCCGCCGGCCATGCACAGCTTTTACCTGCGCAACATGTACCAGAAGAACCTGCTGGTCCGGCCGGGCGGCATTACCCTGAAGGGCGTGCCCATCGACCTGCGCACCATCAAGACGCCCACCTTCATGCTATCCACCCGCGAGGACCACATCGCGCCGTGGAAAAGCACCTACGCCGCCACCCAGCTCTATGGCGGGCCGGTTAAGTTCGTGCTGGCGGCCTCCGGCCATATCGCCGGCGTCGTCAACCCGCCGGCGGCCAACAAGTACAGCCACTTCCTGAACGACGCGCTGCCGGCCTCGCCCGACGACTGGCTGGCCGGCACCACCCAGGTACCGGGAAGCTGGTGGCCCGTCTACGCCGACTGGCTGAAACAATACGCCGGCCCGCAGGTGCCGGCCCGCACACCGGGCGACGGCAAGCTCAAGCCCATCGAGGACGCCCCGGGCAGCTATGTGAAGGTGCGGGTGGTGGAGTAAATACTGTTTATAGTGGCGGCCCGCTATTTTGCGGGCCGCCATTCAACGGAATCGGGGCAATGACCACAATGGATTCGCAGCTAGCCATTGAAACAATTAAGAAAAATAATGATGGAATTTACAATATATACGTTGGGTCAATAAGGAGGGATTTTTTAGGCGGAACGTTGATTGCCGTCTGCTTCGACAAATCAGATACCGAAAAGAATTTGATGAATTATGTTTTCATCAAGGATGGCGATTCCGAACTTATCCGTAATGATGTTTTATTATTAGATAGAATAAGATCTATAAAAATAAGAAAGAATATTTTAGAGACGCTTCTTCATTCCGATGGCGTCGCCGCAATAATAGCAGTGTCAATCATGTTATTGATTGGATATATAACAATTTCAGGAAGCCAAAAGGAAATACCCTCTGTATTGACAAATGCACTAACCGTCATACTTGGATTCTATTTCGGAAAGGCGACAAAAAACTAAATGCGCACCAAGGAAATTTAGCTCGCTCTGCGCTGGCGCCGGCGGAATTCGGCCACCTTGGCCTTGGTGCCGCATCCTTTCATGGAGCACCAGCGGCGGTCGCCGGCGCGGGACGTGTCGACGAAGAACAGGGTGCAGGCGGGTGACTGGCATTGCCGGATGGGCGCCCCGCTGCCGAACAGGTGCACCGCGTCGCGCGCCACCGTGGCGATGAAGGCCGTCATGGGGCCCGAGAGACGCACGCCCCCCGCCTGGGACAGGGCGGGTGTCGCCGCCGGCAGGGCGGCCACCTGATTCAGCATATCCAACGCCGAATCGAGGCCGCCACCGGGCGGGCCGCTGCCGCCATGCCAATGGACGGCCAAGTCATAGATCGCCTCGCGCAGGTGCCGCGCCAGCGCCAAATCCCCCTCATCCGCCGGCGGGGCCACGTCGGTCAGGCCAGCCGCCACCATCCAGCGCCGCACATCCTCCGGCGTCGCCAGCAGTTCCCGCGGCGCAGGCTTCAGTCGCGCCTGCAAGGTGGCTGGGAGGTCGATGGCCGGGCAGCCACCCCGGAAGCGGAAGCCGTCGCGCTCTTCCGCCAAGGGAGCATGGTGCAAGGGAGCATGGTGATGGTCGTCATGTCGCATGTAACCGTATTGACAGGTTTCACATCCCATGACAACCATCGCGCCACTGAAACCTGATAAACTGGTTACACAAGCGAGGGACCCTCCGATGCGTTGCGACAAGATGCTGCCCGTCCTGGCCCTGCTGGCCGCCTCCGTGGGCACCGCCCGGGCCGCCGACCTGCCCACACTGGAGGGCACCTGGGTGATGGACGCGGCCTATGAAATCCACGCCGATGGCAGCCGCACGACCAACTATGGCGAGCACCCGCTGGGCCTCCTGACCGTCAATTCGGCGGGGCGCTACAACATGCAGATCTTCCGGGTGGGCCGGCCCGCCTTCGCCAGCGGCGTAAAGACCCAAGGCACGGCGGAGGAGTATCGGCAGGCCGTCCTGGGCTCCAGCACCCACTTCGGCACCGTCCATATCGACCGGGAGCATCACCAACTGGTCTTCGACGTGCAGGCGGCCAGCTTCCCCAACTGGGAGGGCAAGCGCCAGGTGCGGGACTACACTTATGACGGCGGCCTGCTGAGCTATGGCGTGCCCGCCAGCGCCTCGGGCGACGGCACAGTGGCCTATTCGGTGTGGCGCAAGGCCCCGTGCCCCCCCAGCCGCGCGATAAGTGGCCGCAGGACAAGACACCATCCCCGCCCGGCCTTGTGAAGCCACCCCGAGTCGCTTACAACAGGGCCCCATGTCCATCCTGACGCCCTTCCTTTGCCTGTTCCTGCCCTTCCTGTTGGCGCTTGGCCTGACGGGGGGCGCCACCTGGTGGCTGAAGCGCCGCCAAGTCATGGACCGGCCCAATGAACGTTCCAGCCACAGCCTGCCCACGCCGCGCGGCGGAGGACTGGGTGTCGTGCCGGCGCTGCTGGGCGCCTGGGCCGTGACCGGCTTCATGGCGGGGGACATGGACACGCTGTGGCCCACCATCGCCGCCGCCCTGGCCCTGGCCGTCATTTCCTGGGCCGATGACCTGGGCGGGGTGCCGCCCGGCTGGCGCCTGCTGGCCCAGGTCCTGGCGGTGGCCGTCGGCCTATCCGCCCTGCCGTCGGAGTCCCTGGTGTTCCAGGGCTGGTTGCCGCACTGGCTGGACCGGCTGGTGGCCGGCCTGGCCTGGGTGTGGTTCGTCAACCTGTTCAATTTCATGGACGGCATCGACGGCATCAGCGCCGTGGAGACGCTGTGCCTGGGCCTGGGCCTGGCGGCGGCCTATTTCGCCGCCGGCCTGATGGGCTTCATGAGTTCCTACGCCCTGGCGCTGGCCGGCGTCGCGCTGGGCTTCATCGCCTGGAACTGGCACCCGGCCCGCGTCTTCCTGGGCGATGTCGGCAGCGTGCCACTGGGCTTCCTGTCCGGCTGGCTGCTGCTGCGCGCGGCCGGGGATGGGTTGTGGCTGCCGGCCCTGATCCTGCCCCTCTACTACCTGAGCGACGCCACCCTGACCCTGGCCAAGCGCCTGTGGCGGCGGGAACCGGTGTGGCAGGCCCATCGCCAGCACTTCTACCAGCAGGCGGTGCGCCGGCTGGGCCGGCACGACCTGGTGGCCCTGGCCATCCTGGCGGCCAACGCCGCCCTGGCCGCCAGCGCCATCCTGTCCTACAGCGACCCCCGCTGGGTGGCCCTGGCCCCCATCGCCGTGATCGGCCTGCTGGCCTGGATGGCGCACACCAAGACGGACCAAGCCAAGACGGGGTCAACGGCCCCGGCCAAGGGCGGCAGCGTCCCCTGATACGGAAGGTTCCGGCAGGTTCCCAGCCCAGCCTTGAGGTGAGCGGGGGGCCGGCCTTCAAAAATTTAAGTTTGCTTACGGGCGCAAATCGCCTAAATACAAATTTCGCGACGCACCCGCACGTGCCCCTGGCCCCTGGGTTTCGGTCATCGCCCGATGATCCCGTACCCTTGGATGGTTAAGCAACGACGTTAGGCGTCCTTTTTGAGCAGATCCGGCCGATGTGACTGGGCCGGGCCTTGAGAGGGAACCAACATCATGCTTTCCACCATAAAACGGGCGGTGAAGCGGTAAGCCCCTTCTGGTCCTGATGCGTCAGTTGACGCTTTGAGGTCTCAAGGTCGACAGATCGACCCGATGGCCCGGCAATCACGGCGCTAGACCAGATCATTCCCCTTCCCACCGACCGCTGCTGTTGAAACGGCCCTGGCCTTTGGCCTCGCCGTCAGTCTTCGCGGTCCCTGGATCAGCCGAATGATGCCGGCCCCCGTACGCCCGAGAGCGACGGGACGCGCCGGATAGGGGTTTAGCCATGGCCTATCGTTTCCGTTCCGCCGTTTCCCCGCTGCGCCGCGTGCGCGCCCAGTCCCTGCCCTCCGCCTTGCCGGTGGCGGCGCCCACCGTGGACAGCCTGGTCGCCAGCCTGGCCCCGGCGGAACCCATGCACTGCCTGCGTCCGCGCCAGGTGGCCGCCAACGCCCGCGCGTTCATCGCCGCCTTCCACGATGCCGTGGCCCAGGCCCTGGGCGATGGCGATCGCGGCACCGTCATGTACGCGGTGAAGTGCAACCCCGACCCCACCATGCTGCGCGCCCTGACCGAGGGCGGCCTGCGTCACTTCGACTGCGCCTCCCCCGCCGAGATCCGCCTGGCCCGCCAGATGTATCCGTCGGCGGCGGTGCACTACATGCATCCGGTGAAGAACCGCGCCGCCATTCGCGCCGCCTATTTCGAGCAGGCGGTGCGCGACTTCTCCCTCGACTCGGCCGATGAGCTGGCCAAGATCGTCGAGGTGGTGGCCGAGGGAGGCTCCAGGGGGGGCGTGCCCGGCGGTGAGGGCGTGGATGCCCGCCTGGACCCGGTGGCGGCGGATTTGGGCCTGGTGATTCGCCTGGCCATGCCCAAGGGCCAGGCCGCCTATGACCTGTCGGCCAAGTTCGGCGCCGCCTTCGATGACGCGGTGGCCCTGCTGCGCGCGGCGCGGCCGCTGGCCATGCGGGTGGGCGTCTGCTTCCACGTCGGTTCGCAGTGCATGGACCCGCAGGCCTACACCCGGGCGCTGGCCATCGCCGATGCCGTGGTGAAGGCCGCCGGCGTCGCCATCGACGTGGTGGACGTGGGCGGCGGCTTCCCCGCCCGCTACCCGGACATGGACCCGCCCCCGCTGGCCGATTACATGGCCGCCATCCGCGACGGCCTGGTGGCCATGAACCTGGCGCCCAACGTGCAGGTATGGTGCGAGCCGGGCCGCGCCCTGGTCGCCACCGGCGCCTCGGTCGTCGTCCAGGTGGAACGCCGCCGGGGCTCGGAGCTTTTCATCAATGACGGCGCGTATGGCAGCTTGGCCGACGCCGGCGCCTTGGGCATGCGCTTCCCCGTGCGCCTGATTCGCCAGAGCGGGGCCGAGACGCTGCAGGAATTCAGCTTCTGGGGCCCGACCTGCGACAGCGCCGATTACATGCGCGGTCCCTTCCTGTTGCCCGCCGACATCCGCGAGGGCGACTGGATCGAGATCGGGCAGTTGGGCGCCTACGGCGCCGCCTTGCGCACGGCGTTCAACGGCTTCGACCAGGCCCGCCTGGTGGAGGTCCGCGACGCCCCGCTGGTGGCGACCGCAGGCCTGGTCCCCGCCCCGGTTCGGCGGAATTCGCGATACGGCATATTGCGTCGCCGCATCGCTTGAGGCAAACACGGCGCTCTTAATTCAACAGAGGGGCCGGCGCCCGTGAAGGAACGCCGGCGAATTCGCGACAGCAACAGACGGTCGGTCAACCGTTGGTAAAGCCCGGAGAGTTAACTATGTCCCATTCCGTGAAACATGCCGCCATCCCCGGGCGACTTTATATCATCGGTTTCGGCAGTATCGGCCAAGGCGTCCTTCCCCTGGTGCTGAAGCACCTGGACATCACCGCCGACCGCATCACCATCATCACGGCCGACGCGCGCGGCCGGGACGAGGCGGCCCACTACCAGGTGGATTTCCAGATCCGCCCGCTGACCCGCGACAACCACCGCGACATCCTGGTGCCGTTGCTGCGCAAGGGCGACTTCGTCCTGAACCTGTCGGTCGACGTCTCCTCCCTGGCGCTGGTGGAGCTGTGCCAGGAGGCCGGCGCCTTCTACCTCGACACCTGCATCGAACCCTGGGTGGGCGGCTACACCGACCCCAGCCTGTCGCCGTCGCTGCGCAGCAACTACGCCCTGCGCGAAGCGGCACTGGAGCTGAAGACCCGCTACCCCGGCGGCCCCACGGCCGTGCTGACCCACGGCGCCAACCCGGGGCTGGTGTCGCACTTCATGAAGCAGGCGCTGCTGAACATCGCCCAGGACAATGGCCTGGACGTGGCCGTGCCCACCACGCGCGACGGTTGGGCACGCCTGGCCCAGCGCCTGAACATCAAGACCGTGCATGTGGCCGAGCGCGACACCCAGGTGGCCGACCGTCCGCGCGAGCGGGGCGAGTTCGTCAACACCTGGTCCATCGACGGTTTCGTCAGCGAGGGCTGCCAGCCGGCGGAACTGGGTTGGGGCACGCATGAGCGCCACTTTCCCGTGGACGGCCAGCACCACGACTTCGGCAGCCAGGCCGCCATCTTCCTGAACCGCCCGGGCATCAGCACCAAGGTGCGCACCTGGACGCCGATGGAGGGGCCCTTCCACGGCTTCCTGGTCACGCATAACGAGGCCATCTCCATCGCCGACTATTTCACGGCGCGGAACGAGGACGGCAGCGTCGCCTATCGCCCGACCTGCCACTACGCCTATCACCCCTGCGACGACGCCATCACCTCGATCCACGAGTTCGTGGGCAAGGGCTATGTGCAGCAGGAGCGGCAGCGCCTGCTCATGACCGAGATCGTCGACGGTATCGACGAACTGGGCGTGCTGCTGTGCGGCCACGAGAAGGGCGCCTACTGGTACGGGTCGCAGTTGACCGTGGCCGAGGCGCGCGAGCTGGTGCCCTACAACAACGCCACCAGCCTGCAGGTCTGCGCCACCGTCCTGGGCGGCATGGTCTGGGCCCTGGAGAACCCCACGCAGGGCCCCGTCGAGGCCGACGAGGTTTCGTTCGAACGGGTCATGGAAATCGCCACGCCCTACCTGGGCCCCGTGGTCGGCGTCTACACCGACTGGTCCCCCCTGGACGGCCGCGAAACCCTGTTCCCCGAGGACCTGGACCGCGATGACGCCTGGCAGTTCAAGAACGTGCGGGTGGTGTGAGGGGGCGAGCGCTCCCTCCCTTCCAGGCCTCAAGGGGTCGGCATAAACCCGAACAAGGTCAGGAAGTCGCGAACGGTTAGAATCTTGGTGCCTTCGAACCGTCGCAAACTTAACAAGTCCTGCTTGTCACCCGTGATCAGGAAGTCCGCACCACCCGCCACGGCGGTGGCCAGCAGATAATTGTCAAAGGGATCGGGCGAGGCGGAGACTCTCGGCAAAGGCCCCACAATCTCCGCAATACCCCGAAGGTCGTTGATCAACTGGCCCGCTACGGCCGGCGCCAACCTCGCCCTTATTTTGGGGTAGCGGGTGACACGCGCGAGTTCGTCCAACTGGCTCTCTGAAACGAGCAGGCTGAACCGCCCCTCCCGCCAAAGGGTCACCAAGCGCGCCGGCAGCGAGGCCGTTGCCAACAGCGCGCTGATGAGGACGTTGGTATCAACGACGACGCGCACCGGTCAGTCAGGCTTCATGCGTGTGATCTTGGCGGGTCGCGGTGACGGCTTCGCGAAGCAGATCATCGAGATCATCCGGCGGCATGTCATCAAACGCGCTCCGCGCCTCCGCCATCGTTTGTTCGAATAACCGCCACTTGACCGCCTCCTCGATGAACTTGGAGAGGTCCCCTTTCTTCATGCCCCGTTGAGCCAAGAAAGTACGAACGGCGATATCGGTCTTTTTAGAAACCGAAACGCTCCAGCGTGTGGTCTCAGAGGAGGTGTCGGACATGGCGCGGCCCATAGGCGGATAAGCTTATAAGAGTATAAGCGCTTATCAGCGAAATGCGAGAGCCTCCGCCGCAAAGCCTCTCTCGCCGGGAAAGCCATCATCCGAGATCTATCCCCCAATGGAGGCCCCGCATGCCCCCTCCCCGGCGGGCGCGGGGCTTAAACAATTGCGTGCGCGCCGGCCAGCGATTAAAGACCCGTAACGGGCACTGTCGCCCTTTCGACGCCCGGGACCCTTCTGCATTATGACTGACAGCGCCGACGAGGCCATTGCGGCCAAGGCCCTGCTGCCGGCCGGCTTGCGCGATCTTTTGCCGCCCGCCGCCCAGCATGAGGCCCGCATCGTGGAACAGCTGATGGCGGATTTCGGCCGCCATGGGTATGACCGGGTGAAGCCGCCGCTGATCGAGTTCGAGGAGGGCCTGCTGGCCGGCCCGGGCGCCAAGCTGGCGCACCAGACCTTCCGCCTGATGGACCCCGTGTCCCAGCGCATGATGGGCCTGCGCGCCGACATGACGCTGCAGGTCGCCCGCATCGCCCAGACCCGCCTGGCCAACGCCCCCCGCCCCCTGCGCCTGTCCTATGCCGGCCAGGTGCTGCGCGTGAAGGGGTCGCAGCTGCGCCACGAGCGCCAGTTCGGCCAGGTCGGTGTTGAGCTGATCGGCAGCCTGCGCGCCGAGGCGGATGCCGAGATCGTGCTGCTGGCCATGGAGGCCCTGACCAACCTGGGCGCCGAGGGCCTGACCGTGGACCTGACGGTGCCCACCCTGGTGCCGGCGCTGTTCCGCTCCCTGAACCTGGATGAGGCGACGCAGCGCGCCGCGCGCGAGGCGCTGGACCACCGGGACGCCGCCGGCCTGGCCGCCATCGGCGGGGCCGCGGCCGAGCTGCTGGGCCGCGTCATGGCCTGCTGCGGCAACGCCCCCGCCGCCGTGGAGGCCCTGGCCGCCGTCGAGCTGCCGGCGGAGGCGGAGCCGGAGCGCCAGCGCCTGGCCACCGTGGTGGACCTGATCGTCAGCGCCGCCCCCCATGTGCAGATCACCATCGACCCGGTGGAACAGCGCGGGTTCGAGTACCAGACCGGGGTCAGCTTCACCATTTTCGCCCGCGGTGTGCGCGGTGAGATCGGGCGCGGTGGCCGCTATCGAACCCTGGCGGGGGAACCCGCCACCGGCTTCACCCTGTTCACCGACACGGTCATCGAGTCCGTGCCCGGCCCGGCGCCGGCCCGCCGCCTGCTGCTGCCCCATGGCACCCCGGCGACCCAGGCCCAGCGCCTGCGCGAGAAGGGCTGGGACACGGTGGCGGCGCTGGAGCCGCTGGCGGATGACGCGGCGGAAGCCAAGCGCCTGGGCTGCAGCCACCTGCTGCGGGACGGCTGGACCGTCGAGGTCTGAGCGTCCACCTGTTTGAAAAATCCTGCGGGGTGCCGTAGCACCGCCCCGCGCCTGCTATTGAGCGCCGTTTAGAGGGAGAACCATCATGGCCAATGTCGCGGTCGTCGGCTCGCAATGGGGTGACGAAGGCAAGGGCAAGATCGTCGACTGGCTGTCCAGCCGCGCCGACGTCATCGTCCGTTTCCAGGGCGGCCACAACGCCGGCCACACGCTGGTCATCAACGGCGTCACCTACAAGCTGTCGCTGCTGCCCTCGGGCGTGGTGCGCCCCGGCAAGCTGTCGGTCATCGGCAACGGCGTGGTGGTCGACCCCTGGGCCCTGCTGCGCGAGATCGAGAACATCGCCGCCCAGGGCGTGCGGATCACCCCGGAAAGCCTGATCGTGGCCGAGAACGCCACCCTGATCCTGCCGCTGCACAGCGCGGTGGACAAGGCCCGTGAGGAGGCGCGCGGCGCCGGCAAGATCGGCACCACTGGCCGCGGCATCGGCCCGGCCTATGAGGACAAGGTGGCCCGCCGCGCCATCCGCCTGTGCGACCTGGCCGACGAGGCCGTGCTGGAGCACAAGGTCGACCAGCTGCTGTTCCACCACAACGCCCTGCTGCGCGGCCTGAACGCGCCGGAGATCGACCGCGCCGAGCTGCTGGCCCAGCTGCGGGAGATCGCCCCGCGCATCCTGCCCTACAGCGCCGTCGTCTGGCAGCGCCTGGAAGAGGCCCGCGCCCAGGGCAAGCGCATCCTGTTCGAAGGCGCCCAGGGCGCCATGCTGGACGTGGACCACGGCACCTATCCCTTCGTGACCTCCTCCAACACCGTGTCGGGCAACGCCGCCGCCGGCAGCGGCATGGGCCCCGGCGCCGTCGGGCACGTGCTGGGCATCACCAAGGCCTACACCACCCGCGTCGGCTCCGGCCCCTTCCCCACCGAGTTGTTCGACGACATCGGCGAACTGATCGGTGCCAAGGGCAAGGAATTCGGCGTGGTCACCGGCCGCAAGCGCCGCTGCGGCTGGTTCGACGCCGTGCTGGTGCGCCAGGCAGTGAAGGTGGGCGGCATCGACGGCATCGCCCTGACCAAGCTGGACGTGCTGGACGGCATCGAGGAGCTGAAGGTCTGCACCGGCTATCGCTACAAGGGTGAGGTCATCCACCACCTGCCGGCCGCCCAGACCGCCCAGGCCGAGGTGGAGCCCATCTACGAGACCTTCGAAGGCTGGACCCAGAGCACCTATGGCGCCCGGTCCTGGGCCGACCTGCCGGCCACGGCCATCAAGTACATCCGCCGCATCGAGGAACTGATCGAGGCGCCGGTGACCCTGCTGTCCACCAGCCCCGAGCGCGACGACACGATTCTCATGCGGGATCCTTTTCAAGGGTAATTCCCTCAAGCGCCGGGCGGCCGCATCCGCGGCCTTGGCTTCCTCGCTGCGCCCTGCGGTGCTCGCTCCGGCGCCCGCGGTCGCGGGCTACCGCTGGCGTGACTGTCACGCCAGCGGCTTATGTTGAGAGAACAATAGGGAACAGTGGGTGATGGGTAGCTTGGCCACGACGATCATTCCGCCGCAGGGTCCGCTTCGGGGCCGGGTGGCGCCGCCGGGTTCCAAGTCCATCACCAACCGCGCCCTGCTGCTGGCGGGTCTGGCGGCCGGCACCAGCCGGCTGACCGGCGCCCTGAAAAGCGACGACACCCGCTATATGGCCCAGGCCCTGCGCGACATGGGTGTCGCGGTGGATGAGCCGGACGACACCACCTTCGTCGTCCATGGCACCGGCCGCCTGAACGCGCCGGCCCAGCCCCTGTTCCTGGGCAATGCCGGCACCGCCACCCGCTTCCTGACGGCGGCGGTGGCCGCCGCCGTGGACGGCACGGTGGTGGTGGATGGCGACGCGCATATGCGCAAGCGCCCCATCGCCCCCCTGGTGGCGGCCCTGAAGACCCTGGGCGTCGACATCGACGCCCCCAGCGGGTGCCCGCCCGTCACCGTGCGCGGCCATGCTGGCGGATTCGCCGGTGGCCGGGTGGAGATCGACGGCGGGTTGTCCAGCCAGTACGTCTCCGCCCTGCTGATGATGGGGGCCTTGGGGACCCGGCCGACCGACGTGGTGCTGACCGGCGCCGACATCGGCGCCAAGGGTTATGTCGACCTGACCACCGCCGCCATGGCGGCCTTTGGCGCGGCGGTCAGTCACCCCAGCGACACCGTCTGGACCGTGGCCGCCACGGGCTATCGCGCCGCCGATTTCGCGGTGGAGCCAGACGCCTCGGCCGCGACCTACCTGTGGGCGGCGGAGGCCCTGACCGGCGGCGCCATCGATCTGGGCACCCCGGCCGCCGCCTTCACCCAGCCGGACGCCCGCGCCTGGGACTTCATCCGCCTGTTTCCCCACCTGCCGCCTGTCATCGACGGGTCGCAGATGCAGGACGCCATCCCCACCCTGGCGGTGCTGGCGGCGTTCAACGCCACGCCGGTGCGCTTCACCGGCATCGCCAACCTGCGGGTGAAGGAATGCGACCGCGTGGCGGCCCTGGCCATGGAGCTGTCACGCATCCGCCCCGGCCTGGGCGTGGAGGAGGGCGACGACCTGCTGGTGGCCAGCGACCCCGGCCTGGCCGGCCAGAGCCTGCCCACCCGCATCGAGACTTACGCCGACCACCGCATCGCCATGAGCTTCGCCCTCGCCGGCCTGAAGATCCGCGACATCACCATCCTGGACCCGGGCTGCGTCGCCAAGACCTATCCCGGTTATTGGCGGGCGCTGGCCAGCCTGGGCGTCGAATTGCGGGACGAGGCCTGAGTCAGGCCAAAAGCGGCAGCGCCTCGGCAAAGGATCGTACCCAGGCGTGCTGCTCATCCGTGTCGGGCACGGGCACGCCCCGCGCCAGAGCGATGCGGGCGAACGCCGCCGTGACATCCAGGCCGGCGCAAGCCAGGACACTGGCCGCCAGCAGCGATGACCGGCCGATGCCGGCCCGGCAATGCACGGCCACGGAACGCCCCGATGCCAGATCCTGGGAGAGGCGGCGCGCCAGCATGGCCACCCGGCGGCGCGAGTCGGGTACCCCCCGGTCAGGCATGGGAAATGTCGTGAAAGCTATCCCCTGGGCCTGGCACAGCCGCTCCTCAGCCATGAGCGCCAGTTCCTGGACCTCCGCTAACTCCAGCAGGCTGATCACTTCATCGACGCCCTCGGCGCGCCAGCCGGCGATTTCATCTTCCAGCCAATCGCCTGCCCGGGGCCGCGCCATGATGGCGAGCCGCCCCGTCCAGGGAAGGACACTGAGATCTATCCAATAAAGCGCCGGCTGCATTTGTTTCCCCCTCGCCGGACGATAACCACCGACACTTCACGATTCCCCAGGACCGCCATGGGACCCGACTTTCAAGATGAGTTGGCTTGGACCAAGCGCGGAGCCGCCGCCTTGCGTCATATGAGGATCTTCACGGCAGTCATGACGCTCGTCACCGGCCTGTTCTTGATGTGGAATTTGGCGAGTGCGGCGGGGCTGAGCGGAGGGGCCTGGGGCCGCGTCCTGCAGTGGCTGGGCCTACCCCCCGCCGACGGGCAGTCTATCGCCCTGCTTGCCATGATGACCTGCGGCGGAATGATACTCCACGGCGTTTCCATTGGGCTCCTGAAAATCTTCCGTTTGGGATAGGCGCTGACCTCAAAGACGCGACCTGACCCGCCGCGGCCAACCCCATTGACGCCCCGCGCCGGTCGAATATACATTGTAGAAGAAATGGCGCCGCAGGGTAGGGCACGATGGGCAGGAACACACTGGGCACGCTGGAACAGGCGGTGATGATGGTCATCCTGGCCCTGGGCGACGGCGCCTATGGCGTGGCCATCCGGGACGAACTGAGCCGCCGCACCCGGCGGGACCATACGCTGGGTGCCGTCTACACCACGCTGGACCGGCTGACCGCCAAGGAGTTGCTGGAGTCCACCCTGGGGGAGCCGACGCCGACGCGCGGCGGCCGGGCCAAGCGCTATTTCAAGCTGACCGGCGAGGGGCGCCAGGCGCTGGACCACGCCGTCAATGCCCGTCACGAGTTGGAGTATGGCCTGGACCTGATCGGCAAGGGGGTCTGAGGCCATGGTGACGACACCGTCTGAAGACAGTAACGCCGTCGCCGCCCCCGCCGCCCTGCCCCTGTTCCCCCGGCTCTGCCTGATGCTGGTGGCCACCCCCGATGAGGTGGAGGACCGCATGGGCGATCTGGAGGAGTCCTACGTCAATGCCCTGGTGGTCCTGGGGCCGGATGCCGCCCTCAGCCGCTATCGCCGCGATATCGCCTCCAGCATCCTGGCCATCACCAGCCGGCGGCTGGAGAACCTGGTGCTGCTGCGCTTCCTGGACCGGGGCCGGCTGCTGCTGTCGCTGGCCACGATGACCCTGGCCTTCACCGCCTGTTATGCCCTGATGTCGGTATTGGTGCCCGACCCGTGGTGGATGCGGGCCGGCCTGCCCAGCTATCCCGGCCAGTTCCAGCGTTTCAACCAGTCCGACTATCCCGTCTGCCAGGCCTGGACCGACTATGAGGGCCGGAGCCGCGTGGCGCATGACCTGCACCGCCCCGGCGTCCACGTGACCAGGGTCACCACCCGGGGCGCGGTGCGCCAAGGCGCGGAACAGGATCTGGCCGTCCTGCTGCCCCAGACGGCCAAGGTGACCGCCATCTATTGCGGCATCAGCCAGCCGGGTGCCGCAAAAGCGGCCGTCGAAGAATGTTCCCGCGGCGGCTGCGGCACCGGTGTCTCGGCATTCGTCGAGGATAGCGCCTACGTCAAAGGCCGCGTCCTGACCTTGGCCATGTACACCCGCTCCGCCGGCCCCGAGGAGGGCGTCACCGGCCATTTCTGGATAGCCTGGCGCGACGACGGCACCAGCGCCCCCTGAAGCCCCCCCTGCCCGCTTCGTCCCACCTCCCGGTGGCGCGCTTATTTCTTCTACATTGTGTATTTAACTGGAGGAGATAGCCATGCACGCGAATATGTCGCTCGAGGCCCAGATGCCGCTGCCCATCGCGCTCATGAGCCGGCTGCTGGTCTCCCTCATCTCCGCCACCCTCTCCGTCAGCCTGGTCTACGGGCTGCTGACCGCGTCCATACCGGATCCGTGGTGGCGCCAGGCGGGGCTGCGCACCAATCCCGGTTATTTCCGGGGCGACAATGTCGTGGATTATCCCTTCTGCCAGGCCTGGAACGATTACCAGGGGCAAAACCGCATGCAGCGGGACCTCCACGCCCCCGGCGTGCGGGTGACGGAGGCGCAGACGCGGACGGCCATCCGCCCGGGAGGGGAGGAGAACCTGCTGGTGGAGTTGCCCGGGACCGCCCAGGTCGTCGCCGTCTATTGCGGCATCTCGCAGGATCGGGCGCCCATGGGCGAATGCGCCCGCTATGTCTGCGGCGATGGGGTCGCCACCTTTATCGCCGACAGCATGTACACGGGCAGCGAGTACAGCGGCACCCTGCAGAACGGCAACCGGATCCTGACCCTGACCCTCATGAACAAGCGGGCCGAAACGCGCCGCCAGACCACGGTCCATTTCTGGGTGGCCTGGCAGGATGAGGAGGGCGCGCCATCCCCGGCCCCAGCATCGGGAGCAGCTCCGGCACCGCTGCGCGATCCGTCGGCCCAACACCACAAGGATGCCCCCAATGCCTCATAAGCCCGCCCCCATGCCGCGTATCCGCCTGGCGCTGATGCTTTTGCTCCTCCTCGGCGGAGGTGCCCGGGCGGAAAACCTCCAGATGACGGACACCAGCCGCTGGACGGCCTGGGGCACCCGCTTCGGTTTCTCCGCCGACGGGGGCATCCCGGGGGACACGGCATTGACGGTGGCCGCCCAGGCGGCCCCTTCCCCGGATCCGTCCAGCAGCGGGGCGGCGGTCACCCTGCCGCCGCTGGTGGCCGGTCAGACGGTCAGCGTCAGCTTCTGGGCGCGCGCCGCGCATCCCATGCGCGTGCTGACCACGATCCAGGGGGACGCGCCCGCCTATGCCACCTTCGTCGACACGGCGCTCACCCTGACACCGGATTGGCAGCTCCACACCGTCACCGGCACGGCGCCGCCCGACGTCGCGGGCGGGCCGCAACACCTGACGCTGCACCTGGGTGGGGCGGACGCCGACATCGCCCTCGGCCCGGTCTTGTTCAGTACGGAGCCGCCCACGGCGGCGGCGGTGCGGGCCACCGTCACCGGCTATCGGCCGCCGCAGCTCGTGCGGGATGTGAGCATCCCCTCCGATCCCGGGGTGGTGCTGGCCGGGCGCCTGCGGATACCTGGGTTCAGCGGCCCGGGGCAGCGCGCCAAGCCCCCCTTCCCCGTCGTCATCCTGCTGAGCGGCAGCGGCCCCGGCAAACGCGGCGTCTTCCCCTTGATCGAGGATAGGCTGCTGGCCGAGGGCATCGCCACCCTGGATTACGACAAGCGCGGGGTTGGCGAGTCGACCGGGACGTTCGTGGACACCCTGGAGCTGATGGAGCGGGACGCGGCGGCGGCGGTGGCCTACCTGCGCACCCGGCCGGATATCGATGGCCGGCGCGTGGCCTTCCTGGGCCTGAGCCAGGGCGCCTATGTCGGGCCCGCCGTCGCCGCCCGCGACCCCGGCATCGCCGCCGTGGTCATGCTGGCCGGGCCCGCCGGCGAGAAGGGCACGCTGTTCACTGACGACATGCGGGAGAAACTGGGCAAGGGCGGCATCGTGGGTGCGGCCAACGACCGGGTCATCGCCGCCCTTCAAGCCTTGTACGCCGCCCGCATCGCCGCCGCGCCGCCATCGGTGGCCGCCCCCGCCCGTCAGGCGTTGGTCGACGCCTTTGTGGCGGGCGGCTGGAGCCGGGCGCAAGCGGACGCCGTGGTGGCGGAACTGGATACGCCGGTGATCCTGTCCCTGTACCAGGCCGCCCCCAATGACGCGCTGGCACGAATCCGCGCGCCCGTCCTGGCTCTGTACGCGGGACGCGACACCGTGGTCCTGACCCACCGGGCGATGCCCGAGGCCCAGAGGGCCCTGCGCGCCAACCCAAACGCGACCGTGCTGGAGATACCGGGCGTGAATCACGGCTTTCAGCATGTCGATACCCACACGCCCGGCCCGCTGGAGCCGGCGGTGTCCGCGCCCGAGGTGCTGGACCTGGTGCAACGCTGGCTGGGCGACCGCCTGCACGCGGGTTCGAAAATGAACTGACGTCAATCCTCCAGCAGCCAGACCAGGCCGGCGCGGGCCAGTCCCGCGACCGCGTCGGCCACGGCGGCGCCCTCCATGTCGGCCAGGTCCTGCTTCAGCGCACCCAGGCGGGCGCCGTCCGTGGCCAGCAGTTGGGCCAGCGCCCGCCGCTGGTCCGCCGGCAGCTTGGGCGGCACTGGCCCCGGCGCGCGCGCGGCGGGGTGGATTTCCGTGGCGTCGGACAGCACGCGATCCAGGCCCAGGTTCATGGGCTGGAACGCCTCGCGCTCCGCATCCAACTGGGTGAACAGCGCCGGAAGGTCGGGCTGATCCAGGGCGCCGCGCAGCAGGTCGGCCTGCGCCGCCACCTGCCGCCGCGTCGCCGCCCCGTCGGCGAAGGCCATGACCTCTTCCCGCAGGGCGGCGTCGCCCCCTTCCAGCCGCCCGGCGAGGGCCCGCAGCAGATCCTTGGCGCGCAGGCCGCCCAGGTTGATGGTCAGGTGGGCGGAGTGGCCGCCCTCCGCCACCGTGGCCCAGTGGATGTCGCCGCGCGGAATGTACAGCACGTCGCCGGGGCGCAGCGTGTCCTCCCACTCCACCGGCCCAGCCTCCGCCAGGGTGGCGTAGCTGCGGCTGACCAGAGGGTGGGTGGCGCGGAAGCCGTGGCAGCGCCAGTGCTTCTCGCCCGAGATTTGCAGGATGATGACGTCGTGGTTGTCCCAGTGCGGCCCCAGCGCGCCCTCCCGCTGGAAGCTGACATAGGCGTTGGCGCCGCCGCGCACGCGATAGCGGCGTTCCACCGCCGCGATCAGCGCCGCGATGCGCGGGGAGACGTGGTGCAGGTGGTTCAACGCCAGGCTGAGGCCCTGGTTGATCTGGTCCTGCAAGGCGGCGGGCTTGAGGAACAGCTGCCCCGCCTTGTTGCGGCCCACCACGGTCTCATAGGGCAGATCCTTGCCGGAGCGGACCAGGCGCAGGCGGCCATTGTGCAGGCCCGCCAGCGTCACCTGGGCGTTGATCAACGACCAGGGCAGCAGCCGGGCGAAGGTGTCCGCCCCCCCGGTGCGCAGGTGCAGGCGCCGCTTTTCCAGGAAGGCCCGGTCCAGTTCCGCCGGATCATGAGGACGGACCAAGGCCGCCACGCCACCAAGCATATGCCCCCCAATTCCGGGTTATCCCATCCCATCACAGGGCGTGAAGGATACCACCCGGCGCGGCGCGCCCGCCACTTTCACGCGCCTTACGGGCGGGCGGAACGCTCCACCAAGCGAACATGGAGGTCTGGGCGCCCCCGTCCCCGGGATCGACGCCGCGCAACTGAAGCAGCCGTTCCATCTGGTTTACCGACGCCGCGATCAGCGTGGCCGCCGACAGGTGGCCCTTGCGGAACAAATCCACCACCACCGGGTCCGGCAACTCGGCCAGGGCGGACGGCGACAGGGTGTACAGCCCGCCCACCTCATGCTCGGCCCCGTTGGGCAGGCGCAGCACGACCTCCAGCGCCCGGACCAGATCCAGCTGGACGAAGCCATCGACCATGTCATGGGCGGCGTTGAGGTCGGCCACCAGGCGCCGCAGCCGGCCCCGCATCGCCTCGACCGCCGCCGTTGGCCTCCCGTCCGTCCCGAACAGGGGCTGGCCAGGAGCGGCGAATCGGTCGCTGTCCTCGTCGATCAGCAGACCCAAGGCGGCGGCGGCGTCCAGGCGGAACCCCTCCGCCATGACGGCTTCAGGTAGGTAGGTGCATCGCCAGCCACCGTCCCGCCAATAGAGGTTGCGTGGCTGGTCCAGGCTGAGCAGGGCCACCAGGTTGAACCGGCCGGTCTCGCCATCCTTGGCGAAGCACAGCGGGAAGTCGGCGGCCGCGAGGGGGATTTCGGACAGGCCGACCCAGGCGTACCGCAGGGCGTGCGCATCCGCCGTGGGGCGCATTTGGACCGTCCCGTGCCGGACGGGATCGAGGGGGCGGTACCGCGTCATAGGCGCTGCAATCCATGTTGGCGTATGGCCCGGATAAGGCTTCTGTGCGGCGGCAAGCGGGCCATCGCGTCCGAGCGCTGGGCCGCCGCCCGCGCGAACAGCCGCGTGGCCGCCTTACGCTCCGGCCCCAGCGTCGGATGCCCCGCATACTGGGTCGGGAAGCCCATGCCATGCAGCACATATTGGTAACTGGGCCAGGAAAACACCTCGCGATGGCGGGTGAAATCCGCCGCGCACGGCGCATGATGGCGCCACAGCTCCAGCCGTTCGGCCAGTTCGCCGGGCACCGTGGCGGCATCGAGGTTGTCCTGCCAGAAGGGTTCCTGCCGGCGGGTCAGGATGTAGTGCAGCTTCAGGAACTCGATGACCCGGGCCCAGTGGTGATGGAAATCGGCGTTGAACTGCCGGGCGATGGGATCCATGGCCCGCCGGGTGGCCGGCAGCCGGTCCGCGATCGTGTCCATGGACAGTTCGATCAGCATCAGCGCCGATGCCTCCAGCGGCTCGATGAACCCGGCGGAAAGTCCCACGGCGACACAGTTGTTGATCCAGAAGGTCTCGCGGTGGCCGGCATTGATGTCGATGCTGCGCACGGGAAGCCCCTCCGCGCCGGGGCCCGCGTAGGCGCGCAAGGCCGCCTCCGCCTGGTCGGCCGAGGTATGGGCGCTGGAATAGACATGGCCGACGCCGCGCCGGCTCCACAGACCGATGTCCCAGATCCAACCGGCGGCCTGGGCCGTCGCCACCGTGTGGCAGGCGATGGGCGCGTCCTCGACGGCATAGGGGATTTGCAGGGCCAGCGCCTTGTCGGCGAACAGATATTGGCGGCAGCTTTTCAGCGGAACGCCATAGACGCGGTCGATCAGCACCCCTTTGAACCCGGTGCAGTCCACGAACAGGTCGCCCTCGATCACCGTTCCATCCGCCAGGCGCAGCGCCTGGATGTCCCCCGCCGCTGTCCGGTCGGCGGACACCACGTCACCCACGACATGCCGCACGCCCAGCCGGCCCACGGCGTGGTCGCGCAACAGCGTCGCGAACTTGCCCGCATCCAGGTGATAGGCGTAGTTGGCCAGGCCGGCGAATTCGGGGTGGGTGATGGCCTTGGGCGCCAAGCCCGCGTCGCACAGCGCGCCTTGGAAATCGACGCTGTGGGCGAAATCCTCACCCGATGGCGCCGTCGCGGCCCGCTCCTCCCAATGGGGCGACAGGTTCACCTCGCCCGCCCCCACCGGCGGATTGAGGGGGTGGTAATAGGCGTCATCGCCCCCCCACGTCCAACCGACGAACCGGGCGCCTTGCTTGAACACGGCGTCGGCGCTGCGGATGAAATCCGTCTCCGACAGCCGGACCTTCGCCAGGGTGTTGCGCATGGTCGGCCAGGTGCCCTCCCCCACGCCGATCGACGGCTCCGTCGGCGACTCCACCAGCACCACCGCGACCCTGTCGTGCCCGGGCTC
This sequence comes from Nitrospirillum goiasense, assembly GCF_034427435.1. Lineage (NCBI taxonomy): Bacteria > Pseudomonadati > Pseudomonadota > Alphaproteobacteria > Rhodospirillales > Azospirillaceae > Nitrospirillum > Nitrospirillum goiasense. The sequence goes on along the minus strand of NZ_JAXQNP010000003.1, from coordinate 1,282,981 downwards.
TCCCTCGGGATCCGCATTGCGGGCGGCGATCCGGGCGGCGGCGATCCACCCGGCGCTGCCGCCCCCGACGACGACGACGCGGCGGATCGGGTAATTTTCGCTTTTCCCCAACCCGCTTTCCCCAGGTTCACTCTTCCCAGACAGAACGTCGGCCATGGCCTCCCTCATTCTTGGCCATCCTCTTTTTGTATGGGGGATGGCGGGTGCGCGCCCGCCATCCCTCCGGGGTCACCGCCGGCTGGACGGCGCCCCCATGCTGGATTTGTAGCTTCCGTAATTGACCAGGGAAACCTCGCCCAGCCCGCCCGGCCCCTCGTCCGTCTTCCAGACGGCGATGTCGATGGTGTTGTCGCCCTGGGGCAGCAGCACCCCGTTGGGGATGGGGAAGCTGTGCTGCGGTCCGATATCGGAAACGTACTGGCCCATCTGCCACCCGTTCACGAACAACAGCGCCCGGTAGTGCCGGCCCGGCGGATCACGGAACTCCACGCCCAGCGACGTGTCCTGGTCCTTGGGCAGGGACAGCGCCACATGGGTGCGATACCAGGTGACGCCCGGCGCCTGCTCGCTGGCCGGCAGGGTGACGGGCTTGCCCTGCGGCAGGGCCCCGGGCTTCAGATGCCAACCCTCGCGCTCGCCGAACAGGCCGCCCTCGTTATAGGGGCCGCGCACCGGGTCCATGGCCGCCTCACCCCCGGCGTGGCCCTGGATGCGCCAGGAGATGGCGTGGTCGGGGGCGCCCAAGGCCGAGGCGTAGGCGATGCCCCGGCCCGTCCGGTTCTCGTTGCGGCTCTGGTAGTCCTCCTCATGCCCCATGTTGACGGTCAGGACGGAGACGACGTTGTCGCCCTTTTCAATCCAGCCTTGGGGGAAGGGGAAGGTGCCATCGTCCCCACGCTGCACGCTGCCCAGGAAGTGGCCGTTCAGCCAGGCGGAGAAGGCGCCGCCGGTGGCCCCGCTCAACACCCGCAGGCGCACACCGCGCGGCACGTCGGCGCCAGTACCGGAGAAATGCCCCCGGTACCAGGTGTTGCCGGTGTGGAAGCCGTAGTCATCCGCCAGCAGCACGGGGTGGGATAGCGGGTTGGTGATGCTGTTGGACGTCGTCAGGTCCGCGACACGCCAGGCATGGTCATCGAAGCCGGGGGCGATTTCCGGGGCGGCGTCGCGCGCCTGCCAGTCCTTGAGCGCCGGCAGGGCCACGGGCGCCGGCGCCGGCAGGGTGACCGCCAGGGCGCCGTCCTCCGCACCGGACGGCGTGACGGGGACGGACGCCCCGTTCCAGGTGACGGCGGTGGTGCCGGGGCCGAAGACGATGGCGTCCTTGTCGGTGTCGGAATCGCCGGCCAGCGCCAGGGTCTTGCCGGTGACGGTGGCCGTGCGCAGCAGGTGCGACCCGACCATCAGCACAGGGCCGACGGCGGTTTCGGTCCGCCAAATCCGTTCCGTGGCCTGGCGATCCGCCAGCAGGACGACCAGCGGCCGCTCCCCGCCGGTGATCACCACCTCCGCCAGGCCGTCATGGGTGTAGTCCAATGACAGTTGGCCATCCTTGAGGTCGCTGTGGACCGCGCCGCGCACGACCCGCGCCTGGGCGTTGGCCGGGACGCGGAAGCTGGCCTCGCCCGCGGTTCCCCGGTCCCCGTACAGGACCAGGAAGTCCCGCCCGCCGATGGTGGCGGCGGTCATGACCTCCGACGTGGAATAGCGCAGGCGTTGGGCGCCGAAGGGATAGCCCACGACGACCATCTTCGCCTGGCGCCCATTGATGGCCAGGGCCGTCCCGGCCTTTTGCGGAAGGGTGATGGCTTGCCCATCCACGGTCACGGAGAAGCGCGCCGACGACTGGGCGGTGGAGGTCGAGTCCGCGTGACGGATCAGATGGAATTGCGTCCCCGTCTCGGGATTGACGCGGGCGATGTCGATCAGGCCGCGGTCGTCCAGCCAGGCCGACGGCATGGCATCCGTCCGGGCCAGGGGCGCCGTCGTCGTCACGAAATAGCCGATGCGCTTGTCCTCGTAATACTTCCCCTCGAACTGGCGGGCTTCGGTGATGGCCGCGCCATAGTCGTAGGACGTGTAGTTCTGCGGAATCGCCTGCCAACCCCAGGAGGTGCCGCCGTACAGCATGTAGAAGTTCTGGCCGGTGGCGCCAGCCGCGATATTGGACTTGTAGAAGACGTTGGCGAAGCTGTCGTTGATCAGCTCCGCGCACTTGGCGTAGCCGGGCCCGCCCCAGGGATCGAAGGCCCCACCCTGAAACTCGGCGGTGAACAGGGGCTCCCCTTCCTTGCGGCTGCGCGCCATGTCGGGCGCGGGCTTCCAGACCGAGGGGTTGGAGCAATCAAAGCCCTGGGGATAGAAATCCCAGCCGCTGACCTCCATGGCGCCCTTGCCCTCGACATAGGCGCCATCATGGTTGCCCAGCAGGGGCACGCGGATGCCATCGGCCCGCGCCTTCTGCTTCAGGTGCTCCATATAGGTGCGGCTGTCCTCGCCATTCAGGTAATACTCATTCTCCACCTGATAGCCGATGACCGTGCCGCCGCCGTCCACCAGTTGATGGCGGGCGATGATGCGGTCGACCTGGGTCAGCCATTCGTCGGCATAGCGCAGATACTCTGGATCGGCGCTGCGGTTGTTCAGCTTCTTCGTCGTCAGCCACAGGGGCAGGCCGCCGCTGTCCACCTCGGCATTGATGTAGGGGCTGGGGCGGGCGATGACGTACATGCCGGCATCGCGGGCCGCGTCGAGCATGCGGTCGATGTCGCGGATGCCGGTGAAGTCGTAAACGCCCTCACGCGGGGAGTGGTAGCCCCAGGAGAAGTAGATCGACACCGTGTTGAAGCCGGCGGCCTTCATCTTTTGCAGGACGTCGGACCACAGGGCCGGGCTGGGCAGGCGGAAGGGATGGAATTCGCCGGACCAGAGATAGACGCGCTTTCCATCGATGAAGAAGCTGTGGGAATTGAACGTCACCTCATGCGACGGCGCGGGCGCCGCCATCGCCTGGGACCCGGCGGCGCATGCCCCCAGCAGCGCCAGGGCGGCGACCCGGTTGAACCATCCCCGTCGTTCGGCCTTCAAACGGCGTTTCACAGCAAGTTCCTCCGATCATGATGACTGGTTGGCGATCCCGACAACCACGGGAGCGCCGACAGGTGGCGGCGGGACGACCGCCGCCACCCTGGCAAGGTTTGAGAGAGATCCTCAGAATTTGTAGCGGACGCCGATGTCGTAGCGCGCGCCATAGTCGTACCAACCGCGCAACTGGTTGGAGTAGCGGGCCGTCGTCACGTATTTCTCATCGGTGATGTTCGTCCCCTCGAACAGGATCTGCACACCGTCCATGATCTCGTACGAGATGCTGGTGTCCACCTGGCCATAGGGCATCACGAACAGCGGCTCGCCGCCATATCCTTGGGAAATGGATGACAGGAAGCCGCCGCGGTGGTTGTAGGCGATACGGGCGGACAGTCCGTATTTCTCATAGAACAGCGTGGCGTTCTGGGAATTGCTGAGACCGACGATGGCGAACCGGACATTGGGCGACATGTTGCCGAACGTGCGGTCGGTGGTCACGAAGGTGGCGTTGAGCTGAACGCCGAAGCCATCGAAAGGATGGGGCATCCAGTCGAAGGTGTGGACCAGGTTCACCTCCGCACCCTGCACGTTCACATTGCCCAGGTTGTGCGGCCGGGCGGCGGCGAAGCTGGCCGTGTGGGGACCGGTGATGAAGCCGCCCACCGGCAGGTTGCCGGAATTGGCGATGGTGACCGTCTCGGTCTCGATGGTGGTGACGATGTAGTCCTTGATGTCCTTGTTGAACAAGGCGCCGGACAGCATGGTCGTCTGGGTCGGATACCATTCCACCGAGATGTCGAAATTGGTGGACTTGTAGGGCTTCAGGTCCGGATTGCCGCCGCTCAGCTCCATGTCCGCCGGGCGCAGCACGTCATAGGACGTGACCGGGCGCAGATCTCCCAGGTTGGGCCGGGTCAGGGTCTGCGACCCGGCCAGGCGCACCACCGTGTCCGACGTGGGCTTCACGGTCAGGTTGAAGTCCGGCAGGAAGGAATAATAGCGATGGCTGGCCGAGACGGGCACGTACTGGCCATTGTTCTGATAGACGGCGTTGTAGATGGTGGGATCGTTGGTGACCGGCAGCAGGTCGACCAGGGCCCGTGACTGGGAGCCGGCGCTCATGTCTGTGACGACGTAGCGGGCGCCCAGGTTCAGCAGCCAGTCGACCCCATAGAGCTTGCCCTTGAAATCGGTCTCGGCATAGGCCGCGTAGACCTTTTCCTGGACGAAGTCGGCGGGGTTGGCCACGGAATTGAACCCGTTGCCCTGCGACTGCGATTGCAGGTTGGCGGCCGAGGTTCCGGGGGCCAGGTTCTGGGCCGCATCCAGCGCCGAGAGCGCGGCCGGGCTGCTGAGATAGGCCAAATAGGCGTTGGGATCGTAGGCCAGGAACGATGTCGGCAGGTTGCCGCCCAGGCCGTTGACGGTGAAGGTGGACAACAGCGACGACGGCGTCTGGGTGGGGTAGCCGCAGTACAGGCAATTGACGTTCAACGTACCGGCGCTGAACGTCGTGCGCTTGCGGTCGGTGTAGCCGAACCCGCCGCGCAGGGCGTGGAACAGGCCGTAGTCCGGGGTCCAATCGAGGTCGAGCTTGGTTTCGGTGACCCGGTCCACCACGTCGCTGCCGGAGCGCTGCGCCAGATGGGTGTAGGCGCCGTTGGTATTGGTGGTGGCGCCGGGCGTGAAGCCGTAAACCGAGGGCAGCTCGCCCACCGCTCCTTCGGCAAAGCTGTAGGTCGTGGGCACGCCGGTCACGGTGAAGAAGCTTTTGCCCGCGCCGTCGTTGTGCGCCCGCGACGCCGTCGCATCCAAAACCACATGCAGCGTGTCGGTGGCCTGCCAATCGGCGTTGAGGCCGCCTTCATAGGTGGAGGTGTCGCGCAGGCTCGACTGGTTGATCATGTCGGCGTGACCGGCGGTGGTCAGCGACGTGACGGTGCGATTGGAATTGATGGTGGCGGCGGTGTACTGCGACGGTTCGAACCACAAGCCCAGGGACTTGTTGTCCGCGTCGTCCTTGAAGTGGTCATACAGCCCGTCGACCGTGATGGTCAGGTCGCTGTTGGGCTTGAATTGGCCGACCAGGGTGGCGCCCAGCCGCTCCCGATGATCCAGCGAATTGTTAACGTTGATGTTTCGCGGCGCATAGACGTTCTGATACAGCGGGGCGGACGAGGGCCCGACGTCGACATTGGGCAGATAGCCGTCGCTGGTCACGCTGTTGATGGACGGGCTGCGCTTTTGATAGGACACCGAGGCCAGCACGCCCAGCTTGTCCTGGGCGAAGGTGTCGCTGAGCAGGGCGAACGCCTGTGGCTGCTTGTCATCCCCGGCCGTCTCGAAATTCTCTTTCAGCGCGACGACGCCGTGGGGCCCCGGCAGGTCGAAGGGCCGCGCCGTATGCAGGTTGATGGTGGCGCCGATGGCGCCTTCCTGGACGCGGGCGACAGAGGTTTTGTAGGTGTCGGCCCCGCTGATCAATTCCGCCGGCAGCAGGTCGAAGGAAAAATCCCGCCCATAACTGTCGTTGGCCAGGGTGCGGCCGTTGAACAGCACGGTATTGAATTGCGGGCCCAAGCCACGAACCGTGACCTTCTGGCCTTCGCCGCTGCTGCGATCGATGGAAATGCCGGGCACCCGCTGTAGGGATTCCGCCACGTTGGCATCCGGGAACTTGCCCAGGTCCTCCTGGGCGATGGAATCCATGATCAGGTCGGCATCCCGCTTGCGCTCCGCGGCGCTGGCGATGCTCTTGCGAATGCCGGAGACCACGATCTCCTGCATGTCACTGCCATCATCGGCGCCGGCGCCCGGCCCAACTTCCGCGGCACGCGCCCCAGCACCCGTCGCCATGCTGAACGCGACACCGATGGCGACAGCGCACACTGACTTATAAAGCCCTTCCTTACGGCCCCGGCGCTGAATCTTATTCATAGCCATCTCTTACCCTCCCAATTTATTTTAAGATTCTTGAATAGAAGGCAGCACAATTCCTGTCGTTCATGGATTTTCCACAAACGATACCGTTATCGTAGTTGTCCGAGACAGCTACGAATCAGCCCTTACCAGCGTCACGAAAAGCCTGTTTAGGCTTTCATTTGCGCAAACCGAAAACATGCCTGAGGGGAATACTTGGCCATAAGGCGATCAGCCCGGCCGAGAGCCATCGACCATTTGAAATGGGTCCGACATCACACTGAAGGCCACCAGGCCCTTTAATGCCATTTGTCGACATGGCATTTCCCTCCCCGCTTGTCGCCGAATTTAAGTCATGCGGCTTGTTCGTAATCTTACTTATATGATTAATGGGCCGGCGGCGCAATACCCTTTGGGGGCATTATCGCGATCATAGACACTAATGCGTTGAAACTTAGCGACTATCGCGCGATTCGGCCCCGCCGCCAAAGCGTTCCGATGGCGAACCATCGAGGGATGGGGAGGGAGCGCCGAACGGAACCCAACCGTAGGGCCACGGGCCCTGGACAGGCTGTCAGAGGGGTGCCAGGGCCGTCACTTCGGCCCTTGGCCCCCGGGGGAGCCACCGGGGGAGGTGCCACCGCCGGTCTTGCCCGAACCCTTCCGGGGCGCGGGCTTGGCCTCCGGCTTGCCGTCCTCATCCGTGGGGGAGAGGAAGAACAGGTTGCGCAGGAAGCCGGGCGCCAGCACGGCCAGCGGGTTCACCGACACGTCCAGGTCGTCCAGCGGACCCTTCACGCGATATGTCGCCGACAGCAGCCCCTGCCCCTCCCCGCCCGTCAGCAGGTCGCCCACGATGGGGATGGCGCCCAGCAGCTTGTTCAGGGTGCTGAAGGGCACGATGGTGCCCTGAAGGTCGGCCATGCTCCGGCTGAGGTTGATCTCGCCTTCCATGGTCAGGCCGATGGCCGCACCGGAGGTGCGCACGTCATGGAAGGTGACGCCGGTCTCGGTCCAATGGAAGCCGCCCTCCAGCTTGCTGAAGGTGATGGGGGCGCCGCTCATGAAGTCGGAAAAGCCCTGGAAGCTGGCGGCGGAAAGCAGGCGCGCCATCACCGGCGCCTCCACCACCTGGTAATCGGTGACGTCCAGCGTGCCGTCCACCACCTCGTGCGGGTCGCCGGGCAGGCTGCGGCCCTTGACCACCAGCTTGCCCCCCCGCAGGTGGTCCAGCACGTCCAACTGTTGCAGGGCGGCGCCGGCGTCATCGGAGGTGATGGTGAGCGCCATGGCGTTGCCATCGGGCACATAACGCAGGGACAGATGGCCGGCGTTGTCCTTGCCGACACGGGTGTCCAGCACGACGGAGCGCCAGCCGCGGCCCCGGCGGGAGAACTGGCCCTTGCTGGCGCCGATCTCACGCCCGCCGTTGGCCGTCACCACCTTGTCGAAGGTGAAGTCGATGTCCAGCGGCGGGCGGGCATCCAGCGCCTTCAGGTCCGCCTCGCTCGGCGCGCGGGGCGAACCTCCGGCATTGCCCCCGCCGCCGCCATTGCCGCCACCACTGGCGGAGCGGCGGAAGGGCCGGGCGTCCAGCGAAGGCCCAGCCGCCTTGATCCGCATGCCGCCGGCATCGTCCATGTCCACCGTCATGGCGGCGTCGGTGCGCCCCTGGTGATAGCGGTCGACCGCGATATGGCTGATGGAAAAGTCGTGCTTCAGGTCCAGGCTGCCCGACGCCTCCATCCCGTCCGACTTCAGCTGGAAGCGGGTGACATGCAGGGGCCGCCCCTGGTCGAACCCCACCTCGACATGCGCCGACGCCGGCGTGCCCGGGACCTTGCGCCAGTCCATCAGCGAGACGGCCAGCGCGGACCGGGTCAGGTCCAGGTCGGCCAGGATGGATTCGGTGTGCTGGGCGTCACGGGTGTAGACCATGCTGACCCCCATGGGCCCGCGCACCCAATCGGGAAAGTCCAGGTGGAACAGCTGGCGGTCGCGGTCGGTGGCCGTGGCCTGCAAGGCGACACGGGTGCCGATGGGCGCCTCTTCCGGGAAGTTCTCCCGCCACAGGATGCGGGCCGGCATGCCGTTCAGCCGGGCGGTGCCGTTGGTGTCCATGCCCTTGTTGTCCAGCACCAGGTTCAGGTCGCCCTCGGACGCCTTGATGTCGGCCACGATGTTGTCGGCCGCCACGTTCTTCAGGTGGGCCTGCACGCCCAGTTTCACCTGGTCCATCTTGAGGGTGGCGACCAAGGGGAAGTCGAAGCGCAGGGTCATGTCGGCGGTGCCGGCCACGGCGGACGGCACCAGGCCCACCTTCTTGGCATAGCCCAGCGGCGGGGTGTCGATCACGGTGAGGGCGGAGGAGATGGGGCCGCTGACCGGCAGCGTCATTTCCATCTTCTGCGCCGTCTTGTCCAGGCCGGTGATGTCCAGGCGCGACGTGCCCAGCGCCAGATCCAGCAGCCGGCCCTGCGTCAGCTCGATACCCAGGTGGCCGCCGTCGAAGGTGGCGGTGCCGCCGACATCCTTCACCTTGGGCAAACCGTCCATGTAGTTCACGGTCGCGCCGGAAAAGGCGAAGGTGGCGGCCATGCGCGTGGGAACCAGGTCCGACAGGCCGGCCGGCGCGCTACCCTCCAGGGTGAAGGCGACCTTGTCGAAGGCGCCATCGGACAGGTTCTGCATAATCCAGGCGCGCGGCTTGGGCAGGGCATCCAGGGGCCACAGGGCGTCCAGCGCGTTCAGCGGCACCGCCTTGACCTCGGCGTTCAGCCCCACCCGGTAACTGCCGTCATCGCGCTTCGCCGCCTTGCCCGTCACCGCGATGGTGGAACCGGAGGCGATGGTGGAACCCGGGGCGGCCCCGTTGGTGGCCGGCAAGGTCAGGTTCAGATGGTTGAGGGTCAGCCCCTCCGGCTCCATTCGGGCCTGAAGGTCGAGGTTCGCCACCGTCAGCGGCGCCTTCAACCGGCCCGGCAGGGTGACCGTGCCCGCCGTGCCGCTGAGCGCCACGTCGAAGAAGCGGGGAGAGAAGTCGGCGGCGAGGTCCAGGGTGACCGTGCCCGCCAAAGGCATGTCGATGCCGCCGACGGCCGCCAGCACCCCGTCCGACGCGCGGGTGACATGGGCCAGATCCGCCGGGCTGACGCCGGAGAAATGGCCCACGGCGCTGATGGTGCCGTCGGCCAGGCGATAGCCCAGGTCAGCCGCCAGTTGGGTCATGTGCCCGCCCAAATCGACCATGAGCTGGGCGTTGCCGGTGATGCCCTGGCGGTCACGCGTGAGCACGACGTCGGCCCGGGGGGCGGACCACACCAGGCCCAATTGCCGGTTGTCCACCGACAGCCGCGCCTCCGACACCACCAGCTTGGTCAGGGCGCCCAGGGGTTCCAAGGGGTCGGGCGGGCGCTTCAGGGCCGTGATCAGGTCGGCCATGAAGTCGTTGCCGTCGTCGGTGTCGTCATCCGACAGCACCGCCAGGCGGAAACGACCGTCGACCTCGCGGATGGCGTTCAGGCGCGGGCGGACCAGCACGATGCGGGTGGGCGCCAGGCGGCCGTGCAGCAGGGCCGGGACCGACAGCGCCACGCGGAATTCCGGCAGGGTCGCCACCGTGGCGCCCCCCGTGCCGGTCAGCACCACGTCGTCGGCCATGATTTCCACCGTGGCGCCCTTGGCCGCCTTGGCCAAGGCGACCTTGTGGACCGAGATATGGACGGTGCCGCCCTCGTTCACCGCCTGCTCAAGATAGGGCGCGAACCAGGAAATGGGCATGGGCCCGCGGCTCAGGCGCCAGGACAGCAGGCCGGCCGTCAGCAGCACCACCAGCAGCAGGCCGGCCGCCAGTTCCAGGATCACCAGGGCCGTGTGTCCCACCAAGCCGCCCAATACGCCCCGCCGCTTGCGCGGAGGCCGGGGTGCCTTGGACGCCGGATCGGGGGGCGCCGGATCAGGCACCTCCGGCGGACGCCGGCCGGGCACCCGCAGCCCCACGGGCTCCGTCCCGACTGGCATCCCAGTCGGGGCGCCGGCGGGCGCCTCGGCGGGGGGAAGGGGCGGCGTGGGACGAGGCAAAGGTTCAGACTTCCAGCATGGCTTGACCCGGTCGGCGGCCCGCGGGCACTCTGCCCCCCGTGACCCTTCCAACCGCGAACGGCGAACAGCGAACGGGCCCCGCCCGCCACCACCGTCCCGCCCAGCAACATAGGGCGCGATGGACGGGTTACACGGGGGCAAGGTCCGATTCCTGGCATAGCCCGGCCAGACATCCATGTTCAATGCGAAATCCCTACCCCAAGCGGCAGATACCGAACTTCTGGCCCGTGGGCTGGAGTCCTGGCACCGGCGGGCGGAGGAATCCGGCGATCCGGAGCTGATGCAATTCGCCAGCACCTACGCGGCGGACGAGGTGGGTGGGGCCCTGCTGCGGGCCATCCTGGGCAACAGCCCCTTCCTGGGCCAGGCCTTGCTGAAGGAGCAGGCGTTCTTCCGGCAGGTGGCCACGCAGGGCTTCGACGCCGCCTTCATGGAGATGCTGGAGGGGCTGTGGGGGGGTGTGGGGGGCGCCACCACCACCGACCGCCTGATGAAGGCCTTGCGCGTGGCCAAGCGCCGCGCCGCCCTGCTGATCGCCGCCGCCGACATCGCGGAGGCGTGGACGCTGGAGCAGGTGACCGGCGCGCTCAGCCAACTGGCGGAAACAGCGCTGCGGCTGACCGCGCGCCACCTGCTGCGCCAACTGGCGGCCAAGGGGGAAATCCGCCTGCCCGACGCGGAGAACGACCCCGAGGCCGGCAGCGGCCTGATCGTGCTGGCCATGGGCAAGTTCGGGGCGCTGGAGCTGAACTACTCCAGCGATATCGACCTGATCGTCCTCTATGACGACGGCGTGGTGCAGGCCCGCGACCCCGATGAGATGACCCGCACCTTCGTGCGACTGGCGCGGGAGCTGGTGCGCATCATGGAGGAGCGGACGGTGGACGGCTATGTCTTCCGCACCGACCTGCGCCTGCGCCCCGATCCCGGCGCCACCCCGCTGGCCGTCTCCGTCTCCGCCGCCGAGGCCTACTACGGCAGCCTGGGCCAAAACTGGGAGCGGGCGGCCATGATCAAGGCGCGGCCCGTGGCCGGCGACCGCAAGGCCGGCCAGGACTTCATGGGCCTGATCCGTCATTTCGTCTGGCGCCGCAGCCTGGACTTCGCCGCCATCCAGGACATCCATTCCATCAAGCGCCAGATCGGCGCGCACAAGGGCCACCGCGACAAGGCGGTGAACGGCCACGACATCAAGCTGGGCCGCGGCGGCATCCGCGAGATCGAGTTCTTCGCCCAGACCCAGCAACTGATCTATGGCGGGCGTGACGCCCATCTGCGTATCCCCGCCACCATGATGGCGCTGGACGCCCTGGTGGCGGCCGGGCGGGTCAGCGACGCGGCGGCGGAGGATTTGAAGGCGGCCTACCGCTTCCTGCGCCGGGTGGAGCACCGGGTGCAGATGGTGGACGACCAGCAGACCCACAAGCTGCCGGTGGACGACGCCGGCGTGGCGGCCATCGCCACCTTCCTGGGCTATGCCGACGCTGACACCTTCCGGACAGAGCTGCTGGCCACCCTGGGCCGGGTGGAGGACCGCTATGCCGCCCTGTTCGAGGAGGCGCCGCCCCTGTCGGGCCCCGGCAACCTGGTCTTCACCGGGACGGAGGACGACCCCGACACCATCACCACCCTGCGGGGCCTGGGCTTCCAGAATCCGTCGGCCGTGGCGGGGCAAATCCGCGCCTGGCACCACGGCCGCTATCGCGCCACCCGCAGCACCCGCGCGCGGGAGCTGCTGACGGAACTGGTGCCCAGCCTGCTGGCGGCCCTGGGCGGCACGGCGCAACCGGACCAGGCCTTCCTGAAGTTCGATGAGTTCCTGAACCGCCTGCCCGCCGGGGTGCAGCTGTTCAGCCTGTTCTACGCCAACCCCAAGCTGCTGGAGCTGGTGGCCCTGATCATGGGCACGGCCCCCCGTCTGGCCGACAGCCTATCGCGGCGCCCGTCGCAATTGGACGCCGTGCTGACGCCCGGCTTTTTCGACCATTTGCCCGACGCCCAGGAATTGCGCGAGGGGATGTCCCGCCTGCTGGCCGATGCCCACCACTTCGAAGAGGTGCTGGACCTGACGCGGCGCTGGACCAGCGACCAGCGCCTGCGCGCCGGCATCCAGATCCTGCGCCACCTGACCGATGGCGACCAGTGCGGCCCCTTCCTGACCGAGGTGGCGGAAACCGCCTTGGCCGTGCTGCATGAACGGGTGGCGGCGGAATACAGGCCCCGCCACGGCTGTTTCGCATCCGGAACGGATGGCGGGGCGGGCATGGCCATCCTGGGCATGGGCCGCCTGGGGGCGGGATCCCTGTCCCTGGGGTCGGACCTCGACCTGATCACGGTCTATCAGGTGCCGGACGGCGCGGACCAGTCGGACGGGCCCAAGCCGCTGTCACCCAGCGAGTATTACATCCGCCTGACCCAGCGCCTGATCAACGCCATCACCGCCCCCACGGCGGAGGGGGCGTTGTATGAGGTGGACATGCGGCTGCGCCCCTCCGGCAACAAGGGGCCCCTGGCCGTCAGCCTGGACGCCTTCATCCGGTATCAGCGGGAAAGCGCCTGGACCTGGGAACACATGGCGCTGACCCGCGCCCGGGTACTGACCGGCCCGCCGGCCCTGCGGGCACAACTGACCGAGGCCATCCGCGCCGTGCTGGTGCAGCCGCGCGACCCGGACAAGCTGCTGGCCGACGTGGCCGACATGCGCGTCCGCATGGACAAGGAACACCACACCAAGGACCCCTGGTCGGTGAAGCATGTGCGCGGCGGCATGGTCGATATCCAGTTCCTGGTGCAATACCTGACCCTGCGCCACGCCGCCGACCATCCCGGCATCCTGGATCCCAACACCACCGGCGCCCTGGCCCGCCTGCGCGACGCGGGACTGCTGGACGCGGCGGACGCCGACGCCCTGATCGACATCCACCGCCTGTGGCGCCGGGTGCAGGCCTTTCTGCGCCTGACGGTGGCCGGCGAGGTCAAGGTGGCGGAGGCGCCCCCCGCCCTACGCCTCGCCCTGGCGGAAGCCGTGGGAAACAATACCCCTGGGGGTCTTGACTTCGACGCGGCGGAGGCAAAGATCCGGGCCGCGGCGGCCCAGGCCCACGCCCTGTTCCAGAAGGTGGTGGAGGAACCCGCCGCCCGCCTGCCGGCGCCGGCCCCTTGATCCAACCGGCGGCCTGGACCGTATCCGCCCGCGTCGACACTCCATCGTCACAAACCCCACCGTCGCAAACCCCACCATCGCGAACCTAGGCACGAACCCAGGAAGGAAAAGCACCATGGCCGTTGAGGTCGGAACCCCCGCCCCGGATTTCACCATGCCCACCGATGGTGGCGGCAGCGTCACCCTGTCGTCCCTGAAAGGCCGTCCGGTGGTGCTGTACTTCTACCCCAAGGATGACACCAGCGGCTGCACGGCCGAAGCCTGCGGCTTCGGCGAATCCCTGCCGCACTTCGAAAAGGTGGACGCCACCATCATCGGCGTGTCCAAGGACAGCGTGGCCAGCCACGACAAGTTCAAGAAGAAGTACAACCTGCCCTTCACTCTGGCCTCCGACGCCGACAGCGACGTGTGCGAGCGCTATGGCGTGTGGGTGGAAAAGAACATGTACGGCCGCACCTATTTCGGCATCGAGCGCGCCACCTTCCTGATAGACAAGGACGGCCAGGTGGCCAAGGTGTGGCGCAAGGTCAAGGTGCCTGGTCATGTCGACGCCGTGCTGGCGGCGGTGCAGGCGCTGTGACATCCTGATCCGAGCAAGGCGAAAGAGTCCCAATGTCCAGTGTCAGCTCGCTCACCATCACCGGCTTCAAATCGATCCGGAGCTTGCGTGATTTCAAGCTGAACCCGCTGAATGTGCTGATCGGCGCCAATGGCGCCGGCAAGAGTAACTTCATTGGCTTCTTTCGCCTGCTCAGCCAAATGTACCTGCGGCGGCTACAGCTCTACGTGCAGACCCAAGGCGGGCCGGATGCTTTCCTGCATTTCGGCAGGAAGATAACCGACCATATCTATGCTGAAGTTTTCTTTCAGAGTGGAGGATATAAATTCAACCTCATCCCCACCGCAGACAACCGTCTAATATTCGAAGAAGAAATTATATACACAATAAATAATACGCACAAATCTGAATTTGGCATGCAACTAGGGTCTGGACACACCGAGTCAAATTTGGAAGATGCAGAAGATATATTCTCGCCAGTATTTCCCACTTCAGTCAAGAGTTTGCTTGTATATCATTTTCACGATACGGGCGAAACCGCACGGGTTAAGCAACCCCATGCCGCCAACATCAATCTCCGGCTGGAAACGGATGCTGGCAACCTCGCTGCATATCTGACGCTCCTTTACCAGAAGCATCCCCAACAATACCGGCGCATCGTGGAAACGATCCGCCTCGTCGCCCCCTTCTTCGGCGACTTCGTGCACCGGGACGATGCCGAGTTCGTGGAGTTGGAATGGACCCAGGCCGGCCGGCCGGACACGCCCTTCAAGGCGCATATGCTCTCGGACGGCACCTTGCGCTTCATCTGCCTGGCGACCCTACTGCTGCAACCGACGTCCAAGCTGCCGGACACCATCCTGATCGATGAGCCGGAACTGGGTTTACACCCCTATGCCATTTCAGTGTTGGCCGACATGTTCAAGCAGGTGGCGGAGCAACGCCAACTGATCGTGTCCACGCAGTCGGTCGAACTGGTCAATGAACTGACGCCCGAGGACATCATCGTCGTCGACCAGGAAGACGGCGCCTCCACCTTCAAGCGCTACTCCGGGGAAGAGTTGGCCGGGTGGCTGCAAGAGTATTCCCTGGGCGAAATCTGGAAGCGGAACATCCTGGGCGGGAGGCCCTGACCCGTCATGGAGGTCATCGTCTTCGCCGAGGGCCAGACGGAAGAGCAGTTCATCAAACGGGTCATCGCCCCCACGCTGCGGGGCCTGGGCATTTTCCTGAAACCGCAGTTGCTGCACACGTCGCGGGACGCCAAGGGCGGCGCCGTAACGTTCGACCGCCTGAAGGTCAATGCCCGCAACACCTTGCGACAGCATACCGATGCCGTCCTCACCACGTTTCTCGATCTTTATGGCCTGGACACCTCTTTCCCAGGCCTGGATCAGTCCAGCCCGTATGCGGGTCCACTCCGAAAAGCGGAACGCATAGAAGCCAGCCTGACGGCCGCGATAGTCGAAGGCATCGGATGCAAACCCGGCCGGTTCATCCCCCATATCCAGCCTTATGAATTCGAAGGCTTGCTATTTTCCGATGTCGAGGCGTTGGCGACAACGGAGCCGGGCTGGAACGACAGCCTGACGAAGCTTCGGAAAATCCGCGCAGGCTTCGAAACGCCGGAACACATCAACGACAGCTTCGACACCAAGCCATCCAGGCGCTTGGAAACGGCCCTCACCCCAAAATACCACAAAACCCGGCACGGCCCTCTGGCGGCGGGACATGTCACATTGGCAGCCATGGAACGGGAGTGCGCCCACTTCCGTGGCTGGATGGACAAGCTGAGGGCCCTGGCCCAATAGCCGGTTGCTGATGGCGGAGCCGCGCCCCCTCCCTCAGAGCGGCGCCCAGGGGTCATAGGTGCCGAAGCTCCAGCTGTTCCCCTCGGGATCGCGGGCGTGGTAGCCGCGGCCGGGGTAGCCTTCGTTGTCGTGCGGCGGGGTCACGATCTCCGCCCCGGCGGCGCGGGCGCGGGCGTGGTGGGCATCCAGGTCGTCGACGATGATGTAGACGCACGCCGTCACACCCCCCGCCTCCGCCGCCGTTTTCCAGCGATAGGCATCGGTGGACGGCCCGGGCCGGGCCGATCCCAGCATGACCATGCCGTCGCCCAACGTCAGCTGGGCATGGTGGATGAGGCTGGGGTCCTGGTCGTCGGCATAAACGGCGTGGCTCTCGAAACCGAAGGCGGCGCAGAGGAAGTCGATGGCGGCCGGCGCATCCTGATAGCGCAGGCAGGGGATCAGCGAATGGGTGGGCATGGCGCTCAGTCTCCTGTCAGGCGGCGACGGTGCCGCGGCCCCGACCCTAGGGCCGGATGGCGCGGCCTGGATTGGATCTAATTTACCTTCTCGATCCTGGCCTCCCCCATCCCGGCCTCCACCAGGCCGCCGCCGTCCGGCAGGGATTGGGCCAGGTACTGCCCCGGCGTCAGGCCGGCGAACTCCCGGAACTCGCGGATCATGTGCGACTGGTCGCAATAGCCGGCGTCGATGGCGATGCCGGCCCAGCCGCCGCTGCCCGCGTCCGGCGGGGCCGCCCCTAGCCCCTTGGTCAGCGCCTCGAACCGCAGCAGGCGCCGGTAGGTGCGCGGGCCCACGCCCAGCGCGTCCTTCACGCGGGCGGCGAGGTGCTTGGCGCTCCAGCCTATGTCTTGCGCGATGGCGGCGATGTCCATGTCGGGCCGGTCGCGCAGCAGGGCCAGCGCGTGCATCTGCGCCCTGGGCAGGCCCGGCAGGGCGGCGAAGCGGCGGGTCAGCGCCTCGTCCAGGATGGCCATGCGTCCGGCCCCGTCCGGCGCCTCCGCCAACGCCTGGCCCAGCCGCGTCCCCGCCGGGCCCAGCATGGCGTCCAGGGGCACCACGCGGTCGACCAGCTCCGTCAATGGGCATCCCAACAGACGCCGCAGGCTGGAGAGCGGCAGGAAGACATGCATCCCCGCCTGGGCACCGCCCGACCGGGACAGCGCCGGCGCCAGGTGGGCGCCGGCCACGAAGCCCTCGCCAGCGCGCACGGTGATCGGCCGCCCATCGCCGCCGACGATGCCGATGGGTTCCGCCAGGTTGACGATCAGGACGGCCTGGGCGTGGGGCAGTTCCCGGCGGGTGGTGAAGCTGGTCCGCTCGCGGTAGTCGGCATAGCCGTCCACCAAGCCGGACAGGGGCGGCGGCGGCGCCAGATTGGCCACATGCCAGGCGTCCCGCGGGCCATCATGGCGGCGGACGGATACGAGGCGAGAGGAAGAGACGGTCATGCGGCGGCCCCTGACGGCGCGGTCTGCGTGTCAGCTTGGCACAGATCAGACCGGCTGGGGAGGTGCGCCCGCGCCTACTTCAACGGATAGTCGAACACGGCGTAGTGCCCGCCATGGTCGAACCGCCGGTTGGGCATGTCCGGGCGGTGGTTCACGCCGGTGTAGTGGCCGATCAGCGACCGCCGCTCCACCCCCGGGCGGTTCGGCGCCGAGCCCCGGTGCATCAACCGGCCATGCCAGATCAGCACGTCGCCCTTTTCCCCCAGGAAGCGGCGCGTCTCCACCCCCTGGGCCGCGATCTCCGCCTCGATGGCCGGGGTGACGTAGCGTTGGGTCAGGTGCGGCCAGGAGGCGCTGCCGGTGGTGCCGGTGACGCGGTCGCGTTCCGCCGCGGTCATGAACTGCCGCACCCTTTCCCCCTGCAGCAGGGGCCAGCGGTGGGAGCCAGGGACATATTCGAACGGCCCGGAGTCGGGGTCGATGCGGTCCAGGGCAATCCACACGGCGGCGTACCAGCCGTTGACGAAGGGCGGGCTGAGATATTCGTCCTGGTGCCAGTTGCGCTCGGTCGAGGCCCAGCCGGTGAGGTTCAGATGCAGCATCATCTCCTCCCCGATCAGGCTGTTCATGATGACCATCAGCGGCGGGTGCAGGCAGATGCGCCGCAACTCCTCCACCTGCATGTAGGGGGTGGGGGTGATCCAGCCCAGCGCCCGGTCCACCTGCTCGCGCCGCTTGATGTAGGGGTCCAGCAGGTCGTCGCCGAGGAAGCCCTTGAGCAGGACCACGCCCTCGCGCCGCCATTGCCGCTGTTCGGGGGTCAGTGCCGCCTCATCCACCACCGGCTGGTCCAGGGGCGGCAGGCCCTGGGGATCGGGATGGTCACTCAACATGGAAAAGCGGATGCCGCCGCTGGCGTCCGGCGGCGTGCCGTAGCACAGGGCGCCCAGGGGCGGCCGGTCCCCCAGGGTGCGGGCCAAGGCCAGCAGTGCCGGCGCCAGCGCCTGGGCATCCGGCGCCTCATCCGTCTCGGCCACGAACAGCCAGTAGACGGGGCCGCAGCCCGTCGTGGGGAAGGGCGGAACGGTGACGCGGTCACAGCGCAGATCGCCCTCGAACAGGCCATCCGGGGTGCGCGACACCAGCGGCCCCTGCCGCGCCAGGCCGGTCGCCTCATCGACCAGGAGGGCGTGCAGCTTGCGGTCTGGACGGCCGGCCCGGATATCGCCCGGCACCTCCACGACCTCCAGGTTGGCCACACGCGTCACCACCCGTTCCACGATCAGCAGCGGCGGAAGCGGCGCCACCGGCGGCGGGGCGACGGGTGCGGCGACCGGCCGACGGCCGAGGAGGCGGGACAGGAAGGTCATGGCAAAAGCCGGTCCATCAGGGGAAGAGGGTCACAGCAGGGGCGTGTGGAAGACGGCGTAGTGTCCGCCGCCCTCGAACCGGCGCTCCGGCATGTCGGGGCGATGGTTCACGCCGGTATAGTGCGCGATCAGGGACCGCCGCTCCAGACCCTGCTGCCGCGCGGGGGAGCCGCGATGCATCAGGCGGCCGTGCCAAATCAGCACGTCGCCCTTCTCCGCCAGGAAGGCCCGTTTTTCAACGCCGCGCCGGGCGATCTCCGCCTCCACGATGGGGGCGACATAGGACTGGGTGATGCTGGGCCACGCGTCATAGCCGCTGTCGGTGACCGCGCTGAGGCGCCGTTCATCCTCGGTCATGAACTGGCGCACCTTGTCGCCGCGCAGCAGCGGCCAGCGGTGCGAGCCGGGAATGTATTCGAAGGGACCGGCATCAGGGTGGATGCGGTCCAGCGCGATCCACACGGCGGCGTACCAGCTGTTCACGAAAGGGGGGCTGAGATACTCGTCCTGATGCCAATCGCGTTCGGTCGAGATCCAGCCGGTGAGGTTGAGGTGCAGCAGCATCTCCTCCCCCACCAGGCGGTTCAGCACGGCCATCAGCGGCGGGTGCAGGCAGATGCGGCGCAACTCCTCCACCTGCATATAGGGGGTGGGGGACCGCCAGCCGCCCGCCCGTCCCACCTGTTCGCGGCGGGCGATGTAGGGATCCAGCAGGTCATCGGACAGGAAGCCCTTGAGGATGGCCACGCCCTCCTCCCGCCACTGCCGCTGTTCGGGGGTCAGCGCGCCCTCATCCACCACCGGCTGGTCCAGGGGCGGCAGGGTGGCCGGGGGCGGCTCGTCACTGATCATGGCGAAACTGAGCCTGGCCCGGTCCAGGGCGGGGCCTTCGCATCCCACCGCCAGCGGCGGCCGCGACCCCAGGCCAGCCGCCAGCGCCCGCAGGGCCGGCAGCAGCGGCACGGGATCGGCCGGCATGGGATCGGCATCGTCCAGCGGCGCCACCACGAACAGCCAGAAGGCGGGGCCCATCCCTTCGGGGAAGGCGGCGAAGGCGACGCGGTCGATGCCGGGTGTCGCCTGGACCACGTCACCCACGCGCACCTGGGTGCCCGCCGCATCCATCACCAGGGCCTGCAGCGGCGCCCCATCCCGGGTGGCCCGCAGGTCACCGGGGATGGTGATGGCATTCAGCCCATGGACGAAGGCGTTAAACGGCTCGGCGATCACCACGTCAGGCAGGATCGGCGACGCCGCCGCCACGGTCACCGCCGCACGGCGCGAAAACAGGCGCGACAGAATTTGCATTGGTTCCCAACCCCACCCCAGCGCCGCCCCGCCCCCCGAGGCGGCACCATCGGGTATACACCGCCCCGCGCGCCGGCCGCAACGCGGGCAGCCGAAAGGTAGGCGCCCGGAAAGGGTCGTGTCAGGCGCTGGCGCTGCGGGCGCCGGTGGTCAGGGTGCCGCCCAGGCGGGCCAGGATCTCCCCGGCCAGGGCCGCGATCTCTTCCGAGCCCTTGGCGCGGCGGTCGGTTTCCTGCAGCGACAGGCCGTCCATCATGGCGCCAGCGAAGCCCACGCGGTTGCCGATCACCGCCTCCGCCATGGGCACGCCCAGGCCCGCCACCGCCTCCGTCAGCCGATCGGCCAGCTTGGCGCGGGGCGGCACGCGGTTCAGCGTCACAAGCACCGGGCGCTTTTCCGTCTTCGCCATGTCCAGCGTCGGGCGGGTGGCCCACAGGTCCATGGGGCTGGGCTGCACCGGGACCACCACCAGGTCGGCCACGCGCACGGCGATGCGCGCCTCCGTCTCGGCATGCGGGGGGCTGTCGACGACCACCACGTCATGCTCCCGCGCCAGGCGCTCCACCTCTTTCTGGGTGCGCCAGCCGTTGATCTGCATATGGGTCAGGCCGGGATCGTCCAGCGCCTGCGTCCGCAGGCCGAACCAGGCGGTCAGGCTGCCCTGGGGGTCGATGTCCACCACCGCCACCCGCAGCCCGGCCAGGGACCAGGCCACCGCCAGCTGGATGGCCAGCGTGGTTTTGCCCGCCCCGCCCTTCTGCTGCGCGATGGTGACGACGTGACCCGCCATGATGGTTCCCCCTTCAAGGAATGACCGTGGCCGGCAGTGTGGACCCCGCCGCGATGGCGGGCAAGGGTGCAGCGCACAATCGGCGATGCCTCAAAAGGGTGGGGCGGCCCTGCGGCCGGCGGCCTTGGACCGGGCGGGCCGGTGGGCTAGATAGGGTGGACATCCTTCACCAGGTGCCGGCCCGTGACCCAACACCCTGCCCCCGACATGTCCCCGCCCACCACCGAAGCGCTGGCCCGCGCGTCGCAGGCGCTGGCCGCCGGCAAGCTGGTGGCCTTCCCGACGGAGACGGTCTACGGCCTGGGCGGCGACGCCGGTAATGACCAGGCGGTGGCCGACATCTTCGCCGCCAAGGGCCGCCCCAGCTTCAACCCCCTGATCGTCCATCTGCCCGATGTCGCGGCGGTGGAGCGCTATGCCGTGATGGATGAGCGGGCGCACCAGATGGCCGACCTCTACTGGCCCGGCCCCCTGACCCTGGTCCTGCCCCGGCGGCCGGACGCGGCCCTGTCGCTGCTGGTCAGCGCCGGGCTGGACACGGTGGCGGTGCGGGTGCCGCGCCACCCCACCGCCCGCGCCCTGCTGCAGGCCAGCGGCCGGCCCATCGCGGCGCCCAGCGCCAACCGGTCCGGCCATGTCAGCCCCACCGCCCCCATCCATGTGCGGGAGGAGTTTCCCGATGGCGGCGGGGGCCGGCTGGCCCTGATCCTGGCGGACGGCCGCTGCCCGGTGGGGGTGGAGTCCACCGTGCTGGACCTGTCGGGCGAGCATCCCGTGCTGCTGCGCCCCGGCTCCATCACACCGGAGGAGATCGAGGCCGTGCTGGGCCCCGTCCAGCGCGCCGCCACTCCCGGAACCGGGATCAAAGCGCCGGGCATGCTGGAAAGCCATTACGCCCCCGGCCTGCCGGTCCGCCTGAACGCCCTGAACGCGGCGAAGGACGAGGCGCTGCTGGGCTTCGGCCCCGATCGCTTCGTCCTGGGCGGGGCGGAGCGGCTGAACCTGTCCCCCACCGGTGATTTGAACGAGGCCGCCGCCAACCTGTTCGCCATGCTGCGCCGGCTGGACAAGCCCGGCCTGAGCGGCATCGCGGTCATGACCATCCCGGACGTGGGCCTGGGCCTGGCCATCAACGACCGCCTGCGCCGCGCGGCCGCACCGCGCCCCTGACGCTGGCGCGACCGGAACCTGTCGGCGGGGGACGCGTTAGCACTTGATCCCACAGGCCGGGACCGGACACTCTGGCGGCCCTGATTCCGGATGAAGCCCCATGAGCACGCCCGCCCCCGATACCGTCCAAGCCTGCCTGGCCGCGCTGGCCGACCTGCTGGGCCCCGCCGGCGTCATCACCGCGGCGGAGGCGCAGGCGCCCTACCTGACGGAGGCGCGCGGCAACGCCGTCAGCACGCCGCTGGCGGTGCTGCGCCCCGGCACGACGGAGGAGGTGGCGGCCGTGGTGCGCCTGACGGCGGCGGCCGGCATCGCCCTGGTGCCGCAGGGGGGCAACACCGGCCTGGTGGGCGGGGCGCTGGCGGCGGCCGGCACGGTGCTGCTGAACCTGGGCCGCCTGAACCGCATCCGCGAGGTGGACGCGCTGGACCACACCATGACGGTGGAGGCGGGCGTCATCCTGGCCACGGTGCAGCAGGCCGCCAACGACGTGGACCTGATGTTCCCCCTGAGCCTGGGCGCCGAGGGCAGTTGCACCATCGGCGGCAACCTGTCGACCAACGCCGGCGGCATCCTGACCCTGCGCTACGGCAATGCCCGCGCCCAGGTG
This sequence comes from Nitrospirillum goiasense, assembly GCF_034427435.1. Classification (NCBI taxonomy): domain Bacteria; kingdom Pseudomonadati; phylum Pseudomonadota; class Alphaproteobacteria; order Rhodospirillales; family Azospirillaceae; genus Nitrospirillum; species Nitrospirillum goiasense. The sequence continues at coordinate 1,260,645 of NZ_JAXQNP010000003.1, read as the reverse complement.
CTGGGGCTGGAGGTGGTGCTGCCGGACGGGCGGATCTGGAACGGCCTGCGCCGCCTGCGCAAGGACAACACCGGCTATGACCTGAAGCACCTGTTCCTGGGGGCGGAGGGCACGCTGGGCATCATCACCGCCGCCACCCTGTCGCTGGTGCCCCGGCCGCGCCAGATGGAAACGGCCCTGGTGGCCGTACCGGACGTCACCGCCGCCCTGCGCCTGCTGAAACGGCTGCGCCAGGCCAGCGGCGACGCCGTGTCGGCTTTCGAGATCATGCCGCGCTTCGCCATCGACGGCGCCGCCCGCTACCTGGGCGAACACAACGACCCGCTGTCCGAACCGTCCCCCTGGTACATCCTGACGGAGCTGACGGCGGGCACGCCCGGCGACGCCCTGCGCGAAACGGTGGAAGGCGCCCTGGCCGAGGCCCTGGAGGCGGGGGAGGCCACGGACGCCACCCTGGCCGCCAGCGGCGACCAGCGCCAGAAACTGTGGCGCCTGCGCGAGGGCCTGCCGGAGATCGGGCGCAAGGTGGGCGGCGCCCTGCACCATGACGTGGCCGTGCCCGTCAGCCGCGTGCCCCAATTCATCGAGCGCGCGAACCGGGCGGTGGCGGACCTTTGCCCCGGTGCCCGGCCCTACCCCTTCGGCCACCTGGGCGACGGCAACATCCACTACAACATCGCCCGGCCCGATAGCGACGACCCGGCCGATCGCGCCGCCTTCCTGGCGCTGGGGCCCCGCATCATGCGGGCCGTCCATGACGTCGTGCTGGACCTGGAAGGGTCGATCAGCGCCGAGCATGGCATCGGCAGCAAGAAGCGCGGCGAACTGGCCCGCGCCCGGTCGCCCCTGGAAATCACCCTGATGGCGGAGTTGAAGCGCGTGCTGGACCCGCGCGACCTGATGAATCCGGGTAAAATCTTACCCTAATTGGCAGGTCCCGACGCCCCGTTCTGCCCCAGGGCATACGCCCGCACTGACCTTTGGCATCAATTGACGGCGACTCGGCCACCATGAGACGCTTCCACCTGAGATAGTGGAGCCGGTGGCGCCGCCGCATTGACGGGTGGCCCACCCCAACAGAGGGAGGGAGCCCATGCCTGGCAAGTCCTCGACCCCCATCGGCACCGCGCCCTCCCCCTTGGACCTTTACCGGCGCCTGGTGCGCGGAACAGCCGGGTTCCCATCCCGGGCCGAGGCGCGGCTGGACGCCGACGACAGCCTGCATGGGCGTCCCCAGATGGCGGGCGGCGCCTGTGCCGGGCAGATGATGGCCGGCCGGTCCGATGACCCGGCGCTGGTGCATTTCTAAGGCGATATACCGTCGGATGTAGTGCGGTTGGCCGAGGCGGCGCTATGATCCGCGGCCATGACGCCCTTCCTGAGCACCTTCCTCTCCTTGCGGCAACGCCCCACCGCCCTGCGCTATGCCGGGGCGGCGTTCATGGTAATCCTGTCGTTCGGGCTGCGCATCGCGCTGGATGAGCTGCTGGACGGCTATCCCGTCCTGCAATTCTTTCCGGCCCTGGTGCTCGCCACCTTGTGCTTCGGCGTCGGACCCGGCCTGATGTCGGTGGCCCTCAGCACGGTGCTGGCCCTGCCTTTCATCGCCCCAGCGGACGACAGCCTGACATGGGCGCAGGAATGGGCCACCTTGCCGGATCGGCTGGCGGTCCTGCCATCCAAGGCGTGGGTGGGCCCCGGCCTTTTCGTCATCATCGGCCTGGTGATCGTGGCCATCATCGCGGCCCTGCACCGCGCCCTGGACACGCTGGCGGCGGGGGAACAGCAGCAGGCCATGCTGTTGCGCGAAATCTACCACCGCATCCGCAACGACCTGCAGTCCGTCTCCAGCCTGTTGATGGTGGCGGAAAGCCGCGCGGGCGGGGCGGAGGCCGCGGAACTGGCCAAGGCGGGGGAGCGCGTGCGCGTGCTGGGGCTGGTGTATTCCAGCCTGCAGCGGTTGCAGCGTGAACCCTTCGTGCCGGCCCGCAGCCTGCTGGAACAGTTGGTGGAAAACCTGGCCGCGGCCCATGCCACCGGCCGGCCCATCACCTTCACCGTGGCGGTGGAGGACGTGCAGTTGCCGCAGCGCGCCGCGGTCACCCTGGGCCTGGCCGCCAATGAGCTGCTGACCAACGCCCTGAAGTACGCCTTCCCCGACGGCCGGGCCGGCACCGTCGCCGTATGCCTGGCGACGGAGGGGGAGCGTTGGGTGCTGCGCGTGGAGGATGACGGCGTAGGGCTGGGCGTCCCTGACAATGGCAAGGACCCGGCAACAAGCGCCGGGTCGGCAGAAGATTCCGGCGCGGGGATGCGCTCCACGGGAATGCGCCCAACCGCCGGCCTGGGGCGCCTGTTGCTGGAACAACTGGCCCGGCAGTGCGGCGGTGAGCTGGGGCAGGCCAGCGACGGCGGTGTGAAGGCGTGGATGGCCGTGCCGGCGACGCCGGAGACCTACGGCTCGGTTTAGGCGCTGGCCATGTAGGCGGCGGCCATGTTGGGGGCGCGGTTGAGGGTCATGCGCTGTTCCTGCTGGCTATAGCCATCCTTGTTGTCCTGGTCGTCATCCTCGGTGGGGGCGGCCAGGGCGTTCAGCATCATGATGGTGTAGGTGGACAGCGGCATCTTGGAGGAGCTGGCGCCGCGCGCCATGTCCCACGGCTGCGACGTGCTGTCGGCCGCCTGCACGGTGCCCAGGGTGGTGGACCCGGCATATTTGTCCGCGCTGGTGCCGCCCGTGCCGTCGAACTTCTTGGCGAAGCGGTCGTAGACCTGGCCCAGGGACAGGGCCTTGCCGTTGTTGTCATAGAAGACGGCGTCGTTGGCGTCCGCCGCGTCCGGCACGACGGCGTCCGCCGCCTGGTTGGGGTTTTTCTTGAGCGCGTTCAAGAACTTGCTGGCGCCGCCGGCGCCCAGGAAATGGGCCAGATACAGCTCGGTCCCGCCGATGGTGCCGCCCACCTGCTGCTGCAGGGTGGTCTTGTTGTCCTGCGCCAGTTGGGCCGCCATCATGGCCGAGGTGGTGGGGTCCTTGCGCAGGTCGAGAATCTTTTGCCGGGTGGCCGGGTCGGAAACGTAGGCGCTGCCGTCGCTGCGGGTCTTGATGGCGCTGGCGTACTGGCCCAGGCCAACCTCGGCGCCATGCTGCTGCACCATGTTCAGCCACGTGGAGTCGGTGAACTGATACAGGCCGGTGGCGCTGCTGGTGCTGGCCTTGGCGTTGGTATCGTAGCCGCTTTCCACCGACGCCTGCTTCAGCAGATAGGAAAAATCTACCCCGGCCTTGGTGCTGGCCTGCTGCACCGCCGCCACGATCCTGGCGGGGGCGGAGGACGCCAAACCCTGTGCTGCAGTCAACTGCGTGGTGGACAGTGCGCTGTTCACGACCGGACCTCATTTACCTGGAAAAGCGACCGGCCGACGGGGCCGATCCGATGTTGGCCCAACAGGAAAGCAAAGGCCGTGCCAAATGGCCGGCACACCGGAAAACGTCACCGACGCTTGCCCGCCCGCCGCCGTCCCGGCAGGATGACACCCGCGTCGACGGGACGCGGCCCTTCCGCCATCGATGATGGGCCCGCCCGCCCAATAACAGTGAGCACCCCGCCGGCCGTGCCGGGCCCGCCCCCCTTGTCCTGAAGCGAGGAGGCGCCGGGCCGCCGCCGGCACCCGGGAGGACCCGAGAGACCATGAGCTATCAAGCGCCCCTGAAGGAAATCCGTTTCGTCCTGAATTCCGTCGTCGGCTTGGACCGCGTCGCGGCCCTGCCCGCCTTCGAGGCCGCGACCCCCGACCTGGTGGACGCCGTGCTGGAGGAAGGCGCCAAGCTGGCCGACAACGTGCTGGCCCCGCTGAACGCGCCCGGCGACCGCCAGGGGGCGCGCCTGACCGAAACCGGCGTGCGCACCCCCGACGGTTTCAAGGACGCCTACCGGCAGTTCGTGGAGGGCGGGTGGAACAGCGTGCCCTTCGACCCCGACCATGGCGGCCAGGGCCTGCCCTGGACCCTGTTCATCGCGCTGCTGGAAACCTGGACCAGCGCCAACATGTCCTTCGCCCTGGGGCCGCTGCTGACCCAAGGGGCAGTGGAACTGCTGACCGCCCACGGGTCGGATGAGCAGAAGAAGCTTTATTTGGAAAAGCTGATCTCCGGCGAATGGGCCGGGACCATGAACCTGACGGAGCCGCAGGCCGGGTCCGACGTGGGCGCGGTACGCACCCGCGCGGTGCGGCATGCGGACGGCACCTACCGCATCACCGGGCAGAAGATCTTCATCACCTATGGCGACCATGACTGGACGGACAACATCGTCCACCTGGTGCTGGCCCGCACGCCGGAGGCGCCGGCGGGCACCAAGGGCATCTCGCTGTTCATCGTGCCCAAGTTCCTGCTGAACGCCGACGGCACGCCGGGTGAGCGCAACGACGCCCGCTGCGTCAGCCTGGAGCACAAGCTGGGCATCCACGCCAGCCCCACCGCCGTCATGAGCTATGGCGACAACGGCGCCTGCGTCGGCTACCTGGTGGGCGAGGAGAACCGCGGCATCGAGTACATGTTCACCATGATGAACAACGCGCGCCTGGGGGTGGGCCTGCAGGGCGTCGCCATCGGCGACCGCGCCTACCAGCAGGCGTTGGCCTATGCCAAGACCCGGGTGCAGAGCCGCGACGTCGCCGGCGGGCCGCAGCCGGTGACCATCATCCACCATCCCGACGTGCGGCGCATGCTGCTGACCATGCGGTCGAAGGTGGAGGCCGCGCGGGCCATCGTCTATTTCACCGCCTCGTTCCTGGACGGCCGGCACCATCACCCCGACGCGGCGGCCGCTCACCAGGCCGGCCTGATGAACGACCTGATGACGCCGGTGGCCAAGGCGTGGAGCACCGACATCGGGGTGGAGGTCGCCAGCCTGGGCGTGCAGGTGCACGGCGGCATGGGCTTCATCGAGGAGACGGGGGCGGCCCAGTATTACCGCGACGCCCGCATCGCCCCGATCTACGAGGGCACCAACGGCATCCAGGCCAACGATCTAGTATTCCGCAAGCTGGGCCGGGACGGCGGCGCCACCGCCCGCGCGCTGTTCGCCCAGATGGCCGAAACGACGGAGGCCGCCGCCGCCCAGCCGGGCGACGACCTGGCCGCCATCGCCCAGGGCCTGAAGCGCGGCATCGCGGCGCTGGAGGACGCGACGTCCTTCCTGGTGGACCATGTGAAGGCCGACGCGCGCGCGGCGGCGGCCGGGGCCGTGCCCTACCTGACCCTGTTCGGCAACGTCACCGGCGCCTTCCTGCTGGCCCGGGGCGCCATCGCCGCCAACCAGGCGCTGGCCCAAGGCCAGGACGCCGCCTTCCATGAGAGCAAGCTGGTCACCGCCCGCTTCTTCGTGGAACAGGTGGTGGGCCCATCGCTGGGCCTGGCCGACCTGATCCGCACCGGTCACCGCACCCTGATGGCGTTGTCGGAAGATCAGTTCTGAACCGTTAAGACAAAAGGCTGGGGCACCACCCCAGCCTTTTTGTCAAATCCCCCCGCCGTCCATCAGGTCGGACAGGCGATCGCGGATGCGGGTGACAAGTGCCCGAGCGGCGCTGTCGTCGCGGGCGCGGGGGCGGGGTGTCGCGATGTGGTCCTCCGACCGCACGGTGGCGGGCGATCCGGCCAGCAGGATGACGCGGTCGGCCAGGTAGACGGCCTCGTCGATGTCGTGGGTCACGAACAGGATGGTCTTGGCCGTGCGCCGCCACAGGTCCAGCAGTTCGTCCTGCAGGGACTGGCGGGTGATGGCGTCCAGGGCGCCGAAGGGTTCGTCCATCATCAGCAGGTCGGGATCGACTGCCAGCGCGCGGGCGATGGCCACGCGCTGGCGCTGCCCGCCCGACAGCTGGTGCGGCCAGCGGCCGGCCTTGTCCGCCAGGCCCACCAGGGCCAGCGCCTCCTCCGCCCGCCGCCGGCGTTCGGCGCGGGACAGGCCCAGCCCTTCCAGGCCGAAGGCGACATTGGCGCGCACGGTGCGCCAGGGCAGCAAGCGCGCGTCCTGGAACACCAGACCATAGGGGCGGCGGCCCGTCAGCGGCCCGCCGCCCTGGGCATGGCTGACCGTGCCGCTGTTGGGCGGGACCAGGCCGGCGACCACGCGCAACAGGGTGGACTTGCCCACCCCCGACGCGCCGACGATGGCGATGAACTCCCCCGGCGCGACCGACAGGTTGAAGTCGCGCAACACCACGGTGCGGCCGTCAGGCGACGCGGGGTTCGGGAAGGCGAGGCTGAGATCGCGGATCTCGATCATGGGGGCAGTCTCCGCCATCTTAAGCCTTCCACCGCATCAGGCGGTCACGCACCGCGACGAAGCCCATGTCGACCAGGCCGTAGAACAGGGCCATGGTGGCCATGTAGACGATGACGATATCGGTCGCCAGCAGGGAACTGGCCTGCATCATGCGCTGGCCCAGGCCCGGCACGCCGAACAGCTCCGCCGCCACCACCGACATCCAGGCCTGGCCCAGGCCGGTGCGCAAACCCGCCAGGATGGCGCCGGAGGCGGCCGGCAGCACGATCTTGACCAGCTTGGCCAGGGTGGAGCGGTGGCCGAAGGCGTCGGCCAGTTCCAGCAGGTCGCGATCCACCGCCTGCACGGCGCCCAGTGCCGCGAAGTAATTGATCCAGAAGACGCCCAGCACGATGATGAAGGTGGCCGCCGTGGGGGTGACGCCGAACCAGATGATGGCGAAGGGCACCCACGCCAGGCCGGGGATGGGGCGCAGCAGGCGCACGACCCAGCTGGTGAAATCCTCCAGCCGCCGGGACATGCCGGTCAGCACGCCGGCGGCGATGCCGGTGACCGAGCCGATGAGCAGGCCCCAGAAATAATGCACCAGGCTGTGGACGATGGCGTCCGTCCACTGGCCGCTGCGCACCTCCGCCACGAAGGCCTGGGGGATGGCGCTGGGCGGCGGCAGCAGCACGGGGCGCACCAAGCCCAGGCGGGGCACCGCCTCCCACACCGCCAGGAAGACGATCACGCCCAGCAGCGCCCACAGGCCGCGATGCCGCCGGGACGGCTTGGCCAGGAAGGCGGACGGGGGAATGCGCTTACCCGGGGCCGGCAGGGCGGCCCCGGGCTGATCCGGCGGTGTCGGGGAGGTCAAACGAGGACGCTCACTTATGGAGTTTTTCGTAATAGCTGGCGTCGAACAGCGTATCCAGCGGCTCCGCCTTCTTCAAGACGCCGGTCTTCACCTGGAAGTCCTGCAAGGTCTTGGTCTTTTCCACGATGCGGCGGGGGTCGACCACGAACTGCGAGGCGGGGGACGTCAGGGCCCGCTGCATGGTCTTCACATCAACGATGCCGCGGCCCAGCACCTTTTCCACGTCGGCCGCCGCGCGCGCCGGGTCCTGGGCGATCAGGGTGACGGCCCGGTCCACCAGTTCCACCAGCTTCTGCACCTGCTCGGGATGCTCCTTGGCCAGGGCGGCGGTGACGCCCAGCACGGTGCCCGGCTGGTCCTTGATCATGTCCTTGCCATAGGCCAGCACCTTCACCGCCGGCTGACGGTCCTGGATGATGGTCAGGGCCGGCTCACGCACGGTGGCGGCGTCCACCGCACCGGCCAGCAGCGCCTGCTGGGTGGCGTCGATGCCCATGGCCACGATCTGCACCTTGGCCGGGTCGACGTGCTCATCCTCCTGCAGCCAGTACTTCAGCACCGTGTCGGGGATGGAGCCTACGGGCTGGGTGGCGATCTTCACCGGCCGGCCCAGCTTGGCGGCCAGGCGCGATATCGCCTCCGCCTTCGTGCCGCCCTTGGCCGCCTCGGCCGACAGCTCCGGCCCACCGGCCACCACCAGCTCCTCCACCGCGGTGGAGGCGACAACCTTGACCGCGATGCCTTGGGAGCCCGCGACCATCAGGGGACCAATGCCGCCCATGTAGGCCTCCAGCGTGCCGGAGGCCAGGCCCAGGATCATGTTGGGACCGCTGTCGAACTGCGTCAGCTTCAGCTCGAACCCCGCCTGCTTGTCCCAGCCCTCCTGGCTGATGATGTAGGCGGGGGCCGCCCCCAGAACGGGGATGTAGCCGATGTGGATGACCGGCTGGGCGGCCTGGGCCTCCGCATGGGTCGGGGCCGCCAGCAGCGCGCCGATCAGCGGCAGGGCCGTCAGCAGGGACGAATAGGCACGACGCATGGACGCTCCCTTTCCAATTCCAGTGTCGCCGACATGTTAAAGGCGGGTGGCGATACCCCGGACGGCATAGGATCAACGGCGACGGCTGCCTGTCAATGCCCGCGCGTGCGTGCGGGATCTGCGCAAATTTAACATGGCAAGATGTTGAATTGTCGCGCCCACGAAGGGCCCCCCTTGGGTGACGGGCGTCACGGACGCGACCGATCGGCTACAGCACCCTCACACCGCCATCCGTCGGACGGCCAAAAACGCCCAATTCATGCCACTATCGTCCGCCCCTCAATTCAACATTAAATATTCGTCATTATAATCCTTATTGACAGAAAAATCAGCGGATGACAGCCTTGGCGTCAAGGAAGGGCCGCCCCCAGCGTCCTTTCCGGCCAGTGCCGGACCCCACGCCCCACCAGGAACAACCGCCCGTTCGTTCCCTTATCGGTGTGGGGCCCGGCCAACCGGCCCGCGGCCATTTGACGGAGCAGCTTGCGCCGCGTCACCAACCGCTAAAGCGCCACGAAGCCCCTTCGTGGTTCTCCGGAACGTGAAGGACCAGGCAATGACCAGTACTTTCCCACACGCGTATCCGTCCCGAGTTTCCACGCCCGTCGCCGCCCTGCCGGCCATGGGCGGACGCTGTCGCCTCATGCGCATGGATTGCCGCTGTTGATGCCCCGCCGGACGCGCATGCCGCGTCCCGCCGGGCCCAGCCGCACCGTTCCGGGCCCCAGGGCCCCGAGCCACAAAACCATCGTGTTGTTTTCACACCCCCGTAATGGCGGGGGTGTAGAGGGAGCTCACCATGAGCCAGCGACTTCAAAATCAGGACATCGTCCGGGCGCCCGCGCCCGCCGCGGTCATCATCGAGACCGCCCGCCACACGGCGGGGCTGGCCGTGCAGGACGGCCGGGACGTCCAGTTCTTCGCCTCGAACACCCTGTTCCAAGCCCTGGACGGGCAACGGTTCCGCAGCGTGCGGGCCGTGGAACGGGCGGTGAGCAGCCTGGAGGCCGCCTTGGCCGACCAGCGCCGCACCCGCGACAGCCGCGGCCAAATCTGGCGCAGCTGGGAAGGCCCCACCAGCCCGGGTCAGCCCGAGGCGGCCTGATCCCCGGCCGGGGCCCCGGCCCTTTCCTCGAAATAGGTTTCCCCGAACTCGGCGATCATCGCCTGGGCGTCCGTCACCAGCGCGCGCACCAGGCGACGGTCGGGGTGCGTGCACAGCGTCTCGTTCATCGCCTTGCCCAGCAGGGCCTGGGCCTGGGCCAGCAGCTTCACCGCCAACCGATCCTCGAGTTCCATGCCATCCACCCTCTCAGCCTATCCGGCGCGGGAGCGCCGGGCCTTTTCGATAGCGCATCATCGCCGGCGCTGCCAACCCCGCCGGCACCACCCCCGGAGGATACGCCATGACCCTGCGACTGGGCGACATCGCCCCCGACTTCCAGGCCGACACATCGGAAGGCCCCATCCGTTTCCATGACTGGATCGGCGACGGCTGGGCCGTGCTGTTCTCCCACCCGCGCGACTTCACGCCGGTCTGCACCACCGAGCTGGGGGCTGTCGCCCGGCTGAAGCCGGAATTCGACAAGCGCGGCGTGAAGCCCATCGGCCTGTCGGTGGACCCGGTGGGCAGCCACCGCGACTGGGCCCGGGACATCGAGGAAACGCAGGGTGCCGCCCTGAACTTCGCCCTGATCGCCGACCCGGACCGCGCGGTGGCCGCCCTTTACGACATGATCCACCCCAACCATGACGAGACACACACGGTGCGCACCGTGTTCGTCATCGATCCCAAGAAGAAGGTGCGCCTGCTGCTGACCTATCCGCAGACCACGGGCCGCAACTTCCACGAAATCCTGCGGGTGATCGACAGCCTGCAACTGACTGACCGGCACAGCGTGGCCACCCCAGCCGACTGGCAAGCGGGCGGTGACGTCATCATCGCCCTGTCGGTGTCGGACGAGGCCGCCAAGGCCAAGTTCCCGGACGGGTGGACAGCGCCCAAGCCCTATCTGCGCATTGTTCCGCAGCCGAAATAATCTCAGTTGGCGGCCGGCCGCATCCCGTGCGGCCGGCCTTCGCCCTCAGGCCGCTTCCTTCAGCACCTCGGCATAGAACGCCGGATCAACGTTGCCGCCCGACAGCACCACGGCGATGGTCCGTCCGGCGGCATCCACCTTGCCGGACAGCAGGGCCGCCAGCGCCGCCGCCCCGCCCGGCTCCACCACCAGCTTCAGGTTCGCCGCCGCGAACCGCATGGCGGCGCGCACCTCCGCCTCCGTCACCACCAGGCCGGGGCCCAGCAGGATCTGGGCCAAGGGGAAGGTGATGGTGCCCGGGCTGGGGGACAGCAAGGCGTCGCAGGAGGACTTCCCCCCGGCGCGTTGGCCAGCCGTTCCCCGGCCGCCAGCGACCGCGCCATGTCATCGAAGCCTTCCGGCTCCGCCGTGTGCACGCGGGCGCCGGGGAAGGTTTGCTTGAGGCCCAGGGCCGTGCCGGTGGCCAGGCCACCGCCGCTGCAATTCACCAGGCAGGCGTCCACCGTCAGGCCCAAGGCCGCCGCCTGGCGCCCGATCTCCAACCCCACCGTGCCCTGGCCGGCGATGATGTGGACATCGTCATAGGAAGGGACCAGCACCGCCCCGGTGCGGGCGCTGAGCTCCCGCCCGATGACCTCGCGATCCTCGGTGTAGCGGTCGTAGAAGACGATCTCGGCCCCCAGGGCGCGCGTGCCGGCCACCTTGATGGCGGGGGCGTCGGCCGGCATGACGATGGTGGCCTTGGTGCCGACCAGCCGCGCGGCCTCCGCCACACCCTGGGCATGGTTGCCGGAGGACCAGGCGACGACACCCCGCGCCCTCTCCTCGGCCGTCAGGCGGCCCAGGCGGTTATAGGCGCCGCGGAACTTGAAGGAGCCGGTGCGCTGCAGCACCTCGGGCTTCAGGAGAACCCGGGCCCCCACCACCGCGTCCAGGGCCGCGTTGGTGAGCAGCGGCGTCACCACCGCCTTGCCCGCCAGCAGGTCCGCCGCCGCCTCGACATCCGCGCCCGTCACCGCCATGCCCATGCCCCATCCCCTTCCATATGTGCGAGGGAAGCAGGCTGGCACCGCTCAGGAGGTGGCGCAAGATGGGCGGCGACATGGCTTGCCCCCGCAATTCATCATGACACCAGCGACGACCCATCCGCTTAAACACCCCATAGTTTACTATTTACAGGAGAACCATGCGTCCGAACGCTCTTTGAAAAAGATCATAGAGGTGGATTGACACCCTACGAATCATGACAATATGGTTACTCAATCATGAGGGGCATTTGTGGCATTCAATATCCACCGGAAGGTGGGTCCGTGTTCCTCTTAAGCAGGGTAAGAACCATCGGGCGAGAGCGGAATGAAGATATCGTCGATCGCGGGAATAATCAGGCCCGTCCCAGCGGGATCGGACACAATAGACCACGTTCGGCGCCAAATAACGCGCTTATGCCCCCCTGGCGTGCATCCGTTGAGGCTGGCGATCACCGGGATGTCAGGCGATGGCTGGTCCTGTGAAGTCGACACGGTGGAAGGCGGGACAACGCCTCCCTTCCCCTCCATCTTTGATTTCCGCCCTCGGCGCTTTGCCCGGGTGAACGCCTTCAACGCCGTCATGCTGGTGCCAACGGGTATAGACTGCGAAATCGGTGGCCACGCCGGCGATGCGACACCAGCAGCCCGCCTGCTCGCGTCGGTGTGCGATCATTTGATTGTCCATCCCAATGTCGTCAACGCATCGGACATCAATGAACAGACCGACAATTGCCTCTATGTCGAGGGCAGCCTGATCTGCCGTTTGTTGATGGGGTCGGCCGGCCTGCGCCATGTCCGTAGCAATCGCATACTGGTGGTGACGGAACAACGCGAGGACGGGCCCTGGGCCGTGGACCAGGTCGTCAACACCGTCAGCGCGGCCCGCGCCACCCTTGGCATCGCCAATGCCAAGGTCGTGGTGCTGAGCGACGGCCTTTCCGTCCATATGGAGCGCGCGCCTTCGGGACGGGCGATGGGGCGGCTGCAAGGACTGGAACGATTGTTATCCGTCATTGAGCGAGAGCGGGGCAGCCACGATGCCATTGCGCTCTCAACCCGCATTGTCCCTTCCGCGGACAGCAGCGCGATGTATGCAAGCTATTTCCAGGACGGCGGCCCCAATCCCTGGGGCGGCGCCGAAGCGGTTTTCACCCACGCAGTGTCCACATTGACCGGGTTACAGTCGGCGCACGCCCCCACCTTGGAAGATTTGTCTTTACGCACCCAGGATTACGGAAGGATCGACCCGCGTAAAGCTGGGGAAGCGATTTCAACCAGTTTCATGTACTGCCTCATGAAGGGCCTGCATCGGGCGCCCGCGGTGGTCCTGAACCCAGACCTCGTCTATGACCCGTCCGTCATCAATGTCGAGGACGTCTCTTGCCTGGTGGTGCCGGCGGGAGCGGTGGGTCTGCCCGTCATCGCGGCCGCGGCACAAGGGATTCCAGTGATCGCCGTCGCGGAAAACCGCAACATGATGCAAAACGATCTTCATCGCCTACCTTTCGCGGCGGGACAGCTTCATGTCGTCCGCAGTTACCTGGAGGCTGCGGGCTTGATTGCGGCCTTCAAGGCCGGCCTCAACCCCAACGCGGTCCGCCGGCCGCTCGACCCCACGCCCGTCTCCATTTATTGACATGGCGGTGCACAACCCTCAGTTCGGTAAGGTCGCCGAAAGGCACGATCGGGCGCCCCTTTTCGACGCGCTGACGCAGTACTCCGCCCGAGGCATCCAGCCGTTCCATACACCCGCCCACCGTGGAACGCATGCGCTGCCGGGCTTGGAGCAATTGTTGACGCCCGTTGGTCTGGCCTGCGACCTGCCCTCCATGGATACGCTGGACTCCGTGTTCCACCCTTCGGGCTGTCTGGCCGACGCGCAGGCGTTGGCGGCGGAGTTGATGGGTGGCGGCGCCTGCTTCTTCCTGGTCAATGGCGCGACCATCGGCGTGCAGGCCATGATACTGGCGGCGCTGAACCATGGTGACAAGATCATCCTACCGCGTCAGGTCCATGTCTCAACCCTGGCGGCCCTGACCCTTAGCGGCGCGGTTCCGGTTTATCTGCCGCAGCGCTGGCTGGAAGCGGCCGGGCCGATACCGCCTACGGACAGCGATATCGAGACTTGTCTGATGGACAACCCGGACGCACGCGCCGTGCTGTTGACCTATCCTACCTACTATGGCCTGGGCCGTCCCCTGCATGCCATAGCCAAGCTGTGTCACGCACGGGGCATTCCGCTGCTGGTCGACGAGGCGCATGGCGCCCATCTCATGTTCTACGGCCACGCGGCGATCCCCACCGCCTTATCAGCAGGCGCAGACGCGGCGGTTCAAAGCCCACACAAGACATTGGGGTCGCTCGTCGGTACCGCTCAATTGCTGCTGGGGAAGGAAACCCTACTGGATCCGGAGAGGGTCCGTGCCGCCATCAACCTGCTCAGCAGCACCAGTTCCAACTACATTCTGATGGCCAGCCTGGACCTGGCGCGGCGGCATATGGCTCGAAACGGGAGCGCCCTATTCACCCAGGCATTCCTGGCTTCCGCCCGCCTTCATGCGGTGCTGGCCCGCATCGACGGCTTACGGCCCTTGGAAACCGCCGAACACCCCGCCCTGGCCGGCTGCTTCCGCGACCCCTTACGGTTGACCATCGACGTTTCGGGCCTAGGCCTTGATGGCCATGCCTGCGAGCGGCTGCTGCTGAACAAGTACGGCCTTTACGATGAGTTCTGCGATGGGCGCAACATCGTCTGCCTCCTTGATCCTTCCGATACCCCAGAGGCCCATGCGCGCCTGGCGAACGCCCTGCGCCACATGGCGCGGGACTGTCGCGGCCCGGTGCTGCCCACGGACGACCGGGAGCATGTCTTTCCAGCGCCGACCATAGCCCTGGCCCCGCGGGAGGCATTCATGAGACCTCGCCGCCGCGTGGCGCTGGAGGCGGCCTTAGGCAGTGTCTGCGGGGAAACCATCAGCATGTATCCGCCGGGAATCCCATTGATATGCTCCGGCGAGGTTGTGACTGATTACATCATCGCCCGCTGCCGCGAACTGGTGGCGCGTCCCACCGTCATCTACGCCCAGGACCCCACCTTGAAAACCATCACGGTTCTGGAGCCCACAACCACGCGGTAACAGGGAAAAGCCGAAATGCCCGACGATACCGTCCTTCCCGCATCCTGGTATGTGGATCCCCGTGTCCTGAAGGCGGAGCAAAACAGCGTTTTCGCCGCAGCACCCGATTACGTGGGCTGCGTGTCACGAGTCACCGCCGATGGCGGCTTTCTGACCGTGGCGCAGCGCCGTCATACCCATGCCCTGGTCCGGTCCAACGGACAGTTGCGCCTCATGGATAATATCTGCGCCCATCGGGGACATGAAATTCTGCGGGGCCAAGGGGTTGCCCGGGCTTTGGTGTGCCCCATGCATCGCTGGACATACGACTTGCAAGGCCAGTTGATCGGTGCACCGCTTTACAAGGAGAAGCCTTGCGTCAGCCTTGCATCCCGGCCCGTCTATAATTGGAACGGCATCTTGTTCGCCGGCAACCGGAATGTCGAAGCGGACCTGGCATCCCTATCGCAAAGGCCGGAATTGGACGTCAGTCACTATAGGTTCGTGGATTGTGATGAAGAGGAACAGCCGGTTAATTGGAAGATTCCGGTTGAGGTCTATCTTGAAAACTATCACGCCCCCTTCATCCACCCTGGCTTAAGCCGTTTCGTGGCGCAGGGTTCCTGGTACGCCAACGATGGCGCTTTCGACTCACCACATCTCATGTGGCAAGAAATGAAACCTCATCCAGACTTTCATCATAATCCGGATTCCGTGGCGTTCGAACAATGGCAACAGGCGATTATCAAAACCAATGATGGGAAGTTTCCAGACTTTGCCGCCCTTATCTGCCTTTATTCTCCTAATGTGTTCATGGAGTGGTTTCCATTTACCTTTGTTGTCACCACGTACATCCCAAATTCTGCCGAGATCACGCTGATGATCAGGGAATTCTATTATGATCCGAAGGCTTTGGAGCGCGTGCCCGAATTTCCGGCGCTGACGCGTGCCGCTTATCATGAAAACCAGTGGCAAGATGACAAAGCTCATGAATCACTGCATCGCGGCAGGGCAGTGCTGGCCACGCGCAATCCGGCCAACACTATTGGCCACGCCACATACCACCCCACGATGGAAGACAGCGTTAGAATATTCCACAGCGGACTGGTAAATTCTGTTGCACCATACCTGCGGCGTGACTGAAAGACCCCAAATCCTCATTATTGAATTTGAATGAATGATGCCGCACGACGCAGACATTTGTATGTATCAAGGAAACTATAGCAAACTTCACCACCGTCCGGCGCAATGGAGCGAGCCGCGTCCGGCAAGCGGTACCAGGGAATATTTGCATACTTATGATGTATATAGTGATATCCATTATTATGGTGCAGAAAATTCTTAACCGGGCTCAAATTCGACCTCGTTCCATTTTTGGCCAGATAATGATCGGTAATCTCCGACCAATACAAGAAGCTCATACAACACCAAAAGAATGGAATTATCCAATACAGCAAAATAAGCTTAAAAATTCCAACCTCAAATACAATGAATAGCACTATTGTCCAGAAAGTTAATATCTTTAATCCCTCTTTCCTTGGACTAAGCGACAATGCACGACAGTAATAGTAGCCAGCATACCCGATAAACGGCTTAATAAACCAAATCCATGTTAAGTTTATTGGACCATTCAACAATCCATGAGCCTTATAATCCACGATAATTGGATCGTCAGGCTGACCTAGCTTAGCGTGATGCAAACGGTGCTCGATACGGAACTGTTTCACGGTCCGGAAAAATGGAAGGCCTAGTAATATCTCGGCCCTGTCATTCCATTTTTTCTGTGGGAAAAGATTATAATGGGATGCCTCATGCAATAATGCCTCAGTTAGCGCGAACTGAAATGCACCGATCAACCAGACAGCAATCAAATAGACAATGGGACCACCAATGGTATAGCTAGTGACGGCGATGGCAATTATGGCGCCCCAATCCCGAATGATCGCTAAAGCGCCTCGCCAAGCATTACGTTCCACGAAATCTTTCGGAAGATTTGCCACAGATGCCCCCTTTTTCTATGGCTGGCGCAAAAACCGCAGGAGAGTATTCACCTATAATCGATTATTTGAGGGATATGTCAACTTTTAGATGTCAACCGACTCACGTCATTCCCCCGCACAGCCTTAACCGGAATTGATCCGTCGAGAGATTCACCCAGGGATGCCCGGCGCCACCCCGCAGGCAAGACCCCGGCAGCGGGCCCAGCAGAGGAACCAGAGCGCTTATTCCGGAAAGGGCGCCCAGCGTCCCGCGCAATCGGGGGCAGGGCCCGCCGCCGGTGTCAGGGTAAGGCCGGGCGGCGTGGGGGAGACCCCGCCCGCCCCGGCGAACAGTTCCGCATTTTCGACCTGCCAGGTCGCGCCCTGCCCAAACCGCACCCCGTCAAACTGGACCGTGAGGCGATGGTCGGGGTCATGGCCGCGCAGGATCAGCCTGCCGTCCGCCCCCGTCACATCGTGCAGGCTGATCGCCTCATAGACGGGGATCGACAGGCCCCGGGCGCTGGCGTCATAGCGGGTGTCGAAATCAATCGGCTTTTGATTGTCGCGCAGGCACACATCCTCATAGCGCACTCGGGTGACCAGGCCGCCGCGGCTGACATCGCTCTTGATCCGCAGGCCCGAGGTGGTCCCGTCGAGCGTCACATTGCGGACCAGGATGTCGCTGACCCCCGCGTTGGTCTCGCTACCGATCGACAGGCCGTGGCCCCAGTAGAAATGGTCGTCCAGGATCGAGACATGGCGGGTGGCACCCTTGCCGGCCTTGATCGCGATATTATCGTCGCCGGTGCGGATAGAGCTGTGGGCGATGGTGATGTCCTGCGACGCGGCGGGATCGATGCCGTCGGTGTTGCGGGCGTCGGCCGGTGTATCGATTTTCACACCCCAGAAGGTCGCGCCCTCGACCTCGCTCAGCATCACATGGAAGTTGGCCGCGTTACGCAAGGTGATGCGATAGAAGGTCAGGTCGCGGGCACGATCCGCCTGGATCAGCCGGGGGTTGTTCTGCTTGCCGCCTTCCTTGTCGGCGCGGCGGGCCATCTGCCACCACGTCTCATCATGCCCGACCATGACCGCACCCCCCAGGCCGTCAATCTCGCCATCGCCGACGATGCCGCCGCCGGTCGTCCCCTTGAAGGTGATGAAGGGCAGGCAGCCGTTCCCCTTCGCCGCGATGGAGCCGCAGAGACGCGCCCCGGTGTCATAGGCGCGGGGGTCCGGGACGGCGCTGAGCGTGGCGCCCCGGTCGATCCACAGCGTGACACCGGACTTCATGGTGAGCGGTCCGCTGAGGAAACGTCCGCCCTTGGCATCGGCAACCAGGCGGACGGCGCCGCCGGAGGAACAATGGTCGATCGCCGATTGCAGCCGCCCGGTCTCCTCGGGCCAGCGGCCCTCCGCAGAGGCGGTCGACGGGGACAGGGTGGCGCAGACCTGTGCCGGCAGGCTGGGCTCGCCGACCGCCCGGCGATCCTGCGCCTCCGCGGGTGCGGCCAGGAGGACGGCGCCAAGCAAAATCATCGAGATAAGGGCCCGGACCATGCGATACCGCTGTCCTTGATGGGGATTCAAGGCAATAGAGTTAAGAGTCCCCAAAGAGGTCAAACGGCACGGTGTCGCACTGGCGCAAGTACCGGGGGATCACTCGTAACGTAACGCCTGCACCGGTTTGGCCGCCGCCACCCGCGCGGCGTGGCCCGCCACCGTGATCCAGGCGATCAGCAAGGCCCCAAGGCTGGCCAGCGCGAAGACCAGCGGGTCCATCTGGATGCGATAGACGAAGCCGCCCAGCCAGCGGCCCATCAGGACCCAGGCGACAGGCCAGGCGATCAGGTTGGCCACCAGTACCGGCTTGCTGAATTGCCAAACCAGCAGGCGCACGATGTCGGCCACACCGGCGCCCAGCACCTTGCGCAAGCCGATCTCCTTGGTGCGCCGTTCCGCCATGAACGCCGCCAGACCGAACAGGCCCAGGCAGGCGATCAGGATGGCCAGGCAGGAGAACAGGGCCAGAAGATCCCCCTGCCGCGCCTCGTCGGCGTAGACCTGCCGGATGTGATCATCCAGGAATTCCCGCGTCAGCGGCAGGTCCGGGAACAGCCGGCGCCAGGTATCATCAATGGCGGCCAGGGTGGCGCCGTCGGCCGTGGGCGACAGGCGCACCAGCAGGACGGAGCGGTCGTCATGCATGGCGAGGTAAATCGTGGGCTCGAAACCGGAATGGGCGCTGTCGAACTGCACGTCGTCCACCACGCCGATGATGGTCAGCGCGGTGCCGCCGCCATACATCACCGTCCGTCCCACCGCCTGTTCCGGTGTGGCCAAGCCCAGGCGCCGTACCGCCGTGCCCGACAGCACGACGGGAATGGTGACGCCGCCGCCACCCGCCCGCAGGGCGGCGTGGCTGGTGATGTCGCCAGGCCGCGCCGGGTCGAACAGGCGTCCCGCCCGCAAGGGCACGCCCAGGGCCTGCAGATAATCCGCGTCCACCTGCTCAGTACGGATCAGCAGGTCGGGCGCGCCCGCCGGCGCCTCCGGCAGGCGGTAGTTGTTGGTCCATTCGCTGCGGTCGCTGGGAACGTTGGCGGCGGCACCGACAGCGGCGATGCCCGGGATCCGTCGCAGCGCGTCGCGCAATGTGTCGATGCCAGCCAGTCCCGCCGGTCGGTCCAGTCCGCGCAGCACCACCGCCCCCTCCGCCCGAAAGCCAAGGTTCTGCGTACTGGCATAGCGGGTCTGTTGGCCGATGACGACGGTAGCGATACCCAACACGATGGCCACCGTGAATTGCAGCATGACCAGGGCGGCGCGCAGCCGCCCGCCGCCGCCCGCCCGGCGAGCCCGAAGCAGGTCGGTGGGCCGGGGCCGCGACAGGTCGTAAGCAGGATAGAGGCCACCCACCAGACCGACAACCAGCACCAACGGCGAAATGGCCGCGACCAGCCAGGTACCGGACAGGAAGCCCGCATCCAGCCGCAGGTCCAGAAGGCGCAGGAAACGCGGCATGGCCAGTTCCACCAGCACCAGCCCCAACAGGCCGGCCACCAGGGCCAGCAGCATCGATTCCAGCAGGAACTGCGCCACCAGTTGACCGCGCCGGCCACCCAAGGTCTTGCGGATGGCAACCTCGCGCGCCCTCAAAGAAGAGCGCGCCGTCGACAGGTTCACGAAATTGACGACGGCGATGGCCAGCACCAGGCCGGCGATGCCCACGAACCCCGTCAGCGTGGCCGGGGAAATGCCCCTGTCCTCCATCGGCTCGGTGTGCATGGCCGTCAGCGGCTGCAGTTCCAGGGTTTCCACCAGGCCCGGGGCCACGACCTCCATGCCTTCGCGGTAGGCCGCCAGCAAGGCCGGGAAGCGCGGCGCCAGGGTCGCCGGGCTGACACCCGGCCGCAGCATCACGAAAGTTTGAAGGAACTCATCCCGCCACCGGGTATCCTTGGCGGCGAACAGGGGGTCCCAGCCGTCCTGGAACTTGGTGGCGATGTTGGTCCAAATCTGGACGGGCGTGTCGCGGCTGAACAGGGTGTTGGACGGCAGATCCCGCACCACGCCCGTCACCACCAACCCGGCGCCCGACGTCAGGGTCAAGGTCAGGCCCAAAGCCTCCGTCGTGCCGAAATAGCGGCGGGCCTGCCCCTCCGTCAGGACCACGGTGCCCGGCCCCGCCAGGGCCGTTCGGGGATCGCCCGCCAGGAAGGGAAAGTCGAACAGGCGGAAGAAGGGCGCATCCACCAGCGCAATTCGGTCCTCCACCGGCGTGCCCTTGTCGCGCAACACCACGGCGTGGCGCGCCACCCGCACCATGGCCTCCACCTCCGGCAGGTCCGCCGCGAGGACGGGGCCCAGGGGCTTGGCCGTCACCGTCATGCGGCTGGTCGCATGGCCGGGCAGGTACTGGGTGGGGAGTACGCGGAAAATGCGGCCGGCGTCGCCGTAAAAGCCATCGAAGTGCATCTCATGCCAGACGAAGAGGCCGATCATGGCCGTCGTGGCGATGCCCAAGGCCAAACCCGTGATGTTGAGGGCGGTGTAGAGCCGCTGGCGTATCAGCACGCGCACCGCGACCCGCAGGTGGTTCATCAGCATCGGCGCCCCCCTCCTTTCCAGCGATCACTCGTGGCGTAGCGCCTGGACCGGCTTGGCCGCCGCCACCCGGGCGGCATGGCCCGCCACCGTCACCCAGGCGATGAGCAGGGCGGCGAAGCCGGCCAGGGCGAAGACCAGCGGGTCCATCTGGATGCGATAGACGAAGCCACCCAGCCAGCGCGACGCCAGTACCCAGGCCACCGGCCAGGCGATCAGGGCCGCCACCACCACCGGCCGGCTGAATTGCCAGACCAGCAGGCGGACGATCTGCGGGATGGTGGCGCCCAGCACCTTGCGCAGGCCGATCTCCTTGGTCCGCCGCTCGGCCGTGAAGGCCGCCAGGCCGAACAAGCCCAGGCAGGCGATCAGGATGGCCAGGCCGGCGAACGTCGCCAGCAGCAAGGATTGCTGGTGCTCGCCGGCGTAAGCGGCGCGGATGTTGTCGTCCATGAACTCCCGCTTGACCGGCAGGTCGGGGTACAGACGGCGCCAGGCGGCATCGATGGCGGACAGGGTGGCCCCGCCGCCACCCGCGGCCAGCCGCACCGCCATGGCCTCGACCTGGGCTGGATAGACGAGGTAGGCGGTGGGCTCCAGCACCTCGCGGGCGGTGCTGAACTGCACATCGTCGACCACGCCGATGATGGTCAGGCCGGTACGCTGCCCCATGATCAGGGTTTTGCCCAGCGCCTGTTCCGGCGTGCCCAGCCCCAGGCGGGAGACGGTGAGCGTCGACAGGACGATGGTGCCCCCCAAGGGGGCCGCCGGGTCCTCCGGCGGCTGGCCCCGGTCGATGACGGTGTCGACAGGATGGGCGGAATCGAACAGGCGGCCGGCCAGCAGGTGGATGCCCATGGTTTCCATGTAGCCCATGTCCACGCCCTCGGTCCGCAGGCGTATGGCCCCTTCCTTCGGCGTGTCGGGCAGGTGGAAGGTCGAGAACCAGTCGGACCCGTCGGACGGCGGCGCCATGGTGGCGCCGGCCTGCACGACGCCCGGGATGCGCAGCAGGGCTTGGCGCAGGGCATCCTGGTGCGCATGGCCCTGCGGACTGTCGAGCCCCCGCAGCAACAGTACGTTTTCCGGCAGGAAGCCCAGGCGCTGGCTGCTGGCGAAGGACGTCTGCTGAACCATGATGACGGTGCAGATCGCCAGCACGATGGCGGCGGCGAACTGGATGACCACCAACGCGGCGCGCAGGCGGCCGCCCCCGGGGCCGCCCTTGCCCCCCCTTAACAGATCGCCCGGCCGGGGACGGGACAGCACCAGGGCCGGATACAGGCCCGCCAGCAGGCCCACAAGCACCGCCAAGGGGATCAGCACCGCCACCACCCACCACCCGGACAGGAAGCGATGATCCATGTGCAGGCCCAGGACGCCCAGGAACCGGGGCATGGCCAATTCCAGCAGGACCAACGCCAGTATCCCCGATATGACCGACAGCAGCAGCGACTCCGCCAGGAACTGCGCCACCAGGGCCCCGCGCCGGCCGCCCATGGTCTTGCGGATCGCCACCTCCCGCGCCCGCAGAGAGGAACGGGCGGTCGACAGGTTGACGAAGTTCACCATGGCGATGCCCAGCACCAGGAAGGCGACGCCCACGAACGTCATCAGCACCGGCAAAGGCACGCCATCGTCGCTGATGGTCTCCACATGAATGCGGGTCAGCGGCTGCAGGGCCTGGGTGATGTGGGGCTTGCCGGTCGTCAGGTTCAGGTAGTCCTTCATCCGCGCCAGCAGGAAATCCGGCAGCCGCGCGGTCACCGCCGACGGGTCCACCCCCGGCTTCAGCAGGACATAGGTGCGCAGGAAGCTGTTGGTCCACTCCTCATCGGCGGTGGCGAACATGGCATCCCAGCCGTCGTTGAACCGCGTGGCGATGTTGGTCACCATCTCCAGGCGGAAGACGGTGTTGGACGGCAGGTCGCGCATGACGCCCGTCACTGTGAGATTGGCGCCCGAGGTCAGTGCCAACACCTGGCCGACGGCATCGATGGTGCCGAAATACTTGCGCGCCGCCGTCTCGGTCAGCACCACCGTGCCGGGGGTGCTGATGGCCGTGGCGGGATCGCCCGCCAGGAAGGGCCAGTCAAACAGCCGGAAATAGTCCGGATCGGCCACCGTGACCCGCGCCCCGAAGACGCCGCCATCGCGGCGCACCGCCACGGTGTGGCCGCTGACCCGCACCACGGCCTCCATTTCCGGAAAATCGCGGGCGAGGGCCGGCCCCAGGGGCTTGGCCTGCGCCGCCACCGTGGTCGGCACGCCGCTGGGGGTGCGATAGGTGCGCACCACGCGGTAGATGCGGTCGGCATGGGCGAAGAAGCCGTCATAGTGCATCTCATGCCAGACGAAGAGGCCGATCATCGCCGCCGTGGCGATGCCCAGGGCCAGGCCCGCGATGTTGAGGGCGGTGTAGAGCCGCTGGCGCACCAGCACGCGCACCGCGACCCGCAAATAGTTCATCAGCATCGGCGCCCCCCTCTGTCCTGATCGTCACTCGTACCGCAGCGCGTCCATCGGCTTGGACGCCGCCACCCGGGCGGCGTGACCGGCCACCGTCACCCAGGCGATCACCAGGGCCGCGAGGCCGGCCAGGGCGAAGACCAGCGGGTCCAGCGCGATGCGGTAGGCGTAGCCCTGCAGCCATCGGCTGAGCCCCAGCCAGGCCAGGGGCCAGGCAATCAGGTTGGCCACCATGACCGGCTTGCTGAACTGCCAGACGAGCAGCCGCACGATGTCCGGCACGCCGGCACCCAGCACCTTGCGCAGCCCGATCTCCTTCGTCCGCCGCTGGGCGGTGAAGGCCGCCAGGCCGAACAGCCCCAGGCAGGCGATCAGGATGGCGAGGCCGGTGAAGCCCGCCAGCAGCGTGCCCTGGCGCCGTTCGGCGGCGTAGGTGTCACGCACATGGTCGTCCAGGAATTCGCGGTTCACCGGGATGGTGGGGAAGCTGTCCTTCCACAGCCGGTCGATGGCGGCCAGCGTCGCGGCGCCGGCGGCGGGCGTCAGGCGCACGGCCATGACGTCCAGCCCGCTTTCGTCCAGCAGGAACGCCGTGGGCTGCAAGGCCACGCGGGCGCTGTTGAACTGAATATCATCCACCACGCCGATGATGGTCAGGGGATAGTCGACGTCGTAAATGACCTGCCGGCCCACGGCCTCCTCCGCCGAGTGGAAGCCCAGGCGCTGAACCGCCCGCCAGGACAGGACCACGGTGCGGCCCGGCGGATCGGTGGGGCGGACGGTCGCGCCCCCCTCGCCCGCCGCCCCCCCGGCAACCCCGGCGACCGCAGCGCATCGGCCGTGGCGGCGCGGTCGAACAGGCGGCCGGCCAACAGGCGCACGCCCATGGCCTGCAGATAGTCATGGCCGATGAATTCGCTGCGGAAGACGATGGTGCCGTCGTCCACGGTGCCCGGCACATGGTAATTGTCCGTGCTGTCCGAACCGTCGCTGGGGGCGTGGAAGGCGGCGCCCGCCTGCTCCACGCCTGGAATGCGCAGCAGCGCCTGGCGGAAACTCTCGATATGGGCCCGGGCCTCGGGCTGATGCAGTTCGCGCACCAGCAGCACGCCCTGGGCGTCGAAGCCCAGTTGCTGGCTGCTGACGTAGCGGGTCTGCTGAAAGATGACGATGGTGGCGATGGCCAGCAGGATGGCCGCGCTGAACTGCGCCACCACCAGCAGGGCGCGCACGCCCGCCCCGCCGGCCGCCACCGGCCCCCCCTTCAGCAGCACGGACGCCGCGGGACGCGACAGCACCAGGGCCGGGTACAGGCCCGCCAGGCCGCCCACGGCCGCGACGCCCAGCAATTCGGCCAGCAACAGCCAGGGGCTGTAGAGATAGGCGCGATCAAAGCGGATGCCCAGCGCGGCGACGGAGGCGGGCATGGCCACCTCCAACAGGACATAGGCCAGGACCGCCGCCACCAGGGTCAGCAGCACCGATTCCACCATGAACTGGCCGACCAGCATGCCACGCGGCGCGCCCAGCGCCTTGCGCACCGCCACCTCCCGCACCCGCAAGGAGGACCGCGCGGTCGACAGGTTGATGAAGTTGACGACGGCGATGCCCAGCACCACGGCCGCCACGGCGACCAGGCCGTGCAGCACGCCCAGCAGGTTGGCGGGAACGCCGGTCGGATCGGTGTGGATATGGGTGAGGCTGGTCAGGACCAGGGCCTTGGAAGGCTTGTTGGTGCCGGTCGAGAGATAGTTGGGGTCGCGCGCCGACAGGAAGGCGGGGAAGCGGGCCGTCAGCGCCGCCGGGTCCGTGCCCGGTTTCACCAGGATGTAGGTTTGCAGGAAGTTGCTGTTCCACACCGTGTCCATGCGGGCGAACCAGCCATCGACATTCTCGCCCAGCCGGCTGCGGATGTTGGTCAGCAGGGCGTCGCGGCGCAGATGGGTGTTGGTCGGCAGGTCGCGGATGACGCCGCTGACCGCCAGGGTGATGCCGTTGGTCAGGGTCAGGGTGCGGCCCAGCACGTCCACGCCGTTGAAATACTTGCGCGCCAGGCTTTCCGTCAGGACGACCGTGCCGGGGGCGGCCAGCGCCGTGGCCGGATCGCCGGCGACGAAGGGCAGGTCGAACAGGCGGAAAAAGTCGGGATCGACCAGTTGCACGTGCTGGCGGAACGGACTGCCGTCGCGGCTGACCACCACGGGTTCGTCATGCACCCGGACGCTGGTTTCAATCTCCGGGAAGTCCTGCGGCAGCAGGGGGGCCAGAGGCTTGGGCGTGGAGGAGTAGGTGATGGGTTCGCGGCCGGGCATGAGCTCCGTCTTGTCGACGCGGTAGATGCGATCAGCGTTGCGGAAGAACCCGTCGTAACGCGTCTCGTGCCAGACATAGAGGCCCAGCATGCTGGCGGCGGCGATGCCAATGGCCAGGCCAGCCACGTTCAGCAGGGTGTAAAGGCGGTCGCGTACCAGGATGCGCACCGCCACCCGCAGGAAATTGCCCAACATCTTCATGACGGCGACTCCTCACTCATACCGCAGGGCGACGACGGGTTTGGTGGCCGCCACCCGGGCGGCGTGCAATCCCACCGTGGCCCAGGCGACCATCAGGGCCGACAGGCCCGACGCCACGAACAGCAGGGGATTGAGCGAAACACGATCGGCGAAACCATCCAGCCAGTGGCGCATGGCGATCCAGGCGATGGGCCAGGCGATCAGGTTGGCCACCAGCACGGGCTTGGAGAACTGCCAGACCAGCAGGCGCACGATGTCGGCCACGCCGGCGCCCAGCACCTTGCGCAGCCCGATCTCCTTGGTCCGCCGCTCGGCGGTGAAGGAGGCGAGGCCGAACAGGCCCAGGGCGGCGATGACGATGGCCAGGCCGGAGAAGGCGGCGAACAACTGGCCGGTCTTGATCTCGCGCTCATAGACGCTTTGCAGTTGCGCATCCAGGAACACGCGGGGCACCGGCCGGTCCGGCATCATCTGCCGCCAGGTCCGGTCGATCAGGTCCAGGGCGCCGGGCATCTCCCCCGCCTTCACGCGGATCAGCAACTGGCTATAGCTTTGCGGCGCCACCAGGAACATCTGCGGCGCCACGGCGGTGTGGACGCTGGCCTGGTGGAAGTCCTCCACCACGCCCACCACGGTCATCTCTATGCTGGCACTGCCCAGGTTGCTGGGCAACGTCAGCGGCTGGCCCACCGCCGCCTCGGGCGAGGCAAAGCCCAGGCGCTTGACCGCGGCCCGGTTCAAGACCAGGCCGCCGTGCCGCGTCTTTTCCGGATGCGCGGGGTCGGCTGGGGTCAGCGTGTCGGCGGCGGCCGATCGCCGGTCGAAGACGCGGCCGGCCAGCAGCGGCACCCCCAGGGCGGCGAAATAGTCGGCATCCACCGCGTCCTGGCGCAACACCGCCGCGTCATCCATCATCGCGCCGGGGCGGTGCGCGCCCATGTTGTTTTCCGTGCCGCTGCCGGGATAGGACTGGGCCAGAGACGCCGCGACGATGCGCGGATCCTGGCGCAAGGCGTCCCGTAGCGTCTCCGCCTTTCGCAGATCCGGGCCATACAGGTCGGTCAGGACGACGACGTTTTCCTTGTTGAAACCCAAGCCCCGGCCCTGGGCGTAGGCAAGCTGGCGGTAGACCACGCCCGTCGCCACCATCAGGCCGATGGAAATGGCGAACTGCACCACCACCAGGACCACGCGCAGGCGTCCGCCGGCGCCGGTGCCGCCGCTGTTGCCCTTCAACACCGGCCCCGGCTGGAAGGCGGAGAGGAAGACCGCCGGATACACCCCGCCGGCGCCGCCCACCACCAGCACCAGGGCCGCCAAACAGCCGATGACGCGCGCGTCCCGCAGGTAATTGAAGGCCAGCGACGGCTTGCCCAGGAAGGCGGTGAAGGAGGGCAGCAGCACCTCCACCAGCGCCACGGCCAGGATCAGGGCCAGCGTGGTCAGCAGGATGGATTCGCCCAGGAACTGGGCCATGATCTGGCCACGGCTGGCGCCCACCACCTTGCGCAACGCCACCTCGCGCGCCCGCAGGGAGGCGCGCGCCGTCGCCAGGTTCATGAAGTTGATGCAGGCGATGACCAGCACCAGCACGGCGACGGCCGTGAAGATGGCGATTTCCACCGGGCTGATTCCATCCACCATGGTGCCGCGCACGGGATGCAGGTGGGCGTCGCTCAACGGCACCAGGAAGAACTTGAACACGTCGCCCACGCGAAACTCGCCCGTGTTGCTGCGGATGGGCGGTATGGCGGCGCCGAAGGCGGGAAGCCCCGCCTGGACGGCATCGGCACCGGCCCCCGGCTTCAGCTTCAGGAAGGTCATGGCCATCAGGCCGCCCCAGTGCTGGCGCAAATAGTCCGGGATCTGGTTGGCCTGGCTGTCCATGGGGATCAGCAGGGCGAAGGTGAATTGGGTGTTCGCTGGCAGGTCGCGCACGACGCCGGTCACGCGCAGCAGGTGGCCATCCACCGACAGCGTCCGGCCCAGCGGATCGGCGTCGCCAAAATACTTGGCGGCGGTCTTGCGCGTCAGCACCACGGAATTGGGATCGTCCAGCGCGCTGGCGCGGTCGCCCGCCAGGAAGGGCCAGTCGAACAGGCGGAAGAAGCTGGCGTCGGCCACGGCCGCCGGTTCGCTGAACAGCGTCTCGTCGCGTTTCAGGGTGGACGTCTGGGCCGCGACGCGGGCCACGTCCGCCACCTGGGGGAAGGCCTGCTTCAGCGCCGGGCCCACCGGCATGGGCAGCGACGCCCCGTCCTCCGGCGCGCGGCCGGGCAGGGTGGCAGTGACCAGAACCTGCTGGATGCGGTCGGCGTCGGTGACGTCGCGGTCGTAGGTCAGCTCGTTATGGACGAACAGGCCGATCAGGATGGCCGCCGTCAGGCCCAACGCCAGCCCGGCCACCGTGATGGCGGAATAGAGCCGGTGCTTGACCAGCATGCGCAGCGCCACAGTCAGGTAGTTGGCGAACATGGGGTGGTATTCCCCCTTTCCGGCGAAGGGCGGCGGCAAAGATCGGGCGGGACAAACGGATGCGAAGCGTCAGGCGGCGCGCAGGTTTTCCGCCACCACCTGGCCGTCGAACAGGTTGATGATGCGCCGGGCGTACTGGGCATGGGGCATGGAGTGGGTGACCATCACGATGGTCGTGCCCTCGCCATTCAGTTCGGTCAGCATGTTCATGACCTCCTCGCCGTTGGCGCTGTCCAGGTTGCCCGTGGGCTCGTCCGCCAGCAGCATGCGGGGGCGCGAGACGACGGCGCGGGCGATGGCCACCCGCTGCTGCTGGCCGCCGGACAGTTGCTGCGGCAGGTGGCTGGAACGATGGGCGATGTTGACCTTGGCCAGCGCCTCCTTCACCCGTTCCTTGCGCTCGCGCGAGGGGATGTCGTGGTAGAGCAGCGCCAGCTCCACATTCTCGAACACCGTCAGCTCATCGATCAGGTTGAAGCTCTGGAAGATGAAGCCGATGTTCTTCTTGCGGATGTCGGCCAGCTTACGTTCGCCATAGCCCGCCACGTCCTCATCCCCGAACCAGTATTGGCCGCTGCTCGGGTTGTCCAGCATGCCCACGATGTTCAGCAGCGAGGACTTGCCACAGCCCGAGGGGCCCATGATGGCCACGAACTCGCCCTGCTTGATGTGGATGTTCACCTGGTTCAGGGCCGTGGTCTCCACCTCTTCGGTGCGGTAGACCTTGGTCAGGTCGACTAGCTTCAGCATTCTTGCCACCCCGTCTTATGACACCAAATCCGTCTATCGTTTCGGCATCGGATCAATTTAGCTCGATACGGTCCATGTGGGCGAGATCACCGTAGGACGAGACGATGACCCGGTCCCCCGCCGACAGCCCGTCGCGCACCTCGATCATCTGCGCGTTGCGCCGGCCCAGATGCACCCGGCGCTTGTCGGCATAGGCGCCATCGGGCCGCACCACGAAGATCCAGTCGCCACCCGTGTCCTGGTAGAAACCACCGTTGGGGATCAGCAGGGCGGTGGCCGCTGCCCCCAGCTTCAGGCGCATCTGCAGGGTCTGGCCGCTGCGGATATCCTGCGGCGCGGCGCCCAGGAATTCCAGGTCCACCTGGAATTGGCCGTCGCGGACCTGCGGGTAAATCTTCGCGACCTTCAGCTTGTACTCCCCAGCGCCGATGGCGGCCTCCGCCGTCTGGCCCAGTTCCAGGCGCGACAGGTAGAATTCGTCCATCTGCGCCTGGACCTTGAAGCCGTCGTCGCGGTCGATGCGGCCCAGGCGCTCGCCCTTCTGCTTGGTCTGGCCGATTTCCACATCCAGCACGGTGATCTGGCCATCCACCGGCGCCCGCACGACCAGGCTGTCCAGGTTCTTGCGCGCCATGGCCAGGTTCTCTTCCAGCCGGCGGGTGCTGTCCTGCATCTCGGTGTATTGGCTGGCGCGCATCTTGTCGGTGGTGCGCATGGTCTCCAGCGTCAGCTCGCGCCGGCGCTCATACCATTTGATCTGGTCGCGGATGATGTCGATGTCGCGTTGCGAGGATGCGCCCGTCTTGATCAGCGCCGTCTTGCGCTCCAGGTCCTTGGACAGCCAGGACACATTGTAGTCGCACTCCGCCAACTCACGCTGGTTGCTGATGCGGTTGGTTTCCAACTGCAGCTCGGTATCGTGCAGGCGGTTGATCTGTTCCATCACCTGCGCCTCACGCGAGATGATGTCCAGCTGCAGTTGAGTGTTGGACAGCTCCACCAGAGGCTGGCCGGCCTTCACCTTCTGGCCCACCTCCACCAGCTTCTTCTCCACCCGGCCACCCTCGATGCTGTCGAGATAGACGCTGTTCAACGGCTCCACCGCGCCCCGCACGGGGATGAAGTCCTCGAAGGTGCCTTGGGCCACGGTGGCCACCGTCAGGCGGGATTCAGCGACACGCACCGTCTGGCCGCCCTGGGTCTGCGTCAGCACGGCGGCCCCGCCGGCCAGGGCCAGCAGCGCCACGCCGGCGGCCCAGGCGCGCTTGTCCGTCCGTGCCCGATGCACCCAGCCCTTCCAGCCCGTGGGCCGTTCCACCCGGCGGTCCATGCCGGCCCCCATGCCCCCACCCACGCCCGGCCCCAGGCTGGACTTGACGATATGGGGGCCAGCGCCCTCCATGCTGGGGGACCCTGGCGCGCCCATCACAAGCCCCCCAGCAAGCGGATCGCGACCACCAGAACGGCACTGACCAGCCACAGGTCCGGATTGACCGACAGCAGCGCATCCTCGACCCGCTCGATCAATGGCCGGGCGTCGGCGGCTTGCGGCATGCCCATCAGGATGTCGTTGCGGACCATCATCAACCCCACTTCCTTATCAGTCGACCAGGGCCTGCCCCCGAGGCGGCCCGCTAGCGTCCCGTTCCCGATCGGACGCCGCACCCTGTCGTTGGCAAGGGGTATGCCAGACACAAGATTCTTTATTTATCAGCATCTTGACCTCATTTCCCTTCCGTCCGATTGCGGACAGTGTCCGTTAGCGGACACCTGGGCCGCCTGAAACCGGACTCCACCGCCGAAGGGTGACGGCGGCCGTTGACCTGGATCAACGCCGCAAGGGCGCGGGCGGTGGAAAAGGGGGCATCGCGGCAAGGTCCGCCCTTACCGGCCTTTCCGCCTCCGCCTCGTCAAGGTGCCCCATGCCCGCCCTCTCCTCCCCCGCCGCGCCCAAGGCCCCGGTGCCGCCATCGGCCATTTCCCCCACCAACCGGACGGACGGCGTCCTGAACCTGGACGGCCTGCGGGCCCTGCGCCCGGCCGAGGCGCCCTTCCCCCATCTGGTGATGACGGGCTTCATCACGCCGGCCGTCGCCGTCACCGCCCGCCACGATTTTCCCGACAGCCCCCATGGCGGACTGGTCCCGGCACCGTCGCGCGCGGTGCTGGAACGCGGCGGGCTGGACGGCTTCACCCGGCTGCTGGCCGCCCTGACGGCGCCGGAGACGACCCAGGCCTTCGCCGAAACCTTCAACGTGGACCTGGATCCGAACGCCCTGATGGTGACGGTGCGCAGCCGCTGCGTGCCCAAGGATGGCCGCATCCACACCGACAGCGTGACCAAGCGCCTGACGGCGCTGCTGTACCTGAACGAGGAATGGACGGCACCCGGCGGCCGCCTGCGGCTGCTGCGCAGCGCCGACGACATGGAGGACATGCTGGCCGAAGTGCTGCCGCTGGACGGCACGCTGGTGGCCTTCCGCCGCACCGACAATTCCTTCCACGGGCACAAGCCGCATGACGGCGTGCGCCGCTACATCATGCTGAACTGGATGGTGGACGCCGGCACCGCGCGGCGCGAGACCCTGCGCCACGGCGTCACCGCCGGGCTGAAGCGCCTGGCCCTGGGCGGAGCCTTCACCAAGGGGGAAATGTGATGACCATGTCCGCAACGGCCCTGGCGGCCGATCCGATGATTCCCCCCAGGCGCTGGACGACGCCACCGGATGCCATGCCCGCGCCTGCCTGAACGCGGCGGAGCGCGACGACCATCCCTACCGACACTGGTATCTGGACAGCGTTTTTCCCCCGCCATGGCCGAAGCCCTGGCGGAGCTGCCGTTCGCGGCGCCGGAGATCGACGACACCCAGGGCCGGCGTGAGACCCACAATTCCACCCGCACCTTCCTGGCGGCCGATAACCAGCTGCTGTACCCGATCTGCGGCGCCGTGGCGGCGGCCTTCCAGGCGCCGGACACCATCGCCACCCTGACACGGCAGTTCGGCGTGGACCTGGCCGGATCGTCCCTGCGCATCGAATATTGCCTGGACCGCGAGGGCTTCTGGCTGGAGCCGCACACCGACATCGGCGCCAAGCTGTTCACCATGCTGGTCTACCTCAGCACCGGGCCGGACGCGGAAACCCTGGGCACCGACATCATGGACGGTCCCGAGGGCCGCCATGTCGGCCGGGCGTCAGGGCGGTTCAACACCGGCCTGGTCTTCATCCCGGGCAACGATACGTGGCACGGCTTCGCCCGCCGGCCGTTCCGGGGGGTGCGCCGCACCATCATCATCAATTATGTGAAGCCGGAATGGCGGGCGCGTCATGAGTTGGCCTTCCCCAACGACCCGGTATCGCCCAGCCCGGCCGCCTAGGAAAACGCGCCAGCCGAAAGGCCTACCGCGGCCCGCCAATGGCACGATTGTAGATTGCGCGCTCCGCAACCTACAATCGATCCAGGTGTAGGACGGGCTTAAGGGCGGTCGTGACGGTGAATTCCGACATCGGTGCGGCGCGATTGCCGGACAGGGGGGTGCGCGCCACCGGCGCCGTCCCCTCCCGGGGCACGTCCACCATGGCGGCCCTGCGGTTGCAGATGGCCGCCGCCGTCCTTATTCCCCTGGGCCTGCTGGCCGCCGCCGCGAGCCAGAGCCGGCAAGACATCATGGCCCAGGCCGGCGACCGGGTGGAGCGCATCGCCAGCCTGGTGGATGAGCATGCGCAACGGACCGTGGAAATCGACCGCCTGGTGCTGGATCGCATGCGCGACCTGCTGGTGCCCGCGCGGACGGCCGGTGGCGCCCCGTTCCACGCGCCCAACGCACAGGAACTGGACCGCGCCCTGGCCGCCATGGCGGCCGACGCCCCGTCCATCCGGACGCTGTGGTTGTGGGACGCGGACGGCCGAACCCTGGCCGCCAGCCGCACACCCGCCGCCGACGGCACCGACATCGCCGGCACCGCCCTTCATGGCCAGTTGAATGCCGGCCAGGCGGAGGTGCTGGTGCCTCCCGGGCAAGCCCCTGGGCAGGAGCGGGGGACCGCCGCGCCCTCTGGCGGGGGCGCCTTCAGCCAGCGGGCATTCACCCTGGTGCGACGGCTGAGCCGCGCGGACGGCAGCCTGGCGGGCATCGCCGCCGTGTCCATGTCGCCGGTCCATTTCGACGATTTCGTCCGGCGGGCGACGCGCGACGACTTGGCCACCACGGTGGCGCTGCTGAACCGGGACGGCAGGCTCATGGCCGGCGGGCCGGTTGCCGCCGGGGATGCGCGCGCGGACACAAGCTGCCCCGGGGTCGCCGCCCTTTGGCGGATATCACCCCTGGATGGGAGGGAGCGGCTGACCGCCTGCCGCATGGTGGCCAACGCGCCGCTGGTGGTGATGGTGGGGGTGGACCGGTTCCAGGTGGAAGCGGCGTGGCATCGCCGACTGGGCTGGCTGACGCTGCTGACCCTGCCGGTCATGGGCATCCTCTGCGGCACGACGCTGCTGGCCATGCGGCGGGCGCGACGGGAAAGGCGGGCGGCGAAGGCGCTGCGGGAGGCCGAGGCGCGGCGCGAGCAGGCGGAAAGCGCGCTGCTGCGCACCCAGCGCCTGCAGGCCTTGGACCAGATCACCGGGGGCATCATCCATGACTTCGCCAACCTGCTGATGACCGTGCGGTCCGGCGCGGAAATCCTCTGCCACCGGCCCCATACCGAACCCCAGCGCGAGGTGCTGGACGCCATGTTGCAGGCGATCGGCTGGGGGGAGCGCCTGACCCGTAACCTGCGCACCTTCAGCCGCCGGCCCCGGGCGAACCTGGACCCGGTGAGGCTGTCGGATATGGCGGACGACATCGCGGAGCTGCTGCGCCCGGCGCTGCGCGGGGACATCCAATTGGCAACCGACCTGCCGCCCCGCCTCTGGCCCCTGCGGCTGGACAGGACGGAATTCGATCTGGCGCTGCTGAACCTGGCGGTCAACGCCCGCGACGCCATGCCCAGGGGCGGGACGCTGCGCCTGGCGGCCGCCAACGTCCACATCGCGCCGGCCACCCGCGAGAGCGAGCGCACCGGCGGCCTGATGGGGGATTTCGTCCGCCTGACCATCAGCGATACCGGCAACGGCATCCCCGCCGACATCCTGGACCGGGTCTTCGATCCCTTCTTCACCACCAAGCAGGACGGCCGGTCGACCGGCCTGGGCCTGGCGCAGGTGCAGGGCATGGTTGGCCAGGCGGGCGGCGCCGCCCTGGCCGACAGCCTGAGCGCCCGGCTTCCCGGCGCCGCGGCCGGGGGCACCACCATCACGCTCTACCTGCCCCGGGCGGAGGAGGACGATGACGGCCTGGATATCGCCACGGACCGCTCACCCACCGACGCGGTTCCGGACATCGACGGCAACGGACGCCATGTCCTGCTGGTCGAGGACAATCCGGCGGTGTCCAAGGTGATGCAGCACATGGTGGAGGGGCTGGGATTCGCCGTGCAGGCCACCGCCACGGCGGACGCGGCACAGGTTCTGCTGACCGAGCGGCCCGACATCTCCCTGGTGCTGTGCGACATCGTGCTGCCAGGGGGCCGTGACGGCCTGGAGTTGGCGCTGGGGGTGCGGCAAATGTACCCCGCCCTGCCCATCCTGCTGGTCAGCGGCTATGGCGACAAGGTGGCGGAGGCGGAAAGCCTGGGCTTTGTCATCGTGCCCAAGCCCCTGGACAGCACCCACCTGCGCCAGGCCCTGGCCCGCTGCCTGGCGCCTACCCGGCCGGCGCCCACCCAACCAGCGCCCAGTATGGGGTCGGGAAGGGGGTCGGGCATACCCCGTTAAGAAGAGGGAGGCCATTCCCCATCGCGCCGGGTTTCATGAAACGCTTGTCGCTGTTATATCTTGCTCGCAGACCAGCCGTCGGCGGCTGACGCCGGCGCGAATGGAGGACGGGTGTGACCAGACACGAGGAACGGGTTTTCCGCTCCGCCAAGCCGAAAACGGACCTGGCGACCTTGCGCAGCCAGTTGCAGCGCCTGAAGGGCGATCTCGAACAATACCTGGCGCGCAACAGCAGCAGCGCCATGATCGCCCCCCTGAAGGAGCGCATCCGCGAATTGGAAGGCACCATCGCCGCCGCCGAGGAACGCAGCGCCCGCCCCAGGGCATCGGGCTGGACCGGCGCCATCGACGGTGCCGCCGCCCAGCGGGCCGAGGCGCCGCCGCGCAGCCATGGCGGCCCCGCGGGGGGAGATCGTTTCCCGCCCCGCCGCCGACCGGCCTCAGGCCCGGCCGGCGACGGCGAGGAATGAGCCTAGGCGCTTGAGACGACGCACCCGGGGGGATGGGCATTGAGCCCTGTCCTTCCGGGTGTCGCCTTCGGGGTATCTCCGTCAGCGACTGCCGGACCGTCAGGTGCCTGTCGCCTGCGGTGGAGCTTGGTCTTTTTGCGCACCAGGCTGCGCCCCGCCGCCCTGGTTCTGGGTGTCCTTATCCGCGGCATCCGGCTTCTTCGGCTCAGGCGGGACGGCGATGATCTCCCGCACCGGCACCCGCAGGTGCAGCGGCTCGCCGATGATCTCGATATCCATGGGGGAGCAGACCCAATCCGACCCGCCGGGCTTGGTCACGATGGCCAGTTGCAGGCGTGTGGACAGGTCGGGCTGGGGCATGAACAGCTTCAGGTCATAGCGTTTGTTGACGCCCACCCGGATACGCACGGTGTAGGGGTCGATGCTGTTCCAGCCGTCGATATCCCGGGTGAAAAAGCAGGGCGGCTGTTCCGCCTTGGACTTGGCGCCGGGGGTCGCGTCGGCCGAGGCGACCGCACCGCCCCCCGTGCTGGCCGCGCCCGCCTGTCCGCTGCCCGCCTGTCCACCCGCCGGGCCGGTTCCTTGGCCCGTTGACTGGCACCCCGCCAACAACAGCACCAGCGCCGCAGCCCCCCACCGGGCGCTCCCCCAATGGGCGCCCCCCCAATGGACGCCCCAGCGGGCCCTTGCCCCTATCCGATCATACCGCTCTACC
This sequence comes from Nitrospirillum goiasense, assembly GCF_034427435.1. Taxonomy (NCBI): domain Bacteria; kingdom Pseudomonadati; phylum Pseudomonadota; class Alphaproteobacteria; order Rhodospirillales; family Azospirillaceae; genus Nitrospirillum; species Nitrospirillum goiasense. The sequence continues at coordinate 1,224,981 of NZ_JAXQNP010000003.1, read as the reverse complement.
ATCGCCATCCTCCCGAATCGCCGGAGAAACGGCCCTGGAACGCCCCCCGGAACATGATGGTTCCCAGCCATCATAGGGGGATGGGCGCACCGGGCCACTATACCTGGGATTATACGGGCCAAGGCGGCACCGACCCTTTGCGACAAAATTTCTATCCTGCCGCCGGGGGCGGGTGTACTTTGCCGAGTGGTTCAGGCCCCTGCCAGTGGTTCAAGGGCGTGAGTCAGGGGCGGTGGCGTGACGACGGCCCGCCCCTATGCGGGACAATCCGGCGGCGGCGTGACGCCGGGTAGGAGATGACGATACATGGCGATCCGGGTACGTGAAGATTACCGGGGTCTGACGGGGCCGGAGAAGGCCGCGGTGCTGATGCTGGCGCTGGGCGAGGAACATGCCAGCCGCCTGTTCGCCCTGATGGCCGAGGACGAGATCAAGGAACTGTCGCAGACCATGGCCAATTTGGGCTCGGTCAGTTCCAACATCGTCGAGCGCCTGTTCGTTGAGTTCGCGGAGCAGATCAGTTCCACCGGCTCCCTGGTCGGTACCTTCGACAGCACCGAACGCCTGCTGATGAAGGTGCTGCCCAAGGAAAAGGTCGACACCATCATGGAGGAGATCCGCGGTCCCGCGGGTCGTACCATGTGGGACAAGCTGGCCAACGTGAACGAGCAGGTGCTGGCCAACTACCTGAAGAACGAATACCCGCAGACCGTCGCCGTCATCCTGACCAAGATCAAGGCCGACCACGCCGGCCGCGTGCTGCAGCTGCTGCCCGAAAGCTTCGCCATGGAAGTCATCATGCGCATGCTGCGCATGGAATCGGTGCAGAAGGAAGTGGTGGACGATATCGAGCGCACGCTGCGCACCGAGTTCATGTCCAACCTGGCGCGCACCAACCGCCGCGACGCGCACGAGATGATGGCGGAGATCTTCAACAGCCTGGACCGCAGCACGGAAAGCCGCTTCATCGCCGCGCTGGAGGAACGCAACCGTGACAGCGCGGAGCGCATCCGCGCCCTGATGTTCACCTTCGAGGATTTGGGCAAACTGGACCCGTCCGGTGTGCAGTCGCTGCTGCGCTCCGTCGACAAGTCCAAGCTGGCGACGGCGCTGAAGGGCGCCTCGGAAACCCTGAAGGACCTGTTCTTCACCAACATGTCCGAACGCGCCGCCAAGATCATGCGCGAGGACATGGCCGCCATGGGTCCGGTGCGCTTGCGCGACGTGGACGAGGCGCAGATGTACATGGTGCAGCTGGCCAAGGACATGGCCGCCCGCGGCGAGATCGTCATCGCCTCCGGCAAGGGCGACGACGAGCTGGTGTATTAAGCCCCCTGCATCTTCTTCCGCGTCGCTCATGCCGTGGCTGTGACCATCGCCACGGCGTGACGTCCATGCCGCATGCACGGTGCGGCCACTGTCCCTGTTCGCCGGAAATCCATCCATGACCAAGCGCCTCTCGATCGACTTCGTCTCCGATGTTTCCTGCCCCTGGTGCGTCATCGGGCTGAAGGGCCTGCAAGCGGCACTGGCACGGCTGGAAGGCGAGGTCGAGGCCGACATCCATTTCCAGCCCTTCGAGCTGAACCCGCAGATGGGGCCCGATGGTGAGGATGTGGAGGAGCATATCGGCCGCAAATATGGCGCCGGCGCAGAGCAGATGGCCCAAACGCGGGAAATGATCCGCACCCGCGCCGCCGCCGTCGGCTTCACCATGTCGGCCACCGGCGCCAACGGTGCGAAGCGCCGCATCTACAACACCTTCGACGCCCACCGCCTGCTGCATTGGGCTGAAGCCCACGGGTCAGACCGCCAACTGGCCCTGAAGCTGGCCCTGTTCGAGGCTTACTTCACCCGGGGCGAGGCGCCGTCCGATACCGAGGTCCTGCTGGCCGCGGTGGCCCAAGCCGGCCTGGATGAGGCGGAGGCCAGGGCCATCCTGGCCAGCGACCGCTACGCCGCCGAGGTGCGCGAGGCGGAGCAGCTGTGGCTGTCGCGCGGCATCCAATCGGTGCCCGCCGTGATCGTCGACGGCCGCTATCTGATTTCCGGCGGTCAGCCGCCGGAGGCGTATGAGAACGCGCTGCGCAAGATCGCGGAGGCGGCCTGAGGCGGCCAGAATGCTGCCTGCCGCCTTCGGCGATCCTTATTCACCCGCCGCCTTCGGCGGTCCTTATTCACCCGCCGCCTTCGGCGGTCCTTATTCACCCGCCGCCTTCGGCGGCTGGGCAAACTGGATCAGGTAGTTGGCGTAGTCGGCGACCTTCAGTTTGAAGTCCAGGCTTTCGTTGCCGGCCATGGCACGGGCCACGATCAGGTGGTTGCCCACGGTGGTGGGCGTCAGCTTGTAGATGCCGGCGGCCCCCTTCAGGCGGGGATAATAGTTGGGGTCCACCGGCTTTTCCTTGGCGGACAGGCGTGCCAGCGCCTCCTCCTCCGTCCAGTCGCCGACCTCCACCTTCTTCACCAGGGTCCAGTCCTTTTCCGCCGCCCAACCGGCGGCCAGGGCCGCGGCCACCGCGTCGGCGCCGCCCTCGACGACGCCCACCTTGAAGATGTTCTTGGGCAGGCCGACGTCGGAGGCCCATTTCGACAGGTTGGCGCTGCGGGCGACGAACAGTGTGGCCATGACAAAACCGGTCTGTTGTTGGAAATCGGTTCCCAGGTCTACCCCACGACGGGTCGCCTGGCCAGATTTAGCCGTCGCCCAAGGGAATTCGACCCGGCGCGGCATGGAAGCGGGTGCAACGCCGGCCGCATCTGAGTATGGTGGGGCCGCGGACGTCGGTGGGGTGGCGCTCCCAAGAAAAGCTGTAAACCATTATTTAAGATTTGCCGCCCCATTCACAGGCGTCGCGCTGAAACACGTCTTCCAGAGTCGGGCGAGCATCCATGTCGGCATTTCACCGGTTTCGTTTTACCCGGCCCGCGCGGGTCCTTGGGCTGGCCATGGCGGGCGCGCTGCTGCTGTCCACCGGCGCGCTGGCCTCGTTCCGCCTGATCCCCATCGAAATGGACATGGAGCCCAGCGGCCGGGGCGCCACCCAGATTTTCCGGGTGGAGAATGACGGCAAGGACCCGGTGGCCATCGACGTCAAGATCATGTCGCGTGGCATGGACCAGGACGGCCAGGACATCCTGGCCGATGCCGAGGACAGCTTCGCCATCGTGCCGGAACAGATCATCCTGCAACCGGGCGAGAACCAGTCCATCCGCGTGCAGTGGTCGGGCGATCCCAAGCCGGCCAAGGAACTGCCCTTCCGCCTGGTGGCCGAGCAGTTGCCCATCGACCTGGGCAACACGCCGGTGCAGGGCGGGCAGGTGAAACTGCTGGTGAAATACGTCGCCTCGCTCTACGTCGTGCCGGAAGGGGCGAAGCCCAAGCTGACGGTCGTTTCCGCCGGCCCCAAGCCCGCCACGGCCCCCGCCACCGGCACGGTGATGGAGGTGGTGGTGCGCAACGACGGCAGTTCACGCCAGGTGATGCGCGACCTGGAACTGACCGCCCAGGTCAACGGCAAGAGCGTCACGCTGCGCAAGGAGCAGCTGACCGGCATGGTCGGCGAAAACGTCCTTGCCGGGGTGACCCGCCATTTCCATATCCCCTGGCCGGCGGATCTGCCCAGGGCCCCGCCACGGTTACCCTGTCGGTGCCCTGATAAGAGGACGGCGTTGCGCCTGTCGCGACCGAAGATGCCCGGCCGCCGGACGCGCGGTCCGTTTTGCGTTGCCCGCCCCGGCGCTCCTCCCGGCCGCCTGCGCCAGGGCGCGCTTGCCCTCGTCCTGGTTTCGCTCCTGCTTACCCCCCTGCTGACCTCCCGCCCAGCGGGGGCCCAGACGGCGCCGCCCGCCAACCAGAACACCGAGGCGCTGTTCGAAAAGACCTTCGGCAAGAAGAAGAAGGCGGAGAAACCCACCAGCCTGGACCTGCCGGTGAAGGTGGAGGGGCGCGAGGTCGGCCAGGTTCCGGTCAAGATGGCCCCGGACCCGGCCGAGACCCAGGTGGATTCTGAACCGCCTGTCCCTGTTGCTGCGCGACTTCGTCCAGGCCAAGGCCCTGGGCGACCTGGTGTCCCAGGCCGGCCCCGACGGCTATGTCAAACTGGGGGCGCTGTACCAGGGCGGGCCCGCCGGGGGCACGCGCGGCGGTCCGGGCGGGGCCACCATTTCCATCACCGTGGACCCCAAGGAACTGACGCTGTCGGTCAAGGTGCCGCCACAGCTGCGCGCCGTGCGCAACCTGACCGTGGTGAACCGCGCCAACGCCGCCAGCGGCTACCAGGTGCTGGAGCCGGCGGACGCCGCGGCCTACGTCAACCTGCGCACAGCCCAGGTCTTCCTGGCGCAGCCCGCCACCGACAGCGGCAATTATCGCCAGCCCCTGAACCTGGGCCTGGACGGCGGCGGCAACATCGACGGCTGGTCCTTCGAATGGCAGGGCCAGTACCAGGAACAGTACAGCCACCACTTCATGCGCGGGCCCGCGCGGCTGATCCGGGATTTCCCGGAGGACGCGGTGCGGCTTCAGGCCGGCGACCTGGACTATTCCATCACCGGCATCCAGACCAACCGCCCCCTGACCGGCCTGTCCGTCGCCCGCAATTACACCCTGCAGCCCTATCGCGCCATCCAGCCCACGGGCAGCCGCGACTTCATCCTGGATTCACCGTCGCAGGTGGAGGTGCTGGTGAACGGCCGCCCCACCCGCGTGTTCCGGGAGGACGCGGGGCCCGTCAACCTGTCCGATTTCCCCGGCACGTCCGGCACCAATGACGTGCAGGTGCGCATCACCGACGCCTATGGCCAGACGCGCACCATCGATTTCCCCTTCTTCTTCGATTCCGAACTGCTGGCCGAAGGCGTGTCGGAGTTCAACTACACGGTCGGCGTCCCCTACTCCACCGGCAGCGACCGCCTGACCTATGACCGCAGCCGGCCGACCTTTTCCGGCTATCATCGCCAGGGCATCACCGACAACCTGACCGTGGGCGCCAGCCTTCAGGCGGACAAGAGCCAGCAGGTCATTGGGACTGAGGTCCTGTTCGTCACCGGCCTCGGCACCATCGGCATCAATCCCGGCGCCAGCCTGGGCGCCTCACGCGGGGCGTCGGTGGACATGACCTACCGCGACTATACGAATGACGAGCAATTCTATCAGCAGCGCACCCTGACGGCCCAGGGTAGCTGGCGGTCCGGCGGATATGCCAGCCTGGGCACCCTGGACCCGCGCAACACCGTGTCCTACGACCTGGCGGCCCGGTATGGCCAGCCGCTGGACGAGGATTTGACCGCGACCGTGAGCGGCCGCTACCAATTCGTGCGCGATGACAGCCAGATCGACGGCTATTCCGTGGACCTGGGCTTCCGCCGCCGCTTCGGCCGGCACGCGACGCTGGAGCTGACGCTGAGCCGGGCGCGCAACACCGTGACGCGCGAGGCGGACAACAGCGCCTATCTGGCCTTCCGCTATACCTTCGGCGACGGCGTGCAATCCGCCGGCATCACCATGGACACGCTGAGCCGCCAGCGCGAACTGGACTGGCGCTACCAGGACCCCTGGCCCACGAATTCCTGGAACCTGGGCGTGGACGCGACCAACACCACCGGCACCTACCAGGCCAGCGGCTCCGTCGGGTACACCATGGACCGGTTCGAAGCCTCCATCCGCCATGACTACAGCCAACGCCTGTCCACGCTGGACGGGCCGCTGCAGAATGATGAGCGCACGACCCTGAACTTCGCCACCGGCCTGGTGTTCGCCGATGGCCATGTCGGCGTCACCCGGCCGGTGACCAACAGCTTCGCCATGGTGGTCCCCCACCCCCGCATCGCGGATGAGGAGATCGGCGTGGACCCCGTCACCGGCCATTACCTGTCGTCCAGCGATTGGCTGGGGCCGCCCGTGGTGCCCAACATCTCCGCCTATCTGGTGCGGCCGCTGCTGCTGGACGTGCCGGACGCGCCCATGGGCTATGACATCGGCAACGACCGGCCCGCCATCGTGCCGGGCAACCATACCGGCACCCTGGTGCCCATCGGCACCGACGCCACCGTGTCGCTGGACGGCGTGCTGCTGGACCCGGCGGGCAAGCCCGTGCCGCTGGCGGCCGGCCTGTTGCGGCGCACGGACGGCAAGGCGGTCAAGGCCACCAACGCCAAAGACCCCAAGGCCGGGCTGGAGGTGCCGTTCTTCACCAACCGCAAGGGCCGCTTCCGCGTGGAAGGGGTGCGCCCTGGCGAATGGCTGATGCAGTTGAACGGCGTGCCGCACAAGCCCATCCCCGTGACCGTGCCGCAGGAGGCCGAGGGCATGTTCCCACTGGGGACGCTGACGCTGGAGCCCCTGCCCGGCCAGACCATCAACCTGTCGCCCACCAAGCCGGCCTCCACCCCCGCCGGGGACGGTCCGTCATGAGCAGGAGCGCCGCGCCTGAATGGCCGGGTGGGGATGGAGGGCGGTTCCGGGCGGAACGCTTCTTGCTTACCTTTGCCGGACCAGCCGGCGGCCCCCGCCGCCGGCCCCCTCCTCCTGCCCGGGTGTCGCCCGGCCGGAACGCCGTTATCCTGGACGCCATGCAACAGCCGCCCCGCCTTCCTGCCATCCCGCCCGCCCGCATCGGAGAGTCCGCTGCCGAGTCCCCGGGGGTGCGGGCCAGGCGCGCCCGGTTCTCGCTCCCGCCCTGGGGCCTGCCCTGGCCCCTCTTGGTGCTGGCCCTGCTGCTGACCCTGGCCACGGTTCCGGCCCGGGCCGCCCAAACCTGCTACGCGCTGCTGAGCGGCCTGTCGCAGGTGACCCCCGTCACCAGCTACGACCCCTTCGCGGCCCTGCAGCCCCCCACCTACAACACGGTGACGGTGCAATACATCGCGGGCAGCAACTGCCTGTTCGGGATCGGCATCGACAGCGGCCTGTGGAGCAGCACGCGGCGGATGCTGGGCTTCACCGGCAATTGGCTGAGCTATGACCTTTACAAGGATGGCGCCCTGACGCAGCGGGTGGGCGACTATGGCACGGGCAACACCAGCAACCTGATCACCGGGAGCGTCAACAACGGCCGTGGCACCCAGACGGTGACCACCGGATTCTACGCCTCGGTCCCGGCCGGGCAGTTGGTGGGGTCGTCCTATTATTTCGACCAGGTCACGGTGACGCTGTACCAGTTGAACAGCGCCGGCACCATCGTGGCCATCATGGACAGCGCCATCGTCCAGGTGCGGGCCACTGTGCGCACCTCCGTCTCCGCCACCGTCAATGTCGGGGGCGTGCGCAGCAACCTGGCGGCATCGACCGCCAACGTGGACTTCGGGGAGCTGACCACCGGCGCCAGCCGCAGCTTCGACCTGGAGGTATCGGGCAACACGGGCTACAGCGTCACCATCCAGTCGCAGAATGGCGGCCAGCTGGTGAACAGCGCCGCCAACACCCGCATCCCCTACAGCATGACGGTGGACGGCCGGGGCGTGTCCGCCAGCGGCACCACCCTGAACTATTACAGTTATTCCAGCCTGGACCGGCACACCTTCATCATCGTCATCGGCGACGTCACCAAGGTCATCGCCGGGACCTATACGGATTATCTCCTGATGACGGTGACGGCGAACTGACATACCATCTGGACCAGGTGGCTGGATCGCCCATTTGATCCAACGCAGGGCGCCGCAGAAGGCGGCGGCCCATCCTGAATGTCAGATGGCGTCCATTCCGGGGCGCCCATGGAGACAAAAAATGTCCCAGAATTTGCCCGCGGCCCCCCGTGACCATACCCATGTCCATGGGGCCCCCGCCCATGGGGTTTGCCTGGTGCTGACCATTGCCGCCACCCTGGTCCTGGGCTGTTCCGCCTGGGCGGGCAACAGCAGCGGCACCCTCCAGCTCACCGCCACCGTCCCGACCGTCTGCACCGTGGCCGTCACGTCCAGCAACGCCACGCTGGACCTGGTGAACGGCCAGAACGCCGTCACCGTGGGATCGGTGACGGAGCAGTGCAACGCCGGCAACGGCTACACCGTCTCGGTCGCCTCGGCCAACAGCGGCACGCTGAAGAGCAGCGCCACCGGGTCCACGGCCGTGGCCTACAGCCTGTCCTATGACAACACGGCCGCCGCCAAGAACGGCACGCTGACCACCGACCGCGCCGGCTCCACGCAAAGCCGCCAGGGCACCCTGGCCGTCAGCCTGCCCGGCAACAACCAGGCCGCCGCCGGCGTGTACCAGGACACGGTCACGGTTTCGATCGCCGCCAAATAGGCAGCGGGCCGAAGCCCCCCACCCCCGAAACCGCCTGAAATCGCTTGCCCTTGCCCGGTCCCGGAGCCAATCCTGCGCCGGGATGGCGGCCCCATCATGGGAATGGCCGCCGTGAGAATGAAGGGGAAGCGATGCGTCGTCCGATGGTAGCCGCCCGCCTGGCGGCGGCCCTGGTTTGCCTGTCCGTCACCGCCCACGCCGCCGACGCGGCCAAGCCCGCCACACCAAAGCCAGCCGGCAAGGCGGGGCCGGTCGCCGCCGACGTCCTGGCCGCGGCCAGCCCCATGGATTGGCGGTCCCCCAACCCGGAAAACCTGCTGTACATGGACCTGGCCCAGGGCCGGGTGATCATCGAGCTGGCGCCCGCCTTCGCCCCGGCGCATGTCGACAACATCCGCAAGCTGGTGCGCGAGGGCTGGTTCGACGGCCTGGCCGTGGACCGGGTGCAGGACAACTACGTCACCCAGTGGGGCGACGCCGACAACACCCGCACGCCCAAGACGGCGCAGACCAAGCTGGCGCCTGAATTCGTGGTGCGGGGCGAGGCCGTGGCCAAGCTGCCCTTCACCCCGCTGCCCGACCGGGACACCTACGCGCCCGAGGCCGGCTACAGCGATGGCTTCCCCGCCGCCCGCGACGCCAAGGGCCGCGAGGCCTGGCTGGTCCATTGCTACGGCATGGTGGGCGTAGGCCGCGACATGGCGCTGGACAGCGGCAGCGGGGCGGAGCTCTACGCCGTCATCGGCCAGGCGCCCCGCCACCTGGACCGCAACATCACCGTGGTCGGCCGCGTGCTGCGGGGCATGGACATCCTGAGCAGCCTGCCGCGCGGCACCGCCGCCCTGGGCTTCTATGACAAGCCGGAACAGCGCATCCCCATCACCAAGGTGCGGCTGGCCGCCGACCTGCCCCCCGACCAGCGCGACAACCTGGTGGTGTTGCGCACGGACACCCCCACCTGGGCCGCCTATGTCGAGGCACGCCGCAACCGTAGGGAGGACTTCTTTCCGGTGCCGGCGGGGCATGTGGACGTTTGTAATATCCCCATACCCGTCCGTACGGCTGAGGCCAAGCCTATACAATAGGGCTGACCGTGCCGGATGGCCGGCGAGACCCTAACCTTAAGAACAGCTCCGGGGCATTGCATCCTGCAATGTCCCGCGTTGACAGCGCTGGGCGATTGCTTGAAAACCTGCAAGCTGCAATGCCCCGCGCATTCCCCAAAAGGATAGGCGCGGGCGATGTCCTCCTGAAAGCTTCCGCCCCATGGAAACCCGCCCGCGCCGCGTCCTGATCGTCGAACCCACGCCGTCCATGGCCGCCGCCTACAGCCAGGCATTGCGCAAGGATGGTCATGCCCTGCAGGTGGTTGATACCGCCCCGGCCGCCCGCCGGGCGCTGGCCGAGGCACCGGCCGACGTGGTGCTCTTGAACCTTCAGTTGCCGGGCGGCAACGGCCTGGATTTGCTGAAGGAATTGAAGGCCGACGCGCGGGCGCCGCAGGTGGTGGCGCTGACGTCCCAGGGCTCGGTGCAGATGGCGGTGGATGTCATGCGCGCCGGCGCCGTGGACGTGCTGCTGCTGCCGGCGGGCACGGACCGCCTGCGCCAGGCCATGGCCACCGCCTTGGCCGAACGGGAAAAGATGCTGGAGGCGGCACCGCCCACCGCACCGGTGGAGGACCCGCTGGGCTATCTGGGCTTCGTCGGCATCTCGCCCGCCATGCGCGGCGTCTACCGCATGATCGAGGCGGCGGCACCGTCCAAGGCCACGGTGTTCATCACCGGGGAAAGCGGCACGGGCAAGGAGGTCTGCGCCGAGGCCATCCACCGCCGCAGCCCGCGCGCCAACAAGCCCTTCATCCCGGTGAACTGCGCCGCCATCCCCAAGGATTTGATGGAAAGCGAGATCTTCGGCCATGTGAAGGGCGCCTTCACCGGGGCGACGACGGATCACGCCGGCGCCGCCCTGCAGGCCGATGGCGGCACGCTGTTCCTGGACGAAATCGGTGAGATGGACTTGGCCCTGCAGGCCAAGCTGCTGCGCTTCCTGCAAACCGGCATGGTCAAGAAGGTGGGCAGCGAAAAGGCCGAGGCGGTTGACGTGCGCATCGTCTGCGCCACCAACCGCGACCCCTTCGCCGAGGTGCAGGCCGGCCGCTTCCGCGAGGATCTGTTCTATCGCCTGCAGGTCATTTCCATCGAGCTGCCGCCCCTGCGCGACCGCGGCGACGACATCCTGCTGATCGCGCGGGAGTTCCTGGCCAAGTACACGCAGGAGGAACGCAAGTCCTTCACCGGCTTCAGTGGCGAGGCGGAGGACATCATGCGCACCTACACCTGGCCGGGCAACGTGCGCCAGTTGCTGAACGTGGTGCGCAACGTGGTGGTGCTGAACGACGGCGCCGTCATCCAGCCGTTCATGCTGCCCCCGCCGCTGAACAAGCCAACCATGATCGTGCCCCCCATGCTGAACGACCCGCGCTGGTCGGCCATGGCCGGGCCCATGCCCTTCCCGTTCACGCCGCCGCCGCCCGCCAACCTGGCCGGGCCGGCCGCGGGCGGGACCTCCCTGGGGGGCGTGGCGCCGACCGGATTCGGCATGCCGCCCGCGGCACCCGGAGCGCCGGCGCCGGGGGGCGTCTCCATGGGTGCGGCACGCCTGCCCGGCGTCAACAGCTGGGCCGCCCCCATCCCCCTTGAGGATGGGCTGGCCGCCACCGACTCCGACCCCGCCCCCGAGCGCCGCATCCGGCCGCTGTGGATGGTGGAGGAGGAAACCATCGAGGAAGCCATCCGCCTGTGCCAGGGCAACATCACCCGCGCCGCCGCGCTGCTGGAGATCAACCCCTGCACCATCTATCGCCGCCGCCAGAAGAAGCGCGCCACGGCCTGACGTCCAAGGAAACGGTCATGATCACGGAAATCCGGCACATCATCTTCTCCAATGACGAGCTGAAGCTCGTCTTCCAAACCGTGCCGCCTGAGGAATTCGACGCCAGCCGCCGCATCCTGAGCATCCAGGTGGTCGAGGGTCCCCCCCGACGGTGAAGCTGACCAGTGAGCTGCCCACCGGCGGCGGGCGCGAGGTCATGCAGCTGGAATCCTATCTGCTGGCGCGGTTGATCGTGGCCTACTGCCAGAAAAAGCGCATCCCCCTGCCCAAGGATGCGCTGAAGACCCTGCACGCCCAGGGCGACCAGCTGTGCTTCAGCATCATGAGCTCGCTCAGCTAACGGAATCTTCACGGGTGGCGGCCGACTCTATGCCTTGAGCCGTGGGACGTTCGGCGCGATACTGCGCATGACGGCAGTCGCCCCCATGAGGGCCCCATGGCGCCACGGCCCCCGGAGTAGCGTAGATGCAGATCGACAGCCAAGCCGCCGCGGCCACCGCCGCCAACGTGTTGCAGGCCAGCCTGCAATTCCAGGTGAAGGCCCTGAAGCAGACCACGGATGCGCAATCCGCCGTGGCGACCGAATTGCTGACCGGGCAGAGCGCCGGCCCCGCCCCCACCGACGGGCGCGGCCAGTTGGTCGATATCAGCGCCTGATCCCCCTGCCCCCGGGCAATCCCTTGGGCATGCCTGTTTTCCCCGCCCCGCCCCCCATCGGCCGCTGACCCATGGCCCAGGAAGGAATGTCCCTGGCCCAGGCGCTGTCCGCCGCCGTCGCCCATCATGGCGCCGGCCGCCTGGATGAGGCGGAAGCCCTTTACACCGCCATCCTGGCCCAGGTGCCGAACCAGGTGGACGCCCTGCACCTGCGGGGTGTCCTGACCCTGCAACGCGCCGGGGGCGACGCTAGCAGGCTGGAAGCCGGGGTGGGCCTGATCCGCCGCGCCCACGCGCAGCCGGGCGCCGCCACCGTTCCCGACATCGCCGCCAATCTGGCGCGCGGCCTGGCCGCCCTGGCGGACAACCGTCAACGGGCCGGCCAGCCTGACCGCGCGCTGGAGGCGCTGCTGGAGGCTGACGCCTTGGGCCTGCCCTTGGAAGCGGCCGCTCGATTGGCCTTGGCCGATGGGTTGGCCAGTGCCGGCGCGGTGGTGGAGGCGGAGAGCCACTATCGCCGCCTGCTGGCGGTGGACCCCGCCAGCGTGCCGGCCCGAGCCAGCCTGGCCCGGCTGCTGGCCCGCCGGGGTAAGGCCGGGGCCGCGCTAGAGCTGTTGGACACGCTGCCGCCCGCGGACACCGCCACCGCGGCCGCCCACCGCCTGCGGGCGGAGCTGTTGATCACCGACGCGCCCCAGCGGGCGGCGGCCGTGTTGGCGGCGATTGAAGCCGCCGGGCTCGCCGATGCCGACACCCACCACGCCTGGGGACGGCTGAGCCAAGCCGCCGGCGATATCGCCGGCGCCCGCGCCCGGTATGCGCGCGCCCTGGCGCTGACCCCGCGCCATGCCGCCGCGCGCCTGGACCATGCCGCCGCCTGCCTGCGCCTGGGCGCCTGGCGGGATGGCTTCTCCGACCTGGCTTGGCGCTGGATGCGCCCCGGAACCACCCGCCGCCACGGCGCCATCCCCCTGTGGGAACGGGCGGACCAGGATATCGCCGGGCGCCGCCTGCTGGTGTGGGACGAGGTCGAGGCGGAGGCCCTGCCCCACCTGGCCCGCCTGCTGCCGCGCCTGCGTGATCGGGGCGTGGATGTGGTGGTGGAGGTTCCACCGGGTTGGGCGCCGCTGTTGCCCACGGGGCCGGGCCAGCCCCTGGCCGGCATCGACGTGGCGATCCGGGGGCGGGATACCGTCCACGCGGATTTCCAGGTGCCGTTGCAGGAGATCCCCGAGCGCCTGGCGCTGTGGGACCCCGCCGGCTTCTGGACCGGGCCCTACCTGCATGCCCCAACCCCGACGCCCGCCCTGCCGGCATCCCCGCCGCCGGGGCGGACGGTGGCGGTCGCGGGCGACACGGCCCAACCGATCCTGCCGCGGGGAGTGGTGGCGATGCCCCTGCGCCCGCCACCGCCGGATGCGCCGGAAGGATGGGCCCACGTCGCCGCCGCCCTCAAAGCGGCGGACGCGGTGGCCCTGCCCGTCGGCATCCTGGCGCATTTGGCGGGAGCGTTGGGCCGCCCGGGGGTGGTTCTGGTGCCGCCCGATGCCGATTGGCGCTGGCCCGCAACAGGCGAGGCCACCCCCTGGTACCCGTCGTTGCGCCTGATACACGGCACCGATTGGCCGCAAGCGCCGGTGATGGCATGAGCGACATCCTTTATGTCACCGGCGCCGACCGGCGCTTCTTCGCAACCACCCTGATGCTGCTGGAGAGCTTCGCCCAACAGCTGCCGGGTGAGCGGCTGATGGTCTGCGATTACGGCCTGGCGCCCGGCCAGCAAGCCTATCTGGCGGAGCGGGGACAATTGCTGCCCCGGCCCGCGGACCTGCCGGAAAGCCTGCACCCCTATGCCAAGAAGGCCGCCATCCTGGAGTATGTCGAGGCCCTGCCGTGGCGCGGCTTGTGCTGGATCGACGCCGACATGCTGGTCACGGGGCTGGATGCCGGCGTCATGGCGCGGCTGTTCCAACGGTTGGACGACACCGGCGCCGCCATCGCGCTGACCACCGACATCAACGGCATCGCCCTGCGCGACGTGGCGGCCATGGATGAGGGCGGTGTGGCCCTGGCCCCGTTTCGCACCCTGCTGGCCGACAGCGGCGCCGACCCGGACGCGCCCTATGTCAGCGTCGGTTTCTGGCTGTGCCGCTCCAAGTCCTTGCTGGCGGATTGGGACCGCCGCAGCCGGGGGCTGACGCCGCACCCCTTGTTCGAGCAGAACGTCATGGCCCTTCTGGTCCATGGGCCCCGGTGGGGTCATGCCGGCGGGGCGCTGCTGTTGGATCCGGTGGAGTGGCAGCCGCAGAATCACCTGCTGCCCCTGATCCATGCGGACGGCGGCGGCCATGCCGTGCGGGGGCGGACGGTGCGGCTGGTGCATTGCACCGCCAGCCGTCACTGGTTCATGGATGTCTATGACGGCCATGTGCAGGTGGGCAAAGGGGCGCTGGCCGGCTATTTCCGCATCCTGCGCAATCCGTGCCTGCGCGCCTTTCAGACAAGACTTTTGGGCGACCATGTCGCGCACCATGGCGACGCGCTGACCCGCCACGGGCTGCTGACGGCCGCAGATCCCTGAATCGCCCGGTGAATCGGCCGCCGGTGGGCATATCTTGCCTCTGTTCACGGGCGCCGCCGCCCCCTATCCTCTCCCCCATGTAATGAAGCGAGCCGGGGCCCGTGTCGTTGGTTCCGCCGGCGGAGGAAGCATGACCGACCACACCGACAGCACGCCCGCCACGCCGGAAGACGCGGCCGTCCTGATCCTGCAGGCGGATGGCCTGGCGGCCCTGGAGGGCGGCGACGCCGCGCACGCGGTTTCCCTGTTGAGCCAGGCGGTGGCCCTACGCCCCGACGATGCCGCGCTGCGCGCGGACCTGGGCCTGGCGTACGAACGGCAGCAGGACAACGAATCCGCCAAGGCGGCCTATGGCATGGCGGTGGCCCTGGACCCGGACAGCCCCATCCACCGTTTCAACCTGGGCGCGGCCTGCCAGCGCCTGGGCCAGGGGCATGAGGCCGCCACCCACTACCTGGACGCGCTGGAACGTGAGCCCATGCTGGCGGAGGCCTATTTCAACCTGGCCACGCTGTTCCAGGACGCCGGCCACCTGGACATCGCGGAACAGCACTACCGCAACGCGCTGGAGGCCCGGCCATCCTATGTCGAGGCCGCCGCCAACCTGGGCCTGGTCCTGCGCCGCCTGGGCCGCCTGGACGAGGCGCTGGACTACCTGCGCGCCACCGCCGAGGCCCAGCCGGACCTGGCGCAAACCCATTCAAACCTGGGCCTGGTGCTGAACGAGGCGGGACAGTACCAGGAGGCGCTGGCCGTGTTCGACCGCCTGGCCGCGCTGCGTCCGTTCGAGGTGGCCCCCCAAGTCGGCCGGGCCGCCGCACTGCGGGGCCTGGGACATCTGGCCGAGGCGGCCACCGCCATCCGCCAGGCGCTGAGCCGGCCGGAAACCACCGTCTCCGCCGAGCTGGAGGCCGCCCAGATCGCCGCCGCCCTGCAGGCCGCCGGCAATGGTGCCGCCGCCCGGTCGCTGGTGGACGCCTGGCGGGCGACTGGCGTCACCCCCATCCTGCGTCATACCGAGGCGGCGCTGGGCCTGGCGCCGCCGCCGCCCCGGGCTGAGTTGGCCTATCTGGAGCAAATGTACGACGCCCAGGCCGCCATGCTGACGGAACAGACCGTCGCTGGCGCCACGGCCGCCCTCTCCCCCACCCTGGCCGCCACCTTGGCGCGTCACCTCGGCCCTGCGGCCGGCACCCTGCAGGTGCTGGAGATCGACTGCGGCGTGGGCGCCCTGGCCCCGCTGCTGAAGCCTTACGCCGCTGACCTGGTGGGCGTGCACCCATCCGCCACCGCCGTGCAGGCGGCGGCGCGGAGCGGCCTCTATGACCAGTTGGTCCACGGCGACCATGCCGTGGTGCTGGAACGCTCGACCGCCAACGCCAACCTGATCGTCTCCACCGACATCGCCAACCACATCGGCGACCTGGGACCGCTGGCCTCGGCCGCCGCCGACGCGCTGCTGCCCGGCGGCACGCTGGTCCTGGTGCTGGACGCAGCGGAGCCATGGGCCCCCGCCTTGACCCTGAAGGAAAACGGCCGCTATCTGCATCGCCGCGACCATGTGGAGGGCGCCCTGCGCCAGGCGGGCCTGACGGTGCTGGAAGGGACGACGCTGCCACCCGCCGCCCCCGGCGGGGTCGAGCGCCTGCTGGTCGTCGCCCGCAAGGGCTGAGACCGGCGCCGCATTCCCATGTCCCCCCCGTCGTCCACCGCCCCTTCCCGTCCGGGGCGGGTTCTGGCCTTGCCCCGCTATGACCGGCTGGGCGCCAGCAGCCGGCTGCGCTTCTTCGACCCGCTGCCCCATGTGGCGGCGGCGGGCCTGGAGGTCGCCACCGCCCCGTTCTTCGACGACGCCTATCTCCGGCGCCTCTACACCGGGCAGCCGGTGGACAACCGCGCCCTGCTGGGACGCTATCGGCAGCGGTTATCGGCCCTCGGCCAGGCCGGACGCGGTGACTTGCTGTGGATCGAGAAGGAGGCCCTGCCCTGGTTGCCGGATGCCGCTGAACGGCTGATGTTCCGGGGACGCCCGTATGTTCTGGACTTCGACGACGCCTGGCACCTGCGCTATGCCGGCCATCGCCGGGCGCCGGTGCGCGCGCTGTTGGGCCGCAAGCTGGAGCGGTTGGTGGCGGGCGCGGCCCTGACCGTGGTCGCCAACGAGGCCTTGGCCGGCTGGGCGGATGCCGCCGGCGCCCGCCGCCTGCTGCGCCTGCCCACGCCGGTGGACCTGTCCCGCTACCAGGCCGCCGCGCGGTCGGAGCCGTCCTCCGGCGGGTTCCGCGTCGGCTGGATCGGCACGCCCTCCTCCGCACGCTACCTGGCGGCATTGGCCGAGCCCCTGGCGGCACTGGCGGCCAGCGGCCCGCTGACCCTGGTGACCATCGCCAGCGCCCCCGTCAACCTGCCCGGCGTGCCGGAAGAGTTCATCGCCTGGAGCGAGGCGGGCGAGGCCGCCGCCCTGGCCGGAGTCGACGCCGGGATCATGCCCCTGCCCCACACGCCGTTCGCGCAGGGCAAGTCGGGCTTCAAGCTGTTGCAGTACATGGCGGCCGGCAAGGCCGTGGTGGCCAGCCCGGTGGGGAGAACCGCCGCATCGTGGCCGATGGCGTCACCGGCCTATGGGCCGACAGCCCGGAATGCTGGGTCCAGGCCCTGGGGGCCTTGCGGTCCGACCTGGCGTTGCGCCGCCGCCTCGCCGCCGCCGGCCGCGACCTGGTGGCGCGGGAGTATGACCTGGCGGTCCTGGGCCCACGGCTGGGGACGGCCCTGGCGCAGGTGGCCAGGGCCTGAAAGCGTCACGCCGGGAAGGGCACGCCGATCTCCGCCAGGGTCGGCTGCTTGCCGTCCTTGTCCGACAGCACGGCGCCGGCGAAATCGGGCCACTGGATGCCCAGCGCCGGATCGTTCCACAGCAGGCCGCGATCATGGGCCGGGCTGTAGAGCGCCGTCACCTTGTAGGCGATCTCGGTATCGGGGACGAGGGTGCAGAACCCGTGGGCGAAGCCCACCGGCACCCAGAGCTGCCAGCCTTCCTCCGCGTCCAGTTCCACGGCGACGTGGCGGCCATAGGTGGGGGAACCCTGGCGCAGGTCCACCGCCACGTCCAGGATGCGCCCGCGGATGACGCGCACCAGCTTGCCCTGGGCCGCCGGCGCCAACTGGAAATGCAGGCCACGGACCGTGCCCTGGATGCGCGACAGCGACTGGTTGTCCTGGACGAAGGGCCCCGCGATGCCGGCGGCGGCGTGCTTTTCCTCATTCCAGGTTTCGACGAACCAGCCGCGGTCGTCGCCGAAGCGACGGGGCTTCACCATCACCAGGCCATCGATGTCCAGGCGCTTCACTTCCATGCTGGGATCCTATCGTCTTCGGTTGCACCGCGCGCCCGGGATACGCTGGACACTGTCAGAAGTCCAGGCCCTCGCCGCCCCTCAGCACGGCGTCGGCCGCAGGGGTGTAACCGCCGCCCTCGCCATGCAGCACCAGGCCGGGCAGCAGGCGGGCGGGGGTCCGGGCGCCAAGGCGAGCGCGGACGATGACGCGCCGCGCCTCCGCACCGGCGCGGGGCCACAGGGGGTAAAGCACCACGGCACCGAAGCGGCCCGCCAGCCGCGCCAGGATGTCGTCCACCCGGTCGGCGCGGTGGATCATGGTGAGGGTACCCCGAGGGGCCAGCAGGCGGGCCGCCGCCGCGATCCAGGTGGCGAGATCCGCCGTCCCCTCGCCATGCGAGACCGCCTTGCCCACGCGGGGGGATCGGGTGTGGCGCCCGCCCGGGTAAAAGGGCGGGTTGGTCATCACGTGATCGAAGCGTCCGGTCAGAAGATCGGGATCGGAACCGGACGGCAGATGGCCGGGCGCCTGGGCCGCATCGCCCAGGGTGATGCGGACGCGGTCAGCGACGCCGTTGAGATCGGCGTTGCGCCGGGCAAGGTCCACCGCCCCGGGCTGAACCTCCAGCCCGGCGACCCGCACGCCGGGCAGCCGCGCCGCCAGGCAAAAGGTCGCGGCCCCGGCGCCGCAGCCCAAATCCAGCACGCGGTCCCCCTCGCCGGCGGGCGTCGCCGCCGCCAGCAGCACCGGATCGATGGCCGCGCGATATCCGTGCGCCGGCTGCAACAGACGCACCCGCCCATCCAGCAACCGGTCCTCCGTGAACGCGCCCTCCACCGGCGGGGCCGGAAGGACGGCCTCGGCGGTCACGGCGCCTCCTCCAGCTGGGCCCGCGCCACGGCCAGGGCGACGGTCGCGGCGGTGACGGCGCCATCCGCCACCATCAGCCGCCGTGGAATGGCCAGGATGCTGCCCTCCGCCGCCGCCGTGTATTCGTCCAGCAGCACCGCCTCGATACCGGCGTCGGCCAGCACGGCACGGGCCCAGGACAGTTCCACGGGGTCATTGCTGCTGAGGATGGGCTGCATGGAGGCTTCCTGGGAAAGGGGGTTCCGGCCTTGATCAACCGGGGCGATTTATATGGGGGACGGCGATGCGGTCTGCCAGCTTGACCACGGGGGTTGCGCCGGTATGCTCACTGTCCTATCCAGGGCCGTCAACTGGGTCTCGCGCGGTAGCGACGGTTGGCCCCCATGTTGGCGCCCATTGGCAGGAGTTCGTTTCGTGGCCGTCGTCACCCCCCTCGATCCCAAGCGCCGGAAGCCCGGCACCGATGCCCTTGAGGCGCTGGTGGAACTGGTGGCGACCGACTTGGCCGCGGTCAATGACATCATCATCCGCCGCATGCATTCGGATGTGGAGATGATCCCGCAACTGGCCGGCTACATCGTGGCCAGCGGCGGCAAGCGCCTGCGCCCGGTGCTGACCCTGGCCGCCGCCCGCCTGTGCGGTTATCAGGGGGAGCGCCACCAGCCCCTGGCCGCCTGCGTCGAATTCATCCACACCGCCACCCTGCTGCACGATGACGTGGTCGACGAAAGTGACCTGCGCCGGGGCCAGCCCTCGGCCAACGCCGTCTTCGGCAACAAGGCCAGCGTGCTGGTGGGTGACTTCCTGTTCTCCCGCGCCTTCCAGGTGATGACCGAGGACGGGTCGCTGGACGTGCTGCGCATCCTGTCCAGCGCCTCCGCCGTCATCTCCGAGGGCGAGGTGCTGCAGCTGATCACCGCCAATGACACCACCACCAGCGAGGAAGCCTATCTGGAGGTGATCCGCGCCAAGACGGCGGAGCTGTTCGCCGCCGCCTGCCGCATCGGCGCCGTGGTGGCCGGCCGCCCGGCGGCCGAGGAAGAGGCGCTGCGTAGCTATGGCCTGAACCTGGGCATCGCCTTCCAGGTAGTGGACGACGTGCTGGACTATTCCGCCGTTCAGGCCCGCCTGGGCAAGACCATCGGCGACGATTTCCGCGAGGGCAAGATCACCCTGCCCGTGGTCCTGGCCTTCCGCCGGGGCGATGACGAGGAGCGCGCTTTCTGGCGCCGCACGCTGGAGGAGGTCGACCAGCGGGAGGGTGACCTGGAGCATGCGCTGGCCCTCATGCAGCGGCACAACACCCTGCGCGACAGCGTGGAGCGCGCCCGCCACTACGGCGCCGTGGCCCGCGACGCCCTGGGCCTGTTCCCCGCCAGCCCCATCAAGCGCGCCCTGCTGGACGTCATCGACTTCGTCGTCGACCGGGATTTCTGAACCGGGCACCAGTCCGTTTCCGCAAAAGGCGCGCCCTCACCGGCGCGCCTTTTTTGTTGCGCCCGCCAGGGCTCGGCTGCACCCGACGCAGAAAAGCAAAACGGCCGGCTTCGGGAGAAGCCGGCCGCTTATGCGTCCCTGAGATGGTCGGAGAGAGAGGATTCGAACCTCCGGCCCCTGCCTCCCGAAAGCAGTGCTCTACCAGGCTGAGCTACTCTCCGTCTCGGGGTGGGCGGGTATATATCGACATCCGCCGGCCATCGCAAGCCTTCTCTTTCATCCAATCGCACATCGTTACCGCATGGGTGTCCCGCAGGCGGCGACAGGGCCACCTGTTGCTGATCGGCCACAGGGATCCAGGAGTCTGCGCCTGCCCCGGTAAGTGCCGGTTCTTGCCATGGTTCCGCCACGGTTGGCCCCGACCTTCAAGTCACGCCCATCAGTCGTTCGGCCTAGCAGAGGAGCCGCCCGAGGGCCGATCGTTTTATGGAGGTGGTATTATGACGACCGTTCGCAGCGTTCTCACCGGCCTGTTCCTGGGCCTGCCCTTCCTGGTCGCCCCCGCCATCCTGGTCGCGGCGCCCCGCCCTGACGCCGCCGCCGTGGCGCAGGCCGCCCCCTGGGGCCGGCGCCCGCCGCGACGCTGGCGGCCTCAAAGTCGGGCCGGCTGACGGTCATTCCCGCCAGCGCCGTGACCCCAGGCACGGGCCGTGACGGTCTGGCGGTCCCGTGCAAGGCGACGGGGGCGAGCGTCATCAAGGCCCATGCTGGTCACAGCGTCCCGCACCGGCTGATCGCCCTGAACTGAGTCTCTATTCAAGAATCGGGAAAGGCGCCGGCAAGCAACGACCGGCGCCCCCAAAGGGACAGTCCTCAAAAGGGTTGATATGCGAAGGGCCGGCGGTGGCGACACCGGCCGGCCCTTCCCCTTTTTCAGGCTTGGCCCCTTTTTCAGGCTTGGCCCCTTTTTCAGGCTTGGCTTGACAGCCTATCCGCGCCAGGCCTTGAGGCGGCGGGCCGCCTCGACCATCTCCGCCTCCGCCCCGGCGAAGCTGATGCGCACGGTGTGGTGGCCGCGCAGGGGGTCGAAATCCACGCCCGGCGTCAGGGCCACGCCCGTCTCGTTCAGCAGGCGGGTGCAGAAGGCCTGGGCGTCGTCGGTGCGGTCGGAAATGTCCGCATACAGGAAAAACGCGCCATCGGCCGGGGCCAGGCGGCCGAATCCGGCATCGGGCAGCAGGTCCAGCAGGATGTCGCGGTTGCGGCGATAGCGGGCGACATGGCCCTCCAGCTCCTCCACGCAGCCGAAGGCCGCCACCGCGGCGTGCTGCGACAGGGTGGGCGGGGAGATGTAGAGGTTCTGCGCCAGGCATTCCACCGACCGCACCAGCCGTTCGGGCACGACGGCCCACCCCAGGCGCCAACCGGTCATGGAGAAATATTTGGAGAAGCTGTTGAGGGTGATGGCGCCCTGCCCCCCGTCGACCGCCAAGGCCGTGGCGGCCGGCACCGTGCCGTATTCGATGCCGTGGTAAATCTCGTCCGAAATCAGCCAGACGCCACGGCGGCGGCACCAGGCGCCCAGCGCCGCCATGGCGGCCGCGTCGAGCATGGTGCCGGTGGGGTTGGAGGGGCTGGCCACGATCAGCCCCCGGATGGGTCCCCCACCCCGGGCCAGCAGGTCGTCGAGCAAGGCGGGCGTGGGCTGGAAGCGCGTCTCGGGCCCCGTGGGCAATTCCACCGGCACCAGGCCCGCCGTCTTCAGGATGTTGCGGTAGGCCGGATATCCCGGGGCCGCCAAGGCCACACGGTCGCCCGGATCGAAGGCCGCCAGGAAAGCCAGGAGGAAGGCGCCGGAGGAGCCGGTGGTGACCACCACCCGCTCCGGCGAGACCACCAGCCCATGGCGGTCTTGATACCAACGTGCTATGCCCTCTCTCAAGGCTGGCAGGCCCAGGGCATCGGTGTAGGCTAGGCGATCAGCGGCCAGGGCGTGGGCGGCCGCGGCGATCACCCCCTTCGGTGCCGGGGTGGACGGCTGGCCTATTTCCAGGTGCAGGACGTCGCCGCCGGCGGCCTGGCGGGCATTGGCGGCGCGCAGTACCTCCATCACCATGAAGGGTGAAATGGTACTGGTGCGTACAGCGACAGCCGGTTGCCCCGCCGCGCGTGGAAATTCGTCCTTGGAGTCTGTAGGGGTCATACCTTACCGCTCGCCTGTTCGGGTATCGACGGCACCGCCGATGGAATCGACTATGTTCTTGCGACCACGCCGCCTCGCCCGCCTGATCCTGGTCAGCCTGTTGTCCTCAGCCTTGGCCGTGGAACCGGTGATGGCCCAGGACCGCGGCATCAGCCTGGTGCGTGACGCCGAAATCGAGCACACGCTGCGCGTCTTCGCCACCCCCATCTTCCGCGCGGCTGGTCTCGTGCCCGATGCCGTCACCCTGGTGCTGGTCAACGATGACGAACTGAACGCCTTCGTCGCCGGCGGCCAGAACATGTTCATCAACACCGGCCTGATCATGGCCGCGGACACGCCGGAACAGCTGATCGGCGTCATGGCGCACGAAACCGGCCACATGGCCGGCGGCCACCAGGTCCGTTCCCGTGACGCCATCGAGAACGCGGTCATCCTGTCGACCCTGGCCACGCTGTTGAGCGTCGCGGCCGCCATTGGCGGCACCCGCCGCGGCGACGGCGGCGGCGCGGCCATGGGCGGCATCGCCGGTGCCCAGGAGCTGGGCGCCCGGTCCTTCTTCGCCTTCAGCCGCGCGCAGGAAGCGTCGGCCGACGAGGCCGGCCTGTCCTACCTGGAGGCGAACGGCTATTCGTCGAAGGGCATGCTGGAGTTCATGGAGAAGCTGCACAAGCAGGACTCCGGCCTGCCGCAGACCAAGCAGGTGGAGTTCCTGATGACCCACCCGCTGACCAAGAACCGTATCGAGTACATCGAGAACTTCGTCGACCATATCTCGAAGTTCACCAACGCCAGGATGCCCTCGGCCTATTACGACATGCACCAGCGCATGCGGGCCAAGCTGTACGGCTTCATCCATCCCGACCTGGCCCTGCGCAAATATCCGGAAAGCGACACCAGCGTCGCGGCCCGCTACGCCCGGTCCATCGCCTATTACCAGGTGGGTGACATCAACAAGGGCCTGAAGATCGTCGACGGCCTGATCGAGCAGGAACCCAAGAACCCCTACTTCTATGAGTTGAAGGGCCAGATCCTGTTCGAGAACGGCCGCGCCAAGGAGGCGGTCGATCCCTACCGCAACGCCGTGAAATACGCGCCGGACAGCGCCCAGCTGCGCATGGCCCTGGGCCACGCCCTGCTGGAGGCCGGCGACGACAAGCTGGTGCATGAGGCCATCGACGTCCTGCGCTCCTCCGCCCGGGATGAGCCGCTGGTGGAACTGACCTGGCTGCTGCTGGCCAGCGCCTACGCCCGCGCCGACATGGCGCCGCAACTGGCCTATGCCCGCGCGGAAGAGGCGCTGGCCCGGGGCGACATCCGTGCCGCCCGCTACCACGCCGACCGGGCGGAGCAGATGCTGCCGGCCGGGTCGCCGGACTGGGTGCGGGCCCAGGACATCCGCGTCCTGGTGGAAAGCCGCCTGCCGCACAACATGCGCCCGCAACTGGCACCCAGCAGCGGCCTGGCCTCCCCCGACACGCCCCTGATTTCCATCGGCCGCATGCCGGAGGACACCCTGTCCCCCGGCGGGGCCGCCGTCGGCCCCGGCTTCCCCGGCATCGCCGACCTGCCCAGGACGACCACCATCGGCGTCGGCCCCTCCGGCTTGGGCACCCTTGGCCCTGCCGGTGGCCTGGGTGGACAGCAGGGCGGGCCGGGCGGACGCTGATCCGCCCGGCGCCGGAAACGGCCGTCAGCCCAAACGAACCATCTTCACGAAGCCCGCCGACTCGTTGTCCAGGACGGCGGACTGGGCGGACAGCCTCTCGGCCAGGCCGGCAACCCCCTGGGCGGCATCGCCCACCGCGCGCGACGCGCCCGTCAGGTCGCCCAGGCTGCCGGCCACGTCGCCGATACCCACCGCCGCCTGCTGCACATTGCGCGCGATCTCCTGCGTCGCGGCACTCTGCTCCTCCACCGCCGAGGCGATGGTGACCGTCAGTTCGTTGACGTCGGCGATGGTGGCGCCGATGCGGCGGATGGCCGTCACGGTCTGGGTGCTGCGTCCCTGGATGGTGGTGATCTGCGCCGCGATTTCCTCGGTCGCCTTGGCGGTCTGGTTGGCCAGGCCCTTGACCTCGTTGGCGACGACGGCGAAGCCCTTGCCCGCCTCACCCGCCCGCGCGGCCTCGATGGTGGCGTTCAGGGCCAGCAGGTTGGTCTGCGCCGCGATGGCCTGGATCAGGCCCAGCACCTCGCCAATGCGGCGCGCGTCACCGTCCAGCCCCTCCACCACCGTGTCGGTTTCCCGCACGACGGCCAGCGCCTCGCCGGCGATGGTGGCGGAACGGACGACCTGGGCGCTGATCTCGCTGATGGAGGCCGACAGCTCTTCACTGGCCGCCGCCACGGTATTGACGTTGCTGGAAGCATCGGCCGCGGCGCTGGACGCCGCCTGCGCCCGGCCCAGGGCTTGGCCGGCCGCCTGGGTCAGCGTGGCGGCCAGGCGCTCCAGATCGGTGGCGGCCTGGGTGACGGTCCCCACCACCCCGCCGACGCGGGTCTGGAAGGTGTCGGCCACGGCGGTCAGCGCCTGGCGCTGACGCGCCGCCGCCTCCGCCTCTGAGCGGGCCTGCTCCGCCCGCAGGGCGGCGGCGTTGCGCATATGCTCCCGGAACAGGGCCACCGCCCGGGCGATGCGCCCGATCTCGCTACGGTCGCCGGTGTAGTGGATATCGACGTTCAGGTCGTCGGCCGCCAGTCGATCCATGGTGCCGCACAGGTCGGCCAGGGGGCGCGTGATGCCGCGGGCGATCAGCACGGTGAACACGCCCGCCACCAGCAGCATCACCAGGGTGGACGCCCCCGTCCACAGCGCCTCACGCCACAGCGTGGCATCGATATCGTCGATATAGACGCCGGCCTGCACCGCCCATTTCCACGGCTCATACGGGGCGGCGTAGACCAGCTTCGGCGCCGGCACCTCGGCCCCGGCGGTGCCGCGCGGCGCCTGGTAGGTGGTCAGGCCTCCGCCCCGCTGGGCGGCGGCGATGATCTCCGCCACGATCCGGGTGCCCTTGGGGTCCTTGAACTCCATGCGGTTCACGCCTTCGTTCTTGGGATTGGCGTGAACCAGGGTGACGCCGTCGAACTGATAGACGCCGTAGTAATCGCCCTCGCCCCAGCGCATGGCGCGGATGGCCTTCTTCACCGTCTCCTGCGCCTGGTCCAGCGGCATCCTGCCGGCCTTGACCTCATCATCGTAGGTGCGGATCAGCTTGAGAACGCTGCCGACCATGTCGTGCAGCTTCTGCTCGCGCTCGGCATAGATCGACTTGCGCAGGCTCCACACCTGCGCCCCCGAAATGGCGAGCATTGACACCACCATGATGGCCATGATGATGCCGATGCGCAGAATCAGTGAAAAATTGCGCATGGCCATGGTTCCCTTCGTTACGGCGTTCAACGTCTGCGGACATGTACCATGGTTAATTTTTTGGACAAGCTAGCCCAAAGATCCGCCATCCCAGGTGGTGCGCAACGAGGACGAAGGCCGTCGTCAGGCCGGGTCCCGCGCCTGTTCCAGCGCCCAGGCGGTCACCAGCGCGTCCGCGATGCGCATCATCAGCAGCAGGGCCAGCCGGCGCTCGATCTCATCCAGCGGCCGAACCAGATGCAGGTGCAGCATGGCCACGGCGCCGGCATGGGGGTTGCCGCCTCCCGCCGGGCCGGTCAACGGCCAGGCCAGGGTCATGGCGTCGTCGGCGAAGTCATGCCGCAAATCGCCCGGGCTGCGCAGGGCGGTGGCCAGGGCGCCGGTGTCGGCCACGGTGGCCAGCGGATGGCCGGCGGCGTCCTGATAACGGCCACGCCCGGCCAGGATGCGGGCCGACAGGCGGTCGGCGCCGTACATCACACAGAATAGCCCGTCGGCCGGCTGTTCCAGCACCTGGGCGATCTGATCCAGGGCCGCCCCGGCGGCCGAGGAGGGGCCGGACAGCGCCATCTGGCACAACCCCAAGCCCGCCACCCGCTCCAGCCCCAGGCAGGATCGTTCCAGCGTTCGAATGTGATGGTAGGCACGCAGTGCCGTGATGGTGGCCGTCACCAGCTTGCGGGCCGTCAGCTCGGTCTTGGCCTTGTAGTCGTTGACGTCATAGCCGGCGATGACCGCATCCTCCGGCGCCTGGCCGGGCTGGCCGGTCCGCAGGATGATGCGCACCGCCCGGTTGCCCAGCTCATCGCGGATGCGGGGCACCAGTTTCAGGCCGGCGTCGTCGCTCTCCATCACCACGTCCAGCAGGATCATGGCGATGTCGTGCTCCCCCCGCAGGATCTCCAGCGCCTCGGCGGCGGAATAGGCGGAGATGAAGGCCAGGCCGCGGCCCTGGAAGGCGAACTTGCGCATGACCAGGCGGGTCATGGCGTGGACCTCGGGGTCATCGTCGACGATCAATACCTGCCAGGGCGGCATGCCCGGAATCAGGTCCGACTCCTCACCGGCATCCTCATCCTCGTCGTCCTGGAACAGGAAATCGTCGTCATCATCCGCCATGGTCATGGCCAACCCCACCTTCATGCCTGGGCATGGAAACGCATTCCCGCCAGCGTCGTCCTATGCAAACGCCATCCTATGCAAACCCCAGGCCCCGCCCATGACCGCACAGCGCCGCCAGCCTGGCAAGCGCGACGATGGATGGCCCACCGGAGACTGCCCACCGGGGATGGCCCACCGGCGGAGCGGCCGCACGGCCGGCGGCGCACGACGCCGCACCCCCGCGCGCCCTTGCGGGATTGCGCCCTGCCGCCGGCTGGTCCATGCTGCGCGCCGTCACCGCCACCCCGGGGGCACGAGGCACCCGTGGCTTTGGGGAATAGGCAGCAAACCGGAGTTTGTCCCGATGTCGCGTACCATTAACGCCACCCTTTGCGCCACCGTGGCGCTCGCCGGCCTGGCCATCGTCAGCCCGGTCTTCGCCGCCGACAAGCCGGTGGCGGACAAGGGGCCCTACGACAAGGCCCAGGTGGAACAGATCGTCCACGACTACATCCTGGCCCACCCCGAGGTGATCACCGAGGCGGTGCAGGCCCTGCAGGACAAGGCCGAGGCGGAGGAGGCCAAGGCCGCCGCCGACGCGCTGGTGAAGCACAAGGATGAGCTGTTCGCCTCCAAGGCGTCCCCCGTGGGCGGCAACCTGAAGGGCGACGTCACGATGGTGGAGTTCTTCGACTATCAGTGCGGCTACTGCAAGCACACCCAGCCGGAGATGGACAGCGCCATCAAGAAGGACGGCAAGGTCCGCATCGTCTACAAGGAATTCCCCATCCTGGGCCCGGCGTCGGTCATCGCCGCCAAGGCCGCACTGGCCGCCAACATGCAAGGCAAGTACGAGTCCGTGCACGCCGCGCTGATGGCCGCCACGGGCAAGCTGGACAAGGACCGCATCCTGTCCATCGCCAAGGACGCGGGCGCCGACACCGAGCGCCTGGCCAAGGACATGGACTCCCCGGCCGTGCAGAAGGAAATCGACGCCAACCTGGCGCTGGCCGACACCCTCAACATCCATGGCACGCCGGGCTTCGTCATCGGTAACACGGTGGTGCCGGGCGCCATCGGCGCCGACGCCTTCAAGGACCTGTTCGCGAAGGCCCGTAGCGCCAAGAGCTGACGTCAGGGCCGGCGCAGTAGGCGCCGGGCCGGTTTGCGACACCGGGGACGCATGGGCGGACCCCGGCGACAACGCGCGTGGATTCTTGCCCCGGGCGCCACCCGTGTTATAAAGCGCCCTTCGACGGACGCGGATCGGGGACACATACCCCCGGGGCGTCCGGGTTCCGAGACGTACGTACGCAAAGGCGACACACCCTTGGCCATCGCGCCCTCCGTCCTGGTTTTGAATGGTCCGAACCTCAACATGCTGGGGATTCGCGAGCCGCACATCTATGGCGCGGAGACGCTGGAGGATATCGAGAACGCCTGCCAGGAAACGGCCGCGCGCCTGGGCCTGGAGATCGATTTCCGCCAGTCCAACCATGAGGGCGAACTGGTCACCTGGATACAGGACGCGCGTGGCGAACATGACGCCATCATCCTGAACGCCGGTGCGTACACACATACATCCATCGCCATCCACGACGCGCTCAGCGCCGTGGGCCTGCCGGTGGTCGAGGTGCACTTGAGCAACATCTTCCGGCGCGAGCCGTTCCGGCATCACTCCTACGTGTCGCCGGTGGCACGCGGCGTCATCTGCGGCTTCGGCTCGCAGGGTTATCTGCTGGCGCTACAGGCGGCAGCCCGCCTGATCGACAGCCCCTCACCCGCGTAAACGAGAAACCGTAACGCCGGCACCGGCACCCCACCACAGGCAACCGGCCTACCCAAACCATCGGCGGCCTAACCGCAGCCCAGTACCCAGGATCATGACAATGGCGACCTTCGAACTCGACAACGAATTCGTGCGCAAGTTGGCCGAGCTTCTCGGCGAAACCGGTCTCACCGAGATCGAGTACGCGGAGGGCGAAAAGCGCATCCGCCTGTCCCGCGCCGCCCCGGCCGCCGCCGTGGCCCCGGTCGCCGTGGCCGCCGCCCCGGTGGCCGCCGCCCCCGTCGCCGCCCCAGTGGCCGCCGTGCCCCCGGCGCAGCATCCGGGCGCGGTGAAGTCCCCCATGGTCGGCACCGCCTATCTGGCGCCGGAGCCGGGTGCCGGCACCTTCGTGAAGGTGGGCGACGCGGTGAAGGTGGGCCAGACCCTGCTGATCATCGAGGCCATGAAGGTCATGAACCCCATCAAGGCGACCAAGGCCGGCACCGTGACCCAGATTCAGGTCGGCGACGCCCAACCCGTCGAATACGGCGAAGTCCTGCTGATCATCGAGTGAGGATTTGACCATGGGCGGCCTATTCGAGAAGGTCCTGATCGCCAATCGCGGCGAGATCGCGCTTCGCATCCACCGCGCCTGTCGCGAGATGGGCATCCACACCGTGGCGGTGCATTCCACCGCCGACGCCGACGCCATGCATGTCCGCCTGGCGGATGAGAGCGTGTGCATCGGCCCGCCCTCGGCCAAGGAAAGCTATCTGAACATCCCGGCCATCCTGTCGGCGGCGGCGATCACCGGGGCGGACGCCATCCACCCCGGCATCGGCTTCATGGCGGAAAACGCCCAGTTCGCCCAGATGGTGGAGGAACACGGCTTCGCCTGGATCGGCCCGTCGCCGGAACACATCCGGATCATGGGCGACAAGGTCACGGCAAAGCGCACCGTGATGGACCTGGGCCTGCCGGTCGTTCCCGGGTCGGACGGCCCGGTGGAAACGGTCGAGGCCGCCCTGGTCAACGCCGCCCGCATCGGCTACCCCGTGCTGATCAAGGCCGCCGCCGGCGGTGGCGGCAAGGGCATGAAGGTGGCCTGGAGCGAGGGTGAGCTGGCCGAGGCGTACCAGCTGGCCCGGGGCGAGGCGCGCGCCGCCTTCGGCAACGACCAGGTCTACATGGAAAAGTACCTGGCCAAGCCGCGCCACATCGAGATCCAGTTGCTGGGCGACCACCACGGCACCGTGGTGCATTTCGGCGAGCGCGACTGCTCCATCCAGCGCCGCCACCAGAAGGTGGTGGAAGAGGCGCCGTCGCCGGCGCTGAACGCCGAGGAGCGGGCCTTCATCGGCAGCCTGGCGGCCAAGACGGCGGCGGCCTTCGGCTACCGCGGCGTCGGCACGATGGAGTTCCTGTACGAGAACGGGCAGTTCTACTTCATCGAGATGAACACCCGCCTGCAGATCGAGCACACCATCACCGAGATGGTCACGGGCATCGACCTGGTGCGCGAGCAGATCCGCGTCGCCACCGGCGCGCCGCTGGGCTATGGCCAGAACGACATCAAGTTCAACGGCCATTCCATCGAATGCCGCGTGAACGCCGAGAATCCGGTGACCTTCACCCCCAGCCCCGGCAAGATCGACGGCTACCACGCCCCGGGCGGCTTGGGCGTCCGTGTGGACAGCGCGCTGTACGACGGCTATCGCGTGCCGCCCCACTACGACAGCATGATCGCCAAGCTGATCGTCCACGGGAACAGCCGCAACGAGTGCCTGATGCGCCTGCGCCGCGCCATCGAGGAATTCGTCATCGGTGGCATCGACACCACCCTGCCCCTGCACCAGCGCATCATCGCCCAGCCGGACTTCATCAACGGCGACTATGACATCCGCTGGCTGGAGGAATGGATGAAGAACCAGCCCGCCGGCTGATCCTTCCTGATCCAGGTACGCGTCACCCAGGCCCGGGATCGACTGATGGTCGCCCCCGGGCCTGTCGTTTTTGGGCTCCTCACCGGGCGGGAGCGATAGCCACTGCACGACCGCGGGAAATGCACTACCTTTCCTGTCGCTCCGCGTGATCCTGGGACCGGCATGGCCTTACTTGTCTTCATCGCCCTGATGGTGGCCCTGTGGGCCCTGATCCATGCCGACAAAGCGAACCGCCGGGTGTCGGCCCTGAACGCCCGGCTGGACGTGTTGACCCGGCGGTTGGCAGACCTGCAAGGCGAGGCCCCCAAGGGCGGCGACACCCCGGCGGCGGCCCCGCCGACGAGCCTCGAAGCCCCCCCGCCGGCGCCGGTGCGTCCGCCCCCGCCCGTGGCGGAGACCCCCGCCCCCCGCCCCATCCCCAAACCCGTCCGCACCCCGCCGCCCTCCCTCACATCGCCCTCCCTCCCGTCGCCGTCCCTGGAGCAGGCGCTGGGCACGCGCTGGCTGGTCTGGCTGGGCGCCGTTGCCGTGGCCCTGGCGGGCGTGTTCCTGGCCAAGTACGCCGTGGACCTGGGCCTGTTGGGGCCCGCCGTGCGCCTGAGCCTGGGCGGCCTGTTCGGTGGTGGACTGGTGGTGGCGGGCGACATCCTGCGCCGCCGCGCCACCGGCGCCCACGACACGGGCGGAAGGGGGGGCGCCGCCGTTCCACGCCGCCTCCATTCCCGCCGCCTTGACGGCGGCCGGCTTGGCCACCGCCTTCGCCTGCGTCTATGCCGCCCACGCCCTGCATGGCCTGACCGGGCCTGGCGCCACCTTCGCCGGCCTGGCCGTTCTGAGCGGGGCGGCGTTCCTGCTCGCCCTCCGCCACGGGGGCGGCGAGGGCCTGTCCGCTGGCGCGTTCATCGCCCTGTTGGGCCTGGGCGGAGGCCTGGCCGTGCCGGCCCTGGTTCCCAGCGACCACCCCTCGGCCTGGCTCCTGTTCGGCTATCTGGCGCTGCTGAACACCGCCACCCTGGCGGTGGGATGGCGACTGCCAGCCCCCTGGCTGGGGTTGCCAGTGCTGGCGGGGGCCGCCCTGTGGGTGGTGACGGCCACGGCCCATGGATCGGACGCCCTCCCCATCGCCCTGTTCCTGGTGGTCCTGTCGGGCGCGGGGTTGGGTTTCGCCTTGACGGGCCTGCGCCACCGCCGGTCGGAGGTCACCGACGCCTGGATCGCCATAGCCCTGGGCGGCTTTCCCTTGCTGTTGGATTGGCTGTTGCTGGTGGGCAGCGACTATGCCGCCGCCGGCGTGGCGGCACTGGCCGTCCTGACCCTGCTGGCGGTGACGGCCGCGCGGTCGCCCTCCCCACACCCCCGCGTGATGGTGGCGCTGGCGCCCATCGCCGCCGCCATCGCCACCCTGGCCCTGTCGCAGGGCTTCACCGTGCGCGCGGCCGGCCTGCCCTATGGGGCGGAGTTGGCCATGGCCCTGGGCTTTGGCCTGGCGCTGGCGGCGGCCGGCCTGCGCGCGCTGGCCATGCCCTCCTTCACCAGCCCGCTGGCGCGGGCCTGGGCCTGGAGCGCGGCCCTGCCGGTGACGGTCCTGGCCTGGGCCGGCTGGGCCTTCGACCTGTCGACCACGCTGCCCGGCATCGCCTGGGCATTGGCCGGCGCCGTGCTGGCGGCCGGCGCGGCCTGGGCCGGGCGCTGGACGGCGCGAACCGAGGGCGCGCCGCAAGCCTTCGTCATCGCCGCCCTGGCGTTGGTCAGCCTGGCGCTGGCCGCCCTGCTGCGCACCTCCTGGCTGACGGCGGCGCTGTCGCTGCTGATCCCGGCGGTGGCGCTGATCGAGAGCCGCACCGTGGTGGCCCCCCTGGCCACCGCGCTGCGTCAGGCGGCGGCTCTGCTGGCCCTCGTGGTCGCCGCCCGCTTGATGCTGAATCCCTGGGTGCTGGACTATCCGCTGAACGGCACCTCCCCCCTCAACTGGCTGGTGTGGGGCTGCGGCGTCCCGGCCCTGGCGTGCGCGGGTGGCGCCTGGCTGCTGCGCCGGCGCCGCGACGACCGTCCGGCGCGCGGCCTGGCCATCGCCACCCTGGTCCTGGGGCTGCTGTTCGCCTGCCTGGAAATCCAGGTGATGCAGGGCGGCCGCCTGGACAGCGACCCCTTCGCCTTGCTGCCGACCAGCCTGCGCACGGCGCTGTTCCTGGTGACGGCCCTGGTGCTGGCGGGCCGTCCCGGGAGTCCCGATCCCGCCCATCCCGTGGCGCGGTGGGGCGCCCGTGTCCTGGTGCGGCTGGCGGCGGCCCAGGTGGTGGTGGTGCAGTTGGGCATCCTGAACCCGCTGTGGGCGGAGGAACCGGTGGGGTCCTGGCCCGTGGTCAACCTGTTGCTGCTGATCTATGCCCTGCCGGCCCTGCTGTTCGGCCTGGCGGCCTGGGGCCGGAAGACCGGGCCGGGCCGGCGCGTCCTGGTGATCCTGGTGCTGGTCCTGGCCTTCACCTGCCTTTCGCTGGAGGTGCGCCAGGCCTTCCATGGCAGCCTGTTGACCCTGTGGGCCCACGGCGGCGGATGGTCGGATGCCGAGTGGTACAGCTATTCCGCCGCCTGGCTGGGCTTCGCGCTGGCCTTGCTGGCGGCAGGGGTGAAAACCCGCCGGGCGGATGTGCGCTACGCCTCGCTGGCGGTGCTGCTGGTGACGGTGTTGAAGGTCTTCCTGTCCGACATGGCGGACCTGACCGGCCTGCTGCGCATCCTGTCCTTCCTGGGCCTGGGCCTGTGCCTCATGGGCATCGGCTACGTCTATCAGCGGGTGGTGTTCACGACCGCCCGCCCGCCCGAGGGGACGGCCTGATGCGCCTGACACCGGACCTGCTGATTCGCGCCTATACCATGGGGGTCTTCCCCATGGCGGAATCGGCGGATGACGACGAGATCTTCTGGTTCGACCCGCCGGAGCGGGGAATCCTGCCGCTGGACGGGTTCCATGCCCCGCGCCGCCTGATGCGCACCGTGCGCCAGGGGCGTTTCCAGGTCACCGTCGATACCGATTTCGCCGGGGTGATGCGCGCCTGCGGCGAATCCACCACCGACCGGCCGGACACCTGGATCAACGCCCAGATCCTGGAGGCCTATGTCGCGCTGCACCGCCAAGGCCACGCCCATTCCGTGGAATGCCGGCGCGAGGGCCGGCTGGTGGGCGGCCTGTATGGTGTTTCCATCGGCGGCGCGTTCTTCGGCGAAAGCATGTTCTCGCGCGAGACGGATGCCAGCAAGGTGGCGCTGGTCCATTTGGTGGCCCGCCTGCGCGCCGGCGGCTATCGCCTGCTGGACACCCAGTTCGTCACCACCCACCTGGCCCAATTCGGCGCGGTGGAGATACCCCGCGCCCGCTATCGGGCGCTGCTGGCCGGGGCCTTATCCCAGCCGGGCCGGTTCCACTGTCAATTGCCGGAGGGCAGCTTGGACGACGGCGCCTTGGTCGCCGGGTTCCTGCAATCCACCACCCAGACGTCGTAGACCGGGTCCTCCATCGCCGACAGGGCGGGGCTGGACGCGAACATCCAGCCGGTGAAGACCTTGGCCGCCGGATCGTCGGGCTTGGCCTCCACGATATCCAGGAAGGCGGCCGATTCCGGTTCCTCGATGGGGGTGGTCTTGCGGCAGGCGCGGGCCGCCACCGTCAACTGGCCGAAGCGGCCGGTCTGCCCCACCGGAATCTCGACGGTGGAGACCCGGCCAGTGACCTTGTCCAGGCCCCCCAGGACGGCGACCTTCATATCCTCGAACGTGCGCGGCGCGGCCGGCTGCGGCGGCAGCGGAGGGAGGGGCGTGACGGGCGAGGCCCCTTCGGCACCCCCGCTGGCGGCGGCACCCGGTGCGCCCTCCGCCGGCGGCTGTTCCTGTGGCTGTCCGGCCGCGTTGGGGCCGCTCACCGGCTGGCTGGTGGGCGGCTGCTCCTCGGGCGCGGCACCGGCGGGCGACGCGGTTGGCGGCACCGGCGGTGCCGCGGCGGGGATGGTCGGGGCGTTCTGCGCCCAGGCGCCGGCGGTGGCGGCCACCGCCAGGCAAGAAGCCGCCAGCAGCAGACGCCGCAGGCTCATTTGCCGCCGCCGTTCAGCAGACCCTTGGACGGGTCGGCCTTCGGTTGCTGGGCAGGGGGCTGCTGGGCGGGAGCAGGGGCCGCGGGCTGGCCCTGGCTGGCGTCGCCGCCCTTGTTGGCATTGCTGCCGCCGGCGCTGAAGATGAAGCGGCCAAGGAGATCTTCCAGGTTCACGGCGGACTGGGTGTACTGGATGCGGCCGCCGGGCTTCAGCATCTCTTCCTCGCCACCCGGCTGCAGGTTCAGGAACTTGCCGCCCAGCAGGCTTTCGGAGGCGATGCCGGCGCTGGTGTCTTCGGGCAGCTTCACCTGGCTGTCGATCTGCATCTCGATGACGGCCTGGTAGGTCTTGGGATCCAGATAGGCCTTGGTGACCGACCCGACCTTCACGCCGCTGATGCGCACGTCGCTGCCGGCGTTGAGGCCGCCGGTGCTGGCGAACCGGGCCTGCAGCGCATAACCGGAAACGGCACGCACATTGGCCGTGGTGTAGGCGAAATAGAGGAAGAACGCCGCCACCACCAGGACGACGGCCCCCAGCACGGTCTCGATCACATTGCTGCGCATTCGCTTCCTCTGGAAAACCCTAGAAATAGAACAAGCCCGGCTTGGCGCAAGGCCCCCGCGTCAATTCGACGGCGCCGGTCAACGGCAACGACGAACCGGCCATGGGGGACGATGCCGCCCCGACCCAGCCCTGTCGTTCAGCCTGTCACGCGGGCCGCGCGGCCATACCGTCGCCCTGACGTGGCAACGGCAACCGGCCACGGGCCAGGCACCCCGGTTGGAGAGCCCTTACGCGGGGGTCCAGGGCTCGTAGTCGCCGGTGGCGGCGGCGCGGCGGCCGCCTTCGAAGGTGTGCCCCGGCGGGCGATAGGCGGTGGTGGTGCCGGTGGCGTTCGGCTCATGCGCCTTCACCCACGGCTTGTGGTAGGCGCTGTTTTCCGGCAGCGGCTGTTCCATGGAGTAGTGCAGCCAGCCATGCCATTCCGGCGGCACGGCCGACGCCTCGGGCTCACCCGCGAACAGCACCCAGCGGCGCACCTTCATGCCCGGCCGCGCCTTCTTTTCCCGGAAATAACGGTTGCCGAACCGATCGGTGCCCACCAGTTCCCCCCGCCGCGAAATCAGCAGGCGGATCGACAGTTGGGACAGCCAGGTCAGGATGGAGATGCGTTGGGTCATGAGCCGAAACCAGGAATGTGTGCCAGGGAGGGTATGGATGGGGGCCAAGCGCCTGGCAGCGGGCCCCCGAAACGAACCGGCCGGACTATGGCAGTTTCAGCCCCCCGCGTCCATACGCAGAGGGGGGCCGCCAACGCCGGACGCGGCATGGCTGCCTCCGAACGCGTCCGGGCGGACCATCTATGCGGAAGGATAGCCGCCCGGGGCGGTAACCCTTTCGAAAGACTTGACCGTCTTGATGGCAGCCAGAGGCCCCAACGGGCCCCATGGCGATGTGATCGGACGACGTGAAAAAGGTATGGACGTGGTGGAAAGGCTTGGCATAACCGCACGGCATGCGGTGGGGACGGCGGCGCCGTCGCTTTCGCGACCACCGGCGATGCCGCAGCCCCCCTCGGCGGAAGCCGCCCAGCGCGAAACCGCCCAGCGATACCGCTTCCTGCTGGACCATGTGCTGGCCGGCGTCATGGTCCGCGCCGCCGACACGCGGCTGTGCTACGCCAACGCCGCCGCCTGCCGTATGCTGGGCCTGAGTGAGGATGCCATCCTGGGCAGCTATGAGCCCGACCCGCGCTGGAGCTTCGTGCGCGAGGATGGCAGCCCGGTGCCCGCCGACGAATTGCCGGGCAGCCTGGCCCTGCGCGGCCGCATGGATGCCGACAACATGCTGCTGGGCCTGAAGCGGCGCGGCGATTCCACCACCACCTGGCTGATGTGCAACGCCTACCCCGTGCTGGACGACAACGGCCAGCCGGTAGAAGCGGTCATCAGCTTCACCGACGTGACCGACCTGAAGAAGGTGCAGCAGTCGCTGGAAAAGTCGGAGGAACGGTTGCGCCTGGTGTTGAGGGGGTCGCAGGACGCGCCCTGGGACTGGGACCTGACCAGCAACCTGCTGTATTACTCCCCCCGCTGGTGGGAGATGATCGGCTATGAGGTGGGCGAGTTTTGCCGCGACACCAGCCCGTGGAAGGACCTGACCCACCCCGATGATTGGGAACCCGCCCGGGCGATTTTCCACGCCGCGCTGAAAAGCGGGCAGGAAAGCTATGAGATGGAATTCCGCCTGCGCCACAAGGACGGACACTACGTCCCCGTGCTGTCGCGCGGCTTCATCCTGCGCGATGCCGACGGCCAGGCCGTGCGCGTCTCCGGCACCAACACCAACCTGACGGAGCGCCGGCAGGCGGAGCAGCGCATCCACCACCTGGCCTATTATGATTCCCTGACCGAGGTGCCCAACCGCAGCCTGCTGCTGGAACACCTCCGCCGCTCCCTGCTGTCGGGAAGGCGCCGGGCATGCCAGGGCGCGTTGCTGTTCATCGACCTGGACCATTTCAAGGTGGTGAACGACGCCCTGGGCCACGACCAGGGCGACGAGCTGCTGCGCCAGGTGGCCGCCCGGCTGCGCGCCTGCGTGCGGGACACCGACATGGTGGCGCGCCTGGGCGGGGATGAGTTCGTCGTGATGCTGGAAGGGTTGGGCCGCACGGCCGATGACGCCGCCCTGGCGGCCAAGGCGGTGGGTGGCAAAATCCTGGCCGCCTTCGATACCCCCTTCGCGCTGGGCGCGGACAGCCACCGGGCCACCGCCAGCGTGGGTGTGGCCCTGTTCGGCGCCGAAACCAAGAGCGCGGACTGCGTGATCAAGCAGGCGGACCTGGCCATGGGTGCGGCCAAGGCCGGCGGCGGCAACGCCCTGCGCTTTTTCGATGCCGGCATGCAACTGGCCGTGGACGGCCGCCTGGCCCTGGAGAAGGACCTGCGCGAGGGGCTGGAGCGCGGGCAGATGGCCATCCGCCTTCAGGCCCAGGTGGACCAGGCCGGCACGGTCGTGGGCGCGGAGGTGCTGCTGCGCTGGGAGCATCCGGAGCGCGGGCTGGTCTCCCCGGCGGACTTCATCCCCCTGGCCGAGTCCACGGGCCTGATCCTGCCGCTGGGCAAATGGGTGTTGAGGGAGGCGTGCGCCACCTTGCGCCGCTGGGCCGACGACCCGGTCCTGTCGCGGCTGTCCCTGTCGGTCAATGTCAGCGCCCGCCAGTTCCACGAGTCGGACTTCGACAGCCAGGTCCTGGAGATCCTGGCCGCCACCGGCGCCAACCCCTGCCGGCTGAAGCTGGAGTTGACGGAAAGCCTGCTGGCCCATGACATCGGGGACATCATCGCCAAGATGGCCCGCCTGAAGGAACGGGGCGTCAGGCTGTCCCTGGACGATTTCGGCACCGGCTATTCGTCGCTGGGGTATCTGCAACGCCTGCCGCTGAACGAGCTGAAGATCGACCGCATGTTCGTCCGCGACGTGCTGTCCAACCCCAACGACGCCAACATCGCCCGCATCATCCTGTCGCTGGCCCACAATCTGGGCCTGTCGGTGATCGCCGAAGGGGTGGAGACCGTGGGGCAGCACGCTTTCCTGCAAGCCAACGGCTGCCGCTTCTACCAGGGCTACCTGTTCGGCCGCCCCATTCCGGTGTCGTCGTTCGAGGCGAGCTTGCGGGGCCGGTCGGCCTGACCGGGCAAGCGGCTGGGGCGCTACCGCCCGCGCCGCGCCCGCCAGCGGCGCCAGGCGGCCACCGGGCCATGGTCGGCGCGGATTTCCCAGACCAGCAGCAGCAGGCCGGCCAGGACCAGCGGCAGCACGTAATACAGGAAGCGGTAGGCCAGCAGGGCGCCGATGGCGCCGCCCGCGGGGCCGTGGTCGCGCAGGCCCAGCAGCAGGATGGTCTCGAACACGCCCAGGCCGCCCGGCACATGGCTGACGATGGCGATGGCCAGGCCGGCGCAGAACAGGGCGGTGAACTCCATGAAGCCCACGCCGGACTCCGCCGGCAGCAAGGTCCACAGCGCCGCCGCCGACAGCAGGATCTCCAGCGACGCGATGACGATCTGCGAGAGCATCACCCCGGAGGACGGCAGGGCGACGGACCACCGCCACAGCCGCATGGGCTTGTGCGTCACGGCCGCCGCCACCGTCATGGCGCCCAGGCCCGCCAGCACCAGGCCGGCCACCCCCTGCAACAGCCAGGCGGGCACGTTCAACAGGCCGGCCCCCACCTCCGGCCCGATGGCAACGCCCAGCGCGCCGGTGAAGGTGATGCCCAGCGTGAAGGTGGTGGTGGAGAACACGACGATCTTGGCGATGTCCGCCGCCGACAGGCCCGCCACCGAATAGACGCGATAGCGCACCGACCCGCCGCTGATGACGGCGAAGCCCACATTGTTGGAAATGGCGTAGCCCGCGAAGCTGCCCAGGCCCACGGTGCGGTAGGGCAGCTTGATGCCCAGGTATTTCAGGGCGGAGACGTCATAGAGCGTCATCACCATGTAGGCGCCGGCCACCAGGCCCGCCGCCTGCGCCACCCGCGCCCAGGGCAGAAGCTGGACATAGGCCCAGACCTCCGCCGGGCGGAAGTCCCGCGCCACATGGCGCACGGCCAGCACGACCAAGCCCAGCAGCACCAGCGCGGTGACCAGGGTGGTCAGGCGCTTGACCCAGTTGGTCCGGGGTGTCGCGGGTTGGCCACCGCCCGCCGCCGCGTCCCCCGCCTTTCCGCTGGGCCCCGTGTCGCCCCCACCCCTGTCGCCGCCTCCCCTCTCACCGCCGCCCCTGCCGTCCGCCCCCGTTCCACCCACCGGCGCGCGCGCCGCCGGGTCGATGACCACCGGATGATGATAGGACGGGCGATTGGGGCGCTGGTCTGGGCTGCGCTCAGGGGACATTCGGGACGGGGATTCTCGGGCCTGAAGAATAGGGACGCCGGAATACCCCGGCGCGGGCGAGGGGGCACCCTGCCATCTTCCTCCCGGGTTGGAAACCCAAAAGCGCAGGAAGGGCCAGGCGCTTCCGGCCAGGGCGCCGCTCCCTCGCCCAGCCCCAGCCCGGTGGTCGCCCAACCGCATTTTTCAGCCGATGAAAAGGGACCCGCCGGAACGGTGAGAGGCGCGGGTTCGCTGGAGAATCGCCCCCTACCCGAAGAGTCAACCACAACCCGTATGCACCTGCCCATTTGGCACCACAAAATGTCGTTGATGGTCGAAACATGGTGGCATACGCTTCCCCGACATACAGCATCTAGGGGTGCTGTCGCGGCGTAGAGCACCGGGGACCAGCCCAGGTTTTGGGGTGGTTTTGCCTGTTTCCAGGACCCCAGGTCCGGACAACGATCTCCGGAATCGGCGCCCCCGCGACACCCACCCCGTCATCGCACCATTTCATTCAGGGGTCGGGGCACCATGCGCATCGAAAGACGGTTCACGGTCGACGGTCGGAACGCTTACGAGGGGATCGCCTTCCGCACGGCGACCAGCGAGATCCGCAACCCCGACGGCTCGGTGGTTTTCCAGGCCAAGGACATCCAGGTGCCGGCGGACTGGAGCCAGGTGGCCTGTGACATCCTGGCCCAGAAGTATTTCCGCCGCGCCGGTGTGCCCGCCCGCCTGAAGACGGTGGAGGAGAACGACGTCCCGTCCTTCCTGTGGCGCCACGTGGCCGACCAGGACGCGCTGGCCGCCCTGCCGGAAAAGGAACGGGTGGGCGGCGAGACCTCCGCCCGCCAGGTGTTCGACCGCTTGGCCGGCACCTGGGCCTATTGGGGCTGGAAGGGTGGCTATTTCGACAGCGAATCCGACGCCAGCGCCTATTTCGATGAGATGCGCCACATGCTGGCCCGCCAGATGGCGGCGCCCAACAGCCCGCAGTGGTTCAACACCGGCCTGCACTGGGCCTATGGCATCGACGGCCCCGCCCAGG
This sequence comes from Nitrospirillum goiasense, assembly GCF_034427435.1. NCBI lineage: Bacteria > Pseudomonadati > Pseudomonadota > Alphaproteobacteria > Rhodospirillales > Azospirillaceae > Nitrospirillum > Nitrospirillum goiasense. Next base: position 1,184,550 of record NZ_JAXQNP010000003.1, on the reverse strand, counting down.
GCCACCACTACGTCGACTTCAAGACCGGGGAACTGGTGGCCAGCAAGTCGGCCTACGAGCATCCGCAGCCCCACGCCTGCTTCATCCAGTCCGTCGCCGACGATCTGGTGAACGAGGGCGGCATCATGGACCTGTGGGTGCGCGAGGCCCGCCTGTTCAAGTACGGCTCCGGCACCGGTTCCAACTTCTCCCGCCTGCGCGGCGATGGCGAGCGGCTAGCCGGCGGCGGCAAGTCCTCCGGCCTTATGAGCTTCCTGAAGATCGGCGACCGCGCCGCCGGCGCCATCAAGTCCGGCGGCACCACCCGCCGCGCCGCCAAGATGGTGACGGTGGACCTGGACCACCCGGACATCGAGGCCTACATCGACTGGAAGGTGGTGGAGGAGCAGAAGGTCTGCGCCCTGGTCGCCGGGTCCAAGCTGGCCAACAAGCACCTGAACGCCATCATGGCGGCGGCGACGGAGGGCATGGGCCCGGATGCCGAGCGCCTGGACCCCACGAAGAACAAGGCGCTGAAGCGGGCCATCATCGAGGCCCGCAAGTCCATGATCCCGGAAAACTACATCCAGCGGGTCATCCAGTTCGCCGGCCAGGGCTATACGGAGATGGAGTTCCAGACCTATGACACGGACTGGGATTCCAGCGCCTACCTGACCGTCTCCGGCCAGAACTCCAACAACTCCGTCCGCGTGCCCGACGCCTTCATCCGCGCGGTGCAGGACGACGGCGACTGGAACCTGATCCGCCGCACCGACGGCAAGGTGGCCAAGACGCTGAAGGCCCGCGACCTGTGGGACAAGATCGCCCACGCCGCCTGGCAGTCGGCCGACCCCGGCGTGCAGTACGACACCACCATCAACGACTGGCACACCTGCCCCGAGTCCGGCCGCATCAACGCGTCCAACCCCTGCTCGGAATACATGTTCCTGGACGACACGGCCTGCAACCTGGCGTCCCTGAACCTCATGGAGTTCCGCCGCGCCGACGGCTCGTTCGACACCGACGCCTTCAGCCATGCCTGCCGGCTGTGGACGGTGGCGCTGGAAATTTCCGTGCTCATGGCGCAGTTCCCCTCCAAGGAGATCGCGCGCCTGTCGTACGAGTACCGCACCCTGGGCCTGGGCTTCGCCAACCTCGGCGGCCTGCTGATGGCGGCGGGCATCCCCTATGACAGCGCCGAGGGCCGGGCCATCTGCGGCGCCATCAGCGCCACCATGACCGGCGTCGCCTACGCCACCTCCGCCGAGATGGCGGGCGAGCTGGGGCCCTTCCCCGGCTACGCCCCCAACGCCACGGCCATGCTGCGCGTCATCCGCAACCACCGCCGCGCCGCCTATGGCGCTGGCGAGGGCTATGAGGGCCTGTCGGTCACCCCGGTGCCGCTGGATGCCGAGGATTGCCCCGACCAGCGGCTGATCGTGGCCGCCCGCCGCGCCTGGGATGAGGCGCTGGAGCTGGGCCAGAAGCACGGCTACCGCAACGCCCAAGCCACCGTGGTCGCCCCCACCGGCACCATCGGCCTGGTCATGGACTGCGACACCACCGGCATCGAGCCGGACTTCGCCCTGGTGAAGTTCAAGAAGCTGGCCGGCGGCGGCTATTTCAAGATCATCAACCGCGTGGTGCCCGAGGCGCTGTCGCGCCTGGGCTATTCCGCCACGGACGTGGCCCGCATCGAGCGTTACGCCGTGGGCCACGGCACGCTGAAGGGCGCGCCGGGCGTGAACCATGAGACGCTGGCGGCCAAGGGCTTCGGGCCCGAGCAGCTTGAGAAGCTGGAATCCGGCCTGGCCAACGCCTTCGACATCAAGTTCGCCTTCAACAAGTGGACGCTGGGCGCCGACTTCCTGACCGGGGCCTTGGGCGTGCCGGCGCACAAGCTGGAGGAGTTCGGCTTCGACCTGCTGGCCCACCTGGGCTTTGCCAAGGCGGAGATCGAGGCGGCCAACGTCTACTGCTGTGGCGCCATGACCCTGGAGGGCGCGCCGGGCCTGAAGGCCGAGCATCTGCCGGTGTTCGACTGCGCCAGCCCCTGCGGCAAGATCGGCACGCGCTACCTGTCGGCGGAGAGCCACATCCGCATGATGGCGGCCTCGCAGCCCTTCATCTCCGGCGCCATCTCCAAGACCATCAACATGCCCAACCATGCCACGGTGGAGGCGTGCAAGGACGCCTACATGCTGTCGTGGAGCCTGGGCCTGAAGGCCAATGCGCTCTACCGCGACGGCAGCAAGCTGTCCCAGCCGCTGAACGCCCAGGTGCTGGAGGAGGATGAGGAGGAAGACGTCGCGGAAACCACGCTGGAGCGCGTGCTGGAGGCCCCGGCCGCCACCCGCGTCGAGGTGGTGACCGAGCGCATCGTGGAAAAGGTGGTGGAGAAGGTGGTGCGCGCCCAGCGCGAGCGCCTGCCCCACCGCCGTAAGGGCTACACCCAGAAGGCCATGGTGGGCGGCCACAAGGTCTATCTGCGCACCGGCGAATATGAAGACGGCAAGCTGGGCGAAATCTTCATCGACATGCACAAGGAGGGCGCCGCCTTCCGCTCGCTGATGAACAACTTCGCCATCGCCATCAGCCTGGGCCTGCAGTACGGCGTGCCGCTGGAGGAGTATGTGGAGGCCTTCACCTTCACCCGCTTCGAGCCCGCCGGCATGGTGCAGGGCAACGACGCCATCAAGATGGCGACGTCCATCCTGGACTATGTGTTCCGGGAACTGGCCATCAGCTATCTGTCGCGCACCGACCTGGCCCACGCCACGCCGGAGGACATCCTGCCCGACACCATGGGCGGCGGCGTGAAGCAGAGTGACCTGCCGCCGCACGCAGCCGAAGTGGCGGAGGAGACGCTGAACGCTGTGGCGCGCATCACCTCCACCGGCTATGTCCGCAACAACCTGCCCAACCTGCGGGTCCTGCCCGGCGGCCAGGCCGGCCGCGCCGTCGCCGCCTTCCAGACGGCCACCGCGACCGCCAGCGTGGAAACCCACGTCGCCACCGGCACCCACGGCGCCCCCCAGGCCTACTCCACCATGACCCGCGCGGAAAAGGTGGTGACCAGCACCAGCTACGGCGGCGCCGTCTCCGGCGGCAGCGACGCCCGCTGGGAAAAGGTCAAGGAAGCCCGCGCCAAAGGCTACGAAGGCGACCCCTGCCCCGAGTGCCAGAACATGACCCTGGTCAGGAACGGTACGTGCCTGAAGTGCGACACCTGCGGCAGCACGACGGGGTGCAGCTGAGGGGTTTCTATTGAGATTTTCTGCGAAACATTGCCTATCTTGACTTAAATATAACGAAGCCCGCCGCATGAAGATTTGCGGCGGGCTTATTTGTTTGAATTTTAACGTTCTGTTGTTTTCTCACAACCTCACGTAAACGGGGCCACGCCACCTTGGGGATGTGCCCAAAGTATGCAAAGAGGCCCCATCATCGTGGCAACAGACCGTGACTGATTAGAGCGGAACGCGATCAGGTGTAGTCACCTGATCGTGTAAATCCGCTCTATCATGAACAGGTTAAGAGCGAGATGCGATCAGACATGATCGCATCTCGCTCTAATTCAATTCAAAAAGCCCGAAATCGTGGCTTTTAAGCTGAAACGACCTCAATTCTTCTTGGGAATCAGCGATCACCAGGTCGGTTCGATCATATCGACCGATGACCCGCACCCCAGTTCCTTTAAAGTACACGTCCATGAATCGCTTTTCCCTCAAGCTATCAACAAAGATATGCTCAAGTTCTGGGGTCATCGCCTCAAATATGCGTAGCGGACCGGGACGATTACAGATCACACCGCCCTTGGATAGCAATGAATAGAATTTCAGGAATTTCTGTTCCCCTAGCATATACTCGTCAAGTGCTCCAGCAGCCAGCGCTGTCGAGTAACACATCAGCGGATGATCCGCCTCCTGCTCATCTAGCCAATGGTCAAAAATAGAAACATGACAAAACAAATGACCTGGCACGGCTAAATCCCCATCCCCCAAATCCAACAAAGGGAAATGTTTAGATAGGTCATTCATATGCAGACAAGCCTAAATGCAAACCTATGATTTTATTCACAACCCGCCGCCCACCACCGAGCCGTCCTTGCGGCGGGATAGCTGCACCTGGCCGTCCACGCATTTCACGTAGGTCGTCTTGCCCGGCGTCAGGCCGTCGCAGATGATCACCAGGGCGCGCGGCAGGGCGCCGAACTCCTTGGAGCCGCGCACGCCGGCGTTATAGGTGTCGAGGTGGGTCTTAAGCGCCGCCTTGCGGACGGGTTGGCCATTCTGGTCGATCATCGGCGGTACGGGCTCCCCAAAAGCATTCTGGATCATCGCCCGAAGAAAGCCCGCGCCGCCAGCGCCATTTCGGGGCCGCCCCCTCCTGCCGCCCGCCCTCAGGGCAGGGGCAGGCAATCCGGGTTCAGCTTGTTGGCCGTCTTGCCGGTGTAAAGCTGACCGCCCTTGAACGAGACGGCGCCGGTGAAGCTGCCGCTTTTCCACAGGGGCTGGCAGCTGGTGGTGCTGAGGATGAACAACTTGCGGGCGCCGCCGGCGGAGGTGGTGACCAGCAGATGCTGGCCGTCGCTGTACAGCGTGCCCTCGATGGGTGCCACGGCGGAGTCAGCGGTGCAGGTGGTGCCGTCCTGCCCGGTGATGGTCAGGGGGCCTTTCCAGGACGTGCCCGCCCCATCGGCGGCGGGCCCCAGGTCCAGGGTCAGGACATCGGCGCGGACCTTGCCGGACGCCGGTTCCACCGGCTGGTAGGGGCAGACGACCGGCAGGTGGCGCTGGGGGGCGGCCTGGGTGACGGCGGGCAGTAGAAGCGCCGCGGCACCGGCAAAGGCCAAGCCTTTGGAAAAGATCGTCATGGGCGAAGCAATCCTTGGATGAGCCTGTCCTCGGTAAAGATCATTTTCCGCGCCGCGCGATAACACTCCTCCTGTTGTGGTAACTCTTTTAGGGAGCGCTATCCGGCGGGACGCACAGCGGCCCCAGTTTATGCGTTCTTTTGCCCAGGCGCAGGGTCCTTGCCGTCAGGCTAACCTCCCCAGAGAATGGAGGGCTTTTCCATAGTGTCCGGCAATCGTTGATGTCCAAAAAGTAAACCTTCCGCTCGCTGCCCGAATAGGTGGAGACAACGACGCGCCGGCCATCACTGAATAGGGGGCGCTCCACCAAACTGATGTCGGGGTCGGCCGTGCAGGATGTCCCATCAGCGTGGGCGAATACGATAGGCCCTTGCCAGGCTTGTGGTTTGATGGGGTCATCCCCCTCCCCCAAATCCATGGTGGCGGATCCCACCGGGATTTTGGCCACGCCGGGCTCAAGCGTCTTATAAGCACAGGCCTGGGCCAGCGCCGTGGATGTCGCCATCACCGTGGGGATGACGAGGGCGAGGGTCAGGATAGGGAGTGCTTTCATGACTGGGCGGCCGAGCTGAGCTGAATGGCGAAATACCTGACCTCCGGCAATTCAGAATGCTTCCAGGACCAGCTGATGGACGTGTTCTTGCGTCCCGTTCCGCCAAAGCGCCCCCAATACCCTGAAGGGTAAGGTTTTGCTGCGCCCGGCACGATCACCACCACATGCCCATGGTGCGGGGCCTTCAGGCCCGCGACCACTAGGTAGCTCTGGCCGGCATAGGTAACGGCCTTCTCGCTGTCGCTTCCCAACTGAATCCAAGGCGCACGCCCCATCGCGTCGATGATGTCGTTCGCTTGCCCATACAGGGTAATACCCAGATCGGCCGCCACCGCTTTAAGAAAGCCGCTGCAATCACTTTTCCATTTATCCCAATTTTGCTCACAGACCGATATGACGGATGACGTGGGCATGGTTCGCCTCGTTTCAGTCGACGTTTCCATTTCCCAGGGAAGTGGAGCAGCCTTTTGCTGCCGCAACTGCCCTGAATGGTTATTTCCTAGGCGATGGGCCGCACGTTGGGCAGGAATTCCCGTCCCCGGTCCACCAGGAAGGCCTTGACCGCCGCCGCCGCCGGGGCCAGGCGCTTGTCGGACCGCTTGGCCACGAACCACTGGCGCACGATGGGCAGGCCCTCCACGTCCAGCGGCGCCAGGCGGCCGCTTTCCAGTTCGGCGGCGATGGTGTGGGCGGAGATGAAGGAGAGGCCGAGGCCGGCCATCACCGCCTGCTTCACCGTCTCATTGCTGCCCACCTCCATGCTGATGGGCGGGTGCAGGTCGGCCTGGGCGAAGAACCATTCCATCAGCATGCGGGTGCCGGACCCGACCTCGCGCACCAGGAAGGTTTCGTGCGCGAACTCCTCCAGCCTCAGTTGGCGGCGGCCCACCAGCGGGTGATGGGGCGGGGCGATCATGATGTGGGGATGGTCGCCGAGGGCGTGCATGTCGACGGCGAGGTCGCGGGGCGGGCGGCCCATGATGGCGATGTCGATGCTGTCCGCCTTCAGCGCCGCGATGATCTCCTCCCGGTTGCCCACCATGAGCGACAATTCGATCTGCGGGTATTCGCCGTGGAAGGCGCCCAGGGCGTAGGGCGCGAAATACTTGGCGGTGCTGACCACCCCCACCGCCACTCGGCCGCCGGACAGGTTGCGCAGCGCCTCCATGGTGGCGGCGCAATTGTTCAGTTCCGCCTCGATACGGATAACCGTCTCGATCACCTCCCGCCCCGCGTCGGTGGGCTTGAACCGCTCGCCCAGCCGGTCCAACAGGGGGACGCCCAGCAGATCCTCCAGCGCCTGCACCTGCATGGTGACGGCCGGCGGCGTGACGTGCAGACGCTTGGCCGCCGCCGTCACCGACCCGGTTTCCGCCACCGCCGCCAGGGCGCGCAGCTGTTTCAGCGTCACATTGCGCATGGGCCCGCCTCCCGCTTTCAGAAATTCTGAATAGAAAGCTAAGTTTATTCGAATTTTCTTACAAGGCAATCGTCCGCACACTGCCTCTCAAGAACGACGCCGGCCAACAACAAGACGGGCCGGGAACGACGCGGGGACGGGAACCCCGCCCATAAGCGGGAGGACATCATGGCGAACACCACGACATTGGCGCGGCATCTGGTTGCCTGGAGCGGGGCCACCCACAACGGTGAGGCCCAAAACGGTGGGACCCGCCTGCGGGCGGATATCGTGCGCACCATCCTGGCCCTGGCCGACGCCGGCCTGGCCATCGCCGACCTGGTGGCCATGGGCCCCTTGGCGGGGGAGATGGCCGCGGTGCGCGGCGAAAGCAACGGCGACACCCAGAAGGAACTGGATCTGCGCGCCCATGACATCGTCGTCGACCGCCTGGCCGGCGCGCCGGTGGCGGTGGTGGGGTCGGAGGAAAGCGACGCCCCGGTCCTGCTGGACCCGGCGGGCACGCTGGTGGTGGCCATCGATCCCCTGGACGGGTCCAGCAACATCGAGACCAACGTGTCGGTCGGCACCATCTTCTCCATCCTGGGGGTGGAGGACGCGACGGACCCGGCCGCCTCGCTGCTGCAGCCGGGGCACCGGCAACTGGCGGCCGGCTTCCTGGTCTATGGGCCACAGACGGCCCTGGTGCTGACCGTGGGCGAGGGCACCGAGATCTTCTTCCTGGACAAGCGGCCGGTGGAGCCGCTGCCAGCGGTCCATGGCGGCGCCGGCTGGGCGTCCCCGGCGCCGCGCACGCCCAAGGCGGAATTCGTGCGCATGACCAGCCCGGTGACGGTGATGGCGGAAACCAAGGAATTCGCCATCAACGCCTCGAACCAGCGGCATTGGGCGCCCAGCATCCGCACCTATGTCGACGACTGCCTGGCGGGGTCGGACGGGCCACGGGCCAAGAACTACAACATGCGGTGGATCGCCTCTCTGGTGGCCGACGCCTTCCGCATCCTGCGCCGGGGCGGCGTCTACCTCTACCCCACCGACGAGCGTCCGGGCTATCGCAGCGGCCGCCTGCGCCTGGTCTATGAGGCCAACCCCATCGCCCTGGTCATCGAGCAGGCGGGCGGGGCCGCCACCGATGGGCAGAACCGCATCCTGGACCTGACGCCCCGCCACCTGCATGAGCGCACGGCCCTGGTCTTCGGGTCGCAAACGGAGGTGCGGCGCGTGGCCGAGCACCATACCGCCCCGGCCATCATGGCCGACCGCGCGCCCCTGTTCGGGCAACGCGGCCTGCTGCGCGCCTGACCGGCCTGCCCCTTGAGCCGCTAGACCGGGAGGTCCCCTGCCATGTCCATCCGCCACCCCATCATTTCCGTCACCGGGTCATCGGGCGCCGGCACCACCAGCGTCCGCCAGATATTCGAGCAGGTCTTCCGCCGCGAGGGGGTGAACGCCGCCTGCGTCGACGGTGACGCCTACCACCGCTATGACCGGGCGCAGATGAAACAGGCCATCGCCCAGGCCGACAAGGACGGCGACCACCATTTCAGCCACTTCGGCCCCCAGGCCAACCTGCTGGGCGAGTTGCAGGAGCTGTTCCGCCGCTATGGCGACGACGGCACCGGCCGCACCCGCCACTATGTCCATGACACGGCGGAGGCCGAGCATTACGGCTGCCCGCCGGGCACCTTCACCCCGTGGGAGGACCTGCCGGGCCCCAGCGACCTGCTGTTCTACGAGGGCCTGCACGGCGCGGTGGTGGCCGATGGCTATGACATCGCCGGCCATGCGGACCTGAAGATCGGCGTGGTGCCGGTGATCAATCTGGAGTGGATCCAGAAGATCCACCGCGACCGCACCCTGCGCGGCTACAGCACCGAGGATGTGATGACCACCATCCTGCGGCGCATGCCGGACTATGTCCGCTACATCTGCCCGCAGTTCACCCAGACGGACATCAATTTCCAGCGGGTGCCCACGGTCGACACCTCCAACCCCTTCATCGCGCGGTGGATACCGACCCCGGACGAATCCATCGTCGTCATCCGCTTCCGCAACCCGCGCGGCATCGACTTCGCCTACCTGCTGTCCATGATCGCCGGCAGCTTCATGTCGCGGGCCAATTCCATCGTCATCCCGGGCGGCAAGCTCGACCTCGCCATGCAGCTGATCCTGACGCCGCTGATCCTGCAGTTGGTTGATCGCAAGCGCCGCGCCGGTTGAGGAGGCCAGGAAATGACGCCCACCCTATCGCTGCGCCAAGTTGAAACCGCCGAGCCCGAGGCCCTCCCCGATCTGGCCGACATGGCCAACGCCGTCCGTATGCTGGCGGTGGCGGGGGTGGAGGCGGCGAAGTCCGGCCACCCCGGCATGCCCATGGGCATGGCCGACGTCGCCACCGTGCTGTTCACCCGGGTCCTGCGCCTGGACCCGGCGCGGCCCGACTGGCCCGACCGCGACCGCTTCGTGCTGTCGGCCGGCCACGGCAGCATGCTGCAATACGCCCTGCACCACCTGCTGGGCTACGCCGACATGGGGCTGGAGGAGCTGAAACGCTTCCGCCAGTGGGGCTCCCGCGCGGCGGGGCACCCGGAATACGGCCATGCCCAGGGCATTGAGACCACCACCGGCCCCCTGGGCCAGGGCCTCACCACCGCCGTGGGCATGGCCCTGGCGGAGCGGCACCTGAACGCGCGCTTCGGCGACGCCCTGGTCGACCACCGCACCTATGTCATCGCCGGTGACGGCTGCCTGATGGAGGGCATCAGCCAGGAGGCCATCGACCTGGCCGGCCAGTTGCGGCTGTCCCGCCTGATCGTGCTGTGGGACGACAACGGCATCACCATCGACGGCACCACCCGCCTGTCCACCCGCACCGACCAGCTGGCCCGGTTCACCGCCTCCGGCTGGGCGGTGGACCGGGTGGACGCCTACGACCATGCGGCCATCGAGGCCGCCCTGGTCCGGGCCCAGGCCAGCGACCGCCCCACCCTGATCGCCTGCCGCAGCGTCATCGGCTATGGCGCGCCCACCAAGGCGGGCACCTGCGGCGTGCACGGTGCCCCCCTGGGGGCGGAGGAGGCGCAGGGCGCGGCCCGGGCCCTGGGCTGGAACAGCCCGCCCTTCACCGTGCCCGACGACATCCTGGCCGCCTGGCGCGCCGTGGCCCAGGCGGGCGGCCAAGCGCGGGAGGCGTGGGAGCGGCGGCTGGCCGCCCATCCATCCCGCCTGGATTTCCAACGGGTCATGGCGACCGACGCGGGGCCGGAGCTGGCCGACGCCCTGGCCGCCTATCGGCAGGAGTTGGCACAGAGCCGGCCGACGATGGCGACGCGCAAGGCCTCGCAACTGGTCCTGGGGGTGGTGAACGCCGCCACCGACCTGACGGTGGGCGGCTCCGCCGACCTGACGCATTCCAACCTGACGCAGACCAAGGGGATGGAGGCGATGACGGCGGACGCCTACGCCGGACGCTACATCCACTACGGCATCCGCGAGCATGCCATGGCCGCCGTCATGAACGGCCTGGCCCTGCATGGTGGCCTCATCCCCTATGGCGGCACCTTCCTGGTGTTCTCCGACTATGCCCGAGGCGCCATCCGCCTGTCCGCCCTGATGGGCGTGCGCGTCATCCATGTGCTGACCCATGACAGCATCGGCCTGGGGAGGACGGGCCCACCCACCAGCCGGTGGAGCACCTGGCCATGCTGCGCGCCACACCCAACCTGCACGTCTTCCGCCCCGCCGACGCGGTAGAGACGGCAGAGTGCTGGGAATTGGCCCTGGCCAGTCCCGGCACGCCGTCGGCCCTGTGCCTGTCGCGCCAGGACCTGCCCACCCTGCGCCGCGACGCCACCTGGAACCGCAGCGCCACCGGCGCCTACATCCTGCGCGAGACGCCGGGGCCGCGCGACGCCACCCTGCTGGCCACCGGGTCGGAGGTGGCCCTGGCGGTGGAGGCGGCCGAGCGTCTGGCCAAGGAGGGCATCGCCACCGCCGTGGTGTCCATGCCCTGCTGGGACCTGTTCGAGCGGCAGCCGCCCGCCAACCGCGCCCTGGTGCTGGGCAGCGCGCCCCGCATCGGGGTGGAGGCGGCGGTGCGCTTCGGTTGGGACCGCTGGCTGGGCGACCAGGGCGCCTTCATCGGGATGGAGGGCTTCGGCGCCTCCGCCCCCGCGCCAGACCTCTACCGCCATTTCGGCATCACCGTCGACGCCATCATGGCCGCCGTCCGCGCCCGCGTCGCCACCGCCTGAGATTTCCGGGGAACGTCAGCGAACTGGAAAGCGAGGACAAGCCAAGGGGCGATGCCCCGCCGGCGCTTGAGGAACACGAAAGGGAGCACCCCACAATGGCCCGCATCACCTTGCGTCAGTTGCTGGATCACGCGGCGGAGCGCGACTACGGCGTTCCCGCTTTCAACATCAACAACATGGAACAGGGCCTGGCGGTCATGGAGGCCGCCGCCCAGGTGGACGCGCCCGTCATCCTGCAGGCCAGCCGGGGCGCCCGGTCCTATGCCGGCGACCTCATGCTGGCCCATATGATCGACGCGCTGGAGGCCCTCTACCCCACCATCCCGCTGTGCCTGCACCAGGACCACGGCAACAGCGAGGCCACCTGCCTGACCGCCCTGCAACACGGCTTCACCTCCGTCATGATGGACGGGTCGTTGATGGCCGACGCCAAGACGCCGGCATCCTATGAGTACAACGTCGACATCACCCGCCGCGTGGCGGAGGCGGCCCACTGGGTGGGCGCCTCGGTGGAGGGGGAACTGGGCGTGCTGGGCAGCCTGGAGACGGGCCAGGGCGAGGCGGAGGACGGCCACGGCGCCGAGGGCGTGCTGTCGCTGGACCAGCTGTGCACCGACCCCGACCAGGCGCTGGACTTCGTCGCCGCCACCCGCGTGGACGCGCTGGCCATCGCCATGGGCACCTCGCACGGCGCCTACAAATTCTCGCGCCAGCCGGATGGCGACATCCTGGCCATGGACGTGGTGGAGGCCATCCATGCGCGGCTGCCCAACACCCACCTGGTGATGCACGGCAGCTCATCCGTGCCCCAGGAATTGCAGGACCTGTTCAACGCCTATGGCGGCCAGATGCCCCGCACCTGGGGCGTGCCGGTGGAGGAGATCGTGCGCGGCATCCGCTTCGGCGTGCGCAAGATCAACATCGACACCGACTGCCGCCTGGCCATGGCGGTGCAGTTCCGCAAAACGGCGACGCAGAACCCGGCGGAGTTCGACCCGCGCAAGTTCCTGAAGCCGGCCATGGACGCCATGCGGGCGCTGTGCCGCGACCGGTTCGAGCAGTTCGGCGCCGCCGGCAACGCCAGCCGCATCACGCCCCTGCCCATGGCCACCATGGCCAAGCGCTACGCCACCGGCGCCCTGGACCCCCAGTTGGGCCGGACGCCGGTAGCGGCTGAGTAACCGCCACCATCCCGCCACGCACCTAAACCCTAGGACGCGACCGCTGTTTGCGTAAAGGGGCCGCCGGAGATTTCCGGGGAGCGTCAGCGGACTGGAAATCGAGGAAAGCCAAGGGGCGGATGCCCCGTCGGCGCTTGAGGAGGACACCATGAACGCCATCGACAACAGGGACCGCCGCGACCGCTATGCCGCCGGCGTCATGAAGTACCGGGACATGGGCTACTGGCAGCCGGATTACGAGCCCAAGGACACCGACGTCATCGCCGTGTTCCGCATCACGCCACAGGACGGGGTGGACCCCATCGAGGCCGCCGCCGCCGTGGCGGGCGAATCCTCCACCGCCACCTGGACGGTGGTGTGGACCGACCGGCTGACCGCCTGTGACAAGTACCGCGCCAAGGCCCACCGGGTGGACCCCGTGCCGGGATCGCCCGACAGCTGGTTCGCCTACATCGCCTATGACATCGATCTTTTCGAACCCGGATCGATCGCCAACCTGACGGCGTCCATCATCGGCAATGTGTTCGGCTTCAAGCCGCTGAAGGCCCTGCGGCTGGAGGACATGCGCCTGCCGGTGGCCTATGTGAAGACCTTCGACGGCCCGCCCACCGGCATCGTTGTGGAGCGGGAACGGTTGGACAAGTTCGGCCGCCCCCTGCTGGGCGCCACGGTGAAGCCCAAGCTGGGCCTGTCGGGCCGCAACTACGGCCGCGTGGTCTATGAGGCGCTGAAGGGCGGCCTGGACTTCACCAAGGATGACGAGAACATCAATTCCCAACCCTTCATGCACTGGCGCGACCGCTTCCTCTATTGCATGGAGGCGGTGAACCGCGCCCAGGCGGCGACGGGCGAGATCAAGGGCACCTATCTCAACGTGACCGCCGCCACCATGGAGGACATGTACGAGCGGGCGGAGTTCGCCAAGTCCATCGGGTCGACCATCGTCATGATCGACCTGGTCATCGGCTACACCGCCATCCAGTCCATGTCGAAATGGGCGCGGCGCAACGACATGATCCTGCACCTGCACCGCGCCGGCCATTCCACCTACACCCGGCAAAAGAGCCACGGCGTGTCCTTCCGCGTCATCGCCAAATGGATGCGGCTGGCGGGCGTGGACCACATCCACGCCGGCACCGTGGTGGGCAAGCTGGAGGGCGACCCCGCCACCACCAAGGGCTATTACGACATCTGCCGTGAGGACTTCCTGCCCCAGCGGCTGGAGAACGGCATCTTCTTCGACCAGTCCTTCGCCTCGCTGCGCAAGACCATGCCGGTGGCGTCGGGCGGCATTCATGCCGGGCAGATGCACCAGTTGCTGGATTTGTTCGGCGACGACGTGGTGCTGCAGTTCGGCGGCGGCACCATCGGCCACCCCATGGGCATCCAGGCCGGCGCCACCGCCAACCGCGTCGCGCTGGAGGCCATGGTGCTGGCCCGCAACGAGGGCCGCGACATATTGGCCGAGGGGCCGGACATCCTGGCCGCCGCCAGCCGCCACTGCACGCCCCTGCGCCAGGCCTTGGACGTCTGGAAGGACGTGACCTTCAACTACACCTCAACCGACTCACCGGATTTCGTGCCCACCGCCAGCGTCTCCGGCTGATGCCCTCAACAGCGGGCGGCCGCATTCGCGGCCTGGCCTTACGGACCTGACCGGTCCGGGCTGGCGGTCGCCAGCCTCCGGCGGCACGAATGCCGCCGGTGCATCTCACCTTCGACCGAGGAAATCGTCATGCGCGTCACCCAAGGAACCTTCTCCTTCCTGCCCGACCTGACGGACGAGCAGATCACGGCCCAGGTGCAGTACTGCATCGACAACGGCTGGGCGGTGAACATCGAGTTCACGGACGACCCCCACCCCCGCAACACCTACTGGGACATGTGGGGCATGCCCATGTTCGACATCCGCGACGCCGCCGGGGTGATGGGGGAGCTGGCGTCCTGCCGCAAGGTCTATGGCGACCGCTACATCCGCATCTCCGGCTTCGACGCCAGCCATGGGTGGGAGAGCGTGCGCCTGTCCTTCATCGCCAACCGGCCAGCCAACGAGCCCGGCTTCGGCCTGGACCGGCAGGAACATGACGGGCGGCGCGTGCGCTACAGCACCCGCGCCTATGCCGCCCAGTTGCCGGAAGGGGAGCGGTATTCGTGATGGCCGCCCCCTGAAAGCGGTCCCGCCGGACGCCGCCGACGCGGCGCCGGCGGCATCCGGCGCCATGGACTTGCGCGCCGACTTCGAAGCCTCCGGCCTGCCGGAAATCTTCGACCAGTTGGACCGGGAGATGGTGGGCCTGGCGCCCATCAAGGGGCGGCTGCGCGAGATCGCGGCCTTGCTGCTGGTGGACAGGGCGCGCCAGCGCTTCGGCCTGGCGGTGGGCGCCCCCACCCTGCACATGAGCTTCACCGGCAATCCCGGCACGGGCAAGACCACCCTGGCGCTGAAGATGGCCGCCATCCTGCACCGGCTGGGCTATGTCCGGCGCGGGCACCTGGTGACCGTCACCCGCGATGACCTGGTGGGCCAATACATCGGCCACACCGCGCCCAAGACGAAGGAGGTGCTGAAGCGCGCCGCCGGCGGCGTGCTGTTCATCGACGAGGCCTATTACCTCTACCGGCCGGAGAACGAGCGCGACTATGGCCAGGAGGCCATCGAGATCCTGCTGCAGGTCATGGAGAACCAGCGCGACGACCTGGTGGTCATCCTGGCCGGCTATGCCGACCGCATGGACCGCTTCTTCCAGGCCAACCCCGGCTTCCGGTCCCGCGTGGCCCACCATATTGACTTCCCCGACTATGGCGAGGAGGAGCTGCTGGAGATCGGGGAGCGGCAGTTGGACAGCATGAACTATCGCTTCAGCCCCCGGGCCAAGGCGGTGTTCGCCCAATATATCGCCCTGCGCCGGGGCCAACCGCATTTCGCCAATGGCCGCTCCATCCGCAACGCCCTGGACCGCGCCCGGCTGCGCCAGGCCAGCCGCCTGTTCCAGCGCGACGACGGCCCGCTGTCCGTCGACGACCTGACCCTGATCGAGGCGGAGGACATCCTGGCCAGCCGGGTCTTCGCGGGCAGTCCGGACGGCCCAATGGAAGAGAAGGGGACCGCGCCATGACCCAACCACTGATCGCCCCCAGCATCCTGTCCGCCGACTTCGCCAGCCTGGGCGCCGAGGTGCGGGCCATCACCGCGGCGGGGGCGGACTACATCCATGTCGATGTCATGGACGGCCATTTCGTGCCCAACATCACCATCGGCCCCGCCGTGGTGAAGGCGCTGCGCCCCCATACCGACCGCCCCTTCGACGTGCATCTGATGATCAGCCCGGTCGATCCCTATCTGGAGGCCTTCGCCCAGGCCGGGGCCGACATCATCACCGTGCAGGCGGAGGCCACCACCCACCTGGACCGCACGCTGGAGCGCATCCGCGCCCTGGGCAAGAAGGCCGGGGTGGCGCTGAACCCGTCCACGCCGGAAAGCGCCGTCGCCTATGTCCTGGACCGGCTGGACCTGGTGCTGGTCATGACGGTGAACCCCGGCTTCGGCGGCCAATCCTTCATCCCCGCCATGATCCCCAAGATCCAGGCCCTGCGCGCCCTGATCGGCCGCCGGCCCATCCAGATCGAGGTTGACGGCGGGGTGAACCATGAGACGGCGCGCCTGTGCGCCCAGGCGGGGGCGGAGGTGCTGGTCGCCGGCTCCGCCGTGTTCCAGGGCGGGCCCAGCCGCTACCACGCCAACATCGGGGCGTTGCGCGGTTAAGTAGTAATAGTCTATCACCCCTCCAGCCGAATACGCAGACGGTTAAGGAGGGGCACATGAGCTATCGCATCCTGACGCTGGACGGCGGCGGCCCCTGGGCCCTGCTGGAAGCCATGGTGCTGGGCGACCTGTACGGCGCCGACACGCCTGGCCACGACATCCTGGCGGAATTCGACCTGGTGGCCGGCACCTCCGCCGGGGCCATCGTGCTGGGCGGGCTGGTCAAGAACCTGACGCCGGCGCAGATCCTGGACCTGTTCGTGGACGACACACGGCGGGGCAGCCTGTTCGTGAAGGTGGCGGGGCTGGACCAGGTCATCGCCGGCCTGGGCTTGGGGGCCCAATACAGCACCCAGGGCAAACTAGCCGGCCTCGCCGCCCTGCTGGACGACCCCGGCCTGGTGCCGCCCACCCCCGCCACCGTGAATGGCCAGATCCGTCCGCTGGCCCTGTCCGCCTGCCCCATGGCCCGCCTGCCCCTGCCCCTGGCACGGCGCGGCGGGACACCGGTCAAGGTGTTCATCCCCGCGTTCGATTACGCCCAGCGCCGGGCCATGACCTTCCGCAGCTATGCCGGCCTGGCCACGGCGGTGACGGAGCCGCAGGCCGCCACCGCCCCGCTGGCGGAGGTCATCAACGCCAGCAGCACCGCGCCCGTGACCTTTTTCGACGAACCCGCCCGGTGCGAGGGACGCCTGTACTGGGATGGTGGGCTGACCGGCTGCAACAACCCGGTGATGCTGGCGGTGATGGAGGCGCTGGCCCAACCGGGCGGCGCCACCGGCCTACAGATACTGAGCCTGGGCAGCGGCACCACCCGTCACGCGCCGGTGACCAACACCAGCCAGCCGCCCGCCCACCTGGCGGAACCGGTGGGGATGCGGGGCGCCCTGGGCGACCTGTCGCTGTTGGCCCAGACCACCCTGGACGACCCGCCCGATACCGCCAGCCTGGAGGCCCACATCTTGGCCCAGCGCCTGGCGGGCGCGGACCCGGCCACCCTGGGCGGATTGGTGCGCCTGAATGTTTCCATCCAGCCGGTGTTGCGGAATGGGGCCTGGACGGCGCCGCCAGGCCTGGCTAATGGCCGGTTCGCCCAGGTGGCCGCCCTGCCGGCGGACGCGGTGGAACCGGGGCAGATCGCCCTGATCCGGCAGTTGGGCCGGGATTGGATGGCCGGCGAGGTGCCCAACCAACCCCTGATCACCCGCCTGCCGCAACTGGACTGCGTGCTGGGCGACGCCACCTACGCCACCGCCAAGGCGCGCTGGATGGGGTTGGTGCAGGCATAGGGGTGCGGGCATAGGGGCACAACCCTCGGGACAAATCCCGGGCGGCGGCACCCGCCTTATGGCATGATGCCCGGCAAAGGGGGGCCAGCGCGTCGGTTCCCCGCGCCACCAAATGGGGAGAGACGCCTTGTCGCCTTTCGGCGTGTTCGCCTTGGCCGTCCTGGCCTTCGCCATCGTTCTTGTCTACAGCGGCATCAAGACCGTGCCCCAGGGCATGGAATACACGGTGGAGCGGTTCGGGCGGTACACCCGCACCCTGAAGCCCGGCCTGGCCATCATCGTCCCCTTCTTCGACCGCATCGGCGCCCGCCAGACCATGCAGGAGGTGGTGCTGGACGTGCCGTCGCAGGAGATCATCACCAAGGACAACGCCATGGTGACGGTGGACGGCGTGCTGTTCTTCCAGGTGCTGGACGCCGCCAAGGCCAGCTATGAGGTGCGCAACCTGGACAGCGCCGTGCTGAACCTGACCATGACCAACCTGCGCACGGTCATGGGGTCCATGGATTTGGACGAACTGCTGTCGCAGCGCGACGCCATCAACGCCCGCCTGCTGACCGTGGTGGACGCCGCCACCCATCCCTGGGGCGTCAAGATCACCCGCGTGGAAATCCGCGACATCCAACCGCCGCGCGACCTGGTGGACAGCATGGCCCGCCAGATGAAGGCGGAGCGGGAACGCCGCGCCCTGATCCTGGAGGCGGAAGGCCTGCGCCAATCCGCCATCCTGCGGGCGGAGGGCGAAAAGCAGTCCGCCATCCTGCAAGCGGAAGGCAAGAGGGAAGCGGCCTTCCGCGAGGCGGAGGCCCGCGTGCGCCTGGCGGAAGCGGAGGCCACCGCCACCCGCGTGGTGTCGGAGGCCATCGCCGGCGGCAGCGTGCAGGCCGTGAACTACTTCATCGCCCAGCGCTATGTCGACGCGCTGAAGGG
This sequence comes from Nitrospirillum goiasense, assembly GCF_034427435.1. Lineage (NCBI taxonomy): Bacteria > Pseudomonadati > Pseudomonadota > Alphaproteobacteria > Rhodospirillales > Azospirillaceae > Nitrospirillum > Nitrospirillum goiasense. Next base: position 1,166,303 of record NZ_JAXQNP010000003.1, on the reverse strand, counting down.
CTTCGCCGCCAGCCCCAACCAGAAAATCCTGTTCATGCCCATGGAGTCGACCGGCATCCTGGGCGCCCTGGGCGGCATCGCCGAACTGGCCAAGGACAGCTTCGCCGGCGCGCCCGCCAACCAGGCCCGCCCCAGCGCCCCGCCCCGCCGGACCGATCCGCCGCCCGCCCCACCCCCGGCACCGCCGGCCGGCGGCCCCTGGTCGACGCCCGAGAGCTGAGGAGAAGGCCATGCCCGACTTCACCGCATGGACGGCCCATGCCTGGCACTGGTGGGCGGCGGGCGTCGCCCTGGCGCTGGTGGAAATGATCACCCCCGGCGTCGGCCTGCTGTGGCTGGGGGTGGCGGCGGTACTGGTGGGGTGCGTGCTGTTCCTGGTCCCCGCCCTGCCCCTGGTGGCCCAGGTGGTGCTGTTCGCCGTTCTCGCGGCCGCCTTGCTGGTCATCACCCGTCGGTGGCTGGGCCGCAACGGCACCGCCACGCAGGCCCCGCCCGAGCGGCTGAATGAGCGCGGGGCCCTCTACCTGGGCCGCGTGGTCACCCTGGAAACCGCCATCGTCAACGGCCAGGGCCGCGCCCGCCTGGACGACGGCGCCTGGCTGGTCCACGGCCCCGACGGCCTGCCGGCGGGCGCGGCCGTGCGGGTGGTGGGGCTGGATGGCACGGCACTGAGGGTGGAGGCGGCGTAAGGCCGCCGATTCAGAACTACGCCTGCTTCGCCCCCGGCTTGCCCGGTTCCACCACGAAGCTGGCGCGGGTGCTGATGGCGCCGCCGGGGGTGCTGACGCGGTCCATGACGCGGAAGTTGGCCGTCAGCTTGTCATGGCCGATGTCGCACATCAGATAGCCGCGCTGGTCGTTCATGAAGCGGATGTGCGGGTTACCGCGCTGGATCTCCTCCTGCCGGGGGCGCTTGTCGGCGCCGTCGCCGCCGGAGCTGATGGAGGTGCCGACGAATTCGGTGGCGACGATGGGGGCCTTGTCGCTGCGGTAGTCGGTCTTGAGGTCGCCGACGAAGTTCTGGTGCTCATCCCCCGTCAGCACCACCACGTTGTTCAGGCGGCGGTCGGCGATGTGGCGCAGCAGGCGTTGGCGCGGCTGGTGATACCCTTCCCAGCTGTCCATGTTGTAGATGGGGCCGTGCCAGGGCTCGCGGTTCATGGTCATCATCATCACCTGCTGGCCGATGATGTTCCAGCGGGCGCGGCCGCGGTCCAGCCCCTCGAACAGCCAGCGCTCCTGCTCCTCCCCCATCACCTGAGCGTCGTCATCGTCCTGGCCCTCGCAGGCGGGCTTGAAGCCGTCGCCGCAGGGCTGGTCGGTGCGAAACTGCCGCGTGTCCAGCAAGTGCAGGTCGATCAGGTTGCCGAAGGCCAGGCGGCGGTAAATCTGCATGTCCGGGCCCTTGGGCCAGGAGGCGCGACGCAGGGGCATGTGCTCGTAATACGCCTGGGCGGCCGCCGCGCGGCGCAGCAGGAAAAATTCAGGCGGCGCGATGCCGGCGCCGTCGATGGCGCCCGTCCAGTTGTTGTCAACCTCATGGTCATCCCAGGTCACCATCCACGGGCAGGCGGCGCGGGCCAGCTGCAGGTCCAGGTCCAGGGTGTACTGGGCGTAGCGGCGGCGGTATTCATCCAACGAATAGGGCTCGTCGCCCAGATGCTGCCGGGGGGTGGGGATGGCCAGGCCGCCGTAGCGGCTGCTCTCATGCGTCCGCACCCGGTTTTCGTAGATGTAGTCGCCATAGTGGAAGACGAAGTCCGGCCGCTCCTCCGCCAGATGGCGGAAGGCGGTGTAATAGCCGTCCTCGTAATTCTGGCAGCCGACCATGCCCAGGCGCACGCGGTCCACCTTGGCGCCCAGGGCCGGGGCGGTGCGGGCACGGGCCACCATGCTGCGCTCCGCCCCTACGGTGAAGCGGTAGTAATAATCGCGGCCCGGTTCCAGGCCGCCGACCTCGACATGGACGGCATGGCCCAGTTCCGGCCGCGCCACCTCGGTCCCGCTCTGCACGATGGTGCGCATGCGGTCGTCCGTCGCCACCTGCCAGTCCACCTCCACCGGCCGCTTGGGCATGCCATAGCCGAACGCCAGCGGATCGGGCGCCAGCCGGGTCCACAGCACGAAGCCATCCGGCAGTGGATCGCCCGAGGCCACGCCCAGCGAGAACGGGTCGTTGCTGAACGCCGCCTGCGCCAGGGCCGAGCCGATGGACGACGGCAGCAGGAAGGCCGTGGCCGCAGTCGCGCCGAAGGTCTTCAGCAGGGCGCGGCGGGTGGCCTCGGGAACAGGGCTGAACCGGGTCATGGGGCGGAATCTCGACGGCTGGTAGGGCAAAGGAACGCCAAAGGGAATGGCGCGAACGGGCGGCAGAGTGCCTGCCCTCCGGGGCCTGTCAACCCGGAAAACCCCACCCGCCCGGCCCGTCATGAAAGTGTCGCAAGCGGCCGCAACCCTGGCGTCAGCACCTGCCGCAACCGCAAATGGCGGACATGGCCGCGCCGCCCTATCTTGACCATTTGGTCAGGATCAGCCAGGGTGCCGTCCCGTGCCGTGCCCCCTTGCGCCCCCGGCTTGCCGGGAGCTTGGGAAATGGACTAGGTTTCAGGTCGAGCAAGCGGTGCGGCCTTCCCGTTCGCCGCCGTCAATCGAGTATGCCCCAAGGGAGGCAGGGACCCTTCATGAGTAGAGCGATCCGCGCGGCGTTGGCGGCGGCCGCCCTGTTGAGCTGCGCCTTGTCCGCCCCCAAAGCGGATGCCGCCTTCTTTCCCGGCGTGGTCTTCGATTATGGCGGCAAGTACGACAAGTCCTTCAACGAAGGCGTCCTGACGGGAATCGAGCATTTCCGCCGTGAGACGGGCATCACCTACAAGGCGTTGGAGATCAGCAACGACGTCCAGCGCGAGCAGTACCTGCGCCGCCTGGCGGAGCATGGCGCCGACATCATCCTGGCCGTGGGCTTCAGCCAGGCGCCGGCCGTGGCCAAGGTCGCCAAGGAATTCCCGGAGATCAAGTTCACCCTGATCGACGGCGTGGTGAAGCTGCCCAACGTTCAGTCCATCCTGTTTTCCGAGCAGGAGGGGTCGTACCTGGTGGGCATGCTGGCGGCCTTGAGCAGCAAGACCCACACGGTCGGCTTCGTCGGCGGCATGGACATCCCCCTGATCCGCCGATTCGCCTGTGGGTATGAGCAGGGGGTGAAGGCCGTGGCCCCGGACGACCACGTCATCACCAACATGGTGGGCACCACGCCCGCCGCCTGGTCGGATCCCACGCGCGGCGGCGAATTGGCCAAGAGCCAGTTCGACCGGGGCGTGGACGTGGTGTTCGCCGCCGCCGGGCAAAGCGGCATCGGCGTGCTGCAGGCGGCAAAGGACGCCGGCAAGCTGTCCATCGGCGTCGACAGCAACCAAAACCATCTGTTCCCGGGCTCCGTCCTGACCTCCATGGTCAAGCGGGTGGACGTGGCCGCCTACAACGCCATCAAGGCGGCGCAGGACGGCACCTGGCAACCCGGCGTGCGCACGCTGGGCCTGAAGGAGGACGGCGTGGGCTGGGCGCTGGATGAGAACAACGCCAAGCTGGTGACGCCGGAGATGAAGGCGGCACTGGACGCGGCCTCGGCGGAAATCCAGGCTGGAACCCGCAAGGTCGCCAATTACGACGAAACCAACGGCTGCAAGTACTGACGCCGCCCGCCACGCCGCTTCCCCCTCCCCCTCCAGGGGCCCGCCGGCCCCCGACCCAGAGACCAGCCGCCCCGTGTCGCAGACCGTTCCCCCCTCGACTTCCCCGCCGCAGCAGCCGGGCCCCTGGGCCGTGGAACTGGTGGGCATCGACAAGCGCTTCGGCCCCGTCCACGCCAACAAGGCCGTGAGCCTGCGCATCCGCGCCGGGTCCATCCATGGCCTGGTGGGCGAGAACGGCGCCGGCAAATCCACGCTGATGAGCATCCTCTACGGCTTTTACCAGGCCGATGAGGGGCAGATCCTGGTGAACGGCGCCGAGGCGCGCATCCGCGAGCCCAAGGACGCCATCACCCTGGGCATCGGCATGGTCCACCAGCACTTCATGCTGGTGGAGGAGTTCACCGTTCTGGAAAACCTGATGCTGGGGGCCGAGGGCGGCGCCCTGCTGAAGGACGGCATCCGCAAGGCCCGGGCGGAGGTGGAGCGCCTGGAGAAGACCTACCGCCTGGACGTGCCGCTGGACGCCAAGGTCGCCGACCTGAACGTGGGCGTGCAGCAGCGGGTGGAGATCCTGAAGGCGCTCTATCGCGGCGCCCAGGTGCTGATCCTGGACGAGCCGACGGCCGTGCTGTCGCCGCCGGAGGTGCAGGATCTGTTCCGCATCCTGGACGCGTTGCGCGCCCAGGGCCGCACCATCCTGATGATCACCCACAAGCTGAAGGAGATCATGGCCATCACCGACGCCGTGTCGGTGCTGCGCCAGGGGGCGGTGGTGGCCAGCTTCGACACCCGGGACACCAGCGAGGCCGCGCTGGCGGAAGCGATGGTGGGCCGCCGCGCCAACCCCGTCGTCCGCCGGCCGGGGACGCCCGCGGGCGCGCCGCTGCTGACGGTGGAGGACCTGAGCGTGGTGGACGAGCGCGGGGTGGAGCGCCTGAAGGGCGCCACCTTCCGCGTGCGGGCCGGGGAAATCGTGGGCGTGGCCGGCGTGGCCGGCAATGGCCAGTCGGAATTGCTGGAGGCGCTGTCGGGCATGACGCCCTTCCAGCGCGGCCGCTTCCACATCAATGGCCGCGACGTGACGCCGGAGGCCCCCATGGACCCGGCCCAGGCCCGGCGCCAGGGCATCGCCCATGTGCCGGAGGACCGCCTGCGCCGCGCGGTGGTGAAGCCCTTCCCCGCCTTCCAGAACGCCCTGCTGGGCTATCAGGACGACCCGGCCATGGCCGATGGCCCGCGCCTGAACTGGAAGCGGGTGGCCGCCGCCACCGCCCGCCTGATGGAGGACTGGGACGTCCGCCCCCGTCAGCCGTCCTTGCGCACCTCGCTGTTCTCCGGCGGCAACCAGCAGAAGCTGGTGCTGGGCCGGGAGATGGAGCGCGACCCCAACGTGCTGCTGGTGGGCCAGCCCACCCGCGGCGTGGACATCGGCGCCATCGAGTTCATCCACCGCCGCCTGCTGGCCATGCGCGACGCCGGCAAGGCCATCCTGCTGGTCTCCGCCGAGTTGGAGGAGATCATGGCCCTGTCCGACCGCATCCTGGTGATGTGCGACGGCGCCATCACCGGCGAGCTGGCGGCCGATGACGCGAACGAGGGGCTGATCGGCCGCCTGATGGCCGGCATCACCGACGATATGGAAACCGAGACGGGTCCGCGCGCCGACGCGGCCGGAGGGGCGGCATGAGCGCGTCTACCAATTCCGACGGCCTGCCGCGCTGGGCCACGCTGGCCCTGCTGCCGGCCATCAACCTGGGCGCCGCCCTGGTGGTGTCGTCCCTGGTGATCCTGGCCATCGGCCAGGACCCCGTTTCCGCCCTGGCCTTCATGGTCAAGGGGGCGGTGGGCAGCGGCACGGGCCTCAGCTACACCCTCTATTACGCCACCAGCCTGATCTTCACCGGCCTGGCCGTGGCCATCGCCAACCATGCCGGCCTGTTCAATATCGGCGGCGAAGGCCAGGCCTATGTCGGCGGCCTGGGCACCGGCCTGGTGTGCCTGGCCTTGAGCGGCTGGCCCTGGTACGCGGTGCTGCCGGTGTCGGTGCTGGCGGGCGCCCTGTTCGGCGCGGTTTGGGGCCTGGTCCCGGGATATCTGCAAGCCTATCGCGGCAGCCACATCGTCATCACCACCATCATGTTCAACTTCCTGGCCAGCGCCCTGATGGTCTACCTGCTGGGCGGGCCGCTGATCGAGCATGGCCAGATGGCGCCGGAAAGCCGCGAGTTCGCCGAGAGCACCTTCCTGCCGGCGGTGAAGGAGATCGCCGCCGCCCTGGGATACCGCACCCCCACCCTGCCCCTGAACCTGTCGCTGATCCTGGCGCTGCTGTGCGCCGGCGGGGTCTGGTTCCTGATCTGGCACACCCGCTGGGGCTTCCAGATGCGCACGGTGGGCGCCAACGAGGCGGCGGCCCGCTACGCCGGCATGAACGCCCGCACCACCATCGTCGTCGCCATGGCCATTTCCGGTGCCCTGGCCGGCCTGGTCGGCATCAACGAGTTGCAGGGCGTGCAGCACCGCATCACCCTGAACTTCCAGGCCGGCATGGGCTTCACCGGCATCGCCGTGGCCCTGATGGGCCGGGGGCACCCGGTGGGCATCGTCCTGTCGTCGCTGCTGTTCGGCGCCCTGTACCAGGGCGGGGCGGAACTGTCGTTCGAATACAATGAGATCAGCCCGCGCCTGGTGGTGGTCATCCAGGGCGTGGTGATCCTGTTCTCCGGCGCGCTGGAGCACATGTTCCGCCCGGCGCTGCTGCGCCTGTTGAAGCCCAAGGCCCCGGCCGCCGCCGGCCAGCGCGCTTAAAGATCCGGGGAAGAGATCATGGACGATACCACCCTGTGGATCGTGTCGTTGCTGGCCAGCACCGTGCGCCTGGCGACACCGCTGGTGCTGGCGGCCCTGGCCGGCTTTTATTCCGAGCGCGCCGGCGTGGTCGACATCGGCCTGGAGGGCAAGATGCTGACCGGCGCCTTCGCCGCCGCCGCCACCGCCACCGCCACCGGGTCCCCCTGGCTGGGCCTGGCGGCCGCCATCGCGGCATCGCTGGTGCTGGCCCTGGTGCACGGCTTCGCCTGCATCACCCACCGCGGCGACCAGGTCGTGGCCGGCGTCGCCATCAACACCATCGCCGCCGGGCTGACCGCGGTCCTGGCCAACGCCTGGTTCGACCTGGGCGGCCGCACCCCGTCGCTGGACGGCACGCAGCGTTTCCTGGGCCTGCACTTCCCCCTGACCGACGCCCTGCGCGGCGTGCCCTTGCTGGGCCGCCTTTATGGCGAGGTGGTGGGCGGGCAGAACCTGTTGGTCTACCTGGCCGTCCTGGCCGTGCCCCTCACCTCATGGGTCGCCTACCGCACCCGCTTCGGCCTGCGCCTGCGGGCGGTGGGGGAAAACCCGGCCGCCGTGGACACGGCCGGCATTTCCGTGCCCTGGCTGCGCTATCGCGCCGTGCTGATCACCGGCGCCTTGTGCGGCGTGGCCGGCGCCTATCTCTCCATCGCGCAGGGCGCCGGCTTTCAGGAAAACATGACCGCCGGCAAGGGTTACCTGGCGCTGGCCGCCCTGATCCTGGGCAAGTGGCGGCCCTATCCCACCCTGGCGGGCTGCCTGCTGTTCGCCGCCACCGACGCCTTGCAGGCCCGCCTGCAGGGGGTGGCCCTGCCGGTGGTCGGCGCGGTGCCGGTGCAGATCATCGAGGTGCTGCCCTACATCCTGACCGTGCTGCTGCTGGCCGGCTTCGTCGGCAAGTCCATACCGCCCAAGGCGGCCGGCCAGGCCTATGTCAAAGACCGCTGAGCGACCTACATCAAGGCGGGCGCTGATCGTCTTGATGTAACAGCGCGCCTGTAAAGCCAGGGCGGGGCCGGACGCCGGCCCCCGCCATTTTCCCGACGCCGCCCTTTCCCGTCGCCCATGAAGGACGTCCCGCCATGCCCGCCTGCCGCCGCCTGGCCGCCCTGCTGTTGACCGGTAGCATGCTGTTCGGGGCCGTGACCGCGACGGCGCAGGAAGTGCTGCCCGACCAGATCGACGTGCAGATCCTGTCGACGACCGACCTGCACATGAACCTCATGGATTACGATTACTACGCCGACAAGCCGGACCCCGGCGTCGGCCTGGTGCGGGTGGCCAGCCTGATCCGCAAGGCGCGGGCGGAAAAGCCCAACACCCTGCTGGTGGACGCCGGCGACCTGATCCAGGGCACGCCCATGGGCGACTATGTGGCCCGTGTCCAGGGCTTGGGGCCGGGCAAGTTCCAGCCCATTATCGCCGCCATGAACGCGCTGGGCTATGACGCCGCCGTCATGGGCAACCATGAATTCAACTTCGGCCTGGATTACGCCGTCGCGGCGGAGAAGGAGGCCAAGTACCCCGTGCTGGCCGGCAACGTGAACCGGGTGGAGGATGGCCAGCCGCTGTTCCCCGCCGGCGTCATCCTGGACCGGCAGTTCACCGACGGCGCCGGCGCCAAGCACACGGTGCGGGTGGGCGTGGTCGGCGTGCTGACGCCCCAGATCGTGCTGTGGGACAAGGATAAGCTGGAGGGCAAGGTCACCACCGCCGACATCGTGGAGGTGGCGGCCAAGACCGCCCGCGACCTGAAGGCCCAGGGGGCCGACGTGGTGGTGGTGGTGACGCACAGCGGCCTGTCGGGCGCGCCCTACCAGAAGATGGCGGAGAACGCCGGCGTCGCCGTGGCCGCCATCCCCGAGGTGGACGCCGTCGTCACCGGCCATTCCCACCGCGTCTTCCCCGGGGCCGATTATGCCAACCTGCCCGATACCGACATCCCGCACGGCCTGATCCATGGCAAGCCGGTGGTCATGGCCGGATTCTTCGGCGACCATCTGGGCGTGATCGACCTGATCCTGTCCCCCGATCCCAAGGCCCATGACGGCAAGGGCGGCTGGACCGTGGCCGGCGGCCATGCCGAAACCCGCCCGGTGCTGGCCCGGGTGAACGGCAAGGCCACCCCGCTGGTGGAACCGGACGCGGCGGTGGCGGCCCTGGCCCAGGCGGCACACCAGGCCACGCTGGATTATGTGCGCCAGCCCGTGGGCAAGAGCACCGGCCGCATCGAGACCTATTTCGCCTTCATCGCCGACCAGCCGGCGCTGGACATCGTGTCCGACGCCCAGCGCGCCTACGTGGCCAAGGCCCTGGCCGGCGGCCCCTACGCCGGGCTGCCGCTGCTGTCGGCGGCGGCCCCGTTCAAGGCTGGCGGCAAGCCGGGCCCCGACTATTTCACCGACGTGGCCGCCGGGCAGATCAGCCTGCGCAACGTGGCTGACCTCTATCTCTATCCCAACATCGTCGCGGCGGTGAAGGTGACGGGCGCCCAGGTCCGGGACTGGCTGGAGATGGCGGCGCGCGTGTTCAACCGCATCGACCCGGCCAAGAAGGAGGCGCAGATGCTGGTGAACCGCGCGGTTCCCAGCTTCGACTTCGACGTCATCGATGGCGTCACCTGGCGCGTCGACCTGACCCAGGCGCCGCGCTTCGGGGGCGACGGCAAGCCGCTGCCCGGCGACAACCATCGCATCGTCGACCTGCGCTATGAGGGGCGGCCGGTGAAGGACGATGAGGAATTCATCGTCGTCACCAACAACTACCGCGCCAACGGCGGGGGCAACTTCCCCGGCCTGGATGGCAAGAACATCGTCTACTCCGGAACGGAGACCATCCAGGAGATCATCGCCGACCATCTGCGCGGCGTCGGCACGCTGATGCCCAAGACCAACCAAAGCTGGGGCTTCGCCCCGATCACGGCGCCGGTGACGGTGCTGTACGACACCAACGCCAAGGCGGCCCCCCTGCTGACCAACTACCCCAACCTCAGCGACGCCGGCCCGGGCGAGGCGGGGCTGGAGCTGTTCCGCGTCGATCTGTCGCCCACGGCGCTGGCCGGCCAGGCCCTGGGCAAGTGAGGGCCGAGCGGATGGAGGACGGGAGCGTGCGGGTCGAGAAGAAGGTGTGGCGGGCCTACCTGGCGGGGCCGGAGGTGTTCCTTCCCGATCCGGCTGCGGCGGCCGAGGCCTTGCGCGCCGCGTGCGCCCGGCACGGCATCGTTGGCGTCTTCCCGCTGGATGGCGCGGTCGCCGCCACCCCGGGGGAGCCGTCGCCGACGCACGCCGCCCGCATCCGCGCCGCCAACCTGGCGCTGATCCGGGAGACGGACCTGGTGCTGGCCAACGCCAGCCCTTTCCGGGGGCCCTCCGCCGACGACGGCACCGCCTATGAGATGGGCTACGCCACGGCCCTGGGGCGGCCGGTCTTCGCCTATACCGAAACGGCCGACAGCCTGCTGGAGCGCACGAGGGCCCACGGTCCCGTCACGCGCGGTCATGATGGCGCCTGGCGCGACGCGGCGGGCCAGATGGTGGAGGATTTCGGCCTGGGCGCCAATCTGATGCTGGTGGACCCCGCGATCACCGCCTGGGGCGGGGTCGGCGCCCATGGCCTGTACCAGGGTGCGGAAGCGGCCGTGGCGGCGGCGGCGGCCTGGATCGCCGCGCAGGTCGGCTGATCCCCAACTTTGAAACACGACAGCTGAAAGCACGACAGCCGGGCCATCGCCGGCCCGGCTGTCGTCAGTCTTCCGTTTTCACGCGCATCAGGCGGCGTTCTGCGACACACCCATGCGGCGGAACCGGTCGCTGTCCAACACCACCTCAAGCGCGAGGCTCAGGCGGTCGCTGGAGCGGCCATCGACCAGGAATTCGACATGGGGCGGATGACCCGCCCGCTGGTGGATGGCGTGGACCAGGAGGCGACGCTTGGGCAGCTTCACCTCCTCCATCCATTCACCGGGTTTGGGCGGCTCGCCCCCGCGCCTAGACAACACCATAGCTTCCCTACTCCTTAACAGCCTCGGCGGTGCCCGCGCATGCGGCACCCCCGCGGGGTCGGCTCTTGAAACCCGGGCCGTTCGCCGGACCGGCCGCCCCGGGGTGGAACCCTTGGGCTGTCGCGGTCAGCATAATCCAAATCAAATGCTAAGAGATATAGCTTAGGGGTACGTGGTGCCCTTGTCATCCGCCATCTTCCCCCCTTGCGTCACCCAAAGGCGCCCAAAGGGGCAGGCCAGCGCGAAAAGCATAAGCGGCATGCCCGGTCCCACAGGAAAATAACTCTTCTTTCCCAATGGATTAACCCGTTTCTACCCCCCACTTAACCAGCCCTCGCGCCAGGCGTCGGCATCAGCGACATCACCTAAAGAGCCAAGCGGATCGGTTGCCTCGAAGGGATTAGACAAAAGGCTATGTCCCTCGCGCCGTGCGGCACACCCCATGGCATAGGCGATAAGCAGATGTCCCATCAGTTCACCGTCAGCGCCGCCCAAACTCGAACCACTGGGCCCCGAACCGTCCGGACCTGAGGAAGAGGAAGAGGCCGGCGCGGCAAGGACAGCGATGGTGATGGTCATGTGTTCCCCCTGGCGCCCGTCAAGACAGGCAGTGCCATCGGGGTAGCGAACCCCACCCGTGACGTCCTTGAGATGGATCAATCGTCGACCAACTGGTTTACCAACCAACTCTATAAGACCCTGCATAAGCGGGGAGCCTGGTTGGGGTTCGGCATTGCTTGCATTATGCAATGCGTTGGTAACCAAACTATTCAAAAGGCGCGATGCGTATCGCAGTGCAAAAGGTTAAATTCCGCATCGCATCGTAGGATGACGCCGCGCCACCTGCGAGGCAGATCATGTTAGTTAATTGAAATTAATACATTCACGGCGACTCGGTGAAAATTGGCACGGCACGTGCTTATAACGGGACATGAACCAAATGGGCAAAGCCCACCCCGAACCGATTAGGACCTACGCCATGATCCGCCGCATCGCCGCCGCCACCGCCCTCCTCGCCGCCCTGATCTCCGCCCCCGCCCTGGCTGACACGTCGGGCAGCATCCGGCTCAGCGGCACGGTTGCGCAGACCTGCACCGTGGCCGTGACCGATGCCGGCGCCACGCTGAACATCCTGTCCGGCTCCAGCAACGTGGCGGTCGGCAGCGTGGTTGAGAACTGCAACGACGGCGCCGGTTACACCATCACCGTCGCCTCGGCCAACAACGGCGCGCTGAAGTCCAGCGCCAACGGCGCCCAGCCCATCAGCTACACCACGACCTACGACGGCACCAACGGCTCGGGCTCCAGCTTCACCGTCACCCGCTCCGGCGCCCAGTTCAACAAGACCGCCGCCGTGTCCGTGACCGTCCCGGCCAATGCCCAGGCCATCGCCGGCAGCTACGCCGACACCCTGACCATCACCATCGCCGGCAAGTAAGCCGACCCCTTCTTCGCTGTGCCAGAGGGCGCCCCAGGCCGGGGCGCCCTTTCGCGCGTCCGGGCCGACCCTGGCGAACGGCAAATCCTAATGCATTGATTCCCTTGCATTCCTGGCCTTCCGCCCACTGCGGAACGCAAGGGTTGCCGGGCCACGCCTGACAAGCTCGGCCGGCATAAATCCGATATATTAACCTTATCAATGTATTAACAGATTAGCCCGGCGCGGCCCCGGTTCTGGCACCCCGTTTGCTGATACCCCTCCCATTAAGCAAACGGGCAACAAGCCCAGCCGAACCGATAGGAACCACCGTCATGATCCGCTTCGCCGCCGCCGCCCTGATCGCCGCCGCTTCCCTGGCCGCCGCCCCCGCCTTCGCCGCCGCCGGCGCCTCGGGCACCATCCAGTTGAACAGCACCGTCGCCCAGACCTGCACCGTGGCCGTCACCGACGCCGGCGCCCAGCTGAACATCCTGACCGGCTCCAACGCCGTCACCGTCGGCAGCGTGGTCGAAACCTGCAACGACGGCGCCGGCTACCAGATCAGCGTCACCTCCGCCAACGGCGGCACCCTGAAGTCCAACGCCACCGGCGCCCAGCCCGTCAGCTACACCCCCATCTACGACGGCCAGTCCAGCGGCAGCAGCGTCAACGTCGTCCGCTCCTCCGCCCAGTTCAACAAGACCGCCACCGTCGCCGTCACCGTCCCCGCCAACGCCCAGGCCATCGCCGGCAGCTACACCGACACCCTGACCATCACCATCCAGGGCAAGTGAGCCGCCAACCATATCGGCCCAAAGCAAAACGGCCCCGCCTGGTCATCCAGGCGGGGCCGTTTTGTTTTCTCGCCACCGCAGCAAAGGGCGCCAGCGCACGGCGCAACAAAAAACCCCGGCAGCCTCAAAGGCGCCGGGGTCGAGTTTAAAAGGGAGGAAAACGCAACCAAGTTGCCCTGCTGTTATCGCTCCTAACTATGAACAAATCCTTTACCGCAGCGCACAAAAACGGACCGCCCAACGGCGGCGAAACCCTGAGGGCCGCCCCTGTCCAAGCGGCAAACGATCCTGTAATATCAAGGCTGTTAGCTCTGGCGTGACACTGTAAGGTCCTGCCTGGCCCCCGTCGCGGCCTGCCCGGACAGGGGTTCACGGTTTAAGAGAATTCGGGGTACCCCCTTCGCCTGGGCTGGGGTGTGGGATACTTGGGAGGAAACGGAATGAATGGAACCGCCGGACGGCTCGTCTGGCTGATCGTGGCGCTTGTCGGCGCCGGATCGCTGGGCGTGGTCGCGCTGTCGCGCGGCGAAAGCATCAACGCGCTGTGGGTGGTTGTGGCCGCCCTGTGCACCTACACCATCGCCTATCGCTTCTACAGCCTGTACATCGCCAACGCCGCCCTGAAGCTGGACGGCGGGCGCGCCACCCCGGCCATCCGCCATAACGATGGCCTGGACTACGTGCCCACGGACAAATGGGTGCTGTTCGGCCATCACTTCGCCGCCATCGCCGGCGCCGGCCCCCTGGTGGGCCCGGTCCTGGCAGCACAGATGGGCTACCTGCCCGGCACGCTGTGGATCCTGGTCGGCGTGGTCTTCGCCGGCGCCGTTCAGGACTTCATCGTCCTGTTCGCCTCCACCCGCCGCGACGGCCGGTCCCTGGGCGACATGATCAAGTCCGAGATGGGCACGGTGCCGGGCGTCATCGCCCTGTTCGGCGTGCTGCTGATCATGATCATCCTGCTGGCCGTGCTGGCGCTGATCGTGGTCAAGGCCCTGGCCGGCAGCCCCTGGGGCACCTTCACCGTCTTCGCCACCATGCCCATCGCCGTGCTGATGGGCGTCTACGGCCGCTTCATCCGCCCCGGCCGCGTGGGCGAGATGTCGGCCATCGGCCTGGTCCTGCTGCTGCTGGGCATCATGGGCGGCCAGTGGGTGGCGGAGGATCCCGCCTGGGCCGCGGCCTTCACCTTCAAGGGTGAGACGCTGGCCCTGCTGCTGATCGGCTATGGCTTCATCGCCTCGGTCCTGCCGGTGTGGCTGCTGCTGGCGCCGCGCGACTATCTGTCGACCTTCCTGAAGATCGGCACCATCATCGCGCTGGCCGTGGGCATCCTGATCGTCATGCCCGAGCTGCACATGCCGGCGGTCAGCCGCTTCGTCGACGGCAGCGGCCCGGTCTTCTCCGGCCAGCTGTTCCCCTTCCTGTTCATCACCATCGCCTGCGGCTCGGTCTCGGGCTTCCACGCCCTGATCTCCTCCGGCACCACGCCCAAGATGCTGGAGACGGAAACCCAGGCCCGCATGATCGGCTACGGCGCCATGCTGGCCGAAAGCTTCGTGGCCATCATGGCCCTGATCTCGGCCTGCGTGCTGCACCCCGGCGTCTATTTCGCCATGAACACCCCCGCCGGCGTCATCGGCACCACGGTGGACCAGGCGGCGCAGGTGGTGGGCAACTGGGGCTTCGCCATCACGCCCGAGGAGCTGGCCCAGGTGGCCAAGAACGTGGGCGAGTCGACCATCCTCAGCCGCGCGGGTGGCGCCCCCACCCTGGCCGTGGGCATGTCGACCATCCTGTCCAGCCTGGTCGGCGGCCAGTCCATGACCGCCTTCTGGTACCACTTCGCCATCCTGTTCGAGGCCCTGTTCATCCTGACCACGGTCGACGCCGGCACCCGCGTCGCCCGCTTCATGATCCAGGATCTGCTGGGCACAGCGGTGCCGGCCCTGCGCGTCACCCAAAGCTGGGGCGCCAACCTGCTGGCCACGGCCATCGCCGTCGCCGGCTGGGGCTATTTCCTGTACCAGGGCGTGGTCGACCCGCTGGGCGGCATCAACACGCTGTGGCCCTTGTTCGGCATCTCCAACCAGATGCTGGCGGCCATCGCCCTGATGCTGGGCACCGTCATCCTGTTCAAGATGAAGCGGGAGAAGTTCGCCTGGATCACCATCCTGCCCACCACCTGGCTGTCCATCTGCACGCTGACCGCCGGCTGGCAGAAGCTGTTCGATGACAACCCGGCCGTGGGCTTCCTGGCGCACGCCAAGAAGTTCTCGGCCGCCCTGGCCGACGGCAAGGTCCTGGCCCCGGCCAAGACGACGGAGGCCATGGCCCGGGTCATCACCAACGACTATGTCGACGCCACCCTGTGCGGCGTGTTCATGGCCGTGGTCGTGTCCATGCTGGTGTTCGGCCTGTTGAACATCCGCAAGGCCCTGGCCAACCCGCGCGCCACGACGCACGAGGTCGGCGCCGTGTCCTTGGGGGGCGGGGCCGCCGTCGCGGCCGGGGACGACTGATGGCGGCACAGGCGCAAAACGGCGGTACGCCACTGCCCTTCGCCAAGCTGGTGGCCCGCATGGCCAACCTGATGGTGGGGTTGCCGGACTACGACAGCTATGTTGAGCACCGGCGCCTCAACCATCCGGACCAGCCCGTCATGTCGCGGGAGGAATTCTTCCGCGAACGGCAGGAGGCGCGCTACAGCGGCAAGGTCGGCCGCTGTTGCTGAAACGGCCGGATTTGTTTACCGAGAGGGGGGCCCGTCGGCCCCCCTCTTCTTTCTGACGAAAGCCGCAGCATGCGCATCATCTCCGCCAACCTGAATGGCATCCGCTCCGCCACCACCAAGGGCTTTTTCGAGTGGATGGCGGCCCAGGACGCCGACGTCGTCTGCGTGCAGGAGTTGAAGGCCCAGGCCGAGGACATGACGCCCCTGATGCTAGCGCCCAGCGACGCCGCCGGCGTCGCCTACAACGGCTATTTCCAATACGCGGAGAAGAAGGGCTACAGCGGCGTCGGCGTCTACAGCCGCAAGGCGCCGGACCAGGTCATCATCGGCCTGGGGCATGAGGACATCGACGCCGAGGGCCGCTATGTCGAGGCGGTGTTCGGCGACCTGTCCGTCGTCTCGGTCTACCTGCCCTCCGGCTCCAGCGGGGAGCATCGCCAGGCCGCCAAGTTCGCCTTCATGGACCGCTTCCTGCCCCATATGGCGGCCCTGGCCCAGGCGGGTCGCCAGGTCATCATCTGCGGCGACTGGAACATCGCCCATAAGGAAATCGATCTGAAGAACTGGAAGGGCAACCTGAAGAACTCCGGCTTCCTGCCGGAGGAACGCGCCTGGCTGTCCCGCCTGTTCGATGAACAGGGCTGGGTCGACGTCTATCGCCGCCTATACCCCGAGGCGGGGGAGGAGGGCTACACGTGGTGGTCCAACCGAGGCCAGGCCTGGGCCAAGAACGTGGGCTGGCGCATCGATTACCAGATCGCCACCCCCGGCGTCGCCGCCACCGCCCAGCGGGCCGCCATCTACAAGGACCAGCGCTTCAGCGACCACGCGCCGCTGACGGTCGATTACGCGTAAGCATTTCCTCAAACGCCGGCAGTCGCCGGCCTTAAATCTTTTGAGCGAAAAAAGCGCTTGAGCCGGACCCTGGGTCATACCCGCACCGTCCCTTATCGACGATGATCGGGGACGAACGGTGCAGACAAGGGCGAACGGCATGGCCAGGAAACGGACGGCGGAACCGGTGCTGACGGCGGCGGACGCCGCCGCGCGCACCGGGCTGACCGTCCGGGCGCTGCGGGTCTATGAGGCCAGGGGCCTGTTGGATCCGCCGCGCACTGACAAAGGCTGGCGGCTGTATGGGCCCCGGGAGTTCCAGCGCCTGGGCATCATCCAGGCGCTGAAATCCCTGGGCCTGTCGCTGGCCGAGATCGCCCGGGTCCTGGCCGGCGACACCCCGTCGCTGCGGCGCGTGCTGGAGGTGCAGGCCGCCCTCTGGCGCGGGCGGCTGGCGGCGGCCCAGGCGGGCCTGGATCTGGTGGAACAGGCCCTGGCCCGCACGGACCCATCCCGCCCCGGCACCACCCCGATCTCCGTCGATGACCTGTGCACTTTGATCCGGAGATTGGACATGAACACGATGCCTGAAACCCTGCGCACCGTCCTGGCCGAGGACTACACGGCCGAGGAACGCGCCACCCTGATGACACCCCGGGGCAGTGAGGAGGACGCGGCGGAGGGTGCCCGCGCCTGGACCCGGCTGATCGCCGACATCCAGGCCTTGCGCCAGGCCGACGTGCCCGCCAGCGACGTCCGCGCGCAAGAGGCCGCCCGGCGCTGGCAAAGCCTGGTCGCGGCCTTCACCCAGGGCGACGGGGCGGTGGCGCACCGCACCACCGGCCTATGGCAGAAGGCCCTGGACCGCGATCCGCAGGGCCAGGGCCTGCCCTTCGACCAGGGCCTGTGGGACTATGTCGCCGCGGCCATGAAGGCGGCCCAGGCGTAAACGCATAAGAAAACCCGCCCGGGCCAGCGCCAGGGCGGGTTTTGCTTGAGATCGACGCGGCTGAGATCAGCGCGCGGCCTTGGCCTGGGACAGGAAGCTGCTGCCGTCGTCCTGCCAGCCGCCGCCCAGCGCCTTGAACAGGCTGACGCTAGCCTGCACCCGCGACAGCTTCACCTGGGCCAGGGTGTCCTGGGTGGACAGCAGCGTGCGCTGGGTATCCAGCAAGGTTTGCAGATCGGTCAGGCCGCCCTTGTACCGGTCCTCCGCCAGTTCGAAGGCGCGCTGGCTTTGGGCCACGGCGTCCTTTTGCAGGCTGTACTGGTCCTGGTAGCGGTCGATGGAGTAGACGGCGCTTTCCACGTCGGATAGGGCGGACAGGGCGGCCTTGCGGTAATCCTCCGCCAATTCGCGGTGCCGGCCTTCCGCCTGGCGCACCTGGCCCTCCAGCCGGCCGCCGGAGAACAGGCTCTGCGCCAGGTTGCCGCCCAGGCTGAACAACAGGGTGGGGGCGTTCACCAGATGGGCCAGGGTCGCCGCCTCGACGCCGGTGCTGGCGTTCAGGGTGACGGACGGCAGCATCTGGGTCCGCGCCACCGTGATGTCGGCGCCGGCGGCGGCCAATTGCGCCTCAGCATAGCGGATGTCGGGGCGGCGGGTCAGCAGTTCGGCCGGGACGCCGGTGCCCAGGGCCGGCGGCTGCACGTCGGCCAGGCCCGTGGCCTGAACGGTGAAGCCTTCCGGCGCCCGGCCCAGCAGGATGGCCAGGGCGTTCACCTGCGTGCGCTCCTGCTGTTCCAGGGCCGGGACGGCGGCGCGCTGGGTGGCCACGATGGACTTCTGCTGTACCAGATCCAGCTGGCTGTCGGCGCCGGCGGCGACGCGGGCCTCGATCAGGGACAGCACATGCTCGGCATTTTC
The DNA here is from genome assembly GCF_034427435.1 of Nitrospirillum goiasense. Classification (NCBI taxonomy): domain Bacteria; kingdom Pseudomonadati; phylum Pseudomonadota; class Alphaproteobacteria; order Rhodospirillales; family Azospirillaceae; genus Nitrospirillum; species Nitrospirillum goiasense. The sequence goes on along the minus strand of NZ_JAXQNP010000003.1, from coordinate 1,148,112 downwards.
CAGGTTGCCGCGTGCCACCGCCAGGCGGTCCCGCAGGGCCAGGATCTGGAAATAGGTCGACGCCACATTGCTGCTGAGCGACAGGGCAACCGTTTCATTATCGAAACGGCTGGCGTCCAGGCTAAATTGCGCGGAGTCACGGCTGGCGCGGTTCTTACCCCAGAAGTCGATCTCATAGCTGGCGGAAAGCGACGCCTGGTGCACATTGCCAGCGTAGTCGCTGGCCGGCACGGTGCTCAAGGCCCGCGCGGCCGATCCCTTCATGTTGCGGCTGCCGGACCGGGTGCTGTCCAGCCCCAGTTGGACGCTGGGCCACAAGGGGGCGCCAGCGATTTCCGCCTGGGCCTCGGCCTGGGCGATGCGGGCGGCGGCGGCCCCCAGGTCGGGGTTGTCGGCCCGCGCCTGGGCCAGCAACTGGGTCAGTTCCGGGGAGTTGAAACCCGACCACCAGTCGGTGCTGGGCCAGGCGGCGGCCGTGGTGGTCACGGCCGCCGTCTTGGTGGTGCCATCGGCGACGCCGCCCTGGGTGGACGTGGCATCCCACCTGGACGGCATCACCAGGGTCTTTGCCGGGTCGGGGGTTTCCCCATCCAGCGCGCAAGCGGCCAGCATCAGCGGCAGGAAGGCGACAGCCAGCCGGCGGAGCCGGAAGGGGGCGGGCGAGGACGGGATGACGGGGGTGCGCGGCGTGGACATCGTGGAAACCTTCGATCCGGCAAAACGGTTTCGTTCCCCCGCACGGACGACAGCGCGAAGGCTGGGTGCAGGGGCTGGCGATAGGAAACGCATGTCAAGAAAGACCAGCCGCGCGGACAGGTTCGGCCGGTTGGCCCCCGCCACGGCCCGGCGCGTCCGGTCCAGTGCAATCGTGCAGTGGTTTAAGGCAAAGGCCACCCGCGTCTCAGTGACGCGGCGCACATGTCATGGGACGGCCGCCACGGGAATGGCCGCCACGCTCAGCGGATCAGAAGGCGGTTGAAGACCAGGCCCAGGACGCCCAGCCCGCCGATGATGGCGGCCATGGGCCAGGGCGTGCCATCGGCCAGCCAACCGACCAGGGTGCCCACCACCGCGCCAGTGACGAACTGGCTGGACCCCATCAGCGCCGACGCCGTGCCCGCCATGTGGGGGTAGGAGGCCAGGGCGCCGGCCGTGGCGTTGGCGCCGATCAGGCCGGTGAAGGCCATGAACAGGAACAGGCCGGCCACGATGCCCCAGAGCCCCCCGGCACCGGTCCAGCCCGCGATGGCGAGCCCGATGCCGAACAGGGCGATGCAGGCGGAGCCGAGGGCCAGCAGCCGATCCGTGCCCAGGCGCAGCACCAGGCGGCTGTTGATCATGTTGACGATGATCATGCCGACGATGTTAAGGCCGAACAACAGGCCGTACAGGCCGGCCGGGACCTTGAAATAATCGATGTACACGAAGGGCGTGCCGGCGATGTAGGCGAACATGCCGCCGTAGATCATGCTGGAGGTCAGCGCGTAGCCCAGGAAGCGGCCGCTGACCATCAACTGGCCGTAGTTGCGCAACTGCGTCAGCCAGTGCAGATGCCCCCGCGTCGCCGGATTCAGGGTCTCCGGCTGCGACACCAGGCCCACCATGGCGACCAAGCCGAAGCCGGCCTGCACCCAGAAGATGGCCCGCCAATCCAGATAAACCAGGACCTGCCCGCCCAGCAGTGGCGCCGCCATGGGCGCAATGCCCATGACCAGCATCATCATGGAGAACACGCTGGCGGCACGGTCTCGGTCGAAGACATCGCGCACCATGGCGCGTGCCAGGACGGGAGCGGCGCAGGCGCCCGCCGCCTGCATCGCGCGACACAGGCTGAGGGTCGTGATGTTCTGGGCCGCGGCGCAGCCGGCGCTGCCCGCCAGATACAGCAGGATACCCACCAGGATGGGACCACGGCGGCCGAAACGATCGCCCAGGGGCCCCCAGAACAGCTGGCACAGGCCAAAGGCCAGGAAGAAGGCGGTGAGCGAGGATTCCACACTGGCCTGACTGATGCCCAGATCTTGGGCGATCTGCGGCATGGCCGGCAGGTACATGTCGACCGACATGGGCCCGAAGGACATCAGCAAGGCCAGCATGGCGACGAAACCCACGCCGCGCTGGGTCAACAACCCGGTGCCCCGGCGCTTGGCCGTATCCGCATCAGAAACCGCAGACGTCCCGCCGGCCAGCGCCGCGCCCTGGACCACCTGTTCCACCGCCACGTAAACCCCCTGAGGCGGACCCACCGCCCCGAAACACGCCGCCCCGGAAATCGCGGCCCAGCGAGGGGTAATGATGGCGACAGCCCGCCCGCCAACCAATCCGGCCTTTGTGCGGATCAGCCCCGCGTGCGGCGATGGACACGCCGACGCCCATAAAAACAAAGCCGGAGGCACGGTTTCCCGGCGCCTCCGGCCTCTGTCACCCGGCACCGGGCCCCTGGGTGTCACCCAGGGGCCCAGCAGGCGGTGGGCTTAGTAATGATACCAGTAGTGATGGTGGTAATAGGGGCGCTCTTCGATGACGCAGCCGGACAGTCCGGCCAGCACCATCCCAGCCAGCACCAGCCGGGTCACGATGGAACGGGTTCGATCAGACATGATTTTTCTCCGGACTATCGGGCCGCAACCTGGAACGGATTTCTGAAACAGGGTGGCGGCATGGGATGACTGTGGCGGCCAATTGCGACGACAACACGGCGGCGGCGGGGCATGATCGGGCCCGAAGGCGCGGCAGGCTGACGCAGCGGATGGGGAGGAAGGCGCGACGGGGCCCCGGACGGAAAAACGCCCGGCCCATCGCTGGACCGGGCGCCGTGGCAACCCCGCGCGGCCGGATGGCCTTAATGGTGGACGAATCCGCCGTGACCGCCCCAGTAATGACCGCCGCCCCAGTGGCCGCCCCCCCAATAATGGCCGCGCCAATAGCCCCCGCCATGCCAATAGCCACGGCCCCAACCGTAATAGGGGTAATAGCCACCGACGCCGACGTAATAGGGATAGCCCCCATAATAATCGTAGTAGGGGTAGCTGGAATAAACGTAGGAGCCTGAATAGACCGGCGCGCTGTAGTAGCCGTCGGCCACGCAGCCGGACAGGCCGAGCAGCGCGGCGCCGGCCACCAGGCCCCTGAGAACGCGCTTGGCTGGTGCGGACCAGGCATGTTTCGGCTGGGTCGCGGTGGCCGCGCCCGCCATCGAAGCGATGTTGCCAGGCAAGGACATGGTTCGTGCACTCCCTGAAGGGATGGCGCCACGGGCAAGGATGGGGTCGGCATGCGCCCTGGGCACGCATCCTGCTATGACTAGGACATGAGCCCAGAGACCGCCCCGCGCAAGTCCCCGGCGGCGCAGAGCTGGAGCGTCACCGTTGCGCGCAGGGTTTTGGCGCCCGGCCGCATCATCGCGGGCAAGCCCCGGCGCCTGCGCACTGGCGCCCGGCGGCGGTTTGCGGTATCTGCCTTGCGCAATCCTTCCTTCTATCAGCCCTTGAGACGTCACGACGATGAGCCAGTGCCATTGCGGCAGCGACCGCGCCTATGAAGATTGCTGCGGCCCCTATCATGCGGGGACCGCCCTGCCGCCCACGGCCGAAGCGCTGATGCGCTCGCGCTACTCCGCCTTCATCGTCCACAACATCGACTATCTGCAAAGCACGCTGCTGCCGGAGACGGCGGAGGACTTCAACCGCGAAGAGACCGAGCAGTGGGCCCGCGACAGCAAGTGGCAGGGCCTGGAGGTGCGCTGGACCGAAGCCGGCGGCCCTGAGGATGACACCGGCAAGGTGGAGTTCGTCGCCCGCTTCAACTTCGAGGGCAAGGACTACCTGCACCACGAGACCAGCCGGTTCGAGAAGCGCGACGGCCGCTGGTACTATGTCGACGGCGCCATGGGCCCGCGCCCCCGCACGGCGGACAAGGTTGGCCGTAACGATCCCTGCCCCTGCGGCAGCGGCAAGAAGTACAAGAAGTGCCACGGCGCCTAGAGCGGAACGCGATCAGGTGTAGTCACCTGATCGTGTAAATCCGCTCTATCATGAACAGGTTAAGAGCGAGATGCGATCAGACATGATCGCATCTCGCTCTAAGGCGCATGGGCGTTTGAAATCCGAAAGCCCCGCCGGGTCCGTCCTGGCGGGGCTTTGCTTTTGGCGGCGTCAGTCCTCGTTGCCTTTGCCGCCCCGGCAGAAACGGTCCGATTGCTGCTGGTACAGCGCCATCGGTTCCAGGCCCAGGGCGGCCCGCCGCTCGGCCAAGCCATCGGGGTCGGCGACCGGGCTCATGACCCAGGCCTTGCGGGCGGGATCGCAACCCCCCTGGGTGCCGTACATCTGCTCCTTGCCGGTGCTCACGGCTTGGCGATCGAAAAGATAGGCATACTGGGCCGCCGGACTTTTGCCGGCATCCACCGCCGCCTTGACCGCCACCAGCACCGCGGCCTGAAGGTCGGGATCGGCGCGCCCCGAATGCTGCGCCACCAGCCATGCTCCCGTGGCCGCCCGGCGGCCCCAGTCACGCTCACTCGGCCAGCCGATGGCCTCCATCAGCCGCCGCAGCCGCCGCCGATCATACGCATCGGTCGCGCGCATGCGCGGGCCCAAGGCCTGCCAGCAGGCCTGCACCTCAGCCCCGGCCAGGGCGTTGCAGTTGGGGAAGGCGCGAACCATCTGGTCCATGTCCCAGATCAGCGTCAATTCCCCTTCCACACAGGCCGGCGTGGTAATGGGGCAGGCGTCCATGTTCAGGGCGGTCTGCGCCCGATTCAGCAAGGCGTCCACCTGCGCCTTGCTGGGCGCATCGCCCCGGGCCCGCAGACCCTCGACCATGCCCACGACCTCCTGGCTGACGAACGTGTCGTCGCGGGCGACCCGGGCGCGGATGGCGTCCGCCTTGGCGCGGTAGTCGGCCTCAAGGGTCGCTCGTTGCGCCTCGCACGCCTGGTCATCGCACGCCGCGTGGCCCACCGTGAAGGCGGCGGTGTTGGCAAAAGCGGCGATGCCCAGGGCGCAGACGGGGTCGGCCGGGTCGCACGCGTGCTCGTCCAGGGTCGATTGGGCCCGCGCCATATAGGCCGCGGCCTGGGGCGCCGCCTCGGCCAGGGGCCCGGTGGTCGGGGATTGAATGTAAATGGCCCCGGCCGGACTGGTCGCCGCCATCATCGCCAAGGCCAGGACAACACCACCCCAGGCACGCCGCATCGCCACCACCCCATCCATGGTTTCCGCCTGGGCTTATACCATCGCAGCCTGTGGAACCCGGCGCGTCCTAACGCCGCTTCATCACCCGCCGGTTGACGTCCGGGTCGAAATGGCTGTCGCGGTTCAGCCAGGGTTGGCGCGGGGTATGGGGGGAGGAGTGGACGTTGTACTGGGCCGTCAGGATCAGGCGGCGGCCGGTGCGGGGCAACTGGCCCTTATGGACGCCGAAGGTGTCGGCCAGGAAGCGGGTGCCGGCCGGCCCCGTGATGGCCGCCACCTTGTCCAGGCCGAAGACGCGGTGCACCCCCTCATCCGACAGGGCCTTGCCCACCGCAAGGCGGGGGTCGCGGTGGCTGCCGCGCACGAAGACGTGGGGGCCGTCCTCCTCCCCCACGTCCGTCAGGTAGAAGAACAGCTTGAAGCCTTTCAGCGAGTCCCAGTCGCGGTGATAACGCTGGGTGCCCTTGGCCATGGGGCGGTCGCCGTAGGACCACCAGCAGCCGATATTGTCCAGCACCGGCTTGCAGCCCAGGTACAGCTCCGCCACGTCCAGGATGGTGGGGTCGTTCAGCAGCGACAGCACATGGGGGGCGGCCAGGATGTCCTGCACGGCGTAATAGCCCATGTTGGTTTCATCACTGGCGGGACTGTCCCAGGGGAAGGTGCCGAGATGGGGCCGGAAGGGGTCGCTGCACGGCACACCCTGGAAATAGGCGCGGATCTCGGCCGCCACCTCGCCATCCAGCGCCGGCAGGGGCACCAGCCCCTGCCAGGCCAGATCCCGCGCCCACGACCGGGCCTGGTTGGTGGGCCGGGGCCAGGGCGACTTGGGCTGGAAAAAGGCCACGATGGCGGCGGCGACATCGCGCGCCCGGGGCGTCCAGATCATGGGCAGCAAGTCATAAATGGCCAGCCGCCGGTCCATCTGCGCCCGTTCCAGGAAGGTGTGCCAGGACGGGATGCGGGTGCGCCACCGTTCCGCCAGGCTGATATCGCCCTCGTTTCCCCTCACATCCGCCCTCCCCTTTCCTTTGGGCCCTGGCCTTCGGGCCCTCGCGGTTGGACTTGGTCCCCGGTCACGGCAGCGCGACCGGGTGGCCATCGGCCTTGTAGACCACGCCCCCCTTCATGACAAACCGCACCTGTTCCATCAATTCAAGATGGCTGAGCGGGTCGCCGGAGACGGCGATCAGGTCGGCGTAGCGGCCGGGCTGCACCGTGCCGATGCGGTCGGCGGCGCCGATCAGGTCGGCGGCGTTGCGGGTGGCGAACGACAGGGCGTCGGCCGGGGTCACGCCGGCCTCCGCCAGCAGGGCGAATTCGCGGGCGTGGTCGCCCTCGCCGATGTCAGTGCCATAGGCGATCTTCACCCCCGCCTTGTAGGCCAGGGGCAGGTTGCGCTTCGGTATGGCGTCGTTGGCCAGTTCCTTTTCCGCCGTGCCCGGGGGCAGCAGTTCGGGATGTTCCTGCGCCGCCTTCATGTACACGTCGTACACGGTCAGCGTCGGCACCAGGTAGGTGCCGTGGGCCTTCATGGCCTTCACCGCGTCGGCATCCGCGAAAGAGCCGTGCTCGATGGAATCGACGCCGGCGTTCACGGTGTTGATGATGGCCTGGGCGGGATAGGTGTGGGCCGCCACCTTCATGCCCAGCGCGTGCGCCGTATCGATGGCGGCCTTGATCTCCTCATTGGTCATGAGCTGGGCGCGGGGATCGTCACCGGTGCTGGCGATGCCGCCGGAGGGCATGATCTTGATGAGGTTGGCGCCGCGCTTGTGGTGTTCGCGCACCCGCAGGCGGGCCATGTCCGGCGTGTCGACGATGCCGTTCTGCCAATCGGGATGGTGCAACCGGGAATCAAAACCGTTGGAAGGGTCGCCGTGGCCGCCGGTGGGGCCCAGGGGTTCCAGTGACACCCACAGGCGCGGGCCCGGCACCTTGCCGGCGTCGATGGCGTTGCGCAGCGACACCGTGTCGTCCCCGCCGCCCACGTCGCGGGCGCTGGTGAAACCCTGCAGCAGCATGGCGCGGGCGAAGACGGCGCCGTCCAGCACCGCATCCACCGCGCTGTGGGTCACCATGTCCTCCACCGCGTTGGCCTGGCTGGGCAGTTTGGACGCGATGTGGACATGGCAGTCGATCAGGCCGGGCAGCACCGTCTGATCCTTGAGGTCGATGACCGTGGCGCCGGGGTGGGCGACATAGCCGGCCTCCACCGCCGCCACCTTGCCCTCATGCACCACGATGGTGACCTGCCGGCGGGGAGCAAAGGTCACGCCATCGATCAGCGCGCCGGCATAGACCACGGTGTCATGGGCGGGCGCTTCCGCCGCAACCGCCATTCCGGATGCCGCCAGCGCCAGCGCGGTGGACGCCATCGTCGCCGCCAGCCACAGCCGCCGGCGCTTCCCCATCAAGCCCCTCATCTTTCGCCCTTTCTGCCCATCGTCCGTCTTGTTCTGGGGTCCGCCGGATAGGTCCCGCGGACCGGTGGGGAAACCGTATCCGCCCCGGCCCCGGTCCCGCAACGGCCATTGCCACGGCAGGATGCCCGGAAAGCCAGCCAACGGGCACGGGGAAAGGGCGCAGAAGGGTTTCTGAAAGTCGGCAGTGGTCAGGGCTGCCGTTTCAGCACCAGCTTGAACATGGTGGCCCAGCCGTCCTTGGTCTGGGCCTCGCTCCACGCCTCGTAGGCGTCGGGCTCGGCGCCCTCACCGGCCTGAGGGGGCCTCTGGGGGGTCCAGCGCACACGGTAGGTCATGGTCTCGCCGTCCGTCACATACTGGGCGGCGGGAAAGACCAGGGCGCCGCGCTCCGGCGTCACGGTGCCGTGACTGACGCCCCCCTGGTTCTCGATGTAGAGGTATTCCACCCGCTTGGCCGCCGGGTCCCAGTAATAGGTGGTTTCACCCACATGGTCCGGCTGGCCCGGGGCACGCACGATGTGGGTGTCGCGCAGGGCCTTGCCTTCGTACAACCAGGCGAAGCAGTGGGTGTCGGTGCGTTGGCTGCCGGGGAATTCGCCCGTCCAGCAATGGCCGGCCAGGAAGGCCATGGGCTTCAACCCCGGCACCGGATCGGCGAACACGGCCAGGGACACACCCACGACGGCGCCCAGGGCCATTCCCATCACCAACCTGCGCATCACCAAAGCCCCCGGCCCTTACAACCAAGCCGCACCCTGCCCACCCCGGACGCCGGACCACAAGAGTGCAAGGGGATGGGGTGGGATACCGATGTCAGCCCGTGGGCGGGCCGATGTAGCTGGACAGGCCGCGGATGTTCTCATCCACCACCAGGCGGTGGTTCAGGGGCGGGAACGCCCGCTGGGTGCAGTCCAGGCGCGGGCAGAGGCGGCAGTTGGTGCCCACGGGCGTCGCCCGGCCCCCGGCATCGGCGGCGCCCGCCAAGTCCATGCCGTCGGCATAGATCAACTGATGGGCCTGGGCCGCCTCGCAGCCCAGGCTGAGGGCGAACTGCCGCGGGACACTTTTCCAGCCGCCGGCCTTGCTGAGGGTGCGGGCGATGGCGAAATAGCTGGTGCCGTCCGGCATGCGCATCAGCTGGGTCAGGATCTGGCCCGGGTTGCGGAAAGCCTGATGCACCGTCCAGCGCGGGCAGCCGCCGCCGAAGCGCGCCATGTGGAAGCCCGGCACCGCGCTGAACCGCTTGGAGATGTTGCCCGCCGGATCGACCCGCACCAAGAAGAAGGGCACGCCCTTGGCGCCCGGCCGCTGCAGCGTCGTCAGCCGGTGACAGACCTGTTCGAAGCTGGCGACGAAGCGGTGCATCAGCACCTCGATGTCATAGCGCGCGGCCTTCGCCGCCTCGAGGAATCGGCCATAAGGCATCATGACGGCGGCGGCGAAATAGCCCGCCAGGACCATGCGCGCCAGTTGCCGCGACTCCTCCGCCGCCATGCCGGCCTTTTCCACCGTGGCGTTCAGCAGGTCGCGATGGCGCATCAGGGCCACCTGTACCGCCAATTGGAAGGTGCGGCCCGCCGGCGACAGCATTTCCGAGATCAGCACCCGCCGGGAATGGCGGTCATAGCGGCGCACCGTCTCGCCCATCACCTCCACCGGCATCAGCTTCACCGTCAGGCCGTGCGCCTTCTGCACGAAGCGGGCGAGGGAGCCGTACAGGTCACCGGACTCCAAATCGCCATCGAACCACAGCGTCTCCGCCGCCAGCTCCAGCTCCGGGAAATGATTGTTCTGGTTCTGGAAAAGCTCCCCGACCTCGTCCTGGGCGAAATGTTGGCCGGCGGCCTGGGGATGCTGGCGGTCGCGGTCGTCCACCTTTTCCGCCAGCGCCTGCACATCCTCGCGCGCCTCCAGATAGGCGCGATACAGGGTGACGACGGCCTGGCCCAGGGTGGGGGCCACGGCCGCCAGTTCCTTCATGTCCTGGTTCTTGATGTCGTTGTGGTCGAACAGCGGGTCGGAGAACACCTCGCGCAGGCCGGCGACCAGCCGCACCTCGTCATCCTCGGCGAAGGTGGCCAGATCCACGTCGAAGGTCTGGCCGATCTTCAGCAGCAGCGCCACGGTCAGCGGCCGCTGATTGCCCTCGATCAGGTTGAGGTAGGAGGGGGAGATGGCCAGCATTTCCGCCATTTGCGCCTGGGTCAGCCGCAGCTCGCGGCGCAGGCGGCGCACCTTGTGGCCCAGCATCGCCTTCTTTTCCGCCGCCATGGTCCGCCCCTTCCGTTCCCGCCCTTGCCTCCCGGTCTATCCGCCCGGGTTCCCGACCCTTCCGCAGTGCGCCGGAAGGGGCAAGTCGATTTACAAACTTTACAAGTTTTCACTTACCTACATTACAAGAGATTACAACGTTACCACTTTTCAATCAAAGACTTATTGATCCAGTTTACCAAATCGCCAAGTCTAATGCAGTGCAGTGAACGCGACGGACGCACCGCGAAACAGGCGACCACCGACGTTCACGTCATCATCGGCGGATTGACCGGACAGACAGGGTGGGACAGCCGCCCGCCGGCATCCGAAGTCTTCTAGAAAGGAATTAGGCGATCATGGCTCCGCTGGATCACGGCTCCACCCCCACCGACCTGAAGGCGCTGCATGCCCGCCGTTTCGACGGCGTGAAGCGCGACTACACCGCGGAGGACGTGAAGCGTCTGTCCGGTACGGTGAAGATCGAATACACCCTGGCCGAGCTGGGCGCCCGCCGCCTGTGGGAGCTGCTGCACACCCGCCCCTATGTCCACAGCCTGGGCGCCTTCACCGGCAATCAGGCGGTGCAGATGGCCAAGGCCGGCCTGGAGGCCATCTACCTGTCCGGCTGGCAGGTCGCGGCCGACGCCAACCTGGCGGGCCAGATGTACCCGGACCAGAGCCTGTACCCGGCCAACTCGGTTCCCAGCGTCGTGAAGCGCATCAACAACGCCCTGCTGCGCGCCGACCAGATCCACCATGCCGAGGGCAAGGACAGCATCAACTGGATGGTGCCCATCGTCGCCGATGCCGAGGCCGGCTTCGGTGGCCCGCTGAACGCCCATGAGCTGATGAAGTCCATGATCGAGGCCGGCGCCGCCGCCGTCCATTTCGAGGACCAGCTGGCGTCGGAAAAGAAGTGCGGCCATCTGGGCGGCAAGGTGCTGATCCCCATCCAGCAGTTCATCCGCATCCTGAACGCCGCCCGCCTGGGCGCCGATGTCAGCGGCACCAGCACCCTGGTGGTGGCCCGCACCGACGCGGAAAGCGCGCAGTTGATCACGTCCGACGTGGATGAGCGCGACCATCCCTTCATCGACCGCAACGACCGCACGCCGGAAGGCTTCTTCCGCATCCGCAAGGGCATGGGTGTCGACTACTGCATCGCCCGTGGCCTGGCCTACGCGCCCTATGCCGACCTGCTGTGGTGGGAAACGTCCAAGCCCAACCTGGATGACGCGCGCCGCTTCGCCGAAGCCGTGCACAAGCAGTTCCCGGGCAAGCTGCTGGCCTACAACTGCTCGCCCAGCTTCAACTGGCGCGCCAACCTGGACGAGGCGACCATCGCCCGCTTCCAGCAGGAACTGGGCGCCATGGGCTACAAGTTCCAGTTCATCACCCTGGCGGGCTTCCACTCGCTGAACTACGCCACCTTCGAGCTGGCGCGCGGCTACAAGGAGCGCGGCATGGCCGCCTTCTCCGAGTTGCAGCAGAAGGAATTCGCCGCCGTCGAGCACGGCTTCACCGCGGTGAAGCACCAGCGCGAGGTGGGCACCGGCTACTTCGACGCCGTGTCCCTGGCGATTTCCGGCGGCGCCAGCAGCACCACCGCCATGAAGGACTCGACCGAGACCGACCAGTTCCACTGATCGTCTCCATCCCCGGAACGGGGTGGCTACCAGGGAAGGCCGACGCACCGTTCGCCTGGAAGCACCCTTCGGGCGGCGGCGGGAATAAACGACGCTGGAGCGTCCCGCCGCCGCCCGGTTTTCCCCTCCGGTTCCTGTCTCAAGTCTAAACGCGTCCCCAAGATCGGCAGGAATGGCCCATTCCATTCCCTGCCCTGGCAAGGGTGCGGCGACGGGGTATGAACGACGCTGGAGCGTCCCGCCGCCGCACCCCTGCCCCCTCAAAAACCGCCTCACGGGCCCGCGCCCCCATCCCGGCCGGGCCCCCTGATCTGAAGGGAGAGGTATCATGCCTGACGCTTTGTTCGCCCCCTCGGCCCCCCGCCTGTCGCCGGATGCCCCGGTAGGGCGTATCGAGATCCGCGCCGCGTCCAAGCCCGGCTATGATGTCCTTCTCACCCCCGCCGCCCTGGCCTTCGTCGCCGACCTGGAACGCCGCTTCGGCTGGCGCCGTCGCTATCTGCTGGAAAAGCGGGTGGAGCGCCAGGCCCGCCTGGACGCCGGCGAGAAGCCGGCCTTCAACCCCGCCTGCGGCTATGCCCGGCATGAGGAATGGGCGGTCGAACCGCAACCGGCCGACCTGCGCGACCGCCGGGTGGAGATCACCGGCCCGGTCGAGCGCAAGATGATCATCAACGCGCTGAATTCCGGCGCGCAGGTGTTCATGGCCGATTTCGAGGACAGCAACGCCCCCACCTGGGCCAATGTCATGGACGGCCAGGTCAACCTGCGCGACGCCATCCGCCGCACCATCACCCATGTCGACCCGGTGTCGGGCAAGCACTACGCCCTGAACGACAAGGTCGCCGTGCTGATGGTCCGCCCGCGCGGCTGGCACCTGGAGGAAAAGCATGTGCTGATCGACGGCCGGCCCGTGTCCGCCGCCCTGTTCGACTTCGGCCTCTATTTCTTCCACAACGCCCGCGAATTGCTGGCCCGGGGCAGCGGCCCCTATTTCTACCTGCCCAAGATCGAGGGCCGGGCCGAGGCGCGGCTGTGGAACGATGTCTTCCTGCATGCCCAGGACTGCCTGGGCCTGCCCGCCGGCACCATCAAGGCGACGGTGCTGATCGAGAGCATCCTGGCGGCCTTCGAGATGGACGAGATCCTGTATGAGCTGCGCTGCCATTCCGCCGGCCTGAATTGCGGCCGCTGGGATTACATCTTCAGCTTCATCAAGAAGTTCCGCAACGACCCGGACGCCGTGTTGCCCGACCGCGCGGCCATCACCATGGACAAGGCCTTCCTGAACGCCTATTCGCGCCTGGCGGTGAAGACCTGCCACCGCCGCGGCGCCCCGGCCATCGGCGGCATGGCGGCCTATATCCCGGTGAAGGACGACCCGGTGGCCAACGACCGCGCCTTCGCCCAGGTGCGGGCGGACAAGGAGCGGGAAGCCCGCAACGGCCACGACGGCACCTGGGTGGCCCATCCGGCGCTGGTGCCCGTGGCGCGGGCGGTGTTCGACGACCTGATGCGCACCCCCAACCAGATCCACGCCACCTGCCACGACGTGCGGGTGACGGCGGAGGATCTGCTGGCCATTCCGCAGGGCCCGCGCACGGAGGCGGGCTTGCGCCAGAACGTGGCGGTGGGCATCGGCTATATCGAGGCGTGGCTGCGCGGCCAGGGCTGCGTGCCGCTGTTCAACCTGATGGAGGACGCGGCCACCGCCGAGATCAGCCGCGCCCAGGTGTGGCAGTGGCTGCGCCATGGCGCCCGGCTGGACGACGGCCGCGTCGTCGACCATGCCCTGGTGGAGCGCGTCATCGAGGAGGAGCTGGCCGCCTGGATCGGCCGGGTGGGTGAGGTGGCCCTGGCCCACAGCCGGCATGAGGAGGCGGCGCGCCTGTTCTCCGACCTGGTGTTCCAGCACCGCTTCGCCGAGTTCCTGACCCTGCCCGCCTATGACCGGCTGATGGAGGTGGGCGCGTAAATCCCAGGAAAGCCCCCGGCGCCAGCCCGGGGCCCGATGGAATGGGAGAAGCCGCCGACTGGGGCATGCAGCAGCGATGACCGCGCGACGACGCCGGCGTTCTTAAGGGCGCCGGCGTCGTCCGTTCATCGGGTCACCGTCCCGCGACGCCTCCCTGCCCCCCTGCGACAAAGACGACCGTACCAGCCCCGCCCATACCCGCGATCCGGGGTGGCTGATATCATAGGTGTCTTTGGTCAACGGTGTGGTCGGCGGACGTGCAGGGCAAGCGGCAGGTAGCAGGAGCGATGGCGGGGTGGCGGACATCCGTCCGGGCCATCGGCCTTGCGGGCGCGCTGCTGGCCGCCGCCGGTACGTGGCATCAGCCGGCCCGGGCCCAGTCGGCGGCACCACCGGCAGCCCCCCGGGAGACGGACGCCCCCTTGGAAACCGACGCCAGCGGCGTCCGCGTGGATACGGCGTTGGTACAGTCGTTCCAGAAATCCGACCCCCATCATGGACTGAGCCGGCGCCGCGCCGCCGTGGTTGCAGCCGCCAATGGCGATGCCGCCTGCCGCGGGATCGGCGATTTCTACTGGGAGATCGGCGACGGCACCGGCGCCCTGGCCAGCGGCAGCCGGGGCACCCGCTACAGCGCCAACAAGCCCTTGCAGGTGGCATCGGCCAGCAAGCTGATCTTCGCCGCCTATGTGGTGGAGCGGGTCGATGGCCGGCTGACGCCGGCGCAGCTGGACGCGCTGGAGATGCGGTCCGGGTATGACAACTTCAATCCTTTGGCCTGCTTCGGCGCGCGCACCGTCGCGGCCTGCCTGGACCGGCGCGACAACGGGCTGGTGAACGCGAATCACCAGGGACGGTTCAGCTACAACGGCGGCCATGACCAGCATCTGGCCGCGACCCTGGGCCTGGGCGACCTGGACCGCTATGGCCTGGCGGCGGAGGTGCGCCGCGTGCTGGGCCCCGAACTCGCCCTGGACTACGCCGCGCCACGGGTGGGCGGCGGCCTGAAGGCCAGCCCCGCCGCCTATGCCGCCTTCCTGCGCAAGGTGGTGGCCGGCCGCCTGCGCATCCACGACCTGCTGGGCAGCCATCCCGTCTGCACCGGGGGGCCGAACTGCCCCGCCGTGCAGGCGCCCGAACTGCCCCAGCCCTGGCATTACAGCCTGAACCATTGGGTGGAGGACGGCCCCGGCGGCGACGGGGCGTTCAGCAGCCCGGGCATGATGGGCTTTTATCCCTGGATCACCGCCGACCGCGGCACCTATGGCCTGGTCGCCCGCGAGGTGGTGGCGCCCCGGGCCTATCTGGCCAGCATGGCCTGCGGACAGGCCCTGCGCCGCGCCTGGGCATCCGGGGGATGAAGACGGCGGCCCCCGTTATTTGGCGCCAGGGCCGCCCCCGGGCCCGCCCTTAGCCGCCGGCTTGCCCCAATCGGTGGCGTCGAAATAGACGCGCACCCGCCGCTTCTGGGTGTTTTCCAGGGTGAACTGGTCCAGTTGGCGGCCGTTCTCCACCACGCGATGCTGCTCCACCTGCTTCCAGCCAGGGTAGAGGATGCCCAGCACGGCGTATTCACGCTTGGTTCCCGCCGCGTCGTCGGCGATGCCGGTCAACACGATGGGGTCGCTGGCCAGATCCCCCTGCCCCTTGCTGGGCGGCAGGTTCAGCTTGGCCTCAATGCTGTTCAGGAATTCCTGGTGGCTGGACATGCAGGGCGCGCAGCCGGCACGGCGGGCGACGTTGTACCAGTACTGCGCCTCCCCCGCCCCGCCGCCGGGGATGCTGCCGTTGTTATAAAGCTGGCCGTAGATGAGGGCCGCCATGGGCAGCCCCGCCTGGGCGGCGGGCTTCACCACCTCCGCCGCCTTTTGCGGATCGCGGCCGGTGCCCCGGCCGTAATAATAATAGACAGCCAGCGCCTCGCGCGCCTTCAGGCTGCCGCGCGCCATGGCCTGGTCGAACAGGGCCAGGGCCTGCGCCATGGCCTGGGAGCTGGCGCCCTTGCCGTCCTTGTCCTCCATCTGCGCGTCAGCCTGGGCCACCAGGCGCTGGGCATCCGGCGGGTCGACGGGCGGGGTGATGTGGCCGTCCAGAGGCAGATCGTATACCGGCCCGCGACCGGCGGCCTGTCCCTGGGCGCCGGGCATGATGGTGTCCGGCGCCGGGGTCGCCGGCTGTTGCGCCATCGGAACCGGGGCGGCGGGCACCGTCGGCTTGGAAGCCACGGGCTCGTCATCCCCCTGGAAGAAGGCGCAGCCGGACAGCAGGGACGCGGCCAAGCCGGCGGCGATGACGGGAGCGGAAAGACGACGCACAGGCATGGCACCCCAGGAACGGCCAGACGGGACGGGATCGGCGGCGGAAGGCCACCCGTCACCACTGTAGGCCATGGGCGCGCATCTGCAAACGACCTGAGCTTACACGGCTGTCGGCCCGACTGTCAGCGCGGCGGTCAGCGCATCAGGGCCAGGATGCCGCCGGCCCCGATCAGCAGGCCGCCGGTCAGGCGGTTCAACTGGCGCGCCGCCTTGGGCGTCTGCAGGCGGCTGGCCAGGGTCTGCCCCCCGATGGCGTAGGCCAGGATCCAGCCGAACTCGATCACCACCATCAGCACGGTCAGCAGCACCAGCTGGGCCGTCAGCGGCAGGGCGGCATCAATGAATTGAGGGAAGAAGGCGGCCATGAAGATCAAGGCCTTGGGGTTGGAGCCGCAAACCAGCAGGCCGCGCAGCAGCAGCCGGTGGGCGGCGGCATCGGCGGGACGCACTGCCTCCCCCTCCCGTTCGGCGCCGGCCTCGGCCCGCAGCGTGTCCTCGGGCTTGGCCCGCCAGGCCTGGACGCCAAGGTACAGCAGATAGGCGACGCCCAGCACCTTCACCACCATGAAGGCGGTGGAGGACGCCTGCAGCAGCGCCGCCATGCCGATGGCGGACAGGCCCGCCATGGCCCCCAACGCCAGGCACATGCCGGCCCCCGCCCAGGCCGCCGCGCGCACGCCGTGACGCAGACCCACCCCCATGGCGAACAGCATGTTGGGGCCCGGCGTGGCCGAGAGGAGGAAGCAGGTGACGGTGAAGGCTGAAAGGGTCTGCCAGCTCAACATGGCCCGCGCGTCCTCGCTGATAAGGGTTGGGCTGGGACTGTATCCCGGAAGCCGTCGGTTGATGAGGGGGGCCATGCGCAGGGAGCCCATGCCCCAGCGCCATGGCGGCAGCGGGAAGCAAGCGCAACTCATTATTATTACTTGGAAATTCGGTGAGCCCCCCACGCCGCGGGTTGACGGCCGCGTGAACATGGCTAGTCTCGGGATCATCCTTCCCGCCGTCCGCGCCCGAGGCCCGTCCATGAAAGATTTCTCCGACCTCACCGAACAGGAGGTGCTGGCGCTGGCCGTCTCGCTGGAGGAGGAGGACGCCCGCATCTATGACGAGTTCGCCACCGGCCTTCGGGAAAATTTCCCGGAAAGCGCCAAGGTCTTCAACGCCATGGCGGCGGAGGAGAATGGCCACCGGCACCGCCTGATCGAGCTGTACCGCAAGCGCTTTGGCGAGCATATCCCGCTGATCCGGCGCCAGGACGTGCGCGGGTTCGTGCAACGCAAGCCGGTGTGGCTGACCCGCCCCCTGGCGCTGGAAACGGTGCGCCAACAGGCCGAATTGATGGAGGCGGAGACCAAACGCTTCTATACCCGGGCCGCCCGCCGCTCCACCGACGCCGCCATCCGGCAGCTGCTGGGGGATTTGGCGGATGAGGAGCGGCGCCACGAGGCGCGGGCGGAGCAGCTGGAATCCCGCCTGGTGACGCCCGAAGTACGGGAGGAGGAGCACGCGTCGGAACGGCGCCTGTTCGTGTTGCAGGTGGTGCAGCCGGGCCTGGCCGGGCTGATGGATGGCTCCGTCTCCACCCTCGCCCCCTTGTTCGCCGCCGCCTTCGCCACGCATGACACCTGGCAAACCTTTCTGGTGGGCATCGCGTCCGCCGTGGGGGCGGGCATCAGCATGGGCTTCGCCGAGGCCCTGTCCGACGATGGCAGCCTGACCGGCCGGGGCAGCCCCTGGCTGCGCGGTCTGGTCTGCGGCTTGATGACCACCGTGGGCGGCCTGGGCCACGCCCTGCCCTATCTGGTTCCCGACTTCTGGACGGCCACGGCCATCGCCGCCGCGGTTGTGGCGGCGGAGCTGGGCGTCATCGCCTGGATCCGCAATCGCTACATGGACACGACCTTCCTGGCCGCCGCCTTCCAGGTGATCGTCGGGGGCCTGCTGGTGTTCGCCACCGGGATCCTCATCGGCAGCGCCTGAGGTTGCCCCCGCCGAAGCGAAGCGATCAAGCCGCGGCGATGGGCACGGGATAATCCTGGGCCAGGGCGGTCCAGGAGGCCGGGGCCAGGCCGACGATGGCGGCCATGAGCTGGCGTGCCTGTTCCGCATCGCCGTCGACGCAGGCTTGTTCCAGCGATTCCGCCAGGCGTTGCAGGCGGCGCAATCCTAGATTGCCGACGGTGGAGATCAGGCTGTGCGCCTCGCGCCGCGCCTCGGCCAGGTTGTCGGCGGCCACCAGGCTGGCGGTGCGGGCGATACGGGCCTGGCCGAAGCTCACGAACTCGCGCACCATGTCCACCGTGCCCTCGCGGCCCGCCAGATCCACCAGCTTGGCCAAGGGCTCGCCATCGAACAGCGGCTGGTCGCCCATGGGATACCCGTCGCCGGCGGTAGGCGGCGGCGGAGGGGCGTCCACCACCTCGCCGTTGTTTGCCGGCACGGCCGCCGTCCACCGCGCCACCAGATCCAGGAAGCGGTTTTGATCGAAGGGCTTGGACACATAGTCGTCCATGCCGGCGGCCAGGTATTCTTCGCGCATTCCCACCATGGCGTTGGCCGTCATGGCGATGACCGGCACGCGGCGGCCGGGCGGCTCGCCCGCGCGGATGCGGCGCGTGGCCTCCAGCCCATCCAGGCCCGCCATCTGGATGTCCATCAGCACCAAATCCACCGGCGGATCGCCCAGGGCGATGGCGGCCCCGGCGGCGCCATCGCCGGCCAGGACGACGGTGTAGCCTTCCGTCCGCAGCATCATTTCCGTGATGCGGGCGTTGATGCTGTTGTCCTCCACCACCAGCACGCGCCGCCCGGCCCCGCGCTTGGGGGCGGCGGCGGGACCGGAGTCGGGGGCCTGGGCCGCCGCCTGGATGGGCAAGCGGGGTAGGGTCAGATCGATGACGAAGGTGCTGCCCTGGCCAGGCGCGCTCTCGCAGGTGATGGTGCCGCCCATGAGGGTGACCAGTTCCCGGCAAATGGACAGGCCGAGGCCGCTGCCGCCATAGCGCTGGGCGATGCCGTCATCGCCCTGGACGAAACGGTTGAACAGCCGCGCCTGCTGCTCGGCCGTCATGCCGATGCCGGTGTCGCGCACGGTCAGCACCACATGGGTCATCTGCCCGGGGGCATCCACCACCTCGGCCATCAGTTGGATCTCGCCCTGGTCGGTGAACTTGACGGCGTTGCCCAGCAGGTTCAGCAGCACCTGCCGCAGGCGGCGGGCATCGCCCCGGAAGGGGGCGGCCGCCTCGGGCGCGATGCGGGTGGTGAGCGCCAGGCCCTTGGCCCGCGCCTGGCCCTCCATCAGGCGGGCCGCCTCCGTCACCACGGCGGCGAGCTGGAACTCCGTCTCCACCAATTCCACGCGGCCGGCCTCCAGTTTCGACAAATCCAGGAGATCGTCCACCAGTAGCAGAAGTGTCTGCGCACTGTCACGAATGATGGCGGCCAAATCGCGCTGCAAGGGCGCCAGCGGCTCCGCCGCCAGCAACTGGATCGCCCCGATGATACCGTTCAACGGCGTGCGGATCTCATGGCTCGTGGCGGTGAGGAAGGCGGATTTGGCGACGTTGGCATCCTCCGCCGCGCGGCGGGCCTGCTCCAATTCCGCCGCCGCCGCCGTCAGGGTGTCCCGTGCGGCGCGCAACTCCTCCTCCTGCCGCACGCGGCGGGTGATGTCGCGCGCGGCGGAGATCAGCAAGGGCGCGCCATCGTCACCCCGGGTGTGGGAGATCAGGGCCTCGAGCCATATCCAGCGGCCATCCTTGTGACGCAGACGGAAACGGGCGGAAACGCCATCGGCCGCGTTCCCCGCCGGCTCTCCGCCCTCGTCCCCGGCCAGGCGGTCCGGCTGCTGGGCCGCCGCCGACAGCGCCGCCAGCGTCGCGTCGACGGCATCGTCGTCCGGGTGGCGGAGGTCCGACAGGGGCAGTGACGTGAATTCGGCCACGCTGTAACCCAGGATGCGCTCCACCGAGGGGGAAACGTACAGGCGCGTGCCATCGGGGCGGGTCAGCAGGATGATGTCGCTGGCGCGATCAGCCAGCAGGCGGAACCGGGCCTCGCTCTCCTCCCGGGCGACGCGCGCCTCCACCAGGGCGGTGATGTCCCGGCCGACGCCACGCCAACCGCGGATGGTGCCGTCCACGTCGTACAGGGGACGCCCCGACAGCACGATGTGATAGCGCCGGCCGCTGGGGTGATCGACGATGTAGCGCAGGTCGCGAAACTCGCGTCCGTCGGCGCCGCTGGCCAGGGCGGCGGCCGTCTCGGGCGTGGGGGTCAGGCCAGCGACCGGGGTTTCCCCCACCATGCGCTGCGGGTCCAGGCCGATGGCGCGCACGCCGGGGGAAACGTAGGTGAGACGCCGGGCGGGGTCCGCCTCCCAATACCAGTCGGTGGACACATCGATCAGGTCGCGGAAGCGCACCTCACGCTCCGCCAGGTCGGCGGCGCCCTGTTCCAGGTTGTGGGCCATGGTGTTGATGGCGCGGGCCAACACCGCGAACTCCGCATCGGCCGGTCGCACGGGCGCGCGCACGCCGCGCTCGCCCCGGCCGATGCGCTCAACCACCCGCGTCAGCGTGCCGAGCCGGCTCATGACCGACGTTTCGACGCCAACGATGCCGAACATCAGGGTGACGGCGGCCACCGCCGCCAACCCCATCATGCTGCGCCAGAAATCATCATCCGCCTCGCCCACCGCCTCGTCCCGGGGCAGGCTGACGAGGACGCGGGCGTTGAGGCCCTGCAAGGCGCCGAAGCCGATGATGCGGGGCACCCCATCCAGCCCGGCGGACAGCAGCGTGCCCGAGGGCTGAGCGAACAGCTGCGACACCAGGCCCGCCTCCACGGTCTCCCCCGGCAGGTCCGCGCCCGCCTTGTCATCCAGGACGGCCGAGCCATCCAGCGGAAGGGGGGCGGGCGCGCGGGCCGTCGCCGGGAAGCGCACCAGCATCTCGCCCCGGGCGTCGACAATGGCGAACACGCCGTTGGGCATGTCCGCCGCCATGGCGGCCAGGCGGCCGGCCCAGTTCAGCCGCATGCTGGCCCGGGCGACGGCCGTCACCTGGCCGTCCGGTCCCAGGATGGGGCGCGCCATGGCCAGGATGGGCGCCCGCGAGGTACGCCCTATCATATAGTCGCTCAGGGTGGCGCGGCCGGTGCGCACCGCTTCCTGGAAATAAGGCCGGTCCCCGACGGTCAGCAGGGCCGCCGGGGCGTTGGTCGACGCGCAGATGGTGGTGCCGTCCGGCCGGGAGAGGAAGACGTTGGCGATCCAGGGCTCGGCTGCCTTCAGGCGCGCCAGGTCGTCAGCGCAGTCGCCCGTGGACACGTCCAATTCCTGCAGGGCCACGGTTTCCACCAAATGGCCCAGTTGTTCCACCAGCACACGGTGCTCTTCCTCCGCCACCTGGGTCAGGATGCGGAGATGGGCGCGGGCGGCGGTGACGGCGGCGTGGCGGCGGGATTGCCCCTCGACCACCATCAGCGCCGCCATGGCGCCGATGACGGCCACCAGAAGCACCAGCAGCCTGCTGCGCAACCCCGGTAGACGCATCACCCCTCACCGTCCGCGCGTCGCATGCGCCATGCCCCCGAATGCATCCCGGCCGGATCCCCCAAAGGAAACCCGCCCTGTGATCATATTAGGGCCGGCCACCCAAGGCGCCAAGGGCGGGTGGTTCGGAAAGGCCAGCGATTGGGTAGTAGAAACGCGGTGCCCCGGCCCGCGCCCGGCACAACTTGGGTCCGGCGCGCGACGCCGCACCCATGACCACCCCGACGGCAAGATCCCATCCTTTCAGCGACGCGGTGGGAAAGGGGCTCCGGCGGCGCCCTGATTCGTCCGATTTCCTGATCAACGGGTCAAGATTTCATCATTCTGCAACACTTCCCCCGACACAGGGGGCCAGTGCAGTTGCGACGGCAGTTAACTACTTGATATGAAATGATAATTTGTCTATTTCCGCGAGAAAAAGCTGCGCTGCACTTTGTCGCGGACGGCATCCGATATGTGCTTTGACGGCCACACCAGGGGGCAAATCAGCGCGCTTTTGCACGGCACGGACAAGAAGGCCGCGCCTCTGTAATGGTGTTGTAATACGAAGGAGTGAATAAAGCGCCCGACACGGCCACACCCTGGCTGAACGAGCGGGTGCGGACGGGTGTAAGGCTGACCGAACGACGAACGATCCAAATTCTGGGGGCAATCGATGAAGAAGCTTACTCGCGGGATGGCGCCGGCGCGCCGCTATACCTCTTTCCTGAAGCTGGGCACCGGCCTGGTCGCGCTGGCCACCGCCGCCGCCTGGACCGCCCCGGCGCTGGCGCAGTCCACCGCCTCCGAAATGGATGAGATCGTCATCACCGGCGCGCGCAAGCAGCCCACCATCGGTGGCCTGATCCAGGCCGAGACCGCGCCCAAGTCCAAGTCGACCGTGACCCAGGAATACCTGGCCACGCAGACCGCCGGGCAGAGCGTGCTGGCCAGCCTGAACCTGCTGCCGGGCGTCAACTTCACCAACAACGACGCCTACGGCTCCTCCGGCGGCAACATCCGCATCCGCGGCTTCGACGGCAACCGCGTCTCGCTGACCTTCGACGGCATCCCGCTGAACGACACCGGCAACTACGCCATCTATTCCAACCAGGTCATCGATGAAGAGCTGGTGAACCGCGCCACCGTCAACATCGGCACCACCGACGTCGACAGCCCGACCGCGTCGGCCACCGGCGGCACCATCAACGTCCAGACCCGCAAGCCGCTGGATGAGCTGGGCGTCGAAGGCAAGCTGAGCTTCGGCAGCAACAACTACAAGCGCATCTTCACCGTCCTGGACACCGGCGATTTCGGCCCCGGCAACCGCACCTCCGCCTTCCTGGCCGCGTCCTACCAGGATTACGACAAGTTCAAGGGCTACGGCGAGCTGCAGAAGAAGCAGGTCAACGGCCGCATCTATGAAGACCTGGGTGGTGGTGACTTCATCTCCGTCGCCGCGCACTACAACGAGAACCGCAACAACTCGTACCAGACGAACAGCCGCGCGACGTTCGCCAACAACTACTTCGCCGACTACAACAACACCTGGGTGCCGCAGACGGCCGTCGCCGGCAAGCCGGACACCCCGTCCAGCCTGGACAGCAACTACTACGGCGTGCGCGTCAACCCGTCCAACACGGGCAACGTCCGCGGCCAGTCGCGCTTCCACCTGGCCGATGACGTCATGCTGACGGTCGACCCGTACTTCCAGTACACGCTGGCCAACGGCGGCGGCACCACCTCGATGAAGGAAACCGATCCCCGCCTGATCGGCGCCAGCAAGACCGCCAAGGGCGTGGACCTGAACGGCGACGGCGACCTGAACGACACCGTGCTGCTGTACGCCCCCAGCAACACCAACACCTTCCGCACCGGCGTCACCTCGTCCCTGATCTGGGACATCGATGACAACAACCGCCTGCGCGTCGGCTACACCCTGGACTACGGCCGTCACCGCCAGACCGGCGACTTCACCTACATCGGCGCCGATGGCACCCCGCTGGACGTGTTCGGCGGCAAGTACTCCGGCCAGGTCTACGCCGCCGACGGCTCCCAACTGGAATCGCGTAACCGTTATTCCATCGCCGAGCTGAACCAGGCGTCGCTGGAATATGTGTACAAGGCCTTCGACCAGAAGCTGACCGTGGTGCCGGCCCTGCGCCTGCCCTACTTCCACCGTGAACTGAACCAGTACTGCTATACCTACACTGGCACCTCCACCAACGTGGCGTCGCTGAACAGCAACCAGTACTGCACCACCAACCCGACCATCACCCAGACCAACCTGTACCGGACCCCGTTCACCGGCACGAAGGACTTCAGCGACCCGCTGCCCAGCCTGGGCGTCGTGTACCAGGTCACGCCGGAACATCAGGTCTACTTCCAGTTCTCGGAAGGCTTCTCCGCCCCGCGCACGGACAACCTGTATGGCGTGAAGACCGACCAGCCGGGCATCGTCGATCCGGAGAAGACCTATAACTTCGAACTGGGCGAGCGTTATCAGACCAACTGGCTGATGACCTCGGTCAGCGGCTGGTACACCCGGTACATCAACCGCATCGTGTCCGCCCTGGACCCGAACGACGCCAACAACACCATCGACCGCAGCCTGGGCCGCGTCGATCTGTACGGCGCCTCGATCGAAGCGGGCTTCACCGTCACCGAGCAGGTCACCTTCTACACCTCCGGCAGCTACACGCACTCCGAGGTCAAGAACAACCTGGCCGGCCCGAACGGCACCACCTTCCTCACCTCCGGCAAGCAGCTGGTGGACACGCCGGAATGGATGGCCGCCGGCCGCGTCGAGTACAAGCCGCTGGACATCCTGTCGGCCTCGATCGAAGGCAAGTACACCGGCACCCGCGCCGCCACCGACGTGAATGACGAATGGACCACCCCGTTCTTCGTCGCCAACTTCGAGGCCCGTCTGGACCTGCCGGACACCGCCGGCTTCAAGGGCACCTACCTGCAGTTCAACGTGAACAACCTGTTCGACCGCCGCTACCTGAACACGATCTCGTCGTCCACGACGGTCGCCACGGTGGCCGGCAAGACCAGCCTGCCCTTCTACCAGGTTGGTGCCCCGCGCACGTTCATGGGCACCATCCACACGTCCTTCTAATAATCCGGCTTATCATACGCCGGTGGCCTTCGGGCCGCCGGTCCCGGATGGGGGCGGTCTTCGGGCCGCCCCTTTTTCATGCCTGCGGCTGTCGATGAATCGCGATGCCAACCCTCATGCGCCAGCCCTCACGCGCGCGTCGAAACGCCCTCTCTTTGTGCAACGTGGTTCGCTGCCTACTGATTCGGCAAACGGGAACCCTGGCCGCTAAAGACCGACGCAGGACTGCATTTTTCCGCTGTTACGGTTTGGTTTTGCATTTGCAACAGATGTGTGTCGGACAGCTCATTCTGTCCGGGGGTTATTTTTGTCCAATTTCAACATTTTTGGCGCAAGTTTATCGCTTAAGTGTAACCAAAAAGCTACAGACCTGCACGGAATCAGGCTGGCGCCCCCTTGGATCGTTGACGCATTGCTAACGTGATCGGAAAACTTCCCTCAAGCCAAACAGAACGCTGGGCAGAGGCGAACTGGGGAGCTGCCGCCTGAGGCCGGACAACACGCCCGGGCGGCGCCGAACGGGGAACAACCAATCCGAAGTGGAGATGGACTACATGAAGGGATTTGAGAGCAGGATCCGTCAGTCGCTGCTGACGGGCGCCGCCATTGGCGTTTGCGCCCTCACGATGTCGACGACGGCGTTCGCTGCGGCGGACGATCTGCAGGAAATCGTCATCACCGGTTCGCGTATTAAGACGGATTCGTCCGTTGGCATCAGCCCGGTGACCACGGTCAACAACGAAGAAATCAAGCTGCAGGGCGCCACCCGCATCGAAGACGTGCTGAACAACCTGCCGCAGGTGTTCGCCAGCCAGGGTAGCACGATCTCCAACGGGTCGACCGGCACCGCCACGGCCAACCTGCGCGGCCTGGGCGCGTCCCGTACCCTGGTGCTGATCGACGGCCACCGCATGCCGGCCGGTTCGCCCCTGAATTCCGCCGCCGACTTGAACGAAATCCCGGCCGCCCTGGTGAAGCGCGTTGACGTGCTGAGCGGTGGCGCCTCGGCCGTGTACGGTGCCGATGCCGTGTCCGGCGTCGTCAACTTCATCATGGACGACAATTTCGAAGGCGCGAAGGCTGAGGTTGGCTACAGCTTCTACCAGCACAACAACAGCGCCACGAACTACCAGAATGCCACCAAGGCGCGTAACTTCGCGCTGCCGGACAACGACGTCACCGATGGCTTCACCCGCACCTATTCCGGCGTGCTGGGCGTGAACAGCACGGACGGCAAGGGCAACATCACCGTCTATGCCGAATACCTGAAGGCTCAGCCCCTGCTGCAGGGCCAGCGCGACTACAGCGCCTGCGCCATCTCCGTCAGCTCCAAGGGCGCCTACAGCTGCGGCGGTTCCGGCACCACGGCCCCGGCCCAGATCATCGACAACATCAACACCAACCCGAAGGACAGCGGCGACTACATCGTCAGCGGCAACGGGCTGAAGGACTACACCTCCGCCTCGGCGTTCAACTACGCGCCGTACAACTACTATCAGCGTCCGGACCAGCGTTACTCCGCCGGCTTCTTCGGTCATTACGACTTCAACGAACATGTTCAGGTTTATACCCAGTTCATGTTCCATGATGACCACACGCAGGCCCAGATCGCCCCGTCGGGTGTTTTCGGTCAGGCGTTCAGCATCGGCTGCAACAGCCCCCTGCTGTCGGCCAGCCAGGTTCAGACGCTGTGCACCGACAACGGCCTGGCCGCGACCGACAGCGCCAACGTCAGCATCCTGCGCCGCAACGTTGAAGGCGGCGGCCGTATGGACGACCTGCGCCACACCTCTTACCGTGAGCTGGTCGGCCTGAAGGGCGACCTGTGGGACGGCTGGAGCTATGACGCGTCCGCCCAGCGCAGCACCGTCATCCTGTCGGAAACCTACAAGAACGACTTCTCGCTGGCCCGCACGGCCGAGGCGCTGAACGTCACCACCAACAGCGCCGGCCAGCTGGTGTGCGCCAACGCCACCGCCGTGGCCGCCGGTTGCGCCCCCTACACCATCTTCAACGCCAACACGCCCATCTCCCAGGCGGCGCTGAACTACCTGCAGACCCCGGGCTTCAAGGAAGGTTCCACCGTCCAGGACGTGGTGAACCTGTCCATCAACGGTGACCTGGGCCGCTATGGCCTGCAGAGCCCGCTGGCCAACCGCGGCGTCGCCATCGCGTTCGGTACCGAGTACCGCCGCGAAGAACTGACGCTGAAGGTCGACCAGGAATTCGACACCGGCGATCTGGCCGGCCAGGGTGGCCCGACGCACGGTGTGGCCGGCGCCTACGATGTCCGCGAAGCCTTCATGGAAGTGAAGATCCCGGTCATCCAGGACAAGCCGTTCATCAAGGAATTCAACATCGAGGGTGGCTACCGCTACTCCGACTACAGCACCTCGGGCAAGACCGACACCTACAAGATCGGCGGCGACTGGGCCCCGACGTCGGACCTGCGTCTGCGTGCCGGCTTCAACCATGCCGTTCGTGCCCCGAACGTGGTTGAACTGTTCACGCCGTCGGGCGTCGCCCTGGGCCTGTCCGACGATCCGTGCGCCGGTGCCGCGCCGACCTACAGCGCCGCCCAGTGCGCCCGCACCGGTGTGAGCGCCGCGCAGTACGGCCGCATCACGGCCAACGGCGCCGGCCAGTACAACGACCTGGAAGGCGGCAACACCGCCCTGCAGCCCGAGGCGGCGGACACGCTGACCGTGGGTGCGGTCATCACCCCGACCTTCCTGCCGGACCTGACCTTCTCGGCCGATTACTACAACATCAACATCGACGGCACGATCGGCGGCATCGGTGCCGACCTGATCCTGAACAACTGCGCCCAGGGCATCAACACCAGCTACTTCTGCCCGCTGGTTCACCGCGACCCGACCACCGGTTCGCTGTGGCTGGGCACGAACGGCTATGTTGTGAACACCAACCAGAACACCGGTCGCCTGGAGCAGTCGGGCATCGACTTCAACACCAACTACCGCCTGGACCTGGCCGATCTGGGCCTGGACAAGGTTGGCGCCCTGAACTTCAACCTGACCGGCACCTACCTGATCGACTTCGTCACCCAGGCCCTGCCGGGCTCGGACGGCTACGATTGCGCCGGCCTGTACGGCGCCAACTGCGGCGTTCCGTCCCCGGTGTGGCGTCACAAGGTCCGCATGACTTGGGATACCCCGTGGGATGCCCAGGTGTCGGTGGCCTGGCGTCACCTGTCCAGCGTTGATTGGGAGCGTGTCAGCAGCAACGCCACGCTGCATGGCACCACCATCCCCAATCTGTCGCACATCGACAGCTATGATTACTTCGACTTCTCCGGTTCCTATCAGGTCAGCGATTGGCTGACGCTGAGCGGCGGCGTGAACAACGTCTTCGACAAGGATCCGCCCCTGGCCACCACGCAGGTGTCGAGCAGCGCGTACATCAACGGCAACACCTACTCGCAGGTGTATGACGCTCTGGGCCGTTACTTCTTCTTCCGCGCTTCCGCCAAATTCTAATCGAACCCAGGCGTAGCGTTCAGTCCAGAGACGGCGGGTCCTCCGGGGCCCGCCGTTTTCTTTTGTCCTCAGGCGCTTGGCATAACGGCGGCCGACAGCCGCCCCTATTCCGCCCTGTATAAAGCCATGGCACACTGACGCCACGGATCACGCACCCGGCCCTGACCTTTGGGCCCCACTCCTGGAATCCCAGATCATGCCGTTCAAGAACATGCCGCTGATGAAGGCCGCCGCAGCACTGTCGCTGGCCATGGCCGTGGCGCCCGCCGCCCCCCGGATGGCGATGGCCGCCGATACGCTGGCAACCTGCCGGGCCATTGGCGATGCCACCCAGCGCCTGGCCTGTTACGACGCCCTGGCGGCCGCCGCGGCCACCGCACCGGCACAACCGGCCGTCACCGCGACTGCCGCGCCGGCGGCGACGCCCGCTGTTCCGGAAGACCCGACCGCCCGCTTCGGCAAGGAGAAGCTGCCCCGGACGGAAGAACAGCGGGCCCAGGACGACGCCGAACAGCAGGAGGAGATGCATTCCACCGTGGCGAAGTCCGTCGCCCTGCCCTATCGCATGTTCGCCGTGACGCTGGAGAACGGACAAACCTGGGTCAGCAAGGAAGCCCTGACCTTCGACCCCAAGCCGGGTGACGAGGTGCGGGTGATGCACGGCCTGCTGGGCAGCTACTCCATGGTGGTGGGCCACAGCCGGGTGGTGAAGGCCACGCGCATCAACTGACGCGCCGGCGTCCCGGCATCATCCAGACCAGCAAGGGCGGCCCCGGCCAAGGGAGCCGCCCTTTTTCATGGCCAACGCCGCGGCCGACTCGGGCAAAGCGCGGCACCATCGAAGCCGGCTCCACGGCCCTCTCGACCGGACGGCACGCACCGACCGGCATACCCCGCGCGCAGAGGGCGGCGGCCTTGACATGCGCGAGACGGCGCCCCGGCTTACCCACAACGCCAAAACCTGACCGTCTGGTCAGAAAACCATTGCCGCAACCCCTGGCTGCGCCGATGCTGTTTGCGGCCGGTCACGCCCTGCGGGTGGATCGGCCCCACAATAAAGGGGCGGAATCCATCGGGCCTGCTTTCGTCAAATCCAATCACGAAAGACGGGGACAACAATGTCGAACAGGGCAGTTCATTCAACGGGCACTCCTGCAACAAAGACCGGCCGCAATCTGACATGCCTGCTGGCGGGCGGTGCCGCGCTGGCCATGGCCACCGGCGCCCAAGCGCAGACGGCGACAAACGCGGACGAGACGTTCCAGGAAATCGTGGTCACGGCGCGCAAGCGGGCGGAAAACCTCATCGAGACGCCGACCGCCATTTCCGCCTTCACCGCCGAGGATTTGCAGCAGCGGAACATGGAAAACCTGGCGGACGTGGGCAAGTACGTCCCCAACCTGGAAATCAACCGCTTCGGCGTCGGCAACCCGGCGCACGCCGCCATTTTCATCCGCGGCATCGGCCTGCAGGACCACATCATCACCACCGACCCCGGCGTGGGCGTCTATGTCGACGGTGTCTATCTGGGCCGGCAGATGGGATCCAACCTCACCCTCGCCAATATTGAGCGGGTGGAGGTGCTGCGCGGCCCCCAAGGCACGCTCTACGGCAAGAACACCATCGGCGGCGCCGTCAACGTCATCACCGCGCAGCCGGGTGATGAACAGGTGACGAAGGCGGACCTGAAGGTGGGGAGCCGCGCCCGGGTGGCGGCCGACGTCTATACCAACACCAGGATCACCGACAAGCTGGCGGTGTCCTTCACCGCGGCCGTCAACCGCCGCGACGGCATCGGCCGGGCCCTGAAGGTGAACGCGCCGGAGGACGTGGGCGAGATCAACGAGGTGTCGGGCCGCGCCGCCGCGAAACTGCAGGCGTCGGAGACCTTCTCCCTGCTGCTGACGCTGGACGCCATGAACGGCATCTATGGCAAGACGCCCACGACAATGGAGGTGAACAACCCCAACGCCTTCTTCACCGGCACGCTGGGCCTGAGCGAACGCCTGCTGCCCGCCAACCCGGACGACAGCAATTCCAACCACCCCGAGCTGTTCAAGCAGACCATCCGCAACCGGGGCGCCTCGCTGACCGCCAATTGGGAGCTGAACGAGAACCTGACGGCCAAGGTGCTGGGCGGCTTCCGCTACACCCATTACACGGGCGGCCTGGATGACGACCAGACCTACCTCGATCTGGAATCCTATCCGGAACGCGGCTTCGCCCGGCAATATTCGGTGGAACCGCAGTTGAACGGCGAGTACGGCAAGCTGGACTTCGTGGTCGGCGCCTACGCCAGCGACGAACAGGGCAACACCAATTCCGGCCCCACCGTCTATATCAGCCCCAGCGGCTATTTCGACATCAAGCAGACGACCAGCAGCTACGCCGTGTACGCCCATGCCGGCTATCAGATCCTGGACGACCTGAAACTGTCGGCCGGAGCCCGCTATTCCGACGACCACAAGAACGCCAGCGCCCAATTCGACAGTTGGACCGACCCGTCGCGGGTTTACCGCAGCCAGTCATGGAGCGCCACCACCTGGGACGTGTCGGCGACCTACGATATCCGCAAATCCTTGAGCGCCTACGCCACCATTTCGCGCGGCTATCAAAGCGGTGGCTTCCCGCCCCGGCCGTTCAACGGGCCCAGCTACTTCACCGCCTTCAACCCCACCTTCGCCACCAATTACGAGACGGGCATCAAGGGCGTCTTCTTCGACCGGCTGCAAATGAACGTCTCAGGCTTCTACACCGAATACACCGACCTGCCGCTGGAGGTGTCGCAACCGTCGGCCAGCGGCTTCAACACCCGCATCGAGAGCGCCGGCCAGTCAGAGGCCAAGGGCGTGGAGGTGGAAGGGACCCTGAAGCTGAGCAAGGCCTTCGATATCCAAACCTCCGTTGGCTTCATCGACGCCCGCATCACGGCGGTTCCGGGGGACGCCACCGCCATCAAGGTGGGCTTCACCCCGGCCTTGACGCCGCAATGGACCCTGTCGGTGGCACCGCAATACCACCTGTTCCTGGACAGCGGCACCATCGACGCCCGCATCGACTATTCCTACCGCGGCAAGGAATACGGGCAGGCGGCCAACGACGCCTATAACCTGATCAAGTCCCGCAGCCTGGTTGGCTTCAACATCGCCTACACGCCGGCCCACGGACGCTGGACGGCCGCCGTGTATGGCGAGAACATCTTCAACAAGCGCTATGACGTGGGCCGGCTGGACGACGCCTTCGCCGGCTTCACCGAAATCATCCGCAACAATGACCGCAGCGAGTTCGGCGTGAAGGCGTCTTATACTTTCTAGCCCTGAAACACCAAATTCCTCCAAGGCCCCGCCCGGCGCCAAACCGGGCGGGGCCTTGGCCATCAATGCACCCCGGTGGTGTCGGCCACCCGGGTCGGCTTGGGCGCCAGCCAGATCACCAGGGCCGACAGGGCGAAGGCGACGGCGACCCCCAGGAAAATCTGGTTGGTCGCCAGCATGACCCCCTGGCCCTGGACCAGGTTGTCCAACTGCTGGATGGACAGGCCGTCCCCGATCAAGCCGGGGCGCAGCAGATCCACCAGTTCCGCCCGGTTGCGGGTGGCGCCATCCTCCCACAGCGTATTGACCAGGGAGGTGGCGAAGGCGCCGGACAGGGTCCGCAGGAAGTTCATGAGGCCGGCGGCCGACGCGGTCTCCTCCACATTCACGCTGGCCAGCGCCAGCCCGGTCAGGGGCACGAAGAAGAAGGGCATGCCCAGCCCCTGCATGAGCAGTGGCAGGGAAATCTGTCCATAGGTCATGTCGGGGGTCGAGCCGCTGCGGTACAGGGTGACGCCCGCCAGCCACATCAGCCCGAAGAAAACCAGGGGCCGGGGATCGACCTTGGCCGACATGTTGGCCACCATGGGGGCCGCCATGACCGCCAGCACCCCGGTGGCCGCCGTGGCATAGCCCGCCCAGGTGGCGGTGTAGCCCATATTGCTTTGCAGCCACAGCGGCGTCAGGACGGTGGCCCCGAAGAAGGCGCCGAAGCCCAGGCTGATGGTCAGCACCGCCATGGCGAAGCCGCGATGGCGGAAGACCTTCAGGTCCACCACCGGATGCGCCTCGGTCAGTTCCCAGATGAGGAAGGCGGCCAGGCCAATGACGGCGACGATGGCCAGCACCACGATGGTGGAGGAGGAGAACCAGTCCAGATCCTTGCCCTCGTCCAGCATGATCTGCAAGGCACCCACCCAGACGATCAACAGGACCAGACCCACAAGGTCGAAGCGGGGGCGGACCGTCGCCGTCTCGAATCCCTTCAGCAGGCCCCAGCAGGCGACCGCGCACAGCAGGGCGATGGGCACGTTGATGTAAAAGATGAAGGGCCAGCCCCAGTTATCGCACAGCGTGCCGCCCAGGATGGGCCCCAGGATGGGCGCCACCAGGGTGGTCATGGCCCAGATGCCCATGGCGGCGGGCGCCTTCTCCTTGGGGAACACGCGCAGCAGCAGGGTCTGCGACAGGGGCATCAGCGGCCCGCCGGCCAGGCCCTGCAACACCCGGAACAGGACCAGCATGCCCAGCGACTGGGCGAAGCCGCAGAGGGCGGAGCAGATGCCGAAGCCCAGCATGGCGATGACGAAGGTGCGCACGGTGCCGAAGCGCCCCGCCAGCCAGCCGGTCAGCGGCACGGTCACCGCCTCCGCCACGGAATAGGAGGTGATGACGAAGGTGCCCTGGCTGGAGGACACGGCCAAGCCGCCGGCGATGTTGGGCACCGACACGTTGGCGATGGTGGTGTCCAGCACCACCAGGAAGTTGGCGGCGGCCAACAGCAGCGCCGCCACCGCCAGCTGCCCGCCGACCAGGGTCTTGGGGGCGTCGCCCCCGGGAACAGCGCCGCTCATGGGAAAGCCCCTCAGTGCGTCTTGGGGACGGTGGCCGACGCGGTGTCGGCACCGGCCGTGTCGATGGTCACGTTCATGGACAGGCCGACGCGCAGGGGGTGCACGGCCAATTCGTTGGGATCCAGCGTGATGCGGACCGGCACGCGCTGCACCACCTTGATCCAGTTGCCGGTGGCGTTCTGCGCCGGGATCACGGCGAAGGCGGAGCCGGTGCCGCCGGCCAAACCGGCCACCTGGCCATGGAAGGTGACATCGCCGCCGTAGAGGTCGGCCGTCAGCTCCACCGGCTGGCCGGGACGCACATGGGCCAGCTGCACCTCCTTGAAATTGGCGTCGACGTAGGCCTGGCCCACGGGCACCACGCTCATCAGCACACTGTCGGACTTGATGCGCTGACCGACCTGCACCTGGCGGCGGGCGACGACGCCGTCGAAGGGCGCCCGCACCACCGTGCGGCCCAGGTCAACCTGGGCCTGGTCCACCTTGGCGCGGGCGGCCATCACCTCGGGATTGGTGGCCACGTCGCTTTCGGCGATGAGCACCGTGTTGACCTTTTGCGAACCCTGGGCGGCGGCGCGGTTGGCGGCGGCCTGGGCCAGGGTGGCCTTGGCCACGGCCAGGTTGGCGGTGGCGGTGGCGAAGGCGTTCTGGGCGCTGGTCAGCTCATCACCCGACACCGCGCCGGAAGCGGCCAGCGCCTTGCGCCGTTCCAGGTCAATCCGGGCCTTGTCGAAATCGGCCTGGGCGGAGGTCAGTTGCGCCTCGGCCCGAACGCTATCGGCCTCGCGCGCCGCCACCTGGGCCGCCAGCGCGCCTTCGTTGGCGAAATACCCCCGGACCCGGCGTTCCGCCTGACCCAGCTGCGCCTGCGCCTGGGCCAGGGCGATGCGGGCGTCGGTGTCGTCGATGACCACCAGCACGTCGCCCTTTTTCACCGCCTGGGTATCCACCACCGGCACGGCCCGGACGGTGCCGTCGACGGACGACGTCACCTGGGCCGCGTCGGCGTTGACATAGGCGTTGTCGGTGGAGACATAGCGGCCGCCCATCACCAGGCGGTAGCCGCCATACCCCAGTCCCGCCAGCACGATGACGGCACCCAAGCCGGCGAACAGCCGGGCCCGGGTCGACGGGCCTTTCGGCGCCGGCGCCAGGACATGGACGGAGGAGGGTTCGGTCGCCCCGGCGACGGGGGAGCGGGAAGGTGTGGACATGGAAACGATCCTTGGGGACGAGCGGTCAGGTCAACGGGCGGCGGCGGTTTGGGTGACGGCGGTTTGGGCAGCGGGACTGGCGGACTGATACCCGCCGCCCAGCGCACGGACGAGGGAGACGTCCAGCGTGAAGGCGCGGGCCTGCAAATCCGCCAGGGCGCGCCGATCGGTGATCAGCGTGTCCTCCGCCGTCAGCACATCGAGGTAGGTGGACAGCTTGCCCTCGTACCGGGCGGTGGCGATGCGGTACGCATCGGCCGCCGCGGCCAGCGCGTCGCGGGCATGGGCCAGCCGTTCCTCCAGCGCGCGGGTGCTGGCGGCGGCATCGGCCACGTCCTGCAGGGCCTTGGCGACGGTGTTGTCATAGTCGGCGACGGCGGCGTCATAGTCCGCCCGGGCCCCCCGGTATTGGGCGGCCAGCGAACCACCATCGAACAAGGGCAGGCTGACGGCGGGGCCGACGCTGCCAATGGTGGCGCCGGACTTGGTCAAGGCGTTCAGACCCAGGGTCTGGAGCCCGAAATAGGCGGACAGGTTCACGTTGGGATAGAAGGAGGCCTTGGCCACGTCGATCCGCTTGGCCGCCGCCTCCGCCTTGAGCCGGGCCGCCACCACGTCGGGGCGGCGACCCAGCAGGTTGGCGGCCAGCGTCGCCGGCAGGCCGAAGGCCTTGAGCCGGGCCTGGGCGGGCGGCTGGATGGCCAGCCCCCGGTCGGGCCCCGCCCCGATCAGGGCGGCCAGCCGATTGCGGGTCAGGGCGATGGCCTCATCCTCGGCCGCCGAATCCCCCCGGGCGGCGGCCTCGCGCGCCTCGGCTTGACGGACGGCGCCCAGGGTTTCCAGGCCATTGTCCCGGCGCTGGCGGGTCAGGTTGGCGCTGCGCGCCCGCACGTCCACCGCCTCGGCGGCGGCGTCGCGGTCGGCCACCTGCTGGGCCAGGTCGGCGTAGGCGGCGGCGATGCTGGCCGACAGGGTCAGGCGGGCCTGCGCCAGTTCCGCCCGCGCCTCTTCGGCCTCGGAGGTGGCGGCGGCCAGGCTGGCCCGATTCTTCCCCCAGAAGTCGAAGTCGTAGCTGAGGTCGAGGGTGCCGCGCGGAACCTCGTGATACCCCTTGGGCACGAAGGACGGCGGGAACAGGTAGCGATAGCTTTGCTTGTCCTCCGTCACCTGGGCATTGGCGGTGAGGTGCGGCAACAGGGCGGAGTCGGCCTGGTCGGCCAACGATTCCGCCTTGCGCAGGCGCGCCGCCGCGGCCGCCAAGTCCGGCGCCCCGGCCAAGCCTTCTTCGATAAGAGCATTCAGTTGGGCGTCGCCATAGGCCGTCCACCACCGGTCCTGCGGCCAAGCGACGGTGGTTTGCGACGCGGACGGGGCGAAGCTGGCTTGCGTGGCGTAGCTGGCGGCGTCGCGCGGCACCGGCGCGGGCCCGACATCGGGCACCCAGGCGCACGCGGCCGGGACCAGCAGGGCGGTGGACACCAACAGTCGGGCGCCCAGCCGCCGCAGCGGATGGGCGAGGGGAAAAGCAGGGGCGGACATGAGGAACCTTGTCGGCATAAATGAACCGTACGGTACGGTTTATACTTGCGCCCACAGCCCGTCAAGCCATAAACATACCGTACGGTTCAGTTATGAGCGATTCCGTCTTGCCGCCCACGCGTCCCCCAGGCATGGTCGGCCCCAATGACCGGAGCTGCGGGCGAGAAGGGCCGGCAGAGCCTTGAGGAAGTGCGCATTATGAAGGTGAAGACCGAAGCCCGCCGTCAGGCCATCTTGGATGCGGCCAGCGCCCTGTTCCAGGAAGTGGGCTTCGCCGCCGCGTCCATGTCGGGCCTCGCCGCCCGCGTCGGGGGATCGAAGGCCACGCTGTACAGCTACTTCCATTCCAAAGAAGAACTGTTCGTCGCGGTCATGGCCCATGCCGCCGGCGAGATGAAGCAAGGCTCGTTCGAGGCGCTGAACCCCGACCGCGACCCCCGCGAAACCTTGAGCCGCTTCGGCCGCATCTATTTGCGCTTCATCCTGTCACCCTGGGCGATATCCACCCGCCGCATCGCGGTGGCGGAGGCGGCGCGGTCCAACGTCGGGCGCCTGCTCTACGAAAACGGCCCCAAGGTGGGCTGGTCGCAGTTCGCCACCTATCTCACCGGCCTGATGGAACGGGGACGGTTGCGGACCGCCGACGCCAGCCGGGCTGCGGCCCATTTCCGCGGCCTGCTGGAGGCCGAACATGTCGAGCCGTTCCTGCTGGGCGCCAGGGAAGAGCCGGAGGGCGCGGCCATCGACGCGGCGGCCGACGCGGCCGTTGACGTGTTCCTGCGGGCCTACGCCCCCGAGACAGTCGCCCGCTAGAGCCCGCCCTACAGGCTGGAAAACCCGCCCGCCGACCGGACGGATGGCGTCAGCGGCGCGGCGCCGAAGCCCCCGGCGCCCCCCATGGCGGCCACTGGCTGCTGCGTCTGGAAATCATCCATCGCCGCCATGACGTGGGCGATGAAGTCACGCTCCGCCGGGGAAAGGCGGGGACTCCAGATGTCGAAGATCATGACCACGCGCACCTGGTCGCTATCGTTCCAGGCCTCATGCTCGATGGTGTCGTCGAAGGCCCACCCCACCCCCACCTTCCATTCGCGGGTCTGGTTGCCCACCCGGAAGCCGCAGCCCGGCGGCACCACCAGGGGCAGGTGCACCACCAACCGGGTGTTGGCCACGCCGGTGTGCGGCGGGATGCGGGTGCGCGGCTTCAGCACGGAGAACATGGCCGCCGGGGACCGACGGATCATGCGCGGTTGCGGCATCTGCTCCAGCACCGCCATGGTCTTGGGACAGCGGTCGGCATTGCCGGGCACCGGCAGGCCATGCTGCAGCAGGTGAAAGGCGCTCCACCGGGGTGAGCGGTTCAATTCCGCCCATTGGTCCAGCGGCAGGCCGTCGCGATAGTCGATATAGGGCACGAAGGCGTCGGCCAGCGCCTCTTCCGCCAGCACCGCCGCCAGTTCCGCCTGGATATCGGCGGTCGCGGCCTCCAGCGTGGGCAGCCAGGGGCACTCCTCGCGATCGTAGAACTCGATCGCGGGCAGGTCGGGATAGTGATAGTGCGTCGGCTGCTGGGTGTAGACCTTGCGCCGCCCCAGCACCTGGTCAACGAAGAAACCCATGCGGCGGGCATCGGCGCTGCCGCCCCGCGCCGCCCCCTGGTCCACCACCGGGCGCAGGAAATCGGCCATGTCCTGGACATGGGCGGCGTGGGCCTTGCGCGCCTGGTCCAGGGCCCGCTGAGTCGGCGGGTCCAGGTTCTGTTGCGCCTCGCCCATGGCGACGGCCACACCATAGGCCTCGCCCGCCTCGCGCTTGCGGCCCAGCGCCTGCAACAACGACGCCCGCATCAGCAGGGCCATGAATTGGCGGGGTTCCAGCGCCAGCACATGATCCACCGCGGCCAACGCATCCCCGTGCCGGCCCATGGCGCGACGGGCCGCCGCCAGGTTCAGCCACAGCGGCAGTTCCCGGGGGTGTTGGCGCAGCGCCTCCTCCAGGATGGCGTGCGCCTCCGCGTAATTGCCTGATTTCATGGCCGCCATGGCGGCCGCATTCGACCGCTGGGCTTGGACATCAGGCTGCATCGTTGCTCCCCGTTATCAACGTTCTTTCCCGCGCCATGGCAGCACAACTCAGGCCGCAATGCTAGGGATCTGAATACTAACCGTTTGGAAACACACTCAAATGCACCATGTTTGTGCAATTAGCCAACGAAGGCGCACGTTACTGCATCTAATAATGATCGCAACGTCCAAATATATCTGCGAGGGGTTACGAAGCAGTTACCAAAATCATGGTGCGTTATTAATATTAAGTGTCACTGAAACGTGACATTGACTCATCATATGCGGCGATATTATCGCCTTTAGTTGACGCTCGTTTTTCACTCCTCAAAAACTCTGCTCCAAGCGATCCGACGGGTCCGTACCGTTTTCGGCGCGGCATTACCGGCGTGACCGTCAAGACGCTGTTTCAGGCAGTTTGGTGGAGATGAGACAAGTGAAGAAAATTACAAACCGGGGACGGTTGCTCACGTCGACCATGCTGGTCGGTTCCATGGCCATGGCGGCGATGGCGATGGTGGCGGGCTCCGCCGCCGCCGCCGATGCGGACGACACGTTGCAGGAGATCGTGGTCACGGGCTCGCGCATCAAGCAGGCGGCGAACCTTACCAGCGACAGCCCGCTGACGACGGTCACCGACACGGAAATGAAGCTGCAGGGCACGACCAACATCGAAACCCTGCTGAACCGTCTGCCCGGCGTCACCGCCGACCAGACGCAGGGCGTTTCCAACGGCGCCAGCGGCACGGCCACCATCAACCTGCGCAACCTGGGCGCCTCGCGCACCCTGGTGCTGATCGACGGCCGGCGCATGGTGGGCGGCGATCCCAGCTACCCCTATGTCGACGTCAACTTCATCCCGGCCGCGCTGGTGGACAGCGTGGACGTGGTGACGGGCGGCGCCTCCGCGGTCTATGGCTCCGACGCCGTGGCCGGCGTCGTGAACTTCAAGATGAAGCGCGATTTCGAGGGCGTGAGGGTCGACTACCAGCTGTCGGCCGCCCAGCACGACAACAACAACCAGGAAGCGCAGACGGCGCTGAAGAACTTCGGCGTCGCCGTGCCGGGCAGCCAGTTCGACGGCTTCGTGCGCGACAGTTCCTTCATCATCGGCGCCAACGCCCCCAACAACCGCGGCAACGTCACGGCCTACGCCACCTACCGCTGGACGGAACCGGTGAAGCAGTCCAGCCGCGACTGGTCCGCCTGTTCCATTTCCGTCGCGGGCGACAACAACGACAGCCACGTCTGCCAGGGTTCCAGCAACACGACCTACGGCCGCTTCCGCACCAACGGGTCGGGCAACGGCCTGTCGCTGAACCCGGACGGGTCGTCCACCTTCGTGCCCTACAGCAACGCCCTGTCCTACAACTACGGGCCCTACAACTACCTGCAGCGCCAGGACGAGCGGTACACGGGCGGCGCCTTCGCGCACTATGAGATCAGCCCGGCGTTCGACGTCTACACCGACTTCATGTTCATGACCGACCACACCCGGGCCCAGATCGCCCCGTCGGCCATCTTCAATTCGGCGCTGTACAACATCAACTGCGACAATCCGCTGATGTCGGCGTCGGAAGCGACGGCGCTGTGCGGCAGCAACGCCGGCACCAGCACCAACTGGTCGGGTACCATCGGCCTGCGCTTCGGCGGGTCGGGGCAGGAGCGGTACGACGACATCCGCCACACCGACTATCGCTATGTCATCGGCACCAAGGGCGACCTGGGCGGTGGCTGGAGCTACGACGTTTCGGCCCAGCACTCCGAGGTGATCTACAACGAGCATTATGAGAACGACGTTTCCATCTCCAAGGTCCAGAAGGCCCTGAACGTGGTGAACGTGAACGGGACGCCCACCTGCCAGTCGGTCGTCGACGGCACCGACCTGAACTGCGTGCCGCTGAACATCTTCTCGCTGAACGGCATCAGCAGCGACGCCTGGAACTACATCAAGACCACCTCTTTCAAGGAAGGCAACGTCACCCAGGACGTGGTCAGCGGTTCCGTCACCGGCGACTTCGGCCAATTCGGCGCGCAGAGCCCCTTCGCCAAGAACCCTGTCGCCATCGCCTTCGGCACCGAATACCGCAAGGAAGGCCTGAACCTGAAGGTGGACGAGGAGAATTCCTCGGGCGACCTGGCCGGTTCCGGCGGCGCCACCCAGAACTCCAGCGGTTCCTATGATGTGAAGGAACTGTACGGCGAACTGCGCGTGCCGCTGATCGAGGACCGCGAATGGGCCAAGTCCCTGGTCATGGATGCCGGCTACCGTTGGTCGGACTATAGCTCGTCCGGCGCCGTGGATAGCTGGAAGACCAGCCTGACCTACGCCCCCGTGTCCGACGTCAGCTTCCGCGGCGGCTTCAACCGCGCCGTCCGCGCGCCCAGCATCCTGGAACTCTACTCCACCCAGACCGTCGGCCTGACCTCCGCCTCCGACCCCTGCTCGGGATCCAGCCCGTCGGCCTCGCTGGCCCAGTGCGCCCGCAGCGGCGTCACCGCCGCCCAGTACGGCAGCATCGCGGAATGCACCTCCTCACAGTGCAACGTGCTGACCGGCGGCAACACCGCGCTGAAGCCCGAGACGGCCGACACCTGGACCATCGGCACCGTCATCACGCCGACCTTCATGCACAACTTCTCGGCCACCATCGATTATTTCGACATCCGCGTGACCAACCTGATCAGCACCCTGTCGGTGTCGTCCATCCTGAACCAGTGCCTGAACACCGGCGACAGCTACTACTGCGGGCTGGTGCATCGCGCCAGCAACGGCAGCCTGGCGCTGACCGGCGGCTACATCATCGACACCGAGATGAACACCGGTTACCTGAACGAGCAGGGCGTGGACATCGGCCTGAACTACCTGCTGGACCTGGAAGACCTGAACGTGAAGGACCGTGGTTCCGTGCTGTTCAACTTCAACGGCACCTGGATGGCCAACTACCTGGTGCAGCAGCAGCCGGGTGAAAGCGCCTTCAACTGCAAGGGCCTGTTCGGCGTGACCTGCGGCCAGCCCACCCCGATGTGGCGCCACACCATGCGCGTCACCTGGCAGACGCCGTGGAACTTCGACCTGTCGGGCAACTGGCGGTACATCGGTGGCGTGAAGCTGGACCAGAACACCAGCAACGCCCTGCTGTCCGGCGACTATGACAAGGCCGACGGCCGCATCAATTCCTACAGCTACTTCGACATCGCCATGTCGGCCACCCTGTACGACCACTACACGGTCCGCTTTGGCGTGAACAACCTGTTCGACAAGGACCCGCCCATCCTGGACAGCAATGTCTATGGCGTCTCGGGCACGTCGAACTACGGCAACGGCAACACCTTCCCCGGCATCTACGACACCCTGGGCCGGACCTTCTTCCTGGGCGTCACCGCCGACTTCTGATCGGCGGCGGCAGCAAGCAAAAGCGTTGGAGCGGCGGGCCCCCGGGCCCGCCGTTTTCATGTGCGCCAGCCATGATCGCCGGCCCAGGGGTGGGCGACACCGTTGGTGACGCTGTCGTATCGATGATTTTCGATATACCGGTTCCGCCCACTTGGCGGTAGGCTGCATCCCGCGTCAGCCAAGGCCGGGGCACGCCGGCCCTTCGATACCGGGAGAAATCCGCCCATGAGCACGCCCACCAATCACCAGATCCGCCTGGCGGCCCGCCCCGTCGGCCTGCCCAAGGACGGCGACTGGCAGCGCACGGAAGAGCCGGCGCGCCCGCCGGCCGATGGCGAGGTTCTGGTGCAGACCCTCTACCTGTCGCTGGATCCGGCCATGCGCGGCTGGATGAACGAGGGCAAGTCCTACATCCCGCCCGTGGGCCTGGGGGAGGTCATGCGCGCCATCGGCATCGGCCGCGTGGTGGCCAGCGCCACCCCCGGCTTCGCCGTCGGCGACCACGTCAGCGGCGCCCTGGGCGTGCAGGAGTACGCGACCCTGCCAGCCAAGGCCCTGACCAAGGTGGATTCCACCCTGGCCCCCCCGCCCGTCTACCTGAGCGCCCTGGGCATGCCGGGCATGACCGCCTATTTCGGCCTGCTGGACGTGGGCCAGCCCAAACCGGGCGACACGGTGGTGGTGTCCGCCGCCACGGGGGCCGTGGGCGCGGTGGTGGGGCAGATCGCCAAGATCAAGGGATGCCGCACCGTCGCCATCGCCGGCGGCCCGGAGAAATGCCGCTACGCCGTGGAGACGTTGGGCTACGACGCCGCCATCGACTACAAGACCGGCGACATCCGCCAGGATTTGCGCACCCACTGCCCCAACGGCGTGGACGTCTATTTCGACAATGTTGGCGGCGACATCCTGGAGGCGGTGCTGGCGCAGCTGGCGCGCAAGGCCCGCATCGTCGTGTGCGGCGCCATTTCGCAATACAACAACACCACGGCGGTGAAGGGGCCG
The DNA here is from genome assembly GCF_034427435.1 of Nitrospirillum goiasense. Taxonomy (NCBI): domain Bacteria; kingdom Pseudomonadati; phylum Pseudomonadota; class Alphaproteobacteria; order Rhodospirillales; family Azospirillaceae; genus Nitrospirillum; species Nitrospirillum goiasense. The sequence goes on along the minus strand of NZ_JAXQNP010000003.1, from coordinate 1,106,033 downwards.
GCGAACTATCTGTCGCTGCTGGTCAACCGCGCCCGGATGGAGGGCATGGTGGTGCTCGATTATGCCGATCGCTATCCCTTGGCGGTGGCCGACATCGGCGCATGGATCAAGGAAGGCCGGCTGGTCAGCCGCGAGGATATCGCGGCGGGCGGCGTGGATGCCTTCCCGGCCACCCTGCTGAAACTTTTCAGCGGGGAGAACTTCGGCAAGCTGGTGCTGAAGGTCGCCGACTGACCCGCGTCATAGACTCCGGGAAGACGCGCCCCGGCGGCCAACCGCCGCCGGGGACCGCGGCTCAGGCTCAGGCCGTGGCGGACGCCCAGGAGGTGCTGGCCGGTGACCGGCTGGCGGACGGGACGTCGTCGCCATCATCGATGATGGGAACCGCCTGGAGGACGATGCTGTTCAGCGTCCGGCACAGCGTCCGGCCCCGTTCCGTCAGGTGCAGGGTCCGCACCCGGTTGTCATGGTGCAGGGTGCGCGCCTCCACCAGGTCCGAGGCGCGGTTGCCGAACCCCGTGGAGAGGCGGGCCACGATGCGGGAGACGGTGTGCGGCTGCGCCCGCAGCAGCAGGCCCAGTTCCCGCAGGCTGATGCCCTCGTTCTCACAGATGTACAGGAAGCCGCAGGCCTCCTGCAGCGAGAACTGCTCATCCACCGCGCGCATGGCTTCCAAGGTCGCCAGGGGCGCGCTGCGCTGCCGGTGGCGGCCGTCGTTCTGATTAGCTGTCATAGTGATGCATGTTCCCCGTGTTGGAGGCCAGGCGCAGGGACGGCCGCACCTGGGACGCCGCGCGCTGCTTCACCTGAGAAAACGTGAGGTTGGCCTGAGGATACGTGGTCATGATCGGCTCAAAGAGACGACGGATGTTCGCCTGGTGATCACCGGCCGCCACGAAGTCCTCGGCTTCCACTTCAATGACGATGACGCTTTTGATCTTCATATCTGCAAACCCACTTGCTTGGCCGGCCCCTGCACCCTTGGATGCGCGTCCTGGACAGGGCGCGCCCAAAGGCCTGGGGACGAAGCCGCCCGACACCGCCAATCCGCACCCGCCCGCTGGTTCCGCGCGCTGTCGGCGGGAAGGGAACCGCCGATAGTTGCGAAATCAACTTAGGCCATTGCAGAAATGGCATTCACTATCGCTCGGGCCCAACACACCGATGCAATGTCGCAACCAACTCCAGCGTCCCGTCCAAATTTGCCCGGACAGGGGCGCCACCCCTTGGCACTTCAGCCAACTCTTCCTCGGGGCGACAGGAATTAGGTGCGCTTTTGTCGTTATACGGACGACGCGCGGAAAGCTGTCGCTTGCAGGGACGATTAATATGCCGGTTTTGTCGTTTCCTGGCGGAACGATGGGTGCCGCGGCCGAACGCCGATGGGCACGGGGCGGCCCGACATTGGGCCAGGGCGCCCACTCCGCCACCTGAGGGGCCGCAAGCGGGCAACGACCCGGCAGGCCAGGAATTGCGCGGGTTTCAGCCCGCGCAGGGGGCGTGCGCGTCGGCGAGTTTTCCCATCTGGCGCAGCGGAGCCGCCCGGTTCCTTGAAAGCGCTTGCATCCGCCGTTTCAGACAATTGGTCGCAGGCGCCCCTGGCGCCAACGGCACTGGGAAACAGCGGGCAGATCAGCCATGCGGGAAAGCGGAAGGACGGTCGGGGAACGAGACGGCCCCTTAGAGCGAGATACGATCATGTCTGATCGCATCTCGCTCTTAACCTGTTCATGATAGAGCGGATTTACACGATCAGGTGACTACACCTGATCGCGTTCCGCTCTAACGCCGCGGCAACGGGATCACCTGGCCGGCAGCCGCCTCTTCGCGATCCTGCGCCAAGGCCGCCTCCCCCGGGCGCCTTCGTCACGGTCGCGTTCCCGAATGGCGATGAAGTCCTGGATATGGTTCATGAACAACCGCACCAGGCTGGGATCGAAATGAACACCGGCCTCGGCCGCGATGTAGGCGAGGGAGCGTGACAGGGGCCAGGGCGCCTTGTAGGGACGGGCCGACATCAGGGCGTCAAACACGTCCACCAGGGCCACGATACGCCCAGACAAAGGGATGGCCGTCTCTTTCAAGGCCCGGGGATATCCCTGGCCATTCCAGCGCTCGTGATGGCACAGCGCCACCTCCGCCGCCAGGTCGAGCAGCGGCAGGCCGCTGCCCATCAGGATGTCGGCGCCGATGGTGGTGTGGGTCTTCATCACATCCCATTCCGCCGGGTCCAGCGGGCCGGGCTTCAACAGGATGGCGTCTGGGATGCCGATCTTGCCCACGTCATGCAGGGGCGCCGCCAGCGCCAGTTGCGCCGCGAAATCCGCCTCGCACCCCGCCAGCAGCGCCAGATGGCGGGCCATCTGGCCCACCCTGTCGGTATGGGCGGCCGTTTCATTGTCGCGCAAGGCACTGGCGGCGCGCAGGCGATGGATCATCTGCGACTGGGCCTTGTCCAGCAGGGCAAGGGCGTCAACGGTTATGTCCCGCGGCGGCTGGCTTTCCAGACGCGGACCGTCCACCCCCCTCTCCCCATCACCTCTGGAATAAGGGGGGCGGCACGGCGGGTGCGGATCAATGCACGGCGGCGCACCAGGCCGCGCAGGGCCACGGCGATGGCCAGGGTTATGGTCAGCAGCGCGGGCCAGGACCCGATAATCCGGATGGCGTCGCCGCCCAAGGCGACCCCGGCCCGCATCGTGGCAATATCCATAACCCCACTCCCTGTGCCCTTGGGTCGAAGTCTGGGCGGAAGTGCTTAAGGATTCGCTACCAGCGGCACAGACATAGGTCAGATGGCGTACGTCAAAAAGGGCTAACCCCAACGGGGTAGTGGGGAATCTTGGTTTAATTTTCACTCCCGACACAACGGCACTTGAGCGCACCAGGGGCAACCATAATTCCGGCGTGTCACGACCTATTTTTGCAAACTCCCCTAAATTATTTGTCATCATCCGCCGGAATATCCGGAGGGCAGTGCCCTGTGTTGTATTTCTCAGTCTTATCATTGCTTTCACCATGCTCCCGGTCCACCTGGGCCCGCCGGGGCGTCCTGGGGGCGCGCTGCCTGGACCTGGACCGGACGCCGGCGGTCGGGGTATGACGAACCATCACCCACGCCACTGTCGAGGCCAGTCATGCCGGACCAGACCGTTCCCCCGCGTCGACCGCCCCGGGGCCGTCAGCACCGGGCATGCCGCCGCTGAAGGTCGCCATCCTGCCGGTGACGCCCTTCCAGCAGAACTGCTCCATCCTATGGTGTACCGCCACCAAGCGGGCCGCCGTGGTCGACCCCGGCGACGGCGTCACCCAGATCGAGGAGTTCCTGGCGCGTCAGGGACTGACGCTGGAACGCATCCTGGTGACGCACGGCCATGTCGACCATGCCGCCGCCGTGGCCGACCTGATGACCGAGACCGGCGTGCCGGTCGATGGACCGCAGCAAGAGGACAAGTTCTGGATCGACCGCCTGCCGGAGGATGGGGCCAAGTACGGCATGCTGCATGCCAAGCCCTTCACCCCCACCCGCTGGCTGGGCGACGGTGACACCGTGGCCGTGGGCGACGTGATCCTGGATGTGCTGCATTGCCCCGGCCACACCCCCGGCCATGTCGTCTTCATTCATCAGCCGTCGCGCCTGGCCATCGTGGGCGACGTCATCTTCCAGGGCTCCATCGGCCGCACCGACTTCCCCCGGGGCGACCATGCGGCCCTGATCCGCTCCATCCGGGAAAAGCTGTTCCCCCTGGGCGACGACATCACCTTCCTGCCCGGACATGGCGAGCCATCGACCTTCGGGCAGGAACGGCGCACCAATCCCTTCGTCTCCGACCGCGCCGTGGCGCGGGGCTGACCCGGCCCCGCCCCCACCGGACCGGGTAGCCTTTTAAGAAAGTCCCCCATGGCCACCATCGCCGAAGCCCTGAACGAGGCCCTGCGTCACCACCGCGAGGGCGCCTTGGGCCACGCCGAGGTGATCTATCGCCGCATCCTGGAGGTGGCCCCGGCGGAGGGGGACGCCCTGAACCTGCTGGCGCTGCTCTGCCTGCAGACGGGTCGGGGGGACGAGGCGCTGGACCTGGCCGGGCAGGCCACGCGGGCCAATCCCGGCGCCGCCAGCTTTCATGCCACCGAGGCCGATGCCGCCGCCGCGCTGGGGCGCCCGGCCTTGGAAGCGGAATGCCTGGGCCGGGCCCTGGCCTTGGCGCCAGCGGCCGCCCAGGCCGCCGGTTGGCACCGGCGGCGCGGCCGGGCCCTGGCCGTCACCGGAGACATGCCGGCAGCGCTGTCGGCGCTGCGGGCGGCGGCGGCCCTGGCGCCCCAGGACGTGGACACCCTGGACGACCTGGCGGTGATGCTGATCAAGGCCGGCCTGCCGGACGAGGCGGAGGCAGCCTTTACCGAGGTTCTAAGGCGGCGGCCCGACCACGCCGGAGCGGCCCGCAACCTGGTGAGCCTCTGGCTGAACCAGGCTGTCAACCATCTCGACGGCGACCGGCCGGAAGCGGCAGCGGACCTGGCCCGCCGGGCGGTCGACCGGGACCCCGCCCGCCGCGATGGCTGGGCCCGGTTGGGCGTGGCGCTGATGGCGATGAACCAGGCCGAGCCGGCGGCCGATGCCCTGCGCCGGGCCCTGCCCCTGCCCGGCCCTGTGGAGGAGACGGCCGAGATCCTGATCAACCTCGGCTTCCTGGAAACCCGCCTGGGTCGTTTCGACGAAGCGGCGGCAGTGTTGGAGCGGGCCGAGGCCCTGGAGCCCGGCCGGGCGGAAACGCTGAACCATCGCGGGGTGCTGCTGCATGCCCAGGGCCGGTTGGCCGACGCGGCGGAAGTGTTGACCCGTGCCGCCAATGCCGCCCCGGATGACCACCGGCCACTGACCAACCTGGCCACTGTGCTGAAGGACAAAGGGGATGACACCGGCGCGGAGGCGCGCTACGCCCAGGCGCTGGCCCTGGCGCCGGATGACGCCGCGGTGCGCTGGCAGCGATCATTGGCCCGCCTGCTGGCGGGGGATTTCGCCACCGGCTGGCAGGACTATGAGTGGCGCCACCGCACTGGCCAAATGCCGCCGCTGGACCCGGCCCTGGCCGCCATCCCGGAATGGCGGGGACCCGGCGGGGCGACGGGGCCGATCCGCCTTCTGCTGCACGCGGAACAGGGCCACGGCGACACGCTGCAGTTCGTCCGGTACGCCCCCGTGCTCCAGGCGGCGGCGCATTCCCTGGGTCTGGTTCAGATCGGCCTGAGCGTGCAACCGGCGCTGGCCCGGCTGATGGCGATCAGCCTGCCCGGCGTGACGGTGCTGCCGCCCGGTGCGGCGGTCAGCGCCACCGACTGGGACGCCCGCGTCTCGCTCATGAGCCTGCCGTATCGCCTGGGCACCACGCTGGAAACCATTCCCGCCCACTGCCCCTATCTCGCGCCGCCACCAGCGGACGCGTGGCGCGACCGGCTGGCGCGGGCGGTCCCCGGCGGCACGCGAACCGTCGGCTTGGTTTGGTCCGGCGATCCCCGGCCGGACGACCCGGTATCCGCCCTGATCGACCGGCGGCGCAGCCTGGCGCTGGCGACCTTGGCTCCGCTGGCCGCCATCCCCGACGTCCGCTTCGTCAGCCTGCAGAAAGGCCAGGCGGCGGCACAGGTGGGGGGCGCCCCCTTCCCCCTGCTGGACTGGACGGCGGCGTTGGGCGACTTCGCCGACACCGCCGCCCTGCTGTCCTGCCTGGATCTGGTGATCACGGTGGACACGGCGGTGGCCCACCTGGCAGGGGCGCTGGGCCGGCCCGTATGGGTGCTGTCCCGCGTCGATGGTTGCTGGCGCTGGCTGCGCGACCGGACCGACAGCCCCTGGTATCCGACCCTGCGCCTCTACCGCCAAAGGGTTTGGGGTGATTGGGGCCCGACCATCCAACAAGTCGCCGCTGATTTGGCTATTCCGCCAAGCACCTGATAAAATTCAATTTTATACGAAGGCCAGGTTCTCCTTCACGCGGCCGCCACAATCATGGGTGGCACCCGTGCCGGGCATCGTCCTGCACTAACGGTAGAGTTGCGGAAAAAATTTGTGCACCGGCGTCAATTTTGTTAAAGTTGTTGTTGAAAATTTAATTGTGGCGTGAATCCGCCACCCCCGGCCCCCTCGCCATCGCTCTTTCCCTAGGACTTCATTTCCGGAAAGGCCGTCGGCACCAAGGGTGGAATAAGGGGACTGAACCGATGTCTTCCTGGCCTACCCATGTCCCCTTTGCGGGGATGTGGCGAATATTTCGGATTGTCTCCTAACCAAGGACCCGAGTCCATGGCACTGGATGGCGTGTTGAGCACTGGCTCTGCTTATGCCCAGGTCCCCAGCGGGACCGTGGGAACCCTGGCGTATGCCGCCAACGACGCCACGGCCGAGACAAGCGGAGCCAAGGCGGATACCGGAACGGCGGCTGGAGCGGCCTCGGGCGGGGAGGCTGGCCCCCGGCTCTCGGCCCCCGCTTACATCAGCCCTGTCGTGACCTACGACAGTCAGGCGGCCATCGCCATCACCCAGTTCCGCGATAGCGTCACGGGCGCCGTGGATTACCAGATCCCCTCACGGCAGGTGGTGGAACAGTACCGCCTGCGGGCCACCGGCGCGGCGCGCTACCAGGGCGGCAACTCCCGGCTGGCGGCTGAGGTGGATGCACCTTCCAACGACCAGTCGGGAACCGGGACGGCGGCGGCGCCAGCCAGCGGCGGCACTGGTTCGTCAGGTGGCGGGACGGGCGCGGCGCTGTCCAGCGGAAGCACGGGCGGGTCAGGCAGCGCCCTGATCAGTGCCACCGTCGCCGCCGTCACGTTAGGTGCGGCCGCCGTCAATGTGATGGCCTGAGCGCGTCTTTCCATAGGCCCTTCCATCCCAGCGCCCCTGCGCATCCTCGGGTCCTTCCCGCGCGATTTCTTTTGAAACGGCGGGGCCCGGGCGGCCATGCTGCGACCGACGCATGCGCAGCGCCGGGATGGCACGATCACCATGGCTACCGTTGAAGACACGCTGAAGCTGGCGCTGGACCATCACGATGCCGGCCGGCTGGCGGAGGCGGAGGCGCTGTACGGCCGGGTCGTGGCCATGGCGCCCAACCACGTGCAGGCGCTGTACCTGTGGGGGGCGGCGGCCCACCTGCGTGGCGACCATGCCGCGGCGCTGCCCCGCCTGGAACGGGCGCGTTACCTGGCGCCAGAAGCGGCGGTCATCACCGTCCTCCTCGCCGCCACGCACCGGGCCATGGGCGGGCTGGCCACCGCCGAAACCTTGTATCGCGAGGTGCTGGCGGCGGAACCCCGACAGGGCGAGGCCGCGGCCGCCCTCGCGGAAATGCTGGAAGAGCGGGCCAAAGCCCTTCAAGCGCGCGGAGACGCGGCCGCGGCCCTGTCCCAGGAGGAGCAGGCCGTGGCCGTACTGCGGACCGCCGGCCTGTCGCCCAAGCCGACGCTGTGGAACAGCCTGGGCACCGGTTTGCTGGCGGCCGGGCGGCGGGAGGAGGCGATCGCCGCTTTGGAGTCCGCCGTCGCCGCCAACCCGCGCTACGGCGAGGCCCTGTCCAACCTGGGCGCCGCGCTGAAGGCCGCGAAGCGGCTGGACGATGCCGCCGCCCGCTATCGCCAAGCGCTGGCGCTGTTCCCCAAGGTGCCGGAATTGCACACCAACCTGGGGACGGTCCTGGCGGAATTGAACCAACCGGCCGAGGCCCTGGCCGCCTATCAGGAGGCCGTGCGGCTGAACCCGGCGTTCGTGGGCGGTTGGCTGAACGTCGGCATGGGCCGGCATGCGGTGGATGATCTGGAAGGGGCGGCCGACGCCTATCGCCGGGCGCTGGCCCTGGATCCCTCCTTCCATCGCGCCTGGACCGCCCTGGGCGCCGTCCTCTATGAACTGGGGCGGTTCGAGGAAGCGGCGGCGGCGGCGGAAAGGGCGCTGGAGATCCACCCCAGCGGGGTCGAGGCGAATTGGAACCTGGCGCTGGTGTCGCTGCTGCTGGGACGCTACGCCAAGGGCTGGCCGCTCTACGAATGGCGACGCCACAGCCGCACCAACCCCTTGCGCACCTTCGACCGTCCCGCCTGGGACGGCGCGCCGTTCCCCGGCCGCACATTGCTGGTGCATGTCGAACAAGGCCTGGGTGACGTGCTGATGGTCGCGCGGTATCTGCCGGCGGTGGCGGCGATGGGGGGGCGCGTGCTGCTGGAAACGCCGCCGGAGCTGGTCGACCTGATGCAGGATCTGGTGCGGCCCGGCCGGTTGGAACTGGCGCCCACGGACCGGCCGCTGCCCCCCTTCGACCTGCAATGCCCGATCATGAGCCTGCCCGGCCTGTTTAAGGCGGGCATCAGCCCCATTCCGAACCAGGTGCCCTACCTTCACGTTGACGAGCCGCGCAGGGCACGGTGGCGCGATCGATTGGCACAGGCCATGGCCCCGTCGGCCACGACCCGGCAAGCATCGACGCAACAGAGCCTCAAGGTGGCGCTGGTTTGGGCCGGCAATCCCAACTTCACCGGCGACCGCTGGCGCTCACCCCGCCTGCCGGCGTTCGCGCCGGTGCTTCAGGTGCCGGGCGTCCATTTCTTCAGTTTACAGATGGGGGACGGGCGGCGCGACCTGGCGGCCGGCCCCCTTCCCGCCGCCTTCACCGACCTGGCCCCGGATATCCGGGACTTCGCCGATACCGCCGCCATCCTGATGAATGTCGATCTGCTGATCAGTTCCTGCACGGCGCCGGTGCATCTGGCGGGTGCCCTGGGGCGTCCCGTCTGGGTCGTCCTGCCCCGGTCTCCCGACTGGCGTTGGGGCCTGGGGCGCGCGGACAGCGACTGGTACCCCAGCGCGCGGCTGTATCGGCAGGAAACGCGCGGTGACTGGGGCCCGGTCATGCGCCAGGTGGCCGCCGCATTGGCGGCCCGGGTTGATCCATGTTAAGGATCCCTCAACGATTGATCATGTATTGAACGTTGACGGCGAAGGCTGGCGCGACGGTAGCCCCTCGGGGCCTGGACAGAATGTCTAAAATTTTATCAATCGCACCTTGACTCCGCCGCCGAAACAGGTCATCACTTACCGTGTCCGAAAAATTCGGGCGAAACATACCCTCTCCAAAGGAGATTTTTTATGTCTGACGCCGTTCAGCTTTCGTCCAGCATGCGGACCAACCTGCTGCTGCTGCAGCAGACCAACACCGCTACCAGCAAGCTGGAAAACCAGTTGGCGACCGGTAACAAGGTCAACTCCGCCCTTGACGGTCCGACCGCTTTCTTCGCCGCGCAGAGCCTGAATCAGCGCGCGAGCGATCTGTCCACCCTGAAGGATGGTATGACGCAGGCCGTCAACACCATTAAGGCGGGCAGCCAGGGCATCACCTCCATCCAGTCGCTGGTCACCCAGGCCCAAGGCCTGCTGACGACCGCGTATTCCAACCTGGGTACGGACGCCAGCTCCATCGCGACCCGCAAGTCGCTGGCCGACCAGTTCAACGGCATCAAGGACCAGATCGACAAGCTGGCTGGCGACAGCGGCTATTCGGGCAAGAACTTGGTCGCCGGTAACGGCCAATCGTTCGCCGCCACCTCGACCTCGGTCGCCTCGGCCAACTCGATCACCGCGATCTCCAACGCCCGCGTCACCAACATCACCGGCGCCGACACCTATTCGGTGCGTATCTCCGGCACCGGCGCGATCTCCGGCGATGCCGCCGATATCGCCAATGCCGAGACGGCCCGCGGCGTGTTCGGCCTGAAGGTTTCCGGCACGCTGAGCAGCACCACCGGCAACTTCTCCGACATTTCGATCCAGACGCGTGGCGCGGTCGGCCAGACCCGCAGCGTGGTGGTGACGGAAGGCGACGAGTCGCGCACCATCAACTTCTTCGACAACACCCAGGCGGTCTCGAACACGCTGACCACCGCCGGTGTGTCCGGTACGAAGCAGACGTCGACCATCACCATCACCGGTAATGTCGACAAGGGTGACACCTTCACCGCCACGGTCAACGGTACCTCCTTCACCTACACCGCGTCGGCCGGTGACGTGGTGGCGGCGGACTCCGCTACTCGTGAAGCCAACATTGCTGCTGGCTTGGCCGCCAAGATCACGACCGCGACTGCCGCTGGCGGCTCGCTCTCCAGCTTTACGGTCACGGCTCCGACCGCCGGCACCAACAGCTTCACCCTCCAGGCCCCCGGCGCCACGGGTACGGCCAACACCTTCACCCTGGGCACCTCGGCATCCAACGCCCTGACGAAGAACGTTTCCATCTCCTTCTCGTCGGGCACGGTGGTCTCGTTCACCATCGACCGTGCGTCGCTGGAAGCCCTGGGCACGAACGGCAACGGCACCTCCACCATCGAAAAGAACGTGGATGTCTCCGTGACCGCCACGGACCTGAACGGTGTCTCCGTGACCCGTTCTGGTTCCAACCAGCGGGGTGACTCCAAGCTGGCCGATGGTGAGAACGCCTTCTCGTTCAGCACCGGCACCGTCCGCCTGAACGTGGCCGCCAGCGACATTAAGCAGGCTGCCAGCGCCAGCAAGGCGGCGAACATTACCACCGCGCAGACCACCGCGGCGAGCACCTCGAACGACCTGAGTGTCCAGTTCAACCAGGACAACAGCAGCAGCATCACCGTGGCGGCGACCAACATCACCACCTCGGGCCAAGGCCTGGCCATCGACTACGCCCAGAACAATTTCCTGGACCGGGCGGACATCGACAAGGCCTCGGCGCAGCTGACCAACGCCACCAACGTCCTGCGCGCCGCCTCTCAGACGCTCAGCACCAACCTCAACATCGTTCAGACCCGCTCCGACTTCACGAGCGCGTTCAACAACGTGTTGCAGGATGGCGCCGACAACCTGACGCAGGTGGACCAGAACGAAGCCGGCGCCCAGTTGCTGGCCCTGCAGACCAAGCAGTCCCTGGGTGTCACCACCCTGTCCTTGGCCAACCAGGCTCAGCAGTCCATCCTCAAGCTGTTCTAATAGATCAGCGACAGCGTGGAAGTACGGAAGGTGGCGGACGGCAACGTCCGCCACCTTCTTTTTTGTCGCAGCGTTCGGCCAGCAGCGGTTTTTTGATGACCGGACGGGGTCGGCTGCCGTAATTCCTAGAGCGGGTCGCCCGAGGGCGGGCTCGCCTTTGGGCGTGCCTCCGCTCGCGGAGGCGACCCACTCCGTAGCCGGATGTGCGTCCAATAAAACGCAGCCGGCACAGGGGCCCCCGCATGCGAGGAACGCCCCCATCCGTTTAAGGTTTGCCCGCCCGGCCATGAGGCCGGAGTCCCAGCCCGGATCCCGGGCCTGGGACCGCGTTCTAAGGAAGGATTGCTCCCTTGCCGCTGAAACTGGTGCTACGTCCGGGAGAAAAGCTGATCGTCAATGGCGCCGTCATCGGCATCGGCGATCATCCCGTTTCGCTGTTCTTCTACAACAAGGTGAATTTCCTGCGCGGCCGGGAAATCCTGAAGGAGGAGAACTGCGACACCATCGAAAAGCGGCTCTACTTCGTCATCCAGCTGATCTACATCTTCCCCGAAGACGCGGCGACCAACATGGTTCACTTCGCCGCGATCCTGGAAGAGGCGCGCGCCCAGCACCCGGACAAGGCGGCCTTGTTCGATGAGGTGCAGACCCTGGTGCAAGAGGGCAACAACTACCGCGCCCTGAAACTGTGCCGCAAGCTGTTCGACATCAAGGAAACCATGGAGGCGCCCCCGGCGCCCAAGCCGACGGTGGAGGTGGTGCGCCGCCGCCGCAAGGTGGCCGCCCCGTCCGTCGACGAATAAGGCCGGCCGCCCGGCCCAAGCGCGGCCGCCATCAGAGGGGCAGCACCAGGGTTTCGCACACGGCCAGCGGCCCCAAGGTGGCCGCCGCCGTGGCCCAGGACCACCCCACCCCGAACCCCGACAGCAGGACCCGGGCCGGCCCTGCCTTGAGCATCCCGGCCATCGCGTCGGTCAGGGCCAAGGGAACCGAGGCGGAACTGGTGTTGCCGTGCCGGGCCAACGCCAGCACCAGACGATCCTCCGGGGCGCCGATCTTTTGCCCCAGGCGGCGAATCATCATCTCGTTGGCCTGGTGCAGCACGAACCGGTCGACGTCCGCCGCCGTCCAGCCCGCCGCGGCCAAGGTGGCGGCGATGGCGGCCGGCACCTCACGCAGGGTGAAGGCGAAAACCTGAGTGCCGTCCATGAACAGCCGCGCGGGTTGGTCCGGCGCGCGCATGGCCCCCCCCGCCGCCATGAGGTAGGGGGCGCCCGCGCCGTCGGTTCCCAGATCAATGGTCATGGGGGCGGCGGCGGGATCGATTTCCAGCGCCGTGGCGGCGGCGGCATCGCCGAACAGCGGGGCGACGGCCCGGTCATCCGGGTCCAGGAGGCGGGTGGTGGTGTCGCCGACCAGCAGCAGGGCCCGCGCCGGTCGGCCATCCGCCCGTGGCAGCAAGGTGGCCAGGGCCGAGCCTGCGGCCCACAAGCCATAAACATAGCCGGAGCACCCCAGCGACAGGTCGAACGCCGCCGCCGTCTTGGGCAGGCCCAGCCGCCGCTGCATCAGGCAGGCGGTGGCCGGCAGCACCTGATCATGGGTTTGGCTGACGAAAACCAGCAGGTCGATGCTGTCGGCCGGCCAGCCCAGTCCCCGCAGCAGCGCCTGCGCGGCAGGGACCGCAAGGTCGGAGGTGCATTGGTCCGGGGCCGCCCGATGACGGGCATGAATGCCGGTGGCCGTGGCCAGGCGCCGCGCCGCGTCTTCCCCGAAGCGGACGGCCAGGTCCGTGGTGTCTTCCACCCGGGCTGGCAGTGCCGAGACGATGCCCCGCACCGCCACGCCGTTCAACCGGGCCAAGGCCATCACTATTCTCCCCTCAGCAACTGATGCCGCCGTCAACCACCAGGGTCTGCCCGGTGATATAGGCGGCGGCCGGCCCCAGCAGGAAACGCACGACCGGCACGACGTCATCGGCCGTGCCCAGGCGTCCCAACGGAGTGCGCCGGATGATCTGGTCGCGCTGTCCGGCGCTGAGCGTCGACGACATTTCCGTCTCCAGATAGCCCGGCGCCACCGAGTTGACCGTGATGCCCCGGCGCCCCACCTCGCGCGCCAGGGCCCGAGTCATGCCGTCCATCCCCGCCTTGGTGGCGGCATAGGCGGCAAGGCCGGTATAGCCGCGCTGCCCGATGATGGAGGAGATGTTGACGATGCGTCCGCCCGGCGGGCTGGCGCCGGCGGGCCGGCGCAGCAGATGGCGCAGGGCCGCGCGCGCCGCCTGGAGGGCGCCGTTGAGATTGGTCTGGATCAGGGTATCGATTTCCACCTGCGGCAGGGTGGCCAGGATGCCCTCGCGCGCGATGCCGGCGTTGTTGACCAAGCCGTAGAGGCCGCCGGCCCAGGCCGCCGCGGCATCGACGAAGGCCGTCACCTGGGCCGCGTCCCCCACCCGCGCCACCTGGAACAGGAAGCGGTCGCCATGCTGGCCTGTCAGTTCCTCCACCTCCGCCGTGGGGCTGCGGGCGCAGGTGGAGACGCGCCAGCCGTCCGCCAGCAGGGCGCGCACCAGGGCCAACCCCAGCCCCCGGCTGCCGCCGGTGACGATGATGTGATCACTCATGCCGCACCCGCTTCTTTTTGCCCGACGGGGATAATTCCAATTCCGTAACGAATTCCAGCCGCCTTGGCCGCGCGGCCGGTGGCAGGCCGGCCAGGGCCGCCACCACCAGGGGCCGAAGGGCCGCCGGGTCCTGATCGGGGGCCGCCACCAACTGCGCCGTCAGCAGATGCCCGGTGATGGGACTGGCCTGCACGCGCACGGCGGCGTCGGCGATGCCGGGCACCGCCTGGATCAGGGCCTCGACCGCATCCGGCATGACCTTCACCCCGCCGACATTGACCACGCCGTCCTCGCGGCCCCGGAAAAGCACCCGGTCGCCCACCACTTCGACCCGGTCGCCGGTGGCGTACCACCCATCGGCGTCCGTCAGCAGGCGCCCATCGGCCAGGGCAAGCGCCAGCCGGGGCCCCCTGACATGCAGCACCTCGCCCCGGATGGCGAGGTCGGTGCCTTCCACGCCCGTCTCCAGCCAGGCGGCCGGGAAACCGGCCAGGCCATCGGAGACGGCGAACAGGGCCCCCGCCTCGGTGCTGGCATAGATATGGCGCAGCGTGGCGCCGGGAAAGGCCACCGCCAAGCGATCCAGCAGGGTCTGCTCCACCGCCTCCCCGCCCAGGGTCAGCGCCTTCAGTGGCGGCTTCTTCCCCGTCAGCAGGAAGGCCCGCCAGAAGCTGGGCGTGGCACTGATGTGGGTGACGGCGTGCCGCGCCGCGCGCTCTGCCTGGGCCGGCACGTCATGGGCCTCGCCATCGACCAGGGTGCCGCCGCCCCGCAGCACGGTCAGCAGCACCTGCAGGCCGGCGTAGCCGCCTGGATCGAAGGTGGCCAGCCACGTGCACCCCCGCCCGCGCCCCGGCTGGATGCGGGCCGTCAGCCGCGCGAAATCATGGCGCAGGCGCTTGGGCGCCCCGGTGGTGCCGGAGGTTTCCAGCACCAGGGAAAAGCCCGACGCCCAGGCTCCCGCGTCCGTGGCTCCCGCATCCTTGTTGAGGCGCGTCACCGCGCCGTCCGCGTGAACCTGCGCGTCCACCCCCATCGGCACCCCCGCCGGCACCCCTGCCGGCACATCGCCGCCCCGCAGCAGGAACAGCGGAACGTTCGACACGCACGCGGCAACCAGGGCCGTGGCCACGGCCAGCGGCGTGGCCGCCACGGCCGCCACCGGTCCCACGGCACCCCAGCGCGCCCTCAAGTCCTGGGCACGGCCCATCAGGTCCGCACGGCCATACGCCTGCCCGTCCTGGACCAGCCGGCAAGCGGGATCCAGCCAGTCCAGCCTGTCCCCCGGCAGGGGAAGGGTTGGCGAGGGGTTGGGCAAGGACGTCATGGCACCAGGCGGACCCATGGGGGCGGAACAGCGTGAGGAAAAACAGGCCCCTACTATGGGCCACCCGTCCCGCCCGGGACAGCCTTAAAGCATCGGCCCGTTGGTCACTTGGCCGCCGGCGGCAGGGTCATGGCCAATTGGTCGAATAGGAAACCGTAGATGTCGGTCGACAGGGCTACCCGCTCCGCCAGCGAACTGCCATGCCCATGCCCGGCATTGGCGGTGGTGCGCAACAGGATGGGCAGGCCGGCGGGGTCCGCCGCCTGCAGCCGCGCCACCATCTTGCGCGAATGCATGGGGTTCACCCGCCCGTCATTCTCCCCCGTGGTCAGCAGCACGGCCGGATAGCGGGCACCGTCAGTGACGTGGTGATAGGGGGAATAGGCGTAGATGGCGCGGAACTGCGCCGGGTCCGTCACCGTGCCGTATTCGGTGATGTTGAAAGCGCCATTGGGATCCCGCTCGGTGCGGACCATGTCGTAGAGGCCCACATTGCCCACCACGGCGCGGGCCAGTTCCGGGTGCTGGGTCAGGGTGGCGCCCATCAGCAGCCCCCCGTTGCTGCCGCCGATCAGGGCCAGATGGTCGGCATCGGTGTAGCCCCGCTGAACCAGCAGGCGGGCCACGGCGGCGAAATCGTCGAAGACGTGCTGCTTGTTGGTCAGGCGGCCAGCGTCGTGCCAGGCCTCGCCAAACTCCGCCCCGCCGCGCAGGTTGGCGATGGCGTAGATGCCGCCGGCGTCCAGCCACAGCCGCTGTTCCGCCGCCAATTGCCCCGGCGTCAGGCTGATGCCGAAACCGCCATACCCCGTCAGCAGCGTCGGCGCCTTTCCGCCCTTCCGGGCCCCCTTGGGGATGATGAGGGTGACCGGCACCTGGGTTCCGTCCGCCGAGGTGGCGGCATCGCGCACCACCTCGGCATCGCTGAAGTCCAGTCCACCCGTGGCCGTGAGCTTGGTCTCATCCATGCTTTGCCGCCGCTCGTCATAAACGGCGTAGAGCGGCGCCCGCAGATAGGTGGCGACATCGTACAGCACGCGGTCGCCGCCCAGGGGCACCAGCTCGTGGTTGGCCGATACCGGCGGCAGGGGCAAGGGGCCCAAGGGCTGGCCCGTGGCCGGCGCCACCATGGCGACGCTGATCGGCCCGCCCTCGATGCGGCGCAGATAGAGGCGGTTTTCCGTCACGGCCAGGGAGTGGGAGCCCCGGTCGGACAGCAGGGCCGCCTTGCCCTCCGGCACCAGCAGCTTGGCATGGGCCAGGTCCGTATCGCCCGGCGCCAGGCGCAACAGGCGGCCCGCCGGCGCGTTCAGGCGGGAAATCAGGTAAAGCGCGCCGTCCGGCCCGGGCGTCACCGCCACCACCTTGTCGGTGAACCGGGTGACCGGCACCGGCGTGCCGGTGGGCGCGGCCGAGGCCGGCAGCAGGAAATGCTCGAACTCCCCGCCGTCGCCGTTGGCGACGGAGATGACCAGCGGGCCGGTGCCCTCGCGGTTGTCCAGCTCCACCTCCGCGATGCGGGGGAAGTCATGGCCCAGCACATAACTGTCGTTGCGCGGATCGCCGCCCAGCGGGTGCCAGTAGACCTGCATGAAGAAATGGCGGTCCGCCTCCGGCCGCTCCTCACCCGGGTAGCGGGTGTACCAGAAGCCTTTGCCATCGGCGGACCACGCCAGGTCACCCCCGCCGGTGGGATATTGCACGTGGGGGATGACGTCACCCACCTCCGCGCCGGTGGCGGCGTCGAAGACATGGACGCTGCCGTTCTCGCTACCGCCGGTGGACAGGCTGGCCGCCACCAGACGGCCGTCGGGCGAGGGCACGAACCAGTCGACCGAGGTCAGGCCCCGCGGGTCGATCTTGTTGGGGTCGATCACCACGCGGACGGGCAGGTCCCGCGACGGCGTCGTGGCCGTCGAGTCGTCGATCATGACGATTTGCGGCTGTTGCAGGCGGGGATCGGTCAGGCGGGCGAAGAGGTGGCCACCAGCGGCCCGCACGCCGGAATAGCGAATCGGGGTGGCCGCGATGAGGGATGTCAGCCGCGCCTTGATGGCGGCATGCTGGGGCACGGCGTCCAGGTAGACGCGGCTATAGGCGTTCTGATCGGCGGACCAGCGCTTCACGACCGGATCCGACCAATCCTCCAGCCAACGATAGGGGTCGGTGACCACCTGCCCGAAAAAGCTGTCCGTCACCGGCTTGGCCGGTGTGGATGGCAGGCCCACCGCCCCGGCCGCGTTCCCCCACAACCCCGCCCCGATGAGGGCGAGCGCGAACAGGCGGCGGGAAACGGGGCGGACCATGGGCATCTTCCGGAAAAGGGAACGGGCCGCGCAGTGCATCACCGGCGGCCCGTTCTGCCAAGTCCCTTCCATCGCCGGCCGCTCAAATCAGCATCCCGGCTGAAAATGCGCGGTCCCCGATGCCCCGCAAGCCGAGGCCCGGTATCATACGCGCGGCATTTGATCGTGACCTCTCAAATGCCGCCTCAAGCGCCGGCGGGCGCATCCGCGCCCTTTGGCTTCCTCGCTGCGCCCCCCTTTACATGAACTGGGCGGTGCTCGCTCCGGCGCCCGCAGTCGCGGGCTACAGAGGCACGAGTCTCTATCTCGTGCCTCTGGTATCAGGCCTCTTCTTCCGCATCCAGGTGGAACTGCTCGGTATCGCCATCGTAGGCGAAGACCTCGGCATACCGCGCCCAGCTGATCATGGCCTTCAACGTCTCATCCGCCGCCGTCTCGGACATGTAGTCCTCCAGCTCCGTCTCGAAACGGGCGCGGGGGGCACGGTGGTTGGGACGTTCCTGCAGGACGCGCCGAATGTGGCCCGCCAGGGGAATGCGTTGCAACAGATGATCGGCGAACAGCCGCTTGCGCACGTCCAGCTCGGCCTGGGCGAACTGCCGGGCCGACGCCGACAGGCGGATATCACCCTCCACCACCTCGGCGAAGCCCAACATCTGCAGGGTTTCCGCCACCTTCAGCAGGTCGTCCGTGGACATCTGCAGGGCGGAGGAGATGACCGGCAAGTCGGCCACGCCGTTATGCGGCGCGCCGTCCACCAGTTCCATCAGGCCCGCCAGCACGTTGGTCGACACATGGGGCAGTTGCAGGCTGAGGCCCGCCGCCAGCGTCTCGGCCGCGCCGGGGGCCGCCTTGGGACGGCGGGTCATGAGACCGTAGATGTGGTCCACCAGCTGGCGGAAGGCGGGATCGGTGCGCACGCGCGGTTGGGGCAGCGTCACCTCGATCTCCGCCGCGACGCGGCCCGGATTGGACGACATCACCAGGATGCGGTCGCACATCTGCACCGCTTCCTCGATGTTGTGGGTCACCAGCAGCACGGCGCCAATGGCCAGGTGCCCATCCGCCCACAGGTCCAGGAAGTCGGTGCGGACGGTTTCGGCCGTCAGCACGTCCAGGGCCGAGAACGGCTCATCCAGCAGCAGGATGCCGGGGTCCAGCACCAGGGCTCGGGCGAAGCCCACGCGTTGGCGCATGCCGCCCGACAGCTCACGCGGGTAGGCGTTCTCAAACCCGTCCAGGCCGATGAGGTCGATGGCGGCCAGCGCCCGGCGGCGCATTTCCGCCGGGGGCACGCCGCGCGCCTCCAGACCCACCTGCACATTTTCCAGCACGGTCAGCCAGGGGAACAGGGCGAAGGACTGGAAGACCATGGCCACGTCGTTGGCCGGGCCCGACACCGGCTTGCCCGCCACCGACACCTGGCCGGAGGTGGAGGACAACAGGCCGGCGATGATGCGCAGCAGCGTGGACTTGCCGGAGCCGGAGCGGCCCAGCAGGGCCACGATCTCGCGCCGGTCCACCGTCATGTCCACCTTGTCCAGCACCAGGGGGCTGTCCGGGTCGGCGTCATAGCGCTTGCTGACACCGCGCACGGTGAGGATGGGAGCGTTGCTGGACGGCGTGCGCGGGGCCACGCCGGCGGTGGCGAGGTCGGCCGGCGCGTTCACGCCCAGGGGGGTGCCGGCCGCGGCCCGCAGGGACTTCGGGGTCAGGTTCATGATTTCGGTCTCCTTTCCCGTGTCCTCAGGACACACGCAGGCGGCGTTCGGCGTACCCGTAGAGCGGGCGCCAGACCAGGCGGTTGAACAGCACGACGAAGCAGACCATGACGACGTTGCCCAGCACCAGGCGGGGGAAATCGGCATCGGTCGTCATCTGGGCGATGTAGGCGCCCAGGCCGCGGGCCTGCACATGGGTGTCACCCCAGGACACGGCCTCGGCCACGATGCTGGCGTTCCAGGCGCCGCCGCTGGCGGTGATGGCGCCCGTGACCAGGTGGGGGAAGACACCCGGCAGCAAAGCGTCGCGCCACTTGCGCCAGCCGCGCAGGCGCAGGTTGGCGATGACGTCGCGCAGGTCCACGGGGTAGGCCTGCGCCCCGGCCACGACATTGAACAGGATGTACCACTGCGTGCCCAGGATCATCAGCGGCGACAGCCAGATGTCCGGGTTCAGGGTCCAGTGCACGATGACGGCGACCGCGACGGGGAAGAACAGGTTGGACGGGAAGGCGGCCAGGAACTGGGCCAGCGGCTGCACGATGGCCGCCAGGCGCGGCCGCATGCCGACCATCACCCCGACCGGAACCCAGAAGATGGCGGCCAGGACGATCAGCACGATCACGCGGACCATGGTGGCGAGCCCCAGCAGCACCACGTGGCCGACATCGCCCCAGGTGACGCCCGTGGCCATGAAGCGGATGCCGTCCACGGCGACGTAGATCGCCATGGCGGCCAGCGCCCCCTGCCACACGTAATCGCCGATCTTGATGGCGCGGGGGCTGAGCCGGGCCGCCGGCAGCTTGAGCTTGGGCAGGGCCGGGAGGCGCCAGCGCAGGGTGGCGCGCGCGGCCCCGCCAGCCGGCCGGCCCAGCGCGCGGAACAGGGCGGACCGCTCCACCATGGTCAGCACCCAGGAGGTCGGGCGCTGCTCCGCCTGGACGGTGTCGGCGCGGAACCGGTCCGCCCAGGCCACCAGCGGCCGGAACAGCAGCTGATCATAGAGGATGATGACGCCCAGCATGGTCAGGATGACCCAGCCGATGGCGGTCAGGTCACGCTGTTCGATGGCCAGCGCCAGATAGGCGCCGACCCCTGGCAGAGTGATGGTGGTGCTGCCCACGGTCACCGCCTCCGCCGCCACCACGAAGAACCAGCCGCCGGACATGCTCATCATCATGTTCCAGACCAGGCCGGGAATGGCGAAGGGCACCTCCAGCCGCCAGAAGCGCTGCCAGGTGGAGAAATGATAGCCCGTGCACACCTCTTCCAGGTCGGACGGCACCGTCCGCAGCGACTGGTAAAAGCTGAACGTCATGTTCCAGGCCTGGCTGGTGAAGATGGCGAAGATGGACGCCATCTCCGCCCCCACCACTTGGCCGGGGAACAGGCCCAGGAAGAAGGTGACCGTGAAGGACAGGTAGGTCAGCACCGGCACGGACTGCAGGATGTCCAACGCCGGGATGAGGATCTGCCCGGCCCGCTGGCTTTTCACCGCCAGCGGCGCGTAGACCAGGGTGAACAGCAGCGACGCGCCCAACGCCGCCATCATGCGCAGCGTGGTGCGCAGGGCGTAATAGGGCAGGGTCCAGGGGTCCAGCGTGATGGGGGTGCGTTCCAGCTGCGACAGCGGCTGCGCCACCTCATGCCCGCCGAAGACCATGAGGGCCAGCAGGCCCAGGACCAGGGGCAGCGCCACCATGTCCCAGCGGGACGGCGCCAGGCGGGCCAGCGGGCTGGGGGAGCCCAACCCGTCACGGCCGCCGTGGAGGACGTGCATGGTCATCAGCCAATCCCCCCTTCGCCGGTGGTGTCGGAAAAGGCTACGGGAATCGAACGCCGGTCAGAAGGCGTGCCGCGTTCGGCCCTCCGACGGTGCGTCGTTGGCCGCGACGTCGTTGGCCGCCACCGGGCGGCGCATCAGCATCCAGCCCATGACGGGACGACCGACGGCATCCTGCCGCCACACCAGCGTGAGGCCATGGCCGGAGTGCGCCGCGCGTTGCGCCTGCGCGGCCCGGGGCCCCGCCGCCATGACGGCGGCCATGGAATCGGTCCCGGTGGAAAAACGGGTCTTGTTGAGGGCCATTGCTGCCTCCGTCACGCGGCCGGTGCCCGGCGGGGACGAGGTGAAGGATGGGGGCGGCGGCGCCCCCGTCTCAGCAAGGGATCCGACGCGCCCACCCACACCCCTGTCCCGGCTGGCGGTCTGAAGCGCCCAGTCGCGCCGGATGGGTCCGGCCAAACGGGTCCGCGCCGCTCTCACTAGGTCGAGGGTTCATTCTCAGGGTGGCTATCTGTGGGGTTGACGGCGTGCCGCCCGTCATCCGGAACCAGAAGTTCCAAACGGCGGAGGACAACCGACGGCCCGCCAATAAACCGGGTGGGGGACCTGCGTCAACCCCAAACAAAAGCGCAATTTGCCGCAATGCAAAAACTTCTGTCCGTGCAGGACGGCGACGGCCCCCGTTGGGTGCCCCAGTTTGAGTGCAGGTTGGGGCCCGGTTTGGCGCCATGCGCCGATTGGCGCGGGGGACGACGGACCGTGGATGCCATAAAACGGTCATGCGCGGCCAGGGGGACCCGGCGGCACGCGCCGGGGCAACCACTTGGCGGAACGGCCAAAGCGGACCGGACCCGGCGGGCGCAAGCGGTGCTGACGCCCGTGGTTTTTCAGGGTAAGAGGAAGCGCGAAACACCGGGCGGGGCAGTCGGGTACGGGCCATTCCCTATCTCACCGGCCATAGCCATCCATACAATAGACGGGACAACAGGATCTCAGGCTGGCCGGCGTATAAACCCCGGTTCTAGAGATCATCGGGAAGGTTGGGATTTCGATGCGACGCAGTGTTTGGGTGTCTGCCCTGGTCGTGGTGCTGCTGGGGGGTGGCGCGTGGTGGGTGATGCACAAGAAGCCGGGCAGCCAGGATGCGCGGGGGGCCATGGGTGGCCCGCCCCCGGGCGGCCCCATGGGCGGACCGCCGGGTGGTCCTGGCGGACGTCGCGGCGGCTTTTCCATTCCCACGGTGGCGGTGACGCCCGTGGTCCTGGCCGACATGCCGGTCTATCTGGACGGCCTGGGCACGGTGCAGGCGCTGAACACGGTCACGGTCAGAACCCGCATCGGCGGCCAGCTGACCAAGGTGTCCTTCACTGAAGGACAGACCGTGAAGGCCGGCGACGTCCTGGCCGTGGTCGATCCGCGCCTGTACCAGGCGGCCTACGACCAGGCCGTGGCCAAGGTGGCGCAGGACCAGGCGCAGCTGGCCAACGCCCGCCTGGACCTGGAGCGCTATCGCGCCCTGGCGGCGGAGAAGTATGGCACGCAGCAGACCTACGACACCCAGAAGGCCACCGTCGCCCAGTATGAGGCGACCCTGAAGTACGACCAGGCGGCCGTCGAGACCGCCCGTACCAACCTGGACTGGACCGTCACCAAGGCCCCCATCGATGGCCGCACCGGCCTGCGCCTGGTCGACGTGGGCAACATCGTCAGTTCCAGCGACAGCACCGGCCTGGTGATCATCACCCAGATGCAGCCCATCGCCGGCACCTTCACCCTGCCGCAGCAGCAGCTGGACGTGATCAACAGCCACCTGGCCAAGGGCGAGACGCTGAGCGTGCTGGCCGTCAATTCCGATGGCCACCAACTGGACAAGGGCACGCTGACCACCCTGGACAACCAGGTGGACACCACCACCGGCACCATCAAGCTGAAGGCCACCTTCCCCAACAAGGACAACCGCCTGTGGCCGGGCGGCTTCGTCAACATGCGCCTGCTGCTGGAGGTGAAGCCCAAGCTGGCGGTGGTGCCGGCGTCCGCCATCCAGCACGGCCCCAACGGCACCTTCGTCTACATCGTCAACGACGACAACACCGTCACCCCGCGCCTGGTCACCGTCACCTTGAACGAGGGCGACAAGTCCGCCCTGTCCGACGGCGTGAAGGTGGGCGAGCGCGTGGTGGTGAACGGCCAAGACCGCCTGCAGGATGGCGCCAAGATCAACATCGCCGGTCCGACCCCGGCGGCCGGCGCCCCCGCTGCGGCCGGCGAACATCGCCGTCACCAGGGCGGCAACGGCCCGGCCGGTCCCGAGGGGGAGCATCACCGCCGCCGCAACCAGGGCGGCCAGCCGGGCACCGACCCGGCGCAGGGCGCGCCCAACGCCAACCAACCCGCCAATGGCCAACCCGCCAATGGCCAGCCTGCATCAGGAAACAGCCTGGGCGGTCAGCCGCGATGAACGTTTCCGCCCCCTTCATCGCCCGGCCGATCGCCACCACGCTGCTGGCGATCGGCATCGTGCTGGTGGGCGTCCTGGGCTATCAGGCCCTGCCGGTGTCATCCCTGCCGGAAGTGGACTTCCCCGTCATCCAGGTCACCACCCAGTTGCCGGGCGCCAGCGCCGACACCACGTCCACGCTGATCACCGCCTCGCTGGAACGCCAGTTGGGCCAGATTCCCGGTCTGGACGTCATGACGTCGATCTCCAGCTTCGGCGTGTCCAACATCACGCTGCAGTTCGGCCTGGGCCACAACATCGATGACGCGGCGCAGGACGTGCAGGCGGCCATCAACGCTGCGGGCAGCACCCTGCCCAAGACGCTGCCCTATCCGCCCACCTACGCCAAGGTGAACCCGGCCGATCCGCCCATCCTGTCGCTGGCGCTGACGTCCGAAACCCTGCCCATCGCCACCCTGTCCGACACGGCCGACAGCCTGCTGGCGCAAAAGCTAAGCCAGGTGTCCGGCGTGGGCCGCGTGACGGTGCAGGGCAACCAGCGCCCTGCCGTACGCATCCAGATCCAGCCGGAGCGGCTGGCCGCGTACAGCCTGAGCATGGAGGATATCCGCACCGCCCTGGGCAAGGCCAATGTGAACCAGGCCAAGGGCAGCTTCGACGGCGCCGCCCAGGCCTACACCATCACCGCCAACGACCAGATCGAAAAGGCGGAGGCCTATGCCGATGTCATCGTCACCTACAAGAACGGCGCCCCCGTCCATCTGAAGGACGTGGGCGTGGTGACCCGGGGCCTGGAAAACGCCCGCGTGGGCGCCTGGTTCAACGGCAAGCAGGGCGTGCTGCTGGACATCCAGCGCCAGCCCGGCGCCAACATCGTGGAGACGGCCGACCGGCTGAAGTCCAAGCTGAAGGAGCTTCAGGCCGCCCTGCCCGCCGGTATCAAGCTGACCATCGTCGCCGACCGCACCGAGACCATCCGCGCCTCCGTCCGCGACGTGCAGCAGACCCTGGTGCTGACCACCGTGCTGGTCGTGCTGGTCATCCTGGCCTTCCTGCGGTCCGGCCGCGCCACCATCATCCCGGCCGTGGCCCTGCCCCTGTCCCTGATCGTCACCTTCGGCGTCATGGCGCTGTGCGGCTTCAGCCTGGACAACCTGTCACTCATGGCCTTGACCATCGGCACCGGCTTCGTC
Organism: Nitrospirillum goiasense; assembly: GCF_034427435.1. Classification (NCBI taxonomy): domain Bacteria; kingdom Pseudomonadati; phylum Pseudomonadota; class Alphaproteobacteria; order Rhodospirillales; family Azospirillaceae; genus Nitrospirillum; species Nitrospirillum goiasense. Next base: position 1,081,614 of record NZ_JAXQNP010000003.1, on the reverse strand, counting down.
GTCGACGACGCCATCGTCATGATCGAGAACGTCATCCGCTACATCGAGGCGGGGGAGGCCCCCCTGCCCGCCGCCTACAAGGGCGCCAAGCAGATCGGCTTCACCGTCATCTCGCTGACGGTGTCGCTGGTCGCGGTGTTCATCCCCCTGCTGTTCATGAGCGGCATCATCGGCCGCCTGTTCCGCGAATTCTCGCTGACCCTGACCATCGCCGTCGTCGCGTCCGCCGTGGTGTCGCTGACCGTCACGCCCATGATGTGCGGCCGGTTGCTGCGCAGCCACGCCGCGGAGCAGGCCGCCCACCAGCGCCGCTCGCGCTGGGCGCGCTATTCGCCCCTGGAATGGACGGAGGCCGGCTTCAACTGGATGCTGAAGCTGTACGGACGCACCCTGGCGGTCGTCATGCGCTTCCAGTTCCTGACGCTGCTGGTGGCCATCGGCACCCTGGTCCTGACCGTCGTGCTGTACATGTGGATGCCCAAGGGCTTCCTGCCCAGCCAGGACACCGGCATCCTGGCCATCACGGTGGACGGCGACCAGGACAGTTCCTTCGCGTCCATGCGCCGCCTGCAGCAGCAGGTGGCCGACATCGTGGCGCAAGACCCCGACGTGGTGTCGGTGACCAGCTTCGCCGGCGCCAGCACCGTGAACCCCACCCCCAACACCGCCCACCTGTCCGTGGGCCTGAAGCCGCGGGACGAACGCGCGGACGGCGCCGACGCTATCGCCGTGCGCCTGAGCCACAAGCTGTCGGGCGTGCAGGGCGAGGTCTACGTCCAGTCGGTGCAGGACATCCAGATCGGCGCCCGCGCCAGCCGCACCCAGTATCAGTACACCCTGGCCGACGCCGACGGCGTGGAGCTGGCGGAATGGGCGCCCAAGCTGGTGGCCAAGCTGCGCAGCCTGCCCCAGTTCCGCGACGTGGCCAGCGACCAGCAGACCAACGGCCGCCAGGTGGTGCTGAACATCGACCGGGACCTGGCCTCGCGCCTGGGCGTCAGCATCCAGAGCATCGACGACGTGCTGTACGACGCCTTCGGACAGCGCCAGATCTCCACCATCTACGCCCAGATGAACCAGTACCGTGTGGTGCTGGAGGTGCCGGACAAGCTGCAAACCAATCCGGAGGCGCTGGGCCGCCTGTACGTGCCCAGCACCGGCGGGCCAGTGGCGGTGAACGCGGTGGCGCAGAGCACCCAGGTCACCACCAACACCCAGGTTCCGCTGAGCTCGCTGGTGCGGATCGAAACCACCAGCGCGCCCCTGACGGTGAACCACCAGGCGCAGTTCCCGGCCCTGACCGTCACCTTCAACCTGGCGGAGGGCCAGTCGCTGGGCGACGCGGTGGACGCCGTGACCAAGGCGGAACAGGACATCGGCATGCCGGACACGGTGACCGGCTCCTTCGCCGGCGAGGCGGCGGAGTTCCAGACCTCCATCGCCAGCGAGCCGTGGCTGATCGCCGCCGCCGTGGTCACCATCTACATCGTGCTGGGCGTGCTGTATGAAAGCGTGATCCACCCGGTGACCATCCTGTCGACCCTGCCGTCGGCCGGCATCGGCGCCCTGCTGGCCCTGTGGCTGACCGGCAACGACCTGTCGCTGGTGGCCCTGATCGGCATCGTGCTGCTGATGGGCATCGTGAAAAAGAACGCGATCATGATGATCGACTTCGCCATCGAGGCGGAGCGGGTGGAGGGCAAGTCCGCCCACGACTCGATCGTCGAGGCCTGCCTGCTGCGCTTCCGGCCCATCATGATGACCACCATGGCGGCGCTGCTGGGTGCCCTGCCCCTGGCGCTGGAGCATGGCACGGGGTCGGAGCTGCGGCGCCCCCTGGGCATCACCATCGTCGGCGGCCTGATCCTGTCGCAGTTGCTGACCCTGTACACCACCCCGGTGATCTACCTGTACATGGAGCGGCTGCGCGCCTGGGTGGCACGCCGCACTGGCGGCGACCGGACGGAAGACGTGCCCCCGCCCAACGCCCCGCCGTCCCTGACGGGCCTGGCGGAGTGAGGGTGGCCATCCCATGAGCATTTCCGAACCCTTCATCCGCCGGCCCATCGGCACGGCCCTGCTGGCGCTGGGCCTGGCGCTGGTGGGGGCGGTGGCCTACGCCTTCCTGCCAGTGGCGTCACTGCCCAACACCGACCTGCCCATCATCTTCGTCCAGGCCCGGGAATCGGGGGCCGACCCCGTGACCATGGCCGCCACGGTGACCGCCCCGCTGGAGCGGCACCTGGGCGAGATCGCGGGCGTGAACGAGATGACCTCGTCCACGTCGCTGGGCGTCAGCACCATCATCCTGCAGTTCGACGTCAACCGCCCGGTCTCGGACGCCGCGCGGGACGTGCAGGCCGCCATCAGCGCGGCGGCCACGGACCTGCCCTCCGGCCTGACCAGCCAGCCCATCTTCCGCAAGGCCAACCCCAACGGCCGGCCGATCATGACGCTGGCGCTGACGTCCAAGACCCTGACCAACCAGGCCATCTTCGACGCCGCCGACGGCATCCTGGCCCAGCGGCTGTCGCAGATCGAAGGCGTGGCCCAGGCCTCGGCCGCCGGTGGCGAGAAATCCGCCATCCGGGTCCAGGTGGACGTGAACGCCCTGGCCGCGCGCAAGATCAGCCTGGCCGACATCAGCACCGCCATCACCAACGCCAACGTCAGCCAGCCCGTGGGCACCATGGACGGCGAAGACACGCTGATGACGGTGACCACCAACGACACCATGCTGAAGGCGCAGGACTATCGCGACCTGGTGGTGCGCACCGCCAGCGGCACCGTCTTCCGCCTGGGCGACGTGGCCACGGTGCTGAACAGCTCGGAAAACATCCGCCAGGCGGGGTGGTTCGGCACCCAGCCGGCCGTCCTGGTGTCGGTTCTGAAGCAGCCGGGCGCCAACGTCATCAAGACGGTGGACCTGATCAAGGCCAACCTGGGCCAGATCCAGAAATGGCTGCCGCCGGGCATCGAGATCAACGTCGTCAACGACCAGACCGCCACCATCCGCGCCAGCGTGGACGACGTGCAGGTCACCATGCTGATTTCCATCGGCCTGGTCATCCTGGTGGTGGGCCTGTTCCTGCGCCGCCTGGCGCCCACCCTGGCCGCCGCCACCGCCGTGCCCCTGTCGCTGGCCGGCACCTTCGCCGTCATGTGGCTGCTGGACTACAGCATGGACAACCTGTCGCTGATGGCCCTGACCATCAGCGTGGGCTTCGTGGTGGACGACGCCATCGTCATGATCGAGAACGCCGTCCGCCATCGTGAGATGGGGAAACCACCCCTGCGGGCCGCCTTGGACGGCGCGCGCGAGATCGGCTTCACCATCGTGTCCATGACCCTGTCGCTGGTGGCCGTGTTCGTGCCCATCATCTTCATGGGCGGGCTGGCGGGCCGGCTGTTCCACGAATTCGCCATGACGCTGACGGCGGCCATCCTGGTGTCGGGCATCGTGTCGGTGACCCTGACGCCCATGATGTGCGCGCGCTTCATCGACCATGCCCGGGAGCGCAAGGCCAACTGGGCCGACCGCTGGGTGGGCCGGCCGCTGGACGCCGCCACCAACCTGTACATGAAGGGCCTGGGCTGGGTGATGCGCCACAGGACCATCATGCTGTTCGTGGCGGTGGGCACCATCTTCGGCACCTTCTACCTGTACGGCGTGGTGCCCAAGGGCGGCTTCCCGCAGCAGGACACGGGTCTGTTGCGCGGCAGCGTGCGCGCCTCCGCCGACACCTCGTTCCAGACCATGCAGCGCCGCATGCAGGAGGTGGTGAAGATCATCGCCGACGATCCGGCGGTCGCGGCCATCGGCGGCACCACCGGCGGCGGTGGCGGCGGCCCGGGCAGCAGCAGCGCCAACACCGGCAGCATGACCATCTCGCTGAAGCCCCGCAATGAGCGGGATGCCACCGCCGACCAGGTCATCGCCCGCCTGCGGCCCAAGTTCGCCAAGCTGGAAGCCTTGCAGGTCTTCCTGCAGGCCGAGCAGGACCTACGGTTCGGCGGCCGCAGCAGCGACTCGCAGTTCCAGGTGTCGTTGCTGAGCGACAACCTGGACGACCTCTATGAATGGGTGCCCAAGCTGGTGGCCCGGCTGAAGGAGCTGCCCGACTACTTCCAGGACGTCAGTTCCGACCAGGACAAGGCCGGCCTGGACGCCAAGGTGGTGATCGACCGCGACCTGGCCTCGCGCATGGCCCTGACGCCGTCGGACGTGGACGCCGCCCTGGGCAACGCCTTCAGCCAGAAGCAGGTCAGCACCCTGTACGGCGTGCGCAACCAGTACCATGTCGTGCTGGAGGCCACGCCCAACGAGCAGACGGGGCCGGAGGACCTGGTGCGCATCTACGTGAAGTCGGTGGCGGGTATGGTACCGCTGTCGACCTTCGCCAAGGTCAAGGTGCAGGAATCCCCCCTGTCGGTGAACCATGAGGGGCAGTACCCCTCCTCCACCCTCAGCTTCAACCTGGCCGATGGCGTGGCCCAGGTGGACGCGCTGGCCCGGGCGCAGCAAGCGGTGACGGAACTGGCCATGCCCGCCTCGATGCGGGTGGAGGTGGGCGGCATCGCCCGCATCTTCCAACAGCAGAACCAGGGGCAACCCCTGCTGATCGTGGCGGCGCTGGTGACCATCTACATCGTGCTGGGTATGCTGTATGAAAGCTGGGTCCAGCCCATCACCATCCTGTCCACCCTGCCCTCCGCCGGCATCGGCGCCATCCTGGCGCTGATGGTCACGGGATATGAGCTGTCGATGATTTCCTTCATCGGCATCATCCTGCTGATGGGTATCGTGAAGAAGAACGCCATCATGCTGGTGGACTTCGCCCTGGCGGCGGAACGCATCCGCGGCCTGTCGGCCCAGGAGGCCATCGTGGAAGCATGCCGCGAACGTTTCCGCCCCATCACCATGACCACCCTGACCGCCCTGCTGGGCGCCGTGCCGCTGGCCATCGGCGGCGGCACGGGCGCCGAGATCCGCCAACCGTTGGGGGTGGCCATCGTGGGCGGCCTGCTGGTGTCGCAGTTCATCACCCTGTACACCACGCCGGTGATCTACCTGGCCCTGCGGCCCAGGAAGGCGAAGATGTCCCGCCTGCACGCTGCCATGGCGGGGGTTGAGCGAAGCTGAACCCCGTCCCGGAAAGACACCATCCAGCACCCGAAACAAGGGCCCGCCGAGTCGCCTCGGCGGGCCCTTGTCCTATCCGGGGTCCCACGCGGGAATGAATCAGGTCAGGAAGCGACCAGGGACCAGTCGTCCGGTTCCCACAGGGCGCCGCTGTCGATCTCAGCGTCACCCTGGAACAGCAGGGCGTCCGGCGTGTCGCCACTGGCGTGATAGCCGTGGAGCGCCAGGGTCGCGGCCAAATCCGTGCCCCAGCTCTTCGCCCCGCGACGGTCGACCAGGATCAGCCGGGGCCGTAGCGCCCGTGGCGCGGCCTGCAGGAAAGAGATGACCGCCAGGTCGGCACCGGCCTTCATGCCCAGGCGCAGCACATCCAGCCGCCCGAGGCCGGCCGCGCGCACCAGATCCAGCAAGGGCCGGGCCCGCACCAGGGCAGGTGGCGGAGCATCCCAGCCCGAGGGTGCCGCCACGGGCTTGCGCTTCCCCGCCGCCAGGACCAGCCCGTCACAGGCCGGGCCGACAGCGTCGTCCACCAGCGTGACGGCGGCCGTCACCGCGTTCAGGGACAGGTTGACCGCCAGCCGGTCGCGGGTGGCGGCGTTGGGCTCCACCGCCAGCACGCGGCCGCGCGGCCCCAAATGGCGCGCGGCGGCCAAGGCGTGCAGGCCGGTGCCGGCGCCGACATCGACAAAGACACCATCCAGCGGAAGGGCGGCGGCGATCCGGGCGCGGGCCTGCGCCGCCGTCTGGCGGGGCAGCGCCAAGACATGACGGTCGTCGGCATGGTCGCGGACATGCAGGCGCCACCGCATCCCATCCACCGTCACATCGATGACGGCGCCATAGAGCCAAGGCACCACCGTGCGCACCACCGGTCCCAGCAGCACCCCGGCGACCCGTCCCAAGCCGTTGGCCGGCAGGGCGGCGCTGAGTGCCATCAGCAGGGCCGGCAGGCCAGCGGGGCGGTGGTGGCCGAAGCCGTGATCCGCCTGCTGGGGCTGGGTCCGGTGGTCCATCACCGGTGTTCCGGCGGCGGCCCCGGATGTCATGCCGCAGGCGGACGAGGACGCCCACGGAGCGGCGGAAGAGTCGGGCATCAGGGCGGCGGTCAGGACGGTCATGATGGTCGGCACCCAGGTTGATCAGCGCGTGGCAACGATGGCACAGTCAAGCTGACGCCGTGCTGACGGGGATATCAGCGTCCTCAACCCCGCCCTGCCTGGGAAAATCCCCCGGGGAACGACAGGCCGCGGCCGCTAGCGCGTATAGGTACATCTGCCGCCCATAGTGGGTGTGCCGAGGACTTGGGTTGGAACTTGGCCGATGCGGCTTCTGTTGGTTGAGGATGAACGGGACCTGCGGACCCTGACCGCCGAGCATCTGTCGCGAATTGGCTTCACCGTCGATGCTTGCGGCAGCCTGGCCGAGGCCGAGGACCATATCTCCACCGCCGATTACGATGCCCTGGTGCTGGACCGCCGCCTGCCGGATGGTGACGGCATCAGCCTGGTGCGGCGACTGCGCGGCGGCCGGCGCAAGATTCCCATCCTGATGCTGACGGCGCGGTCCACCCTGGATGACCGGATCGAGGGACTGGACGCCGGGGCCGATGATTACCTGGTGAAGCCCTTCGACATGGGGGAGCTGGGGGCCCGGCTGCGGGCCTTGCTGCGCCGGCCGGGCGGCGTGATCGGCGTGGTGCTGGAATGCGGGAACCTCTCTTTCGACAGCGCCGCCCGCTGCGCCGCCGTGGCGGACGCGCCCCTGGCCCTGACCGCCCGTGAAGTGGCCCTGCTGGAGGTGCTGCTGCGCAAGGTGGACCAGGTGGTGACCAAGGCCCACATCGACAGCGCCCTGTACGGCTTCGGCAACGAGGCGACCGACAACGCCGTGGAGGCGCTGGTGTCCCGCCTGCGCCGCAAGCTGGTCGCGGCTGAGGCCACGGCCGCCATTATCACCATGCGGGGACTGGGCTATATGATGAGCGCATCGTGAGCCCGTCCCCTTCCCCGCCCTTTCCCCCCTTGCCCCGGATCTCTTCCTGATGGTCGCCACCCTGGCGCAGATTTGGCGGCACCGGTCCCTGCAAGGCCGCCTGGCCTGGCGGCTGGGCCTGCTGTTCCTGGCGTCGGTCGCCGTGGCGATCCTGCCCCTGGTCGTGCGGCTGGAAGAGGCGGGCGGCGTCGTGCAGCGCAAGGTGTTGCGCGGCCAGGCCAACGAACTGATGGCCGCCTTCAATCACGGCGGCCTGTCGCTGGACCGCCTGCCGCCGGATCTGGCCAACCGTTACGCCCTGGAAGAGGACGGCGTCATCTACGCCGTCTGGGACCAGCATGGGCGGCTGCTGAACCAGTCGCTGCCCCGCGCCGCCAGCACCCTGCGCGAGGCGCTGAACCAAACGGACACCGAATATTTCTTCCGCCCGCCGGGGGAGCCGGAGCGTTATGGCCTGGGCACCCCCATCAAGCTGGGCGACCGGACCGTGACGCTGGCGGTGGCGCAGTCGCCCACCGCCGACCAGAAGATCATCAACGGCCTGCTGGATGAATTCGTCCGCGACATCCTGCTGTTCGGCATTCCGGTGGCCCTGATCGCCGCCGCCATCGGCGTGTGGACCATCCGCAGCAGCCTGACCCCCATCCAGGAAGTGTCGGAGGAGGCGGCGGCCATTGGCCTGGACCGGCTGGACCACCGCCTGGACGGCAAGAACCTGCCCAGCGAGGTCCTGCCCCTGGTGGACGCGTTCAACACGGCGCTGGCCCGGCTGGAGGGCAGCTTCCGCCACCACCGCCGCTTCATCGCCGACGCCGCCCACCAGTTGCGCACCCCCCTGGCCGTGGTGCAGGCGCGCCTGGAAAGCGGGGAGGCCGACATGGCCGCCGTGCGCGCGGACGTGCGCCGCCTGTCGCGCCTAGTGGCGCAGTTGCTGTCGCTGTCGCGCCTGTCCGGCACCCCCCTGCCCCGCACCGACCGCGTCATGGCGGGAGAGCTGACGGCGGGCGAGCTGGTGACCCTGGCACCCTTCATCCGGTCCCTGGGAAAATCCATCGAGCTGGAGGTGGTGGAGGACTTCCCCCTGGTGTGCAACACCGGCGCCGTGGCGGAGGCGTTGCGCAACCTGGTGGAAAACGCCGTCGCCTATGGCCCGGCCGGCGGAATGGTGGAGGTGCGGGTGGGTCCCGGCCCCATCCTGTCCGTCGCCGACCGGGGCCCGGGATTGCAGGGCGAGGACCCCCTGACCCTGGCGGAGCCCTTCGTCCGCGGCGCCGCCGGCGCCGGCATCACCGGCTCAGGCCTGGGCTTGGCCATCGCCATGGAAATCATGCGCCAGCACGGCGGCCGTCTGGCCGCCCGCGACCGCCACGGTGGCGGGGCCCTGTTCAGTCTTTGTTTTGAGGACAAGGCGGCCTGAAGCACCGTCGGGTCGTCAGCGAATTTTCCGCTGGCGGAGTTCCGCCATATCCAGGGCGATGGTGCGCTGTGTCTCGCCCGGCGCGTCGCTGACCACCAAGTCACCCGAAAGGCGCAAGCCGCCGTCGGGTAAGCCTGACGTTTCCACCACCAGGAAATCCTGAAGCTCCGCCGGGTCCAAGGCGGCGGATCCCAGTTGAATTCCGCCTTCGATCCCGGTTTGCCAGGAGGCGTCGTTATCGATGCTGAGGGACCAGCCCATGGGCAGGTGCGGCAGGGCGCGGATCCCCCCACCGGCCACATGGATGTGAAAGGCGACAATCCGCTCCCCTGGCTTCAGGCCCAGGGAATCGACAGATACCACCACGCGCTCTCCCGCTTGCGTCCCGCCAGCCAATAACGCGAGCGCCACCGTAAGACCCAGCCCCGTTTTGCGCATGCGCCTCACACCTTCAGGAAGATCCGGCGGCGGTACAGCGCCTCCAGGAGGGCCCACCAAAGGGCGACGAACAGGATGGCGTAGGCCAGGGATGCCGCCTTTTCCGGCAGCAAGGGATAGAACACCGCCTCGTAGATCACGTCCTGCAGCGGGGCGATGCGGTGGTCCCAGGGCAGGGTGATGACACCACCGATGACGATGGCCAGCAGTTCGGACCCAACATAGGCCAGGATGGGGTTCAGCCCAAACACCAGGGCGGGGCGGGTCCAATGGCGCCAGCCCCGCACCTCCACCACCCAAAGCAATGCCGCCAGGCACAGGCAGGCCATGCCGGCGGTCAGCGCCACGAAAGAGCTGGTCCACAGGTTCTTGTTGATGGGGAAGAGCAGGTCCCAAACCTCCCCCAGCAGGACGCCCGCCACACCCGCCACGATGAGCCCCCGGATGCGCGTCGGCAGCGGCAGGGGCCGGGCCAGCCAGCGACTCGCCTGGACACCCAACAGCGCGGTGGCGATGGCCGGCAGGGTGGACAGGGCGCCCTCGGGATCCCAGGTGTGGGCGGCCGCCCACAGGTGATTGCCCAGGGGCCCCCAATCGAACAAGGCCCGGTCCACCGCCGCCGCCACGGTGGCGCCGGGATGGGCCAGCGCCGCCAGGCCGGTGGCCCCGGTGCCCGGCACCGGCACGCCGGTCATCACCGCCCAATAGCCCAGCAGCAGCACGACGACCAGCGCCCCTTGGCCCCGCACGCCGAGCCGCAGGCACAGCAGGCCGGCCGCGACATGGCAGAGGGCGATGCGCTGCAAGACACCCGGTATCCGCCACGACAGAAGTTGCGCCAGCGCGCGGTGGGCCAGCGGGCCGTGCCCCGACACGGCGTAACCGGGAAACCAGGCGATGAATAGGCCAAGGCCGAACAGGATCAGCCCGCGGCGCAGGATCCGGCGCACAAGGACGCCGTCCCCCTCCCCCTGCGCCCGCCGCCGGGTCAGCGACAGGTGGGTGGTGATGCCCACCATGAACAGAAAGAAGGGGAAGACCAGGTCGGTGGGCGTCCAGCCGTGCCATTTGGCATGGCGCAACGGCCAATAGATATCGGACCAGGTTCCCGGATCGTTGACCAGCAGCATCAAGGCCACAGTCAGCCCCCGGAACACGTCCAGGGAGAGGAGGCGCTCAGGCAGGACGACGGCCGGGAAGGCCGCCCGTGCCTCAGCCACCGGCCTTGACCGGGGCGGTGTCGGCCTGGGCTTCCGTCTGTTCCACCGACCAGCCGCCGCCCAGCACCCGGTACAGGGTGACGATGGACGTCAGGTAATTCAGGCGGCTCTGCACCAGGGTGTCCTGGGCGCTGAACAGGGTACGCTGGGCCGTCAGCACGCTGACCATGTCGGCGGTGCCCCGCTGGAACTGGCCGGTGGTGCCGCGCAACGCCTCATCGGCGGAGGCGGTGGCCTTTTCCTGGGCGGCGCGGATGTCGCGGGTGTACTTCACCCCCGCCAGCGCATCCTCGACATCGGCGAAGGCGGTGACGACGGCCTTCTGATAGTCGGCCGCCAATTCCTCGACCTTGGCGCGCTGCACGTCGGATTGGGCCTGGAGGTTACCGGCGTCGAACACCGTCTGGGTCAGCGACGTTCCCAGGGACCACAGCTTGCTGGCCGGATTGAACAGGTCACCCAGCGATTCGTTCTGATAGCCATAGCTGCCGGTCAGGCTGAGGCTGGGGTATTGCTGCGCGATGACATTGCGCAGGGTGGCGTTGGCCGCGATCAACTGCGCCTCGGCCGAGGCGACGTCGGGACGGCGAACCAGCAGGGTGGAGGGCAGATTGGGCGCCACCTCGGGCTCCGCCAGGCCGTTGAGGGTGGTGCCCTCGATCTTCAGCTGTTCCGGCAGCAGGCCGACCAGGATGGCCAGGGCATCGATCTGCTGCGCCAGGCTTTGTTCATATTGCGGAATGGCGGCACGCTCCGCCTCCACCACGTTGACCTGGTTGGCGACGTCCACGGCGGTGGCGGTGCCGGCGCGGGCGCGCGCCTGGATGCCGCGCAGCACGTCCTCCGCATCCTTCAGGGACTGCCGGGCCAGGGTCAGCCGGTCCTTGTAAGCCAAGGCCTGGAAATAATCGGTGGCCACCGAGGCGATGGCCGTCATCAGCACGGTCTGCTTGTCGTAACGGCTGTAGTTCAGACTGGCCTTGGCCGATTCAAGGGCGGAACGGTTCTTGCCCCAGAAATCCAGCTCGTAACTGGCCGACAGCTTGGCGGAATAATTGCTGCTGATGTTGTTGCGGGAGATGAAGTTGCCGTTGCTGACGGTGGTGGTGCCGCCGCCCGTCTCGCTGCGGGTGCGGCCGGCGCTGGCCGACACCGTGGGGAACAAGGCGGAGCGCTGTTCGATCACCGTGCCCTCGGCCTGGCGGATGCGGGCCATGGCGGCGCGCACGTCGAAATTGTTGGACGCCACGCGGGCGATCAGGCTGTCCAGCTCCGGCGAATTGAACCGCTTCCACCAGTCGGCGGCGATTTCGCTGCGCAGGGCCGCATCCTTCGCGGCATCGCCCGTCACCGTCTCGCGATACGCCGTCGGTTGCGGCGTCTCGGGCCGTTCATAGTCGGGCCCCACGGTGCAGGCCGTCAGCGCGCCAGCCATCGCGCAGGCCAGCAGGGCCGGCCGGGCCGCGGACGAAAGCAGGGCGGATGAAAGCGGGAAGCGGAACGACCGGGGGCGCAGCATCGCGGGACGTTATCCAGGAAGGGAGGCCAGACGGAAACGCGGAATGGGAAGGGAACCCGGCGCCCTTCTTTTCATACCGGAAGCCCCCTGTCACGGACGAACTGGACCCGTGCCCGATTGGCGGGGCAGCGGACGGCGGAAGTGGACCGCCACCGGCACCCGGCCGCCCGATGGTACGGGCAGACAGGCGTCAACCTGTCGGGAAAAATGACGCGGCCGCCGGATCTTTCCCGGGAGCAGCGGCGGAGGGGGACCTCACCTCTTGCTGATGCCGGCGATAATGGTGTCCAGCATCACGTCCAGGTCGGCGTGCATGTCCAGCGTCCCATCCAACAGGGTCCACCGCATCACCAGCCCGTGCTTCAACCCCGACAGTATCCAGCCCACGCGCTCCACATCCGTGTCGGGCGACACCTCGCCCGCGGCGATGCCTTCGCGTATCAGGGTGCAATAGATGCGGTGGGGCCGTTGCAGGCGTTCCACCAGCAGGCGGCGCATGTCCGGGCTGTCGGCCAGCACCCCGCGCATAAAGATCAGGGACGACAGGGCGGGGATGCTCTCCGTCAGGCGCAGCCAGGTGTGCATGACCGCGCGCAGGCGGGTCATGGGACTGCCGGCGCCGTTCAGCGCTTCCTGCACCGGGGGGGCGATGCGCTGGGACAGGTCGTCCAGCAGCGCGTCCCACATCGCGTGCTTGGTCGGAAAATGGCGGAACAGCGAGCCCTGGGCCATGCCGATGCGGCGGGCGATGGCCGTGGTCGTGGTGCCGGCGGGCCCCACCTCGTGCAGCAGTTCCAGCGCGGCCTTGATGATTTCCGCCCGGCGGGTATCGCCGGCCTTGCGCTGGCGTCCCACAGGGCGTCCCGTGGGGCGTCCCTCACCAGGGGAGTCCGTCACCATGCCTTGCCACCCCACGTCATCGCCGCGCCCGCCTCACGCCGGCGGGTTGCCGGCGCCCCCACGGGAACCGGCCGGGGCGGTGTCGGCGATGGCGGTTTCACCCGCCGCCGTTTCACCAGCCTGCCAACCGCCGCCGAGCGCCTTGTAAAGGGCGATGGTCTGCTGCACCAGGGCATAGTCGCTCTGCGCCACCGCGTCCTTGGACGTCGCCAGGGTGCGGTCCGCGTCCAGCACGCTCAGGAAGTCGGCCAGGCCGGCGCGGTACTGCGACCGGGCGCGATCCTGGGCCCGCTGCGCCGCGTCCAAGGCGCGGTGCAGCGTCTCGTTCCGCTGGCGTTCATTGGTGTAGGCGACCAGGGCGTCCTCCACCTCCTGGAAGGCGGTCAGCACCGTCTTGCGATAGGTCAGCCGGGCCTGCTCCGCCTGGGCTTCGGCATCCTTGACGCCGGCCTTCAGGCGCCCGCCATCGAAGAGGGTGCCGCTGACGGTGGGGCCGACGCTCCAGCCGAAGCTGTCGCCCTGGAGCAGCTTGCCCAGGTCCGGGTTCAGGAAGCCGCCGATGAGGCCCAGCGACACCTTGGGGAAGCGCGCCGCCTCCTTCACGCCGATCTCGGCGTTGGTGGCGGCCATGGTGCGCTCCGCCGCGCGGATATCGGGACGCGCGCGCACCACCTCGGACGGCAGGCTGGCCGGCAGCGCCGGCGGCAGCGGCACCTCCGGCCCAGCCGTGGTCAGCAGACCGTCCACGTCGGCCGGCGTGCGGCCCGTGAGGGTGGCGATGGCGTGGGCCCGCTGCGCCGCCTGCGTCGCCAGCGTCGGCAGCACCGCCTTCTGCTGTTCCAGCTGGCCGTCGGCCTCGGCCAACTGCAGTTCCGTCGCCAGGCCCACCTTGTACTTGGCGGCGGTCAGGTCGCGGGTTTCCTGCGACAGGCGCACATTCTCATTGGCGATGGCCGTGCGCGCCTGAAGCGAGCGCAGCGCGGCGTAATCGGTCCCCAGTTCCGCCAGCATGGACATGACCATGGAACGGCGGTTCTCGATACCGGCCTCGACGTTGGCGTCGGCGGCCTCGATGCTGCGCCGGGTGCCGCCGAACAGGTCCAGCTCCCACGAGGCGTCGAAGCCCGCCAGGAAAATGTTGCTGGTGCCACCCAGCGACCCCACCGCCCCCGGGGGCAGGCGATTGCGCATGGCCGTCGTCTCGCCCTTCACGCTGGGGTACTGCGCGGCCGCCGCCTGCTGGCGCTGGGCCCGGGCGGACAGGATGCGCTGTTCCGCGACCTTCAGGTCCAGGTTGCCGGTAACCACGTCGGCGACCAGCTTGTCCAGGGTGGGATCGTGGAATTCCGTCCACCAATGGGCCAGAACCGTGGGGTCGGCGCTGGCCTGAATCTTCATCGCCGACTGGGTGGTCGTGGCGCTCCAGGTCGCGGGCGCATCGGCCTTGGGCGGCTGGTAATCGGGCCCCAGAGTGCAGGCGGCGGTCAGCGCCAAGGCGGCCGTGGCGGCCAGCAGCCGGGCCCGGCGGGGGAAAGCGGCGAAGGGAGTGGTAGCGGACATCGGGGTCACTCCGCGGCGGCGGCCTTGGGCGCCGCCCTGGTGGATTTCATGAAAAAGGCCAGGGGCACGACGCACAGGGCAACGACGCCGGAGATGCGGAAGACATCGACGTAGCCCAGGATGGCCGACTGGCGGAGCAGGGTGCGGTACATGCCGCCCAGCGCCGAGGATTGCAGTTGCGACGGGGTCAGCCCTTGGCTGGCCAAACCATCCATCCAGGCCTGCTTGGTCATCTGATAGCCCACACTGAGGTCGGTCAGATGCTCCGCCAGATAGGCCTGGTGCACCTGGGACCGTTGGGTCAGGTAGGCCGTGACCAAGGCGATGCCGATACTGCCCCCCAGGTTGCGCGCCATGGAATAGAGGGCGGCCGCGTCGCCGTTCATCTCGCGGGGAACGCTGGCGAAGGCCACCGTGCTGATGGGGATCATCAACAGCGCCGTGCCGAAGGTCTGCGCCATGCGCATGCTCATCAGCGTCAGGAAGTCCACCTGCGGTGAGATGGTCGCCGTATAGAACATGGCGATCCCCAGCAGGAAAAAGCCGGCCGCCACGATGAACCGCGCCTGGAACTTCTTCAGCAGTACCCGGGTGATGATGGGGATCATGATCAGGATCATGAAGCCGCCGGGCGACAGGATCATGCCGGCCCAGGTGGCGGTGTAACCCAGCTGCGATTGCGCCAACTGCGGGATCAGCACGGCGCTGCCGTACAGCGTGGCGGCCATGATGCTGATGAACAGGGTGCCGATGGCGAAATCCTTGTTCTTCCAGACCCGCAGGTTGACGATGGGGTCCGGCCGGTCCAGCAGCCAGACGACGGCGCCCACCAGGCCCAGCACGGCGCCCACGCCGAAGGCCTGGATGAAGCCGCTGGAGAACCAGTCCTCCTGCTCGCCCCGGTCCAGCACGATCTGCAGGCAGGCGAAGCCGGCGGCGATCAGCGACAGGCCGATCACGTCGATGTTGCGCTTGCCCTTGGCAGCACCGGCCTTGGCCCAGGGCGGATCCTCCACCACCGCCGAGATGGCGAAGGTGGCGAGGATGCCCACCGGCACATTGATCAGGAACACCCAGCGCCAGCTGAAATTGTCCGTGATCCAGCCGCCCAGCGTCGGCCCCATGATGGGGGCGGCGATGATGGCGACGGCGGTGACGCCGAAAGCGGTGGCGCGTTTCGACGGCTCGAACGTGTCCAGCAGGATGGATTGCTGGTTGGGCTGCAGGCCGCCACCGAAGAAGCCCTGGAACAGGCGGAAGACGATCAGTTCCGGCAGCGAGGTCGACAGCCCGCACAGCAGCGACGACACCGTGAACATGACGATGGACAGCAGGAAGTAGTTCTTGCGCCCCATCATGCGGCCCAGCCAGCCGGACACGGGCAGCACGATACCGTTGGCCACCAGATAGGAGGTCAGCGTCCAGGTGCTTTCATCCGTGCCCACCGACAGGCTGCCGGCGATGTGCGGCAGGGCCACGTTGATGATGGTGGTGTCCAGCACCTCCATGAAGGTGGCGACGGTCACCACCATGGCGACGAGATAAGGGTTGTGCCGGGGGCGCCAGGTCGACGCCCCGTGATCAGCCTCGGGAGGGGGAAGTCCTTCGCTCACCGGCCGCCCCTTAGTTCAGGTGGACGGTGGGTTCAGCCGACAGCCCCAGCGGCAGCGGATGGTCGGCGGGCAGGCCGCCGGTCACCTTGATCTTGACCGGCAGGCGCTGGACGATCTTCACGAAGTTGCCGGTGGCGTTCTCGGTGGGGAAGGCGGTGAAGCGCGAGCCGGTGCCCATCTGGAAGCTGTCGATGGCGCCCGTCAGCTTGAGGTCGGGGAAGGCGTCCAGCTCGATATCCACCGACTGGCCCACGCGCATGTGCTTCAGCTGGTTTTCCTTGAAGTTGGCGACCACCCACACCTCCGGCGTCACCAGGGTCAGGGCCGACTGCGAGACCTGCAGGTAGTTGCCCTTTTCCACCGCGCGCTTGGTCACCCAGCCATCCTGGGGCGCCACGATGGTGGTGTAGGACAGGTTCAATTCAGCCTGGGCCAGTTCCGCCTCCGCCGCAGCCACCTGGGCCTCCAGCTGCTTCACCTGGCTGGCGGCGACCTCGATGTTGCGCGGGGCCTGCTCAGCCGCGCGCAGCTTGGCATCGGCATCGGCCAACTGCGCCTGGGCGGTGCGGAAGGCCGCCTGGGCGGCGTCGATTTGCGACTTGGTGGTGGCGCGAACGTCGATTTCCGTCTGGCGCGCCAGGTCCGACTTGGCCCGGACCAGCGTGGCCTCGGCCTGGGCGCGGGCGGCGCGGGCCTGGTCCAGCTGCGCCGGATAGGTGACCTGGGCGATCTCCAGGTTGGTCTGGGCCTGCGCCAGCTGCGCCTGCGCCAGCTTCAGCTGCGCGGCGTCGCGATCGCGGGTGTTCTGATAGTCGCGGGGGTCGATGCGGAACAGCAGGTCACCCGCCTTGACCTTCTGGTTGTCCTGCACCGCCAGCTCGACGACCAGGCCGGAGACCTTGGGCGCCACCGTCACCACCCGACCCTCGGTGAAGGCGTCATCGGTCGATTCCTTGCCGCGCCCACCAAGCCAGAGGACAACGCCGCCGACCACGATGACGGCCAGCACACCAAGGCCGATGACACGGGGCAGGACGGAACGCTTGGGCGGAAGGGCGGAGGGCGTGCTGGTCATGATGGTCCTTTGGTCCCTGATCGTTGAGGCCGGCCGGGCTATCCCGACCAGGCTTTTCCAAGGGGCGAGCGGCTTGGCCCGGCGGAGCCGGTCAAGGAATGGAGGGTGAGGGGAAGGTGCCGCGGAAACGCGGCGGCATGGAAATCTTTTGCAAGCAAGTTATTGCTTATCACACTTAACAGCGCCTAATGAGGATGGCGCAGATCTGGAATGCGACAAGCGGCAAATGCGTTTTTCCCCGCCCGAGTCGCAAATCCGCGCAACTTTACGTCATTCGTCGGGGCCCGCCGATGGCCGCCGTCACAGGCCCAGCTCTCGGCTCAGGCGGGTGGTGCCATAGATGGTGGCCAGCGCCTCCTTCACCGCCCCGACCGACACCCAGACGGCGCGGTTGGTCGCCTCATCAAAGCCAAAGTCGCCGCCCAGGGACTGGCTGTTGCCGTCGAAGATGATCCCCACGAGTTGCCCCTCGGTGTTGACGACGGGCGAGCCGGAATTGCCGCGCACGATGTCGTTGGTGCTGACCATGTTCAGCTTGCGCAACGGGTCCACCGCGCTCCGGGCGCGCAGCCAGGATGGGGGCAGGGCCAAGGGCTTGGCCCCCGTGGCCCTGCCGTAGGCCTCGCCCATGGTGGTGTAGTAGCGCACGGGATGACCGTTCTCCTCATAGCCTTTGACGATGCCGTAGGAGATGCGCGGCGAGAAGGTGGCATCCGGATAGGCGTCGGTTCCCTTGGCGGCGAAAAGGACCTGGGCGATGACGCCAGCGTTGCGCCGCTCCACCGCCTCGACATTCACTTCCACATCCCGGCGGATGGCCAGCGCCTGCTTGTCCACCTCCTGGGCGAAACGGATCAGGGGATCGCGGCTGTTCTTGATGGCCTCGATCCCGCCAGACAGCAGGCGCCTGCGCTCGGCGGGGTCGGCCAGGCGGGTGCGGTCCACCAGGTCGCTGGCCATCCTATCGGCCGTCTGCGCGCCCAACACATCGCGCACCAGGGGATCGTCGGGGCCCAGCACCCGGCGCAACTGCACCAGCCAGGCGCGCAGCAGCACCTTTTCCAGGTCGGCGGAGACGGGCGTGTTGGCCAGCAGGCGCTGGCGGGTGAAGGGGAAGCCCGCCTCGGTGAACTCCTGGAAGCGCTTGATGTCGGGCAGCTGGCGCTGTTCCGCCGCGCGCACCAACAGACGGGCATAGGCGAACAGGTCGGACTGCGGCCCCCGCCCCTCCTCCACCACCTCCATGCGGTCGGCGACGGCGCGATAGTGGGCCACGGCCTGGGCGATGGCGGTCCAGGGATCACCGAAACGCTGCTGGAACTGGGGATCGGCCGCCACCTTGGCCCGCAGGTCGTTCTCCGCGCGCCGGCGGCTGTCGATCAGGCCGGGGTTGACCAGGGCGCGGAACTGGCCCAGGCGCGCCTTATAGGCGTTTTCCACCGCGAACAGCTTGGCGAAGGCCACGCGGGCATGCTCCGCACCCTCGGCCGAGAATTGCAGCAGCAGGCCGCGCAACTCCGCCAGATAGACCAGGGACTCCGGCAGCACGACATCCCGGTCGTATTCCAACTCCGCCACCGTATCCAGGCGCTCCGTCGTGCCGGGGTTGCCGGAGGTGAAGACCAAGTCACCCTCCCGCGCCTCCCGGGGGGCGTAGGCGAAATAGGTGGCCTGGGTGTTCAGCGGCGCGCCGGTGCCGTCGTAGACACGCAGGAAGGCGACATCCAGGTCGTAGCGGGGAAATTCGAAATTGTCCGGGTCGCCACCGAAGAAGGCGATGTCCTCCTCCGGCGCGAACACCAGGCGCACGTCCTGGTAACGGCGATACTTGTACACGTCGTAGACGCCGCCCCGGTACAGCTCCACCACGTCGCAACGGATGGCCTCATCCCCGCCGGCGCAGTCACGCTGCAGCTTGGCCAGCACTTCCCGCAGGGCGCGGCCATAGTCCATGCCCTCGCGCCCCGCCACCGCCTCCCTCACCTGGGGGGTGACGTCGGTGATGCCCAGCAACTGGTTGGCCTCCACGTCCGGGCATTTCACCTCATCCTCCAGCCGGGCGGCGTAAAAGCCCTCCTGGACCAGGTCGCGGGCGGCGGAGGACAATTGCTGCAGGCAATCCCGGGCGCAGTGGTGGTTGGTCTGCACCAACCCGGTGGGGGAAACGAAGGCGGCGGAACATCCCCGGGGAAGGCGCAGCGATGCCATGCGCAGATGGTCCAGCCATTGCGGGCTGGGTTCGAAACCATACGTCTCCTGGATTTTGGCGGCGGGGAAATGGTTGAAGGTCCACATGCCTTCGTCGGCGCGGGCTGCGGCGAACGCCATGAACAGGCCACCGCCCAGCGCGGCCGCCAGAAGCCCCAAACGCATCATCCCGTCCCTCGAATGCCGTTCCCAGTTCTTGCGCCCCGACCTCCCGATCCGGGTGGAACAAGCGTCAGCATACCGCCAATGCGGCCCGGCACGGGACGGGATTTTGTAACGGAAACGCAAACAGTCCGGGGACGATTATGCAAAAGCCCCAGGCGTCGGCCCGGGGCTTTCGTCATTCCATCGATCAGCGGCCCATCGGTCAGCGGCGGGCCGGAACGGCGGCCCGCCCTGGGGTCAGTTCATGATGCGCCAGGAGCCATCCGGCTGCCGGCAGGCCGTGCCCACCTGCTGCGTCGGCTGTCCCGCCACCGTGATGGTGGAGGTGTATTCGCGGCAATTGGACTGGTCATAGGCCGGCTTGGCCGCCACCGTCTGGACAGGCGGGGCGACCACCACCGGCGGCGGGGGAGGCGCCTGAACCACGACCGGCGGGGGCGCCACATAGACGGGCGGGGGGCGTAATAGGGGGCGTAGACCGCGGGATAGGGCGCCCAGTAGGGGTTGCGCCAGCGCCAATACGGGTCATGCCAATAAGGGCCGTAATAGCCCGCGGGCCGCCAATAGGGGCCGACGCCGATGCCCACGCTGACGAAGGTGCGGGCCCCGGCCGGGGCGCTGCCGCCGGCCAGCGCCAGCAAGGCCACCACCAGCGACATCATCACCAGGAACGGTGCCTTGAACACGCGCTGCATGATCATCCTCTTTCAGGCGGCGGGCCCGACGCATCAGGCGTCCGCCAAAACCGCCCCTGACCACTTCCGGAAAGGGCCCCGGGGCGCTCGGGACCACCTTTCCCCTATAATACGGAATTATGGCCGTTACCTGACGGCGTGGCAGGTGCGGCATTTGGTTTACCCACCGTGATCCCGGCGCATGGAAAAAGGCCCGCGAAATGCATTCCGCGGGCCTTCGTACCAGGGCTCACTCAGTGGCCGGCCAATTCCTTGGCCAGGCGGTTGGCGTGGTAGACCTTGGCCAAGGCCTCCTTCAAGGCGCCGACCGTGACCCAGACGGCGCGGTTGACCGAGCCGTCGTAGCCATAGTCGCCACCCAGCGACTGGATGTTGCCATCGAAGATAAGGCCCACGATTTCCGCGTCCTTGTTGATGACGGGGGAACCGGAGTTGCCGCCGATGATGTCGTTGGTGCTGACGGCATCGAATTTCTGCGACGGGTTGATGGCGCCCTTGGCCTTCAGCCAGCTTTCCGGCAGGGCGAAGGGCAAGGCGCCGGTGGCGCGCTCAAAGGTGCCGCCCATGGTGGTGAAGGGGGCGACATGCTGGCCGTTCTGCTCATACCCCTTCACCGCGCCATAAGAGACGCGGGGGCTGAAGGTGGCATCCGGGTAGATGGACGTGCCGTGAACCTTGAACATGGCCTGGGCGATATAGCCGGCGTTCTTCTGCTGCACGGCCGCCACATTGGCCTCCACATCCCGGCGGGCCGCCAGGGCATCGGCATCGACCAGCTTGGCGAACTTGATCATGGGGTCAGTCGAGGCGTCGAGGGCGGCCTGGCCCCCCTCCAGCAGGCGCTTGCGTTCCGCCGGGTCACCCAGGGTGGAACCCTTGACCAGTTCATCGGCGATCTGCTCCGCTGAGCGGTTGCCGAAGACCTTCTTCACCAGCGGATCGTCCGGGCCCAACTGACGCTGCAGGTAGACCAGCTGCATGCGCATCAGCACCCGCTCCAGCTCCGGATAGACCGGGCTGTTGGACAGCAGGCGCTGGCGGATGAAGGGGAAGTTGGCGTCGGTGTATTCGCGCAGGCGCTTGCCATCAGGCAGGGCCCGTTCACTCGCGGCGCGCACCAGGTTGCGGGCGAAGGTGAACATGTCGGACTGGGTGAAGCTGCGTCCCCCTTCCAGCACGTCGTAGCGCGTGGCCACCACGGCGAAATGCTCGACCGACTTGGCGATGGCGGCCCAGGGGTCGCCATACTGCTGCTTCAGCGCGGGGTCGGCATCGACGATGGCCTTCAGCTCCGCCTCGTCCTTGCGCTTGGCGGCGATCAGCGCCGGGTCAACCAGGGTCTGCAGGCCGCCGTACAGGGCCTTGTAGCTGTTCTCCAGCGTGAACAGCTTGGTGCGGGCGATGCGGGCGTTCTCTTCCCCCTGCGAGGTGAACTGCAGCAGGATGCCGCGCAGTTCGGCCAGGTACAGCAGGCGGTCGGGCAGGGCGTGGTCGCGGTCGTATTCCAGCTCGGCCACGGTGTCCAGGCGCTCCGTCCGGCCGGGGTTGCCGGAGGTGAAGACCAGGTCGCCCTCGTTCGCGTCATGGGACGCGTAGGGGAAATAGTTGGCCTTGGTGTTCAGCGGCTTCCCGTCCTTGTCGTAGACACGGACGTAGGAGACGTCCAGGTCATAGCGCGGGAATTCGAAATTGTCCGGATCGCCACCGAAGAAGGCGATGTCCTCTTCCGGCGCGAACACCAGGCGGACATCCTGATAGCGGTGGTACTTATACAGGTTGTACGCGCCGCCATGGTACAGCTCGACCACGTCACAGCGCGTGTCGTCGGCGCCGCCGGTGCATTCCTTCTGGATGGCGGCCTGCACCTCCTTCAGCGCGGCGGAGAAGGCGTCGCCTTCCTTGCCGGCGGTGGCGGCGTTCACCCGCTGGGTCACATCGGTGATCTGGACCAGCTGGTTGACCTCCATGTCCGGGCACTTGGCCTCATCCTTCAGCTCGGCCGCGGTGAAGCCGTCCTTGATGTGGTTGTGCTCGGCCGTGGACACCTGCTGGATGCAGGCGCGGGCGCAGTGGTGGTTGGTCTGGACCAGGCCGCTGGCCGACACGAACGCGCCGGAGCAACCGCGCGCCAGGCGGACGGAGGCCAACTGCACCCGCTCCAGCCATTTCGGGTCCGGGCTGAAGCCATAGGCCTGCTTCACCTTGGCGCTGGGGAAATTGTTGAAGGTCCACATGCCTTCATCGGCGCCCGCAACCGTGGGCGCCAGCAGGAGGCCGGCCAAAGCCGCCGCCGCCAGCGCGCTCAAGGGCGCCCCCTTCAGGAAATCACGCATAGAGAGAATCCTCACGACAGGTCTGTCCCGGGCCCCGCAGCCAGGATTGGGGGACTTGCACCATGTCTGTCGTGAGATTGCAAGATTGGTAACGGTCGCGGCCGGACGACGACCGTTACCACGACGTCAGGCGGCCAAGCCGTCCATGTCGCCGATCATCATGTCAGGCAGCGCGTCGGGGAATTCCGGCGCCTGGTCGAAGGGCGCCATGGCCGACAGGCTGTCGGTGCGGAAGAAATAGACCATGTGGCTTTTCAGCGGCGTGCGGCCGGGCGGTGGCGGGGCGTTGCGGTCGCGGCCCCAGCGGCGGGGGTCCACCACCGTCAGGCCATATTCCGGCAGGGCCTGGCGCTTCTTGGCCAAAGCCACCAGGCGGGCCTTGAACACCTTCAGGTCGCTTTCGGCACCGACGCGCAGGCGCAGCTTCTCGATGTTCATCTTGAAGGCGCCCTGGTTGCCGCAATGGGCGCGCGCGATCTCGTACAGCCGCTTTTCCGTGGGCGACAGTTTGAAATAGTCGGGGTGGTAGGTGAGGATCTTCCGGTCCTTGACCACCGCGCGGTACAGCCAATCGCACAGCTGCACCGTCAGCGACTTCATGGTCTTGCCGCCGTCTTTGTCCCGCCGGTAGTTGATGCGGTAGTCCAGCACCCAGGAGAAGGCGCCCGTCTCCCCCTCGCCCCCCGTCTCCAGGTTGGTCAGGACCTGGGTCGACTGCAGGCGCTTGAGCGCGTCCTCCAACCGCTGATAGGCGGTGTTGGTGGCGTGGATGCCCACGACGCGGAAGAAGTCATGGCCGGTGAAGGTCAGGCGGGGGCTGACCGGTTCGCCCCGGTTCAGTTTGTCCTGGATCAGGGACACGAGGTAGATCAGCACCTCCTTGTCCCAGATGTTGGCGACGCCATGTTTGGTGCCGGTGACCTCGATACGCACGGTCCCGTCGTCGTAGACCGGCAACTCGGTCACCGTCTCCTTGCTGAGGGCGAAGAAGTTGAAGACCATGACCAAACGGTCGTTCTTCACCTTCCCGATCAGGGGGCTATCCAGCGCCAGGGCCAATTGGGCCCCAGCCATGGGGGCTTCCACCATGGACGGGGCGGAAATCCTGTCCGCAGTCCCTGTCGTCGTCCCCGCCATTGTCGCCACCCTTCACACACAAAGCAGGCCCCATCCACCATGGATCGGGCGTTCGGACTTCGGATGATGAACGTGGCCCTTCATCGCCGCCAACGGCAAAAGCGCATTCGGTTGCCGATCCCTTGAGATTTTGGCACGCCCACCCCCAAAATCTGGTGTTGGCGCCGAGTCGATGGAGGCATCAGTATCCGAACCCGTGACTTTGGGTAACCGATCCCTTGAATCGACGGGCGGGGGACTCGGCCAACTCATCGCGGCGGCGGTAAATCGGGCGGACTCGGGGCCTGGGTGAGTCGGATCGCGGTATCAGAGTCCGAAACCGCCCCGCCGGAGTCCCCAAACTCAAGGGAACCGCAACCCAGTTTGAGGGAACGGCAACCAAGATCAAGGCTACGGCAACCGACTCCGGGCGACTCGCCCCAATTTCCCTCAAGGGTTCGGATACCGATTTTCCCGGCACCAGGGTTCAGCAACCTTCCGCCAAGGGTTCGGTGACCCAAGGCCCGAGGGTTTGGAGTCCGCGGCCCCAGGGTTCAGATACCGGGAGTCGTGGGAATGGTTACCAAACCCCTGTTTAAGCCCTTGTAAAACCTATGTTTTTTGAGGCCGTAACAGTTAAACCCTATATCTGTTTAACCCTGAATCCTTTTAAGGAAACTATCCACAGGCCAGCTTTCCCACGGCGTCGCGGGCGGGACCGGGATCAGGCTTGGCGGGTTCCAGAGCGGGCGTTCGCCTTCAGCTCGTTTTGCGATCGATGCGCGCTCGTCAGCGGTATTTCCGCAAAAACCTAGGAAATCCGCCATTTCTGAACACCTTCGCCCTGCATCGGAAATTGGTATCCGTTCCCTTGAAGATCGGGGTCCGCCAAGGAAAAGATCGTCGCGATTTCCAGTCCCGATCGCCCGGCTTTCAAGGTTACAGTTACCGACGACACGGGCTCGGCCAATTGTTCAAATCCCATCAGCGAATTTTGCCGCCTAATAGGCAAAAAATCGATGATGCGTCAGTTATCCGCATATTTGCCTCAAGATCGCGGTTGGCGTCGGGATCGCGGTTGGGCATTATCCGCCCATCTCTGGCAGCCCCTCGGATACACCAATGACCACCGATGTCAGCGCGCCCGCCGATAGCAACATCCCGGCCGGCGACGATCCCCTGCAAATCTTCCTCGACCACTCGGAAGGCTGCGACGCCATCCAGCGCAAGATCATCGAAGTGCAGGCCTATCCCGGCCATGCCAAGAGTCTGCGCCTGTTCCCCACCTCTGAAGCCGCCCGGCTGATCCGCATCTCGGAAAGCCACCTGCGCGCCCTACTGAAGAATGAGCAGTTTCCCCAGGGCACGGTCATCGGTGGCAACAACCGCCGCGGCTTCACCCTGGCCGAGGTGAACCAGATTCGCCGCCAGCTGTTCCAGCAGACCGGTGACGTGCGTTATCGCGTGGGCCGCGATCGGGAGGCGGGGGAGAAGCTGTCGGTCATCACCGTCGCCAATTTCAAGGGCGGTGCGGCCAAGACCACTCACTCCGTCCATCTGGCGCAGTACCTGGCCCTGCAAGGCTATCGGGTGTTGATGGTCGACCTGGACAGCCAGGCCAGCGCCACGTCGCTGTTCGGCTTCGTGCCGGATGAACAGTTCGACCGGCTGGATACGCTGTATCGGCTGTTCACCCTGGATGACAGCCAGCGGATCAACGATCTGCGACCGCTGATCCAGAAGACCTATTGGGATGGGCTGGACGTCATCCCGGCGAACCTGGGGCTTTATTCCACGGAGTTCGAGGTGCCGGTGCGGCAGATGCGCCAGCGGGAACTGCGTTTCTGGCGCATCCTGGCGGACGCCCTGCCCACCATCGACCAGGACTATGACATCGTCGTCTGCGACTGCCCACCGTCACTCAGCTATCTGTCGATCAACGCCGTCATGGCGGCGAACTTCCTGCTGATCCCCATTCCGCCCAGCATGCTGGACTTCAGCTCCGCCGGCCGGTTCTTCCGCATGGTCTATGAAACGCTGTCCACCCTGGCGCAGGCCGAAGGGGGCCGGGTGAAGACCTTCGATGCCGTGCGCCTGCTGGTCTCCAAATACCAGACCGCTGACACGAACCAGAGCCAACTGGTGAAGTGGATGGGCAGCATCTTCGCTGACACGCTGCTGGAGAACCGCATGGCCCTGACCACGGGGTTGGATAGCGCCGGCAACCTGAAGCAGAGCTATTACGAACTGGAAGCCAGCGATGTGAACCGCCGCACCTATGAGCGGGGGCTGGAATATCTGAACAACGTGAACGCCGAGATCGAACGCGTGATCTGGGACATCTGGAAGCGCACGCCGGCGCGGGAGGGAACGCGATGAGCCGCAAGGACAGAATGGCCGAACTGGACAACGCCATCGGCGACCTGACCGCCACCCGGGCGGCGCGACCGGCATCCCCACGCTCGGCCATTCCGATCGTCAACCAGATCGAGAGCGTGTTCCAGGACAGCGCCAAGGAGCTGGAGACGCTGCGCGACAGTGGGCGGGTGCTGCTGGAACTGGACCCGGCCGACATCCACAGCACCCAGTATCAGGACCGGCACGTCGCCGCCTTCGCCGATGCCGCGTTCGCCACGCTGGTGCAGGACATCCTGCGCCATGGCCAATTGGCCCCGGTGCTGGTGCGGCCGGCGGCGGACGGGCAGGGGTATGAACTCATTGCCGGGCACCGTCGGACGGCAGCCTGCCGACAGCTCGGTCGCAAGGTGGTGGCCCGGGTGATGCAGGCCGATGACCGCGACCTGCTGATCAAGATGGTGCAGGAGAACGAAGCCCGCGCCGACATCTCCGCCTATGAGCGCGCGGTGCAGCTGAAGACCGTTTTGGACACGGGCCTCATGAGCCGGGCGGAATTGATGGAGCGGCTGGATTTCAGCAAGGGGCACCTGTCCAACCTGCTGAAGTTCGCTGAACTGCCGCCCACGGTCGTCGCGGCCCTGGATGATCCCCGGCCGCTGAAGATCAGCGACGGCGCCAAGCTGGCGCGCCTCATGGCGGAGAGCGATGAGGCGGCCACCCGGGTTGAACAGGTGGCCGCGGAGCTGAGCGGCAAGGGCGCGGACGACAGCCTGAGCTTCAGTGCCCGGCTGCGGGCGTTGATGGTGGCGGCCCATGGCGAACCGACGGCGGAGCCGGAGATGGCCGGGGAGCGGGTGATCCGGTCGCGGACCGGCCAGGTGCTGGTGCGCCTGTCCCTGCACGAGGGACGTCCCATCCTGCGCTTGGCCGCCGGTCTTCCCCCCCAGGCGCTGGATGCCCTTTTTGCCCAACTGCCGGATGCCTTGCGCCGCTGTGGCTTGGATGTTCCTGACTGAGATCGTCCCGTTATCAGCAGCGCAGTTTTTCTGAAAAAACTTTGAACGACCCCGCCCTGGTGGCGGGGTTTTTCATTTCCGGCCTGGGCCTGGGCAAAGGGGGGCTCAAGGAAACGGTTACCGAGGTTTTTTCAGAAAAACCGCGCTGGCGCCCCTGGGTTCATTCCACAATATAGGCGCGGTAGGCGTCCCGTCCGGAAATCTCCATCAACAGGCGATCCCTGTGCAGGGCATCCAGCAGGCTACGGGCGGCGGTGCCACTCATGTCCAAGGCTTGGGCCAGGCGCCCGGATGTCACCACGGGTTGGGACAGCAGGAAAGCCGCCACCTGGGGCCCGCGCGAGGTGGACCGCCGGGGGCGCAGGGCCTCCGCCAATCCACTCTCCGCCGCCCGCAATCGACGCAACACGGCTTCACCCCGGTCCAAACTGCGCTCTGCCGCCCTGAGATAGGCGCCGACCCAGCCATCGCGACGGTCGGGCCTGTATTCCATCGCATGACCGAGGAACCCGATGGACGGCATCAGTACCGGCCCGCCCGCATAGGCGGGATGGGTGGGCCCGTCATAGGTATCCGAACCCTCGACCATGGCCAGGCTGATGGTTCCCCGACGGCCCTGAACCAGGCCCTGCCGGGCGGGCCACCACGCCGCCAGCAAGCGCCCCAGCGCGGCGCCAGCACTCCGGTCAGCCCCCACCTCATGCCAATGGGCCAGGAAGGTGGCGGCGCCGACCAGGGCAGGGGCGGCGCGGAAACGGGCCAGCGCTTCCGGCGCCAAGGCCGCCTGCAGCACGGACCAACGCTGTTCCGCCCCGACATCTTCCTCCGCGTCACTCCAGAGGGAGAAGCCCTGGAACCGGCTGTTCCGGATACGGTCCAACGCCGCCAGGCGGCGAGGGGTGTACAGGTGTCGCGGATGGCGTGCTGTGAGGCGCCGAACCAGGTCGTACAGGGGAAGGGCCTGGGCGAGGTCGGGATCGGGCGCCCGGTCCAGACTGTCCCAGGCCAACAGCCGCAGGTCGGCGGTATCGACCAGGATGCCGTTCAACCGGGCGGAGGCGGCCGCCTCCTCAATGGCCATGCGCTTGGTCCAGCCTGCGGCGACGGCGGGGCTGCTGGCGGCCAGTCCGCAATCCAATCGCACCAGCGCGGCGGAGGCCGCTTCCAGGGTCAGCCCCTCCGCTGCGGCGTACGGTGCGCACAGATCACCGTCCTGCCGGTGATCCGCATGTCCGGAATTTTGGGATGCGGCCCCGGGAGCCTCCGGCACTGGTGGTGGCCCGACGGGAGAGGGGGCCACGGGGGCGGGGGCATAGGGGTTCCCCGGCACATCCCACCAGTCGTCACTCATCTTACTCTCCCGCCAAAATGCCCAGAAACATTGGACACGTACGGGGCGGAAAGCAAGCTATTCGACGTTTAACTTTTTCCACCCGCAAGCAGGGTGGCAGTATCATCCCACCGGGGGTATTTCCCATACCCGGCCGGCCTCAAAGGTATTTGGTGATCTCCGCCATCTCCGACAGTCGGGCCCGGGTGTCACTGGGCAGGGGGCCGGTGGCCTCTTCCAGGTGGTGTTCGATGTGATGCAGCACCAAGGCGACCTTGGCCTTGTCGATGGCGCGGGCGACGGCCTGGAGCTGCTGGGCGATGGTCAGGGCGTCCCGCCCCTCCTCCACCATCTGCACGATTTTGCCGAAGTGGCCCTGGGCGCGCTTGAGGCGGTTCAGAAGGTCGGGGGTGGTGGTATGGGTCATACCTTGACTCCTATCCCCCCTGGGGGGTTAAGTCAAATTCCTGAAGGGGAGTTGTCCAGCGATGTGCTGTCGCGCCGCCGTTGAAAAGACCTATCGCCAGATGCGGGCGTCGGGTGCCCCCGACCAGCATGCGTATGAGGCCGCCCTGGTGCTCTACCGGTATAACCATCCGGAAGACGCCGCCCCGGTCGCGGAGGCCGCCGTGGCGCTATGGACCGGGCACAGCCGGATGCAATGACGGGCGCCGCTGTGGGGCCGCCCCGAATTTGGCCGCCCGGAATTTGACCGCAAGACCCGGGATGCCGGACAGGGGCGTTCGGGCGCACATCAGGGGCAGAGACGACACCACCCCAGGATGACGACCATGTCCCGCCTGACCGTATCCCCCGCGCATGCCCTTGCCCCTCCATCCCTCGGCGCCGCCCAGCCCGTCGAGGCCGATCCCCGCTGGCAGGCCATCCTGGCCCGCGATGCCGGCCAGGATGGGCGCTTCGTCTATTCGGTGAAAACCACCGGCGTCTATTGCCGCCCCTCCTGTCCCTCCCGTCAGGCCAAGCCGCAAAACGTCGCCTTCCATGACAGCGCCGCCCTGGCGGAGCAGGCGGGCTTTCGTCCCTGCAAGCGCTGCAAGCCGGACCAGCAAAGCGTGGCCCAGCGCCAGGCCCAGTTGGTGGCCCAGGCCTGCCGCGCCATCGAGGCGGCGGAGGATGCCCCCAGCCTGGACGCCCTGGCGGCGGAGGCCGGGTTCAGCCCCCATCACTTTCATCGCGTGTTCAAGGCCATCACCGGCCTGACGCCCAAGGCCTATGCCGTCGCGCATCGCGCCCGCCGGGTGCGGGAGGAACTGGCCCGACCCGGCGCCACCGTCACCACCGCGCTC
Organism: Nitrospirillum goiasense; assembly: GCF_034427435.1. NCBI lineage: Bacteria > Pseudomonadati > Pseudomonadota > Alphaproteobacteria > Rhodospirillales > Azospirillaceae > Nitrospirillum > Nitrospirillum goiasense. The sequence goes on along the minus strand of NZ_JAXQNP010000003.1, from coordinate 1,052,209 downwards.
TATGACGCCGGATTCAATGCCAGCAGTCGCTTCTATGAGGCGGCGGAGGGACTGCTGGGCATGCGGCCGGGCGAGTACCGCGCCGGCGGTGCCAATACCGACATCCGCTTCGCTGTGGCGCAGTGCAGCTTGGGGGCCGTGCTGGTGGCGTGCAGCGGGCGCGGGATCTGCGCCATCGCCTTGGGGGACGATCCGGACGCGCTGGTGCGCGATCTTCAGGACCGTTTCCCCCGTGCGCGGCTGACCGGCGATGATCCCGCCTTCGACGCCCTGGTCGCCCGGGTGGTGGGCCTGGTCGAGGCGCCACGCCTGGGGGCGGACCTGCCGCTGGACGTGCGCGGCACCGCCTTTCAACAGCGGGTGTGGCAGGCCCTGCGGGCCATCCCGGCGGGGCAGACGGTGAGCTATGCCCAGGTGGCCGCCGGCATCGGCGCGCCCAAGGCTGTGCGGGCGGTGGCGCAGGCTTGCGCCAGCAACGCCATCGCCATCGCCATCCCCTGCCACCGCGTGGTGCGTACCGATGGCGCTATCTCGGGCTATCGCTGGGGCGTGGATCGCAAGCGCACCCTGCTGGCGCGGGAGCGGGGCGAATGATCGCGACAGGCGCCGCAGCCGACATCAATGATGGCATCGCTAGCATTGATACTTACGATTGGGCGGCCCTTCATCAAAACTTGGACACGTACGGCAATGCTGTACTCCCGGCGTTGTTGAGCGCCGACATCTGTCGGGACCTCGCCGCGCTGTACGCGGCGGAGCAGGGCTTCCGCAGCCGCGTCGTCATGGCCCGCCATGGCTTTGGCATGGGGGAGTACAAGTACTGGGCCTATCCCTTGCCGCCGACGGTACAGTCCCTGCGCACGGCCCTCTATCCCCGGCTGGCGCCGCTGGCCAATCAGTGGGCCCGGCGGTTGGGGGAGGTGGGGCGCTACCCTGACAGCCATGCCGACTTCCTGGCGGCGTGCCATGAGGCGGGGCAGGTCCGGCCCACCCCGCTGCTGCTGCGATATGGGCCGAGTGACTACAACTGCCTGCACCAGGACCTGTATGGGGAGCGGGTGTTCCCCCTCCAGGTCGCCGTCCTGCTGTCGGAACCGGAGCGCGACTTCACGGGTGGCGAGTTCGTGATCACCGAACAGCGGCCGCGCCAGCAATCCCGGGCGGAGGTGGTGCCCTTGCGCCAGGGTGATGGCGTCGTCTTCGCCGTTTACCACCGGCCGGTATCGGGAACGCGCGGCACCTACCGTGTCACCCTGCGCCACGGTGTCAGTCGCGTACGCTCCGGTCAGCGCCACACCCTGGGCATCATCTTCCACGACGCTTTATAAAAGGGGCCCTCAGATGCCGGGCGCGGCCACCCGGCCGCATCTCCAGCGCGCTGACGCTCTCCTGAAATCTCCCCCATTATATAAGTGTGGGCGGCGGTTCGGCAGAGTCCGCTGGCGACCTAACTGGGGCTGGCGACCTTGACTTGGCCGCTGATGATGGCCTGGCGGGCGCGGGCCACGGCCGCGACGATGGCGGGTGTCCAGACGGCGCGATTGTCCGCGTCCACCACGACGTCCACCCCGCCCTCCTTCAATCCCAGGCGGGTGATGCCGGGCTTGAAGGTCTGTTGACGCCCCGCATCGAAGGCGCGGTCTATGGCGACGTCCAAGCGCTTGACCATCGAGGTCAGCATGTGGCCGGGGTAGAGGTAATTCTGGTTGCTGTCCACGCCCACGCCCAGCGCGCCCTTGGAATTGCCGATGTCCAGGGCCCCGAGGCCGGATACGCCGGCGGCCGGGAACAGCACGTCGGTCCCATGCCGCATCATGTCACGCGCGATCTCCGACGCCGCGAAGGGATCGGAGAAGCCCTTGGGATCGGCGGCCACCAGGCCGGTCAGCACCCTGGCGTCGGCGCGCGTGTCTTTGACGCCTTGGGCATAGCCTTTCTCAAAACGCTCGATCACCGCGGCCGGCATGCCGCCGATGAATCCCACTGTGCCGCTTTTGCTGGCCAACGCGGCCGCCACGCCGACCAGGTAGGACCCCTCGTTCTCGGCGAACAGGACGGAGGCCACGTTGTTTCCCGGCACCACGCCGTCAAACAGGGTGAAGCGGACGTCCGCATGCTGGGGGGCGAAGGCGGCGAGGGCGGCTTGGAAACGGAAACCGATCAGCGCCACGTCGGTGCATCCGGCGGAAACCGCCGCCTGCAAGGCGCCCGGATAGGCATCCTCACCCGCCGGCTCGAACTCCGCCACGGCGACGCCCGTCTTTTGCGCGAAAGCCTGGCTGCCGTCGTAGGCCATTTCATTGAAGCTCTTATCGAACTTGCCGGCCTCCGTATAAACGACGCAGGGCTTGAAGGGGGCGGCGCTGGCAACGCCAGCATTGCCAGCGATAAAGGCGCCTGTCAGGGCGATCAGGATCAATCGGGTCATGGCATTCCCCCTCACGCGGCGGCTTCGGTGGCACGAACCTGATCAAGGAAGCGGCGCACCGCCTCGTTCAGGCGGGCCGCCTGGTCGGCCAACCCCTGGGCGCCCTCGCGCACCTGGTTGGCCGCTTGCCCGGTGGACAAGGCGGCGGTGTGGACCTGGCCGATGGTGCTGTTGACCTCCTCCACCCCCAACGCCGCCTCGCTGATTGAGCGGCTGATTTCGGCGGTGGCGGCGTTCTGCTGCTCCACGGCCGCGGCGATGGTGCTGGATACCTGGCTCAGCTGCACGATGGTGCCGCCGATCTGGCGGATGGAATCGACGACCGCGTCCACGGCGCCGCGCACGGCCGCGACCTCGCCGGCAATGTCGCCCGTGGCCTTGGAGGTCTGGCCCGCCAGGCTCTTCACCTCGCTCGCCACAACGGCGAAGCCCTTGCCGGCGGCGGCGGCGCGGGCCGCCTCGATGGTGGCGTTCAGTGCCAGCAGGTTGGTCTGGCCGGCGATGTCGTCGATCAGGCGGGTGACGCTGCCGATGCGCTCGGCGGCGCCGGTCAGTCGCTCCACCATGCCGGCGGCGCCATCGGCCTCCTCATTGGCGCGCTGGGAGATGCTGATGGCCTGCTGCAACTGCCCGCTGATTTCCCGCACCGACAGGGACAACTGCTCGGTAGCGCCCGCCACGGTCTGGGTGTTGCGCGAGGCCGCCTGGCTGGACTGGGCCACGGTGTTGGCCTGCGCGGCGGTGGCGTCGGCCGAATGGCCCATGCTTTGCGACAGGGCCGTCATCTGCGCCGCCGCGTCCACCAGCGCCGCGATGATGCCGCCTACCGACTGTTCGAAGCCATCGGCCATGGCAGCCATGGCGGTGTGGCGTTTTTCCGCCGCTTCGCGCCGCTCGGCCGCCAACTGGGCCTCATGCTGGCGCACCTGCACAGCGTTGGCGCGGAAGACGGTGACGGTGCGCGCCATCTCCGCGATTTCATCGCTGCCCCGGGTGTCGATCTCCACATCCAGATCGCCGCCGGCCAGCTTCAGCATGCCGCGCGACAGGTTGGCGACGCGCCCGGCGATGCTGCGACCGACATAGAAGACGGCCACGCCCACGGCGATGGCGATGCCGGCCAGGCCGGACGCCACCAGGAGACGCCGGGCGAAGGCCACCACATCCTCCAACGCCCGCGCCTGGGTCCGCACCTCCGCTTGGGTCTGGGCGCCCAGTTCCGCGCCCAGCTTCTGCACCCGGGCCGCTATGGCGGCGCTCTGATGCAGCAGCCGGGCGCTCTGGTCCTGGGCGTCGGCCAGACGGCCTTTCATCACGGCCAGGCCGCCGGCGGTGACATCGCCGAAGCCCGGCGCCGCCGGGACCACATCCCCCAGCGCGACGCGGGTCAGGACATCCAAGCTGGCGCCGATGGCGACCCGCGTCTCGGCCGGCAAGGCGGCTTGGGTGGCGCGCAGGTGGGCCAGGGCCTCCGCCAGCGCGGCCTTGGCCACCGCCGCATCCTCACCGGCGACGGCAGGGGCGGCCAGCAGGGCCGTGACGGCCCGCAGGTCCGCCAGGGTGGACAGAAGGGCGGGCGTGGGCGCGCGACCCAGCGCGCGCATCACCGCCGCCTGGGCCTGCGCATCGGCCTCGGCCGCGGCTTTCTCCTGCGTGGCCACGGCTTGGCGCAGGCGCCAACGGGCGTCCTCCGCGCCATTCAATACCTGCAGCAGCGCGGAGAAGCGGCCGCCCAGCACCCGCAGCTCGTCCAACTGCGCGGTTTGGCCCAGTTGGGCGTTGGCCTGTCGCAGGGCGTCGTTGAACGCCTTTTCCGCCTGGGTCAGCGCCTTGCGCGTGGCCTGTGCCTCCTCATGGGTGGTGGCGATGGAGGCATCCATCGAGGTGCCGGCCAGGCCCTCGGCCGCGCGGCTCAGGGCGTCCAGCGTGTCCAGGCGGGGCAGGGTCACCCCGACGATGCCGTTCAAGGTGCTGTCGACACGGGCATAGGTCAGCCAGCTTTGGCCGATGATGACCGTCATGGCCAGGATGATGGCACCGAAGGCCAGACCCAGGCGCGCGGCCAGTCCCAGCCGCCGCCCGCGCCAGACGGCGCCGTCTATGGTTTGCGCCCGTATGGGCCCTATCGTTGTAGCGGCCATGGCTCCGTCCCCCTTTTTCCGATGCGGTGGGCCCGATGCGGTTGGTAGAGGCTTGGGCGCGTGATTCCCCCATCCGGGCGGGCTTTGGCCTGTCCCGTCCCCATGATCCACCCGTCGCCCGCAGCCCCCATCAGGCTGACCGACCGTCCCCGCAGTCATAGGGATTGTTGATGATCACTGTGTGACAGCGCGGTGGGGGGCCAAAGAAAAAACTGACCAAACGGTCAAAGGCCGGCATGCGTCCGCACCCGGCGCCCAGGCGGACGGCAGTCAGAGGAAATATTAGGCAGGGGAGGCGGGGTGGGGGCGGGTCGGAACCCGCGGATCGCCTTGGGAAAGCGATGTATATTGGATAAATAACGAAGGAGGGCCGGCGCTGGACCAACGGAATCGCGACTCGGGAGCCACCCGGTCGCGATGGATCAGTGGAAGCGGCCGCTGCGGGTGCCTTGCAGCACCATGTCCAGGCCGGCGCGCAGGACGACCATCTGGTCAAAGGACAGGCCGGTCAGGGCCAGCAGGGCGGGCAGCAGGGTGCGGGCCCGGATGCCGATGGTGGTCATCACCGCCGCGCGAAAGGCGGCGCGATCGGCCGGAGCCGAGCGGTTGGGGCAAGCGAAGCAAAGCGTCGTCATCGTCGTCTCCTTTCCTGGCGTCGGGTCCTAGCGGCGGGGCTGCGGGGGCTCGGGGGCCGGGGTCTATCTGGTTGGTGTCTGAACTATATTTCTGGAACGATTTTGGCGGTAGTTGGGCTTATCGGCATTCCGCGTTCCATAATTGGAACAACATTGGAAGGGTCGGGGGTGGGTGGTCGGAGTGTCAAACCGTGCCCCGCCTCTTGATCCTGCCCGTCACCGGCCATAAATCGGTCGCAATGGCTGGCTTTTATCAAGCCGACCTGCCCGTTGGCTGTGACGGCCCCGATCCGGGCCATGCTTATTTTGATGAACAGGAATTCCGGTATGCGCCGCTTTTCGTTCCGCACCCTTGCCAGTCTGGCCCTGGCCACCGTCGTGGCCGCCTCCGCCACCATCGCGCCGGCGATGGCCCAAGACCGTTGGGAGGATCACCGCTGGGACGATCACCACCGGGGTGACGAGCGCCGGTGGGAGGAGCATCGGGGTTGGGACGACCATCGCGGACCCGGCCCCTGGGCGCCGCATTACGGCCACTTCCGGGAGCGGGACGTCTTCATTTATGGCCGGGGACCGGTCCTCGTTCCGGAACAGCGCCGTCACCTGTATCGGGACGTGGTGGTGCTGCGGCCCTACGGTATCTATTACACGGGTTACGGGCACTATTATCGGGATGAGGAGGCCTATCGCTGGCTGGGCCTGACGGCCATCACCCTCACCGTGCTGGACAGCCTGGCGGAGCAGCAGCAACGCGCGCTGGAGGATGCCCAGATCCGCGCCACCATGGCGCCCGTGGGTCAACCCATCGTCTGGAACGACGGCAACGCCAGCGGCAGCGTCATCGCGCTGCGCGACGGCCACACGACCGATGGTCAATATTGCCGCGAGTTCCAGCAGAACGTGACCATCGGCGGTCAGACGCAGCAGGCCTACGGCACCGCTTGCCAGCAGCCGGACGGCGCCTGGCGCGTGGTCGCGGACAACGACTGATCGACCATCGCCGGCGGATGCCGTCCGTTGTCCTGGGGCCTGGTGTCCTGGCCGGGCCCACTGCCCTGATCGGATAGTCCGTTTGGGCCCCTATGTTACAGGCCTGCGACAGGTTAGCACCATCCCCGGCGTATAACGGAACAGTTGCCATTCTGTGGGTGACGGGTTGGGCGTGCCGAAGCAGTTGGCCATCCGTGGTGGCGGCCTGTCCAGCCTGGCGCCGCCGCGCGGTGCCGCCGTATCCGTCGCCCGCGGAACCATTCAATCCGTAGGGGAGAAATGCGTCGGCATGTCCTCCATCGCCTTTTCAGATAGTCCCGCCATCCGTGGCGGGATCCGGCGCCTGTCCCCCACCGCCTCGGGGGCGGTCACCAGCATCGCCCATGTCATCATTCCCCACGGTTTCGGCGGGGCGGAAAAGCATGTGATGGAACTGGCGGAGTTCCAGGCCGATGACCACCAGGTGGTTGTCATCCTGGGGCCGGGCGAGGATGGCGGGGCCGGTGCCCGCCATTTGGCGCAGTCGCTGGACCCGCGGGTGTCCGTCGTCTGGCTGCCGTCGCGCATGCGCACCGCCGCGCTGTTCTGGAAGCTGCTGGCCCTGTGCCCGGACATCGTGCATGCCCACCTCAACACCGCCGCCCGGCGGGTGTTGCGCTGCCGGCCGGGGTGCCCGCGCGTCGTCACCCTGCACAATGGCTTTCGCGCCGGGCTGCACGAACGGTTCGACGGCATCATCCGCATCGCCGATTACCAGGCGGGCATGATGCCGGCGGCGGCGCAGGACCGGTCCGTCACCGTCCACAACTGGGTGCTGCCGCAAACCGGGATGTTGACCCGGACGGAGGCGCGCGCGGTCCTTGGCCTGCCCTTGGACGCGCCTGTCATCGGCGGCATGGGCCGGCTTGAATTGGGCAAGGGCTTCGATGTGCTGGTCGCGGCCTACGCCCGGTTGCGGGCCCACCGGCCCGACGCCCGCCTCGTGCTGTTTGGCCAGGGCACGGAAATGGACGCCCTCCGCCAACAGGTGGCGCAGTTGGCCCTGGGGGACCATGTGGTTTTCGCGGGATTCCGTCCCGACGTGCGGCGCTACCTCTCCGCCCTTGATCTTGGTGTCGTCTCCTCCCGCCACGAACCCTTCGGCCTCACCCTGTTGGAATATGCCGATGCCGGCGTGACCTTGGTGGCCACCCGCACGGGCGGGCCGCTGGAAATCCTGGGCGCCGACTATCCTTTCCTCTGCCCGCCGGAGGATGCGCCCGCCATGGCGGAAACCCTGCTGGCCGCGCTGGAGGGGCGTGTCCGCGCGCCCCGCGTGGACCTCGCCCGCTTCCGTCCCGAGGTGCAGATGGCCAAGGTCGGCGCGCTTTATGCGCAGTTGGCGGGCGCCCAGGCGCCGGTCGCCGTCTGACCGCCGCCCCGCTCATCCCGCCGCATCATCCATCGTCGCGCTTGCCCGGCGCCGGCCCATCCCGTCTTCTGAAAAGGAAGCGGATGGGGCGGCATATGGGCAGGACGGCGGCTATTCTCCTGGTGACGATGGTGGCGTTGGCGCCGGCGGCGGGCTGGGCCCGGCCGGGCGGCCTCGGGCCCCTGATCGGGGATTATGACGCCCTGTTGCTGGGCCGGAAGGAGGAGGGAGGCTGCCTGCCCGACGTCAGCCCGGCGGCCGCGGCGGAACGACGGCGCCAGATGGCGGCCTTCGTCCAGCGCCTGGGCGCGGTCGACGCCCGGAACCTGACGCCCCCGGACCGCCTGACCTATCGCTTCATGCGCTGGGATGCGGAGGATCGCCTGGGCGGCATGGCGTTCGACCTCGACCGCATGCCCTTCAACAGCGACAGCGGCTTTCACGTCACCCTGACCTATGCCGCCAACCGCACCCGGGTGCATGACAGGGCGGAGGCCGAGGCCTGGTTGGCCTGCCTGGAGGCGGTGCCGGACTATTACGCCGCCAATATCGCCAATGCCCGGCGCGGCATCGCCACGCGGTTCGTCCAGCCGCGCCTGATCGTGGACGCGGTGTTGGAAACCGCGCGGCGGCAGGCGGAAGCGCCGCTGGACGAGGATGGACTGCTGTCGCCCCTGGCGGCCTTGCCGTCGACCATTCCGGCGGAACAGGCCGCGTCCTGGCGGGCGCGGGCCCGCCAGATCCTGGCTGACCAGGTCCGCCCGGCCCAGCGCGCCTTTGTCACCTTCCTGGAACAGGAATACCGGCCGGCGGCGCCCGAAAGCCTGGCGGCCCGGGACCTTCCGGAGGGCGAGGCCTACTACACCTGGGCCGTGCGCCACCACACCACGACCCGGCTGACGCCCGACGCCGTGCACGACATCGGCCTGAGGGAGGTGGCGCGCATCCGGGCGGAGATGGAGGATCTGATCCGCCGCACCGGCTTCACCGGCAACTTCAAGGACTTCCTGGCGTTTCTGCGCAGCGATCCCCGCTTCTATGTCACCACCCGCCAGAGCCTGCTGGAAAAGGCGTCGGAGATCGCCAAGCGTATCGACGACCGCTTGCCCGCCCATTTCGGCCGCCTGCCGCGCCTGACCTATGGTGTACGCGAGGTGCCGCGCGACATTGAGGAGACGTACACCACCGGGCGCTATTTTCCGGGCGATGCCGCGAAGGGCATCGCCGGCGGCTTCATGGTCAACACCAGCAAGCTGGACCAGCGCCCGCTCTACGAACTGCCGGCCCTGGCCCTGCATGAGGCGGTGCCCGGCCACCACCTGCAAACCTCCCTGGCGGCCGAACTGGACGACCTGCCCGCCTTCCGCCGCCGCGCCTACATCAATGCCTATGGCGAGGGCTGGGGGCTTTATGCCGAGCAGCTGGGGGAGGAGATGGGCATTTACCGCGATGATTATGAGCGGTTCGGCCGTCTGTCCTTCGACATGTGGCGGGCCTGCCGCCTGGTTGCGGACACCGGCATCCACTGGAAGCATTGGACCCTGGACCAGGCCCGCGCCTGCTTCACTGACAACACCGCCCTGGCCCCCCATAATATAGAGACGGAACTCCGGCGTTATGTCGGCTGGCCGGGGCAGGCCCTGGCCTACAAGATCGGCGAGCTGACGCTGCTGGACCTGCGCCGCCGGGCAGAGGAGACGTTGGGCGACCGCTTTGATGAGCGCGCCTTCCACGATGCCGTGCTGCTGTCCGGCTCCCTGCCGCTGGACCTGTTGGAGGAGCAGGTGAGCGCCTGGATATCCAGCCGCCGCTAACGGCGTTTACCCGCGTTTCTACCGGCCCATCTCCCCCAGCCAGGCGGTATGAAAGGCGCGGATGCGCCCCTCGTTATGGCCCAGCAGGGCTGGCCGGTCGGCCTGCTGGCTGCCGGCCCAGGCGGCTTCCGCCACGGACTGGTCCTCCGCCAGCAGACGGCGGTTGAAGTCGGCCAGGTGCCCTTCCACACCCTGGCGGGCGGCGGCGCTGGCCCCCGGCTGCGCCTTGGCCAGTGACAGGCGATAGCGCAGATGGCAACGGCCGGGCAGCACCGCGCCATCCGGCGCATACAGCGGCTCGTACGTCTGTACGCTGGCCATCAGGCCAGCGGTCAGGCCGATGGCCAGGTTGGGAAAGATGATGGCGTGGTCGTAATCGGTGAACTCGGTCAGCGGCGTCAGCTTCAGCCGCTTAGCCACCCCGTCCCACCAGCGGCGGGTTTCGGTGGTGAGGCCGATGGTGCCGGTGCTGTGGGGACCATGCTCGGCGCAGATCCAGGTGCCGGCCGTGACCGTGCGGAAGGTTTCCGGATGCACGGCGTCGACGTGATAGACCTCCAGCACATTCTCCATCCCCACCTTCCAGTCGGCCCGCCAGTCCAGCGGCGCCTGGTCGAAGGGGGGAGAAGCCGTCGGACACGGCGTCCAGCCAGGCGCCCAGCGGGCCCAGCCAGTCGTCCAGGGACGGGCCGCCAGGAACCAGGCGGACGAAGACGAAGCGCCCGCGCGATGCCACCTCATACCGCGTCAGGGCCAACGCCGCCTTGTCCGCCTTGTCCAGTTGGAAGCACGGATCGTTGCCCGGGATGCCCGCCGGCACGCCGTCGCGATTATAGGTCCAGCCATGATAGGGGCAGCGCAGGGGGCCGTGGCCGCAGTCCCCCCGGTGCAGGCGCGCATGACGGTGGGAACAGATGTCGCGGAAGGCGCGGATATCCTCGTCGAAGCGCTGAACCACCACCGGCACGCCGGCGATGGTCCGCACCAGATAGCCGTCAGGCGTCTGCAACTCGTCACTGAATCCCACGAAGTGCCAGAGGCGGGCGAACAGCCTTGCCGTCTCCCCCGCCGCAGTGGCGGCGCCGTAGTCCTCCGGTGCCAACGCCGCCCGCATCGCCGCCAACCTGTCCGTCATTCCCGCATCCATTCTCATTTCCCAGCCCCTAATCGGCCGGGCCTCTTATCCGGCTGCTATCTGCCCGCTCTTGTCCCGCCGCCCCGGAACCCTCATTCTGCCGCCATGGCCAGTGTGACCGAAGCCCTCTCCGCTGCCTATGAGCATCACGTCGCCGGCCGGTTGGACGCGGCGGTGACCCTCTATGGCCGCATCCTCGACGCGGAGCCGCGCAACCACGCGGCCCTGCACCTGCTGGGCTTGGCCCGCGTGCAACTGGGCGACCTGGACGGCGCCACAGAGAGCATGACGCTGGCGGCGGCGGTGGCCCCGGACAATCCCAGCTATCGCAGCAACCTGGGCACGGCCCTGAAGGCCCAAGGCCGATTCGATCTGGCAGAAGAAGCCTATCGCCAGGCGCTTGCCATTGATCCTGGTCATGTGGACGCCATGGCCAACCTGGGCGGCCTGCTGCACGCCACCGGCCGCCTGGCCGCCGCCATCGCCTGTCTGGACCGGGCCTTGCCTCTAGGGCCCGATCACGCCGCCACCCTCATCAACCTGGGGGTCGCCCTGACCGACCGGGGGCAGTTGCCCCGCGCGCTGACCCTTCTGCGCCGGGCGGTGGAGATCACCACGCCCCCGCCGGGCCGGCCCTTGGACCAGCAGGGGGCGGAGGCGCGCTGGGATCTGGCCGTCGCCCTGCTGATGGCCGGTGATTACGCCGCCGGCTGGCCCCAGTTCGAGGGGCGGCGCCACCGGCCCGGGCACGCTCTGGCCCGTCCGCCGGGGGCGGAATGGGATGGCGCCGACCCGGCCGGCCGGACCATCCTGGTCCACAGCGAACAGGGGCGGGGGGATAGCCTGCAGTTCGCGCGCTTCATCGCCCCGCTGGCGGCCAAGGGCGCCCGGGTCATCCTGGCCTGCCAGCCGGAACTGGCGCGCCTGCTGGCGACGGCTCCCGGGGTGGCGCAGGTCGTGTCCACGGCGGATCCCCTGCCGGCGTACGACGCCTATTGCCCGCTGCTCAGCCTGCCGGCGCGGCTGGGCTTGGCCACCGCCGCCGACCTGGCCATAGACCGGCCCTATCTCACGCCGGATCCCGCCCAGGTGGCGGCCTTCGGCAGCCGGCTGAACGCGGTCGCTGCCGGCCGGCGCCGCGTGGGGCTGTGCTGGGCGGGGGCGCCCGGCAATCCCGTCGACGCCAGGCGCAGCCTGGACCCGGCGCTGCTGGCGCCCCTGGCGCGCTTCGCCGGCCAGGCGGCCTTTATCAGCCTGCAAAAAGGTGCTTCCGCCGCACCCGCTGGCTTGGCGCTGACCGATTGGACGGCGGATCTGGCGGATTACGCCGACACGGCGGCCCTGGTGGCCAACTTGGACCTGGTGGTCACCGTCGACACCTCCGTCGCCCATTTGGCGGGTGCGCTAGGCCGGCCGGTCTGGCTGCTGAACCGCTATGATGGCTGCTGGCGCTGGCAAAAGGGGCGGTTGGACAGCCCCTGGTATCCCAGCCTGCTGCAATTGCGGCAGGAGGAGATGGGCGACTGGCGGGCGCCGCTGTCGCGCCTCACCGCCCGGCTGGGCGCCTGGCTGGCCCCATGACCGGGGAGGGCACCGGGCCCGGAGTTGCCATCGGTGAACTCCTGGCCCAGGCCGTGGCCCGGCACCAGGCCGGCGCCCTGGATGAGGCGGCGGCCCTGTATGCCCAGGTGCTGGCGTCGGCGCCGCATCAGCCGGACGCCTTGCACCTGCTGGGCGTGTTGCGTGGCCAGCAGGGGGATCCGGCGGCGGGCGAGGGACTGGCGGCCCGCGCCGCCGCCCTGCGGCCGGATGCGGAAATCCTGACCAACCTGGGCCGCCTGCGCGCCGCGGTCGGCCGCATGCCGGCGGCGGAGGCGGCGTTCCGCGCCGCCCTGGCCCGTGACGGCACCCACGTTGGGGCCGCCTTCGCCTTGGGGACCCTGCTCTTGACCCTGGAGCGGCCAGCGGAGGCGTTGGCGCCCCTGGAACAGGCGGTGGCACTGGACCCTGCCCACGGCCCAGCGCGCGTCAACCTGGGCGTGGCCCTGCATCGCCTGGGCCGCCTGGCCGAGGCGGAATCCGTCCTGCGCGGGGCGCTGGCCGCCGACCCGGCGCAGGCCAACGCCCGCTTCAACCTGGCGTCCGTCCTGGAGGATCGCGGCGACCTGGACGCGGCGGAGGCGGAATACCGCATTCTGACCGCGGAACGGCCCGACATGGCCGACGCTTGGCTGAACCTGGGCACGCTGCTGCAGCGCCGGCATCGGGACCTGGCGGCGATCCCCTGCCTGCAGGCGGCCTTGCGCCAGGACACCAGCCGGCGGGCGGGGGCCCTGGCCCATCTGGTCCACGTCAACGCGCGCCTGTGCCTGTGGGACGATGTCGCGGCCCTGACCCCCGACCTGCTGGCGGCCATCGAGGCCGGCGACGACAGCGCGCCGCCCTTCAGTTTGCTGTGCTTGACTGTGGACGAGGCCTGGCACCAGCGCGCGGCCCGCCTGCACGCCGCCGCCGTGGCCCGCGCCGCGGGGCCGCCCCTGCCGCCGGCCAGCCTGGGAACGGCCGGAAAGCCGCTGCGCCTTGGTTATCTGTCCGCCGACTGGCACCAGCATCCCACGGCCTATCTCATGGCCGGCGTGCTGGAGCGGCACGACCGCGCGGCCGTCACCGTCACCGCCTTCTCCTACGGTCCCGACGACGGCAGCGCCATGCGTGCCCGGCTCATGGCCGGGGCGGACCGCTTCATCGATCTGCGCGGGATGGACGACCGGGCGGCGGCCCAGGCCATCCGCACCGCCGGGGTGGACATCCTGGTGGACCTCAAGGGCTATACCGAGGGCGGGCGTCCCGGCATCGTCGCGCTGCGCCCGGCGGCGGTCCAGGTGCAATATCTGGGTTATCCCGGCACCTTGGGCCGGGGCGCCGGTGCCGACTATGTCCTGGCCGATGCCGTGGTGCTGCCCCCGGACCGCGCGGTGTATTGGGATGAGGCGGTGGTGCGCCTGCCCGGCTGCTACCAAGCCAACGATGCTGGGCGCTCCATCGGGCCGCCCAGCACCCGCGCCGACTGGGGCTTGCCGGCGGACGCCTTCGTCTTCGCCTGCTTCAACGCCGCCCAGAAATTGACGCCGGACGTGGTCGCCTGCTGGGCGCGTCTGCTGGCCGCCCTGCCGGCGTCGGTCCTGTGGCTTCTGGATCCCCGGGCGGCGCTGCCAGCGTTGCAGGCAATGCTGTCGCACCATGGGGTCGACCCGGCCCGGTTGGTGGTGGCGCCAGCCTTGCCCAAGGCCCGCATGGCCGATCATTTGGCCCGCCACGCCTGCGCCGATCTGTTCCTGGACACCCATCCGTTCAATGCCCACACCACGGCGGCGGACGCGCTCTATGCCGGGCTGCCGGTCCTCACCCGCGCCGGCGGTCCCTTCGCGTCGCGGGTCGCGGCCAGCCTTCTGATGGCCCTGGATCTGCCCGACCTGGTGACGTACGACCTCGCGGCGTACGAGGCCACGGCCTTGGATTTTGCCAGGAACCCCGCGCGTCTGGCGGACGTACGCACCCGGCTGGCCACGGCGCGGACGCGACCAGGCGGCCCCTTCGACACCGATGCCTTCTGCCGCCGGTTGGAACGGGCGTACGCCCGTATGGCGGACCGGGCGCGGGCCCGCCAAGCGCCCGTGGGCTTTGACTTGGACGTATAGGGGTGGCCGTAACCCCCCCATACGCCCCACCATACGCCCCACCATACGCATGGCACACGGCTGCCGGTGTGATCTGGCGCGTGGTGGGCATCTGCCCTTTGCGCTAAACCGTTGCGCAAATTTCCCGGGCCCATCGCCGGCCCGCCTCGACCTCAAGGTAATGGATACCGTCCGCATGACCATCGACCGCGCCGCCGCCCTTGCCGCCGCTTCCGATCTGTTGCGCATCGAGGCCAACGCCGTCCTGCACCAGGTGGAGGCGCTGGACGGCGACTTCCTGGACGTGGTCGCCCACATCTGCGGCGAACACGGCAACACCCTGGTGGCCGGCATCGGCAAATCCGGTTTGGTGGCGCGGCAGTTCGCCAGCAAGCTGGCCAGCATCGGCGCCCGCGCCTTTTATTACAGCGCCATCGACAGCCTGCACGGCGAACTGGGCCTGCTGCGCGAGGGCGACCTGCTGATCCTGCTGTCCAACAGCGGCCAGACCCAGGAACTGGTGGACGTGGCCAAGGCGGCCCAGCCGCGCGGCGTGAAGGTGGCGGCCATGGTGGGCCGCGTGCCCTCCACCCTGTCGCGCATGGCCGACTGGACGCTGAAGGTCCATGTGGAGTCCGAGGCGACGGACACCAAGCTGCCGACGGCCAGCACCACCGCCATGCTGGCCTTCGCCGACGCCCTGGTGGTGGCGGTGGCGACGCAAAAGGGCTTCACCGCCAAGGATTTCGGCCGCAACCACCCCGGTGGCACCCTGGGCGTGGTGCTGGGCGCGTATGTCGATGACCTGATGGCCAGGGCGCCGGACCATGTGGCCCTGGTGGGACCCGACCGGCCCATCCTGGAAACCCTGCTGGAAATGACCCGCCACCCTTCCGGCGCCGCCCTGGTGGTTGACGCGGACGACCGGCTGCTGGGCCTCATCACCGACGGCGACATCCGTCGCGGCCTGGCCCGCGTGGGCAAGGATCTGCTGGACCGCGACACCCGCGCCCTGATGACGCCCAAGCCCCGCACCTGCCGCACCGGCACCACGGCCATGGCGGCCCTGGCCCAGATGGAAAGCCCCTCGCAGGTCTATGTCCTGCCGGTGGTGGACGCGGACAACAAGGTGCTGGGCCTCCTGCGCATGCACGACCTGGCCGGCTTGGACGTGGCGCGCACGGCGGGGTGAGGGGGTTAGTTTTCTTTCTCCATCCGCGCCCGCAGCAGGACCATCAAGTCCTCATCTTCAATGTCCGCGTCTGCTTCAAGGCCGAGATAGGTGAGAGCGGCGTCAAAGAACAGGTGGGGCACGAGATGGTCGCTGCTCAGTGCATGAAGCAGCGGCGGCAATACTCGTGCGTCCCGACGCCGGGCCAGCCCATGCATCGCCTCCGCTCGGGTAAAGACGTCGTCATCCGCAGTCCGGCGCAGCAGGGCGGTGCGGATTTCGGGACCGTCCAACTCGGGGCAATGGCCGATGCCCGTCGTCGCCCAATCTCGGGCACGGTCATAAGGGTCGTCCATCAGCGCGAGCAAGGCTTCCACCGCAACGCTTGAGGTGCCGCCGCACAGCGCGAAGGCGATGGCGTAACGGACGTGTGAGTCCTGGTGATGGCGCAACGCGGCCAAGGCCGTGTCGCAGCGGTGGTTGCGCAGATGGCCCAGGGCGAAGATGGCCTCCACCATGACGCCTACGTCCTCATCCTTAAGCAGATGCAGCAGGGCATCGCATGCGGGTTCGGGAAAAGCCCGATCGCCAGCGCATTTTTGCGTGGGGGCATGCATCTGTCCCAGGACGCAGGCAGCCAAACGGCGCCGGATTGGGTCTGGGGATAGGCTGAGGTCCAGCATGCGGGCCAGCCCCTCCGGTGTGCCCATACCCTGCAGGGCGACCACGGACGGCGTCCGGTCGTCATCGCGCCGGGTCTCTTCCACGGCGGCTTCAATCAAGTCGTCTATATCCTGGGCATTGGGCTGCATGGCGCCTCTCCGGGCTTTCGGGTCGCGAGCCGGCCCTATCGAAGCGCATTCCAGCCGCCCCCCGCAAGGTGCTATCAAGGGGCCACAGCTTTGTAAGCTTTTCGCCTTTGAGGGTCCGCGCCATGTCCGATCCCGCCCGTCTCACCTTCCGCGCCGGCCAGGCGCCTTACCTGATCGCCGAGATGTCCGGCAATCATAAGGGGGAGATCGAGCGCGCGCTCCGCCTCATCGACGCCGCCAAGGAGGCGGGGGCGGACGCGGTGAAGCTGCAGACCTACACCGCCGACACCATCACCCTGAAGTCCGACCGGCCGGAATTCCAGATCCATGGCGGCCCCTGGGACGGCCGCAGCCTGCACGAGTTGTATGAGGAGGCGCACACCCCCTGGGCTTGGCACCCCCAGCTGTTCGCCCATGCCGCCACCATCGGCATCACCCTTTTCAGCTCCCCCTTCGATCCCACGGCCGTGGACCTTCTCGACCGGCTGGGCGCGCCGGCCTTCAAGATCGCGTCGTACGAGATCGTGGACCTGCCGCTGATCCGCTACGCCGCCTCCAAGGGCAAGCCGTTGATCATCTCCACCGGCATGGCCACGCTGGGTGAAATCGACGACGCGGTGTCGGCGGCGCGCGCGGCGGCGCCGGCGGGCACGCCCGACCCCGTGCTGCTCCACTGCACCAGCGGCTATCCTACCCCGCCGGAGGAGTGCGATCTGCGCACCATTCCCCACCTGGCCCAGGCCTTCGGAGTGCCCGCCGGCCTGTCCGACCATACCCACGGCATTGCCGTGCCGGTGGCGGCGGTGGCGCTGGGCGCCGTGGTCATTGAAAAGCACCTGACCCTGTCGCGGGCCGAGGGTGGCGTCGACGCCTCCTTCTCCCTGGAGCCGGCGGAGTTCAAGGCCATGGCGGACGCCTGCCGTGTGGCCCATGCGGCGCTGGGCCAGGTCGGCTACGCGGTTAAGCCGTCGGAGGCGGGTGGCCGGTCCTTCCGCCGCTCCCTCTACGTCTCGTCGCCGGTCAAGGCGGGGGAGGCGTTCACGCCCGCCAACGTCCGCTCCGTTCGGCCGGGCCTGGGGCTGCCGCCCAAGCATCTGGACCAGGTACTGGGCGCCCACGCCGCCCGGGACCTGGAGGCCGGCCAGCCGCTTGACTGGGGCATGGTCCAGCCGTGACCGCCCCGGCCCAGAAACCGCGCGTCGTCTGCATCACCCAGGCGCGCATGGGATCGACCCGCCTGCCGGGCAAGGTGCTGCTCACCGTGGCGGGCAAGCCCCTGCTGGCCCATCAGATCGACCGCCTGCGCCGTGCCACCCGGGTGGACGAGGTGGTGGTGGCCACCAGCGACCGGCCGGCGGACGATCCTATCGCCGACCTGTGCCGCGACTTGGGCGTGGCCTGCTTCCGCGGCAGCGAGCCGGATGTCCTGGATCGTTTTTGCCGGGCCGCCCTTGCCCATCGGGCCGACGTGGTGGTGCGGGTGACGGGCGACTGCCCCCTGATCGACCCGGGCTTGATCGACCGCCTGCTGGCCCTGTTCCTGGCGGCCGATCCGCCCCTGGACCATGCCGCCGTCGACATCGGCCATTATCCGCGCGGCCTGGATGCCGAAGCCATGTCAATGACGGCTTTGCGGGCGGCGTGGCAAGAGGCGAGGGAACCCTTCGAGCGTGAGCATGTGACGCCCTTCATCTACCGCCGCCCTGACCGCTTCCGCCTGGGCGCCCTGCCGCCCGAGGGACCGGCGCCGGTGGAGATGGGGATGCAACGCTGGTGCGTGGACACGGTGGAGGATTTCCAACTGGTCCGCCGTTTGCTTGAAGAGTTATTGCCGGCGAAGCCGCACTTCACCTGGACCGATTGTCTGGACGTGCTGCGCCGGCATCCCGATTGGGGGCTGCTGAACCGCGACGTGGTGCAGAAGCCCCTGGTCTGACCCAAAAGACTGAGCTGACCCAAAAGAAAGAGGATGATCCCCATGAACCGCAACGAATTCCTGGCCGCGCTGGACGAGATGCTGGAGCTGGACCCCGGCACCCTGAAGGGGGGCGAGGAGCTGGACGGCATCGACAGCTGGGACAGCCTGGCGGTCATCAGCTTCATCGCCCTGGTGGATGAGAAGTTCAACACCGTGGTGGCGGGTGAGGATCTGGCCAAGGCCAAGACCGTGGACGATCTGCTGGCCCTGGTGTCGGATCACGTCACGGCCTGAGGATGGCGGTGGAGATCGAGCCTGAACGCCTGCTGGCCGGCCGCCGGGTGCTGCGCTTCGCCGGCGGCCCCGGTGCCGCCGTCGACCGGGGCCCCCAGGACAACGGCGGCGTTCCGCTGGTGCTGATCCATGGCTTCGGCGGTGACGCCCTGTCCTGGCAGTTCAACATCCAGGCCCTGGTGAAGGGGGCGGCCGGGTCGCCGGGCCGCCGCGTGCTGGCCGTGGATCTGCCGGGCCACGGCGCCTCCACCCTGGACATACCGGCCGGCCTGGGCGGGGTCGCCGACTGGGTGGTGCGGCTGATGGATGCGGTGGGCGTGGGACGGGCCGACATCGTCGGCCATTCCATGGGCGGCCGCGTCAGCCTGCTGCTGGCCGAGCGGCATCCTGACCGCGTACGGCGCATGAGCCTGATCGCCTGCGCCGGCGTGGGCAGCCGGGTGGACGCCGGCTTCCTGCAGGCGCTGTGCACCTTGGAAACCCTGGACCAGGCGCGCGGCCTGATCGACCGTCTGTTCGCCGGCGCGCCGCCCAACCGCGAAGCGCTGGCGCGCGCCTTCCTGCTTCGCCTGGCCGACCCGGCGACGCGGGGGCCCCTGACCCGCCTGCTGGACCGGCTGGTGGCCGACATCGGCGCCGCCCCGTCGCGGTTCGATTGGACCCAGCCGCTGCCGCCCCTGCAACTGATCTGGGGCGACGCGGACGATATCGTGCCGCCGCCGGACGCGGCTGACCTTCCTTCCCATGTCACCCTGCATCGCTTGCCGGGCGTTGGCCACATGCCCCAGGCCCAGGCGGCCACCCAGGTCAACGCCCTGCTGACGGAGTTCCATCAATGAGCACCCATGGCCCCACGGCGATCGGATTGGACAGCGGCGCCATGCTGGCGCTGATCCATACCGAGGTCCTGAAGATCCTGGCGGACAAGGGCGAATCCTGGGCCGGTCCCTTCGGGCCGGAAACGCGCTTCCTGGACGGGGGATTGCCTTTCGACAGCCTCGATCTCGCCACCCTGCTGGTGGCGCTGGAGCAACTGACCGGCACCGATCCCTTCCGGGCCGGCTTCCGCCAGTTCACCACCGCCGGTGAACTGGCCACCCTATATGGGGAGGCGGCGGCGGGGTGACGCCGGCGTGCAACGGCGCCGTAGGCAGGTGCCCCGCCCTCTGTTAACCTCGTCAACAAGGTTGATGCACCGTCCTTTTTTGAGGCGGCCCGCCTTAACCTCTTGGGGCATTACAACAATCAACAGGGGCGCAGGGGCCGTTCCCATTCCTGGGCGCGGCGCTTTTTGGGCACCCGGCAGAACAGGAAGACGACACTTCCATGAAACGACACCATCGCGTGGTCCCGCTGGTGGCCGCGCTGGCGCTGCTTGGCGCCTGCGCCACCAACGCCCACCAGGACAGCGCCGCCGCGTCCGGCGGGGACAAGGCCAAGGACAAGCCGGTCTATGCCGGCCTGGACCCGGTCGAGGACAAAAACCCCTTCCCCAGCACCTACCATCCCCTGCCGTCGGTCACGACGGCGCTGGTGGGCGCCACCGTCTTCACCGGCACCGGCACCCGCATCGATGGCGGCACCGTGGTGCTGGTGGACGGCAAGATCGCGGCCGTGGGCAAGGACATCCCGGTGCCGGCCGGGGCCAAGGTCATCGACGCCCATGGCAAGTACGTGACCCCCGGCATCATCGACGCCCACAGCCACCTGGGCGTCTATGCCTCGCCCGGCGTCTGGGCCAATTCCGACGGCAACGAGATGACGGACCCCAACACCGCGCAGGTGTGGGCGGAACATTCCGTGTGGCCGCAGGACCCCGGCTTCATCCGCGCCCTGGAAGGCGGCATCACCACGCTGGAAATCCTGCCCGGCTCCGCCAACCTGTTCGGCGGCCGCGCCGTCATCCTGAAGAACGTGCCCGGCCGCACGGTCCAGGACAAGAAGTTCCCCGGCGCGCCCTATGGCCTGAAGATGGCCTGCGGTGAGAACCCCAAGCGCGTCTACGGCAGCAAGGGCCGCAGCCCGGCCACCCGCATGGGCAACGTCTTCGGCTATCGCAAGGCCTGGATCGACGCCCAGGAATATCGCCGCAAGTGGGACGACTACCGCCGCAAGCTGGCCGACTACAAGGCCGGCAAGGGCGACAAGGCGCCCGACGCGCCCAAGCGCGACCTGCAGATGGACACCCTGGCCGGCGTGCTGGACGGCAGCATCCTGGTGCAGAACCACTGCTACCGCGCCGATGAAATGGCGCAGATGATCGACATCTCGCACGAGTTCGGCTTCCACATCGCCATGTTCCACCATGGCTCGGAGGCCTACAAGATCGCCGACATCCTGAAGAAGGAAGACATCTGCGTCGCCACCTGGGGCGAATGGTGGGGCTTCAAGATGGAGGCCTATGACGGCATCGAGGAGAACGCCGCGCTGCTGCAAAAGGCCGGCGTCTGCACCGTCATCCATTCCGACGACGACATCCTGACCCAGCACCTGGTGCAGGAGGCCACCATCGCGCTGGCCGCCGGCCGGCGCATGGGCATCCAGATCGACGAGGCCGAGGCCATCAAGTGGGTGACGGCGAACGCGGCCAAATCCATCGGCGTGCTGGACAAGACCGGCACGCTGGAGCCGGGCAAGATGGGCGACGTGGTGCTGTGGAGCGCCGACCCCTTCAGCGTCTACGCCACGGCCGACCAGGTCTTCATCGACGGCGCCCTGGTCTATGACCGCCACGATCCGGCGGTGCAGCCCAAGTCCGACTTCGAACTGGGCCAGACCGGTCCCGCCCATCCCGGGCCCCAGGGTGTCGGCCCCGGCCGCCCCGTCTTGACCACCAGCACGGAGCAGCCGCGATGAGCGCCCGTCACATCCTGATGGCGGCGGCCTCCACGCTCAGCCTGCTGGCCGGCACCGCCCGCGCCGAAACGGTGGCCATCACCAACGCCCGCATCGAAACCATGGGTCCGGCGGGAGAGATTTCGTCCGGGACCATCCTTATCCGCGACGGCCGCATCCAGGCGGTGGGCGCCTCGGTCGCCATTCCGGCGGACGCCCGCCGCGTCGACGCCCAGGGCCATATCGTGACGCCGGGCCTGGTGGCCAGCGACACCAGCCTGGGCGCCGGCGAGGTGGAGGGCGAGGCCTCCAGCAACGACTTCGCCGGGGCGACGGCCGACATGTCGGCCTCCTTCGACGTGTCGCTGGGCATCAACCCCGCCTCCATGTTGGTGCCCGTGGCCCGCGTCGGCGGCGTCACCCGGGCCCTGGTCACGCCCGAACTGTCCGGCCGGGGCGACAAGAAGGGCGAACGGCTATTCGCCGGCCAGGCGGCGGTGGTCGACATGTCCGGCGGCACCGACAGCATCACAAAGCGCCGGGCGGTGCTGGTGGTGGATGTCGGTTCCGACGCCACGGAGCACCTGGGCGGCAGCCATGGCGGCGTGCTGCAACTGCTGGAATCCAGCCTGGAGGAGGCGGCCAGCTACGCCGCCAACAAGGGCGGGTACGAGCATGGCGCGCACCGCCCCTACCGCCAGAGCAAGGAGGATTTGGAGGCGCTGCTGCCCGTCATCCAGGGCAAGATGCCCTTGCTGGTGGGTGTGCATCGCGTGGCGGACATCCGCCGCACCCTGGAACTGGGCAAGCGGTTGAAGCTGAAGCTCATCCTGGACGGGGTGGAGGAAGGCTGGATGATGGCGCCGGAGATCGCCGCCTCGGGCGTGCCCGTGGTGGTCGATCCCCTGGCCAACCTGCCGCGCGAGTTCGAAAGCCTGAACGCCCGGCTGGAAAACGCGGCCATCCTGCAGGCGGCCGGCGCCACGGTGGTGATCAAGGGGCCCTATGTCGGCCATTACGCCCGCCAGGTGCGCTACAACGCCGGCAACGCGGTGGCCCACGGCATGCCCTGGCCGGCGGCGCTGGCGGCCATCACCGCCACCCCGGCCAAGGTCTTCGGCTTCAATGACCGGGCGGGCACCATCGAACCCGGCCGGGATGCCGACCTGGTGGTTTGGTCGGGCGATCCCCTGGAAATCCTGTCGGTGGCGGAGCATGTCTTCGTCCGCGGGGTGGAGGCGCCGCTGAGCAGCCGGGCGCAGGATTTGGCGCGCCGCTACCAGACGCCGGATGGGACCCTGCCGCCGGCCTATCGCAACTGAGCCTTATCGTCTAAAGGGGGCGGGGCGTTCCGATGGGGCGCCCCGCCCCTTTTGGTTTCCGGACCCCGCCACCATGCCCGACTGGTATTACGATCTCAGCGACGCCGTCAGCGGTTGGATGCAAGGCGTTTCCGTCTGGGTGATCATTGGCGTCCTGGTGGCGGCCTACCTGCTGCTGACGGCCCGCAGCGCGCACAAGCAGGGCGAGTTCGGCCAATTCGCCCGCAGCCTGGGCCTGACCGCCGCCTTGCTGGCCGTGGTGGGCGGCTTCATCGCCGGATGGATCTGGGTGGACCGCCACTGGTAGCCGGGATCAACCCCGATCCTGCGCCCCGTGCCAGACGCGCAGGATGACCACTTCGTCACCCATGATTTCGTAGACGATCACGTAGGGCGGAAAAACCAGCAACTCCCGCGTTCCCGGCACGCTGCCCGGACGGCCCCGATTGGGGAAGGTAAGCAGGCTGTTCGCCGTGGTCAGCAGCGCCCGCAAAATACGTTCGGCAGCGGCAAGATTGAAGTTGGCGATGTACGCCACGTGCTGATCGACGTCGCCCAGGGCGTCGATGGACCAGCGAATTCGCGTCAAGTTTGACGGGACGGGGAAGGCGGAGGGACTTTTTCCCCTGCCAGCAACTGCTCAAGCCACTGCACGACGACATCGTGATCCACGACATCACCGGCGGCAACCGACGCGCGCGCCTCCTCAATGGCGCGACGCTTGGCGTCCTCGTCCACGATGTCGAAGATGGAGGCGGGCTGGGTCATGGCGCCAGCCTACCATAGGTCCGCCGCTCAGCCCACACCGCGGATCAGTTCCAGCAGGTCCTCGTCCGACAGATGGCCGGCGGCGTCGGCGCCCTGCAGCAGGGCGTCGGCCAGGTCGCGCTTGCGGCCATGCAGGGCCACGATGCCTTCCTCAATGCTGCCCTTCAGGATCAGGCGGTAGATGGTGACGGGCCGGCGCTGGCCGATGCGGTGGGCGCGGTCCGACGCTTGGTCCTCCACGGCGGGGTTCCACCACGGGTCCAGGTGGATGACGTAATCGGCCGCCGTCAGGTTCAGGCCCACGCCGCCCGCCTTCAGGCTGATGAGGAACAGGTCGCCCTCGCCGGCCTGGAAGGCAGCCACCCGCCGCTGGCGCTCCTTGTCCGTCAGGCTGCCGTCCAGCAGCTTATAGGTCACGCCGGCGCGGTCCAGCGCGGTGCGCACGCGGGCCAGGTGGCCGACGAACTGGCTGAACACTAGGGCGCGGTGGCCGCCCTCGCGCAGTTCCTCCACCAGTTCCAGGAAGGCGTCCAGCTTGGCCGAGGGCAGGTCCGCGTCGGCCGCCACCAGGTCGGGATGGCAACAGGCCTGCCGCAGGCGGGTGATCTCCGCCAGGATGTGGATGCGCGACCGCTCGCCCGACATCTCCTCCAGCTTTTCCAGGGCGCGGCGGCGCAGGGCCTCGTAAAAGGCGATCTCCTCGGCCCCGCGTTCGATCAGCAGGGTCTGCTCCGTGCGTGGCGGCAGTTCGGACAGCACCGAGGCCTTGGTCCGGCGCAGCAGGAAGGGCTGCACCACGGTGCGCAGGGCGGCACGGGCGCCCGGGTTGCGCGCCGCCTGGATGGGGGTGCCGAAGCGCTGGGCGAAGGCCTTGCGGCTGCCCAGCAGGCCGGGGTTGGTGAACTGGAACAGGCTCCACAGCTCATCCAGGTCGTTTTCCACCGGCGTGCCGGTCAGGGCCAGACGAAAGCCGGCGGTCAGGGCGCGGGCGGCCTGGGCGCGGCGCGTGTCCGGGTTCTTGATGGCCTGGGCCTCGTCCAGCACGGCCACGGCCCAGGGAACGGCCGCCAGCTTCTCCTCCTCGCGGACCAGCAGGCCGTAGGTGGTGACCAGCACGTCGCCGGGCCCCAGGGTTTTCAGCACCTCCCCCCGCCCGCCCGTTTCGGCCAGGCGGTGGACGGTCAGGCCGGGGGCGAAGCGGGTCAGTTCGTCTTGCCAGTTGCCGGCGACGGAGGTGGGCGCCACCACCAGCAGGGGGCCGTCGCCCGCCTTGGACGCCATCAGGGATATCGCCTGCACCGTCTTGCCCAGGCCCATGTCGTCGGCCAGCAGGGCGCCCGCCCCCCAGCGCGCCAGGCGGCTCAGCCAGAAATAGCCCTGCGCCTGGTACTCGCGCAGTTCGGCGGTCAGGCCGTTGGGCAGACGGGGCTGCCAGGCCGCCGCGTCATCCAGGTTCTGGATGAAGGTGCGCCAGGCGGTGTCGACCTTGGCTGACGCCGCCTGCTCCACCAGGTCGCGTAGGGCGGCGCCCGCCGCGCGCGGCACCTTCAACC
Organism: Nitrospirillum goiasense; assembly: GCF_034427435.1. Classification (NCBI taxonomy): domain Bacteria; kingdom Pseudomonadati; phylum Pseudomonadota; class Alphaproteobacteria; order Rhodospirillales; family Azospirillaceae; genus Nitrospirillum; species Nitrospirillum goiasense. The sequence goes on along the minus strand of NZ_JAXQNP010000003.1, from coordinate 1,027,305 downwards.
CCGTTCCGCCCAGGCGCAGCAGACGGTCCAACTGTTGGCGGAAATGGCGGTCCAGGGCCACGAACTGGCCGTCATCCAGGGGGACGAAGCGGCCCGGCGCATCCTCCAGCCGGGTCAGCAGGTCCTTCAGGTCCAGCACCAGACCCTCGTCCACGGTCAGCGACCCGGCCACGGCGAACCAGCTTTCTGTGCTCTTGACCGTGGTGTTGAAATGGCTGGCGCCGGCCTCCGCGTCGCGCAGGGTCAGCTTCTGCCCCTCCGGCCATTCCAGGGCCGGCGGCTGGGGCAGGGCCTTCAGCTCGCTCAGGAATTCCAGCGCCGCGCTCAGGCCCTCCAGTTCCCACTCCCAACCCTCACCGCCCAGGCTGGGACAGGCATCGGCCAGGGCCTGGGCCAGACGCTCCTCCGCGGCCAGGTCGCGCAAGGCGCGGCGGCCCTGGCCCGTGACGCGTCGGCTACCCTGTCCCGGCACGAAATGCGGGCCGTCGGGGCCCAGCGGCCGCACGATCAGCGATACCTTCAGCCCCGGGTCCAGCAGGCGCAGCCGCACCACCGGCGCCGGGTCGCCCTCCTCCGTCCGCCCTTCGTCCAGTTCCGTCGCGTCCACCCGCACCGGCAGGTCGGGCAACTGCCGCCGCGCGATGGCGGACAGGCGGTCGCGGGCCGCCGCCGGCACGGTGATGCCCTCGCTGCCCAGCACGCGGGTCGCGGCCACGGCCTTGTCATCAATCACCACCACGCGCCAGCGCGTGGGGCTTTCCACCTCGATGACGGCGTCGGCCTCCGTGGCCGGGTGCGACAACGCCAGGCGATAGCCACCCCGGGCCTTGGCCAGCACCAGCTCCGCCTTCGCCGCCACCAGTTCCACCGGCGGTCCCGGCTCGCGCCGGTAAAACACGCGCGGATGCCCCACCAGGGCCGGCAGCGCGTCGCGCGGCGGCAGGTAATACTCATAGCGGGACCGGCCATGACCCCAGCCATCGTAATCCCGGGCGATGGTGGCGATGACCCGCCGGTCGAAATCGTCCAGATAGGACAGTTGCGCATCGCCCTGGTACAGGCGCTTCAGCGGGATGGGGCGCCCCACGCTCCAGCCCTGGGTGGGGCTTTTGGTCGGGCCGCGCTGCTGCACCTGTTCCATCGGCTCCACCGCGCCGCTGCCGGGATCGACCAGCCAGGCCAGGCGCTTGCCCGTGGTCTTCTTCTCCGCCGCCGCCGGCGGCTCCAGCAGCACCTCCAGGTTTTCCAGCGCCCGCTCCCATGCCTCCTTCACCGGCACCAGGGACAGGAAGCGCAGCCGCGTGCGCCGGTCCGGGCGGGCCAGATGGGCCTGATAGGGGGCGGGGTCGGCCGCCACGCGCTCCAACGTCTCCGCCAGAAGGTCGGCGGCCAGGGGCATGGTGGGGACCAGGCGGTGGAAGTGCAGCGCCCAGATGTCGCCATGGGCGCGGGCGGCGGGCGGATCGATGATCGCTGCGGCCACGGCCAGCAGGCCCAGGCTGACAGGCGAGGGGGTGGCCATGCGCTCCACCGCGCCCAGCGCCCATTTCAGGCCCGTGGCCGCCGCCTCCGCGTTATTGCGCACCAGATCATACAGCGCCTCCAGCGCCAACTGGCCCAACGGGGCGCCGCCGGCTGGTGCGCCCTTGCCCTGCAACAGCGTTGCCAGGGTGGCATGGTTCTGGGCCCCGCCGGCCGCCAGCAGGGCGCACAGATGCAGCAGGCCCATATAGCCGGGCAGGCCACCCTTGCGTGTCCGCGTGGCCCGCCGGCGCAGGGCCAGGGCCTCGGTGAACAGGGTGACCGCCCCGGGCGCGTCCCCGGACAGCAAGCGGTGCGCGGCGGCGAAGGCCACCGGGGCGTCGGCGGGGACGCCCGAGGCCGGGTCCAGTGGGCTCGCCAGCAGCTCCGCGAGCGCGTCCAGCCTGCCGCTCAGCAGGGTGAAGTCGGCGATCTGAGGGAAGCAGGCGGCGCGCAGCGCGGGATCGCGGCGGCAATGATCGACCAGATCGGGATAATCGGCGGACATCTCGCCGGTCGCCACCCAGTGGTTGGCCTTCAGCACCATCAGCACGCGCTGGATGGCGGGCGTCCGGGTGGCCAGCCAGGCCACGCCCACGGGCACGGTGGTGAAGGCGGCGGTGAACGGGTCCAGATCCTCGATGGGCCGCCGGGTCAGGCCGGCCACCCGGACGAATTCAGCCTCGTCATTCATCAGGATGGCCAGGCGCAGCGCCCGGGACACATCGTTCTCCACCTGGCGGAAATCCCAATAGGCTTGGGATTCCGCCGGCATCCGGGCGCGGATGGCCGCCGCCAAGGCCCGGCCCTCAACCTCCTCCAGCGCCGCGACCGCCACGGCTTGCGCCAGGGCTGGCGGGCAGGCCAGCGTTTCGTCCAGCAGGCCGCGGCGGTGCAGGTCATGCCGCGCCGTCGAGAACGCGTCCCAGGTGCAGGCCGGCCGCACCACCCGGGCCTGGTTCAGGCATTCCAGCAGGCGCTTCTTGCCGGTCGTGGGGCCGGCCAGGGCCTCAAGCCGCAGGACAGCGCGTTCCAGGGGGGGCAGGGCGTCTAGGTCGGGGAGGATCACGCTGGGATGGTCCGCTGTTGCGAGCAGGGGTTGACCATAGCGGCATCGGGTCGACGCGGGTAGCGCTCAGGCCGTCAGCATCACCAGCGTATCGGCACCGCGCCCGCGTCGGGATTTTTTTTCATTCCCCCTGTCCCCTTTTGGATCACGGGGCCCTCTTACCTAACGAGGGCAGTGGGGATGCGCGATGGCATAAAGCTTCTTAACAAATAAATAATAAATAGTGCCGGACAACCGTAACAAATATTCGGCAAAAAGGAAGATTTCCTCAGTCAATTTAACCGTGATTGGGGGAAATCATGCGCTATAATACCAAGAAAATCATCAAACGCCTTGGAGGATTACTGGCGTCCTGTGCCTTTGCCGTCATGGGTTCTGCCTATGCGGCCGATGATGCCGGGGGTGATCTGGATGAGATCGTCGTCACGGGCTATAAGCAGAGCATCGCCCGCGCGCTGGACTTGAAGCGTGACGCCATTGGCAGCCGGGAAAGCATCCTGGCCGACGACGTGGCCGCATTCCCCGACCTTAACGTGGCCGAGGCGCTGCAGCGCGTGCCGGGTATCACCATCACCCGCGACGGCGGCGAGGGGCGGCAGGTTTCCATGCGCGGGCTGGGGCCCGACTTCACCATGGTGAAGATCAACGGCATGGAAGCCCTGGGCACCACCCAGAGCATCGACGCCCGCGGTGGCACCAACCGCTCCCGCTCCTTCGATTTCAACCTGTTCGCCGCGGAACTGTTCAATCGCGTGGATGTGCTGAAATCCTCCTCCGCCCAGGATGAGGAGGGCGGTATCGCCGGCACCGTGGATCTGCGGACGCCCAAGCCCTTCGATTACAACAAGTTCACCTTTTCCACCGCCGCCAAGATGGCCTATGGCGAGAACTCGGGCGAGGTCGATCCCCGGGCGGCGCTGCTGATTTCCGACACCTTCGGCGATGGCAAGTACGGCGCCCTGTTCTCCGCCGCCTTCAGCCGGCGCAGCGTGGTGGAACAGGGCTACAGCACCGTGCGCTGGGCCAGTGGCGGCTGGAACCTGAACAACGTTTCGTCCAGCGTGGACCCCGCCATCAAGGCGCGCCTTAACTCCACCGCGGCCAACGCCCTCTATTACCCGCGCTATTTCCGCTACGACGAATATGTCCAGGACCAGAAGCGCCTGGGCCTGACCGCCGCCTTCCAGGCGCGGCCGGCGGACTGGATCGACATGGACCTGGACCTGCTGTACGGCAAGCTGAAGACGGATCGCGAAGAATACAACTTCGACGCCTTCTCCTTCGCCACGTCCAACACCAATGGCGCCGGCACCGGGCTGCCGCAAACCATCGTCGACAGCCTGGCGGTGGACGGCAACAACATCGTCGCGGGCAGCTTCCGCAACGTCGACATCCGGTCGGACAACCAGCTGTACCAGGACACCACGGATTTCTACGCCGCCAGCCTCAAGACGCACCTGCGCCCCGTGGACGACCTGAAGGTGGATCTGTTCGGCGGCTATCAGGAGGCCGACTTCCATGATCGCCAGACCGGCACCTATTTCTGGTCGCCCAACACCAGTTTCAGCTTCGACCTGCGCGACAACGACCGTGTTGCCAAGCAAACCTATGGCGTGGGCCTGACCAACCCCGCCGACTGGCAGTTCTACCAGGCCCGCCTGCGCCGTCAGATGGTCGGGAACACCTTCGGCACGGGCCAGGTGGACGCGACCTACAGCCTGGGCGATGTGGACCTGAAGAGCGGTTTGGATTGGCGCCGCTTCAATTATGACAGCACCAGCAATTCTTATGACAGCATCACCAACCTGCTGGGTCGCAACCTGCGCGGCGTGTCCCTGACCGACAGCGCCCTGTCCGGCATCGTCACCACGGTGCCCTATAATTTCGGCACGGGCCTCGGCACCTCCGGCCTGCCCAGCCGCTGGATCGTGGCGGACCTGAACAAGGTCTCCAGCGCCTTGGGCCTGGACACGGTGGCCGTTCCGGTCGGAACCGGCTTCCCGCAAGGGGTGCAGGAAACCACCAAGGCCGGCTATGTCCAGGCGGACTGGCGCAGCCAGTTGTTCGGCTTGCCTTTCACCGGCAATCTGGGTGTGCGCGTCGTGCGGACCGATACCGACTCCTATGACCGCGACCCATCCTTCCCGCCGGTGTCCTTCCACCGCGACTACACCGACGTGCTGCCCGCCATGAACCTGGTGCTGGAAACCAGCGCCGACACCCGCGTGCGCCTGGACGCCAACCGCAACGTCACGCGGCCGTCGCTATCCTCGCTGGTGCCCGCCATCTCCAGCGTCAACACCTCGGGCAAGACCGTCACCTTCGGCAATCCCAACCTGGACCCGTATCGCGCCACGTCGGTCGACCTGTCGGCGGAATGGTACTTCGGCAAGCAGGGCATCGTGGCCGCCCAGCCCTTCTACAAGAAGATCGACAGCTTCATCGTCGACGGCGTCACCACCATGAAGTACAGCCAGTCCGGTCTGCCCGCCTCGCTGGTCCCGGCCGGCGATGGCGATGTCAGCTACACCTTTTACCAGCCGGTCAATGGCCAGGGCGCCAACGTCTATGGCGTGGAGCTGATGTACCAGCAGGGGCTGGACTTCCTGCCGGCGCCCTTCAACAACCTGGGATACCTGCTGAACTACACGTACGCCCATTCCCGCGCGCAGTACAAGCTGGCGTCGGGTGGCACGGGCATGTACGACCTGACGGGCCTGTCCCGCAATTCGGCCAACGCCACGCTATATTATGAGACGGAGAAGTACGGCGGCCGCGTCTCGGTGAACTACCGGGACGGCTACCTGGCCTCCGTGCCCGGCGGCAATGGCAACGACGTGGCCGGCTATCACGGCTCCCTCAACCTGGATGTCAGCTTTTTCTACAACGTCACCGACAAGCTGAAGGTGACGCTGGAAGGGGTGAACCTGACCAACCAGGCTGAGAATGAGTACGTGGATTCCAAGGGTGACCGCGTCTATAGCTACACGCGCAGCGGGGCGCAGTACCTGCTGGGCGCGCGCTACAGCTACTGATCCGGCGGGCGCGCCGGAGGTGCCCATCGTGGCGGCGGAAATGGGACCGACCCGTATGCTGAGTTTGGGGTATCCCGATATCGTGGCCGACCTGCTGGCGGGCAACCGCCGGCTGCTGGCCTTCATCCGCAACCGGATCCGCAATCCGGCCGAGGCGGACGATGTTTACCAGGAAACCATGCTTCGCATGCTGGAACGGGTGCGGGAGGGCGATGTCCGCCAGCCCGTCCCCTATGCCCTGCGCGTCGCCCACAGCGTCATCCTGGACCGGGTCGACACACCCGTCCAGGAACCGCTGGCGGACGACCTGCCGTGCGCGTCGCCGCCCCCGGACCAGGTGGTGTCGGGCCGCCAGCGGTTGGCGGCCCTGACATCGGCCCTGCGCGCCCTGCCGCCCCAGCGTCGGGAGGTGGTGGTGCGCCGCCGCCTCAAGGGGCAAAGCCGGCAGGAGATCGCCCGCGCCATGGGCATCAGTGAGGAAACGGTGAAGAAGCATTTGACCCGGGCCCTGGCCCAACTGGCCGCCGTGATGGGCGAGGACGGCGCGGCATGACCGTCGGTTCCCCCCCTCTGTCCCCCGGCGGGGCCCCTCCCAGCGAGGCCATGCTGGAGGCGGCGGCCGACTGGGTGTTGGCCGATGAGCCCTGGACGCCGGCGCGGCAGGCGGCCTTCCTGGCCTGGCTGGCCGCCGATCCGGCCCACGCCCGGGCGACGGAACAGGTCCGGGCCCTGTGGGAGGATCCGGCCCTGGCGCAGGCGCTGGCGGAGGGGGTGCCCGCCGCGGCCAACGATGACGTCCCGCGGCCGTTTCTCGCCAGCCGGCGCCGGGCGCTGGCCGCTGGTGTCGCCGGGGTGGCCGCCTTGGCCGGCGCCGGGGCCTGGCTCCGCCAGGTGGCCTGGGATCGGGCGGCCCCGGACCGGAATGATGAATATGCGACCGCCATCGGACAGCGGCGGGAGGTGGCGCTGGCCGATGGTGGCGCCCTGGTCCTGGATGCCGCCAGCCGGGTGACGGTGGCGGGCCGGCGCCTGGATCTGCTCGCCGGCCAGGTGGCGGTGCGGGTGGCGCCGGCGGGCCAGCCCTGGCGCGCCCAGGCCCGGTCCTTGGCGGTTGAGGTGGCCGATGGCGCGTTCATCCTGGATCGGTCGGCTGGTCAGGTTGACCTGACCGTCACGGCGGGCCGGGCGGCGGCCCGCGTCGATGACCGGCACCATGACCTGACCGTGGGCGACCGGCTGGTGGTTGCCGCCGGCGGCGGGGTGGTCCGCGACCGGGTGGACCCGGGCGATGCCGATGCCTTCCGCCAGGGTTGGCTGGTGGTGCGCGACCAGCGGCTGGATGTGGTGGTGGCGCATCTGGCCCGCTATTCGCCCCGGTCGCTGGCGCTGGCGCGGCCGGACCTGGGCAAGCTGCCCATCAGCGGCCGCTTCCGCCTGGACCAGCCGGCGGACAGCCTGCGGCTGATCGCGGGGCTGTACGGCCTGCGGCTGGGCGAAAGCGGCGACGGTTTGCGGCTGGGCTGACCTTCCGCCATCGGACGGCAATGCCACGCCATTGTCATGCGCGGTCCCTATAGTGGGCCGCCCTCCGCCCCTGGCCCCGACGGGCGCCGGGCCCCGTCGCATCCCCCATGGCATTCCGCTATCCCTTCCTCGTCGCCTGGGCCGTCCTTTTCCTGGTGCCGCTGGTCCCGGCCGGCGCCGCGCGGGCGTCCGCGCCCGACCGTGCCGCCTGGGATCTCCCGGCCGGTTCCGTGGAAACGTCCCTGCGTCGCCTGGCTGAGCGCGCCGGCCTGCCCTTGGCAGTGCGACCGGACGACGTGGCCGGGCGCACGGCGGCGGCGGTCAGCGGCGCCGTCACGCTGGAGGAGGCGCTGCGCCGTCTGTGCGGGCCGCTGGCCCTGGAGTGCCGCGTGGCCAGCGGCGGCATCCTGGTCAGCCGCGCCGCCCCGGCCGCTGCCGCCGCCGTTTCGCCGCCGCCCTCGGTCCTGCCGGTGGAGCCGCTGGATGCGCCGGAGGTGATCGTCACGGGGCGGCGTGGGGTTCTGCCGCTGTCGCGGCTGGACCTCAGCTATTCCATCAGTGTCCAGTCCAACGCCACCCTGCGGGGCGTGCCCCGGTCTGATGGCGGCGCCGCCCTGCTGGCGGCCATACCCGGGGTTTGGGCCGACACCTCGGCCGGTGTCGCCGCCAACACCATGCGGGTCCGGGGCATGCCCCTGGATGGGTACAACGGTGTCGCGGTGTTGGAGGATGGGCTGCCGGTGCAGCAGGACAGCAGCCTGCCCTGGGCCGACGTGGACCAGTATTTCCGGTTGGATGAGACGGTGGACCGGGTGGAATATGTGCGTGGCGGCCCATCCTCCGTCTTCGCCAGCAACGCCGTGGGCGGCACCTTGAACCTCATCACCCGCGCCCCGGCCCAGCCGACGCAGGTGGCGGCCGTCACCGTGTCGGACCGGGGGCTGCGCCGCTTCGACGGCTATGTCGGCGGCCCGCTGGGGACTGATGGGGCGGAGGACGGTGTGGTGGGCGGCGGCTGGTCCGCGGCCCTGGGCGGGTATTGGTCCCGCAACGCCGGCGTGCGCGACCATGTCAGCAACCTGGATGGCGGGCAGGTCCGTCTCAGCCTGGCGCATGACCTGCCAACCGGCACCCTGCGGTTCAACGTCCGGCGCCAGGACGACGCCACGTTCAACACCTCCTCCATGCCGCTGCTGTCCACGGCGGACGGCGTCACCGGCGTGTCCGGTTTCGATCCGCTGTACGGCAGCTGGTTCGGGTCCGACCTGCGGACCCTGACCCTGAAGGATGGCAACGGCAGCCGCCAGGTGCCGTTCGGCCATAACAACGTCAACCGGCTGACGGCCGGCACGATGCTGTGGGACCAGGATGTGGATGAGGACACCCGCCTGGCGGTGAAGGCCCGGCTGCGCCGGTCCGACACCTGGCGCTATTCCATCGCCTCCAGCGGTGCGGCCATGACGGCCGGCGACATGCTGGCCACTCTGTGGCCGCAGGTGGCCGCCGCCTACCCCGGGGCCGACAGGACCACCCTCAGGTATGCCAAGCCCCAGGCCGGCGACGGCCCCATCCCGCTGGACAGCCTGGTGGCGCGGGTCGCCCCGACCGAGGCCGACATCGGCATTAGCGAGGCCATCCTGGACGTGTCGCTCAGCGGCCGCCGTCTGCTGTGGGGTGAAACGCATGATGTGACAGCCGGGCTTTATGCCGCCGGCGATCGGATGGATTACCGCCGGCACATCGCCAGCGCGCTGGTCCAGGCGCGAAGCCAGGGTCGCCTGCTGGATGTGGTGGCGGTGGATGCCGCCGGGCGGGTTCTTAGCCAGGTCACGGATGGCGGCGTGCTGAACGAGAACGCCACCTATGAGCATACGGCCGGGGATACCGGGGCCCTGGCCCTGTACCTGGCCGATGAATGGCAACTGGCCCCCGACTGGCGCCTGGACTTAGGCATCCGCCAGGAGCGGCAGGCCTTTTCCGGCGTGGTCGAGGGGGTGCAGACCGTGGATGTGGGCGGTGCCGCGGCGCTGGCCGACAACGCGGTGGCGCAGGGCACGGGACAGTATCAGGGGTTCGGCCGGCACTATGACGCCACCGCAGTCTCCGCCGGCCTGTCCTGGCGGGCGGCGGAGGACACCGGCCTGTTCCTGCGGGGAACCCGCACCTTCCGCGACCCCGGAATCGGCAGTTTCCGCAACACCGTGACACCCGACGGCCTGGTCGTTCAGCGGGTCAGTCAGGCCGAGTTGGGCGTCAGCCATGAGACGGTGGCGACGGCGGCCTACGCCACCCTGTTCTGGAACGATTTCGACAACATCTCCTTCGGCGACCAGTATACGGACGCCAGTGGCGCCCTGGTGCGCAGAAGGTTGAACGCCCAGGCCCGCACCGTGGGGGTGGAGTTGGAGGGAAGCTGGCGGCCGCTGGAACTGCTGTCCGTCTCCGCCACCGCGACCTTGCAGGACCCCCGCTTCGCCCATTACGTCTTCCATGACACCCTGGACGATGGCGGCCAGGCCATCCGCAGTTTCGACGGCAACCTGCCCCGCCGCATCCCCCGGGTGATGACCAGCCTGCGGCCCCAGCTGACCTTGGCCGACGGTGCCGTGTCGCTTGAGGCGGACTGGCGCTTCCTGGGCAGCCGCTATGGCGATGACGCCAACACCCTGGCGCTGCCCGCCGTCCACCTGCTGGGCGCCACGCTGACCCTGCGTCCCCGTGACGGTGTCGAGGTGATCGTGCGCGGCAGCAACCTGACCAACGCCCTGGCCATCATGCAGGGCGACGCCAACGCGGGCGAGATCGTGGCCAGCCGCAACGGCGGCCTGGTCACCGCCCGCGCCCTGCCCGGCCGGGCGGTCGAGGTGACGCTACGCCTGTCCCGCTGAACGCTATCCCGCTGACGCCTGCGCCACATCCAGCAAGGCCTGGGCGATCCGCACCGCGCCCCTTCCATCCACACTTTGCCCATCGGCAATGCGGTGGCTCAGGGCCGCGCGGGCGTCGCTATCGGCCCACAGCGCCAGGGTGGCCGCCGTGATGCGCTCGGCCGCCTCCGCCCTGTCCATGCCGCGCGCGTCGATGACCCGGGCCTTGGCCGATGCCGCCACGGCGCCGGCGCTGCTGGCCTGGTTGTCCGCCACCACCACCAGCAGGGTGGGCACCGCCAGACAGGCCAGCTCTCCCAGCGTGCCGCCGGCGGCGGACAGGGCCAGGCCGGCGTCGCGCATCAGGTCCGCCATGCGCGGCGTTTCCACATGAACCACCGTGTTGGGGAAGCGCTCCCCGGCCGTGCGGATGCAGTCGGTGTTGGGGTTGCTGCCCCCCACCACCACGTCCAGGCCCACGCCGTCGGGCAGGGCCGGGGCCAGGCGTTTCAGGCAGGGCAGGGTCAGGCCCGCCGGGTCGGTGCCGCCGAAGGTCAGCAGCAGGCGGCGGCGCTGGTCCAAGGGCGGCAGGGCCTGGCCGCGCGCCCGGCGGAACTCCGCCCGCAGGGGGGCGTAGGCGGGGCCCAGGGCCAGCACGGCGTCCGGATTGGCGGCGCGATAGGCGGCCTGGTTCACCGCCGCACCCGGGTTCACGATCAGCCTGGCGTGCAGGGGCCGGGTGCCGGGCCCGTCGTCGAAGGCCATGACCGGCACGCCCTGGGCCGCCGTGCGGGCCGCCAATCCGGCCCGATAGGCGTCGGTGAAGTGATAGCCGTCCAGGATGACGGCGCATGCCCTGCTCCGGTCCATCTCCGCCGCCAGGCCGGCGAGATCCTCGGGCCCGCTCGCCGGCCCCGGCAGCAGGGCCACGGCGAAACCGGCGGCATCCAGCCGCCGCGCCAGGGCCGGCGGCAGGTCCACGGCGGCGAACAGGGGCACCGCCCCCCGCTCGGCCAGGGCCTCCGCCACGGCCAGGCAGCGCATGACGTGGCCGGTGCCCATGGACGCGGTGGCGTCGGCGCGGATCAGGACGGTGGGGCCGGCGGGTATGGGGGACGCGATCAACAGAGGGCCTTTGGCATCGGGGCGGGAATGGCCATACTATAGCAGCTCAGGACACTTCTCTCAGGGCGGGTTGCGGTGAAGGCCATCGTCGAAGGCGTGCGGATCAAGGGCTTCCGGGCCGTGGTGCCGAAGGAACGGCATTCCTATCTGGAAGACCACACCCTGTTCACCGAGGAAGAGGCGCGCAAGCTGCACGCCACCATCGGCGTGGCGGAACGGCGCCTGCTGCCCCGGCCCTACATGGCGTCCGACATGTGCGTGGCGGCGGCCGAGGGCCTGATGCGGCAGTTGGACTGGGACCCGGCCTCCGTCGACCTGCTGATCTTTGTCAGCCAGGACGCGGACTACGTCCTGCCCGTCACCGCCGCCATCATCCAGCGCCGCCTGGGCCTGCCCACCACCGCCGCCGCCTTCGACGTGCCGCTGGGCTGTTCCGGCTTCGCCTACGGCACCTGGATGGCGTCCCGCCTCCTGGGCGGCAGCACGGCGCGGCGCGCCCTGGTGCTGGCGGGCGACAACTCGGCCCGCTGGCTGCGCCCTGATGACCGCGCCACCCTGCCCCTGTTCGGCGACGCCGGCAGCGCCACGGCGCTGGAGGTGGATGCCGACGCGCCGCCCATCCACGCCATCCTGGGCACCGACGGAAGCGGGGCCAAGCACATCTTCGTGAAGGCCGGCGGCAAGCGCGACTGCCTGATCCCGGGCGAGGAGCCCTGGTCGGAGGAGGAGCACAAGCGCCTCTACCGTGATGCCCGCCTACACCTGAACGGGGCGGAGGTCTTCACCTTCACCCTGCGCTCCGTTCCGCCGCTGCTGCGCGAGGCGATGGAGCATGCCGGCGTGACGCTGGACGATATCGACATGATCGTCCCGCACCAGGCCAACCGCATGATGCTGGACCACATCCGCAAGAAGATCGGGGCGTCGCCCGAGCGCTTCCTCATCGATATGGAAAAGTTCGGCAACACCAGCTCCGCCTCCGTGCCCCTGGCCATCTGCCACCGGCTGGGGCCCATGCTGGCGGAAGGCCCGAAAAAGCTGCTCATGGCCGGTTTCGGCGTCGGCTGGTCCTGGGGCACCCTGGTGGCGGAGGTCGGCCCCATCGCCGAGCCGACGCTGGCCGAACTGCCCGAGGATTTCGCGCCCCTGGACGTGTAAGGCGTGGCCGCCTGGACCCTGCCGCCGGAACAACCGTGCTGGCCGTTCGATGCCGGTGACTGGCGCATGGCCATGGGCCTGATGGCCCTGGACCCCGCCCGTTGGCTGATGGTGGACGACAGCTGTCCCGCGCTGCTGGCCGAGCGGCGCGTGTTGCTGACTAACCGGCACGGGGCCGTGACCGGATTCCTGCCGGGCAGCCACGATGCCCAGGCGGAAGTGCTGGCATTGATGGCGGATCATCTGCCCCGCCATTTCCCCGGCGCCTATGCCCGCGACGGTCGCCACCTCACCTGCCACCTGACGGGGGAGACATGGGACCTGGACGCGGCCGCCCCCAATCCATTGGAGGTGGCCGGCCGGCTGGTGGCGGAGGATTTGTGTCTGCTGCTGCCCGGTGACGACGGCGCGCCGGTGCTGGCGGCCGCCGTGCTGTGCTTTCCCAACCGCTGGCGGCTGCGGGAGAAGCTGGGCCGGCCCATGGCCGGCATCCACGCGCCCGTGGCCCTGTACGGGGAAAAGCTGGGGCGGCCGGTGGACCGCTTCCTGGAAACCTTGGCGCCGGAACGGCCGGTCTGGCGCATGAACTGGGGCCTGAACGACGACCCCGCCCTGTTCCAGCCGGAGGAGGTGGCGCACACCGCCGCCGATGCCGCCCTCACGCCGGACAACGCGGGGCACCGTCTGTTCCTGCGCATCGAGCGCCAGACCCTGCGCCGCCTGCCCGCCACCGGCGCCATCCTGTTCACCATCCGCACCTATCAGCGCGCCCTGGCCGACCTGACCGGCGCAGAAGCGGCCCAGGTCGCGCACGTGCTGCGCACGGTGCCGGAGCCGGTGGCCCGGTATAAGGGCCTGCCGCGCACCGCCGGCCCCGCCCTTGCTTTCCTGGATCGTGTGGCGGCGCGGGCGACCGACCCGTCATAAGGCTCATGAGGAAATTCAAACCATGCCCCCTGTTGACAGGGCGGGCGCATGGTTGTCCTATCAACCTGTCATCCGGCGCCGCCGGATGGCGATACGCTTGTTCTCAGGGCAGGGTGAAAATCCCGACCGGCGGTATCCCCTCCTGACGGAGGGGGAGCCCGCGAGCGCCCGGGGGCGGTAACGCCCACGGGGTCAGCAGACCCGGTGAAATGCCGGGGCCGACGGTTACAGTCCGGATGGAAGAGGATGAGCCGGCCTGCGCTACGCGGGCGCGAACCCCCTCGGGCCTTGCCGGGCCCGGGACGGGCGTGCGCACGCGCATGGTGGCCTGCCCCGGGGGGACACGCCGTCCGCCCATGCTCTCTTTTTGCCCTGATTCAGGCTCGCCCGACTGTTGAACGGAGTGAGATCCTTGAGTCAGATTTCCCAAATATCCGCCCATGACGATGATTTGCTGTCCCGTTTCGGCGATGCCGAAACCCGGGTGGCCCGCGCTGTGGCCGCCATCCAGGCGGGCCAGGGTGTCATCGTCGTCGACGACGCCGACCGTGAGAACGAAGGTGACGTCATCTACGCCGCTGACAGCCTGACGGTGGCGCAGATGGCCCTGCTGATCCGCGACTGCAGCGGCATCGTCTGCCTGGTGCTGACCGACGAACGCGCCCGCGTGCTGGACCTGCCGCCCATGGTGGGGGCCAACTCCTCGCGCTACGGCACCGCCTTCACCGTCAGCATAGAGGCCAAGACCGGCGTCACCACCGGCGTCTCGGCCGCCGACCGCGTCACCACCATCCGCACGGCCATCGCCGCCGATGCCCGGCCGGAAGACCTGGCCCGCCCCGGCCATGTCTTCCCCTTGCGCGCCCATCCGGGCGGGCTGGCTGCCCGCCGGGGCCATACCGAGGCCACCATCGACCTGATGCGCCGCGCCGGCCGGCCGCCCGCCGGCGTGCTGTGCGAGGTGATGTTGCCGAACGGCGACATGTCCCGCCTGCCGGACCTGGTGACCTATGCCGAAACCCACGGCATGCCCCTGGTCAGCATCGAGGATCTGGTCGCGGTGGCGGTTCCCCAGCGCGCCGTCGCCTGAGGATCGGCACCTGCCAAAATAGGACGGGACGAAAAAGACCTCTTGCCAGGCGACGGGCGGCGTTGTACCAATCGGTAAATGACGTACCGATCGGTACAAGTTGCTTCTACAAACCCTAATCTTTGGAGGTCCCCATGTCCCGTCCGCCTTTACCCCCCTACACTCTTGATACCGCCATCCAGAAGGTCCGCGCCGCCGAGGATGGCTGGAACAGCCGTGATCCCGCCAAGGTGGCGCAGGCCTATACCGTCGACAGCCGCTGGCGCAACCGGGCGGAGTTCGTCACCGGCCGCCCGGCGATCGAGGCTTTCCTGGCCCGCAAGTGGGCCAAGGAACTGGACTACCGCCTGATCAAGGAAATCTGGGCGTACACGGAAAACCGAATCGCCGTACGCTTCGCGTACGAATACCACGACGACAGCGGCAACTGGTTCCGTGCCTATGGCAACGAGAATTGGGAGTTTGACGCCGACGGGTTGATGCGGGCGCGCCACGCCTGCATCAACGAACATCCGATCAAGGAGTCGGAACGCAAGTTCCATTGGCCGCTGGGCCGCCGCCCTGATGACCATCCCGGTCTCAGCGACCTGGGGCTGTGACAGCATGGCGCGTACGCTTGCCGACCGCCAGGACGTGATCCCCGTCCTGGCGGAAGTCTTCCGTGACCATGGCTTCGAGGGCGCCAGCCTCTCCGCCATCACGGCCCGCACCGGCCTGGGCAAGGGCAGCCTTTACAACTTCTTCCCCGGCGGCAAGGCCGAGATGGCGGAGGCGGTGCTGGCCCATATCGACGGCTGGTTCCGCACCCACGTCTTCGACCCGCTGGAAACGGAGGGCGGCGGCTTGGCGGCGGTGGAGGCCATGTTCCAGGCCACGGACGCGTATTTCCGGTCGGGCCAGCGGGTGTGCGTCGTGGGCGTCTTCGCCCTGGGCGACGCCCGCGACCTGTTCGCCGCGCAGGTCCATGGCTATTTCGCCGCCTGGGTCCAGGCCCTGGCCGGCGCCCTGGTGCGGGCCGGCCGCGACCCCGACCAGGCACAAGCCGACGCGGAGGAGGTGGTGGCCGGCATCCAGGGGGCCCTGGTGCTGTCGCGGGCGCTGAACGACAACGGCGTCTTCACCCGCACCCTGGCGCGGCTGCGGCGAATGCTGGCGGATCGGTAGGCCAAGCGACTGATCGAACTATCCTTTTTGCCGTAAACGCCTAGGCCGCGCCCCCACTCTTGGCGGATATCCCGCTGGACATACCACCTTGGTTTCAAAACCAAGGTCTTGTGGTCCGGAACCTGCCCAGCTTGCGTAATCCAAGGGTGAAATTCATCCGGTGGAGCGCGCTTCATGACTTTGCTGAGCAATCTTCGCATCCTGGGAAAACTGGCCGCGGCCTTTTCCCTGGTGCTGGTCATTTCCTTCGCGGTCAGCGGACTGACCTATACCCGCGTGTCCTTCATCCAGGACAGCACCGGATGGACGGCTCACGGCTACAAGGTGCTGGACGCCGTCGACGGGGCGCTGGCGGCCCTGGTCGACCAGGAAACGGGCCTGCGCGGATATCTGGTGTCTGCAGATGAGGCGGTGCTGGCCCCGTACAAAAGCGGTGCCGACGCCTACGCCCAGTCGATGTCCACGGCCCGGGCCCTGACGGCGGACAACGCGGCCCAGCAGCTGCGCCTGGACGAGATCGAGCGCCTCGCCGGGTCCTGGCACCGTGACTACGCGGAAAAGCTGGTGGCCCTGATGAAGACGGACCAGCGGGACCAGGCGCGCACGCTGCAGTCGGTGATGGGCGGAAAAGCGCAGATGGACGCCATCCGCGCCAAGGTGGCCGAAATCACCACGGCGGAGCGGGCTCTGCTGGACCAGCGCCATGAGGAGCAGCAGTCCGCCTTCCACACCACCTATTGGACCACCATCCTGGGGGGTGTCGCCGCGGTGGCGGTGGCCATCCTGGCGGCGCTGATGCTGTCGGGCGCCATCGCGGCCCCCATCGCCGCCTTGACCGACCGCATGCGTCGCCTGGCGGAGGGTGACCGGGGCATCACGGTCGATGGGCTGCAGCGGCGGGATGAGGTCGGCGCCATGGCCCGCGCCCTTGAGGTGTTCAAGCAGAACGCCATCGAGGCGGATCGGCTGGCGGCCGAACAACGGCAGGCGGAAGAGGCCAAGTTGCGGCGCGCCCAAGCGGTGGATCGCCTGATCCAGGGTTTCGATGGCGCTGTCGCCGGCATCCTGGAGGCGGTCAGCGGTGCTGCCACCCAGTTGGATTCGACGGCGCAAAGCATGGCCGACGTGGCGGAACGAACCAAGGCCCAGGCCACCGCTACCGCGGCGGCGGCGGAACAGACCTCCGCCAACGTGCAGACCGTGGCCTCGGCGGCGGAGGAAATGACCAGCTCCATCCAGGAGATCAGCCGCCAGGCGGCCCGGTCCAGCACCGTGGCGTCAGAGGCGGCGCAGGCCGCCAACCAGTCCGATGTCCTGGTCCAGGGCCTGGCGGACGCGGCGCAACGCATCGGCACGGTGGTGGAGTTGATCCAGGCCATCGCCGGCCAAACCAACCTGCTGGCCCTGAACGCCACCATCGAGGCGGCGCGCGCCGGTGACGCCGGCAAGGGCTTCGCCGTCGTGGCCAGCGAGGTCAAGGGCCTGGCCAACCAGACCGCCCGCGCCACCGAGGACATCGCCCGCCAGATCCAGGAGATGCAGGAGGCGACGGGCGGCGTCGTGGCCGCCATCCAGGGCATCAGCGGCACCATCGAGGAGGTCAACGGCATCTCTGCCACCATTTCAGCGGCGGTGGAGGAACAGAACGCCACCACGCTGGAAATCGCCCGCAATGTCACCCAGGCAGCGCAGGGCACGGAGGAGGTGTCGTCCAACATCGCCCGGGTGACGGGGGCCGCTGGCGAGACCGGCGCCGCCGCATCCCAGGTGTTGGCCGCCGCCCGCTCCCTGGGCAGCCAGTCGAACGCCCTGCGGTCCGAGGTGGTGCGCTTCCTGGCGGAAATACGGGCGGCCTGAGGATACCTGTCACGCCGCCGCCCGCACCCGCCGGGCGGCGGCGAAGACCGGCACCCCCAGGACGCGGATGTAACACCACCACCAGCGCAGGTCCCGGCTGTACTTGCTGCGCCTGTACGTGCCGGGCAGGAAGGCCAGGCGCGTACGTTCCTGCCGCCAGGGCAGGTCATGGATAGGGGGGTGGGCGGTGCCGCATAGGCGCGCCACATGCGCCTCGATCAGGGCCACGGGATAGAACTGGGCCATGCGGTCCAGACGCTCGCGCAGGCGGGCGACGCGCTGCTGGTTCTGGCTGAACACCGCCGCCTTCACCAGGGGCATGCGGTGGACCTCTAGGCAGTCGTCGAAATAGACGTCGGAATAGAGTTCCTTGGCCACGAAGGCCTGGGGAAGATAGCGCCCGGGCCGGAAACCCAGGGCCATGAGGCGCTGGCTGAGGCCGAACTCATAGGCGCGGCAGACGGCGGTCTTGTCGGGCTGCCGCGTCACCTCCGCCCAAAAGCGGGTGAACTCCGCATGGCGGGTCACGGCCGGGCGGAACACCAGGAAATTGCTGGTCAGGTACCGGATGTCGCCATCCACCAGCCCATCGGTCAGGCCCCAAAAATCGCACTCCCGGTCCGCCATGGCCTCGAACACCGGGGCGAAGGAGAAGACGGGGCCATAGCAGCTGTCGTTGGCGACGATCACCTCGTCATAAAGGGTGATGTCGGCACCCAGGGCCTGAAAGCCCAGCTTCCAACTGCCGAAGTCATAGGCGCCGTGGCGGCCGGCATGGACCAGCTCTGCCAAGGTGCCCAGCCGCTCTGCCTGGCCCTCCATCAAGGCGCCGTCGGAGACGAACAGGATGCGCTCCGCCACCTCGCGCAGGCCGCGCAGGTAGTAGAGGACATGATCGTCAATCTGCCCATCGCGGTCGAAATGGGCGAACAGCACCACCCGGCGGGGCGTCGAGGGCCGGCGGGGCGGGGCGTGGGGGGAGGGATCGGTCGTCGTCATCGTGGGGGCCTTTGCCCTGGAACGGAGCTGCCTTCTGTTCCTTGCACGACAGTTAACCTTATGGGCTGGCGCCGCCAATCCGCCTTTAGGCGGGGGGCCACAGGCGCCCATCCCAATCGGCATATTCCCGGAATTTCAGGCGTTTCACCGCCCAGTCGGCCGCCGCCATCTCAAACAGGTGGACATCGTATGCCTGCCCCTCCTTCACCGCATGGTCCTTCAACACCCCGACATGCCGGTATCCCAGCATGGTCTGGCCGCGCAGCACACGGTCGTTGTCGGCCATGACCTGGTTCACCACCTTGCGCAGGCCCAGGGCGTAAAAGACATGGTTCAGGGCGTGGGTGAAGTTCAGCGGCGCCGATCCCGTACGCCCCCGCCGGTCGGCCATGTACGCGCCCAGGGTGGCGATGCCCCAGGCCGGATGGCTGACGGTGATGGAGGCGTAGCCCACCGGCACCCCGTCCACCATCATGATGCGGTGATGGTAATCGTCACGGGCGGCGCAGCGGGCCAGCCAGGCGCGCTGCTTGTCGATATCGTCCTCCACCTGGGTGAACAGGTGGAGGGCGATGTCGGGCCGCAACCGCCAGTCCAGCAGCAGCCGGGCATCGTCCTGCGTCGGGATGCGATAACTCAGGGTCATGCGTCCCCCTCCTCATAGAGCGCGTCCGCCGGCCGGGGCGGGGCGTCCAGGCCCAGGGTCCGGGCCCAGGCGTGATGGAAATCGGCGATGCGCCGTTCGCGCCGGCCCAGGACGCCGGCGACCTGGGCCGCCCCCCGCGCCTGCTGCACCCGTTCGCACAGCGGCTGATCCTCCAGGATCACGGTGCGGGCGGAGTGCGCCAGCAGGGTGGCCAGCGACCGGCGAAAGGCCGCCACGGCCGGCTTGTCCGGCGCCGTCACCGGCAGGAACAGGCGCCAGTCCAGGCGGCTGCGGTCCGGGGCCAGCGGCGTCACCGTGTGGGTGATGACCATGGCCCCGTAAAAGCTGGCGACGTACAGGTTAGGGAAGACGAAGCAGTGGTCATAGCGCGCATGGTCCACCACCCGGCGCAGGCCGGCCTTGGCATCGATCCGCCGCCACCACGCTTCCGTCCCCTCGCTCAGCCGCCAGCTGGACGTGCTGTGCCGGCCGAAGCGCCGTGTTTCCAGATGCGTTTGCCAGTCGGCATGCACGGCGGGATGGATGGTGGTGGGATGGACGGTGGAGCCGTGGAAGTCGTCCATGGTGTTTTCCACCAGTGCCTTCCAGTTGGCCGCGAATTCCACATGGTCGTCGGCGATGGGCTGATCGCACTGCCCCGACAGCCGGGCCAGGTGCCCCGCCACCGGCCCCAGATGTTCCGCCAGGCTGGGGCCATTCCCTTCCAGACGCACGAACACGAAGGCGCCGTAGGCGTCCGTTTCCAGGGGCCGGCCCTGGTCGTCGGTGGCCTTAAGGGAACTGTCCAGGGTCACGGGCGTGCCCAGCACCGACCGGGTCAGGGGCGCCTCGAAGCGGGTGCCGACGTACAGCCACTGGCGCCGCAGCGCCGCCATCTCCCGGGCATGGCACTGCGGGTCATCGAACCAGCGGGCGGGTAGCATCTCCCCCATCAGGCGTCTCCCGCGAAGGCGGCGGCCGCATCCACGTTCACCCACACCGCGCCCCCGCTGACGGCCAGGCCCACGGGCGTCAGCGCCAGGCGCCGGCGGGCCTGCGTATCCAGGTGGAAATCGCTGTCGTCGAAGGGAATGCCGATGGGCACGCCGTCCGCGTCATACACCCAGCCATGATAGGGACAGCGCAGCAGGCCGCGCCCGCAGGGCTGGTCATGGATCAGGGCGAAGCGATGGGAGCAGACGTTGCGGAAGGCCTTCAGCACTCCTTGGAAATTCTGCACCACCACGGGAATGGCGGCGCCCTCGGCATCGGGCGCCCGGCCCGTCAGATAGTCGCCATGGCTGGCGAGCGCCGCCGCGTCGCCTAGTTTGACCCAGGGGGTGGTCACGCGGTGCGCCCCCCGTCGACGGTCAGGGCGGTGCCGGTGATCCAGCGGCCGGTGTCGGCCAGCAGATAGGCGATGGCGTGCGCCACGTCATCGACATGGCCGAAGCCCAGGGGTTGCAGGCGTTGCAGATGGTCGATCTGCTCCTGACTCAGCTTTTCGAAGCCGCGCTCGATCAGGTCGGTCATGACGATGCTGGGCACCACGCAGTTCACGCGGATGCCGTCGGGCAGCAGTTCGGCCGACAGGCCCTTGGTCGCGGCGATGATGCCGCCCTTGGCCGCCGCATAGACGATGTTGGCCGGCGAGGCGGCGGTGGCGGCGGTGGAGGAGATGAAGACCATGGCCGCGCGCTCCGCCTTCACGCCCTTCTGCCGCAGCCCCTTGGCCAGCGCCAGGCAGGAGCCCAGGTTGACCCGCATCACCTGGTCGAAGAACTCCTGGGTGAAGATGCGGATGGGGCGCAGCGTCTGGATGCCGGCGCAATGCGCCACGCCGTCGAAGGCGCCCGACAGGGCCGCCTGTTCCTTCATCCACGCCGGGATGGCGTCCAGTTCCCCCAGGTCGAAGGGCGCCACGCGGTGCCCCCCGTCCGGACCATTTGAAACAGGGGACAGCCGCGACAGGGTATCGCCCAGCCGCCCCTCATCCCGGCCGTTCAGGGTGACGCGGGCGCCCAGGCGCGACAGCAGCACGGCGGTGGCCTGGCCGATGCCGGCCGACGCCCCGGTCACCAGCATGGACCGGCCGACCAGGCTCATGGGGTTGTGCAGGGTGTCGGGGGACATGGCGGGGCCTTCCTTCTTTTGCGCCCCGACTATCCGGGGTGCCGCCCCGGGCCGTCAATGATCTGCGATAAATCCGCGCCGCCACCCTTGACTCAAGAAAGGGTCAAGATATATCTTAGCTCACGATATATCGAATAACACACTAGATAGGATCGAGGACATCATCATGCGCTTTTTCAAACATCATGAGGGCCGGCACTGCGAAGGGGGCCGTCGCCATGCCCGTGGCCGCGACGGCGAGGGGTTCTGGGGCGCCTGGGGGGCGCACTGGGGCGGCCATGGCGACCGCTGGGGCCGGGGGGAGCGCGAGGGCTTCGGCGGCCGGGGTGGCCGCGGCGGCGCGGCGCGGGTCTTCGAGAACGGCGACCTGCGCTTCCTGTTCCTGGACCTGATCCAGGAAAAGCCCCGCTACGGCTATGAGATCATCAAGGCCATCGAGGAAAAGGTCGGCGGCGGCTACAGCCCCAGCCCGGGCGTCGTCTACCCGACGCTGACCCTGTTGGAGGAAATGGGCCATACCGAGGTGGCGGTGGGTGAGGGCGGCAAGAAGCTGTACACCCTGACGCCGGCCGGCGCCGCCTTCCTGGAGGAAAACCGCCATGTCCTGGCCGCCATCAAGGAACGGCTGGACAAGGTCAGCGCCCAGCGCGGTTGGATGCCGCCCGCCTCCGTCGTCCGGGCCATGGAAAACCTGAAAGTGGCCCTGCGCTTGCGTCTGCGCGGCGAAAGCCTGACGGAAGAACAGGCGCGCGCCATCGCCCAGGCCCTGGACCAGGCGGCCCAGGCCATTGAGCGGGCCTGACTTTCCTCCCGGCGCGCCCCCATGCACCACCCGGAAAGGATCGCCATGACCATCCAGCCTACAGGCCGTCGGCGTGGTGCATCGCCGGTCGACGGCGCGCCGCCGGCCGGTGACGCCCCTGCCGACCTGACCGCCGCCGACATCCGGGGCCGGCTGGTGGCGCTGTCCCGGTCCCGGGCGCTGGGCCGCCGCGTGGTCCGCCACGACGGAGGCCAAGGCGGCGGCCAGGGCGGCGGGCCGCCCGGCACGCCGGATCGGGACTAGCCGTCAGGTCAGCCCCGCCGCCCTTGTCACGCGACACCGTCCGGTTGATGATCTGGCCGCGGTAGCGCCCCGGTCGGGGCCGTCCGTTTCACACAGGACCGCCCCGGTGACATGACGCGTGCCGACGACCGCCTCCCGACCCGCCGCCTGACGGTGGCCTATGTCGTAGCCCTGTCCCTGATCGCCCTGCTGTCGGGGGCGGTGCACCTGTTGCTGGACCACGTCATCGCCCAGCAGCGCGACAGCGGCACCATCATCAATGTCGCGGGCCGCCAGCGCATGCTGTCGCAGCGCATCGGCCTGCTGGCGCGCGACTTCTATGAAGATCATGACGAGGGGGCGCGGACACCCCTGCTGCAGGCCGCGGCCGCAATGGAACGGGCCCATCGTGCGCTGTTGGCCGGAAACGGCGACCTGGGCATCACCCATGGCCTGTCGGACACCGCCCGCGCCCTCTACTTTTCGGCGCCGACCGACCTGGACCGGCGCACCCGCGACCTGATCCTCTCCGTACGCATCCTTGCTCGGGACGAGGGGCCGCCGAATTCCAGCGTGGAATTGCGCGCCCGATCCTTCGCCGACATCCGCACCCAGACCCGCGACGTCATCATCCCCCTGCTGGACGAGGCCGTGCGCCAGTTCGAGGTGGAGGCGGCGCAGCGGATCGACGGGCTGCGCCGGGCGCAGCAGGGGGTGCTGGCCATCCTGCTGACCACCCTGCTGGCGGAGGCGCTGTTCATCTTCCGGCCCCTGGTCAGCGGGCTGAAGGCGTCCGCCACGCGGCTTTACGACATGGCGACCCATGACGCCTTGACCGGCCTGCCCAACCGCCGCCACTTCCTGGATGTGGCGGGGCGCGAGGTGCGGCGGCGGCGGGAGGCGGGCCAGCCGGTGGCCCTGCTGCTCATCGACATCGACCATTTCAGGGCCCTCAACGAGTCCTTGGGCCCTGAGGCCGGGGACCGGGCCCTGGACCAGTTCGGCCGGCTGCTGCGGGGATGGCTGCGGCAGGGCGAGGTCGCCGGCCGCATGGGCGGGCGGGCCTTCGCCGTGATGCTGCCGGATGCCGACCTGATGGACGCGACCGCCCGCGCCGAGGGCTTGCGCCGCGCGGTGGGCGCCGCCCCCATCAACGGCCAGGCCACCCTGGCCTGGACGGTCAGCATCGGGATCGCCCGGGTTTCCACGACCCTGACCCGGGATGCGTCGGCCAAGGACGCCCCTGGACAGGTCCCCGGCGGGGGCCCCGGTGGGAGCCCCGGTGGCGATGTCCTTGCGGATGCCCTGCGCCGCGCCGGCCAGGCCCTGGATGCCGCCAAGGCGGCGGGCGGCGACCGCGTGCAGCTTGACACCGATGAGGGGCACGCCCCCCGCCTCAGGCGTCGTAGCGCCCGGGCAGGGGCATGCGCTCCAGCGCCAGGGGGCGCACCGGCAGGGACAGGCCATGCGCGCCCAGCGCGCAGGCCATGGCCCGCGACGCCACCAGCACGCCGTCGCTGGTGCCGGGCCGCATCAGATGTTCCACCAGGGCGTACAGCCGAGCCGGGGCGCTGGGCTCGGCCGAGGGCTGGGCCAGCGCCAGCAGGCGCAGCAACTGGCGTTCATCAGGTGTCAGGTCGGGGCATCCCGGGCAGCCCACCCGCGGCCGCTCCCGCGCCGAACGGCCATACAGCAGCAGGAAGGCGCGAAAGGTCACCATCACCTCATCCGCATCCTCGCCGCAGGCCTGCAGGAAGGCGTGGCGGATCAAGGGACAGCCGGGCCGGGCCGGGCTGGACCCGGCATAGGGCTGGGCCATGTGGCGCAGGCTCCACACCAACAGCCGCTCCCCGGCGCTCAACCCCTCCAGCGGGGTGGGCGGGGGCCGATGGTCGCGGGGGCTGATCATAAGATCGTCGGGCATATCGAACCTGCTGCTGTGACCGTCGCGGGCACAGTAATGAGAATCACTCTCAATCTCAAGCGTAACGATGAAGCGTGTTGACGGCACTGGGCACGCCTTTTTGGTTAGTCGGTCCATGGCATCCCGTGGGATTACCTTATACGGTGTGATGCGGAACGCCCGCTTGGCGCCCCGAAGGGGACCGAGGGCGGGAACGTGGCCCGGGGTGCCTGGGCCTGGGTGGCGTCTGGGGAGGATGATGGCGATGCGCGACACGGGACCCGTGACAAATCGCGAGGTGGAGCTGCGCGACGGTGAGCTGCTGGTTTCCCGCACGGATCCGTCGGGGCGCATCACCTATGCCAACCGCGCCTTCATCCGGGTCAGCGGCTACAGCCATGAGGAACTGATCGGCGCCCCCCACAACCTGGTGCGCCATCCCGACATGCCCAAGGCCGCCTTCGCGGACCTGTGGGCCACCATCCGGGCCGGCCGTCCCTGGGATGGCCTGGTCAAGAACCGCACCAAGACCGGCGATCACTATTGGGTGCGCGCCAACGTTACGCCCATCGTGGAGGACGGCGCGGTCACCGGCTTCATCTCCATCCGCAGCAAGCCCACCCGGGATGAGGTGCGCGCCGCGGAGGCGCTGTATGCCGGGCTTCGCAGCGGCCGAGGCGCCCTGAAGGAGGGCGTCGTCGTGGCCGCCGGCCCGGGCGCGCGCTTGGCATCCCTGGCGGGCAGCGTGCGCGGCCGTATCGTCCTGACCATGGGCGCGATGATCGCCTGCACGCTGGGCGCGGGGGGCGTGCGCTTCCTGGGATCGGGCGGGGCGGCCGCCGGCGGTTCGTGGCTGGGCGCCAACGTCGTCATGACCTTGCTGTCGCTGGCCATCGCCGTGCTGGGGGGCGCCTGGGTTCTGCGTACGTTGCGCCAGGCCCTGGACCGCCAGGAGGGACACTTCGCCGCCCTGGCGGCGGGGCGCTTCGACCAGGCCATGCCGCCCGACCCGGCGGCGGAGTTCCAGACCGTGACCGCCAGCCTGCGCGCTTTGCGCGCGCGGCTGGCGTTCGGCGCCGATGAAAAGGCGGAGCTGATGGAGCGCACGCGCGAGGAGGCGCGCCAGGCGCTGCTGGAAACCTGCCGCGCCATCGAGGCCGACTTGACCGCCACCTGGATGGGGGTGGAACGGGGCAGCCATCGGGCCGTGGACGGGGTCGCCCACCTGAAGCAGTCCGTGGCCGTGGTGCGCGAAAACACGGTGGCCGTGTCGGCGGCGGCGGAACAGGCCAGCGGCAACGCCGGCAACGTCGCCGCCGCGACCGAGGAACTGAGCGCCGCCGGGGAGGAGATCGCCCGGCAGGCCGCCCGCTCCAGCGACGTGGCCCGTCGTGCCGTGGACAGCGCCCAGCTGGCCGCCGGCGCCATCGACCGGATGGAGGAGGCGACGCAGCAGATCGGCGCGGTCACCACCCTGATCGCCGATATCGCCGGCCAGACCAACCTGCTGGCCCTGAACGCCACCATCGAGGCGGCGCGGGCGGGGGAGGCCGGCAAGGGCTTCGCCGTCGTGGCGCATGAGGTGAAGTCGCTCTCCGGCCAGACGCAAAAGGCGACCGATGAGATCGGGGCCCAGGTGGCGGGCCTGCGCGCGGCCGTGGCGGCCAGCGTGGACGCCATCCAGGCCGTCATCGCTGTGATCGGCGAGATCAACGAGACCTCCTCCGCCACGGCGGCGGCGGTCGAACAGCAGTCCGCCGCCAATGCCGAAATCGGGCGCAGCGCCTCCGACTCCGCCGGTGCGGCGGAGCAGGTGTCCCAAAGCGTGGGCAGCATCCGGGACCAGTCCGACGACATCGCCGCCATCGCCGCCGACCTGGACCTGCGCGTGGGCGAGACGCAAACGGCGATGGTGGACCTGAAACGCCGCATGACCATCGCCTTGCGCCAGTCGGTGGCCGGTGATCGCCGCGCGGCCGACCGGGTGCCCTGCGACCTGCCGGCCACGGTGCGGGTGGAGGGGCGGGCCTATTCCGGCCAGTTGCGCGATCTGTCGGTGCGGGGCGCCGTGGTGGCGGTGGACGGCCTGCCGGTCCTGGCTGACCAGCAGGAGGTGGCGCTGGCGGCCGATGGCCTGGGCACCGTCGCCGCTGTCGTGGCCGGGACCAGCGAGCTGGGCCTGCACCTGTGCTTCGTCCATGTCGACGCCGCCGCCACCGACCGGCTGAGGTCGGTAATGGACCGGGCCCTGGAACGGCATCGCGGCTTCATCGACCTGGCGCTGTCCG
The DNA here is from genome assembly GCF_034427435.1 of Nitrospirillum goiasense. Taxonomy (NCBI): domain Bacteria; kingdom Pseudomonadati; phylum Pseudomonadota; class Alphaproteobacteria; order Rhodospirillales; family Azospirillaceae; genus Nitrospirillum; species Nitrospirillum goiasense. Next base: position 1,000,954 of record NZ_JAXQNP010000003.1, on the reverse strand, counting down.
CCGCCGGCCGCATGGGACAGGCGCTGGAAGGGGCGTTGCAATCAGGTGACCTCGCCGAGGACGCGCTGTTCTCGCCCGACCTGGACCCCATACCCGGCACCGACCCGCAACAGTACATGGCGCCCTACACCGCCGTGACCGACCGCCTGTTCCCCGACATCCAGGAAACGGTGGCGGCGGGCGACCCCCGTGTCCAGTTCTGCGCCGCCGTCGTCCCCTCCGGCTATCTGCCGACCCACATGAAGCGGGTGTCGCAGCCGCAGCGGCCGGGGGAATATGTGTGGAACATGGCCAACAGCCGCAACCGCCGCCTGTTCAACGACCGCGCCGGCCTGGCCGCCGGCCGCAACACCGGCGACTTCCTGGTGCAGTCGTATTCCCGCGACATGGGCGGCGGCGTCATCGTGACCCTGAAGGAGGTGGACGCCCCCATCCGGGTGCGCGGCCGCGTCTGGGGCAATGTCCGCGTGGCGTTCAAGGACGCCTGAGGCGCTTCGCCATCAAATATGTGACCCATCAATAATTTTGAACCGTCCCGTCGGGGGCGTCGCGGCCATGCGGCCGGGGCTGGGGTTGCCGGCTTTACCGCGGCGCGTCCGCCCTTTACAGGAGGGAACAACTGTTCAGCCGGCATCACCATCCTGGGGCGAACCCAGGGGGTGCGGCCGGGCCCGGCCACGGGGGGCCCGGGACGAGAGGGGGCTTTGCCATGCAGATCGCCAGCACCGCCGACCGGCGGCGTCAGATGCCGATGGGCGACCGTATCCGCGCCCGGCGCAAGGCGCTGGGCCTGACCTTGCAACAGGTGGCCCAACTCTCCGGCCTGTCCGCCCCGTTCATCAGCCAGGCGGAACGCGACTTGAGCGTGCCGTCGCTGGTGTCGCTGCTGGCGCTGGCCGATGCGCTGACCGTGGATCTCAGCTATTTCATGGAGGTGCCGGAGGGCGGCCCCATCGTCCATCGCGCGGCCAAGCCCCGGCGCATCGAGGCCGACGGCCCGGTGGATTACATCGACTTGGCCAGCGACCTGGCGGATCGCAAGCTGGACATCGTCCTGATGCGGGTGCCGCCCGGGCACGCCTTCCCCACCGGCCAGCGCAAGGGGGAGGATTTCCTCTATGTCATCGAGGGCGACGTGACCGGCGTGGTGGGCAATACCAAGGCCAGGCTGGGCCCCGGTGACAGCCTGCATTTCGATGCCCTGCACCCGCATGGCGCCCGCAACACGTCCGACCGTGACGCGGTGTTGCTGTACGTCGGCACCCCGTCCGTCTTCCGCAAGGCGCCGGATGGCGTCGTCGATGCCAGCGATGGGGATGCCAGCGACGGGGACGCCTGAGCCCGCGCGGATTTGCCCCAATCAAGTTGCCCCAATCAGGATATTGCATCCGTCTCCGTCCTGACCCACTACTATCCGGTCCCCTACCAAGGGGCATAGACAGTGGGGCGGCGGCCGATCCGTGGCAGCGGACGACCGCCATCACGGATGGGGTTCATGAAAAACACGATCAGCGCACTTCTGCTGTCGCCCGGCTTGCTGCTGGGGGCGACCGCCGCCTTCGCCGATTCCACGCCGACCACAAGCGCCCCCGGGACCGGCATCCCGGAAGACAGCCGCGCCTGGATGGAAGATATGAACAACGCCGACGCCCTGGCCTGGGCCAAGGCGGAGACGGATCGTTCCACCGCCGTGCTGCAGGCCGATCCGCGCTACCCGACCCTGCTGGCCGAGGCGACCGCCATCGCCGAGAGCAAGGACCGGGTGCCCGGCGTCAGCTTCCGGGGCGAGGCCGTCTATAATTTCTGGCAGGACGCCGACCATGTGCAGGGGCTATGGCGCACCACCACCCTGGACAGCTTCCGCAAGGAAAAGCCCAACTGGCAGACCGTGCTGGACGTGGACGCGCTGGCCAAGGCCGAAGGCGTGAAGTGGGTGTTCAAGGGCACGGATTGCGACGAGGAAACCCGCCGCCATTGCGTCGTGCACCTGTCGAACGGCGGTGAGGACGCGGTCACCCTGCGCGAATTCGACATGAAGACGCGGGCCTTCGTGCCCGGCGGCTTCAGCCTGCCGCGCGGCAAGCAGACGGTGGCCTGGGCCGACACGGAAACCCTGCTGGTGGCCCGCGAGTGGGGCCCCGGCACCATGAGCAACGCCGGCTATCCCCTGGTCATTAAGTCGCTGAAGCGCGGCCAGCCGCTGGAGCAGGCGACGGAGGTGTTCCGCGGCCAGCCGACCGACATGTCGGTCGGCGCGATGACCGTGCGCGACGCCCAGGGTCACCAGGCCACCTTGATCATCCGCAACCTCAGCTTCTTCGAGGCGGAGACCTACCTGCTGGCGGGCGGCCAGCCCAAGCGCCTGGCCCTGCCGCTGAAGGTCCAGGTCCAGGGCCTGCACGATGGCCAGCTGATCGTCGAGGTCAAGCAGGACTGGGACGCCGGCGGCACCGCCGTTCGCCAGGGCTCCGTCGTGGCGGTGGACCTGGCGGCGGCCGCGGCCGATCCCGAGCATCTGCACCCGGTGGTGGTCTACGCCCCCACCGCGCGTGAGGGCCTGACCGGCGTGGACTTCACCAAGCACCACCTGCTGCTCAGCTTGACCGAGAATGTGAAGGGCCGGCTCTACGTGGCCGACCGCAACGCCGACGGCACTTGGCGCCGCGCCCAGCTGCAACTGCCGGACAACGCCGACGTCACCATCACCGGCGCCGACCGCGACCATGACCGCGCCTTCGTCACCGTCGCCAGCTTCCTGGAGCCGCTGACCCTGTCGCTGGTGGACACCAACACGGGCAAGGTGGAAAAGCTTAAGTCCTCCCCGCCGCGCTTCGACGCGTCCAACGCGGTGGTGGAACAGCGCGAGGCGGTGTCCAGCGACGGTACCCACATCCCCTACTTCGTGGTGCGGCCGCGCAACGTGCCCTTCGATGGCTCCACCCCCACCCTGCTGTACGCCTATGGCGGGTTCGAGGTGCCGATGCTGCCCCATTACCTGGGCACCGCCGGCAAGCTGTGGCTGGAACGGGGCGGCGCCTATGTCCTGGCCAACATCCGGGGCGGTGGGGAATTCGGCCCCGCCTGGCATGAGGCCGGCCTGAAGACCAAGCGCCAGACCATCTACGACGACTTCGTGGCCGTGGCCCGTGACCTGATCGCCACCAAGCTGACCAGCACCCGCCGGCTGGGCATCGAGGGCGGGTCCAACGGCGGCCTGCTGATGGGCGTCCAGTTCACCCAGCATCCGGAACTGTGGCGCGCCGTCGTCATCCAGGTGCCGCTGCTGGACATGCTGCGCTTCCCCGTCATTGGCGCCGGCGCGTCGTGGATCGGCGAGTACGGCGATCCCTCGATCCCGGAGGAGCGGGCGTTCCTGGCCCACATCTCGCCCTACAATAATCTCAAGGCAGGCGTGACCTATCCGGAACCCTTGTTCGTCACCTCGGCCAAGGATGACCGCGTGAATCCCGGTCACGCCCGCAAAATGGCGGCCAAGATGAAGGAGATGGGCCTGCCCTTCCTCTATTACGAGAACACCGAGGGCGGTCACGCCGCCAGCGCCAACCTGAAGGAAACCGCCCGCCGGCAGGCGCTGGAGTTCACCTATCTTTTACGGAAACTCAAGGATTAGGGATCAACCATGGGACGGGGCCGGATGTTTCCGGCCCCGTTTCATCGTCCCCCTGACGCCAGCGTTCGCGCCGGCGCGCCGGGGGACGGGTTCCGATCCGCCGAGGCTGTCGCGTCCCCATGCCGTCCCGTCCCCGTTTCCCTGCCCTGGCGCGCATCCTTCCCGCCCTGGCCTTGGCGCTGTCCCTGGCGGCGTGCGCGACCAATCCCCCCGTGGACGCGGCCCCGCCGCTGTCGGGCCTGTCGTCCACCTATACCGATCCCTATGCCTGGCTGGAGAGCGCCAACTCGCCGGACGCTCTGGCCTGGGTCGCGCAACAGAACGCGCGCACCCTGGCGGAACTGACGCGGGACGCCCCGCTGGCCGATTTCACGACCACCGCCACCCTCTTGGCGCATGAGGCCTCGGAGGAGGGGGAAGCGGCGCCCTGCCTTCCGGCGGGGCGGTGGATGGCAAGGATCCGGCCGTCACCACCATCGACGGCGTGCGCCATGTCTACGCCGGTTCCAACTGCTTCGGCACGGTCGATCCCGACGCGCCCCCGCTGGCGCCCGGCGCCGAGCCGGTGGTGGTGGGGCGGACCTGCCTGGTGTCGCTGTCGCGCACCGGCGAGGACGCGGTGGAGGTGCGGGAATACGATCCGGCGGCCAAGGCCTATGTGCCCGGCGGTTTCCATCTGCCCTATGCCAAGCAGACGGTGGTGTGGCTGGATCACGACACCCTGCTGGTGGCCCGGGGCTGGGATTCCAGCGGCACGGCGATGACCCGTGCCGGTTATCCCTATGTGGTCAAGGTGCTGCAGCGGGGCCAGCGGCTGGAAGAGGCGCATGAGATCTTCCGGGGCCTGGTCACCGACACCTCCGTCAGCCCGGCCGTGTTCCGCGACCGCCAGGGCCACCGCGCCATCGTGCTGGTGCGCCGGCCCACCTATTTCACGACGGAGCATTATCTGGTGGAGGGCCGCCGCACCCTGCGGCTGGGCCTGCCGCCGCTGGCGGAACTGACGGTTCTGGCCAATGGGCAACTGGTGGTGAAGCTGGGCCAGGACTGGCAGTCGGCCACCGGCCGCACCTTTCCCGGCGGCTCCTACGTTTCGGTGGACCTGGACGCCGCCCGGCACGAACCGGCCAAGCTGCGGGCCGCCCCCGTCTACCTGCCCGGCCCGCATGAGGCCGTGACCAACCTGGTGAAGGCCAAGTCGCACCTGGTGGTCACCAGTGACGAGAACGTGCGCGGCCGGCTGACCGTGCTGACCCGCGCGGACGGGGGGTGGAAGGTGCAGCGCGTCGACCTGCCGGACATGTCCGCCATCAGCATCAAGTCCAGCAGCGAGGACAAGGACAAGCTCACCGTGTCCGTGGCCGGCTTCCTGACGCCGCAGGCGCTGTGGAGCGTGGACCTGGACAGTGCCGCCGCGACACTGGTCAAGGCCGGCACGCCCGGCTTCGACGCCAGCCCCTACACCGTGGACCAATGGCAGGCCGTCTCCACCGACGGGACCGCCATCCCCTACTTCATCGTCCACCGCAAGGACCTGGTTCTCAACGGTGACAACCCCACCCTGCTGACCGCCTACGGCGGCTTCAACCTGTCGCGCTTGCCCTCCTATTCCGCCACCATCGGCAAGCTGTGGCTGGACCGGGGCGGCGTGTACGTCGTCGCCAACATCCGGGGCGGCGGGGAATTCGGTCCCGCCTGGCATGAGGCCGCGCTGAAGACCCACCGCCAAAAGGCCTTCGACGATTTCACCGCCGTGGCCCGCGATCTGATCAGCCGCCAGGTGACCCGGCCCGCCCGCCTGGGAATCAGCGGCGGGTCCAACGGCGGCCTGCTCATGGGCGTCGCCCTGACCCAGCACCCGGATCTGTGGGGGGCCGTCGCCATTAAGGTGCCTCTGCTGGACATGCTGCGGTATGAGGCCATCGCCGCCGGCGCATCCTGGGTTGCGGAGTATGGCAGCGTTTCCGTGCCGGAGGAGCGCGCCTTCCTGGCCAGCATTTCCCCCTATCAGCGGCTGGATCCCACCCGGACCTATCCGGAAACGCTTATCATGACGGCGACCCACGATGACCGGGTGGGTCCCGGCCACGCCCGAAAGTTCGCCGCGCGGATGGAGGCGCTGGGCAAGCCGGTGCTGTTCTATGAAAGCGACGAGGGCGGGCACGGCACCCGGGGCCTGGACGATGCCGCCCGTGCCCGGGGGCCGGCCCTGGAACTGGCCTATTTCGCCTCCCGCCTCATGGGGCGGCCGACGGATCATCCGGCGGGTGGCCAGGTGGTGGCCGGGGCCGCCGAGTAAGCCTCCCCGTCCGCGTTGTGGACGCCGCTGTCGGCGGATGCGACAAAGGGGGCGGTGATGATCGGCCGGGACGGGACGCCCGGCTTGAGGGGGAAAATCGGATGGCCTTGGGCTTGCGGCGGCGCCTATTGCTGCTGCTGATCGGCACGACCGTGCCCTTTTTCCTGTTGTTGCTGGGCGAAAGCCGGGCCCGGCGGGATGAGGCCATCGCCGCCGCCCAGGCCCAGGCGGCGGACTTGGCCGGCATGGCGGCGGACGACCAGGAACGCCTGTTGGACCAGGTGCGGCGTCTCAGCCGGGGCTTCGCCCAGCATTCGGCCCAGCTGCCCCCGGAACAGTGCGTGGACGACGCCCGTATCCTGAAGGCGTCCCAGCCCTGGGTTTCCAACATCCATGTCGTGCGGCCCGACGGCTCGGTCGTCTGTTCCTCCGCCGACCAGCCGTGGTCCAACTACAGCGACCGCGACTATGTGCGGCAGGCCTTCGACACCGGCCGGCCCAGCACCAGCGACTATGTCTTCGGCCGGCCCAGCAACCGGGTGATCATGGGGACCGCCCAGCCGGTGTTCGCGTCCGTCCCGGTGGCGGTTGGCGCCACCGACCATGCGGGCGCCGAACCGGCCAAGCCGGTGCTGGTGGTGATGGCGGGCCTCAGCATGGACTGGATCGAAAAGACCGGTGCCCGCTTCGCCCATGAGGATTCCCTGTTCCTGGTGCTGGACCGCACCGGCACGGTGCTGGCCCGCCTGCCGGAGCGGGGGGATCTGGTGGGGCGGAACTTCAAGGACCATCCCTTCGTCCAGGCGGTGTTGACGGGGACCGCCGACCGGGGCGAGTTCGTCACGCTGGACGGGGTGGATCGGCTGGTGGGCATGGCCACCTTGCCCGGCAGCGGCGCCCATGTCGTGGTGGCGGTGGATCGCGCCGCCGTCCTCGCCCCCATCCTGGCCGACCAGCGGCGCACCCTGGCGTTCGGCGGCGTGGCCGCGCTGTGCGCCCTGTTGCTGGGCTGGGTCGGGGTGGAGGCGACGGTGCTGCGGGGCGTCGTGTCCCTGCGCCATGCCGTTTCCCGCCTGGGGGCCGGTGACCGCGGGGTGCGGGCCGATGTCGCCCCCGGGGCGGCGGAGTTCGGCCAATTGGCGCGCGCCTTCAACGACATGGCGGTGGCCTTGGACCGGCACGAGCGCGACATCGCCCAGCGCGAGGCCCAGTTCCGTGACCTGACCGAGGTGTCCAGCGACTGGTTCTGGGAAACGGACCCGCAGGGCCGCTTCATCCAGATGTCCCAGGGGGTGTCCAGCCTGGGCGTGCCGGCAGCGCACTTCCTGGGGCGCACCCGCCGCGATTTCGCCATCGACCCCGACAGCGGGGATTTCCGGGCCTACGAGGAATGCCTGGCCGCGCGCCAGCCTTTCCGCAACCTGGCCTACAGCCTTCGCGGCGAGGATGGGGTGCCCCGCCATGTGGTCGTCAGCGGCAAGCCCGTCTTCGACGAGGCCGGCACCTTCCTGGGCTATCGCGGCTCGGGGCGCGACCGCACCAGCCAGGTGGCGGCCGAGGAACGGCTGCGCCTGCTTCAGTCCGTCGCCGTCCATGCCACGGACGGCATCATGATCACAGAGGCGGGCAGCCTGGAGGAGCCGGGCCCCCGCATCATCTTCGTGAACGAGGCCTTCACCGCCGTGACGGGCTACCCGCGCGAGGAGGCGGTGGGACGTTCCCCCGCTTCCTGCAGGGACCGCTCACCGACAAGGCCGCGCTGGAGCGGATCGGCCAAGCGCTGAAGGCCGGGGAACCGGTGCGCCAGCGCCTGCAGAACTACACGCGCGATGGGCAAGCCTTCTGGGCGGACCTGGCGATCTTCCCCGCCCGGGTGGACACGCGGATCACCCACTATGTCGCCTTGTTGCGCGACGTGTCGGACCAGGTGGCGGCGACGCTGCAACTGAACGCCCAGGTTACGGAGCTGGAGGCCGCGCGCGCCACCCTTCAGGCCCAGCGGACCTTGCTGGACAGCGTGCTGAACGCCTCCCTCGACGGCGTCTTTGCCTACGAGACCGTACGGGACCAGGATGGCTCCGTCAGCGACTTCCGCTTCGCCCTGGTCAACGTCGCGGGCGAGAAAATGGCGGGCCGCGACGCATCCGACCTGGTGGGCCAGGGGCTGAAGGAACTGTTCCCGGAACTGGCCCGCGACAGTCTTTTCACCCGCTATGTCGAGGTGGTGGACACGGGCGTCCCCGCCACCTTCGAATACCACCGCGACCAGGATGACCGCTGGTTCCGCGTCACCGCCGTGCCCTGGGGACGCGGCCTGGTGGTGACGCTGTCGGAAGTGACCCGGGAAAAGAGGCGCGAGGGTGAACTGGCCGCCTTGGCGGAGGATCTGGCGGGCGCCAAGCAGGCGGCGGAGGCGGCCAGCCGGGCGAAGTCGGATTTCCTGGCCAACATGAGCCATGAGATCCGCACCCCCATGAACGGCATCATGGGCATGACCCAAATCCTGCTGGGCACATCCCTGGTCGCCGAGCAGCGGGCCTATGCCGAGGCCATTCACGACAGCGCCCAGGGCCTGCTGAACATCATCAACAACATCCTGGACATCTCCAAGCTGGAGGCCGGCAAGGTCGAGCTGGAGACGGTGGACTTCGCCCTGGGCGAAGTGGTGGACGGCGTGATGACCCTGGTTTCGCCCCAGGCGCGAGAAAAGGGCCTGGAGCTGACCGCCACCCTGGCGCCCGAGGCGGCCGGCGCCTACAACGGCGACCCCACCCGCCTGCGCCAGGTGCTGCTGAACCTGATGGGCAACGCCGTCAAGTTCACGGCCGAGGGTCGCGTCAGCCTGACCGTGTCGCTGGTTCCGGCGGAGGCGGTCGGGGGGCAGGCGGCGCCGGACGCGCGGCGCCCTCTTCGGTTCACCGTCGCCGATACCGGCGTCGGCATGGACGCGGACCAGCAAGGCCGCCTGTTTAAGAAGTTCACCCAGGCCGACACCTCCATCAATCGCCGATTCGGCGGCACGGGCCTGGGCTTGGCGATTTCCTGGGAACTGGTGCGGCTGATGGGCGGCACCATCACCCTGGACAGCGCGCCGGGTGCCGGCGCCACCTTCATCGTGGATATCCCGCTGCGCCCCGCCGGCGCGCACGGCGGCCGTACCGCCGCCGAGGTGGCGGCCGCCGGGAAGGGCGACGCGGCGTCCCCGGTGGGTCAACGCGTCGGGCGTCAGGCGGCGGCACGGGGGCAGGGCCGCCACCTGCTGCTGGTCGACGACAACATGGTCAACCGCTCCGTCGCGCGCATCATGCTGGAACGCGAGGGCTATACCGTCGACATGGCGGAGGATGGGCAGGCGGCGGTGGCCGCGTGCCGTGCCACCGGCTATGACCTGGTGCTGATGGACGTGCAGATGCCGGTGATGGATGGGGTGACCGCCACCCGGGCGCTGCGCCGCGACCTGGGCCTGCGCCGCCTGCCCATCCTGGCCATGACCGCCAACGCCATGGTGGGCATGCGCGAGGATTACCTGGCCGCCGGCATGGATGACTATGTGTCCAAACCGTTCGACCAGCAGCAATTCCTGGATACGGTCGCCCGTTGGGTGGCCAGCGGCACCGACCATGGCGAAAATCCCCCGGGCGACATGGCCGTGCCGGCCGCCCGGCCCACCACCATGGAGGACGATGACGCCGGTCTCTGCCGCCTTGATCCCGCCCCGCTGGCGGCGCTGCAGGCCCTGGTGCCACCGGCGGACTTCGCCATCCTGGTGCGTAACTTCGTGGAACATGGCGAGGCGCGCGTCCGCCGTGTCGGCGCCCTGGCCCAGGCCGGCGACCTCGCCTCCCTGCGGGCGGAGGCGCAAGATCTGGTCGCCACCACCGGCAACGCCGGCCTGACCGGGCTCCAGACGCTGGGCCGCCAGCTGATCGACGCCTGCATCGCCAGCGACACCCCCCGCGTGCGCGCGCTGGCCGCCCGCCTGGCGCGCGTCGGCCCGGCCGCCTGGGCCGCGCTGGGGCGCCGCTTCGCCGGCAGGGCGATGGAGACAGCCGAAGGCTAGACGCTAAGTGTTGATAGGCCATGGATTGGGGACGGGGCGCCCTGATAGAGTGCGCCGACGGTTCGGCGTCGACCAAAGGCAGGAGATGAGCGTGACGGCAGGGGCACAGGCGGCAATCGCGCTGGACGAGGCGGCGATCGGCCGCTGGCGGGACCGCATACGCCAGACCACCTTCGCCAACTATCATTTCGAAATGGGCATCGCCCTGCTGATGGGGGGCGACGCCCAGGCGGCTCACGGCGCCTTGCAGCGCGCCATGGAGATTCAGCCCGATCTCGCCATCGTCTACCCCCTGCTGGTGCTGGCCGAGGAAAAGCTGGGCCATGCCGACGCGGCCCGCCAGCGCCAGGCTGACCTGCAGGCTCGCGCGCCGGCCCTGTGGCTGGACGGTTGCGCCGCCCTGGCCGCCCGGCTTCTGAAGGATGGCAAGGCGGAAGGGGCGGATTGGGTCCGCCGCGTGGCGGCGCAGGCGCCCGCCAGCGACATTCGCGTGCCGGCCCTGGCCGGCCTGGCCGCCCAGGTGGAGGGCCGCGCCGCCGACGCGCTGGCCGCCTGGGCCCACGCCCTGACCTTGGCGACGGACATCCCGGCGGCCTCCGCGGAGGATGTGGCGACCGCCCTGGCCGACGTGTCCAACACGCTGTTCGCCTACTGGAACGATGGCCAGGTGCAGCGCACGGAACTGGCGCTGGCGGCGGCGCAGGTCGCCAGCCATCTGGTGCCCACCCGCCCGGACCTGCGCTTCCAGGTCATCCGTTGCCTGGTCCGGCTGGTGCGTCCGCAGGAGGCGCTGCCGGAGATTGAGCGCTACCTCGCCGATTCAGGGTCCGGTGGCGACGACAAGAACCTGCTGCACCAATGGGGCCTGCGCGACCTGTGCGCCGGCGATCTGGCGGCGGCGGAGGAGCATTTCGCGCGGTGCGCCGCGATCGATACCGGCTGGGCCGTGCCGGAAAGCTATCGCGCCGTGGTGGCGCTGCGGCGGGGGGATGCCACCCAGGCCATGGCCCATGCCCAGGCGGGTTGCCAGCGTGAGCCGCGCAACTATTTCGCCAACCAGTGCCGGGGCTTGGTGGAGTTCGAGACCGGGGCCCTGGCCCAGGCGGTGGCCAGTCTGCGGCAGGCCAGCGCGCAGGCGCCCAACCAGCCCCTGACCAAGTTGTTGCTGGCCATGGTGCTGGACGGTGCCGGGCAGTCCCAGGAAGCCGTCGCCATCTACCGTGAGGCCAACCAGGAAGGCGGCCCGCTGATGCACCGTCAGTTGGCGCTCTATCCGGCCGGTTATCAGGAACGACTGGCCCGGTTGGCCGCCCGGGCGGGCTGATCACGCCCCGGCCAGCCGCGCCAGCGTCGCCGCCACCCGGTCGACGTCGCCGTCCGTCATGGCCGGGAACAGCGGCAGGGACAGGCAGGCGCCGTACCAGCCATCGGCGCCTGGCAGGTCCAGCCGGCCATAGCGGGCCCGGTAATAGGGCTGGTGGTGGACCGGTATGTAATGCACCTGGCTGCCCACACCGGCCGTCCGCAGCTGCGCCATGACGGCGGCGCGGTCCCGGCCCAGCGCCGCGAAGTCCAGCAACGCCACGTACAGGTGCCAGGCGGGCGTCCCGCCGCTGCGCCCGGCCGGCCGGATGACGGGTGCCAATGGCGCCAGCCGGTCATCATAGCGCGCCACCATCTCCGCCCGGCGGCGGACGAAGCGGTCCAGCTTGCCCAACTGGCTCAAGCCCAGGGCGGCCTGGATGTCGGTCAGGCGGTAATTGTACCCCGGCGCCGGCATCTCATAATACCAGGGGTTGGCGGTCCCATCGGCGGCGAAGGCCGCCTCGCGGTCCTGGAAGGACGCCGGGTCGCGTACCATGCCGTGGCTGACGTCGCGGCGCAGGGCGCGCGCCAGGGCGTCGTCATTGGTGGTGACCATGCCGCCCTCGCCGGCGGCGATGGTCTTGACGGGATGAAAGGAAAAACAGGCCATGGCGGACCGGTCGCAGGCGCCGATGGCGATGCTGCCCCCGCCGCGCCCGGTGCGCCGGCTGCCCACGGCGTGGCAGGCGTCTTCGATCAGGGCCAGGCCGCGCGCCTCGGCCAGGTCGGCCAGGGCGTCCATGTCCGCCGCCTGGCCGGCCAGGTGGACCGGCGCCAGGGCCCGCACCCGCCAGCCGGCCGCCTCCGCCCGCGCCAGTGCCGCCTCCGCCTGCGCCCGGCCCATCAGGCCCGTCCGGGGGTCCACGTCAGCGAACGCCACCTCCGCCCCGCAATAGCGGGCGGCGTTGGCCGTGGCCAGGAAGGTGACGCTGGGCACCACCACCGCGTCGCCCGGCCCCAGGCCCAGCGCCATGCACGCCAGGTGCAGGGCGGCGGTGCCGTTGGCGCAGGCGATGGCATGCCGGGCGCCCACGGCGTCGGCGAAGGCTTGTTCGAAACGGGTGACGGTGGGCCCCTGGGTCAGCCAATCGCCCCGCAGCACGGCGGTGACGGCGGCGATGTCGTCCTCGTCTATGCTTTGCCGGCCATAGGGCAGGAAGGGCGGGGGCGCGGCCATCACGGCCTCTGCAACAGCACGGCCAGGCGTTCGGGCGTCAGCCAGTCGGTGTTGCTGTCGCTGCGGTAGCTGAAGCCGTCGGTCACGGGCTTGGCGCCCAGCTTGACGTAGGCCTGCCGTGTCCACCAGTTGAATGCCGGCTCGATGACGTAGCGGTCCTCCATTTCGAAGGTCTGGCGGCTGTCATCCTCGGTGATCATGACCTCATGCAGCTTTTCGCCGGGGCGGATGCCAATCACCTTGTGCGGCAGGTCCGGCGCCATGCAGCGCGCCAGGTCGCTGACCCGCATGCTGGGGATCTTGGGCACGTAGATCTCGCCGCCCTGCATCATCCCGAAGCAGGAGGCCACGAACTCCACCCCGTGCTGCAGGGTGATCCAGAAACGCGTCATGCGGTCGTCGGTGATGGGCAGCTCCGCCGCGCCTTCGGCGATCAGGCGGCGGAACAGGGGGATGACGCTGCCGCGTGAGCCCACGACGTTGCCGTAGCGCACGACGGCGAACCGCGTGCCCACCGACCCCGAGAGGTTGTTGGACGCCACGAAAATCTTGTCCGACGCCAGCTTGCTGGCGCCATACAGGTTGATGGGGCTGGCCGCCTTGTCGGTGGACAGGGCGATGACCTTGCGCACGCCGGCGGCCAGCGCCGCATGCACCACGTTTTCCGCGCCATAGACGTTGGTGCGGATGCATTCGATGGGGTTGTATTCCGCCGTGGGCACATGTTTCAGGGCGGCGGCGTGGATGCAATAATCGACCTCGCGCATCGCCATCTCCAGGCGCGACCGGTCCCGCACGTCGCCGATGAAGAAGCGCAGCACGCCCTCATGCGTGGTGCCCAGCTGCTGCTGCATCTCGTACTGTTTGAATTCATCGCGGGAGAAGATGATGATCCGGCGCGGCTTGGCGTGTTCCAGCAGATAGCGCACGAACTGGCGGCCGAAGGACCCCGTTCCGCCGGTGATCAGGATGGACGCGCCGTTGAAATCGGCCATGGCGGATTTGAGGAATTTCGACGTCATGTCTGCTCCCGCCGCCGACGGGACCGTCCCCCCGGCCAGAAAGTCGCGGAGATCGCCGCAAAGGACGGTCGCCGGATGAATTGCGGGAGTATAGCGCCAACACCGCTGCAAGTATCAACAATCTGTGTGGTTTATGTAGTCACCCCACAACTGCTATCCTGAAGGGGTGGTTACACGGGGAAGACCCCCACGGGCGGCGGCCGGCGGGCGGTTCGATCTCCAAACAATGTGCCTGACAGGTGAAGAATGGTCCACGGCGGGGCCGGGAACGGTGCGAAGGGTGGCCGCGACACCGCTGGCCTGCTGGCCCAGGCCATGGACCGGCACCGCGCGGGTGACCTGGCGGGGGCGGAGGCGCTGTACCGCCGCGTCCTGGCCATCGACCCGGCGCACCCCGACGCGCTTAACCTCTGCGGTGTGGCCTGTCACCAACAGGGACGGTCGGTGGAGGGGCGCGCGTTGGTGGAACGTGCGCTGGCGGTGCGGCCGGACGACCAGGGAACCTTGGAAAACCTGGGCCTGCTGCTGCTGGAGCAGGGGGACGCGGCGGCGGCGGTGGCCTTGCTGACCCGCACCCTGCGCCTGCATCCGCGATCCCTCTCCGCCTGGCGGTCGCTGGCCCTGGCCCATCGCGCGTTGAATGATTATCCGGCGGCCCAGGCGGCGTACGGCAGCCTGCTGGACATCGCCCCCACGGACGTCTGGGCGCTGTCCAGTCTCAGCGACCTGATGCGCCAGCTTTACGATGGCGACGGCGCGCTGATCATGGCGCGCCGGGCGCTGGCGCAGGATCCGACCAGCCAGCCGGCCCTGATCGCCCTGGCCAACGCGCTTCAGGTCCAGGGTGATCTGGCGGGGGCGGACGCGGCGTTCACGCGCGCGCTGGCGCTGTATCCCGAAGATCCGGTCGCCCACCACAACCGCGCCCCTGTGCGGCTGGCCCTGGGCCGGCTGCGGGACGGCTGGGACGATTACGCCTATCGTTTCGCTGTCGGAAATACCAAGCCTTGGCGCTATCCCGACCGGCCCCGCTGGACGGGGGATGCCTTGCGCGGCCGGCGTCTCATGATCTGGCGGGAACAGGGATTGGGGGACGAATTCATGTTCTCCCCCTTCTACGTTCCGGCCCTTCGCGCCGCCCTGGCGTCCGGCGGCAGTGTCGTCATCCTCACCGAACCCCGGCTGCTGGGCCTGATCGGCCGTTACCTGCGGCGGGAGCTGCCAGATCTGGCCAGCCGCGTGGAACTGCGCCCCGAGCCCCAGGCCGGCGACGATTTCGACGTGCATCTGCCCGCCGGCAGCCTGCCGGCCCTGTTTGGCGACAGCCTGCGCGCCTTCGCCGGGCGCGCCGGCGGGTGGCTCACCGCCGAACCTGCGGCCGTGGCGCGGTGGCGCCAGCGGCTGGCGGCCTTGGGGGCGGGCCTGAAGATCGGCATGTCCTGGACCTCCGGGGTCAAGGCGCCGCACCGGGACCCCAATTACCTGGGGTTGACGCGCTGGGCACCCTTGCTGTCCCTGCCCGGCATCGTCTGGGTGGATCTGCAATACAGCGACGTCACGGCCGAGCGGCAGGCCGCTGCCGCGAAGGGTGTGCCCCTGCCGCACCGTTTCGCCGACCTGGACCAGCGCAACGATATCGAGGGCGTGGCCGCCCTGGTTTCCGCCCTGGACCTCGTCATTACCGCGCCCACCTCCGTCGGGGAACTGGCCGGTGCCCTGGGTGTACCCATCTGGCGCCTGGAGCTTGAGGGCGACTGGTCCATGCTGGGGACCGGCGTCCGGCCTTGGTATCCGTCCATGCGCATCTTTTCGGCCAAGACCGTGGCCCAAGCCCTGGAAAGCGCGCAGGGTGCCCTGGCTGCGCTTGCTGATTTCGATACCGAAATAAAATTGGCGGTTTCCCCGCCACCAGTTTCCCCGCCACCAGTGTCACCGCCGCCGGTGCTGCCCACGCTGGTCCAGGCCTACGATCTTTTCTCGGCGGGCCGCGCGGCCGAGGCGGTGGCCGCCCTCGACACCCTGCTCCACTGGGGCACGCTGGCGCCGCCGGCCCGCGCGCAGGCCCTGCACCTGCTGGGACTGGCCCGTTTCCAGGCGGGCGACGCCGCCGGCGCGGTGCCGGCTATCGAGCAAGCCCTGGCCTTGTTGCCGCCCGCGCAGTCGGCCATGCCGCTGAACAATCTGGGCAACATCCTGCGCCAGCTGGGTCGCCCGGCGGAGGCGGAGGCCGCCTACCGCCGCGCTCTGGCCCTGGACCCCGCCCTGGCGCCGGCCGCCTCCAACCTGGGGGCGCTGCTGCGCGACCGCGACGATTTGGCGGGGGCGGAGGCCGCCTTGCTGCACGCCTTGCGCATGGCCCCGGACAATGCGGAGGCGCTGGTCAACCTGGCGGGAACCATGACCGCCCTGGGCGCGCCGTGGCAGGCGGAATCCCTGGCGCGGCGGGCGCTGGCGCTGGCGCCGGACATGGCGCACGCGCAGGGCAACCTGGGCACGGCGCTGGTGGCCCAGGGCCGCCTGGCCGATGGCGCCCGCTGCCTGGCCGCCGCCGCGGCCCGCGACCCCGGCGACGCCCTGATCGCCTTCAACCTGGGCCTGGCCCGCCTGGCCCAGGGCGACCTCGCCGCCGGCTGGGCCGGGTATGCCCATCGCGCCTTGGGGGGCCAGGCGGCGGCCCCGCTGCCGGCCCCCCCTGGCGCGGCCAGCCCTTGGACGGGCGCACCCTGCTGGTGCGGCGCGAGCAGGGCTTAGGGGATGAGCTGCTGTTCGCCAGCCTCTACCCCGATCTCCTGGGCCGGGTGGGGCGCCTGGTCATCGATTGCGACCCGCGTCTGGCCGCCTTGTTCGCCCGCGCCTTTCCCGGGGCCGTCATCGCCCCCGGCGGCCAGGGCGCGCCGCCGGTCGATGCCGCCCTGTCGGCCGGGGACCTGCCGGCCCTGCTGCGGCCCGCCCTGTTAAGGTTCGCGGAGGGGCGCCCCGCCTATTTGACGGCCGACCCGGCCCTGGCGAACGCCTGGCGGGGACGCCTGGCCGCCCTGGGCCCCGCGCTGAAGGTGGGCCTGTGTTGGCGCAGCGGCCTGCGCACCGCGGAACGCGGGCGCCTCCTGTACCCGCAGTTGGACGAGTGGGCCCCCCTGCTGCGGCTGCCCGGCGTCCAGTTCATCAGCCTGCAATACGATGCGGCGGCGGCGGAGCCGGAGATCGCGGCGGTGGAGGCGCGCCTGGGCATACGCATCCATCGCTGGCCCGACCTGGACCAGCGTGACGACCTGGATGCCGTCGCCGCGCTCATGTCCCGGCTGGACCTGGTGGTGGCGGCCGGCACCGCCGTATCGGAATTGGCGGGCGCGCTGGGCGTGCCCTGCTGGCGCCTGGGCCCCACCTTCGAATGGACGCGCCTGGGCACGGGCGCCCGGCCCTGGTTTGCCAGCCAGCAATCCGTTTTCCCGCCGGAGGGCGAGGTCATCGGCGTGACGCTGCCGGCCCTGGCGTGGCGGCTGGCCAGCCTGGCCGCCGCCGTACCGGCGCGGATCGAGGCATCGCCCGCGTCCCCCGACGCGCTGTATGCGCAAGGTCTGGCGGCGCGGGACGCCGGCGATGCGGACATGGCCATCGACCGACTGGGCCGGGCGGCGGATGCCGGGCATGCCGCCGCGTTGGCGGCGCTGGCCAGCCTGCTGCGGCGGGAACAGCGGTGGGCGGCGGCGGCCGAGCGCTATCGCCAGGTGTTGGCCCTGAATCCTGACAATCCGGACGCCCTGTCCGGCCTGGGATTGTCGCTGGTGGGCCTGGGCCAGGCGGCGGACGGCCTCCGCTGCCATGACCGGGCCCTGCGGTTGGCGCCGGGGCGCGCCGCCCTGCACGCCAACCGGGGCCTGGCGCTGGACGCGCTGGGCGATGCGCGGGGGGCGGCGGAGGCGCAACGCCGCGCGACCGAGGCCGATCCCGCCTGGGTCGGCGGCTGGGTCAACCTGGGGCTGGCCCTGACCAAGCTGAACGAGGCCGCCGCCGCGCGCGAGGCTTTCGTGCGGGCGCTGGCGATTGAGCCGGCCTCGGTTCCCGCCCTGCTGGGGCTGGCCAGCCTGTGCCAGTTGCTGGGCGACCCGGGGGCCGGCCTGGTCCATCTGCGCGCCGCCCTGGCGCTGCAGCCGGACAGTCCGGATATCCATCTCACCACCGGCCGCCTTCTCTATGACATGCACCGCATGGCGGAGGCCCGCGACCATTACCGCCGCGCCCTGGAGCTGCGGCCGGGGTGGCCGGCGGCCCGGGTCAACATGGCCTATGCCGCGCTGGAGCATGGCGAGCTGGCGGCGGGGTGGCGCGATTATCCCGCCCGTTTCGCCGTGCCGGACAGCCCCGCCCGCGCGGACCTGGTCCTGCCGGCCTGGACGGGTGGCGACGTGCGGGACCGCACCTTGCTGGTGTGGGCGGAGCAGGGCCTGGGCGATGAGATCATGTTCGCCAGCTGCCTGCCCGACCTGCTGCGATGGCTGGGCGCGCGCGGCTGCCGCCGGCTGGTGGTGGAGATGGACGCCCGGCTTTCCGGCCTGCTGGCCCGGGCGCTGGCCCCCCAGGTGCCGGCGGGCATGGCCCTGGACGTGCGGGGCCGCACCAACACGCCGCGCGATGCCGACATGCATGTGCCCATGGGCGGCTTGCCGGCCCTGCTGCGCGGGGCGCTTGGGGACTTCCCGACGACCACCAACGATCCTTGGCTGCGGCCTGACCCGGAACGGGTGGCGGCGTGGCGGGACCGGCTGGCCGCCCTGGGGCCCGGCCTGAAGGTGGGCTTATGCTGGCGCAGCGGCCTGCGCAGCCTGGGGCGGCAGAACCTGTATCTGACCCTGATGCAGATGGTGCCGCTGCTCACCGTGCCGCACACCCATTTCGTGGTGCTGCAATATGACGCCCACGCCGGTGACGCCGCGGCGGAGATGGCGGAGGTGACGGCCGCCACCGGCGTGACCCTGCATTTGTGGGAGGACCTGGACCTCAGGAACGACCAGGAGGGTGTCGCCGCCCTGATGGCCGGGCTGGACCTGGTGGTGTCCGCCGGCACGGCGGTGGGGGAACTGTCCGCCGCCCTGGGCGTGCCCACCTGGCGCTTCCAGCACATGGCGGGCTGGGCGGCCCTGGGCACCGGCACGCGGCCCTGGCTGCCGGCGCAACGCCTTTGGCTGTCGGGCTGGGGCCTGCCCGAGCAGGTGGTGCCCGCCATGCGCCAAAGCCTGCTGCACCTGGCCCAAGAGGCGGCGGCCCCGCCCGATGGGCCGACGGTCGAGTCCGGCATGGCCGCGCACCGCGCGGGCGACTTGGTGGTGGCGGCGGCCGTCTACCGCACCGTGCTGGCGCGGGCGCCGCAGGATGTCGACGCCCTGCATCTGCTGGGCGTGGTCCTTATGCAGGATGGCGAGGTGGAGGAGGCGGCATATCTGCTGCGTCAGGCGGTGGCCTTGGACCCCGGATTCGCCCAGGCGCACAACAGCCTGGGCGGGGCCCTGCGCACCCTGGGCGATCTGGCGGGCGCGCAGGCGGCCTTCGCCGCTGCCACCGACCGGGCCCCTGATTATGCCGAAGCCTGGGGCAATTTGGCCGGCACCCACAATGACCGGGGCGCCTGGGCCCCGGCGCTGGCTGCGGCGGAGCGGGCGCTGGCCCTGCGTCCCGGTTATGCCAGGGTGCTGGTGGAGCAGGCGCGCGCCCTGGCCGGCCTGCGGCGGACGGGGCCGGCCCTGCACGCCGCGCGGGCCGCCGTGGCGGCGGAGCGGACGCCCCACACCCTGACCAACCTGGGCTTGGCCCTGGGGGCGGAGGAGATGTGGGGTGCTGCCCGCCAGGAGCATGAACGGGCCTTGGCCCTGGACCCCGGCTATGTCGAGGCCGCCAACAACCTGGCCCTTACCTGGCTGGGCCAGCGCGGCCCCACGCGCGAGGTTGCCCGGCGCGGCCAGGCATTGGCGCGCGAGGGTTTTCAGCGGGCGTTGGCCCTGCGGCCGGACTTCGCGCCGGCGCGGTACAACCTGGCCGTCCTGGATCTGGCGGAAGGGCGGCTGGACGCGGGGTGGGACGGATATCAGGCCCGCTTCGCCGCCGGCCAAGCCCTGCCCGACCGGCGCTTCCCCCAGCCCCGCTGGCAGGGGGAGGCGTTGGGCCGCCGCCGCCTGCTGGTCTGGCGGGAGCAGGGACTGGGGGACGAACTGATGTTCGCCAGCCTGTACCGCGACCTGATCGCCGCGCACCCCGAGGCGGAATTCGTCCTGGAATGCGACGCGCGGCTGGTGGGCTACTTCACCCGGGCGTTCGCGACGGCGGCGGAAGGTATGGCGGGCCGTGTGACGGTCGTGGCGGATTTCATCACCGCGCAGGCGGCCCGCGCCGACCTGCACATCCCCGCCGGTGGGTTGCCCCGGCTGTTGCGCGCACGGCTGGGCGAATTCGGTGGACAGCCCTACCTGACGCCGGACCCGGCGCGGCTGGGCCACTGGCGGCGGCGCCTGGATGCCCTGGGCCCCGGCCTGCGGGTGGGACTGTGCTGGCAAAGCATGGTGCGCGACCTGGACCGCGACAGCGCCTACACCCGCCTGGCCGACTGGGCGTCCCTGCTGCGCCTGCCGGGGGTGATACCCGTCATGCTGCAATATGGCGAGGTCGAGGATGAGGTGCGCGCGGTGGAGGCTGCCCTGGGCGTCACCCTGCACCGCTGGCCGGACACGGACCTGCGCCAGGATCTGGAGGCGGCGGGCGCCCTGACCGCCTGCCTGGACGTGGTGGTCACGGCCCCCACCTCCGTCGGTGAACTGGCGGGCGCCTTGGGCGTGCCCGTCTGGCGGGTGGGCACGCGCCTGGACTGGTCTATGCTGGGCACGGCGGTGCGGCCGTGGTTCGCCAGCATGGCCGTGGTCCCGGCCCCCGCCGATGGCCGCGCCGCGGACGTGGCGGCGCCCGTGGTGGCGGCGCTGGACCGGCTGCGTCAAACGCCGCCCCCTCCCATGCCGGAGCCGGCCATAGACGGGGCCATGGAGCCTGACGTCGATGCCTTGCTGGCCGACGCGGCGGCGCGGCACCAGGCGGGCGACGCCGCCGGTGCCCTGCCGCTCTACCGGGCAGTGCTGGACCGGCAGCCGGACCAGCCGGTGGCCTTGCACCTCATGGGCTTGGCTTTGGCGCAAGTGGGCCGAGCGGAAGCCGGCCTGCCCTTCCTGCGCCGGACGGTGGACCTGATGCCCGGCTATGCCGCCGCGCAGTCCAACCTGGGGAATGTGCTGCAATCGCTGGGGCGGCCGGCGGAGGCCGAGCCCCACTATCGCCAGGCGTTGGCGGCGACGCCGGACCGGCCGGACGTGCTGACCAACCTGGGCAACGCCCTGCTGGCCCAGGGGCGCGCGGCAGAGGCGGCGGCCTGCCAGGAACGGGCATTGGCCCTGGCGCCGGGCCTGGCGGCGGCGGCGTCCAACCTGGGGACGGCCCTGCTGGCGCTGGACCGGCCGGCGGCGGCCATCGACGCCTTTCGCCGGGCGCTGGGCGGGGCGTTGACGCCGCGCCAGGTGCCGGAAACGCCGGACCCGGTCATCATCGACGCCCTCTGCGGCCTGGGCGAGGCGCTGCGCCGGGATGGGAACCTCTACGCCGGCCTGCCCTGGCTGGACCGGGCCGTGGCGCTGGCGCCCGATCAGGCGACGGTGTGGAACAACCGGGGCCGCTGCCTGAACGACGCCGGCCAGTACGCCGCCGCGGGCGACAGCTACGCCCGCGCGGTGGCGCTGGACCCCACCCTGGCCACGGCGCGCCTCAACTGCGGCCTGGTCGATCTGCAACTGGGCGCGCTGCCCCGCGGCTGGCAGGGATACGCCTATCGCTTCGCGGCGGAGGACAAGGGCCATGCGCCCGGCTTCGACCGGCCCGCCTGGCGCGGCGAAAGCCTGGCGGGGCGCAGCCTCAGGGTCTGGCATGAACAGGGCCTGGGGGACGAACTGCTGTTCGCCAGCCTCTATCCCGCCCTGGTCGCGTTGGCGGCGGATCAGGGGGCCGAGGCGGTTTCCGTGGAATGCGATCCGCGCCTGGCCGGGCTGCTGGGGCGCAGCTTCCCCACCCTGCGCTTCCTGCCGTTGCCGCGCCGGACGGGCGCGGGCGCGCTGGAGGCGGCGGGGGCCGACCTGACGGTGGCGGCTGGCGACCTGGCGGCCCATCTGGCGCCGACTTTGGCGGGCTTCGCTGGCCGCGACGGCGGCTTCCTGCGGCCCGAGGCGGACCGGGTGGACCACTGGCGGGGTCGGCTGATGGGCCTCGCCCCGGGGCGGCCCCTGGTGCTGGGCGTGGCCTGGCGGTCGGGGCAGCTGGGCTCCGAGCGGTCCCGCGTCTACTCCACCCTGCCGCAATGGCTGCCGCTGCTGTCACTGCCGGGGGTGGTTGCGGTCAGCTTGCACTATCAGCCGGCGGAGGAGGAGATCGCGGCGCTGGCGCGCGACCACGGCATCACGCTGCACCGTTTCGCCGACGCCGATTTGCGCGACGACCTGGAAACGGCGGCGGCGCTGACCGCCGCCTGCGACCTGGTGATCAGCGCCGCCACTTCGGTCGGGGAAATGGCCGGGGCCGTGGGCACCCCCTGCTGGCGCTTCGCATCGCGCGACTGGACCACGCTGGGCACGGGGGTGCGGCCCTGGTTCCCATCGCACCGCCTGTTCGCGCTGGAGGATCACGACCTGCGGCCGGCGGCGGCGCTGACCGCCATGGCCATGGAGCTGCGCCGCCTTATGGCCCCTTGACGTCAGGGCTGGGCGGGGATGTCCCATTCCTGCAGGGTGCGGCTGGGCGCGTCGCCTTCGTCGAAGCCATGGATGGCGATATGGGTGCGCCCGCTGCGGTAGGCCCAGACCTCCGCCCAGGCGAAAAGGCGGTCCACCTCCTGCGTGCCGCCGGCCTTCACCGCCGCCAGGGGGGAGCCGCCGGACCCGATGATGACCTGCCAGGACTGGCCGCCCTGGGCCTGGGTCGGCTGCCAGGCGTGGAAGATGTGCTCGTGGCCGCAGAAGTAGGTCGCGTGGTGGCGCTCGATCGTTTGCCAGAAGGCGTCGCGCAGCGCCGCGTCGCCCGCGTCCAGGCCGGTTTCCTTCTCCACCTTCTCCGCCTTGCCGTTCTTGGCCACGGGGAAGTCGTAGCCGTAGGCCATCTTGTGGCCGAAGACATAGAGATGGGTGGCGCCGCGCGCCTGGGCCGCCGCCAGGTCGGCCTCCAGCCAGGCGACGGGGGCGGTGCCGTCGGCGCCGCTGGGGTCGGTGTTGATGACGGCGATGTGCACGGGGCCGGCGTCGAAGCTGTAGGTCAGCTGGCGCTGGTCGCTGGTGATCCGGTCGGTGCCGGGGGCGGGGGTGTTGTCCACCGACCAGTGCGTGGCGGGCACGCCGGTCAGCCTCTGCCACAGCGCGGTGTCCAGCAGCAGGTCGCCCATGTTGGCGCGCCAGGCATCCTCATTGGCGGGGTTCGCCAGCTTCAGGGTCTTGCCGTTCGGCTGCTTGACCTTGCTTTCCGTCTCATGGTTGCCGGCCACGGGTAGGACATAGGTGCCAGCCTCCATCAGGGGCGCCATCATGCCGCGCCAATAGGCGTACTGGCGGTCCAGCAGCGACCGGTCGGGGCTGTAGCCCATGACCATGTCGCCCAGGAAGATCAGCGCCTGGGCGTGCGCCGCCTCCACCTCCCGGTTGATGCGGGCCAGTTGCCGTGTCGCCTGCAGGAACGGCGCGTCATGGATGGTCAGGCGGGGGTCGTCCGGATCCTGCCGGCTGTCGCCCACGGTGGCGAAGTGGAACACCACAGGGTCGCCAGCGGGCGCGTCGACGGGGGCGGCACAGGCCACGGAAACGGACAGGCAGGCACCGGCAAAGGCCAGCAGGCGGGCGGGGCGGATCATGGGGGAATTCCCTGTGTGGGGGCGGGGGACGGCGCGTGCCCATCCCCCGCCCGGCCGGATGGGTCAGTACTTGACCTGGATGGTGCCCTGGATCTGGCGGCCGGCCTGGAAGGTGTACAGGCCACCGCCATAGGTGGTGATGGCCCGGTCGTTGGCCAGGTTGAAGGCCGCCAGCTTCAGCCGCACCATGCCGAAGTCGTAGGAGACCGAGGCGTCGGTGGTGGTGTAGGCGGGAATCTCCCACGCCTGGCCCGGCGTCAGGAAGGTGCCGTCGGCGGTGGTGGTGGCGGTGCCGCCGTTATAGGCCACGACCTGGCGGCCCACCTGCTTGCGGCTCAGCGACATCTGCCAGGGCCCCTGGTTGAACAGCACCCCGATGGCGTCCGTCCATTTCGGCACCTTGGTCAGGCCCTGGTGCGCCGTCAGGTCCTTGGCGGCGTTGATCGAGCCGTTGGCGAAGAAGGTCACGCCGTTGTCGAAGCTATAGGCCGCCTGGCCTTCCACGCCGCTGTACCGGGCGTTGCCGGCGTTCACGTAGAACTGGCCGGTGGGGTCGGCCACCGACAGGTTGGTGACGTCGATGCGGTAGATGTCCGCGTCGATGGTCACGTTGTTGCTGCTCCACACCGCGCCCAACTGATAGTTGGTGGTTTCCTGCGGCTTCAGGGCGTTCAGGTCCAGGTTGTTGACGTACAGCGTGGACAGGGACGGGATCAGGAAGCCGGTGGCGTACTGGGCGTAGACCGCCACGTCCGGCGTGATCTTGTAGTTGGCCGTCAGGAACTTCAGCGTCTTGTCATAGACGTTGTCGCCGTGCAGCGGCCCACGGGTGAAGTTGGCGACGCCGCTGTTCTCCATGGCGGCGTCCACGGTGCGGTCGAAGTTCACGTACTTCACGCCCGGGGTGATGGTCAGCCGGTCGGTGGGGCGCAGCTCGAAATCGGCGAACATCTGGTACTGCAGCCAGGAACTGTCCTCCAGCGTCTTCACGTTCGAGACGTTGGCCACCACCGGCTTGGTCAGGCTGGAATATTTCAGGTCGTCGATGCCCTGGGTCAGGTCCTGCAACAGGTTGTGGCGGTCGGTGCTGGAGGTTTCGACC
Organism: Nitrospirillum goiasense; assembly: GCF_034427435.1. Taxonomy (NCBI): domain Bacteria; kingdom Pseudomonadati; phylum Pseudomonadota; class Alphaproteobacteria; order Rhodospirillales; family Azospirillaceae; genus Nitrospirillum; species Nitrospirillum goiasense. Next base: position 976,385 of record NZ_JAXQNP010000003.1, on the reverse strand, counting down.
AGGCCGCCCACCTTCAGGGTGCCGAAGCTCCAGTCCTTGTTGCCGCGCAGGATGTCGCCGAAGACGCGATAGCGGTTGCCCTTGCTGTATCCACCGATGTCGGTCTTGGGCAGCTTCTTGTTGCCGGGGGCGGAGGTGTTGGCGGCGCCGACCAGGCCGGTGACGTCGTTTACCGATTCCGTCTGGTTGGAATAGAAGTTGGTGTAGGCGTCGTTGTCGATGCTGTATCCGTCGCCCAGATCACCCTTCAGGTTGATGTAGTCGAAGTCGCTGGATTTGCGCTGCTGGTTGTACTTGTAGTAATGCTCATCCTTGGGATTGTCGTTCAGGGCGAAATCCTTGCCATAGGCCACGACCTGGGCCCATGTCTCCCCCGGCCCGGCATCGGACTGGTAGAAGTGCGTGCGGTTGTGGGTGGCGAACAGCGTCGCCTGCCACTTCTCGCTGATCGGCACCTGGATCTTGATCAGCTGGTTTTGCGCGTCACCGCCAGAAAAGCTGAGCTCGCCATCCGACTGCCGCTCGTCGAAGTTCAGCAGGATCTTGGTGCCGCCCAGCGCGTCCAGCTTGCCGGTCTGGATGGTGGACACGAAGTTCTGGGTGTTGAACGAGCCGAAGGTGATCTTCTGCGACAGGCCGAACTGATCGTCCACGGTGGGCGAGAAATAATGGATGGCGCCGCCGAAATTGGCCTGCCCCAGGTCGCCGGCCGCGCCCGGGCCGCGATCCACGACGGCCGACCCGATGGTGGATGCCGGGAAGTAGGAGGCCGGGTGATGCGTCGGGTCGTTGGTGTCGCCGAAGGCCATGCCGTCATAGGTGATGTTGTACTGGCCGTCGGCGAAGCCGCGCAGGGTGGTCTTGTTGGTTTCGCCCACGCCGCCGCCGTTGGACGCGATGCCGCCGATGCTGGGCGCGATCAGGACGGTGGTGGTGATGTCGCCCGTCTCCGGCGTCGATTGCTCGATATACCGGCGGCTGATGATGGATTTCGGCTGGCTCTGGTCCAGCGACGCCTTCACTGGCGCCTCGGCCGCCGCGCGGTTGCGTTCCGCCTCGATCAGGATGGTGTCCACCTCCACGCCTTCCGAACCGGTGCCGGCGGTGGCGCGGCTGGCGCCCGCGTCGGCAGCGGCGTCGGCCGGCGCCGCCCAGGCGCTGGCCGTCCAAACCATGCCCACGGCACTGCCCGCCAGCAGGGCGCGGCGTAAGAGGCCGCTGCCCAGAAGGTCGTGGCCGCGAAGTCCGCAAGGGCGGAAACAGCGGCTGCTTTTGCTTTTGTTGAACATTTTTCGGCTCCCCCAGGAAAAACGTTGCGCTTCACTAGGTTTGGCGCTTTGGGGGTGCACGTTAAATTTTGATTGATGTGTTATTTCGTAATTATTACATCGAAAGAAATAATACTGGCTGAATCAATATTAACGGCTTCGTTAGAATTTAAATATCCAAGCGGTGGGCAAGCTCTGCCAACCCGCACTACGCGGAATCACTTGGGTCCTATTGGTGGGCGCCATTCGTCCAGCGACACGATCCTGGCCGGGCCGGGGGAAAAAGCCGATGGATATTGAGAATGAGTGTCACGAGGCGCGCTCGCCACATGCGCCATTATGACGCGGCCCCTTGGCGGCGAGCGGCAGCGCCCCGTTGTCCGTGCCGATCAGCGCGTCAGGATGTTGACGGCGGCGAACAGGTCCACGATGTGGCGAGCGCGGACATCCCAGGTGTGGTGGGTGGCGGTCTGGTGGAAGCCGGCGCGGGCGATGGCGGCCAAGCCGACTGGATCGGCCAGGGCCGCTTCGATGCGGGCCGGCAGGGCATCCAGCGCCATCCAGCGGTAGAACAGCATGTCGCGCCCATCGGCATAGTGCCGGTCGTAGTAACGGCTGGTGTCCGACAGGACGGCGGCGCCATTGATCTGGGCCGCGAACACCCGCTCATGGCCGCCCGCGACGAAGTTGTTGTTGCTGTTCAGGACCAGCCGGGTGCGCCGCAGCAGGCCCAGCGTCTGTTCGAAACTGCCCTCGCCCCGCCAGTCGAAGGCGGGGAAGGGCCGATCCTCCCACCCCTTGCCATAGACCACCAGGGGCACGCCGGCCCGGTTAAGGGTCACCAGCAACTGGTGGCGCCGGTAGGCCTCGACATACTGATAAACCTCCCGCGACTTCTGGATCAGCTGGGTGCGGCTGGCCGGCGGCAGACTGGTGTCGCGGGCGGCCAGCACCTGGTCGATGGCGTCCTCCAGCCCCACGGTGTCCCGGCTCAGCGCCAGGTCCGCGGCATCATCGAACAGGGTGGTGACGAAGTTGCGTTCGGCACCGCGCCAGCCGCGCTGGGGCATGCCGCGGTAGGTGCCGGTGAACAGCAGCGGAATGTCGCGGTCATCCTCCCACCGCTGGAACAGCCGCCTCTCGTCTGGCATGGCGGGTGGGATGCTGGTGTTGGCCCCCGGCGGCATCAGGGACAGGGCCGCGAAATGGTCCGGCGGGAAGCTGTCGCGCGCCAGCTTCACATGCGTCTCGTCCAGGAAGCTGACGACGAAACGCCGATCCATCTTCGTTTCCAGCCGGGACCACAGATGCACCGGATGGTCGACGTGCAGGGTGATGAACAGGGCGTCCGCCACCTCGTACAGCGACCGATCGCCGACGCGCAGGTCCACGCCCATGCTGTTCAGGGCGTAAAAGAACTGCACGGGGCGGGCTAGTGCGGCGTTCAGCCGCGCAACCCCGTCCGGGGCCGCCAGGTCGACGACGATGGCCTCGTGCCCCATGGCGGCGAAGGCCGCCGCCAACTGGTCGATATGCAGCCGAAGCGAGCCATACTGCGACTGGCCCTTGAGCAGAACGATACGCATGACCTCTCCCCCGGGGCGTCCGGGCCCCGGCGCCTAAGGTGCCTCAGCATGGCTCGTGGCGCCAGCATCGGCCGCGCGGGGTGGGGTCGTCATGAATCGTTAATCAATATGTCCTCGTTCTTTCAAGTGGATGGCGTAACGGACGGTCCTCCTTAACCATTGCTGGATGACCACCGATGACCGTGCTGAGCCGCCGCCGGGCCCTGTCGCTTCTGCTGCTGGGGGCCGCCGCCCCGCTGGCGCTTGGCGCGCGGCCTGTGTGGGCGGCGTCGGGGGTGGCCTTCCGCCATGGCGTCGCCAGTGGCGATCCCTTGGCTGACCGGGTGGTGCTGTGGACGCGGGTCACGCCCGATGCCCCGGCGGCGGCGGCCAGCGTGCGTCTGGCGTGGGAGGTCGCGGCCGATGCCGCCTTCCAGCGGCCGGTGCGGCGCGGCACGGTGGATGCCACGTCCGCCCGCGACTACACCGCCAAGGTTGACGTCGATGGGCTGAAGCCCGGCCAGGACTACTGGTATCGTTTCACTTGCGGCACGGCGACATCGCCTGTGGGGCGTACCCGCACCCTGCCCCAGGGGCGTATCGACAGCGTGGTGATGGCCGCCGTCACCTGCGCCCTCTACCCCAACGGCTATTTCAACGCCTACGACCACATCGCCAAGCTGGACCGCCTGGACGCGGTGGTGGAACTGGGCGACTACATCTACGAATATGGCGCCAAGGACGATGACTACGGCATGGAGAACGGCCGCCGCCTGGGCCGCATCCCGGAGCCGCCGCACGACATCGTCACGCTCACCGATTACCGCCTGCGCTATGCCCAGTACCGGCGCGACCCCGATCTGCAGGCCGCCCATGCCCGCGCCCCGTGGATCTGCGTCTGGGATGACCACGAGGTGTGCAACGACACCTGGGCCGGCGGCGCGGAGAACCATCATCCCGAGCAGGGCGCCTTCCTGACGCGCGAGGCGGCGGCGGTGCGCGCCTATTACGAGTGGATGCCCATCCGCGAGCCGCGCGTCGGCCAGGCGGCGGAGGAGATCCAGCGTGCTTTCCAGTTCGGCGACCTGGCCACCCTGGTCATGGTGGAGACGCGGTTGCAGGCCCGGTCCCGCCAGCTGGAATGGAGCGTGCCGGGCGACCTGCCGATGGCGGTTTACGAGGTCGCGGCGGACAAGAGCCGGCGCAAGGTGGCCGACGCCGGCGTGACGGCCAAGGTCATGGCGGCGGTGAAGGCTGGCGGTTCGGCGCCGGCGCCCTATGTCCTGGGCCCGGATGAGGATGCCATCCGCACCTTCTGCGCCGACCCCGAACGCCAGATGATGGGCGTGCGGCAGGAGGAATGGCTGGCGGCCACGCTGAAGGCGTCGGTTGCCGCGGGCACCCCCTGGCAGGTCCTGGGCAACGAGGTGGTGATGGCCCGCACCATCGCGCCCAAACTGGAAAAGGCCATGGGCGCCGATGGTGTCGCCCGCTGGCTGGGGGCCCTGCCCGAGACGGCGCGGGCCAAGCTGGCGCCCATCGTTCATATGGCCAGCTTCGACATTCCCTACGACCTGGACGGCTGGGACGGTTATCCGGCGGCCCGCGAGCGGGTCTACGATGCCATCAAGGCGGCGGTGGTGGATGGCCGTGCCGGCAACACCGTGGTGCTGTCGGGCGACAGCCACGCTTTCTGGGTGAATGAGTTGCGCGACGCCGCCGGCACCACCCGCGTGGCGGCGGAATTCGGGGCCAGTTCCATCACCAGCCCCTCCCCGGGTGAGGAACTCGGCCTGCCGCAGCTTGGCGACATCCTGAAGGCGCAGAACCCCGAGGTGCTGCTGAACGACCACACAGCCAAGGGCTACGTCCTGTTGACGCTGACGCATGAGGCGGCGGTGGCGGACCTGGTCGCGGTCACCATCGATGCCAAGCCCTATCAGGCCCGCACGCTGGGCCGCTGGCGGGTGCCGGCCACGACCGCGCCGGGGGTGGAGCGGCCGCAACCGGTCTGACGTCGACTGGGTGCCGAAATGTCACACAGTTACCAGTAAATAGATCGGTCACGGCACTGTAGCAAAATATTCATACCGTGTTGCTATGCAGCACGCACGTCAAGTCAGCCGCCAAAAGGCGGATACCGCTTCCGTATATTTATCAAAATGGGAAGCCTTTCAATAAATCGAAGGGGGAAAATTCGATGTTGAAGAATCGGTTGTTGGCGGGTGTGTCCCTGCTGATCCTCAGTGTTTCTTCCGCCGCGTTCGCCCAGACGGCGCCGGACGCCGCGGCGGATGCCGATGCGATGCAGGAAATCGTGGTGTTCGGCCGCGGTGAAACCCGCCAGGTGCAGGCCATCACGCCCACGGACATGCAGATCGCCGTCCCCGGCGCCAGCCCCATCAAGGTGATCGCGAAGCTGCCGGGTGTGAACTATCAGGCCGCCGATCCCTACGGCGCCTATGAATGGGCGGTGCGCATCTCCGTGCGCGGCTTCAACCAGAACCAGCTGGGCTTCACGCTCGATGACATCCCGCTGGGCGACATGAGCTACGCCAACGACAACGGCCTGCACATCAGCCGCGCCATCTCGTCCGAAAACCTGGGCGTGACCCAGATGGCCCAGGGCACCGGCGCCCTGGACACGGCCTCCACCTCCAACCTGGGCGGCACGCTGAAGTTCACGTCCGTCGATCCGGACACGACGGCCGGCGGGTTGGCCAGCGTCGCCTACGGCAGCAACGCCACCGTCCGCGCCTTCGGCCGCATCGAATCGGGTGAGATCGACGGCGGCGGCCGCGGCTACATCAGCTACGACTACCAGCACGGCAACAAGTGGAAGGGCAGCGGCGAGCAGTGGCAGCAGCAGGCCAACGGCAAGTTCGTGCAGCCGGTGGGCGAGGGCACGTTGACCACCATGGTCAACTACTCCGACCGGCATGAGAACGACTACCAGGACCTGTCCTTGGCCCTGATCGGCAAGTTCGGCTACAAGCTGGACAACATCTCGGACAACTACACCCTGGCCAAGGCCATCGCCACCGCTTACCAGTCGGGCAAGGCCATCCCGGCCCCCTACAGCACGCCCGACGACGTCTACTATGATGGCGCCGGCAACCGCCAGGACATCATCGGCTCCACCAAGCTGGAATACCCGATCAACGACCGCCTGTCCCTGAAGGCCATGGTCTACGGCCATCATGACAAGGGCATGGGCACCTGGGATACGCCCTACGTGGCCACGCCGGCGGCCTTCGGCGGCTCCCCCATCGCCATGCGCACCACCGAATACACGGTGTCGCGCATCGGCACGGTGGACAGCCTGACCTACACCCTGGACAAGCACACCATCGAAGGCGGCATCTGGTTCGAGAACAACGATTTCGACCAGGCCCGCCGCTTCTACGGCCTGGGCATCAACAGCCCCGGCCGCACGGCGGATGAGTTCCAGGACAACCCCTTCTTCACCCAGTGGCAGTACGCCTTCAACACCAAGACCTACGTGTTCCACCTGCAGGACACCTGGCAGCTCCTGGACGCGCTGAAGATCAATTACGGCTTCAAGTCGATCAAGGTCGACAATGAAAGCAACACCGAGCATTACACGTCGGCCAGCGACATCATCAACGGCTCGATCGACACCTCCAAGGGCTTCCTGCCGCAGATCGGCTTCAACTATCAGCTGAACGACAACAGCGAAGTCTTCGGCGACTATGCCAAGAACGCCCGCGCCTTCGTCAGCTCGCACACCGACGGTCCGTTCTCGACCACCCAGGCCGGCTTCAACGCCATCAAGGACAAGCTGAAGCCCGAAACCTCGGACGCCTTCGAACTGGGCTACCGCGCCCATGTCGACACCTTCGAGGCCGTCGCCGCCGCCTACTACGTCAGCTTCCACGACCGCCTGCTGGCCACCACCGTCGGTTCCGGCATCCAGGGCAACCCGTCGGCCCTGTCCAACGTCGGCGGCGTCACCTCCAAGGGTGTCGAGCTGGCCGGCACCTGGAAGTTCGTGAAGAACTGGTCGCTGTACGGCTCCTATTCCTACAACAAGTCCACTTATGACGACGACACCCTGAATGGCGACGGCAGCCTGTATGCCGCCACCAAGGGCAAGACCACGGTGGACAGCCCGAAGAACATGGTGAAGGCTGAACTGTCGTTCGATAACGGCATGCTGTTCGGCGCCATCTCGGGCAATTACATGAGCGAGCGCTATTACACCTACATTGACGACGGCAAGGTCCCCGGCTACATGACGGTGGATCTCACCTTCGGCTACCGCTTCCAGGGCGGCGGCTGGCAGCGGGACCTGGAAATCCAGGGCAACGTGACCAACCTGTTCGATCGCCACTATGTGTCGTCCATCGGCACCAACGGCTACACCGTCAGCGACCCGACGGGCACCTTCCAGACCCTGCAGGCCGGTGCCCCCACCGCCCTGTTCGTCTCCGTGCGGAAGAAGTTCTAAGTCGGGGTTGGTTGCATAACTGCGACATTTTGGGATGTGACCTTTTGCGGTCTATTTCCCCCTGACCAAAGACCGATACCACTAAAGAGCCTCGCCGGGAGACTGGCGAGGCTCAACCTTATGTGGAAACGGCGCCGGGGCATCCCTCATGCAGCAACTGACTTACGGTGATCGCCTGAAGGGCATCATCCGGGGCGATGCCCGCCGGATGCGCCTGCTGGGCCACGTCCGCGCGCTGGGCCTGCCCGACTGCTGGATTGGCGCCGGCTTTGTTCGCAATGCAGTTTGGGATCACCTGCACCGTGTGCGGGCGGTTCAGCCTTTGGAAACCGACTTGCCGGAAAGCGATGTCGATGTGCTGTGGTTCGATCCGGATCGACCTTCCCTGGCGATTGATCGCGACCTGACCGATCGCCTGCTGGCGCTTGAGCCGGACGCGCCCTGGTCGGTGAAAAACCAGGCCCGCATGCACAGCCGCAACAGCGACGCGCCCTATGCCTCCACCGCTGACGCGTTGCGCCATTGGCCGGAAACGGCCACCGCCGTGGCGATCCGCCTGACGGACGCGGACGAGTTGGAGATCCTGGCGCCCTTCGGATTGGCTGATCTGTTCGGTCGCATCATCCGCCCCACGCCCGCCTTTCGCGGGACCAAGCTGGGCATTGTGCGGCAGCGGGTGCGGGACAAGCGGTGGCTGGAGCGCTGGCCCCTGCTGCAGGTGGACGGGGACTGATCACCCCCGTTGATCGTCAAGCCGCCAGGCTGGCGGACCTGCTTTTCGCAACTAACCGTTTCCTAATTAACCCATGCCCGGTACAGAGGGTGGCCGTCCTTGTTTCCAGCGAAGGTCGCCTTATCCCATGTCCGTGCCGTCCCCCATGCCGTCCGCGCCCACCGTTGATGCCGGCCATAACCTGTCCACCGGCCTGACGGTGTTGTTCGCCATCACCTGTGGCGTGGTGGTCGCCAACATCTACTATGTCCAGCCCTTGCTGGCCGATATCGCCGCCAGCTTCCAGGTGGGCATGGCGTCGGCGGGCATGCTGGTGACCGTGACCCAGGTGGGGTACGCCCTGGGCCTGCTGCTGGTGGTGCCGCTGGGCGACACCCACGACCGCAAGCGCCTGATCCTGGCCTTGCTGGCCCTGTGCATCGCCCTGCTGCTGGCGGCGGCGGCCAGCCCGACCTTCCTGACCTTCGCCGCGGCGTCGCTGGGCCTGGGCGTGCTGTCCTGCGCCGCCCAGGTGGCGGTGCCCTTCGCCGCCTCGCTGGCGCCGGACCACAGCCGGGGGCGCACGGTCGGCACGGTGATGAGTGGCCTGATCCTGGGTATCCTGTTGGCGCGCACCATCGCCGGCGCCATCGCCCATTATGCCGGCTGGCGCGCGGTTTATATCACCGCCGCCGTGGCGATGGCGGTGCTGGGCCTGTTGCTGGCGCGGGCGCTGCCGGCCGACCCGGCGCGGCCCCGTATTCCCTATGGCCGTCTCATGGCCTCGGTGCTGCACCTCGCCCGCACCGATGCCGTGCTGCGCTGGCGCTCCCTCATGGGGGCCTTGGGCTTCGCGGGCTTCAGCGTGCTGTGGACGGGCCTGACCTTCGTGCTCAGCGACGCGCCCTATCATTTCGACCAGGCCACCATCGGCCTGTTCGGCCTGGCGGGCTTGGCCGGGGCGCTGGCGGCCAGCCGGGCGGGGCGCTTGGCGGACGGCGGTCACGCCCACCGGGCGACGGGCTTGTTCGCCGCCGCTTGCCTGGGGGCCTGGCTGCTCATGGCGCTGCTGGCGCCCGTCGTTCCCTGGGCCTCCTTATCCCTTCCGGGCTCCGGCCTTGTCGGGCCGCTGGTGGCCCTGACGGCCGGTATCCTGTTGCTGGACGTTGGCGTCCAGGGCCTGCAGATCACCAACCAGAGTATCATCTACGCCGGCAACCACGGTGCGCGGGGGCGGGTGACCACGGTCTACCTGACCACCTACTTCGTGGGTGGAGCCTGCGGTTCCGCCGTGGCCAGCCTGGCCTGGGACCATGGCGGCTGGCTGGCGGTGTCGGGCACGGGGGGCGCCATCGCCCTGGCCCTGCTGGGCTGCTGGCTGCTGGCCCACGCCCGCCGCCAAGACAGCTGACCCGTTCCCGCTCCCGCCGCTGCCGTCCTTCGCCAAGCGCCCCATCCGGGGCGCCTAACCTTTTGCACTGGTGGTTCCGCCCGCGATTCCCAGTCTTTATCGCGCGCAACCAAGGTAATTTTCCAAAATCGAGGGCGATGTCGCTTGGTGGCGAGGATTTGGTAAGAATTCCTGGCCAAACATGCTCGCCAGGTCGCCCGTCGTGGCGAATTCTTCAAACTGGGAAGGGGCATTGAGCCCGGCCATGGTGGGACGGCGTTTCTTGCGGTCAGGCGGAACGGCGACCGCCCTGATGCGGCGACTGGGCGCGGCGCTCCTGGTCGCCTGTGCGGTCGCGCCCGCGTACGCCGGCCCCGTGCCGCAATCCGTACCCCAGGCCGAGGCCCCATCCGACCCACCGGTTGACATGCGAACCGTGGACATGCGGCCCGTCGACAGCCCGATAGCCGATAGTCGGAGGGGTGAGGTCGAGGCCACCGACCGCTGGGCGCGCCTGTCGGGGCCCGAATTCGATCATTTCATCAGTTCGCAGCATCTGCCCAATGATGTGGTGACCAGCGTGGCGCAAACCCGCAAGGGCCTCATCTGGCTGGGCACGCCTGCCGGCCTGGTGCGGTTTGACGGTTATCGCGCGCAGATTTACCGGGCGGCGGCCGATGTCAGCGCCGCCGTCACGCGGGATCCAGGTGCGCCCACATCAGCCGGGGTCATGCCCGACGCCTATGTGCGCAACCTGCTGGTCCTGGAAAACGGTGAGTTGCTGGTGGGGACCAATGCCGGGGGCTTGGTGCGCTTCGACCCGGACGTCAATGGCTTCCGCCCCGTGCCCATCGTGCGCCACGACGCGGCCGCCCGCATCATGGGCATGGCGCGGGCCCAGGACGGCGGCGCCTGGATCGTCTCGGACCAGGGACTGGACCATTACGATCCGGCCACGGCCACGGCGACGCCGATCGCTGATGCCGGCCCGAGGGGCATCAGTACCCGGCTGTTCACGGTGCTGCAGGACAGCCGCGGCACCGTGTGGCTGGGGGGCATCCGGGGCTGTTCCGGCGCGCCGCGGGCGAGGTGGGCTTCACCCGAGTGATGGCGCCCGCCGGCAGCCCCGATCTGGCGCGCGCGTTGGCGGATGACATCCGGGCCCTCTATGAGGATGCCCAGGGCCGTGTATGGGTTGGCACCGTCGACAGTGGCGCCTTCATCTGGGACCCCGTCCATGCCCGAGCGCAGGAGGTGCGCGGCCTGACGGACCGGGACAGCCCGGCGGCGCGGCACATGATCCGCGCCTTCATCGAACCCGAGGGCCCGGGCGGTCCGCTCTGGCTGGCCACCGATGGCGCCGGCATCGTGACGCGGGACGCCGATGGCCAAGTTGGCCGCCTGACCCATTCCGAGATGGTGGCGACCTCGCTGGCCGCCGATGTCGTCCATGCCTTTCTGCGCGACCACAGCGGCAATGTCTGGGTGGGGACGGAGCGTGGCGCCGACCGGACGGACGCGGGACGGCGCCTGATTTCCACGGTTCAGACGGCCGCCCCCGGTGGCACCGGCCTGGCCGATCCCGATGTGCATGCCTTGGCCGTGGACGGCGCCGGCCGGGTGTGGCTGGGGCTTGGCCATGGGCGGGTGGACGTCGTGGATTCCAGCGGCGTCCTGCGTCATGTCCAGCTGCCTTCGGCGGATGAGGGCATTGATATCTGCACCGTCGTGATAATGGCCGATGGTGGGGTGCTGGTGGGGGGCCGGGGTGTCACCCGCATCGATCCTGACACCCTGGTGGGCAGGTCGTCCTGGATACCTGCCCTGGACAGCACCATCGTGCTGTCCCTCGCCATCGTGCCCTCTGCCGGGGGCGCCAGCGTGCTGGCGGGTGGCTATGACGGACTTTTCATCCAGGGGCCGGATGGCACCCTGACCCATCTGGTCCATGATCCGGCGGACCCGCAGAGCCTGCCGGGCGATCAGGTGAACAAGATTGTGGTGACGCTGCCCGACGTCACCGCGCCGGCTGGCGCGGTCTGGCTGGCGACATCCGGCGGCCTGGCCGTGGCCGACCTGCGCGACCTGCCGCGCTTGCGCTTCCATACCCTGCGGACCGAATCGCGGCCGGGGACGGTCGGCGTCCTGACGCACGACGTGGTCAACGACATCGTCCTGGACGGCGTCGGCAACCTGTGGGCCGGTACTTACGGTGGCGGGGTGGTCGTCCTGACGCCGGCCCGGATGCGCGATGCCCTGGCCGGGCGGCTGGGTGTCGTCCCCCAGGTGTTGGATGAAGCGCAGGGACTGCCCAGCAACGCCATATCCGCCCTGGCCGTGGACGGGGATGGCCACATCTGGGCCAGCGCCGCCGCCAGCCTGGTGAAATTCAGCGGCCCCGGCTTCCCGCCCCGGGTCTTGGGTGCCCGGGATGGCGTCATCGTTCGTTCCTTCAACATCAAGGCGGCCGCGCTGTCGCCCGATGGGAGCGTATTGTTCGGGGGGCTGGGGGGGCTGACCGTCGTCCGGCCGGAATTGCTGACGCCCTCGGTACCGATCGGGGTGCTGGCCATCACCTCGCTGGATGTCAACCACGTGGTGCAGCCGCCCGGCCGCCTGCCCACGCCGGGCGGCACGCTGACGCTGAAGCCGGGGGTCAAGACAATACGTCTGGCCCTGTCGCTGCTGGATTTCCGCGCGCCGCGCGACACCCGCTACGCCTATCGTCTGGATGGCTTCGACGAGGACTGGGTGGAGGCTAGCGGCGCCCAGCCGCAGGCCGTTTATACCAACCTGCCGCATGGCGACTATACCTTCCGCGTGCGCGCCTGGACCGACCTGCCCGGCCTGGTCCTGTCGGACAAGCAGGAGGCGGTGGTGGGCTTCGATCCGGACGCCGAGCCGGTGGCCCAGCCGACGGCGGGCGCCATGGCCGCGCTGACCATCCCGCCCCTGGCGGAACTGGCCTTCCACATCACCGTTCTCCCTCATTGGTATGAGCAGCCCTGGTTCCGGCTGCTGGTGCTGTTCGGCCTGCTGGCCCTGTTGGCCTGCGTGCTGGCGGTGCGCACCGAGACGCAGATGCGGCGCGAGCGGGCGCTGGGCCGCATCGTCGCCACCCGCACCCGGGATCTGCGGGCGGCCAATGCCAAGCTGGAACAGCTGGCCAGCACCGACCCCCTCACCGGCATACTCAACCGCCGCCGCTTCTTCGAACTGGCGCGCCTGGAATGGGACCGGTCACGCCGCTACGGCCACGTCTTCTCCGTCATCCTGTTCGACCTGGATCATTTCAAGCGCATCAATGACACCTATGGCCACTTCATGGGGGATGAGGTGCTGCGCGCGGCGGTGAAGGAGGCGGGCCAAGCCTGCCGGACCGTGGACCTGCTGGCCCGCTTCGGTGGGGAGGAGGTCATGATGCTGCTGCCGGAGACGGACCTTGCCGGCGCCCGGGCGGTCGCGGAACGCGTGCGCATCGGCCTGGCGGCGCTGGAGGTGGCTTATGACGGACAGACGGCCCAGGTGACCGCCAGCCTGGGCGTCGCCCAGTGGCGCGGTCCCGATGAAACGCTGGAGGATTTGCTGGCGCGGGCGGACGGCGCCCTCTACCAGGCCAAGAAGGGTGGCCGCAACCGGACGGTGTCGGCTTATGACGCGCTGGATCGCAGCGCCCGCCAGGGATGGGCCATTGTTCCCACTGGTGATGGCCCCACCGGCAATGGCCCCACCGGCAATGGCCCAGGGCGCGATGCTGGCGGGGTCGATGCTGGGGCGGGCGACGGCGTGGCGCTGGCGGCCGGTCCCCTGGAACCGCTGGCCCGGCTGGCCGGCCTGGGTGACACCGCCCTGGTCGACCCCTACGAGCGCGAGACCCACAACCGGCCGGTGGCCAGCCCCGACCAGGACATGCCGCCCGATGGCACCCTGCCGAAAGCAGCCTCCCAGTGATCTGAAAGGCTCACGCGGTCACCGCGTCACCGGACCGTGAACCAGCCCCGGCAGCGCCAGCCAGTCCTCCGGCCCGTCCAGCGACAGCCCGGGGTTCCAGGACCGGTCGTGGCCGATGGCCGCACCCCAGCGCTCCAGGAAGGCCAGGCGCTCCTGCTCCACCCGTTCCCGGCGGTCGGAGGCGTAGGGCTCCAGCGCCGTCAGCACGGCGTGGGGCGTCCACAGGGTGGCATACCCTGCCTGTTCGAGCCGCAGGCAGATGTCCACATCGTTGAAGGCGATGGGAAAGGTGTCGGCGTCAAAGCCGCCGACGGCCTCGAAACAACTACGGCGGATGGCCATGCACGCGCTGGCCACGGCGCTGACGCGATGGGCGCACAGGCCGATGCCCAGGTCGCCCACGGTGTTGCCCGGCCGGCCGGCGAAACGGGACCCGGCCAGGCGGGCGGCACCCGGGCCGTTGCCCAGGCCCAGCACGATGCCGCCATGCATGACCGTGCCGTTGGTCGCCAGGATCTTAGGCCCCACGGCCCCGATATCGGGGCGGATGGCCTGCGACACCAGCTCGCGCAGCCAGTCCGGGTTCTGCGGCTCCACATCATCGTTCAGGAACACCAGCACCTCGCCGGCGGCGGCGACGGCGGCGCGGTTCATCATGTCGGCGAAATTGAACGGGCCGCGGTGCGGGATGACCCGGGCGCCCGGTCGGTCGCGCAGCCCATCCAGATAGGCCAGGGCCTCCGGGTCGCGGCTCTCATGGTCCATCACCACCAGCTCGAAGGCGGGATAGCGGGTTTCGCCCAGGATGGCCTCGACACAGGGGCGTAACATCTCCACCCGGTCGCGGGTCGGCATCAGCAGGCTGACCACGGGCAGGCGCTCGGGCAGCGGCCAGATCACCCGGCGCGCGGTGTGGACCTCGCCCTTGCCGTCCTTTTCCGTCACGGGTTCGGCCACCGCGCCCGGATGATAGGTCGCCAGGAAGGATTGCAGGGCCGGCAGGCCGCCCAGGGGCAGGGGGCGGCGGCGGCGCAGCAGGACGCGCGGCATGTGGCGGATATGCCCCCGCCCCGCCAGGTGGGTGGCCTCCAGCAACAGGCGGTAGCGGTCCAGTTGCCCCGCCTGCTGGCCCACGGCCATGGCGCGCCGGGCCAGCGCCGTGCGCATCAGCAGCAACTGGCCGGGGTAGACACCGCTGGACCCGTACAGCAGGTCCGGGTCGAACGCGGGCTTCAGCACCGGGCGCAAGGGGTGGCCCAGCCGATCGGTCCATTCCTCGTCTGTGTACAGGATCTCCGTGTCCGGGTTCTGCGCCATGGCCAGCACGCACAGCGCCAGGGCGTGGCGCGGCAGCAGGTCGCCCGGTGTCAGCAGCGCCACCGTGTCGCCTTCCACCTGGCCCAGGACGGGCAGGCCGGCCTCCCGGCGCTTCACGCGCGGATCGCGGAAGTCCACGGCGGTGTCTGCGGGCAGCCACAGTTCCCAGGCGTCATGGATCTGGCGGGTCAGGCTGTCCACCGTCCGGCGCACGGCGGTGGCCCAGGCGGCGGGCTTCAGGCCGCTCGCCTCGGCTCCTGTCATGATCAGGCTGATGCGCGGCGGGGCGGGCAGGCGGGCCAGGGCGACGGATATTTCGCCCGCCTCGGTGCGGCGCGGCCCGTCGCGGCGCAGGGTCCAGGCGCGATAGAAGGATCGTGGGGCCAGCGATTGCCAGAGGCGGCTGGCCACGTCGCCGAATTGCCCATGCGCGACCATGCGGCTCACGGCGCGGGCCAGGGCCATGCCGGTGGGGCCACGCAAGGGGCGGGTGGGCGGCGGCGGGGCCGCGTCGATGGCGGTGCCCGGTACATGCAGGCTGCCGGGATCGGCCCCCAAGGGGGCGCCCTCCAGGTCGCTGGTGGCCTGACCGTGCGCGGCCGCGGCGTCTTGCGCTGACCCCGCCTCGGGGTGGTCCGGGTTCTTCTGATCCACGTGCCGGTCGCCCCGCCTCTTGGATAACGGCTTTCGGGTCTGGCGGCGCCCCTTGCGCCGCCAAGCCCACAAACAACAAAGCGCCAACCCCTGTGCCAGGTTTCCCCGCACACCGATCGGCGCTCCCCCAACCGGCCAGTCCCCGTATTCCCCGGGGCCGCCCGTGTCATTCTCAGGCGATTCATGGGGGACAGAGCGGCCCTGGGTCAAGCGGCAAAGCGGGGGCGGGCCGGCGCGCCTCCCCTGGTGTCCTGCCCCAGGCCATGCCCCCCGTGCGACGGGTGTCGCCAAGGCGGGGGCCGGCTGGTATGCAAGGCGGTCATGGACGCCCCACCGCCTTCTTCCGCCCCGCCGCCCCTGGGCCCCCGGTTTCCCGGCCGCATCGCCGCCCTCATCGTCGCCTATCGGCCCGACGATGGGCTGGCCGCCTGCCTGGCCGCCGCCGCCGCCGTGGCGGATAGCGTGCATTTGTTCCAGCAGGAACGGGGGCGGGACGCCACCGATGACGCGCGGGTGGACGGGGCCGTGGCGGCGGCGGGGGCCAGCCTGGCCACCGACACCGCCAACATCGGCCTGGCGGCGGCGCAGAATCGCCTGGCGGTCCAGGCCTTGGCCGCGGGGGCGGACTGGCTGCTGCTGCTGGACCAGGACAGCGTGGCGCGGCCGGGCCTGCGGGCCGCCTTCGCCGCCGCCCTGGCCACCGCCCCGGCGGATACCGGCCTACTGGCGGCACGCAATGTGGAACCTGGTGTTCCCGACACCCCCTGGGTGGTCAGCGCCGATGGCCGGCGCTGGACGGTGGTGCCCCGCATGGAGGGGCCGCTGCTGTCCGACCTGCTGCTGGCCCCGGCCTCGGGCAGCCTGGTCAGCGCCGCCGCCTTCCGCGCCTGCGGCCCCCTGCGCGATGATTTTTTCATCGACTGGGTGGATGTGGAATATGCGCTGCGCCTGCGCCGCGCCGGCTTCCGCCTGGTGGCGGTGCGGGATGCCCTGGTGGACCATCGGCTGGGCGCCCTCACTCAGGTGCTCGTGGGGGGGCGGTCCCTGGCCGTGACCCATCATGGGGCCCGGCGCCGCTGGTTCCAGGCTCGCAACGCGGTGTGGACCTGGCGCCTGCATGGCCGCGCCGTGCCGGCGCTCACGGGGTGGACCTTGCGCATCCTGGCCAGCACCGTGGTCAAGATCGCGGTGCTGGAACGGGGGCGCGGGGCCAAGTTGGCCGCCGTCGCCGGCGGGCTGTGGCGCGGCCTGATCCAGCGCCCCCCGGAACACCCCCAGGGGCGCCCCCAGGGATGACATCCCAAAGCCGGGCTTGTCGCCGGTTAAGCCCCGCACTATCAGTGATTTTTCAGCCGCGAAGACACCGCCATGACCGCCGACTGGACCCGGGGCTACGCCTCCGACATCGACTACACCCGGGGCTGGTACAGGGAACTGTCGCCCTTGTGGCTGGACACGGCGCTGGCGCTGGCGGGTGTCGCGCCGCCGCAGGCGGCTGTTGGGAATGGTTCGCCGCCGCAGGCGGCAGGGGCGGGACCGGTCTGGCTGGAACTGGGCTGCGGCCATGGGCTGTCGGCCTTGGCCTTGGCGGCGGCCCGGCCGGACATGACGGTCATCGCCGTCGATTTCAACCCCACCCACATCCATGGCGCCCAGCGCCTGGCCCACGCCGCCGGCCTGGCCAACATCCGCCTGGTCGAGGCCGACTTCGCGGAACTGGCGGAAGACACGACGGGCCTGCTGCCGCCGGTGGATTATGTGGCCCTGCACGGCGTCTACACCTGGGTGGGGGATGAGAGCCGGCGGCATATCGCCCGCCTCATCGCCCGCCGGCTGAAGCCGGGCGGTGCCGCCTATCTCAGCTACAACTGCCTGCCGGGATGGGCGGCGGCCATGCCGGTGCAGTTCCTGCTGAACGCCTATGGCCAGGCGCTGCCCGGCCCCAAGGCCGCCGCCGGCGACCAGGCACGCGACCTGCTGCTGCACCTGCTGAACCAGGGGGCCGGCTATTTCACCGGCAACGCGGCGGCCAGTGCCCGTACCGACCGCCTGCGCGGCGCCACGGCGCCCTATCTGGTGCATGAGTACATGCACAGCGGCTGGCAGCCGGCCTACCACGCCCAGGTGGCCGACGACCTGGCGGCGGCCAAGCTCAGCTATGCCGCCAGCGCCGCCTGGGTGGAGAACTTCCCCGACCTGATGATGACCCGGGCGCAGCAGGACATGGCCGCGTCCGCCCCCACCCGCGCCCTGGCCGAAACGGTGAAGGACTACGTCACCAATCAGCCGCTGCGCCGGGACATTTTCGTGCGCGGGCCGCTGGCGCTGGACGCCCGCCAGCGGGTGGCCCGGCTGGGCGCCCTGCGCCTGGTGGCCCTGGGCGAGCCCGGCGCCGCCTTGCCCGATTTCACCCTGCCGCTGGGCAGCCCCGATCCCGAGGTGTCGCGGCTGTTCCATCCGGTGCTGGCGGTGCTGGCCGGCGGCCCCGCCACCCTGGCCGACCTGGTGGAGCATCTGGCGCGCACGGTGCCGGATTGGGGTCCCGACAGCGCCGGCTGCCTGCTGCGGGCGGTGGCCATCCTCGTGGCCGGCGACGTGCTGTCCCCCTGCCTGGCCGACGCGCAAATCCAGGCGGCCCTGCCGGGGGTGCGCCGCCTGAACCAGGCCCTGCTGGCCGACAGCCTGCTGATGGGCGCCGCGCCGGACCATGAGGTCCGCCTGCCCGAACGCCTGGCCTCCGCCGTCACCGGCGGCGGCGTCATGGCTTCGGTGGAGGAGATGGGCGCCCTGGCCGCCCATTGGGCGGGTGAGGTGGTCATGCCGCCCGACGCCCTGTCCCGCCTGGCGCGGCTGGGCGTGCTGTGACGCCCCCCAGCGGCTCATGCCGCGTTGACGCTCCAGCGGCGCATGCCGCTTTGACGACCGGCTTGCGGCGGCTTACTCTCCGCCGCCTGATCTATTATCCCAAGACGACCCGCCCATGACCCACGCCCCGTTCCCCCAGCCCTTCACCGCCGCGCGGGGCCGTTGATGCTGGCGAAGCTGGTGGTCCTGGTCGGGTTGGTCGTCCTGGTGTGGAAGGCGTATCAGTGGGGCGCCATGGCCCAGCGGCGCAAGATGGCCGGCGGGGCGGTCGGTGGGGCGCCCACCGCGCGTGCGCCTGGCGCCGCCGCCCCCCGGGCGCCGGAACCCGCCGCCGAGGATTTGCACGCCTGCGCCATTTGCGGCGCCTACGTCGCCCGCAACTCCACCCCCTGCGGCAAGCCCGAGTGCCCGCAGCGGCGCTGACGGATGTCAGCGCCGCTGGATACTTTGTTTACAGCGTCACCACCACGCGGCCGTTGACCGTGCCGGCGCGCAGGCGGTCGAAGATGGTGTTGATGGCGTCCAGGGGCTGGACCTCCACCTCCGCCTTCACCTTGCCCTCGCCGGCGAAGGCCAGGGCTTCGGCCAGGTCGGCGCGGGTGCCGACGATGCTGCCGCGCACGGTGATGCGGTTCAGCACGACGTCGAAGATGGGCAGGCCGAACTCGCCCGGCGGCAGGCCGATCAGGGCCACGGTGCCGTGGCGGCGGCTCATGCCCACGGCCTGGGTGAAGGCGGGGCGGGAGACGGCGGTGACCAGCACGCCGTGGGCACCGCCGATGTCGCTGTGCAGGCGCTTGGCCGGGTCTTCCTTGCGGGCGTTCACCGTCAGGTCGGCGCCCAGCTTGCGGGCCAGCTCCAGCTTGTCATCGGCCACGTCGATGGCGGCGACGTGCAGGCCCATGGCCTTGGCGTATTGCACGGCCACATGGCCCAGCCCGCCGATGCCGGAGATGGCGACCCATTGGCCGGGCCGCGCCTCCGTCTCCTTCAGGCCCTTATAGACGGTGACGCCGGCGCACAGGATGGGGGCGATCTCCTCGAACCCCACACTGTCGGGCAGCACCCCGACGAAATTAGGATCGGCCAGGACATAGTCGGCATAGCCGCCGTTGACGGAATAGCCGGTGTTCTGCTGGGCGGTGCACAGCGTTTCCCAGCCCGTCAGGCAGTGTTCGCAGTGGCCGCAGGCGGTGTACAGCCAGGGCACGCCCACCCGGTCGCCTTCCTTCACGTTGGTCACGCCGGCGCCCACGGCGGCGACGTAGCCGACACCCTCATGGCCGGGGATGAAGGGCGGCTGCGGCTTCACCGGCCAGTCGCCATCGGCGGCGTGCAGGTCGGTGTGGCAGACGCCGCTGGCCTGGATGCGCACCAGGATCTGGCCGGGGCCGACCTCGGGCACCGCCACCTCGCGCAGCTCCAGGGGCTGGCCCAGGGTGTGGACGACGGCGGCCTTCATGGTCCGGGGCAAAGACATTGGGGTGGTCCTTCCTGTCGTGGTTCTGTCGGGAGGGGTGGGGCGGCGCCCCGTGGGGGCCGTCCAGTCGCCGACAGAAGACACCCCCGCGCGTCTCCTGGCCTTGAGATGGGTCAAGGCTTGGGGCGGTTCCCGTCGGGCTCCGGTTCCGCCGTCGCCGACAGCACCACCTGGCGCACCTCGGGCGGCAGGCGGTCCAGCACGCCGGCCACGCCGCGCAGGGCGGCGCGCAGGCTGTAGACCTGGTCGATCAGGGACAGGACCAGGGGCAGCGTGTCCTCCGCCACCCCCATGTCATGGCGCAGGTCGCGGATCAGGCCGACGCGGGCCACGTCCACGGGATGGAAGCGCCAGTCGCCGGCATGCTCCGGCGCGCGGTCGCCATCCGGCCGCACCCAGCCCTGCGCCACCCACCAGTGGATTTCCTGCACGGCGATATCGGGAAACCGCGCGCTCACGGACTCCAGCGTCAACAGGGTCGTGCTCATGGCCTCAAGCTCCCTCACGGTCCAGGTCGGCCAGACCCGCGCGGGGGTCGGCGTCGTGCCGGGGCGTCCATCCCTCCAGGAAGGCCGCCAGCTCCGGCTCCTCCCCCTTGGGCAGCACCACCGCCAGTTCCACCACCTGGTGGCCCTGACGGATGCCCCGGCCCTTCAGGCGCAGGCGGGTGCCGCTGCTGGACCCCGGCGGGATGGCCAGCATGACGCTGCCGTGGATGGTGGGCACCTTGACCTTGGCGCCCAGCACCGCCTCCTTCAGGGTGACGGGCAGTTCGATGACGATGTCGTCGCCGTCGCGGCGGTACAGCGGGTGGGGCGACACCGTCACCTCCACGAACGCGTCGCCGGGCGGGCCGCCGTTCAGGCCCGGCCCGCCCTTGCCCGCCAGGCGCAGGGACTGCCCGTCCTTCAGCCCGGCGGGGATGGCCACGTCCAGCACCTGCCCGTCGGGCAGGGTCAGGCGGCGGGTGGCGCCCTTGGCGGCGGTCAGGAAATCCACGGTCAGGGAATAGTGCGCGTCCGTCCCTTTCAGCGGGAAGCCGCCGCGCTGTCCCCCGCCGGGTTGGCCCCCCATGCCGTGCCCGCCCATACCTTGTCCAAACGCGCGGCGCAGCAGGCTTTCCAGATCCTCATGGTCGAAGCCGCCCAGGTCCTCGGGGCCGGCCTGATAGCGCCCGTGCCCGCTGGCGAAGGGGTCACCGGCGTGCTGGCGATAGAACCCACCGCTTCCGCCGGTCGGGCCGCGCGGCGCGGTCTCCGCCCCGGTGGCGTCGATCTCCCCCCGGTCGAACCGGGCGCGCTTCTCCGGGTCGGATAGCAGGGCGTAGGCGGCGGCGATCTCCTTGAACTTGGCCTCCGCCTCCGGCTTGCCGGGGTTCAGGTCCGGATGATGCTTCTTGGCCAGCGCGCGGTACGCGGTGCGGATGGCCTTTTCATCGGCGTCGCGGGCGACGCCCAGCAGGGCATAGGGATCCACCGGAGCTACCTCATTCCAGGGAATGGACCAGGGCCGAAAATGGGGTCGACGGACCGGGCGGCGCGGCCAGTGGGTGGACGGCCGGTCCTGCCCTCCGCCGCCGGGCGCTGCGCCAGCTCTTCCGCCTGGCGCAGCACCGCCGCGGGGGGCATGCCGGCATCCAGGATAGCCCAGCGCACGTCGCCGGCGCCCTGGCGCATCTGGCTTAGCAAGACGGGTAGGTCGGCGTCCGACGCGTCCCGGACGGGGGCCTGCTCCCGGCGGGCCAGCCGCTCCGCCAGCACATCCTGCGGCGCCTGCAGCCACAGGCCGGTGAAGCGCACGCGCGCCTCCGCCGCCACCTTTGCCGCCAGATCCCGTTCCTCCGCCCGGGCGAAGACCGCGTCCAGGATGACGCTGCGCCCGGCGGCCAGGCAGGCGACCGCCTGGGTGCGCAGGCGGTCATAGACGGTGGCGCCCACAGCGGGGGTGTAGGCCTCATCCGGCAGGGGCTGGTCCGGGGCCACGCCGAACAGTTGCTTGCGGATCACATCGGTCCGCAGCACCCGGGCGCCGGGCGCGACACCCAGCAGGGGCGCCAGGTCGCGGGCCAGGGTGGACTTGCCCGTGCCGCTGAAGCCGCCCACCGCCACCAGGCGCGGCCGGTCGCGGCGCAGGAACTCCAGCGCCAGTTGCAGATAGCGGTCGGCCTCCACCGCCCCCGCCGTTTTCTGCGTGGGCGTGGTCTGGCGCCGGGCGGCTGCGGCCGTCACCTGGGCCCGCACGGCGGCGCGCACCGACAGGAACAGGGGCAGGGTGGGCAGGCCGCCCACCGGCCGCCCCTCCGGGCTGGGCACATCCTCCCCCGTCAGGTCCAGATAGCGGTTCAGCACCAGGCTGGCCAAATCCGTCCGCTCGCGGAAGCACAGGTCCATCAGCAGGAAGGCCAGGTCATAGAGCACGTCGGTGCGCGCAAGGCTGGGGTCGAACTCGATGGCGTCGAAGGGCGTGGGGGCGCCATCCACCAGGCAGACGTTGCCCAGGTGCAGGTCGCCGTGGCAGTCGCGCACCCGGCCGGCGTCGCGCCGCGCGTCCAGCAGGAAGCCCTGCGCCGCCAGGGCCGCCTGCGCCTTGGCGTTCCAGGCGCGGATTTCGCTGGCGGTGAAGGCGTCGCCCGGCTTCAGGTTGGCGCGGGTAATGGCGATGGCCTCGCCCAGGCCCTGGGCCCCGCCGCCATCCATCCGCGCGGGCTGGGCCCGGTGCAGGCGGGCCAGGCGGTCGGCCAGATCCAGCATCAGCTGCGGCGTCAGGCGCCCCTGGGTCGCCATGCGGTCCAGCAGGGCGTCCTGGTCGAAACGGCGCATGACCAGCAGCCAATCCACCACCTGGCCCTCGGGCAGCGGCGGCTCATCCTCCCCCGCCGCCCATTCCGGGCCCAGCATCAGGCCGTCGGGCGTGCGCAGCACCGGGCGCAGGCCCAGGTACAGGTTGGGGGCGAAACGCCGGTTGACCGCCAGCTCCGCTAGGCAGAAGTGCCGCCGCCGTTCCACCGTGGAATAATCCAGATAGGAATAGCGCACGGCGCGCTTCAGCTTGTAGGCCCGGTCGCCCGCCAGGAAGACGTGGGAGATGTGGGTGTCGATACGCTCCACCCGCCCCCGGGCGCCGAAGGAGTCCGGATAGGTCAGGAAGGCGAGCGTTTCGGTCTGGTCGTCCATGAAAGGCAAACTCCCTGGGAAAAGGGGGGCGGGGACCTGGGGCGCTGGGGGCGCCGGCAGGCTCCTCTTGGAAAAACGATACGTCGGCCCTGGGTTCCGCCGCGTTGAGCGGGATCAAGCGGGCCCATTCCTTTGCAAAACAGCGCGGGCCTTTGCGAAACAGCACGGGACCTTTTCAAAACGGCGCCGGTGCCCCGCGAAACATGCCTGCCACACCCGCGCCAAAAGGGGGGCCGCATGCGGCAAACGCGCCGGTCGCCGCCTTGATTTGGGGTTCGCCCGCCTTGTAAGGTGCGCCGCAACGCAACAAAGGGCTGGGGAGGACGGGTTTTCGGGCCCGAAAGGTTCCTTTTCCGCCCTTCCAGTGTGAAGACGGTCAGGCGATGGCGGCCTCAGGCGCGGCGAAGCTCAGTTTCCAGGGATTAATCCTGACGCTCCACCAGTTCTGGTCGGAGCAGGGGGCCTTGATCCTCCAGCCTTATGACATGGAGATGGGGGCCGGCACCTTCCATCCCTCCACCACCTTGCGCGCCCTGGGCGCCACGCCGTGGAAGGCCGCCTTCGTGCAGCCGTCGCGCCGGCCCAAGGATGGCCGCTATGGCGAGAACCCCAACCGCCTGCACCAGCATCACCAGTACCAGGTGATCCTGAAGCCCTCGCCGGCCAACGTGCAGGAGATCTACCTGGAAAGCCTGCGCCGCGTGGGCATCGACCCGGCGCAGCACGACATCCGCTTCGTCGAGGACGACTGGGAAAGCCCCACGCTGGGCGCCTGGGGCCTGGGCTGGGAAGTGTGGTGCGACGGCATGGAGGTGACGCAGTTCACCTACTTCCAGCAGGTGGGCGGCATCGAGTGCGAGGTCGTGGCGGCGGAGCTGACCTACGGCCTGGAACGCCTGGCCATGTACATCCAGAACGTCGAGAACGTGTACGACCTGGATTTCAACGGCCAGGGCGTGAAGTACGGCGATGTCTATCACCGCAATGAGCGGGAGCAGAGCGCCTATAATTTCGAGGTGGCGGACACCGCCATGCTGCTGCGCCATTTCGAGGACGCGGAGCATGAGTGCGCCGAGCTGCTGAAGCGCGGCCTGGCCTGGCCGGCCTATGAGCAGTGCATCAAGGCCTCGCACAACTTCAACCTGCTGGACGCGCGCGGCGTGATTTCGGTGGTGGAGCGGCAGAGCTATATCCTGCGCGTCCGCAACCTGGCCAAGGCCTGCTGCGAGGCCTGGGTGGCGGGGGACAAGAAAGTCGACTGGACCCTGCCTGGGCCCGTTTCCGGTAAGGGGGCCTGAACCATGGCCGAGCTGCTGATCGAGCTGTTTTCCGAGGAAATCCCCGCCCGCATGCAGGTGCGCGCGGCCGATGACCTCAAGCGCCTGGTGACCACCAAGCTGGCCGACGCCGGCTTGTCCTTCACCGACGCTATCGCCCATTCCACCCCGCGCCGCCTGACCCTGGCCGTGACCGGCCTGCCGGTGCGCCAGGCCGACGTGCGCGATGAGCGCAAGGGCCCGCGCGTCGGCTCCCCCGACGCGGCTGTGCAGGGCTTCCTGCGCGGCGCCGGCCTGACCAGCCTGGACCAGTGCGAACAGCGCGACACCGGCAAGGGCGTGTTCTGGTTCGCCGTGGTGGAAAAGCCGGGTGGGGCCACCATCGACGCCCTGCCGGGCATCATCGACGCCGCCATCCGTGAATTGCCCTGGCCCAAATCCATGCGCTGGGGCGGCAACACCTTCCGTTGGGTGCGGCCGCTGCAGTCCATCCTGGCGCTGTTCGACGGCGCGGTGGTGCCGGGCTACCTCACCCTGAAGACGGCCGAGCCGGCGCCCGAGGCGTCCGAGGGCACCGTGTGCCTGGCTGGTGAGCCCACCGCCGTCACCCTGCCCTATGGCAACACCACGCGCGGCCACCGCTTCCTGGCGCCCGACGTGCTGACCATCGCCGACTTCGCCGACTACCAGCAAAAGCTGGCCGGCGCCTTCGTCGTGCTGGACCGTGAGGCGCGCAAGGCCCGCATCCTGGAACAGGCCAACGCCTTAGCCGCCGCCGAGGGCCTCACCCTGCGCGACGATCCCGGCCTGCTGGAAGAGGTGGCGGGCCTGGTGGAATGGCCCGTGGGCCTGATCGGCACCATCGACCAGGCCTTCATGGACGTGCCGGCGGAGGTGCTGACCACCTCCATGCGCACGCACCAGCGCTATTTCGCGCTGGAGACGGCTGACGGCAAGCTGGCGCCCCGCTTCATCCTGATGGCCAACCGCACCACCGAGGACGAAGGCCGGGCCGTGGTGGCCGGCAACGAGCGCGTGCTGCGCGCCCGCCTGTCGGACGCCAAGTTCTTCTGGGACCTGGACCGCAAGGTGCCGCTGGAGAAGCAGGCGGAGAAGCTGGCCGACATCACCTTCCATGCCAAGCTGGGGACCACGGCGGCCAAGGTCCAGCGGGTGCAAGGCCTGGCGGCGGTCATCGCCCGGGCCATCCATGCCGACGTGGACGCCACCCGCCGCGCCGCCCGCTTGGCCAAGGCCGATCTGGTGACCGGCTTGGTGGGTGAGTTCCCCGAGGTGCAGGGCGTCGTCGGCCGCTACATCGCCTATGAGCAGGGCGAGAATGCCGCCGTGGCCGAGGCCATCGCCGACCATTACAAGCCCTTGGGCCCCAGCGACAGCTGCCCCACCGCGCCGGTTTCCGTGGCGGTGGCCCTGGCCGACAAGATCGACACCCTGGTGGCCTTCTTCGGTATCGATGAGAAGCCCACAGGCTCCCGCGATCCGTTCGCGCTGCGCCGCGCCGCCCTGGGCGTCATCCGCCTGGTGGTGGAGAACGGCCTGCGCGTGGACCTCAGCGACCTGTTCCTGGTGGCGCGCGGCCAACTGGCCCTGGACAACGCCGCCCTGGATGGCGAGTTGCTGGCCTTCTTCGCGGACCGCCTGGTGGTGGCCCTGCGCGAGAAGGGCGTGCGCCACGACCTGATCGCGGCGGCGCTCGCCGGCCGGGCGGAGGGCGATTTGGTCCGCCTGCTGGCCCGCGTGGACGCGCTGGCCGGCTTCGTCAACACCGACGACGGCGCCAACCTGCTGGCCGCCTTCCGCCGCGCCGCCAACATCCTGCGCATCGAGGAGAAGAAGGACGGCCACGCCCATGACGGCGTGCCGGACGCGGCGCTGTTGCAGGTGGATGAGGAAAAGGCGCTGGCGGCGGCGCTGGATACGGCCCGCGCCTCGTCCGAACCGGCCCTGGCCGCCGAGGACTACGTCGGCACCATGGCCGCCCTGGCGACCTTGCGCGGCCCGGTGGACGCCTTCTTCGACAAGGTGACGGTGAACGCCGACGATCCGGCCCTGCGGGCCAACCGGCTGCGTCTGCTGGCCGGCATCCGTCGCACGCTGAACCATGTGGCGGATTTCTCGGTCATCGAGGGATGAGTCGCGGGGGCCGGGAAACCGGCCCCCGTTTTCGTATGGCCGCCCGCGCCCACCGCATCGGGCGGTCACAATCTTGGCCCTTCCGCTGGCCGGGATTGTTTGCAAGGCTTTGATATCAGTACGCGTGACCAAAACGGGGCCGGTCTTGGCCGGACCCCGAAAAAACATAAATCGCAGTGAAAACTTCGGGGAAACTGGCGAGCGGCGGCCCAACAGACAACCGGCCGCGGCCCCGCCGAACGCATCGGGTGAGGAACCATGAGCAGCGTGTCCAAGTGGGTGTACAGCTTCGGTGACGGCAAGGCCGAGGGCCGGGCCGAGATGAAGAACCTTCTGGGTGGCAAGGGTGCCAACCTGGCGGAGATGAGCAATCTGGGATTGCCCGTGCCGCCCGGCTTCACCATCACCACCGAGGTGTGCACCTGGTTCTATGACAACGGCCGCCAGTACCCGGCCGAGCTGAAGGACCAGGTCGCCGCCGGGTTGAGGGCGGTTGAGGGCATCATCGGCGCCACCTTCGGCGACGCGGACAACCCCCTGCTGGTCTCCGTCCGTTCCGGCGCCCGAGCCTCCATGCCCGGCATGATGGACACGGTGCTGAACCTGGGCCTGAACGACATCACCGTCCGCGGCCTGGCCAAGCGGTCGGGGGACGAGCGTTTCGCCTATGACAGCTACCGCCGCTTCATCCAGATGTACGGCAACGTCGTGCTGGACGTGGACCACCACCATTTCGAGGAGATCCTGGACAGCCACAAGCGCGACCGGGGCCTCAGCTACGATACCGACCTGGAGGCCGGCGACTGGCAGGCGGTGATCGAGGGCTATAAGGACGTGGTGCAGGAGGCGCTGGGCCGCCCCTTCCCGCAGGATGTGCAGGAACAGCTGTGGGGCGCCATCGGCGCCGTGTTCGGCAGCTGGATGAACCAGCGCGCCATCACCTATCGCAAGCTGCACGAGATTCCGGCCAGCTGGGGCACGGCGGTGAACGTCCAGGCCATGGTGTTTGGCAACATGGGCAACGACTGCGCCACCGGCGTGGCCTTCACCCGCAACCCGTCCACGGGTGAGAACGCCTTCTACGGCGAATACCTCATCAACGCCCAGGGCGAGGACGTGGTGGCCGGCATCCGCACGCCGCAGCACCTGACCATCGCCGGCCGCCAGGCCAACGGGTCCGACCTGCCGGCCATGGAAGAGAGCATGCCGGAGGTGTTCCAGCAGCTGGACGCCGTGCGCCTGAAGCTGGAGCGGCACTACCGCGACATGCAGGACATCGAGTTCACGGTGCAGCAGAAGAAGCTGTACATGCTGCAGACCCGAAATGGTAAGCGCACCACCGCCGCCGCGCTGAAGATCGCCGTGGACATGGCGCAGGAAGGCCTGATCGACGAGGCCGAGGCCGTGCGCCGCATCGAGCCCAAGTCCCTGGACCAGCTGCTGCACCCCACCCTGGACCCCAAGGCCGAGCGCAAGATCATCGCCAAGGGCCTGCCCGCCAGCCCGGGTGCGGCCTGCGGCAAGGTGGTGTTCTCCGCCGATGAGGCGGAGCGCCTGTCCCAGATGGGCGATGCCGTCATCCTCTGCCGCGTGGAAACCAGCCCGGAGGACATCCACGGCATGCACGCCGCCGCCGGCATCCTGACCACCCGCGGCGGCATGACCAGCCACGCCGCCGTGGTGGCGCGCGGCATGGGCCGGTCCTGCGTGTCGGGTGCCGGTGAACTGCGCATCGACTACAAGACCGGCGTGATGACCGTGCGCGGCGAGAAGATCGCCGCCGGCGATATCATCACCATCGACGGCTCGACCGGCGAGGTCATGCTGGGCCATGTGCCCACCATCCAGCCGGAACTGTCCGGCGACTTCGCCATCCTGATGGGCTGGGCCGACCGCTTCCGCCGCATGAAGGTGCGCACCAACGCCGAAACCCCGCTGGACGCCCGCACGGCGGTGAAATTCGGGGCGGAGGGCATCGGCCTCTGCCGGACCGAGCACATGTTCTTCGATACCGAGCGCATCATCGCCGTGCGCGAGATGATCGTGGCGGAGACGGAGGCCGGCCGCCGTGCCGCCCTGGCCAAGATCGCCCCCATGCAGCGCCAGGATTTCGTGGAGCTGTTCCGCATCATGGCCGGCCTGCCGGTCACCATCCGCCTGCTCGATCCGCCGCTGCACGAGTTCCTGCCCAACAGCGAGGCGGAGATGGACGAGGTGGCCAAGGCCGCCGGCACGGACATCCAGCGGGTGCGCCACCGCGCCCTGCAGCTGCACGAGGCCAACCCCATGCTGGGCCATCGCGGCTGCCGCCTGGGCATCTCCTATCCCGAAATCTATGAGATGCAGGCCCGCGCCATCTTCGAGGCGGCGGTCGAGGTGGGCAAGGACGGCCAGAGCGTGATCCCTGAGATCATGATCCCCCTGGTCGGCACCAAGAAGGAACTGGACATCCTGAAGGCCGTGATCGACCGGGTGGCGGGCGAGGTGAAGCAGTCCTCCGGCGTGCAGATCGACTATCTGGTCGGCACCATGATCGAGCTGCCGCGCGCTGCCTTGCGGGCGGCGGAGATCGCCCAGTCGGCGGAGTTCTTCAGCTTCGGCACCAACGACCTGACGCAGACCACCTTCGGCATCAGCCGCGACGACGCCGCCAGCTTCCTGCCCGACTACCAGCGGGCCGGCATCTTCGAGCACGACCCCTTCGTGACCCTGGACACGGAAGGCGTGGGCGAGCTGGTGTCCATCGCCGCCGAACGGGGCCGCAAGACCCGCCCGGACATCAAGCTGGGCATCTGCGGCGAGCACGGCGGCGACCCGGCGTCGGTTTACTTCTGTGAGAAGGTGGGGCTCAGCTACGTCTCCTGCTCCCCCTACCGCGTGCCCATCGCCCGCCTGGCGGCGGCGCAGGCGGCCCTGATGGGCGACCGGCCGGCCAGCGAGGCGTAAAGCCCCGAGGCGTAAATCCCGCAAGGGGTGATCAACGGGTAACGGGGCCGGGAGGGCGACTTCCCGGCCCCACGCTTGTCCGGTTGTCCTCAGTCCGGGCGGCTTCCCCGCTCGTAGCGTTGGAAGTTATAGCCGCTGGTGACAAGGATGTGGGCCAACTGGTGGCAGGTCAGCACGAAGTCCTCCTCCAGCGGGCTGGTTTCATACTGATAGCCGGGCGGCGGCGGGGGCAGGTCGATCGCGTCGCTGGACCCGTCGTCCGTCGGGAACGTCGCCACCAGGGCATAGCGGTCGCCGTCCTCCCCCACCAGCTCATACAGCGTATTGCCGGCCAGCAGGGTGGTTTCGGTATGGCGCTCGATCAGCCCCTTGGACCAGGTGACGCTGGCGTCCGATGTGCCGTCGTCCCCGGACACGGGCTGCATCGTCAGAATGCGGGCGATCAGCAGGCAGTCCACCGTCGCGTGGCCCGCCCGCAGGGTGATGCGCCAGGGCATGCCCGCCGGCGGCGTGCCGGGATAGGGGTACAGTACCGCCGTCTGCGGGATTCCGTTGGTCCCGGGCTGGTCCTTCTGAAGGTCGCTCGGCAGCTCATGGGTGGAAAACGACACCCGGTCCGGCAGCAGCGGATAGATATCGCTCATATAGGCGTCGTAGTTGTCACCGGTGTGGCTGTAGATATAGCCGCCGGGGAAATTCGGGTGCTGTCTGAATTCTTGGTTGAAGCCGCCTTGCGGCACCTTCATGGGCGTGAGCATGCGCATCCTCCCGCTGGATGTCTGTGTTGAGCCCCGGCGGGGTTACCGGGGCAACAAACATCACGGTGCGCCAATTTGGATGCATCAGCAAATGTATTTTTATTAAAAGTTGTATTCGCGCCACCGGCGTGCGGCTCAGCTGTCGCTGTCTGCCTTATGGAAATACGGTCGGGCGATGGCGTCCAGCCGGCCTTCGCGGTACAGCGCCTCAGCCGCCTCGCGCAGGGCGGCGGTTTCCGGCGCGCCTTGGGTGTTGGGGGCGCAGGCCAGCCAGGCCTCCATGGTGGTGATCTCCAGGCGCTCCCCCAACTGATCGCTCAGTCCATCCTCCCGCGCGACCACGTCGATGACCGAGGCGATGCCCAGCATGGCGTCCACCCGGCCCCGGGCCACCATGCGCAGGCCATTGACCATGGAGGGCACCGCCTGCACCGATAGCCCGTAGCGCTGGATCAGGGGAGCCAGCACCTGGATACCGGCGCCACTGACCGCCACCGCTCCCAACCGGCGCAAATCGTCCGGCGTCGCCAGCGGCACGCCCCGGCGGGCAACAGCCACCACGTTCGCGCGCATGGTCAGGGCCAGGGGCGCGATGGCTTTGTGACGGGCCTCAAGGGGAAGCGCGATCATGCCGTAGGTCTTGGGGCCACCGCTGCCCTGATCGCGTAGCAGTTCGGTATAGAGGCGCACGGCCGGTAGCAGTTCGATGGTGCCGCGGACGCCAGCCCGGTCCAGGATGGACTGCGCCTGTTCCACCATAACCCCCGTGGGCATCCCCTGGGCGTTCCACGCGCCTAATACCGGCAATTCGGGCACCAGCAAACGGATCGGCCCCGTTGGTGCCTGCGCTTGGGCGCGCCCCTTGGTGCTGGCGGTCACAGCCAGCAGCGCGAACAGCAGGGCGCGGCGATCTAGGGTCATGGGACAGGCAGGCCTGGGAATGGTGACGTCATCGGTCAGGTGGGCGACCGTCCCCGTCTGGACTACCCCAAATCGATGCGTAATTGACCTAATTGCAAGCTGTCACGTTGGCCCCGGAGCACGCCCGCTGACCGGTGGTTCAGCTGCCGCTGTCGGCCTTGCGGAAATGCTGGCGGGTGATGGCCTCCAGCCGACCTTCGCGATACAGCGCCTCGGCCGCGTCACGCAGGGCGGCGGTTTCCGGCGCAGTGCGAACGGTGGGGCCGCAGGCCAGCCAGGCCTCCATGGTGGTGATCTCCAGGCGGTCCCCCAACTGATCGGTCAGGCCATCCTCCCGAGCCACCACATCGATGACGGCGGCGATGCCCAGGACGGCGTTCACCCGGCCATGGGTCAGCATGCGCAGGCCGTTCACGATGGAGGGCACCGTCTGTACCGCCAGGCCGTAGCGTTGAATGATGGGCGCCAGCGCCTGGGTGCCCGTGGCGCTCATCGCCACGGGGCCCACTTGGCGCAAGTCCTCCAGGGTGGCCAGTGGCACCCCCCGGCGGGCGACCGCCACCAGGCGCGCGGACATGGTCAGGGCCAAGGGCACGATGGCTTGATAGGGCGCGCGGATGGGCAGGGCGATCATGCCGTAGGTTTTGGGGCCGCCCGCTTCCATCGGCGCCCCTGCCGGTGCCAGGTCGGCCCGCGCCAGTTCGGCATACAGGCGCACGGCCGGCACCAGCTCGATGGTGGCGGGAATGCCGGCGCGGTCCAGGATGGCCTGGGCTTGCTCCACCACCAGCCCGGTGGGGTGTCCTTGCGCATCACGCTCCCCCAGAACCGGCAGTTCCGGCACCAGCATGCGGATGGGGGGTGGTGGCGCCTGCATCACTTCCTGGGCTGGGGCGACGCGGACCCCGCCGGCACTGAAGGCCAGCAGCAGGGACAGGACGGTGCGGCGGTGCAAGATCATGGTTGGCGGCCGGCCGGTATCAAGGGCGTTCCCGCTTAGGTGGGAAACGTTAGGTTCCTAAACTACCCTAGATCCGCGCGCAGCTGCCCCAACGGCAACGCGGTCGTCTCCTTGACGGTCGACACTGCCATCATCGAATTGATTTCCCGCACGCCCGGCAGTTGCGACAGCTTCTTGAAGAACAGCGCCTCATAGGCCTCGACATCCTTGGCGACGATGCGCAGCAGGAAATCCACCTGGCCCATCAGCACGAAGCATTCCAGCACCTCTGGAATGTCGGCGATGGCGCGGCGGAAGGCGTCCAGGCTGTCGCCAGCGTGCGCCTCCAGCTTCACATGGGCGAAGACCAGGAAGTTCAGGCCCAGCTCCCGCCGGTCCAGCAGGGCCACCCGCTGCCGGATCAGGCCGGTTTCCTCCAGCCGCTGGATGCGGCGCCAGCAGGGGGACTGCGACAGCCCCACCTTGTCGCCTACGTCCGCGGCCGAGGCGGCGCCGTCCTGCTGCAGCACGTCCAGGATTTTCCAATCCAGCCCATCCAGCTTATGTCGCATGACTCATTTCCATGATGGCATTTTGAAACATGATCCATGTTGAGAATGGCAAAATTACACCGTCTTCGCAAAGACTATGCGCGCCATGGTCGCTATTGTTGCTCTCATCGGAACACGATTTGTTGAAGAGCCGCCGCCATGCCCCCCTTGGATTGTTCTCCCGCCGATTACGCCGTCCTGCATCCCACCCTGACGCTGGTGCGCAGCGGCGAAGGCTTCGTCGCCCTGGCCGTCAACCGTGCCGGTCCGTTGGACGTGACCCTGGACTGGAGCCGCCTGGACCCTGTGGAGAACACCGACGGCCTGGATGCCGCCATCGACTACGCCCTATCGGTCGCCCGTCATCGGGGTGAGGCCGACCGGCGGGCTGGCCGGCCCTGGGCCACGGCCCACGCCGTCGTCGTGGGGCATGAGGGCGAGGCGGCGGAGGCCGCCGTGCGCCGGGCCGTAGCCGTGGCCGCCGTGCCGGTGGCCGGCCTGCCGGAGACTCGGGTATGAGCGCGGCGACGGCCGCCGCGCCCCTGAACTCCAGCCCCGTCATGCTTTCGGTGGCGGCCGACGCCAGCCCCGGCCTGCTGTCCCGCTTGATGGGTACGCTGGCCCGGTTGGACATCGTGCCTCTACACGTCTACGCCCGCCGCCGCGCCGACGTTCCGGGTGAGGACATGCTGGAGGTGGACATCCAGCTGCCCGATACGGCATCGGCGTATAGCGACCGGGTGGCGGCCTTGTTCCGCAACGTGGTGGGCGTGCATCAAGTCGCCGGTTCGGTCTAAGGGAAAAATTAGGACGCGACCGCGTCCGCCCGGCAATTGAGGGAACAGCTTAAAGCGGCTGCACGGCCGGGACTTCGGTGCCGGCCCGCCAGCTGCGCAGGCCCAGGATGGCCAGAACGATGAAGGCGGCGTAGAGGCCGGCGGTCAGGTACAGGTCCTTGACCAGGTACAGGGCGACATAGACCACGTCGACCGCGATCCACAGCCACCAATTCTCGATATGCTTGCGGGCCGTCCAATACTGGGCCACCAGGCTGAAGCCGGCCAGGGTGGCGTCCAGATAGGGCAGGGAGGCATCGGTCCAGCGGGCCATGGCCAAGCCCCAGGCGGCGCTGGCCACGGCGCCTGCGGCCAGGGCCAGGATCGCGCCCCGGGCGGAAAGCGGCCGCACCACCACCTGTCCCTCATCGCGCAGGCCCCGCCGCCAGCAGACCCAGCCATAGACCAGGAAGGCGCCGAACACCGCCTGCAGCACCATATCGGAATACAGCTTGGCCTCTAGGAAGACCACGCCATAGAGCGCCACGGACGCCAGGCCCAGCGGCCAGCACCACAGGGACCGGCGGGTGGTGGTCCAGACGGCCAGGGCGCTGATGATGACGGCGACGATTTCCAGCGGGGACATGAGGGGCGGCGCCGTTGGTTGTTACAGGGTCAGGTCGCGGATGAAGGCCAGCAGGGCCTGCCCGTCGGTGCCGTGGAACCATTCGGCATGGCTCAGGAAATACCCCTCGTAGGCCAGGCCGGCATTCCCGGCGGATCGCGTGATGCCGTGGAAATAGTCGGTTTCCGCCAGGGCGAATTCCGCATGCACCAGGGGCAGCAGGGCGGCCAGCGCCTGGCGCCGCCCGGCGTCCAGGGGGCTGACGGCGTGATAGCCGGCCAGCAGGGCCGCCACTTGGTCGTGATGCACCTTGGGGGCCCGTGACTCCGTCAACGCCAGCCATTCCAAGGTATTGCGCTCGATGGCCGTGGCCAGGTCGTACAGCGCGGTGGTGCGGTCGGCCAGGCCGAAATCCAGCACCGCCGCGACCGTCGCCGTGGGGCCGGCACCCGTCCAGGTGAGGTTGGAGGCGTGCAGGTCGTTGTGCGTCCACAGCGGCGCCAGATGGCCCAGGTGGGGCCTCAGCCGGTCATGGAAGGGCAGCAGCAGGCGCCGCGTGTCCTCCCGCCAGGGCCGGGTGGACAGATAGTCGGCCAGGGCGGGCCGGGTGGCCACGTAGTCCGCCATGGCCGCCAGCGGATCGTCGCCGGCGAACAGGGTGAAGCCCGACACCAGCGGCTGGCCGGCGCGCCGCGGTCGGTCAAAGCCCGCCGCCGCCTGGTGCAGTCGGGCCATGACCCCGCCCGCCGCGTGGGCGTGGGAAACCTCCTGGAACGGGGTCCAGGACGGCGCGTCCCGATAGACATCCAGGCCCGGCGCCAGGCCGTGGACCTCATAGGTCCACTCGCCCATCGTCACGGCGCGGGTGCCGGTGCCGGTGACCAGCACGTCGCAGATCCCCAACCCCAAGGCCGCGCCGTTGCGGCGCAGATGGTCCATGAAGGCGTGCTCGTCCCCCAACTGGGCGGCGCTGCGCACCCGCGCGTGGTGGCGCTTCACGAACACCGCCGCGCGGGTTCCGCCCACCATCGCCACCACCGAGGCGGCGGAAAAGGGGCGGGGGCTGTGGCTGAGGATGCCGCGCACCGTGCCCGCGTCCGGGTAATGGCGCAGCAGGCCCGCCACCTCCGCCACCGTCAGGGGCGGCCAGTCGGGCAGCACCGCGTCCATGCCCATGCCGTGGGCCAGGGGGGACGGGCTCTCTAACCGGGACCGGGCGGGGGAGGCGCTCATGAAATGGGGACGGACCTTACAGGGACTGTTGGCCTTACAGGGAATACTGGATCGTGAAGCGCGCCGTGCGCGGCGCCCCCAGATGCAGATAGGCGTCGCCGGCGCTTTCGCCAACATCCTTCCAGTAGCGCCGATCCAGCAGGTTGTCGACCGACAGCCGCAGGGTCAGCTTTTCGTCCAGTGCGCTGGGGGCGTAGCGCAGGCCGGCGTTGAACAGATGATAGGCCGGCGCGGTGGCCACGGCGTCGCGCGCCGCCGCCCGCGCGCCCACATACTGCCACCCGGCCAGCAAGGCCAGGCCGTCCAGGTGGGGCAGGGTGTAATCGGCGTACAGCGCCGTACGCACGTGGGGCACGTTGATGGCCTGGTGGCCGTCATAGGCGGGCGTGCCCGTGCCATAGGCCACGGCATGCATGAAGGTGGCGCTGGCCGTCAGGCGCAGGGCGTCCGTCACCTGGCCGGCGGCGTTCAGCTCCAGCCCGTCGTGCCGTTCCGTCCCCTGGCGCACATAGGTGAAGCCGTAGGCGCTGTCGTCGGGCTTGGCGTACTCATACGCCTTGCTCAGGCGGAAGACGCTGGCGCCCAGCAGCAGGCCGTTCCAATCGTACTTGGCGCCCACCTCGTCCTGCCAGGACAGCGACGGCGACAGGATCTCGCTGGCGTTGGTGGCCCAGGCCGGCGCCTGGCCGCCCAGCGACAGGCCGCGCGAATGGCTGGCGTATAGGGTCACGGCCGCCAGCGGCTTGTAGACCAGGGCCGCCTGCGGCAGGGGCAGCGTCTCCGCCGTGTTGCGGATGGTGGTGTGGCTGACGTCATAGGCGCGTTCGCGCAGGAACACGCCGCGCACGCCGGCGTCCAACTCCAGCCCCCGGACCAGGGCGCCCAGGTCCACCCTGTCCATGCCGATGAGCGCATATTGGCGGCTGTCCAGCCGCTGGTAATTGGCGCCTGGGTTGTTGGGGGAACGGTCGAAGGCCAGGGGGGTGGGGTTATAGATGTTGTCGCTGCCGACATAGTCATAGACGTAGTCGGTCTGCGTCACCGTGCGGCGGAAGACGCTGGCGCCCAGGGTCAGGCTGTGGCCGATGGCACCGGTCGCCGCCTTGCCCAGCAGCAGGGCCTGGGCCTGGTCATCCTCCCGCGCGTCGTTGGGGCTGCGGTAGTCATAGACGTCGAAGTCGCCGTTGGGCGCGAAGTAGTAGCCGGGGGAGTCGCCGGCGGCGCAACTGGGGACGTTGTAGCAGCCATAGGCGAAGGCCACGTTGTCGTCGATGACCGTGCGGCTGTGGCCGGCCGAAACCGCCAGGCGCCAATCGTCACTGAACCGGTGCTCATACTGGCCGGACAGGTTCAGGGCGTTGATGGTGACGGGTTTGGTCCAGGACTGCGCGCCCAGCATCCGCTCCGGCGACACGGTGTCCAGCGCCGGCAGGGCGGTGCCGCCCAGCAACTGATAGCCGGAGACGGAGTGCTGCACCCGGCGCTGGTATTCCAGGTCCAGATTGAAGGTGTCGTTCTCCGTCGCGCGCCAATCGCCGGCGATGGAGCCGAAGTTGCGGTAGCCGTCGGCATGGTCGACGTAACTGGCGATGTCCTCATGCGCCGCGTTCAGGCGCAGGCCATACTGCTTGCGCTCGCCGAAGACGGAACCGACGTCCACCGCGCTGTAGAAACCACCCCGGTTGTCGGTGCCCAGGGTCAGGCTGCGCACGTCCGCCGGCCGCTTGGTGACGTAGTCGACCAGGCCGCCCGGGGCCACGACGCCGGCATCCACGCCGGCCAGGCCCTTCAGGAACTCCACCCGCTGCTTGTTCTCCAGCGCCACCGGCTGTTCGCCGGCGATGGTCAGGCCGTTGATCTGCAGGCCGGTGGCCAGATCCAGGGGGAAGCCCCGGATGGCGATGTCCTCGTAATAGCCTTCGGGTGCGTAGTTCTCACCGATGGAGGCGTCGTTGCGGATCAGGTCGCTCAGCCGCCGGGCTTGCTGGTCGTCCATCAGGTCGCGGGTGACGACGCTGACCGATGCCGGGGTGTCCAGCACCGTGCCGGCGGCGCCGAACTGGGTGTCGGTGGCGCGGAAGCCCTGATCGCGCACGCCGGTGACGATGACGGTGGCCGGTTGGTCGGCCGGCTCGGCCTGCGCGGCCCCGCCCATCACCAGGGCGATCGCCGCCACGGAGTGCATCAGGCGGTGGGAACGGCGGAGGGAAATCATCACGGGGACTGTCATCCTGAAAGGGGCGGCCTGTCCTGTCCGCCGCGGGAAGGGCGGCGTGGGGCAAGCCACGAACAGAATTGGGATGGGCGGTTTTTGGCGGATTCCCGCCGCCGGGTCAAACCTTTGCCTGGTCAGGGCCGGGTTGCGCCGTTGCAATAGTGCCACAATGAGAATGAGATTGATTCTTAATATCATTAGTCATAT
Organism: Nitrospirillum goiasense; assembly: GCF_034427435.1. NCBI lineage: Bacteria > Pseudomonadati > Pseudomonadota > Alphaproteobacteria > Rhodospirillales > Azospirillaceae > Nitrospirillum > Nitrospirillum goiasense. The sequence continues at coordinate 938,936 of NZ_JAXQNP010000003.1, read as the reverse complement.
AGCTGCGGCAGGAACCAACCTCACGGGGGAAAAAATGCAGCGAACGCTGTTGCAGGCGACCGTTCCGCTTTGGCTGTTGGCGGCGCTGGGGGGCGCCACCCTGTCCCATGCCGCGCTGGCGGCGGCGGCACCTGACGGGGCGCCGGCGGACGCGGCCGATGCCGACACCACGGCGACGATCACCGTCACCGCCACGCGCACGGCCAAGGACATCAGTGACGTCCCGGCCAGCGTCAGCGTCATCACCAGCCAGCAGATGGATGAGCAACTGGTGACGGACATCAAGGATCTGGTGCGCTACGAACCCGGCGTCTCGGTCCGCAAAAGCCCGGCGCGCTTCACCTTGGCCGGATCATCCACCGGGCGTGACGGCGACAGCGGCTTCAACATCCGCGGGCTGGAGGGCAACCGCGTCCTGATGCTGACCGATGGCATCCGCGTGCCCGACGCCTACAGCTTCGGCGCCCAGAACATGGGGCGTGGCGATTATGTCGACCTGGGTCTGTTGAAGTCCGTGGAAATCCTGCGCGGGCCCGCCTCGGCGCTCTATGGCAGCGACGGCGTGGCCGGTGCCGTCAGCTTCATCACCAAGGATCCGGAAGATTTTCTGACCGCGGGCCCAGATGGGAAAACAAGGGATTGGGCGGCGCAGGGCTCGGTCGGCTACACCTCCGCCGACGGCGCCTGGTCCAAGGGGGCCGTGGCCGCGGGCCGGGTGGGCAAGGTGCAGGCCCTGGTGGCCTATACCCGGCGCGACGGCAACGAGACCGCGACCAATGGCGGCAACAACGCCGCCAACACCGACCGCACCACCGCCAACCCGCAGGACCTGCAGTCCAACGCCGTCCTGGCCAAGGTGGTCTATGAACCGTCGGACGCGCACCGCCTGCGCCTGACCTTCGACCATGACGACAACCACACCAACACCACGGTGCTGAGCGCCATCGCCAAGCCGCCGCTGTCCTCCACCAGCGTGCTGGGCCTCATCGCCCGCGACCGCGAGGACCGCAACCGCGTCAGCCTGGACCACCGCTATGATATCGGCGCGGCCGTGATCGACAGTCTGCGCTGGACGGCCTACTACCAGGAAACCCACGCCACCCAATATGGGGCGGAGGATCGCAACACCGCCGCCGACCGCACGCGCGACAGCACCTTCGATACCAACGTCTACGGCTTCGACCTTCAGGCGCAGAGCAAGACGCTGGGCCACGACCTGACGCACACCTTCGTGTACGGCGGCGATTACTCCGTCACCCACCAGGAATCGCTGCGCGACGGCACGGTGCCGTCCGCCGGCGATGCCTTCCCGTCGCGCGCCTATCCCACCACCGATTACACGCTGGCGGGCGTCTTTGTGCAGGACGAGATCAACGCCTTCGACCGGCGGCTGACGCTCTATCCCGCCGTGCGTTTCGACTATTACGACCTGTCGCCCAAGAAGGACGACCCGCTGTTCACGGCGCTGACGCCCATTTCCAAGAACGACAGCCATGTCTCGCCCAAGCTGGGCATCCTCTACCATGTGCTGCCGGACGTGGGCGTGTTCGTGAACCTGGCGGAAGGCTTCAAGGCGCCGTCGCCGTCGCAGGTGAACAACGGCTTCGCCAACCCCACGCAGAACTACAAGTCCGTCTCCAACCCCAACCTGAAGGCGGAGACCAGCCAGACCATCGAGGGTGGCTTCAAGTTCAACGGGGGCTGGGGTGAAAAAGCGGCGGGTGCGGGTTCTGGCGATGCCGTGTTGGGCGGCGGCCGCTGGGATGCCAGCGTCACCGGCTACGCCGGCCGCTACCGCGACTTCATCGACCAGGTGCAGGTTGGCGGTACCTTCACCGCCGCCAACCCGGCGATCTACCAGTATGTGAACCTGTCGCGGGTGACCTTGCGCGGGGCGGAGGCCAAGGGCCAGGTCACCCTGAACTCCGGCATCGGGGCGCTGGCCGCCTTTTCCTACACCCAGGGTGACAGCACCTCCGGCGGCGTGACCACGCCGCTGGATAGCGTCGATCCGTGGAAGGTGGTGCTGGGCCTGACCTACCGCGATCCGGCCGGCCGCTATGGCGGCCAGCTGACCATGACCCATTCCGGCGCCAAGGACCGGTCCGACGTCAGCAGCGCGACCTACTTCCTGCCCAAGGCCTTCACCATCCTGGATGCCACGGCCTACTGGACGGTGACGGAGAACGCCAGCCTGCGCGTCGGAATCTTCAACCTGACGGATGAAAAGTACTGGTGGTGGGGTGATGTGCGCGGGCAGTCCGCCACCTCCACCGTGCTGGATGCCTGGACCCAGCCGGGCCGCAACGTCGGCGCCTCGCTGACCCTGAAGCTGTGACGCCGACGTGCTGAGCCGATCCGGCCGACGGGGGGACGTCCGGCCGGATCCGGGTGGCGGCGGGCCCCGCCCGTGCCCGCCGCCACCTTCCTCCCCAATCGCATGAGCTGCCCAAGGAGGGCACCCCGATGATCCCGCGTGACACGCTTAAGACCGGCCGCCGCGCCTTCCTGACCGGCGCCGCCCTGCTGGGTGTCGCCACCCACCTGCCGCCGGCGGCCCGCGCGGCCGAAACGGCCACCTATCCCTCGGGTCCCGCCCCGGACCAGGACAGGCGGGCCATCCTGGGCATGGCCGGCACCTATAAGGTGACCTTCGATTTCCGTGAGACCACGTCCTTCCTGCCCGACTACACGCCCATCGCGCCCAAGGTCAGTGGTGGGAACGAGGTGGTGCGGGTGGTGGAGGACGGCGGTTCCGTCATCCGCCTGCAGCACATCCTGGTGGTGGATGGTGAGGATGGCCTGCCCGTGGTGGTCAAGCACTGGCGGCAGGACTGGACCTACCAGCCGGTCGCCGTGCTGGCCTACCAGGGGACGGGCCACTGGTCGCTGACCCCGGTGGATGGGGCGGTGGCCAAGGGGGCCTGGTCCCAGATCGTGTGGCAGACGGACGATTCCCCGCGGTATGGCGGGGTTGGCCGCTGGCGCCACGACGCCGGCGTCTCGCGCTGGACCAGTGACGAGACCTGGCGCCCCCTGGCCCGCCGTGACGCCACCCGCCATCCGCCCTATGACCGCTACAGCGGCACCAACCGCCACGCGCTGACGCCCGCCGGCTGGGTGCATGAGCAGGATAATGCCAAGCTGGGGCTGCGGGAGGGGGGCCTGGTCACCTTCGTGCATGAAACGGTGATCAACACCTACAGCCGGTCCAACGCCTTCCCCATCGCCGTGGCGGATGAGTACTGGACCAAGACCATGACCTACTGGGCGGCCGTCCGCGCCGCCTGGGACCAGGTCATCGCCCGGCACCAGGGCGTCAGCGTGGTGGAAGAGGCCAACAACGGCTCCGTCACCGGCAAGGCGCTGATGGGCCTGGCCGACAGCATCGCCAAGGGGGGCAAAAGCACGCCCGACGCCATCGCCGAAGCACGCCGCGTCATCGCCGACGCGACTCAAGGCTCCGCGAAGTCCGGCGCCTGACGTCCCCCGGCCGGTGCCCCCGTTACCCGCCCGTACCGGGGGCGCCGGCTTTTTTTTCAGATCCTCATGCCAGCCAAACCGCCGCCAGGGCCACGGCCGCCGGCAGGGCCTGGATCATCAGGATGCGGCGGCTGACGGACCAGGCGCCGTAAGCGCCCGCCACGATCACGCACAGCAGGAAGAAGGTCTTGATGTGCAGGGCCGCCGACGGGTCCGGGTAGACCAGGCCCCACAGCAGGCCCGCCGACAGGAAACCATTGTACAGACCCTGGTTGGCGGCCAGCACGGCCGTTTGCGCGGCCCTTTCGGGAGAGTTGCGGAAGGCCCGCAGGCCTGCGGGCTTGGTCCACAAGACCATTTCCAGCACCAGGATCCAGGCGTGCAGCAGCGCCACGAGGGCCACCAGGATGTTCGCGATCATGCTCATGAAAAGGGCGTTCCCCATTTTTGCGTTGTTATGGCTGCCACTATGACGGGAAAGACCGCGTTCGCCCAAAGAAAAAGCCGCCCGGTTTCCCGGACGGCCTTCCCTTGCGCCCAGTTGGGCGATCAGAACTTATACGCCAGGCGGAAATAATACATGCCGCCGTCATAGCCAAAGGGCGACGTGTCCGGGTACTGGTCGCCATAGTTCAGGCGACCGGCGCTGCGGTTCTTCTGCGGATAGGTGTCGAACAGGTTCTGCGCGCCGACGGTGGCGGTCAGGTCCTCGGTCACCTTGTAGGCGATCTCCGCGTCGAAGATCCAATTGGGGTCGTAGTGCTGACCGGCGCTGGAGTTGTCCTGCCAGGCGCCGTAATAGCTGCCGCGATACATGAAGTTGAACGCGCCGATGTCATAGGTGGCGGTCAGGTTCACGCGATAGTGCGGCAGGCCGTTCTCGATGTCCGCCTTGCGGTTGGCATCGATGACGGTGGAGTCGTACTTGGTGACGTCGGTGTGGTTGATGTTGGCCGCCGCCGTCAGGCGCAGTTCGCCGTCATACAGGTCAAAGGTCTTGTTGGCGACGATGTCGACGCCCTGGCTGCGGGTGTCGAAGGCGTTGGCGAAGTAGTTGACGTTGCCCAGGGTGTTGGCGCCCACCACGCCCAGCGCCGCCAGCTTGATCTGGTCGGCGGCGGACACGGTGAAATCGCTGGTGATGCCGATGCGGTCCTCGACCTTGATGTTGTAATAGTCGACGGTCAGGTTGACCCCGCCCGGCAGGTCGAAGACCAGGCCGCCGGCGATGTTGAACGAGGTCTCGGGCTTCAGCGTCTTGGCGCCGTAATATTGGGCGACCGCGCTGTCCACCGGGAAGGTGCCCAGCACGATGGGTTCCGGGCTGCCCGCCTTGAAGGTGGTCTGCGTGCTGCTGATGTGCGATTGCCCCGGCGTCGGCGCGCGGAAGCCGGTGTTGACGGACGAGCGGATGGCCAGCCAGTTGGTGAGCTGATAGCGGCCGAAGACCTTCCAGTTGGTGGTGTCGCCGAAATCGTCGAAGTCTTCATAGCGCAGGGCCACGCCGGCGCTCAGGTCCTTGATGATGTCGGCTTCCGCGTCGGCATAGAAGGCGTAGTTGCCGCGCGGATACTGGCCGGCGTCGCTGGCGGTGAAGCCGGGATAGCCGTTGGACCCGATGGGCATGCCGTAGGTGTAGTACTTGCCCGCCTGGTACGAGGCCACGTCACCCGACTTGATGGTGTAGGTTTCGCGCCGGTATTCGCCACCGCCCGCCAGGGTCAGCGGGCTGGCCAGCCAGCTTAGGTTCACGGGATAGGTCAGGTCCAGGTTCAGGTTGGTTTCCTCCTGAATCTGGGTGCCGACGTAGAACTGGTGCGGGCTGCTCGGCCCGAGCGAGGGGTTGACGGTGTTGCGGATGCTGTAGCGCAGCTCATCCTTGCCGTAGCTGGCGCTGGCATCGATCATCAGCCCGTTCTTCAGCGTCGTCTTGTAGCCGCCGGTGATGCTGCTATCCAGGATGTCGCCGTAGAACCAGGGCGTGAAGCCGTTGGGGAAGACGCTGTTCCACTTGAAGGTGGCGCCGCTGTCCAGGGTGATGGGCGTGATCAGCCACGACACCGTGGTGGGGTTGCGGTAGTTGAAGCTTTCCTTGGCGTAGCTGTGGCCGAAGTTGCCGAACAGGTAGATCTTGGAATTGTCGCCCAGGTCGATGCCGCTGTTGACGAACAGGCGTTCCGCCTCCACCGCCGGGTCGCCGAAGCGCTGGGCGGGGTTGGGGATGGTCAGGCCCTGGGCCGCCAGCTTGGCGGCGTCGGGGCGCTGGGTGCCGCGCGACGTCGGATCGTTCTTCACATACTCGGCACTGATGTTGACGAAGCCGCGGTCGCCCAAGGGCAGGCCGGAATTGGCCTGGATGTGGGCGCTGCCGCCGTCGCCGGCATAGGTCTGGCCCCACTGGGCCACCACCGTGCCCTGGTCGGCGCTGTCCTTCAGGGTGAAGTTCATGACACCGGCGATGGCGTCGGAACCGTACTGGGCGGCGGCGCCGTCGCGCAGCACTTCCAGCTGCTTGATGGCGATGGAGGGGATCTGCGCCAGGTCGGGCCCCTGCGACCCCTGGGTCAGACCGTTGGCGCCGATCTGCACCAGGGCGGAGCGATGGAAGCGCTTGCCATTGATCAGCACCAGGGTTTCATCGGGCGGCAGGCCGCGCAAGGTCGGCGGGCGGACGAAGGTCGACCCGTCGGAGATGGAGAAGCGGGCGACGTTGAACGATGGCACCAGCTGGCGCAGCAGGTCGTTGGTGTCGCCGCCGGCCTGGCGGGACAGATCCTCCGGCGAGAAGACATCGATGGGCGACGGCGAATCCGCGACCGACCGGTCGACGCGGCGGCTGCCGGTCACCACGATTTCCGACAGGCTGTCGGTGTCGGCCGCCGGTGCCGGCGCCGTGGCGGCGCTGGCCGTGCCCATGGCGAGATAGCCCGCCGTGCACAGCAGGGCGATGGTCCAGGCTTTACGCGCACGGATGGCACGCGCACCTATGGCGTTGGTGTTGTTTGTATGCGTCATGTTGGCCCCCTGATCTTTGGATTTTGTTAGATCATGGCGCTTGATGGCGCGATTCCCCGCATTTTTTCAGAATAAGGCGGCTCATTGCCCCGTCCGCCTTTTTTTGAAATCTCAAACAACTGTTTTGGCGCAAGTCAAATCGCCTTTTTCAAAGGCGCTTTGACTTGCCGATGCGCTCCTTTCCTTCTCCGCCCCTCGGTTCCGGAACCGGGTTGGACGCTTCCCGACGTCCAACCCGGTCACGATGTCCTTGGGGCCCGTTGAAACCCTGCCGCCGTTCCGCTCAATGCGTGACGGTCGGCGCCTTGTCCTGCGGATGGGCGTTCGTCTTCACGGTGACGACGAAGCCCGTGTTCACGGCCGGCGCGCTGTTGCCCCAGGCCTGCCGGATGTAGCTGATGATGTCGGCCAGTTGATCCTCGCTCAGCAGTGCTGCGAAGGTGGGCATGCCGCCCCGCCCTTGCAGCACGGTGCGCACCACCGGTTCGGGGTCGCCCACGACGAAGGGATCCCCCGCCAGCGCGGGGAAGGCGCCCTTCACCCCCAGGCCCGTCTTCTGATGGCAGGCGGCGCATTTGTGGTTGAACAGATCCTGGCCCTTGGCCACGTCCTGCGCCAGGGCGGGCGCCGTGGTCAGAAAGGTGCCGGTGGCAAGGGCGGCGACAAGAAGGGTTGCGCGCATCCTGTCCCCCTCACGCCACGACGCGCTGATGGATTTGCGCGATCTGGTGCCAGGCGGATTCGATGGCGCCGGCCTGCCAGCCGCCGATGTAGCTGATATGCTCCCCCGCCAGGTAGATGCGGCGGTCGGGCTTGTTCAGCACCGGATAGGCGACCTTCCGCGCCTCCGCACTCCAGTTGCCCCAGCCGCCCAGATTGTACTGGATCAGGTGCCAGGAGGCGGAGAACGAGTTCTCGAAGTTCTCCTTGTATTGCGGGAAGATGCGCTGCCCCACATCCAACGCGATGGCCGTGCGCTCCGCCGGGGTGTTGCCGCTCATGTCGGTGGCGTCGGCGCCGAACATGTAATAGCCCAGCAGCACGCCCTTGGCCGACTGCCAGCCGGACGACGGCAGGCTGATCAGATTGATGCCGGGCGCATCGGTGTAGACATGGCCGCCATAGATGGCGTCGTCCTCCTCCCAGAACCGGCGCTTCATCTGCAGGCCGATTTTGCACACCGGGTCATAGGACAGCAGGCCCATGGCCTGCTTGTAGGCGTCGGAGAAATCGGCGTCGATGGTGCGCAGCACGCTGACCGGAATGGTGCACAGGCAGTAATCGGCGCTGATGGTGCTGCGCTTGCCGGTCTTGGTGTCCAGGTAGTCCACCGTCACGCCGCCGTCGGACTGGCGGATGCGCTCTACCTCCGCGTTGTACTTGATCAGGTGGCCGACATGCTTCTCGAAGCCCTTGGCGATGCGGTCCATGCCGCCCACCGGCTGGAACATGGTGTGCTGCTGGTCGAAGGTGCCGACCGATTGCACCATGCGCCACAGCTTGGATTGCACCAGGTCGGGGAAGGCGTAGGGCGTGCTGGGCACGCCGGGGCCGGGGTCGTCGATGCCGGCCCCGGGGTTGACCTTGTACCCCCGGCCTTCCGTGCCGCGATAGCTGAGGTCGTTTTCCAGATAGCCTTCGCCGCGCAGGTATTCGACGAACAGCTCCACGTCATCCTTGGCCAGGCCGGTGTCCAGCTTGCCCGAGGTGGCCGCCTTGGCCACCAGTTCCGAGGTGTAGCCGCGCATGTCGGCCCGCACCTCGAACTGGCGCACCCGCTTGCCGGCCAGGGGCCCCTTCACGGTGTCGAAGCGGGCGTAGCTGGCGTCGTTCTCGTTGACCAGGACCTCCAGCGGGATGCCGAAGGTCTTGGTGTAATGAAGGGTGGAGCGATGGCAGAAGGGGATGCGCCAGGGGCCGTGGTTCAGGTACAGCCCCTCATCGAACGTGCACTCCTGCTCCTCACCGCCCAGCTCCGTCAGCTTGAAGCCCTTGCGCGCCGTCTGGCAGCGGCCGCCGCCGAAGGCGCGGGCCTCCAGGATGGTCACCTGGTAGCCCAGCTTGGACATCTCATACGCCGCGGTCATGCCGGCGACGCCGGCCCCCAGGATCAGCAGCTTGTGCCCCGCGCCGGACCCGCGCAGGGCGGGCGGCGCGCTGGTCATGGAGGCGATGCCGGCGCCCCAGGCGTTCAGCGCGGTCATCACCATGGCGCTGCCGCCCAGCAGCGCCGCCTTTTCCAGGAAATGACGCCGGGTCACGCCGGCGCCGGGCAATTCGGTCATGGCAGGCAATATGCACCTTCCTCATCAGCGTCGAAGCGATCGTCTGGCCGTTCCGTCGCCGGGCGATGGCCTGGCGACGGGCGCCCCGGCTCAGGGGACGCGGGCGGCGATCACCTCGATCTCGACCAACAGGCCGGGGGAGGCGAGACCCGCCACCTGCAGCGTGCTGCGGGCGGGCTTGTTCGGCTGGTCGGCCGTGCCGAAAAACTGGGTGTAGCCGGACATCATGCCGGCGAAATCCATCTTGCCGTCGTGGGCCGGATCGCCCACCAGGTAGACATGCATCATGACCACGTCGCCCATGGTCAGCTTCTGGGCGGCCAGCGCGTCCTTGATCTTGTTCAGGACGCTGACGGTCTGGGTGGCGGTGTCGCCATAGGACTCGATGCTGCCCTTGGGCGCGTTCGGGTCGGCGACCGACGGGGTCATGCCGCTGAGGTATACGACGTCGGCTCCCGCCGGGACGGATACGGCGGCGGAAATGGGAAAGCTGCCCGCGTCGGTGCGGGTGATCGGCTGCTTGGCCTTGGCCGTGCCGCTGGAGGAGATGACGCCGGCCTCGGTGATGATGGCGGCCAGCACGGCCGTCAGGGCCAGGGCGCCCAGAAAACGGGCCATGCGGCGCGCGGTGCGCGGCGGAGGATTCGTGGTCAAGGCAAGGCTCTCCTGTTCCGTTATTTTTTGTGGTCCTGCATCCGCCCGCCCCAAGGGTGACGGGGGCGCGGCGTCGTCTTCGACTTTCGTCTCCGGCCCGCCGGGTCAGACCCGGCGGGCGGAGTGGGGTAATCGGCGGCGGCCCGGGTGCGATGCACCGTGTTAAGGTCCGCCGGTGACGGGGTGCGCTGCCGGGTCAGCGCCGCGCTCGGCTCCCGGGGCATCGCCTCATGCTGGGGTTGATGGGTAATGGAAGGTTCGCAAATGCAAATGGCCGCCCCGATGGGCAGCCATATGGAAGTTGTGACTATGCATTTTCGAAGAAATGAGGGTCGTATTCGTCCCAATTGCGGTAACGAGACGCCGAACATCAGTGTCCGGAATCCGGTTTATGGCTTTGACAATGATGGTGACGGCCCGTTTCGTCATTCGTCTCTGTCAATTCATGGGTTGGGAAAACTGGTTTATTGCTGTCTTTACTCGACCCATCTGCCAAAAAAGTGCCGCCCGACGCCCGTTTAGGGGACGTGGGACCGCTTTCACTCTATCTGGGGATGTCAGCAATAACCGGGCCAGTTGCTTCGCTGCTGCGATATAAGCATTTCGGCTGCGCGGAGGGTGGGATCAGCGCCCAGTGATTGGGCAGTTCTGGATTGTTACAGGCATGTTGCCGCAAAGCTGTGCAGCTTTTGGGTGGATAAGCCCACCGATGCGGGCCCTGTGGGGTTCGGCACTGCGCGGATCGTGCGCTTGCTGTAAGCAGGGGGCCCGCGCCCACCCTTCCGGTCCTCAGCCCAAAGCCCAACCATGCGCCTGTTGAAACCTTTGACGCACGGCCCCATCGCCCGTCTATGGGGCGCATTGTCGCTCTCGGCCGTGGGCGACCAATTGCACCAGATGGCCTTGGTCTGGCTGGCCGTGGGCCTGGTGGGGGCGGACACCGGTTATGTGGCGGCGGCGGATACGCTGGCGTTGATGACTGTGGCCCTGCTGGCCGGCGCCTGGGTGGGGCGGTGGGACCATGGCAGCGTCATGATGGCGGCCGACCTGGCGCGCGCCGGGCTGGCGGCGGTGCCGGTGCTGGCGGCCTTGGGCGGCCACCTGACGCTGTGGACCCTGGTGGTGCCGTCGGTGGCGCTGTCCGCCTTGGCTGGCCTGTTCGATCCCGCGCTTCAGGCGTCGTTGCCCCGGCTGGCGGGCGACCGCAGCCTGCTGGCCGCCACCAACGCCCTGTTCGACGGCACGCTGCGCCTGGCCCGCCTGGTGGGTCCCACGCTGGCCGGGGCCCTGGCCACCCTGATGCCGCCGGTGGCCCTGATGGGGGTGAACGGCCTCAGCTTCCTGGCCTCCGCCCTCGCCGTGTTCAGCGTGCGGCCCTACCTGGCCGATCCGCCCGCGCCGGAGCCGGCGGCGCCCACCCGGGTCGCGGATGGATTGTCCGCCCGGCTGTTGGCGGGCTGGCGCCTGGTGCGGCGGGAACCGCCCTTCACCTATCTGCTTTGGCGCAACGGGCTGACGGGCGGGCTGTGGACCCTGACCATCTGGCTGTCGCTGCCGCTGCTTGTGCGCCAGCAGGGGGTGGCGGGCTTCGGCCTCAGCGGCCTATCGGCGTTGGCCCTGCTGTTCTCCGCCTACGGTGCCGGTAATCTGGTCAGCAACCTGGTGGTGGGCAGCCTGCCACCGGGCGGCCTGCTCGCGCGGCGGCCGCTGGCCCTGGTGGCGGCGGGTGACGGGCTGGTCGGGGGCGGCTTCGTCGTGCTGTCGCTGGCCACGCTGCTGCCCGCCCCCTGGACGCTGCCCGCCATGGCGGCGGCGGCCATGGCCACCGCCACCGGTGGCCCGCTGTCGCAGATTCCGGTGACCACCTTGCGCCAGACCCGGTTCACCGGCGGGGAAATCGCCGCCGTCTTCCGCCTGTTCCTGGTGCTGGACTGCCTGGGGACGCTGGTGGCCATGATGGCGGCGCCCACGCTGCTGACCTTGCTGCCCACGCCCCTGGTCATGGCCTGTAGCGGGCTCGCCATCCTGGCCATGGCCGGCACCTTCGGCCGGCGGGCCGACCGGCATGCCGCCGTTGCCGGCTAAGCCCACAACGGTTACGCTCCCCTATCCGCGTGGCTGGCGCGTGACCCCCGACGGCGGGGTCCAAGATGGGGCACCATCGGGAAGCGCGGGGGCATCCTGTGCCGCGCGCCTGGGCCATCGACCGTCGCAACGGAAGGGACGCCCCATGCTTGCCAGCCTGATCCCCATTCTTGTCGCCTTGTTGCTGGGGGCCATGTCCCCCGGGCCCAGCTTCGTGCTTGTCACGCGCACCGCCGTCGCGCAATCCCGCCGCAACGGCTTGGCCGCCGCTGTCGGCATGGGTGTGGGTGGCGCCTTTTTCGGCACCCTGGCCTTGCTGGGCCTGACCGCGCTGCTGACCCAGGTGGCCTGGTTGAACATGGCCTTGCGCCTGGCGGGTGGCCTCTACCTTCTCTATCTTGCCCTGCGCCTGTGGCAGGGTGCCGGCGTGCCCCTTGCCATGCCCTCGGCCATGGCTGATGGCGTGCCGGCGGGCGGTCAGGTGCCGTCGCTGGGCCGCGCCTTCATCGTGGCGCTGGCGACCCAGCTCAGCAATCCCAAGACCGCCATCGCCTACGCCAGCATCTTCGCGGCCTTGCTGCCCGCCCAGTCCCAGGTCGGGGAACCGCCGCGCCACCTGCTGCTGGTCCTGCCGCCCCTGATCTTCCTGATCGAGGCTGGCTGGTACAGCGTGGTGGCCCTGGCCTTCTCGGCGGGGGCGCCGCGCCGGGCCTATCTCAAGGCCAAAGGCGGCATCGACCGGGTGACCGGCACTATCATGGGCGTGCTGGGCCTGCGCCTGATGGCGGATGCCGTGCGCGACGTGGCCTCCGCCCGTTGAGCGGGGAAGGTGGGCGCGGATGCGCCCACCGGCCCATTACGCCAGATAATCGTGCAGCACCCGTCCGAAGGGCAGGGTGAAGTCCACCACCTGGTGCCGTCCGCCGACGATGCGCCGGACCGGCAGGTCGGCCACGCGGCAGTTCACATGCGGCGTCAGGTGCAGGCGGGCGGGACCGTCCCAGGCGCCATGCACATGGACGTCGGTCAGGTTGTAACCCACCAGTTGGGCCACCTTGGGCCCGCCATCCACATCGGGGATGAACTTCAGGTTCACGTTCAGCTTGCCGATGCCCTTGGCCACCTCATCCAGGCGGTCGGCCAGGCTGTGGTGCTTATAGGTCATGGTGCCCATTGCCACCCGCTCCTCATCGTAATGCAGGGTGCCGGTCAGGGTGTCCTTCTGCACTTTCAGGCGGGGCACGCCGTATTTCTTGGGGAAGCCCCAGATCTCGCGGCCGGCGGTGATGGGCGGCTCGTCATCCAGGTACATCTGGACGGAGAAGTTGCACGGCTGCCCGTTCCACTGGGCGACGATGCCGGTGCCGCTTTCCTCATAATCGCCGAAGCCGGAGCTGTCGGGCATCTTCATCCATTCATAAAAGCACAGGTTGCCCGGCGCCGGTTCCAACGGTTCGGGCAGGGCCCGGCGGATGGCCTCCGGGTCGCTTTCATAGGTGATGATCAGGTATTCCCGGCGCATGAAACGGTAGGGGCCGCGCGGATAACTGGGGCTGAACAGCGGCATGGAACTGGCGGAGAGGATCTCGTCACGATTCATGTCGGCACGACTCCCGGTGTTGGGACCATGGGGGAAGTGAGGTGCCGGGACCGGTCGACGGGGCGGGTGGGCTAACGTGGCATGGGACCGATACCCGGGCGGAGCACAGCCAGGATGACGGACGCATCCCGGGAAAACCATTCCCCGCCCGAGTAATCTTTGTTGCGTCGCACCTAAACCAAACGGGGGCGGGGGGTGGCGGATGGCCGCACCCCCGCCCTCAATTTGGTCTTAATAACCGACGGTGAAGCGGCGGTTGGCGTGGGCGGGGCTTTCCACCTCATCCACCAGGGCGACCGCGAAATCCTCGTAGCTGATGTGGCTCTTGCCCTCGGCGTCGACCAGCAACTGGTCGTCAGCCAGCCGGAATTGGCCGGTGCGCTCGCCCGGGAAGATGTAGGCGGACGGCGACAGGAAGGTCCACTCCACCCCACCTTCCTGGGCGATGCCTTGGCGCAGCGCGTTCAGCACATCGCGGCCGGCGCTGGCCTCCGCCTTGTAGGCGGCGGGGAACTCCGGGGTGTCGATCAGGGCCACGCCCGGCGCCACCTCCAGCGACCCGGCGCCGCCGACGATCAGCAGGCGTTTCACCGCGGCGGTCTTGACGGCCGTCACCAGCGAGGTCAGGTCCAGGCCGCTGAAGGGAATGCTGCTGATCACGGCGTCATGGCCGGCCAGCAGGGGCGCCAGTCCGGCGGCGTCACCGATGTCGCCGGCCTTGGCCGTCACCCCCTCCTGCGCCGGCACCTTGGCGGCGTTGCGGACGATGGCGGTGACGGTGTGGCCGCGGCGGCGCAGCTCCGCCAGGATACGGGTGCCGACATTGCCGGTGGCGCCGATCAGGGCGATGTTCATGTGGGTCACTCCTGTTTTGACGCTGGCGAACCCTCGCGCAGCGAACTAGGTTACGTTCGGTAACCAGATGCCATTTCGGCTGCCGGTTTGTAAGAAGGCATGTGCGCGTACCCTGGTTATCGCGGCATTACCGCCCGGCGCCGGTGTGAATTGCCCGGCCTGCAAGGAGACATCGATGGACAGTTACCCCCGCGCGGCGCCGGAAAAAGCGCCACCACCTTGGATCTCGTGATGGCCGGCCCCATGGCCGACGGGGATGACGGCGTCTGCCCGGTGCGCGATGTGCTGGATCGCCTGGGGGATGCGTGGAGCGTGCTGGTCATCAGCCACCTTGAGCAGGGGCCGGCCCGCTTCAACGCCCTGCGCCGCGCCATCGCCGGCATCTCCCAGCGCATGTTGGCGCAAACCTTGCGGAAGCTGGAACGCGACGGCCTGGCCAGCCGCACCGTTTTTCCCACCACCCCGCCCCAGGTGGAATACGCCCTGACGGATTTGGGGCGCAGCTTTTCCACCCATCTGGCGCAACTGGCCCAGTGGGCCACGCACCACCAGCCCGCCATCCGCGCCAGCCGCCGGGCCTATGACGCGGCCCATCTGGACGGGGAGGAGTAGGCCGCAACGCTCTGGCGGATGTGCGACATTATGCCGCTGCGACGATGTGCCGTTAACCGCATTCGTGCAATGAATAACGCTGTCGCAACTAATATGCTGCGGGTCTTGCTATCTCTTAAGTGGTGACTCGTTATGCATATTCGGTTAGCGCTTGCTGCCACCTTGGCCATATTCAGCTTGTCGGCCTGCTCCTCCATTATTGAGGGCACCTCCCAGGAAATCACCATCAACACCAATCCCGCTGGCGCCAGTTGCGCCCTGGAACGGGAAGGCACGGTCATTGCCCGCGTGAGCCAGACCCCCGCCTCGGCCACGGTGAAGAAGACCAAGCACGACATCACTATCCGGTGCACCAAGGATGGATTCCAGGAAGCGACCTTCCTGAACAAATCCGGCACCGCCGGCGCCACGGTCGGCAATATCCTGGCCGGTGGCGGTATTGGTTGGGCGATCGATAGCGCCAGCGGCGCCGATAACAAGTACGACAGCCCCGTGAACGTCACGTTGGTGCCGGTTGGCACCGCCGCCCCGGCCCCGACGACCGCGCCAGCGGCGCCGGCCGCCCCGGCCGCGAAATAAGCCGGTCGCTGCAGAAGCAAAAAGGGCGGCGGCTGCTCGGCCGCCGCCCTTTTTAATTATCGTATCAAAGTGCGACCGCCGCATTTCAGGCGGAAAAGCCGCGGGAAACAACGGCCAGACACGTCATCGCCGGCCCCGGAGCGGCTTCCTCAGCCGCCGGTGGCGGCGCGCAGCTGTTCGGCGATGGCCGCCAGGCGGTCGCCCAGTTCCTTGGTCGCGGCGGTGCTCGCCTGCTCATGGGCGCGGCTGGTGTCGACCAGCGCCCTCAGATGGTCGGTCAGGTCCAACAGGCCGCGGATGGTGCGGTCGGCCGCCTCCATGCGGATGCGCAGCCCGTCGGCCAGTGTCTCGACGGTGGCCAGGTTGGGGTCGATCCGCGGCGCCAGCGCCTCCGCCAGGCTGCCGGTCAGGGCGCGCAGCGCCTCCGTCGCCTCGTCCTGGCGCGCCAAGGCGCGGTTCAGCGCGTTGGTGGCGCCGCTGGCGTCGGTCGCCAGGCTGGCGGCCTCGCGCTGCAGGTCGCGCACCGCACCCTCCACCTTGGCGCCCGCGTCGCCCAGACCGGCGCTCAGCATGTCCGACAGGCGGGTGGCGGTGTCGCCGATGCTGCCCGCCCGGTCGCCCAGGGCATGGGCGGTCGCCTCCAGCCGGGCGATGGCCTCGTCGGCGGCGGCCTTCTGGTCGGGGTCGGCGCTGCGGCGCTCCAACTCGGCGCGCATCGCCTCCGACACCTTGCCCAGTCCCTCCAGGGTGCGGGTCATCTCGCCGGCGCGTAGTGCCACCCCGGCGGCGGCGCCCGCCAGGTCGCGCTGCACCGCGGCCAGGCTTTCCGCCACGGGTTCCAGCCGGGTGCTGTTGGCCTCGGCGGCGGTCTCGATCAGGCGGTTGGCCCGGTTCAGGCCGTCCAGCGCGCCCGACAGGTTGCGCGTGACCTCATCCGCGGTGCCGCGCAGCAGCTCGGCGGAGCTTTCCACGCGGCCGGTCACGCGCTCCAGCCGGTCGCCGGCATGGGCCAAGGCCGCCTGCAGGTTGCGGTCGCTGTTGCCCACGGCTTCCGTCGCCCGGGTCAGGCCGCTGGTGGCCTCCGCCGTGCTGCTGGCCAACATCTCGCCCGACGCGCGCAGCAGCTTGACCGAGGCCAGCAACTTGGCCTGCAGGTCGCCCATGGCGGCGTTCATGCGCTCGTTGGCCTCCTGCGCGTCGCCGGTGGCGCGCCGCAAGGCGCCTTCCGTTTCCGACAGGCCACGCACCACGCGGCCCACGTCCTCGCCCGCGGTCAGGACGGTGCCGGCCACCAGCTCGGCGTTGCGGCGCAGGGCCTCCACCAGATTGTCCAGCCCGCCGCCGCCGCCCCGGTCGTCGAAGGCGTGCACCTGCAAGGCGGCGCGGCTCAACAGCTCCGTCGCCTCCTTGATCTCGCGGTTGCTGTCGCCGGCCGCCTTGGCCACGGCGCCGCACAGTTCGCCCATGCGGCGCACGCCGTCGGTCAGCTCCTGGCGCGTGTCCCCCAGCAGCGCCGTCAGGTCGCGCCGCGTGTCGGCCACCAGGCTGGACACGGCGTCGCCGTTGCCGGCCAGGGTGTCGCCGGCGCTGCGCAGCCGACTGGTCAGCTGGTCGAACAGGTCGCGGGCGTCGCCGTCGAACTTCAGGCGCGTCCGCCCGTCCTCGGTGATGATGGAGACGTCCGGCAGGTCGGCCACTTGGCGGCGGAAGGATTCGATGGCACGGGCCATGTCGCCCAGCTCGTCGGCGCGGTCCGTGCCGGCCACCGGCACGCGCCAATCGCCCCGGGCCACGCCGCCCACGCTATCGCGCAGTTGGTCCAGCGGCCCCAGCAGTCGCAGCCGGATCAGCCACAGCGCGGCGGCCGCCGTGGCCAGCATGGCGCCAACGGCCGCGATGCCCAGCCAGAACCCGGCGCGGGCGGGGCCCGCCAGGACATCAGCCGTGGCCTGCACCTCTTGCCGGCGCAATTGGGCGATACGGTCGGCCACGGCGGCGTGCAGCGTCATCAGCGACAGGCCGGTGGCGCCGGAGAGCGCCTGTGGCTTGTCGCCCGCGGCGTTCACCGCCGCCCGGTAGCGGTCGATCAAACGGTGCAGGTCGCGCGCCAAGTCCGACTCGGCGGTGGTCAGGCGGTTGCCTTCAAAGGCGCGAACGTTGCGGTCGGCCGTCTCAAGCGCCTGGGAAATGTCGGCCCGCGCCTGGACGCTGCCGGTCTCGGCGTAAACGGCCAGGGCGTTCAGCAGGCCACCGTTGCCCAGCGCCGACCGCGTCTCATCCAGGGCGCGGGACTTGGCCGCGGCCACGGCCGGCGTTTCATCCAGCGAGCGATCGACCCGGCTGAACAAGGCCATGTTATAGGTCGCGGCCGCCACCAGGGCGATCGAGGCGGCGATGACCAGGGCGGTGATCCAGCCGCTGGCGTGACGCAGGCTGCCCCTCGCCGCGCCCTTCCTGGCCGTGGGTGTTGAACTGACCCCTGACTTCATACCCCCACCCGCCTATCGCCCGCGCGCACCGGGCCACCGGAAGGCGACCCATTCCCAAGGCGCCATGGTGTGTAAGGGTGGCCGGCCTTCGTCAATTACTTTGTACGGCGCGGTTCGGCCGGGGGGCGGGCGAAAGGTTGGCGTCGCTGGCCCGTGATAGAACAAGTGTTCCCTGCGACCTTGCGCGGCAGAGGCCGCCTTGGGCTTGCCCCCACGCTGGCCAGGGCGTAGGAAGGATCAGGTCGGGCAGGATGACATGCCTGGATCCTGGCTGCGGGGGCCCGGTTGGCTGCACCGGTGTGGCTGCGCGGGTTTCGTGTCGAGGGCCTGTATGCGTATCGTCCAGATTATCTTGTCCAAGGGCTTTCGCGGGGCCGAGCGGCACGTGGCCAGTCTGGCCATGTCCCAGGCGCGCCATCACGATGTTCTGCTGATCGTGCGGGCCGACTGTGCCGACGCTGGCGGCCGGTCCATCCGGGATGAACTGCCGAGTTCGGGCGAACTGCCGGGGTTGAGGGTGGTGACGGTGGGACCCGGGCTCATGGCGCCGGGGATCTGGAGTCATATCCGCCGGTTCCGGCCTGATGTCATCCACTGCCATGGCGGCCGGGCGGGCCAAACGGTGGGCCGGCTCCGGCCCTTGCTGCCAGGGCGCCCCTCGGTCCTGGCGACCATGCATCCCGATTATCGCCGCCGCTGGTACCAGAATCACGACGCCGTCGTCGCGACCACGGACTGGCAGGCGCAAGAGGCCAAGCTGGGCGGTTTCGAGGGGCGCATCGCCCGGGTCAACCTGTGGCAGCAGGCCCACCCCGCCCCCGACAAGGGCCGCATCGCCGCGTTGCGCGGCGAAATGGGTGCGGAACTGCCCGGCGACGTGCTGGTGTTGGGCGTGGGGCCGCTGGTGCGGGAAAAGGGCTTCGACCTGCTGGTCAGCGCCGTGCGGGGTCTGGATCGTCCGAACCTGAAACTGGCCATCGTGGGCGACGGGCCGGAGATGGGGCCCCTGCGCCAGCAGGCGGCGGATTGCCCGGCCATCCGTCTCATGGGCTTCCGCGGCGACGTGAAGGATTTCTACCACGCCGCCGACCTGTTCTGTTCCCCCTCCCGGTTCGAACCATTCGGCCTGGTGTTCCTGGAGGCCCTGGACGCCGGTGTGCCGGTGGTGGCCTCCGCTTCTGAAGGGGCGCGCACCGTGCTGCAACCGCCGTCGCTGGAAGGGCACGACGCCTTTGGCGTGGCGGATGGTGTGCGCACGGGCAATGGGCTGGCGCTGGCGCCCCTGGCGGCGCTGGGCGATGCCGATGATTTGGCGGAGGCCCTGGGCGTGGCGCTGAACGCCGTGGCGCAGGCCCGGGACTCCGGTATCCGCCTGCGCCATCGCCCCACGCTGGCCGCCTACAGCCAAGCCGCCAGCCTGGAGGCGCTGGAGCGTCTCTACGCCGAATTGGTCGCGTCCGCTGAGTCCGCCGCGTCCGCCGAGGTTGGCGCGGCGCCTAAGGCCGGGGCGCCGGCACCGGGCCACTGACCACCAGCGGCACCCCATCGCTGGTCAGGGCCACGTCCGGCTTTTCCACATCCTCGATACGCAGCAGGGCCAGGCCGTGCGCGCCCAAGCTGCTGCGCATCTCCCCCACCTCGCGGTCGCCCCAGACGACGGGCGTCCCGGCGGGCGGCAGGGCCTGGCCGGCCGTCGCGGCAACCCGCATCAGACGCTTGCGGATAAGGGCGCGGTAATGGGTGCGCGCCGTCAATTCCTGCCCCATGTAGCAGCCCTTGTCGAAGGCGACGGCATGCAGGTGATCCATGCCGTTTTCCAGGGGTATGGATTTTTCAGGCACCAGGTCGCGGCTGCCATCGGGCACGCCCAGGTCCAGCCGCAGGCGGGCATAGGCCTCCGACGCGTCCGGCAGGGCCTCCGCCGCCGCGCGCGGCAGCAGGAGGCGCAGGCCAAGGCCGGGATGGCGCGGATCGGTATAGGCGATGGCGCTTCCGTCCGGCGTCTCCACCGTCCAGGCGCTTCCGGGTTCACCGTCCCCCGACGCGCCGGGGGCGACGGCCACGGCCCAGCGCGCGCCGGCATCGGCCAGGGCCACCTTGGACCGCAGCTTGTACAGCGACAGGCGGCGCAGCAGGTCGGCTGCCCGCGCGGCCTCCGTCTCGATCAGCAGCGTCTCTTCCCCCGTGGCGTCGACGTGGGCGACCACGAACATCTCGTGCAGGAATTTTCCCTGGGCCGTCAGGAACAGGGCATAGAGGGCGCGCGACGGGGCGACGCGCCGGACATCGTTGGTGATCAGGCCCTGCAGGAAGGTGCGGGCGTCGGGCCCGGTCAGCGCCAGGACTCCCCGGTCCGCCAACTGGCCGGCACCCGCCGCCGGGGCGGGGGGCCATGAAAATGCGACGCCTTCGGTCATGATGCTGAACCTGAACAGTTTTCCCGGGAATGGCTTCAACACGTAAGGGACGATGCCCGTCGCCGCAAGGGGCGGGCCTTGCATGCCGTCCTCCCGGGAAAGCGCGTGGGCGCGAACCCGGGTTGCGATACCAGGGCAATGGTCCGCCGCCATCGCCGCATTGGCAAGCGTCTGATGACGCTTGTATAAGGGGCCGTCGCCGGAATCGGCCGTGGGTGTGGGGGTCAGTCTGTTGCGGGTTCTGTTCATCACCTCCACCCGTCTGGGCGACGCGGTGCTGACCACCGGTCTCCTGGGGCATCTGGTCGACAGCCTGCCCGACGCGCGTTTCACCATCGCCTGCGGTCCCATCGCCGCCCCCTTGTTCCGCGCCGTGCCGCGTCTGGACCAGATCATCGCCATGCCCAAGCGGCGCATGGCCGGCCACTGGCTGGCGCTATGGCGTCACGTGGTGGGCCATCGGTGGGATCTGGTGGTGGACCTGCGCGACAGCGCCGTTTCCTGGCTGATCCTGGCCCGCCGCCGCGCCACCTTCCGGGGCGGGGATGACCGCCAGCCCAAGGTCGTCTCCCTGGGCCGGGTGCTGGGCCTGGATCCGCCCCCCAGCCCGCGCCTTTTCCTGGATGACGCCCTGCGCGCCCAGGCGCGCGCGCTGGTCGGCCCCGATGGCGGGCCCATCCTGGCGCTGGGGCCCGCGGCCAATTGGACGGGCAAGGAATGGCCCGCCGACCGCTTCGCCACGCTGGCCCAGTGCCTGGTTACGGGGCCGCTGGCCACCGGGCCCGCCCCCGCCCGGGTCATGGTCCTGGCGGCGGAGGCGGAGCGGCCGCGCTGCGCCCCGGTGTTGGATGCCCTGTCCGCCGCATTGGGCGCGCACCGCGTCATTGATCTGGTGGGGCGCACCGATCCCTTGCTGGCAGGGGCCTGCCTGGAGCACGCCCGCCTGTTCGTGGGTAATGACAGCGGCCTCATGCATGTCGCGGCGGCGGCGGGGACGCCCACCGTGGGCCTGTTCGGTCCCACACCGTCGCATCTTTACGCCCCGTGGGGGCCCCGGGCCCAGGCCGTGGTGGCGCCGATCCCGCCGAATGGCGGGGACGAACCGACGGCCGAGGCGCGCATGGCGGCGCTCTCGCTGGAGCAGGTGGCGGCCGCCGCGGCCGACTTGCTGGCCCGGGTATGACCCCGATATCGTGCCAATGGTGTGATGCTGTGAAAAAGCGCTGGGAGCGGGCCTATTCCCGAGTAAAAGAAGGGGGCTTGCATGGCGGGGCTGGGGGGCTCTTAGCCATCGGACAGAGACTGGAGCAAGATGTCGTTGACCCAGACCACGCCTGACCTGCGGACCACAGCGCCGGTTCTCCCCCCGCCTCATCCCATCGGGCACACCCTCTCCACCACCAAGGCGCTGCCGTTCAGCCTGCCGTGGATGGGGCTTACGCTGTTCCTGGTGACGATACTCGGCTTCATCTGCGCGCTGCTGCCCCTGGGCACGGCACCCACGCTGATCAGCCTGTCGGTCCTGGGGGGCATCCTTTACGCGCTGCGCGCCCGGCGTCTTCCCGCTTTCCTGACCGCACGCGCCACTTGGCGGGCCAGCCCGATGCTGCCGCTGGTGCTGTGCTTGGCGCTGGGGGCTGTGTCCGTGTTGTGGACGCCGGTGCGCAAGGACGGCATCTCCCAACTGCTGACCTTCCTCTACACGGTCGTGCCCTTCCTATTCTGGATGGGCACCCTGCGCGAGGTGGATGAGCGGCGGCGCTGGCTGCTGCTGCGCTGGGCCACCCTGGGCATGGTCGTCGGTCTTGCCATCTTCGCCATCGAGGTGTTGGGCGATCAGCCCATCTATCGCCTGGAAAAGGCGCTGGAGGGCACCAAGGTGGATCATGACCGGGCGCTGAACCGGCCGGCCGTGCTGTTTGCCACCCTGGCGTGGCCCCTGGGCTTGGCCCTGGCCCGCCTGGCCTGGGTCACCGGCCGGGGCGCGTTCGCCCGGTTGCCGGCGCTGGCAGCGATGGTGCCGCCCCCGGCGGGACGCGCCATGCCCTGGGCCTGGGTCATGCCCGCCGCCTTTTTCCTGACGGCCTTGGGCGGCACCAGCGCCTCGGCCAAGGTGGGCCTGGGGACCGGCCTGGTGTTCTACGGCCTGGCGCGGCTGTCGGCCCGCACGGCGCGGGCGGTGATGATCGCCCTGCTGCTGGCCGGGCCCATCCTGTCCATCCCCATTTCCCTGGGCCTGCACCGCGCCGGCCTGACGGAAGAGACGCGGATGCCGTGGAGCTTCCGTCATCGCGTGGAGATATGGGACGTCGCCGCCCGCCGCATCCTGGAAAAGCCCGTGTTCGGCTGGGGGCTCGACAGCTCCCGCAACATCCCGGATGAGGGCGAGGTTTCCAAGTTCCACCCCGAATCCCCCATCATCCCCCTGCATCCGCACAACATTTTTCTTCAGGTGCTGCTGGAGCTGGGCGTGGTGGGCAGCGTGCTGCACACCTGGCTGGGGGCGGGGCTGGCCTTGGCGACGCGGCGCCTGCCCGCCTATGCCCAGGCCACGGCCTTGGCGGCCATCGCCGCCACCATCGCGGTGGGCTGCTTCTCCTACGGCGCGTGGCAGACCTGGTGGCTGTGCGGCATCATGCTGGCGGCGGGCCTGCTGGAACTGAACTTGCCGGCGGGCTGGTGGGCGCGCGGCCCAGGAGCGGCGAAGGCACGAGCGGTGAAGGCGCGCCAAAAACGCTGATGGCTTGCGGGCGGCGGGCTGGCGGGGGTAAATGGCACCCCCATATCAACGCTTCCCCGTCATTCCTTTGAGGACACGCCCATGTCGCCCGCGAAAAAGAACCCGCTGAAGCTGAATCCCCTGCAGCTCAAGACCCTGACCCTGCTGCAGGTTCTGGCCGGGATCGAGGGCGTGGGGCAGCCGGTGGTCGAGGGCGGTGTCCTGGTCGACCGTTTCCCGCACGCGCATGGCAACCACTTCCACCTGGGCCCGTACACCGTGATGTCGGCCGACGCCACCGGCCTGGCCAACCCGGCCGCCTGGGTGGCGCTGGAGCGCAAGGGCCTGATCAAGTCGCAATTCCCCAACGCCGCCATCATCACCGAGGAAGGCCTGGCGTACGACACCGGCATCCGGGACCAGATCCTGCACGGTTCCGATCACTGAAGCCGCGGTGAAGCGAAAAGGGGTGCGACGGCTGGACCGTCGCACCCCTTTTCCTTCTTGGGGGCGTCTTCCCTTTACAGGCTCAACCGGGCGCGGGCGGCGGCATATTCCGCCTTCAGCCGCGCTATGAGGTCGGCGGTGGGCATGACCTCGCCAATGGCGCCCACGCCTTGGCCGGCCCCCCAGATGTCCTTCCACGCCTTGGCGCCCGAGGCCGCCGCCGCGCCGAAGTTCATCTTGCTGCGGTCCACCTGGGGCAGGTTGTCGGGGTCCATGCCTGCGGCCACGATGCTGGATTTCAGGTAATTGCCCGCCACGCCGGTGAAGAAAGGCGTGTAGACGATGTCGGACGCGCTGGCGTCGACGATGGCCTGCTTGTAGGCGGCGGCGGCGTTGGCCTCGGTCGTGGCGATGAAACGGGTGCCCATGTAGGCGAGGTCGGCGCCCATGGCCTGGGCCGCCAGGATGGCGTCGCCGGTGGCGATGGCGCCGGACAGGATGATGGGGCCGTCGTAGAAGCGCCGCACCTCCCCCACCAGGGCGAAGGGGCTGAGCGCCCCGGCATGCCCGCCGGCCCCCGCGGCCACCAGGATCAGCCCATCCACCCCGGCCTCCAGCGCCTTCTCCGCGTGGCGCAGGCTGATGACGTCGTGGAACACCAGGCCGCCATAGCTGTGGACATGGGGCACGATGTCGCCCGGCGCCCGCAGCGAGGTGATGATGATCGGCACCTTGTGCCGCACGCACACCTCCATGTCATGCTCCAGCCGGTCGTTGGACTGGTGGATGATCTGGTTGACGGCATAGGGCGCGATCTTGGCGTCCGGATTGGCGGCGCGGGCGTCGGCCAGGGTGGTGTCGATGCGCGTCAGCCACTCCTCCAGCGCCTCCTTCGGCCGGGCGTTCAGCGCCGGGAAGGATCCGACGATGCCGCCCAGGCACTGGGCGATGACCAGATCCGGGTTGGACACGATGAACATGGGCGAGGCGATGACCGGCAGCGCCAGGTTCTGGGCAAGGACGGGCGGCAGGCTCATGGAATGGCATCTCCCCTGTATTTCTTGAACGGCCGCGTTTCTTGTGCGGCTGCAGGCGGCCGATCCGGCCTCAATGCCATGGGGCCCTGGGGCCGTCAATGCGGGGGAAGGGACCGCTTTTCCAGAGGAAACGGCAAAGCCCAGGCGCAGCCCACTGCCGCCGGCATAAATTTTTTCAGGGGCCCGGCACACAAGAAAACGGGTGGGGACCGGGGCCACCGGTCCCCACCCGAGGCGCCTCAGACGGGAGGGGGATCACAAGACTGGGAACTGGGGGACATTAAGGATAGTTGCGCGGTGCCGGCGCCGGGGGTGGCGCCATGGTGGTGGAACTGGGCGGGGCGACGCTGCCGATCAGGTTATTGTCGGCGTCGTAAACCGCGCCGCCGCCAGCGGGATAGAACACCACCTGGCCGGCGGTGCGGCCGCGCTCATCCACCATGCGGTAGCTGTGGCTGAGGTCCACGCGCTCGGGCCGGGGTGATCCGCAGGCGGCGACGGTGGTCAGGGAGGCGGCAGCCAGAAGGCCGCGCCAAAGGAGACGGTGGCGATTACTTTCCATGATTTTCTCCGGTCGGCATGGGTTTGAACAACGCCCCCAAGTCTTATCCACGGATCAGGAAATCGACCTGCAAATAACCAATCACAGGTGGAACGCTAGCATGGGTGCCGCCACCTGTCATGAAGCAGTCCGACGTAGGCGGAAAGGTGGGTGAGTTCTGGCCCTTGTCTTTCCAATGACAAAAGGGTGTGCGCCAGAACTGGGGAACCACCTTCCGGCCTACGCGGGTTGGTGTAGGAAGGGCTGCCCTGAGCTTACGACACCTTGGGCGACAGCAGATCCTCCAGCCCGATGCGGCGGAACATCTCGGCCCGCACGCGGTCGGCGACGCCGTTGACCACCTCCGCCCCGTCCTGCGAGGGGTCGACATGGGTGCGGAAGGGGCGCTTGCCGTGGGGCAGGTCGACCACACGCACGATGGCGTCGGCCACGCTGGCGGCGTCGGCGTCCGGCGGCTCCAACGCCGCCAGTCCCTCCAGCGCCCGGGCTGGCACACCGGCGTAGGGCCCCTCGTCATACTCGGCCGCGCGGGCGGCGTCGGCGGGGGCGCCGGCATGGGCGAAGTGGTTGGTGCCCTTGGTGAAGGCGCCCGGGACGATGATGGCGGTCTCGATGCCCCAGCGTGTCAGTTCCGAGGCATAGCTGACGGCCAGGCTGTCCATGGCGGCCTTGGCGGCGAAATAGGGCGCCAGATAGGGCGGGGTGCCGCCCCGGGTGCTGCTGCTGGACACCCAGACCACCAAGCCCTTGCCCTGGCGCCGCAGGTGGGGCAGGACCGCGCGGTTCAGCCGCTGGGTGCTCAGCACGTTGATGTCGAACAACTGGGCGTACTGTTCCGGCGTGAAGGCCTCGGCCGGGCCAAAGGACATGTGCCCCGCGTTGTGGACGATCACATCCAATCGGCCGGCCTCCTGGAGGATCTGGGCCACGGCCGCCTCAACGGAGGCGTCGGACTGCACGTCCATTTCCGCCGTGCGCAGATCCACGCCGTGCTCGGCGGCATAGGCCTTGGCCTTTTCCACCTGCGGGGCGTTACGGCCCCTTGTGTCGCGCATGGTGGCGTAGACGGTGTGGCCGGCCCGGGCCAGGGCGCGGGCGGCCAGGGCGCCGAAACCGCTGGAGGCGCCGGTGATGACGATGATCTGCTTCATGGTCGGGTCCTCGCGTCTCTATCAGGGTGCGGATTTCAGATGATGCCGCCGTTGGCGCGCAGCACCTGCCCGTTGATCCAGGCGCCGTCCGGACCTGCCAGGAACGCGACGGCGGCGGCGATGTCGTCGGGCTGTCCCAGCCGTTCCAGCGGGGCCTGCTTGGCCAGGCGGTCCACCACCTCCTGCGACTTGCCGTCCAGGAACAGGTCGGTGGCGGTGGGGCCGGGGGCGATGGCGTTCACCGTGATGGACCGCCCGCGCATCTCCCGCGCCATGACGATGGTCAGGGTCTCCACCGCCGCCTTGGTGGCCGCGTACACCCCGTACGTGGGCGGGTACAGCCCCACGATGCTGGAGGAGAAGTTCACGATGCGGCCGCCGTCGCGCAAGCGGTGCGCCGCCTCCCGCAGGGTGTTGAAGGTGCCCCGCAAATTGACGTCCACCAGCTTGTCGAAGGTGTCGTCGCCCATGTCGCCGATGGCCCCCAGGGGCATGATGCCGGCGTTGTTCACCAGGATGTCGATACCGCCGAACGCGGCCTCCACCCGGTCGAACATGGTCTTCACCGCGTCGGCGTCGGCCACGTCGGCCTGTACGGTCAGGGCCCTGGCGCCCGCTGCCTCGATCGTCGCGGCGACGGCCTCGGCGGCGGCGACGTTGCCGGCATAGTTGACGATGACGGTATGTCCGTCGCGCCCCAGCCGTTCGGCGATGGCGGCGCCGATGCCGCGGGACGCCCCCGTCACCAGCGCGATCTTGGGGGCGGTCTTGTTGGCCGTCGTGGTCATGGCGTGATCCTTTTCTTCGGTGGGGGCCTTCGGTCGGGAACCCGCCCGTTGCGGGGCGCGCCCGTAATGGTGATGAAGAAAAGATGGGCTTTCAGGTTCCTTTGGATAAACAGCCGATCTGTGGCATTACTATCCAAATTTCATAAACAATCTCCGAGCCCCATGGATCGCTTCGACGCCATGCGCGTCTTCACCCGTATCGTCGAGCGCCGCAGCTTCACCGCGGCGGCGGAGGATCTGGGCATGCCCCGGGCCACCGTGACCCATACCCTGCAACAGTTGGAGGGACGGTTGGGCACGCGGCTGCTGAACCGCACCACCCGGCATGTCAGCCCCACCCTGGACGGCGAAGCCTTTTATCAGCGCTGCCTGCGTCTGCTGGCGGACGTGGAGGAGGCGGAGGGGGCCTTTCGCGCCACGGATCCCAAGGGTTTGCTGCGGGTCGATGTGCACGGCACGCTGGCGCGCCGCTACCTGTTCCCCGCCCTGCCGGACCTCCTGGCCCGCCACCCGGGCTTGGACCTGAGCATCAGCGAGGGCGACCGGCTGGTCGACCTGGTGCGGGAAGGGGTGGATTGCGTGCTGAGGGTGGGCGAACCGCGCGACAGCGCCCTCATCGGGCGCCGGGTGGCCCTGCTGCCCCAGGCCACGGTGGCCAGTCCGGCCTATCTGGAACGCTTCGGCACACCGGCGACGTTGGACGAGTTGGAAGGCCACCAGGCGGTGAACTTCGTCTCCTCCTCCACCGGGCGGCCTTACCCGTTTGAATTCACGGTCGGGGAGGAAACGCGGCGCCTGACCTTGCCCGGACGGGTCAGCGTAACAGGTGCCGACAGCTTCACCGCCGCGGCCCGCCTGGGGTTGGGCCTCATCCAGGTGCCGCGCTATCATTTGGCGGCGGACCTGGCGGCGGGCACGATGGTGGAGGTCCTGCCCCTGCATCCCCCGCCCGCCCTGCCGGTATCGGTGCTCTATCCGCATAACCGGCAGTTGTCGCCGCGGGTGCGGGTATTCGTGGACTGGGTCGCGGCGCTGTTCAGGGCGTAGACCGGATGCCGCGCAGGTGAGCGCTCACCGTGCGCGCCAGGGCGTCGTCCTGGCTGAGCGGCGGCTGCCAGTCGAAGGCCGCGCGGAACGCGGTGTCATCGAGCTCCAGCGACCCGGTCAGCCGGTCGACGATGCCGGACAGGCGGGGCAGGCGGCCGGCCAGGCGCCAGGCGGCCGGCGGCAGGGTGACCAGCCAGGGGTGCTTGCCGGCGGCGGCGGCCAGGTGGGCCACCAAGCGGCTTGTGGACAGGGCCGGCTGGTCGGCGACCAGGAAGGTGCCGGTGACCTCCGGCCGCTCAACCGCGCGGGCGATGGCGTCGGTCAGGCTGTCCAGGCTGATCAGGCTGCGCCGATTGTCGATGCCGCCCAGGGGCAGCACGGGCCACTCCGTCGCCAGGCGCACCAGCGCCGCCATGTTGGCCTTGACGCCCGGTCCATGCACCAGGGGCGGGCGCAGGATGGCCAGCGACAGGGCGCCGTCCGGCGGGCACAGCGCCCGCAGCGCCTGTTCCGCCGCGCGCTTGGAATCGCCATAGGCGTCTTCCGGCCGCGCCGGGTCCGATTCCGTCAGGGGGCGGCCGGGGGGCTATGGTCGCCTTGGGCCTTCACGCTGCTGACATAGACCAGGCGGCGCAGTCCCGCCGCGTGAGCCGCCTCGGCCAGCCGGACGGTGGCGGTGACGTTCAGGGCCCGCAATGCCGTGGGCGTGACATGACGCTGATGCGCCAGGCCCGCCAGGTGGATCAGGGCTTCCGCGCCCGCCAACACCGGGGCCCAGTCCACGGGACCGGCGATGTCACCCACCGGCGCCGCCACCACGCCCGCCGGCAGGCGGGTGTCAGGCGCACGCACCACGGCCACGACCTCATGGCCCCCTGCCAGCAGGCGGGGCAGCAGGGCGCGCCCGACGAATCCGGTGGCCCCGGTCACCACGATCTTGGCCATGTCCGCCTTCCCGATCCCCCGTCTCTTCCGGCGCCTCAATGACACGGACGCGCCCCGTACGGCAACCGGATACGGTCACTGCAGGTTGGCGGCGGTGGCGATCTTGTGCCTGACGCGGCCGGTGGCGGCCGCCAAGGCGGTGGCCCGTTGCAGCAGCCACCCCCGCAATTCCACCGGCTGGCGCTGCAGGATGGCCTCCACCGCCAGGGCGTCGGCGGCCGTGAGATCGGTGGCGGCGTTCAGCAGCAATTCCGCCAGCGCGCGGCAGTCGGCGGTCTGGGCCGCCGTGCCGGTGTGAAACAGGTGGCGCATGCGGGCGGCGGCACCGTCCGGGTCTTGGCCATACGGTATGCCGTCGCCCAGTCCGGCGGGGGGCTGGGCCGGGCACAGGGCCTGTGGGTCGGTCTCGGGAGTGTCCGGTGGCGTCATCGGGCCGTTCCTTCGGAAGGAAGTGGTCGGTCTGGACTACGCGTAGGGTCGTTGGCACCCGTGCCGGCCCATCTTCGGGGGGCTGTTGACCAGCCTTCGGGGCGAGGGGGACCGACGGGCGGGGACGGGATGCTGAGATGCCGCCACCCTACCATCCGGCCGCCCCGGTCGGGAGGCTGCCAAACGGGCAGGACCGTTCGGACTAGCCCCCCGTTTGACAGGTCCCGCAAGGCGGTCACACCACCGATGGTGTCTCCAACGGCGTCTCCGCCGGCGCGGCCGCGGGTGGGGTGCGGGGCGGCAGGGCGATGGCCCGCAGCGACCGGGATGTCAGGCCCAGGCCGACGATGCCCCACAGCGCCAGCCCGCTGCCCAGGAACAGGATCTGCGGGGGCAGGGAGCGCATCAGCCAGCCGCACAGGGCGGAGGACAAGGGCGCCAGGCTCATGACGATGAACATGAACAGGCTCATGCCCCGCCCCAGCATGGCGGGTGGGATGCGGCGCTGGATCCAGGTGAAGACGCCGATCTGGATGAAGCCCGCCAGGCAGCCCGCTGCCCCCATCAGCAAGGCCGCCTGCCAGGTGTGCCGCGCCAACCCCATGGGCATGAACACCAGCGCCAACAGCGTGTCCACCAGCAGGATGGTGGCGCCCAGCGTGCGCAGGCGGAAGGATGGCCGGGCACCGGATACAACCATGCCCACCAGGGTGCCCACGCCATGCAGGCCCATCATCAGGCCGTAGCCATCCGCCCCATCGCCCAGCCGGTCCCGGGCGAAGACCGGCAGCACCGCCTGCATCGGCCCGCCGATGAAGAAGGTGGTGGCGGAGAAGTAGAGGCAGAGGGCGCGCAGCTCCGGGTCGTTCCAGAAGTGGCGGATGCCGTCGCCGATGGATCGGAAGACCGTGCCCAGCCGTTCCACCTGGGCCGGCTTCCCATCGCCCGGCAGGGTCAGCATCCGCACCCGGTACAGGGTCAGGGCGGAGATGACGAAGCTGGCGCAGTCCACCAGGAAGGCGGCGCCCAGGCCGGCCAGATCGCCGGCCGCCTGCGCCCCGGCGGCGGCCTTGCCGCTGCCGCCCACCACGGCAATCAGGCCACCGGCCATCAACGGGCCCAACAGCAGGGTGGCTTGGCGCAGGCCCATCATCATGCTGTTGGCCGCCTGCAACTGGTCGCCCGGTACCACGCGGGGCAGCATGGTGGTGCCGGCCGGTATGCTGAAGGCGCTGGCCAGGCCGATGCTGAAGGCGACGACACATAGGACGGGCACGGTCAGGGTGCCGGTCAGCACCCCGACGCCCAGCCCGCCCAGCAGCACCGCGTTCACATATTTGGTCAGCAGCAGCACGCTGCGCGCCGGGTAGCGATCCACCAGCGCGCCCCCCACCAGCAGGAACACGGCGCGCGGCAGGCTGATCAGCCCCAGCACCACCCCCATGGCCAGCGTGTCGTTGGTGACGGCCAGCACCAGCCAGGGCATCGCCAGCAAGGTGAACTGGTCGCCCAGCATGGAAATGACGCCGCCGCTCAGCAGCCACAGGAAGTTCCGGTCGCGCATCAGCGGGTTGGGCGGACGCTTGGGCTTGGCTTCGGGGCGCATGCGAGGGGCCTCAGGGCGATGGGGGGATGGGGGTGGGTTTGGGGGCCTTGCGGGACCGTTTGGCGCGCGCGGCCTTGGCGGCCGGCGGTGGGGGCAGTTGCTGGTATCCAGGTGGCAGGAAAGGGGCTTGGCCGCCGGGAAACAGGCCCAGGCGGCGCGCGGCGTCATAGTCGGGCGGGCGGATGTCGCCCGTTTCCAGCGTCTCCACCAGCTTGGCCAGCCAGGTGTTCTCCGTCTCCAGGTGCGCCAGACCGTTTTCCAGGATGGCCCGCATGCCGGTCGAGTGGATGGGCGCCAAGTAATCCGCCAAGGCCTTCAGGGGCGCGTGATAGTCGCGCTGCGCCTCCAACCGCTGGCGCAGGGCCGTCGCCACCGTGGCCGGGTCCGCATGGTGCAGGAACATCAGCGCGGGATAGAGCGGATGATAGCGGGGCGTCAGGTCGGCCAACCGCTCCGCCATCAGGGCGTGGAACCGGGCGCGACCGGCGGCCGTCAGGCCATAGGTGGTGCGCTCGCCGCCCCTGGCCACCGCCTCCACCCCCTTGGCCTCGATCAGGCCGTCCCGGGCCAGGCTGCGCACGGCGTAGTACAGCGTGCCCACGTCCACGTCGATGTAATGGTCGACATGGGCCGCCGTCAGCCGCCGCTTGATTTCATAGGGGTGCAGGTCGCCGCCCTGCAACACGCCCAGGATGAGGAGTTCCGCTTTCATAGTTTAATCAAACTAATATAGTTGGATTAAACTATCAACCGGCGTCGCTTGGGCTTTTGCGACGCGGGTCGCGCATGCCCCTTGCAGGCGGGCCCGGCCCGCGATTCAATGCGCGGGCCATGAACCGCCTCACCCTCCGCATCGATTTCGGTGACCAAGGCGCCGTCGGCCCCGGCAAGATCCGTCTGCTGGAGGCCATCGCCGAGCACCGCTCCATCTCCGCCGCCGGGCGGGCCATGGGCATGTCCTATCGCCGCGCCTGGCAACTGGTGGACGCCCTGAACCAGACTTTCGCCCAGCCCTCCGTCACCACCCAGGTCGGCGGCGGCGGTGGCGGCGGGGCCGCGTTGACGGAATTCGGCCAGGAACTGGTGGCGGCCTACCGCGCCATGGAAAAGGCGGCGGCGGCGGCCACGGCGGATGTGCGCGCCGGCCTGGCCGCCCGCCTGCGGGCCCCCGCCGATTGAGGCCTGCCCTGGGTCAGCTTCCCTGGTCCAAGGCCACCGCCTTGACGATGGCCCACAACGGCTGCCCGGGGGCGATGGCCAGCGCGGTGGCGCTGGTCCGGGTGACGCGGGCCAGCAGGGACGCGCCCCCGCAATCCAGCCGCACCACCCGGCTGCCGTCGGCGTCCTCCCGCACATCGTCCACCATGCCCGGCAGGACGTTCAGCGCTGACAGCCCCTGCGGCGGCCGGTCGGACAGCAGGACGTCGCGCGCGGGGATGCGCAGGCGGGTCCGGCTGCCGGGCCCCAGGTGAGCCGGCAGATGGGGCACCAGGATACGGCCGGCGGGGGTGTCCAGCGCGAACAGCCCATCACCGTTCGCCAGGCCCACCACGGCATCCAGCAGCGCCCCCGCCTCCGTCCCGCCCGTCAGGTCCATCAGGTCGGGGCGGGACCAGAGGGTGGAGGGGGTGCCGATGGCGCGGACCCGGCCCTGGTCCATCATCACCACCGTGGTGGCCAGGCGCGCCACCTCCGCCACCGCGTGGGTGACGTATAGGATGGGCAGGCCGGCATGGTCGCGCAGGCGCTCCAGATAGGGCAGGATCTCGGCCTTGCGCGCCTCATCCAGCGCGGCCAGCGGCTCATCCATCAGCAGGATGCGCGGCAGGGCCAGCAGGGCGCGGCCCAGGGCCACCCGCGCCTTTTCCCCGCCCGACAGCGCGGCGGGGCGCCGGTTCAGCAGGGGCGCGATGCCCAGCAGGTCGGCCACCGAGTCGCAGGTGGGCGAGTCCGGCGCCAGATGCCGCCGCGCGAACCACCGGCCATACAGCAGGTTCTGCCGCACCGTCAGGTGGGGCAGCAGCCGCGCCTCCTGGAACACATAGCCGACGCGGCGACGGTGGGGCGGCAGCCAGAGGCTCGCCGCCGTGTCCACCAGAGGCACGCCATCCACGGCGATCCGGCCCCGGTCAGGCCGCTTCAGGCCCGCCACCAGGTCGACCAGGGTGCTCTTGCCCGAGCCAGACGGACCGAACAGCACGGTCAGGCCCGGGCCGGCGGTGATCTTGGCCTCAACCTGGAAGGTGCCCTGCCGCAGGGCGATGTCCAGGTCCAGCGCCGCAGCGGCTTGGCCCATCACGACACCCCGCCCAGGCGCCGCCCGACCTTGCGCGCCAGCGCCTCCGACAGCAGCAACGCCATCAGTGACAGCGCCACCGACACCGCCACCAGGCGCAGGGCCCCGGCGTCCCCGCCGGGGGATTGGGTGTAGGTGTAGATGGCGCCCGACAGGGTCTGGGTGCGGCCGGGGATGTTGGAGACGAAGGTGATGGTGGCGCCGAATTCCCCCAGCGCCTTGGCGAAGGCCAGCACGGCGCCCGCCAGCACGCCGGGCAGCATCAGGGGCAGGGTCACGGTGGCGAACACCCACAACGGCGGCGCCCCCAGCGTGCCGGCCGCTTGCTCCAGCTTCGTATCCACCGCTTCGATGGACAGGCGGATGGCCCGCACCATGAGGGGGAAGCCCATCACCCCCGCCGCCAGGGCCGCCCCCGTCCAGTTGAAGGCGAAGACGATGCCCAGGCTGGACAAGGGCTTGCCCAGCCACCCCTGCCGACCCATCAGCAGCAGCAGGCCATAGCCGGTCACCACCGGCGGCAGGATCAGGGGCAGGTGGACGACGCCGTTCAGCAGGTCGCGGCCCCAGAACCGGCCACGCGCCAGCGCCAGCGCCACGGCGATGCCGGGGGGCAGCGCCGCCAGGGTGGCCCAGATGGCCACCTTCAGGCTGAGCTGGATGGCGGCCACCTCATCCGGGCCGAAGCCAAGGTCGATCATGTAGGCCTGTCGCTCAGCAGAGGGTCACTTCGCCGACAGTACGGTGAAACCCTGGGCCTCGAACAGGGGGCGCGCCTTGGGGCTGGTCAGGAACTCCAGGAAGGCCTGCGCCTGGGGGCTGGTGCTCTCCTTGGCCAGGGCGATGGGGTACAGGATGGGCGCGTGGCTGTCGGCCGGGAAGGTGGCGACGATGCGCACGCCCGGTTCGGCCACGGCGTCGGTGGCGTAAACGATGCCCAGCGGCGCCTCGCCCCGCGCCACCAGGGCCAGGGCGGCGCGCACGTTTTCCGCCGGGGCCAGCCGGTCCTGCACCGTGTCCCAGGCGCCCAGCTTCTGCAGCGCGGCCTTGGCGTATTTGCCGGCGGGCACGGCGGCCGGGTCGCCCACGGCCAGGCGGCCGCCCTTCTGCGCGGCGTCCAGCGCCCGATCCAGGGCGAAGCCCGGTTTGATCTCGACACTGGTTTTGCTGTCGGTGGCGGCCACCAGCACCAGGCGATTGCCCAGCAGGTCGCGGCGGGTGGCGGGCTGGACCAGGCCCTTGCCGGCCAGATAGTCCATCCAGTCCTCATCGGCCGAGATGAAGATGTCAGCGGGCGCACCCGCCTCGATCTGTTTGGCGAGCGCGGAACTGGCCGCGTATGTCACGGTGGCCTTGGCCCCGCCGCCGGCGACATAGGCGGCGTTGGCGGCATCCAAGGCGTTCTTCAGGCTGGCCGCCGCGAACACCAGCGGGCCCGCCGATTGCGCCCGCACAGGGGACGCCCCCACCGCGACCGCCATCACCAAGACCACCGC
Organism: Nitrospirillum goiasense; assembly: GCF_034427435.1. Taxonomy (NCBI): domain Bacteria; kingdom Pseudomonadati; phylum Pseudomonadota; class Alphaproteobacteria; order Rhodospirillales; family Azospirillaceae; genus Nitrospirillum; species Nitrospirillum goiasense. The sequence goes on along the minus strand of NZ_JAXQNP010000003.1, from coordinate 904,339 downwards.
CAGCACCAGCCGATTCAAAACCTTACCCATGTTCCTGCCCCCTCGCGCCTAATCCCAACGCTATATCTCGATGAATATAGCGTGTGGCGGCGCGGGCCGCTATGGGAACCGGCGCGCTATCGTCTTGCGGGTGCCGAAACATCCCCGGTGGGCCTGCATACGGGGGCAACGTCGTAGCGGGAAAAGACAGTCGCGGTATTTATGGGCGGACCGCATGCCCTCTTGCCGCTGGCGAGCGGACGGCCGTGCGCGCCACCCTTGCGTCTGTCCGTAGGCGGGGGCATTCCCCGCGCCCGTGTCACGCCTTTTGGGGGATGTCGCCATGACCAGCATTTCGTCGACCACCGGCACCAACATGACGGTTTCGCTCACCTCGCTGTTGCAAAGCGGCGGGTCCACCGCCAGCAGCGCGTCCTCCGCGTCGTCGTCGGCGTCCTCTTCGACCGACAGCAGCGGTTCCACCAGCAGCGCCTCCTCCGCGAAGACGGTCACCAGCACGGTCACCACCACCGCCTCCGACGGGTCGACCACCACCACGGTCAGCTATTCCGACGGCTCCTCGACCGTGACCACCACGCCGCCGACCCAATCCGCCAGCGGCGGCCAGGGCGGTTCCAGCCAATCCGGTAGCAGCAATGATGGCAGCGCCAGCAATAGCGCCGGCCAAGGGTCGCAGATCAGCGCGCTCAACATGCTGGTGTAATCAAATTACATTGCGCGCAATCAAATTGATCCTGTAGCCTCAGGGCCATTCGGCTCCCTGGGGCGGCAGGCCCCAGGTCGTCCGGTCTGGATGGATGGGGGGACAGACATGGCCACGGTTTACGACTTCACGGTGCGGGATGCGGCCGGCGCCCCGGTCGACATGGCGGCCTACAAGGGCAAGGTCGTGCTGGTGGTCAATGTCGCCAGCAAGTGCGGGTTCACCCCGCAGTACAAGGGGCTTGAGGCCCTCTATCGCAAGTACCAGGACCAGGGCCTGGTCATCCTGGGCTTCCCCTGCAACCAGTTTGGTCAGCAGGAACCGGGCGACGCGCAGGAAATCCAGAACTTCTGTTCCCTGACCTATGACGTCACCTTCCCGGTGCTGGCCAAGATCGAGGTCAACGGCCCCGGCGCGGACCCGTTCTATGAGCACCTGAAGGCCCGCGCCCGCGGCTTCCTGGGCAGCAAGTCCATCAAGTGGAACTTCACCAAGTTCCTGGTGGGCAAGGACGGCAAGGTGAAGCGCTATCCCCCGCTGGCCAAGCCCGAGCAGCTGGAAAAGGCCATCCAGGCGGCGCTGAACGCTTAGCCGGACCTTGCCCCGTACTCATCGGCCAGCAGGCCCATGACCAGGCTGTCGTGCCATTGGCCCATCAGCGAAAAGGTCTGCCGCTCGCGTCCCTCGATGCGGAAGCCCAGCGTCTCATAGCAATGGATGGCGCGGGTGTTGATGGTCAGCACCCGCAGGCCGATGCGGTGCAGGCCCAAGGGGCCGAAGGCGTAGGGCAACAACAGGCGCATCGCCCGCATGCCCAGGCCCCGGCCCAGAACGGTGGGGTCCAGCAGGCCTATACCCAGGCTGGCGGTGCGCAGGCCGGGGGCCAGCGCCTCGTTCACCCCGCCCAGGCGGACGCTGCCCACCATACGGTCAGGCAAGGCGGCGCCCGGTGCGGGGCCATCCGGCCCCGCGACCCCAGGCTCCGGCAGGGTGATGGCCCAGGTGTAGGGGAACTTGAGCTGGTCGGTCATCCATGAATGGGCGTCGGCCGGTGTGTAGGGAGGGTTCCCCCCGCTACCGTCCCAGCCCATCAGGCGATGGATTTCCGGATCGCGGCCCAGGGCCAGGCGGGCGATGGCGTCATCCTCGCGCAAAGGGCGCAGAATGACGACACCGTCGCTCAGGATGGGCAGGATCGGGGGGCGGCGATCACCGCCGCGTCGGTCATGACGGCACCCTGGCCTGGACCTGTCAGGACTCGATCTTGATCTGGTCCGGGTCGGACACCACGATGTGGGTCTGGTAATAGAACTTGTCGGTGCGCTCCCCCTTCTGGTTCAGGTACCAGATGGTCACGCGTCGCGCCTCGCCCAGGACGGCGATGCGATGGCCCTTGAAGGTGGCGTCGGCATCCTGGCCGTACGCCTGCTTGAACGCCGGCAGGGCGCTGGGCAGGATTTCGACCGTCAGGGTGTGCGGGTCCCGATAATCTTCCTGGGAATTCAGGAAGATACGGCCATTCTGCCGGCCCGTCGCCACCACGTCCAGGACGTACGTGTCGGACCAGACGTCGGGCGCCACGGCGGCGGCGTAGTGAACGGCGTCCTCCGTGGTCAAGGGCTGGGTGGCACACCCCGCCAGCAGGGCGGAACCGAGGATGAGAAGGGCGGCGGTCTTCATGGATGGACCCCTTGGCAAGGTGAGGCGCCGGCAGGATAGACCAAGCCGGCGCCCGCGTTCAATTTCGGGCGGGGCGCCCTGTCAGGCCGCCGGCGCCAGCAGCCACAACAGGAACAACACCAAAGGTAGGTGGAACAGCAGCTGGGTAAAGCTGAAGCCCACGATATCCTTGGCCTTCAAGCCCAGCACGCCCAGCAGGGGCAGCATCCAGAATGGGTTGATCAGGTTGGGCAGGGCCTCGGCCGCGTTGTACACCTGCACCGCCCAGCCCTTGTGGGCATTCACGTCTATGGCGGCCTGCATGACGTAGGGCGCCTCGATGATCCACTTGCCGCCACCCGAGGGCACCAGAAAGCCCAGGATGGCGGAATAGACGCCGATGACCACGGGGAAGGTGCCGCCGTTGGCCAGGCTGACGAACAGGTGCGCCAGGTGGTGGGAGATGGACTGCCCGTCCGCCCCCGGCACCTGGGTCAGCAACTGGGCGATGGCGCCATAGAAAGGGAACTGGATCAGGACGCCGGCGGTGCTGGGCACGGCCTTGGACACGGCGTTCAGGAAGCCGCGCAGCCGGCCGTGCAGCAACAGGCCCAGCATGACGAAGAAGAAGTTGTAGGTATTGAGGGTGGAGATGACGGTCAGCGCCGGCTTGTTCTGGAACTCGTGCACCAGGAATCCGGCGCCCAGCGCCACGATGACCAGCGGCAACAGGGGGGTCAGTTCCAGCCAGTCGCCGGGCCGGGTGGCGACGCCCTGTTCCGGGGCGGCCTCGGTCACGTCAATGCCCAGGTCGGCGGCGGTGCGGGCCTGCGCGTCGCCGGGGGCCGAGTAATAGGCGATGGCGACGGAGGCCAGCAGGATCACCAGCCCCATTACCAGGGACTGCCACAGGAAGATGGTCTGGCTGAGGGGGATGACGCCAGTGATGTCCGCCACCGCCTTGGGCAGGCTGGCGGGGTTGGCTTGCAGCATGGCGGCGGATGAGCTGAGGCCCAGGGCCCAGGTGGCGCCCAGGCCCAGATAGGCGGCCGCCCCGGCCGCGCGGTAATCCACGCGAATGTCCCGCCGCCGCGCCAGCGCCCGTACCAGCAGGGCCCCCAGCACCAGGCTGAGGGCGTAGTTCAGGTAGGACGCCGCCATGCTGACGAAGGCGATGAAGGCCACCGCCCCCCGGCCCGTGGCCGGCAGGCGCGCCAGCCACTCGATCAGCCGCAGCACCGGCGGTGAGCTGGCCACGACATAGCCGGTGATCACCACCATGGACATCTGGATGGTGAAGGGGATCAGCGACCAGAAGCCGTCGCCCATGCCCGTGGCGACGGCGGCGACCGGTGCGCCCGTCGCCAGGTTGCCCGCCGCCACGATGATGACCCCCAGCACAACGAACACGAAGGCGTCGGGGAACCACTTTTCCGCCCAGCGGGTGAACGCGATGGCGCTGCGCGCCAACAGCCCCTCGTCCACCCCGGCATCCACCATCTTATTGATTGCCATTCACGTTTCCTCCACGCGGATCTTTTCGCCGCTCCATTAACCTTAGCGGCGGGGGCGGGGAAAACCAGCGGGAAGGTGGGGGGTAGCCGATTGACGCTTTATGGCAATGGTGGCCGCCGAAAAACCCGCGTCCCGCATAACAGGTCATGACCGGCGGCTTTTTCGCGGGTCACCAACGCCATGCCGTAGTTCATGCCCATGGGCACAAAGGTCGCCAGCATCAAGAGCGGGTGTTGCGCAGCTACTTCATCCATTCGGCCCAGGATGATGGGGGGCGCATTGAACGCTAGCTTAGCCAGACCGCGCATGAAGGCGGCTCGGCTGGTCAACCGGCCGGTGTCGCGGTTGCCAACGAAAAGTCTTTGCGCCCGTTTTCCCGGTGTAGCCCGCCAGGTTGATGCGCAAAAGGCGGTTTCGTACGCGACGCGTGCCGCCATGAACAGGATGGTCAGCAATATGGAAAGCATAACAAAATCTTTTAAGTGCTTGTTTGGGGAAATCAGATGGATAACAATGGCGGTAAATGCTGCAAATATAACTGATACGACTAAATAAATAAGAAAATCAACCCATGTAGCAATGGCGCGTGTCCAAAATCCCGCATATCCCCCGTGAGGGGTTGGGGTTAATGCGTCTTCGGTCGCGGATTGTATTATTGGTGCCAGAGCCCCAGTTTGCATAATCGACATCATCCGTTCATAAGCCGATATTCAGTTATTTATACACTGTCGTCCGGACGATGGAATACACGGGTGCCGCAGATACGGTCGTGGCCGGCGGTCTTCTGGTCGGTGAAGGCCACCATCAGGTAATTGACCAGGATAGCCACGCAGACGACCAGGGCCACGCCGCCGTACAGCAGCGGTGCCGTCTTGGCCAGCGGCTGCAACAGGACCAGGGGCACGGTGATCAATTCCTGCACCCCGATGCGCGCGAAGGCCAAGGCCGGGCTGACAGGCCTGCCGTCGGTTCTGCCCACCACCAGGTTCATGAAGCGCTTGCCCGGGGTCGCCCGCATCCGGCTGCTGACGAACAGCGTGTGATAGCCCAGGTACAGGCTGATGTTCACCAACGCCGCCGTTGGCGGTGTCAGCGCGGCGATGTCGATTGTCTCAGGCGGCTGGGGCGCCAGCGGATAGCCGAAGATCACGGCCAGGGTCAAGGAGAGGACAAACAGGATCAGGCCGTCGATAAGTGCGGCCAGGGCCCGGCGCCAAAAACCGCCATAGGTCCATCCTGCGGGGAAGGCCGCGTTGGCAATGGGGAAGGCGGCTTCGGTCGTGTCGACGCTCATGAACCTTCGATATCCTATGAAAGAGGCCGGACCTCAGGGACATAGGTCGGCCATCTATAAGGACAATGCCGCCACAACGTGTGTCACCGCCTTGAATGAGGCGGGGCCTGTGAAGGCAGCGGCAATGTCCGTAATATTGCCTCTATTAAAGCGCCGTTTACATTAAAATAGGGTGTTCTGCCGAGTTAATGGCCGTTCATCCAAGTAAACGACGCTGTGATTATTGTGGGACAACGCATATCACCCTGGGATCGACAGGGCAAGGGGTTCGGCATGATAGTTTGTTGACTAAGTGTCGGGCTGTGACAGGTTGTGACAGTTTCTGCACCGCCTCAGATTTATCGGAAATCGAAGTTCAATTTTTGATTGGTCTTTCTTGCGATCCGGTCACATTTGCAATCCTGCGATAAGGCGCCCGCCCTCGGGGAACCATCCGCATGGGCGCCGAAGCCCCCGCGAGTCGGTATCGCGCGGGGATCGGCTACCGCCCGTCCCCTGGCCCCGTCCCCCGTCCCCTGGCCCAACCGCCACGGGAACGGGAATGTCTTACGTGTTCAGGGGCGCTTGTCGGCGTCCGTCGCGGTCGCCGGCTGTGCGGCCGTGGGCGCGTCATTGGCCAAGGGTTCCGGCTGCGGGGCCACCCGACGCAGCCGTGGGCCGGTCACCTGGAAGACGGGCCCACCGACATAGGTGAAGTATATTTTGCGCTGGCTGTGGGCCACGAACATGCGGTGCGCCCTCAGGAAGTCCAGGCCCAGCAGCATCTCCGGTATTTCCCTCCCGCCGCGGCTGAACAATTCGCCAAAGCGCAGGCGCACATGCCTGATTTGCTCCCCACCCAATTCAAAGCTGTCGAACACCCCGATGTAATCGTCGACGGCGTCGTTGCCGATGCCATGCGACAGGCCGCTGCGGGTGACGCCGGGGCTATCCCTGGTGATGCCCACCTTTTCCGCCGCCCGTTCCGTCATCACCGAGGTATAGGCCCCCGTGTCCAGGGCGGCGCGGAGTTCCGTGCCGTTCACCTTGACGGTCAGCCAAATCTTGGGGTTGGTCTCGCTGGATCGGCCGATATCGGCCTCGCTGTATGTGCCGCCCCAGTAGGCGAGCACGACGTCGTCGCAATCCTCAGGCTTGAACAGTTTCACCCGGCTGTGCGCGATGTCGAGGTCAAGGTCGAACCGGGACAAGAAGCTTTCGCCCAACAGGCCCACGACGTTGGGGGGGCCGATGTCATGCTTGCCCGCCACCGGGAAATCCAGGTTATGGGTTGTCCATAAACCCAAGCTGAAATCCTTGACCCTTGCGACGTCGACGCTAACCCGCCCCCCAATGCCATCGACATACAGGTTAGGCACCCAATGGTGGGTGAGGTTCAGGCGCGTGGCGGCGGGGGTGGTCAGCATGCCCATGGCGGCACCCGTGTCCATGAGCAAGTAGACCTTCTGCCCGTTCACCTCAACCGGCACCAAGGGCGCGTTGCCGTCCATGATCAAGTCCAGGGTGCCGACCGAGAGCAATTGGCATTTCGAGGACTCCGCCGCGGCGGCCGGCAGGGCCAGTAGCGTCCCGACGACGGCACCGGCGATCCGCCCCCGCATTCCGCTCCAAAGCGTCATCCCCCGACCCCGCTCCCGCCATCGGCGCCCCAGCATGGCGTCCTTTGGCGTGTCTCATGCCCGGGACCTGAAACACAAGCGCGTGTTGGGCGCTTTTTGTCGCAGAGCCGGTGGCGCGCGCGGTCCAGGGGGATCGCACCCCGGTGATGGCCAGGAAGGCAAACGCGGACGCTTACTTTTTGCCCTCCGGCGTCTCGTCCTTGGATGCGTCTTCAGCCCCTGGCTCTGGCTGCGGGGCATCCCGGCGCAGGCGGGGGCCCATGACCTGGAAGACCGGGCCACCGACATAGGAGAAATAAATCTTGCGCTGACTGTGGGAGATGAACATGCGGTGCGCGCGCAGGAAGTCCAGGCCCAGCAGCATCTCCGGGTTCAATCCGCTGAGGCCGAACATTTCTCCGAACCGCAAGCGGACATTTTTGATCTCCTCATCCCCCAAGCGGAAGGTGTTGAAGACCCCGACATAGTCGTCCACCTCGTCATCGCCGACGCCGCTGCTCTTGCCGGCATGTTTCACACCGGGGCTTTCCGGCGTCAGCCCCGCCCGTGCCGCCGCGCGCTCGGTCAATATCGAGGTGGAGGCGCCGGTATCCAAAATGGCGCGGACTTCCTTTCCGTTGATAAGGACGTTCAGCGTTATGACCGGATCGTCTTTTGAGAAGCGGTCCATGTCGACTTCGTTGAAGTCCCCACCCCAATAAGCCAGGGTGGTATCATCGCAATTCCGGGGTTGAAATAGCGTGACCTTGTTGTGGGCGATGTCGATATCCAGGTCGAACTTCGCCAGGAAATTTTCGCCCAGGACGCCGAAGATTTTCTCATTCTCGGACAGGTCATGGTTGGAGGCGACCGGGAAATCCATATGGTGGACGGTCCAGTCGCCGAGCCGCAAATCATCAATCCGCGCTTCCTGGACATTAATCAGCCCGCCAACGCCTTCCATATGGAGGCCGGGAACCAGTTTCGGGCGCAATTCAAGACGTTGCGCCGCCGGCTTGGTGATCATGCCGTATGCGGCGCCTGTGTCCATCATCAGGTACCCGTCATGGCCGTTCACGGACACGTCCAGCAGGGGCATGTTGGAGTCCATGGTCAGGTTGAAGGTGCCAACATGCAGCAACTGGCATCTCTGCTTATCCTCCCCCGCCTGGGCGCGGCCATGCGGGCCGGATGCCAGGCAAGCCAGGGTCAGGCTCAACGTTGCGGCAAGGCTACGAAACGCGCCACGGCGGTGCGTCGTCATGGTTAGCATCTCTCTGGTTTGAAGGCCGGCGGCTGCCGGCTAGCGCGTGAGGCTGGAACGTCGGCGATGTCCGAGCCACGCCCCATTGGTAATTCCATGGCGGTGATGAACGACTGCAGGGCAGTGGGCTTCCCAGTCAGGCGACGGTCCACCGGCATCCGCGTCAAGCATATGGTCCGGCGTCCCCCGGCGCCTGAACCGTGCCGATCCCCAACCGGCACCGGGTTCCCCCTCGTCACAGTCCGACATTCCCGCCTTCGCCGTCTCTACAGGATCGGACTAGGCGGCTTGTCTATGCGTAACGCCAGTGCAAGAGGCGCGTCAAGGAGGGTAAGGAGCGTCCTTCTTTTGTCTCTCATCAGACGCGTTGCCCTCCACCGAACTATACGCTCTGCGAGGACCAGTTAGCTGGAATACCGGCCCGCCGATATAGCTGAAGTAAATTTTACGCTGTCCATAGGACAGCATCACACGGTGTGCCGTCAGGAAGTCTAGGCCTAGCACCATGTCCGGTAAGCTATGGCGGTTTTCGGCACCGCGTATCCCATAGATGTCACCGACGCGCAGGCGCGTATGCTTAATGCTCTCGCCCGCGATGGAAAAGGCGTCAAAGGGGGCAACGAAATCCTCCGTCAGGTCGTCGCCGACCGCGTGGGTGCTCCCGGTCGGCTTGGCGCCGGGGCTGTCGGCGGTAACGCCCAACCGTGCCGCCGCCTCGCGCGTCAAGATGCTGACGTTGCTGTCGGAGGATAGAATGGCCCGCAACGGTGTGCCGTTGATCGTCACCCCCAGCCAGGGCAGGGTGGAGTCCTTGTGTGCGGAATCGAAATCCATCTCTTCAAAGCCGCCATCCCAATAAGCCAGAGCCGTATCCTCGCAATGCTGCGGTTTGAACAGCGTCAGGCGATTATGGGCCAAGTCGAACTCCAGATCATAACCGCTCCAGAAATTAGCTCCAAGAATCCCATCGTAATTGGGCGGGTCGGAAGGATTGCTGAGGTCCAGCAGGGGCAACTCTAAGTCCCGTGCCCGCCAAACTGCGGGGGCGCCCAGAGCCAACTCGTCAATTGTCGCAACATAGAGCGTACGGGGCCCCCCGGCCCGCCCCCCCTTCAATTCACGCTTGGTGACCAAATGGTCTTGTATGCGGGGCAGAGCCAGCCGATCTGCGGAGTCCTGCATAATCCAGCTATACGGTGTGCCCGTGGCGACCTTCAGGCGCAGGGATTGATTGTTCACCGCCCCCGATACAATCAGGCGGCCTTGATCCACAATCACGGGCAGCACGGCTTCGCGCGCCAGCTTGCACTCATCACCGGCGGCCGGCATCGCCGCCAGGGTGGTTGCCATCAGTGACAGGGCGGCGAAAGCCTGCATCCACCGCCGCCGCCGCCGTGTTGACGGTCCCTGACAGGCCCACACGCACTTATCCATTTGATCCCCAATGGTAATCTTCAAGCCATGACAGGTGGTGCCATAGTCTGGTCGGATAGGGCAAGAGTGCCAAAGAGCGCGGGCGATGGAACAAAAATTCTAGAGAGGCGCGCAATGCGCTCAGCCGGTGATGCCCTCATGGGAATGGTCAAGTGGCCCGTCATGGCGCCGGCCCCCGAGGGGACCGATATGGCGAGCCGCGAGGCTTAATCCGCGAAACGCTCCAGCGCCGCCCTGTCCCGCACCTCGACCCCGCCATAACCCCGGCGCACCAGGCCGGCCGCCTCCAGCCGGCCCAGCGCCCGGTTGGCCGTCTGGCGGCTGAGGCCCAGCATGCCGGCCAAGTCCTCCTGCGATAGGGGCAGCAGCACCGGCCCGCTTTCCGCGCCCTCCTCCAGCCGGCAGAGCAGGGCCAGCAGGCGGGCGGTGCGCTGTGGGGTGGGCAGGGCCAGCACCTCCCCCAGGTAATGGGTGGCCTGGCGCAAGTGCCGGCTGAGGATGCCGGCGAAGTTGGCCCAGCGGCGGGGATTGGCCTCCACGATGCGGGCGAAGGCATCGCCCGGCAGATGCAGCACCAGGCTGTCGCCCTTGGCCACCGCCGTCTGTCCCCTAGGCAGGCCATCCACCATGGACACCTCGCCGAACCACTGGCCCGGCCCGGCGTGCAGGATCACCACCTCCCGCCCGTCCTCCTGCACGGTGGCCAGGCGCATGCGGCCCGCGACCAGGGCGTACAGCCCATCCGGCGCGTCGCCGCCGCGATACACCGCCTGGCCGTCGGCATAGGCCCGCAGCCGCCCCCGCGCCAGGATCTCGGCGCGCAGGTCCGCCGGCTGCTCCGCCAGCCAACCCCGGGTTTCCAAAACCGCCGCGGCGTTCCGCTTGTCCATGGGTTAATGCGCCGGTGGGGTCAGCAGTCGGCGGGCCGTTTCCCGCTCCTCCCCGGACAGTAGCGGGTTAGCGGGCACGGGCCCGCGCCCCTCCAGGTAATCCAGCGCCGTGGCGCCTTGGCTGTCGCGCGGCCTGGTGTCGGCACCGGCCGCCAGCAGGGCCTGGATGACCGGCAGCCCGGCATTGGCCGCCGCGTACATCAGGGCGGTGCGTTGGCCGTGGGTGATGTGATATGCGGCACACTCGTAGTTGTCGGCGATCTTTTCCGGTGCCAGGGATTGAGTGTTCACCTCGGCGCCCGCCTGGATGAAGGTGCTCAGAGCCTCCGGGCTATTGAACTGCGCTGCCGTCATCAGCGGCGTCTTGCCCATGGGGTTCACGGCGTTCACTGGAGCGTGCGCCGCTAGCAGGGGGGCGATGGCCGCCGGCCGTGCGACGGCAAGGGACAGTAGCGGTTCGCCCTTCTGCTCCGCCGGCACCTCCACAGGCGTGCCTTTCGCTAACAGATCGGCCAAGGACGGCCGGACGTCGGCATTCATGATGGCTATATTGATGGCTGGAGCGCTGACGTAGGTCCAGCCGTATCCGGCGATCAAGTTGATGTAGGCATAGCGTCGCGCCTGTTCGGCCGGCATATTGAAATGCCGCTGGTAGTAGGCCGCCACCTCCTGCGTGGTTGTTTGGAACTGAGCCTGTACCGCTTGGAATTTCGCCCGATTCCAGGCGCTGAGGTAGGACCATTCCTCAAGCGGTACCGGAGGGGGCTGCCACGCCCGGCCATCATCTGTCTCTCCGCCGCCGGCTGACACCTTGAGGGCAAGGTACTGCGGGGCGGCGGTCATCGCTTCGGAATAGAATACCGCCATCAGGTCGTTGAGCCTGGTGCTTTCTGACCCGCCGCACGGCATGACGAAGCCGCTGCCATCATGGGCGTGCACCAACTCGCTGTATTTGGCGATGCTATCGTTGGGGAAGTCGCTCTTGTCGCACGATGCCATTGGCGTAAAGCGGGCTTCGGCCGTGTAGATTTCAGGGGACAAGGCCCGTATCAATTCTGGATGCTGATACAATAGCTTACAGGAGAGGCGCACCTCATCTCCCACCACGTGCAGAAAAGGAATTAGGCTCTTGGCGTCGCCTTGGTCCTTTTCCGCATCCTCGCGAAGGTAAGGGAAGGCATCCTTTCCGAAATCGGCCGCGACCTCCCGCAATAACTGCCTCACCTCGACGGCATGGGCGGCTGGTCTTCGCGACGTCAGTCGCAGGGCCGTCGCCAGGCCGATCTTGGCTGTCGGCGTGTGATAAGCCCGTAGGATGGCCGTCGCGACGGCCGGCGCCTCCGCCATCTCGGAGAAAGCGATGTTGATGATTTTGTCATCCTGGGCGGCCAAGTCTTCATCCACCTTGGTGACATCCAGGCCGCCCCGGATGTCTTCCATCAATTGGGTGAGGGCCTCCAGCCTGTTCTGCTGGGCTGTTTCCACGCAGGCGGGCGTGTCCACCGGGTTCGCGTCCGCGAGTCCACAGGACAGCTGAAGCGCCTTCAGCCACATCCGCTGGTTCCGGACCACGCGGTCATGCTGGGGACCGCTGACGTCCAGCAGACGCTTGTAGGCATCGGCCATCTGCCGGTCCCGCGCCGCCAGGCCGGGGTCGGCGCAGATGCGCTTCTCGATGGGGCTGGCCGCCTTGGCGCAGTCGAAGCTGGGGCTGTCGGCTGCCTTTCCCACGCTCGCGATGGACAGGGGCAGCAGAACGGCGGCGAGAGCCCAGAGGCGACGCATGGCTTCAAACCCAGGTTGTGGCCTTCAATGGCTAGCGCAAGTGCGGTCCGGGGACAACGGAGGTAATTGTCAAATCCGCGACACTCTTGGAAGCCGTCCTGGCATAGGCTGACCTCCTCAAAAAAACACCGGGAGGACCCTATGTTCGACACCGCGCCCACGCTGGCCCCCGCCGACCAGCCGCCGTTACGCGACCGCGTCTCGCCCGAGGAATGGCGGCTGCGTGTCGATCTGGCGGCGGCCTATCGCCTGGTGGCCCTGTTCGGCTGGGACGACCTCGTGTTCACCCACATCTCCGCCCGGGTGCCGGGGCCGGAGCATCACTTCCTCATCAATCCCTACGGCATGCTGTTCGAGGAGATCACCGCCAGCAGCCTGGTGAAGGTCGACATGGACGGCAAGGTGGTGCTGGACACCGGCTTCCCCGTGAACCCGGCGGGCTTCACCATCCATTCCGCCGTGCATCAGGTACGCGAGGACGCGGGCTGCGTGCTTCACCTGCACACCGCCGACGGCACGGCGGTCTCAACCTTGGAGGAAGGGCTGCTGCCCCTGAACCAGACGGCGCAGTTGGTGATCGACGACCTGGCCTATCATGACTACGAAGGCGTGGCGTTCGAGCATGACGAGCGCCCGCGCCTGCAGCGCGACCTGGGCACCAAGAACACCATGCTGTTGCGCAACCACGGCACCCTGACCGTGGGCCGCACGGTGGCGGAGGCGTTCACCCGCATGTACTTCCTGGAACGGTCCTGCACCATGCAGGTGCGCACCCTGACCATGGGCCGGCCGCTCTACCCCGCCGCCCATCAGGCGATCGAGCGCAACATCCAGATCAGCCGCATGGGCGTGTCCCAGGCGGCCAACCTGCTGGTCTGGCCGGCCCTGCTGCGCCGCCTGGCGCGGCAGATGCCGGGCTATCAGGACTGACGCTCACGCCCAGTCATACCAAGGAGCGATGATTCCCATACATCACTCCTTGGTATCGGCGGCGACTGCCGCCGCGCGCCGTGAGGCGCGGAAGCCAAGCCGCCGCATGGCGGCGCCCGGCACTTGAGGGCACACTAAAAGCCCCGACCTCTCGCCCCGTCCCATCAATACCCCTCGTCCACCCAGTGCTGGCTGGACTTCTTCGGCCGCTTGTAGCCGTTGTCCGGCTGGCGCGGGGGCAGGGGCAGGTCCACCGGGCTCAGATCCTTGTAGGGAATCTGGTGCAGCAGGTGGGCGATGCAGTTCAGGCGCGCCTTCTTCTTGTTGTCGGCGTCGACGATGTACCAGGGGGCGTGGGCGTGGTCGGTATGGGCCAGCATCACGTCCTTGGCCTTGGAATATTCCACCCAGCGGCCGCGCGACTCCAGGTCCATGGGCGACAGCTTCCAGCGCTTCATGGGATTGTGCATGCGCTCCACGAAGCGCTTCTCCTGCTCCTCATCGCTGACGGAGAACCAGTACTTGATCAGGATGATGCCGGATTTCACCAGCATCTCCTCGAACAGGGGGCAGGCGCGCAGGAACTCCTGGTACTCATCGTCGGTGCAGAAGCCCATGACCTTTTCGACGCCGGCACGGTTGTACCAACTGCGGTCGAACAGGACCATCTCCCCCTGGCCGGGCAGGTGCTGGACATAGCGCTGGAAATACCATTGGCCCTTCTCCCGCTCCGTCGGCGTGGCCAGGGCGACCACGCGGCAGATGCGGGGGTTCAGGCTCTCGGTGATGCGCTTGATGACCCCGCCCTTGCCGGCGGCGTCGCGCCCCTCGAACAGCACCACGACCTTCAGGCCCTGGATGCGCACCCATTCCTGCAGCTTCAGCAGCTCGAACTGCAGGCGGGCCATCTCATCGATGTATTTGTAGTGCTTGGGCGGCCGGCCGGGCTTCCCCGGGCCCAGGATGTTCCAGCGGTCCTCGATGCGCTTGTGCTCCTTGGCGTTGCGCAGGATTTCGCCGTCCAGCGCCGGGGCCGAGGTGGCGTCGGCCGTTTCCGCCGGCGTGGAGTCCGCCGTTTCAGCGCCCGCCTCGCCGCCTGGGGCGGCGCCGTTGCCGTTCTGCGTGTTCTGGTTCGCGTGCTTCTTGGACTTGCCGGCCATGGCGCGTCAGGCCTCCCGAAAGGGTGTGCGGGTTAAGGGTGTGCGGGTGAACCATTACGGTCCCGTCGTCACCTTGTCCCCGAATGGGGCGCCCCCTCCATGCGCCATGTCAATGTGCCCCTTCGGTTATGCGGCTTGCATGATGAAAGCCTCTGGCTCAGGATCGCGTCCGACGCCCTGATGAAAGGATGGACGATGACGGCCCTGGTGAACGATGCCGAAAAGCAGGTGGGTGAGGCGGAGCGCCTGGCGGCGCTGGCCCGCATGGATGGCTTGGCCTTCCTGCACGCCATGATGGCCGGGGACCTGCCCCCGCCGCCCATCAACCAGACGCTGGGCTTCACGCTGACCCATGCCGAGGTCGGCTACGCCGTTTTCACCGGCACGCCGGTTCACGCCTATTACAACCCCATCGGGTCGGTCCATGGCGGGTGGATCGCCACCCTGCTGGACAGCTGCATGGCCTGCGCCGTGCAGACCACGCTGACCGGCGGGCGCGGCTACACCACGCTGGAACTGAAGATCAACTACGTCCGCGCGGTGACGGAGGCGACGGGCCCGGTGCGGGCCGAGGGGCGCATCATCCACGCCGGCGGCCGCACCGCCACGTCCGAGGGCCGGCTGCTGGATGGCAAGGGGCGGCTGTTAGCCCACGGCACCACCACGTGCCTGATGTTCGATCCCCGGCCGCCCCAGGCCTGAGGCGCTGGGGGGCACCGCGGGGGGCGCCAGGGGGGCAGGTGTGGGGAGCGGGTCCGGGGGCACGTTCCCGGCCGCGCGCGCGCCCAGCGCCTCGACCACCCGGCGATGCAGGGCGCCGTCCAGCGGATATCCCGCCATCAGCGCCAGGGTGGCGAGGAACAGGCCGCAGGGCAGCAGCGACATCAGTTGGCGCAGGCCGCTCAGCGTTTCCGCCGACTGCGTGGCATTGGGCACGAAGCCGATGGCGGACAGCAGCCAACCCAGCAGGGCGCCGGCCAGGCCCAGCGCCACCTTCTGCGCCAGGGAGGCCACGCCGAAAATCTTGGCCTCGTCCCGGCGGCCGAAGCGCCATTCGTTGTAATCGACCAGGTCGGGCAGCATGGCCCAGAAGCCCACGGCGTGGACGGTGCAGCCCACGAACAGGGCGGCGATGGCCGCCACCGCCAGGGCGGGCTGGTCGCTGGGCGCCAGCAGGAAAGCCAGGGATGACAGGGCCGCCAGGCCGGTGCCCAACTGCCACGACACCTTCTTGCTGGTGCGGCGGGACAGCCACACCCAGAAGGGGACGCTGATGGCGCTGGCGGCGGAGAAGGCGGGCATGGCATAGGCGGCCAGGTCCATGTCGCCCACGTCATACTTGAAGAAATAGACCAGGTTGCGGAACTGCAGGGCGCCGGCCACCTGGATGAGGCCGATGGACAGCAACAGCCGCATCAGCGGGCCGGACCGGCCCAGGGTGCGCAGGAATCCGACGACATCGCTGTCAAGCGTGGCGCGGGAGGCCGGCGCCAGGGCCGGCCACGGCTCCTCCTTCACCACGCTGGCGCACAGCCAGAACAGGGCGACGGACAGGGCGCCGACCACCAGGCCGCTGATGGTGTACCCCAAACCCCCATAGGCGCTGGCGTGTCCGCCGGTCGCCATGTGGTCGATGCGGGCGGCCAGCGCCGGCAGCAGGAAGGACACGGTGATGCCGCCGATGAAGGCGCAGGTCATGCGATAGCCCGTCAGGCTGGACCGTTCCTCCGCGTCCTGGGTGATGCGCGCCGACAGCGAGGCGTAGGGGATGGAGACGATGGTATAGACGCCACGCCACACGGTATGGCTCAGGATGGCATAGGCGATCAGGCCCCCTTGGCCCAAGCCCGGCGCTGCGAAGCATGCCGCCATCACCGCCCCCAGGGGCAGGCCCCCCCACAGGATGAAGGGGCGGTAGCGGCCCAGCCGGGTGCTGGTGCGGTCGGCCCAGACCCCCATCAGCGGGTTGGCCAGGCCGTCGACGATGGCGGCCACCAGGAAGCCCACGCCCACCCATACCGGGGGCACGCCCTGCACGTCCGTCTGGAAATAGGCCAGGAACAGGGTCATCGCCTGCCAATGCAGGTTCAGGCCCAGGTCGCCGATGGCGTAACCCAGCTTTATCTTCAAGGCGACGGGCGCCTGTCCGTAAGCCATTTTCCCCCGGGGTCTTTATCCGTGGGTTGGTGGCGACAGGGGAAATGACAGCGGTGCCATCGCCCCCTAGCGCCCCAACCGCCCCCAGGAAACAACATCCTGTGGTGGTCGCGCCAGCGTCCCTTTCGGCCAGGTGGGGGGCAAAGACGGTCAAATGATGGACGCGCGCGATTTTTTGCGCCAACGATGCAGGATTGCCGCAACCGGGCGCCTTGGGCGATTGTGAGCCGGCATAGTTGAGGAATGGGGAGTGGACATATGGCGGGGCCTGACCGCAAGCCGACGATCATCGATGTGGCGCGCCTGGCGGGGGCGTCCATCAAGACGGTGTCGCGAGTCATCAATAAGGAACGCTACGTCAGCCCCGACATGCAGGAGCGCATCGAAAAGGCGGTGGCCGAGTTGGGCTATCAGCCCAACATGATGGCCCGCAGCCTGGCCAGCGAGCGGTCCAACCTCATCGGCCACCTCTACGGCGACGCCGGCGGCCCCTACACCCTGGAGATCCAGGTGGGCCTGCTGAACCGCTGCCGCGACCACGGCTATCACCTGATGATAGAAGAAATCGATTATCGCAGCCCCAATGTGGAGCAGCGGGCCAGCGCCATCGTCAACCAGATGCGCCTGGATGGTGTGGTGCTGACGGCCCCGGTGACCGACAACCCCGTCGTGCTGCGCATCCTGGAGGATGCGGGCGTGCCCTATGTCCGGGTCACGCCGCAGCAGGAATCGGAAACCTCCCCGTCCGTCCGCATCGATGAGCGGCAGGCCGCCTATACCCTGACGCAGCATCTGCTGGCGCTGGGGCATCGCCGCATCGGCTTCATCAAGGGCAAGGCCAACCACACCGCCACCATCCTGCGCTACACCGGCTATTGCCAGGCGCTGACCGACGCCGGCGTGGCGGTCGATCCGGTGCTGGTGGAGCAGGGGGAGTTCACCTACGCCTCGGCCGTGCCGTGCGCCCGGCGCCTGCTGGACCAGCACAATCGGCCCACGGCCATTTTCGCCAGCAACGACGAAATGGCCGCCGCCGTGGTGGCGGAGGCGCATAACCGCAGCTTCAGCCTGCCGGCCCAGCTCTCCGTCGTCGGCTTCGACGACACGCCCCTGGCGGAAATGATGTGGCCCCCCCTGACCACCGTACGCCAGCCGGTGCGCGAAATGGCGGAGGCAGCGGCCGACATCCTGATCGGCCTGCTGTCCCAGCGCGGCAAGGTCGACTGGCCCAAGCCCGTGCCCCACCAGGTGCTGGCCCACACCATCCTGCTGCGCCAATCCACCGCCCGCCCGCCCGTCAAGGGCTGAGGGCTGGGCGTTCCGCGCCCGTCGTGCCGCACTTGGCGCGAGAGGCTCTGGCGCCCAGGTGACGCTGCGACGGATTGGCACATCCGGCCCCGCCCGCGGCGGCCAAGGGCCCCTATCCTGAGTCCAGGAACGCCGCCTCGCCCGTCCGGCTCAACGGTCCGGGGGCCGGATTACCCCTTCATCTCCATGCCTCTAGGGATGGTGAGGTGGCGCTGGATGGCGGCTCTGGGTGAGGGAGGTGGGTCGGGGGATCATATTTCGGTCATAATTGCATCAATCGCAGGGATGCAATTGACATTTTGTTTTTCTTAAACGAAATTATCTAAGCATCGCACGGGAGAGATCGGGGTTGCCAAGGCAACACCGACGCCGAAGGAGCAACCGCCCCGGAAACTCTCAGGCAAAAGGACCGTGCGGGCATTGACAATCTGGAAAGAGGTTGCCGGTTCACCGGCATGCCCGCCGACGGAGCAAATCTCTCAGGCAAAAAGACAGATGGGGCGCCGACCTGAGCTTCACGTTCACTGGATTTTGGCGCATGGCCCTTCCCTCGACTCCCTTCCTTATTTTTTAAACCCCTCCTAGCCAGGGGCTTCGTGACCATTGGTGCCGGCCGCTAGTTTTTGCGGCGGCAGGGAATGTTTTTTCAGGATGAGTGCATCGCGCGCCGTGTTTGCGCGACGGTCTTCCTGTGCCTTTTTCGAATATTCAAGACCAATCTTTAAAATAAATCCTATGAATTTATTTTGGTTTTTATGAATGGCGCTTTGCCTGGACTTCGTCATTGGGCCGGAGCCAAGTTTCTGGCTTTTGAAACCATCATGCCAACACAAGGGGTAAAAGACGATGGCTGACAAGGCTCTCCCAAGCTGGAAAAGGGGAATCCTCGTGCCAAAGGCGTCGTCGCTGAACGACGGGCGGGCGGCGAATGATGGCGGACCCGTTTCCATGGCCCACGGCGTGGACATCGCCGTCTCCTCCAGCGGCGTGCCCGCTGGCCAGCCGGGCTATGCGGCCCTGTCGCCGTCCGCCTTTCAGCAGCTTGGGCGCGTTGATGAGGCCTCGATGGACCCGGTTGGCACGATTGGGGCCTCCGGCAGGCGGTCAGTCGGCCAGGCGAGCGCGCAATTCCTGTCCGCCGCCGCGACCCGCCGGTGGGATGTGCCGCCCCAGGGCAGGGTGATCAGCCAAGGGGACCATGCCATGGGCACCGATATGGCCCGGATCCGCGACCAGGTGGACGGCACCGGCCTGAAAATCGGCATCATTTCCGACAGCTTCAATCTCAAGACTCAGATGGGCGCCGACATCGCCAATGGCGAATTGCCCACCGATACCAAGATCGTGACCGAAGGCGTGCGCGGCAATGACGAGGGCCGCGCCATGGCCCAGATCATCCACGACGTCGCCCCCGGCGCGTCCATCGAATTTGTCGCCGCCTCCCAAACCAGCACTGAAATCCATGACATGGCCAACGCCATTCTTCAGTTGGCGGCGGATGGCGCGAAAATCATCGTCGATGATTGGATGATCCGGGACGAAACGACCTATCAGGACAGCGAGATCACGCAGGCCATTCAAAAGGTCGTGTCGGAAGGGGTGGTGTACGTCACCGCCGCCGGCAATAACAGCAACCGGGGGTATGAGGCCGCCTTCAACGCGGCGGCCGGGCCCGTCACCATCGGGTCGAATACGGTGATACTGCACCAGTTCGCGCCCGGGCAGGACTACATCCCCGTCACCATTGGGGCCAACAGCTCCGTCTCGTTCCGGCTGCAATGGGACGACCCCGCCGCGTCGGTTAGCCCCGGCCATGGCGCCCAGTCCAATCTGGACGTGCTTGTCTATGACGATCAGAACAATCTGCTGTTCGCGGCCGCCCAGCAGAATATCGGCGGCGACCCCTTGGAGTCCTTCTTCCTGACCACGCAAGGCAGTCCCGTCACCTTCCATATCAAGGTGGCGCTCAATGGCGGGCCGCCCCCCAGTGACTTCAAGCTGATGGCTTTGGATGAGAACGCGCCCGTGCAATTCGGCGCCCTGGCGTCCAACACCAATGCCGGGACGATCTTCGGCCACATGGGCAGCGATGCCGCGATCACCGTCGGGGCCGTCAACTATCAGGACACGCCGGCCTTCGGCGCCGCGGCACCGACCTCGGAACCGTTTTCCTCCACCGGCACGTCGCTGGTCACCTATGGCGTCGACGGGCAGCGGCTCGCCACGCCGCGGGTGCAGCCCGGCGTGACCGTCAGCGGGCCGGATGGCGGCGACAACACCTTCTTTGGCACGGACACGGACGGCGATGGTCTGCCGAATTTCCTGGGCACGTCGGCTGCCGCGCCCCATGTCGCGGGGCTGACCGCCCTGATGTTGCAGGCCGATCCCGCCTTGAGCCCCACGGACGTCAAGAGCCTGCTTCAAGACAGCGCCATCCCGATGACGGACCGCTACAACCCCGGCGCGCCGGCGGGCAGCAACCCCACGGCGGGTGCCGGCCTGGTCCAGGGCACGGCCGTCGACTTCGCCGCCACGGGTGTCATTGAGAATGACCAGGCCCAGAAGCTGACCGGAACGCACCTTGACGACACCATCGTCGGCGGGATGAGCGGCCAGGTCCTGACCGGCGGCGGTGGCGACGATGTCTTCCAAGCCAGCGCCGCCCAGCTGAACAGCGACGTCATCACCGATTTCTCGATCAACGACGCGCTGGTGATCCGCGACACCACGACCTTTGGCTTCCGCTTCAATTTCAACGCGGCCACCGGCGCGCTCGACTATTCCCCCGATGCCGGCATGTCCTCCTATCACCTCACCCTGAACACCGGCGGGGACGGCCAGCTTGTCGCGTCGGCAGCACCCACCGGCGGCGTGCTGCTGAGACTGGTGGGTTAGCTTTTTAGTGTCCGCCGCTCAGCGCCCGCCGGGCCGGAAGCCGGTGCGGTAGACCTCCTCCACCAGGTCGCGGTGGCTGGGAAGGCTGGACAGGGCCTGGGGCATCACGGTGCGCAGGCCGCGGAACTCATGCTTTGCCTCGTCCATGCGGCGGTACAGGGCCCGCGCCGGCTCCAGGTCGGTTTTGAAGCCCATGCCATAGAGGACGTACTGGTAGCTGGCCGGCAGGAAGGTTTCGTGGTCGGCCACGAAATCGAACCTGCCGGGCGGCCGGTGGGCCCAGAGGGCCAGGCGGTCGCGCAGCGAGTCCGGCACGGTGGCGGGGTCGGCGTTGTCCCGCCAGTAGGCGCTGTCCGTCCGCCGGGTCAGGCAATAGTGCAGCTTCAGGAAATCGACGATGCGGTCATACCGCGCGGCCATCAGCGCGTTGTAGGTCCGGGCGGTGGCGGCCATGGCCGCCGCCGTCTGGGCGCTGTCCAGGCCTGATGGTCCCCAGGGGAAGAACTGGGCGATCATGTGGGCCGCCACCTCGATCAGCATGATGCCGGTCGACTCCAACGGCTCGAAAAAGCCGCCGGACAGGCCCACCGCCACGCAGTTGCCCACCCAGTGCCGGCTGCGGCAGCCGGACTCGAACTTCAGCAGGCGCACGTCACGCCCGGCCGCCATGGGCCCGATGTACCGGCGCAGCACCTCTTCCGCGCGGGCGTCGTCGGTGTGGCGGCTGGAATAGACATAGCCCGTGCCCCGGCGGTCGTTCAGGCCGATGTCCCAGGTCCAGCCCGCTTCATGCGCCGTGGCCACGGTGTAGGACGGGATGGGCGCGTCCGGTCGATCGTAGGGCACCTGCAGGGCCACCGCCCGGTCGTTGAACAGCACGTCGCCACAGGGCTTGAAGGGCACCTTCAGCGCCTGGCCGATGATTTGCGCCCGGAAGCCGGTGCAGTCGATGTACAGGTCGGCTGTCAGGCCGCCGTGCTCGCGCGTGTTCAGCCGCGCCACGGCGCCGGTGTCGTCCAGGATCACCTCGTCCACCGTGCCCACCAGGGGACGGACGCCCAGTTCCACCGCCACGGTGCGCAGCAGGACGGCCAGGCGGTTGGCGTCGAAGTGATAGGCGTAGTTCAGCGGCGCGTGATAGGGCGGGTCGACGGGCCGCTTGGGCGCCCGGCAGGCGTCCGCCACCGCCTTCTGCAGGGTCACGGCTTCCGCGAAGGGCAGGTCCCCGGCGGCACCCAGCAGCCAGTAGGGCAGCAATTCCGGCCCTTTGACCTGGTGGGGAAAGTTGAAGGGGTGGAAATAGTGGCTGTGCCCCGGCACGGCGCCCAGCGCCTGGGTGGGCGACGCGTCCGGCGCCGGCGCCTCCGCCCAATCCACGAAATGGACGCCTTGCTTGAAGGTGGCGGTGCTTTCCCGCAGGAAGCGCGCCTCATCGATGCCGATGGCCGCCAGGGTGGACCGGATGGTGGGGAAGGTGCCCTCACCCACGCCGATGATGCCGATGTCGGCCGATTCGATCAGGGTGATGTCTGTCCCGCCGGACAGGCCCGTGCCCAGGGTTTTGGCCAGGTAGGCCGCCGTCAGCCAACCGGCGGTGCCGCCGCCCACGATCACGATCCGGCGCCGGGCGCCTTCCGCAACGGTCATTCGCATCCTCCCTCCCGCGTTGGGCACCCTGCGGCGCCGTGGCGGACTTTCTTATGATTTCAACGCCTAAGGTCAAACCGCCCCACCAGCGGGGGGCGGGCGCGCCCCTGGTTGCAGACTGATTATTGCAACGCCGCGGGTGTCGTTTGGACCATGGGGCAAGAGTATCACGATTGGTGCAACATGACAGCGCTGTGCGACAACGTTGTCATAATTTTGTTGACAGCATGGGCCGCCCCGCTAAACATGCCAGCCACAACAGCACCGCACCCAACGCGTGTGGCGGTCGCTGCTGAATATCCGCCTTGAGTAATCGGGCTAGAATAAAAGGGAGGAAGCGAGATGAAGGCGAGACTCGGACTCTATCTGCAAGCTGCGGCCGTGATTGCCCTTTCCGGTGGCGCGTACGCGCAGACCGCGTCGGCTCCGGCCAACTCAGACACCATTGCCGAAATCGTCGTTACCGCGACCAAGCGGGAAACCAAGCTGCAGGAAACCCCGATCGCCGTTTCGGCGTTCAGCCAGGACAGCCTGGACAAGCAGCAGGTGAAGGACATCACCGACCTGTCCAAATACGTGCCCAGCCTGGCCTTTGGCCAGCAGGGCGACCAGAACGCCATCACCCTGACCCTGCGCGGCATCGGCAACGACAGCGCCTATACCGAGGTGGCCGACCCCGAAGTCGCCATGTATGTCGACGGCATCTATTCGCCGCGCGCCCAGGGCGCCTCGGTGCTGATGTACGATATGGAGCGCGTGGAAGTGCTGCGCGGGCCGCAGGGCACCCTGTTCGGCCGTAACGCCACCGTCGGCGCCGTCAGCCTGATCTCCGCCAAGCCGACCTTCGACAAGGAATACGGCAACGCCGAGGTCGTCGCCGGTTCCTACGGCCGGTTCGGCACGCGCGGCATGTTCAACATGCCTGTCTCCGACAAGCTGGCCTTCCGCGTCGCCTTCGTGACGGACAAGCACGACGGCTATGTCGACTACCAGCCTGCCCCCAACGTGCCGGGCGTGAATCCCGCCGCCTACGTGACCAGCGGCCCGAAATACTACGCGGGGGACCAGAAGTCCTTCCGCGTCAGCGGCGCCTGGCGGCCGACGGACAGCTTCAGCTGGGATCTGAACTTCGAGTGGTATGAGGACACCGGCACCCCGGTCGAACCCCTGATGCAGAACCCGCGTCCCGGCAACAACCTGTGGTCGGTGCAGGCCGACACGGCGCCGTTCCAGGACCGCACCGCCAAGTCCGTCCACAGCAAGATGGACTACGACATCAACGATTACCTGCAGTTCTCCTACATCGCCGGCGCCTCTTGGCTGGGCGGCAACAACCAGGTGGACGCCGACGCCGGCACCCTGCCGCCGACCAGCGCCACCACCCCGTCCGGCGCGTTCGAGCAGAACAGCACCGTCTGGTCCAGCTATGAGTTCTTCAGCCATGAGCTTCAGCTGAAGTCGTCGGGTGTTCACACCGTCGACTGGATCGTCGGTGCCTACTATTCCCACGAAACCAACAAGATCCGCTTCGACATCGACCAGGCCAACGGTTATCGCCTGGGCACCTTCAGCTGGGCCGGCAGCTTCATCCAGTCGGATCGTGAGATCGAATCCGCCGCCGGTTTCGGCCAGGCCACCTGGCACGTCACCGACGACATCCGCCTGACGGGTGGTGTGCGCTACACCCGCGACGACAAGGAAGACATCGGCGGCCGCAACGTCACCTGCAACGGCTGCACCCAGGGCATCTTCGGCCGTGATCCCTACTCCATCCCCGGCTACACGGCGTCGCCCAACGACGTCTATGGCCAGTGGAGCAAGGCCACCTGGCTGGTTCGGGCCGACGCCGACATCATCAAGGACGTGCTGATGACCTATGCCAGCGTCGGCACGGGCTTCAAGTCGGGCAACATTGAGGACGGCGGCAAGCTGGCCGGCCCCGAGACGCTGACCAACTATGAAGTCGGCGCCAAGACGACGCTGTTCGGCGGCCGCGCCACCTTCAACGTGGCGGCCTATTATGAGGACTTCACGGGCTATCAGGTGAACCAGGCGGTCACCACCCGTGACGCCGCCGGCCATGTCATCGGCTCGCAGATCGTCACCCAGAACGCCAAGGGCGCCAAGGCCTATGGCCTGGAGGCCGAACTGGCGGCCAAGATCACCCCGCGAGACACGGTCAACCTGGCGCTGTCCGCCCAGCATACCGAGCTGGAGGAACTGCAGAGCATCGACGCCCGGCTGTACAGCGGCGGCGACGTTTCCCACCTGGTCGAGCTGAAGGGCAACGAGCTGCCCCACGCCCCGTCCCTGTCGGGCACCGTCGGGTATGAGCACGTCTTCGATCTGCCCAACGGCGGCACGCTGACGCCCCGCGTCTCCACCCATTTCGAGACGCGCAGCTACCTGTCCTTCTTCAACGTCGCCAACTATGACGAGCAGAAGGCCTATACCCGCACTGACCT
The DNA here is from genome assembly GCF_034427435.1 of Nitrospirillum goiasense. Lineage (NCBI taxonomy): Bacteria > Pseudomonadati > Pseudomonadota > Alphaproteobacteria > Rhodospirillales > Azospirillaceae > Nitrospirillum > Nitrospirillum goiasense. The sequence continues at coordinate 879,635 of NZ_JAXQNP010000003.1, read as the reverse complement.
GTCCGTCCGCTATGACGCGCCCAGCGGCAGGTGGTCCTTGGAAGGCTTCGTCCAGAACCTGGAAAACGCCAACATCAAGACCAACGCCGGCGCCTTCGGCGGGCCGGCGACCCCGGTGTGGACCGCCGTGTACCAGCCGCCCCAGACCTGGGGCGTGCGGGCCCGCGCCAGCTTCTGACCCGTTCGTTCGTGCGTTTGACCCCGGGGCCTTAGGGAATGGTTTTTCCCAGGCCCCGGGTACCCTTCCTGGCAGGATGCACTCTCCCCGAATCCTGCGCCTTGATGGGCGGTGCCCTCCGCGCCGCCCATCCTTTATTCCTTTCACGCCGTCCCATCCGGCGCCATAACGATGGCGCCCCACACCCCTTGATTTGGAATACTCCATGGTCCAGCCGGAGAAGCGGTCGATCACCATCCGGGAGGTCGCGGACCTGGCCAAGGTGTCCATCAAGACCGTGTCGCGGGTCATCAACCGCGAGGCCGGCGTTTCCCATGAGACCCAGAGCCGCGTCCAGGATGCCATCAATCGTCTGGACTACCGCCCCAACCTGAACGCCCGGGGCTTGGCCGGCGACCGTTCCTTCCTGATCGGCCTGTTTTACGACAACCCCAGCGCCCACTATATGAGCGACGTGCAGACGGGTGCCGTGGCCCGCTGCCGCGAGGGCGGCTTCCACCTGCTGGTGGAACCGTGGGACAGCACGGATCCCTCCGTCGGCGACCAGGTCCTCGACCTCATTTCCCAGTTGCGGCTGGAGGGGGTCATCCTGACCCCGCCGCTGGTGGATCATGCCGGCGTGCTGCAGGCCCTGCGGACTTCCCGCATTCCACTGGTGCGCATCGCGCCCCACACAGACCGCGAGACGGCACCCTTCGTCTACATGGACGACTACGCCGCCGCCCGCCAGATGGCGGCCTATCTCATCAGCCTGGGGCACCGTCGCATCGGTTTCCTGCTGGGCCATCCCGACCACGGCGCCACGGAACAGCGCTACCAGGGCTTTCGCGACGAATTGGCGGAACACCGCATCCCGCTGGACCCGGACCTGGTGCGGCCGGGCCACTTCTCCTACCGCACCGGCATGGCCTGCGCTGAACAGCTGTTGACCCTGGCTGACCGGCCCACCGCCATCTTCGCCAGCAACGACGACATGGCGGCCGCCTCGGTCGCGGTGGCGCAGCGTCTGGGCCTGTCCGTGCCGGCCGACCTGTCGGTCGCCGGCTTCGACGACACGCCGGTCGCCCGCATCATCTGGCCGCAGCTGACCACCATCCGCCAACCCATCACCCGCATGGCGGCGGCCGCCGCCGACCTGCTGATCGACCGGGCGGTCCGGCGTCAGCCGTGGAGCCATCCCATGCCCCGCCGCTTGCTGGAGTTTGAGGTGGTGGTACGGGAATCGACGGCGGCGCCCCCCTCCAAAGGGGTCCGCCGCTGACCCCGCCGGGCTACCCCGCCTGTTATAGTTCTCCTGGCTCGCTGGTATCGGCACCATGAAAAGGACGCATGGGCAAGCGGGGGGCGACAGACGGCGGCATGTCAAATCTGATCACCAAAATAACGGCTTGGTGGCAGGGGGATGACCCGCCCGGACCGCGCCCGGCGGCTTCGGCGCGGCGACCATCCCTTGAGTCCGTCACGCCCGAGTCGGTGTCTGACGACCTGCAGAACCGCTTGAGCACCATCCTGGAACGCCAGGCCAGGATCTGCGCCGGCACGGTCCAACTGCTGGGCCTGGAAAGTCTCAGGGACAGGCTGGGCCCCCGTTGGCCGGCGGTCCGGGACCGGGTGCATCAATTGACCGAACGGTTGCTGAAACAGTCGCTGGATCCGGCCGATATCGTTTTCCCCTATGGCACCGACACCTACCTGGTGGTGTTCGCGCGCCTGGACGAACGCGCCGCCAGCCTGCTGTGCGCCCGGATCCTGCAAGACCTCCAGCGCCTGCTGCTGGGGGACGCCGATGCCGCCACCATCGTGGTGCGCACCGCCGTGCGCCAGGTTTCCGGCGACCTTGTGGTCCGGCCGCACCGTCTGTCCGACATGATGGCGGACGCCGCCGCCGACGATGCCGCGGGCGAGTCCGATGCCAAGCCGGAGGGGGCCGACCACCAAGGTACGGCGGGGGCCCCACCGGGAGGCCGGGCCGCCTCGCTGACTGGTGCCGGTGGTACTCCGGGCGAGCCGGGATGGGTGCCCCTGGCGGCGCAGGGGGGCGGCACCTTCCGCCAGGATGACGTGACCGCGGCCTGGGCGGCACGGGGACAGCTGGGGCCGCTGGAAATCGTCTATCGCCCCGTCTGGGACGCCATCCACCAGTCCGTCTCGCTATATGTCGCGCGTGGCCGGCGGGTGCGGCGCGGGGGCCAGGCGGTTTACGGCTACGACACCATTCCGCAGACCGCCGCCGGCAGCCTGTCCGCCGAGAACCTCGCCGCCATCCTGGAATTGGATGAGGAGACGGTGCGCCAGGCCATCGCCGTGTATCTGGACCTCTACGACAGCCGTTTCCGGTTCTACCTGTCCTTGCCCGTCCACTACGAAACCCTGGCCGCCATGCGCCGCCGCCGGTCCTATCTGGCGCTGGCCAGCCGCATCCCGGCGCATCTCGTGCCCTTTCTCAGCTATCACCTCGTGGGCTTGCCCGCAGGCACGCCCACCGGCCGCCTCGCCGACTTCGTCACCGCCCTGCGCCCGGTCGGCCGGGGTGTCACCGTGGAGGTGCGCTTGGGACGCCAGGACATGGGCATCCTGGAGGCGGCGGGGGTGAAGGGCGTGGGCGTCGTCCTTCCGGGGGTGGATGACCCCCTGGCGCTTCCCACGGCCCTGGACGGCCCGGGAACGGAACGGCCCCTTGCCGACCGGGTGGCCACCGACCTGGGGCTGGTTGCGGCGGAGGCGCAGCGGCGGCGCCTGAAGCTCTATGTCGAGGGCGTGCACACGGTGGAGGCGGAGGCGTTGATCGACCGCGTCGGCGCCGACTTCGTGGCCGGCGACCTCATCGGCGGCTGGACGATGACACCCCGGCACATCGCCCGCCTGACGCGCGTGGAACTGCTGGCCAATTCGCGGCAGTCATCCGGGGCTTGAGGGTAACAGGGCCGGGGCTACTGCGCCGGTGTGCCGGGCCGCCGGTCCGCGGGCAGCAGGGCGCGCAAGCGTTTGGCCTCCGCCACGTCCTTGGGCACGCCGTCGCCGCTTTCATACATCTGCGCCAGCAGGGTGATGGCGCCCTGTTCCCCGCCGTCGGCCGCCTTGCGCAGCCATTGCAGGGCCTTGGCGTCGTCCCGGGGAACGCCTTCACCCTGGCGATACTGGAAGCCCAGGGCGAACTGGGCCGGCGCCCACCCCCGTTCCGCCGCCATCATGTTCCAGCGGGCGGCCTCCACCGGGTCCTTGGTGACGCCCAAGCCCGCCAGGTAGATGGCCCCCATCTGGCCCTGGGCGCGGACGAAGCCCTGGCTGGCCGCCTGCTTGTACAGGCGCGCCGCTTCCGTGAGGTTGGCCGGCACGCCGGTGCCGTTCTGGTACATCCAGCCCAGGTTGGTGAGGCCGGCGGGATCGCCCTGCCGGGCGCCCAGGGTGTAGAGGCGCACGGCTTCGGCCACATCTTGGGGCACGCCGCTGCCGTGTTCATAGTGCCAGGCCAGGCTGACTTGGCCGCGGGCGTTGCCCTGGTCCGCCGCCAGCTTGTAGAGGCGCGCGGCCTCCGCCGGGTCCTTGGGCAGGCCGTTGCTGCCCTGGTCATAGAGCACCGCCAGGCCCACCTGGGCCTGGGCATTGCCCTTGTCCGCCGCCTGGCGCAGGTAGGCCAAGGCCTTGTCCTTGTCCACCGTCACGCCCAGGCCCTGGCCGTATGCCTTGGACAGCTCCACCATGGCGCCGGCGTCCCCCTGTTGGGCCAGCGCCGTCAGCTTGGGCAGGGCTTCCGCGTAATCGTGCTTGGCCATGGCCAGGCGCGCCATGGCCAGGTCCGTCGCGTTGTCGGCCCGGGCGGGGGCCGCCCCCAGGCCAAACGCCAGCAGGACGGCGACGGTCAGGGGCAGGATGCGTCGGCACCAGGGGCTCAACGGGGCGGGGCGCAGGAATCGCGGCATGGCGGTGGTCCTTGACCTTTGAGATGACGGCGCGCCTCAACCCGGGCGCAGAACGTCGCGCAGCCAGCGACTGGCGGGGTCGTTGTCGCTGGTCCGATGCCAGTAGAGATTAAACGCCAATGGCGGCATGTCCAGGGGGAGGGGCAGGATCATCAGGGCCCCCCGGCTGCCGTCCACCAGCGGCTGGCCATGGTGCCGGCCCATGGTCAGCAACAACCCACCCCCTTTCAGGCCGGCTTCCGCTACCACGCGGCAGGCGGTTTCATACCGTTGGCAGCGTAGGGCGATTTTTCGCTGTATGCCCAGGCGCAGCAAGGCGTAGTCCTCCACCGCCGGCCCGCTGCGGCGGGAGGAGACGGCGATGTGGGCGGCCGTCCGGTATCCGTCCAGATCCACCGGCGCGTGGCCGGCCGCCGCGACCAGGCAATAATCGTCCTGCAGCAGGGGCAGGTGGCACAGGTCCGGGTCGGGGGCCAGCGCCACGTCCACCGCCAGATCCATGCGGCCCCGGGCCAGGTCGGCCTTCATGGTGGCGCGGTCCAGCCGCACGCTGTCCAGGCGGGGGCTGGACCCTTCCGCCAGTTGTTGTCTCAGGCGCGCCATCATGACCGGCAGCAGCGCCGGCTCCACCGCCTCGGGCATGGCGATGATGGCCTGGCGCAGGTCCCGGTCCGGCTGAAAATCCTGCGCGTCGGCCAGGGCCCGGCCCAGGGCGGCCAGCGCCTCCCTCACCCGGGGCGCCAGGCGACGCGCCAGGGCCGAGGGGGCCACCCCCCGGCCGTCGCGGGGGAACAGGGCCTCGTTTTCCGTTCCCAGGTGCGGGCCCAACTGGTCGCGCAGGCGGGCCAGGGCGTGGCTCACCGCCGATTGCGACAGCGCCAGCTCATCCGCCGCGCGGGTCAGGCTGCGCGCCCGGTAAACGGCGTCGAACACCCGCAGCAGGTTCAGGTCCAGCCTGGCCAACAGGCGCGTATCATGAACATCATTCATGATTTATCGCGCATAAACTTCCGGACTGTTCATGTCAATCCGGCGCTACACTTCCCTCAACAAAAGGGAGAGGACGCCATGGACTTCCAGCCCAGCGCGCGGGCCCAGGACTATCTAATCCGAGTCCGCCGCTTCATCGCCGATCATATCGCGCCGGTGGAGGCGCAGTACTGGCGCGACGTGGCGGCCCATGACGGACCCGACTGGACCGGCTGGCGCGTGCCGCCGAAGATGGAAGAGCTGAAGGCCCGCGCCAAGGCGGAGGGGTTGTGGAACCTGTTCCTGCCCGACGCGGAACTGGGCGCCGGCCTCAGCACCCTGGAATACGCCCCTATCGCCGAGGCCACGGGCCACAGCGCCATGGCGCCGGAGGTGTTCAACTGCAACGCCCCCGACACCGGCAATATGGAGGTGCTGTGGCGCTACGGCAGCCCGGCGCAACGGGAACAGTGGCTGACACCCCTTCTGGCCGGTGAGATCCGCAGCGTCTTCTGCATGACGGAGCCGGAGGTCGCCTCCTCCGACGCGACCAACATGGCGGCCACGGCGGTGGTGGAGGGGGACGAGGTGGTGGTGACGGGCCGCAAATGGTGGTCCAGCGGCATCGGCGACCCCCGCGCACGCATCGCCATCGTCATGGCCCGCACCCCGGATGAAAATCGCGACCGGCATCACCAGCATTCCATGGTGCTGGTGCCCCTGGACGCGCCCGGTGTGCGCATCGAGCGCATGCTGCCCGTCTTCGGCACCCTGGACGCGCCGCACGGCCATGGCGAGGTGACGTTCGACCGGGTGCGCGTGCCCGCCGCCAACCTGATCGCCGGGCCCGGCATGGGGTTCGAGATCGCGCAGGGCCGCCTGGGGCCCGGCCGCATCCACCATTGCATGCGCTGCCTGGGGGCGGCAGAGGCGGCGTTGGACCTCATGATCCGCCGTGGCATGGCCCGCACCGCCTTCGGCCGGCCGCTGATCGACCTCGGCGGCAACCGCGAGCGGGTGGCGGAAGCCCGCGTCGCCATCGACCAGGCCCGCCTGCTGACCCTGTTCGCCGCCTGGAAGATGGACAAGGTGGGGACCCAGGCCGCCCTGACCGAGATTTCCGCCATCAAGGTGGTGGCGCCCAGCGTGCTGGAGCGGGTGGTGGACGCGGCCATCCAGATGCATGGCGGCGCCGGTGTGTCGGGCGACACGCCCCTGGCCGGGTTCTATGCCCAGGCGCGGTCCCTGCGCCTGGCCGATGGGCCGGATGAGGTGCACAAGGCGATGATCGCCCGGATCGAACTGGCCAAGCGCGGTTACAAGAAAGCCCCGGCCTGAGCCGTCGGCGCGTGCCGGTACAGGTCGCTGAACAATAAAGGGAGGGTTGACGGCATGGGGACGATCACACCGAAGATGGGCAGCGGCGGCGGGCGCATCTTCATCACCGGTGGGGCCAGCGGCCTGGGCCTGGCGCTGGGCAAGCGCTACGCCCGCGCCGGGTGGCGCGTGGCGGTGGGCGACATCAACCCGGATGCCCTGGCGGCGGCGGTGGCGGAGCTGTCGGCCATCGCCCCGGATGCCTTCGCCATCCCGTGCGACGTGCGCGACGACGGCGCCCTGGATGCCGCGGCCCAGGCCCTGACCCAGCGCTGGGGCGGGGTCGACATCGTCGTCAACAACGCCGGCGTGGCCCAGGCCGGCAACATCGACGACACGCCGCTGGACGACTGGCGCTGGATCATCGACATCAACCTGATGGGGGTGGTGCGGGGCTGCAGGGCCTTCACGCCGATGTTCAAGGCGCAGGGCCACGGCTATTTCGTCAACACCGCCTCGATGGCCGGCCTGCTCGATATGCCGACCATGAGCGCCTACAACGCCACCAAGGCGGCGGTGGTGTCGCTCTCGGAAACCTTGCAGCATGAACTGGCGCCCAGCGGCATCGGCGTCAGCGTCATCTGCCCGTCCTTTTTCAAGACCAACCTGGCATCCAGCCTGCGCACCACCGATCCCCGGCTGCGCGCCCGGGTGGACAAGTTGCTGAACCGCCCCGGCATCACGGCCGACGACGTGGCCGAGTATGTCTACCAGGGCGTGGCCGTGGGCCGCTGCCACCTGCTGCCGCACAAGGAGGGGCGGCGCTTCTGGCTGATGAAGCGGTTGATGCCCCGCGCCTGGTACGTGGCCATGATCGACCGGCGGGCCCGCAGCATGGCGACACCGTCGCGCACGGCCGCCGCCCCGGCCCAGCAGCCGGCGGCCGGCGCCCGATGACGGTGGCGCCGGGTGACGCCCCACCCCGGCCCGTGACCGACCGGGCCGGCCCGGTGCGGGCGGGGGAGGAACTGGACGTGGTCCCGGTCGATCGCTGGCTGAAGGACCAGCGGCCCACGCTGACGGGCCAGCCGCAGGTGACGCAGTATTCCGGTGGTGCCAGCAACTGGACCTACCGCCTGGCCTATGGCGAGGACGGGGCCGGGGGCGACTTCATCCTGCGGCGTCCCCCGGCCGGCACCAAGGCCAAGTCCGCGCACGACATGGTGCGCGAATTCCGCGTGCAGCAGGCGCTGAAGCCCGTCTTCCCCTGGGTTCCGACCATGGTGGGGCTGTGCCAGGACGATCAGCTCATCGGTGCCGATTTCTACGTCATGGAACGCATCGCCGGCATCATTCCCCGCGCCAACCTGCCGCGTGGCTTGGACATGGGCCCGGAGGCGGTGCGCCGCCTGTGCCTGGCCATGGTGGACAAGCTGGTGGCCCTGCACCGGGTGGACCCGGAGGCCGCTGGACTGTCGGGCCTGGGCAAGGGCGAGGGGTACTGTCGCCGCCAGGTGGAGGGCTGGTCCGGCCGCTACCTCAAGGCGCGCACCTGGAACGTGCCCTCCTTCGCCCGGGTGCGGGCCTGGCTGGCGACCAACACGCCGGCGGACAGCGCCGCCTGCGTCATCCACAACGACTGGCGCTTCGACAACCTGGTGCTGGACGCCGCCGACCCCACGCGCGTGATCGGCGTGCTGGATTGGGAGATGGCCACCATTGGCGACCCGCTGATGGATTTGGGCGGGGCCCTGGCCTACTGGGTGCAGGCGGATGATGATTTCATCATGCGCTCCACCCGCCGGCAGCCCACCCACTTGCCCGGCATGCTGACCCGGGACGAGGTGGTGGCCCATTATCTGGCGGCCATGGGGGACCGGTTGGACGCCAAGGCGGTGGACTGGACCTTCTATGAGGTGTTCGGCCTGTTCCGCCTGGCCGTCATCGCCCAGCAGATCTACTACCGTTATCACCACCGCCAGACCCGCAACCCGGCGTTCAAGCGCTTCTGGCTGCTGGTCACGTATCTGGAGTGGCGCTGCCGCCGCATCCTGCGCCGGGCCGGGCACTGACCCCATGGTGGCGCTGTACCTGATCCGCCATGGCCAGGCGTCCTTCGGGGCGGATGATTATGACCGCCTGTCGGCGCTGGGCGCCGTGCAGGCCCAGACGGTGAGCCGCCAGTTGGCCGCCCGGTTGGGCGCGGCGGACATCGTCGCCGTCAGCGGCAGCCTCACCCGGCACCGCGACACCGCCGCCGCCTGTCTTGAGGCCATGGGCCGGGGCGGGACCGCCGTGACCATCGACACGGACCTCAACGAGTACGATCCCGCCGACCTGGTCGCCCGCCACCGGCCGGATTTGGCCGACGCCGCCGCGCTCAGGGCGGAATTGTCCCTGGCACCCGATCCCCGCCGCGCCTATCAGGCGCTGTTCGCCGAGGCGGTGACCCGGTGGATGGCCGGGGACCACGATGCCGACTACGCCGAAAGCTGGCCCGTGTTCCGCAACCGGGTGCTGGCCGGCTTGGCGCGGGCGGCCCAAGCGGGTGGGCAGGCGGGCGGACAGGCCAGCGGACAGACAGCCGCCGCCGTCCTGGTCTTCACCTCCGGCGGGCCCATCATGGTGGCGGTGCAGGCGGTGCTGGGCCTGGATACCGCCGCCGCGCGCCAGGTTCACTGGGGCCTGGTCAATGGCGGCGTCACCAAGCTGCTGGTCCCGACCCGGGCCGTGGGCCGGGTGGGGCCCGGCTGGTCGCTGTCCAGCCTCAATGAGCAGGCGGGCCTGGAAGGGCCGGACGGCCTGCTGACCTATCGCTAGCGAGAGGCGCCCATGACGGCCCGTCCCATTCGGAAAACGATCCTCATCACCGGCGCCAGTTCCGGCCTGGGCCTGGGCATGGCCCGGGAATTCGCCGCCCTCGGCCGGGACTTGGCGCTGTGCGCGCGGCGCACCGACCGGCTGGAGGCCTTGCGGCAAGAGCTGCTGCAGGCCTACCCCGGCATCCGTGTCATCCTACGGCCGCTGGACGTCACCGACCACGCGGCGGTGTTCGAGACCTTCCGTGCTTTCGATAGCGAAATGGGTGGGCTGGACCGCATCATCGTCAACGCCGGCATCGGGTCCGGCCGGCGCATCGGTACCGGCCATTTCGCCGAGAATCTGGCGACGGCGCAGACCAATTTCGTGGCCGCCCTGGCGCAGTGCGAGGCGGCGGTTGAGTTATTCCGGACCCGGAACAATGGGCATCTGGTGGTGGTCTCGTCCATGAGCGCGCTGCGCGGCCTGCCCAAGCACCTGACCACCTACGCCGCCACCAAGGCGGGCCTGGCCGCCTTGGCGGAGGGCATCCGGGCCGAGCTGTTGCGCACCCCCATCCGGGTCACCACCCTGTTCCCCGGCTATATCCACACCGAACTGAACGCGGGCGCCAAGCGCCTGCCCTTCGCCATCCCCGGCGATGTGGGCAGCCGCCTGCTGGTCCGCGCCATCGAGCGGGAACCCGCCACGGCCCATGTCCCCGCTTGGCCCTGGGCCTATATGGCGCCGATCCTGAAGCTGCTGCCCCTGTCGCTGGTGGCGCGGTTGGCTTAAGCGGCCTTGCGCCGCCAACGGCGCCACACCAGGCGCGCCAGCCAGCCGGCCAGCACCACCACCGGTGTCCAGGGCAGGATGCGGGCGGTGAAGGTCATGACATTGGCCAGCGACTCCACCAGGATGTCGATGAAGTCCTTGGCAGCGTTCTTCAGGGGACGCCAATCGATGCCATCCGGCTTGGGTTCGTCCGGCTGGGCCCCCTCATACCGGATGTCGATTTTCACCATTTCCGTCTGGGCGCGCAGGTAGTCGCGCTGGGCCGTGGCGCTCTCGATATCGCCCTGGACCTGAGCCAGGGTGTGTTCGACGTTCAGCAGGTCGCTCACGTTCTTGGTGTTGGTCTGGTGCAGCAGGGTGGTCAGCCGCTCGCGCAGGGCGAGTTTGGTCTCCAACCGCTTGTCGACATCCAGGACAGCCAGCGTCTTGTCCTCGCTGGTCTCCGAATGGGCGGTCACCTCGACCGGTGGAGCCGTCAAGTCCGCCGTGAATGAGGCCAGGGCCGCGGGGGGCAGGCGGACACTGGTGTGCGCGGTGACCCAGGCCCTGTTTCCGTTGCGGTTCATCTGGGATTCGACAACCTCGCAGCCCAGCTTGATGCAGATTTCCAGGTGGCGGCGCTGAACGGCCTCCACGGCATCCGCCGGCAGGCGCAGGGTATAGCTATGGCTGACCGCCACGTACTTGCCCTGCATCGTCTGCGGTGCCGGCGGCGACGCGCCGAAGGGCACCACGAAGTTTTCCTTGGAGCCCGGGACGGGCGCGCTGGCCCTTATCACCTCTTTCTTTTCCGGCTCCTTGCCGCAGGCACCCAGCGCCAAACAGGCAACCATCACCAACGGCAGGCAGAGCCCGCCCTTCCACTCCCTCATGGCACGATCCCCATCGTAAAGATTGAACGGTGGTGAAACATGGCAACCCGAGGCGGCAAATCTATGGGGATTTTGTGGCGTTCCTGCCGCAATGGTCACGATATTCGCGCGTACTTCGTGGATGAGGCATCAAGGACACGATCCGCGTGTCGTCAAAATCCTGTCCATTTGGTCATGTTTTCACGCCGTGACGCCCGGGGCCATTGACAGGGCGGGGGTGGCCCGCCATCAACGGGGCGTGATACTGCGGGTGCGAACCAAGAGGCAGCTGGTGGTGAAGCGGAAGACCTGGCCGGCCATGGTCATGGCGGTGGCGATGGGGCTGTCCCTGTTGGGGGAGCCCGGAACACCGGCGGCCAAGCCGGCCGCGCCCTTTCTGGTGGTCAGCGACCTGCATTTCAATCCCTTGGATGATGCCAGCCTGGCCGCCCGGCTGGACGCCGCGCCCGCCCAGGAGTGGCCGGCCATCCTGGACAGCACCGCCGGCCAGCGCCTGTCCCCCTTCGGCCGGGACAGCAACTGGTTCCTGCTTCGCTCCACCTTCGCGGCCATGCGGCAGGCCCAGCGGCATCCCGCCTACATCCTGCACACCGGCGACATGCTGGCCCATGACTTCCGCGACACGTTCGAGGAGACCTTGCCGGCGCACAAGGGGGATGACGCGGCCTACCGCGCCTTCACCTTGAAGACGGTGACGGTGCTGCTGGAAACCCTGCGGCAGACCTTCCCCGGCGTGCCGGTGCTGACGGCGCTGGGCAACAACGACAGCTATTGCGGCGACTATGCCGTGGCGCCCAACGGTCCTTTCCTGGCGGACACCCTGCCGCTGCTGACCCGTGGCTTCGGTCCCGGTCTTGGCGGCGGAGTGGATCAGGCGGCCATAGCCCAGGACTGGCGCCTGGCCGGCAACTACGTCATCCCCCATCCGACCTTGAAGGGTGTGCGCATCGTGTCCTTCGACACGGTGCCCCTGGCCCGCAAGTACAAGAACAGCTGCGGGCGCCCCGGCGACACGCCGCAGGAGACCACGCTGGCCTGGCTGCACCAGGCGCTGGCGGATGCCAGGGCGGCCGGCGACAGCGTCTGGCTGATCACCCATGTCGTGCCGGGCATCGACAGCTATGCCACCGCCAGCGCCTGGGCCAAGGCGGGCAAGGAGGCGGCCACCGCCGGCCAGCCGGCGCCCGCCTGCACCGCGCCGGTCGAACTGTTCGCCCCCGGCATGGAGGCGCGGTTCGAGGCGGAGCTGGCGCCCTACCATGACATCGTGAAGGTGCTGTTCGCCGGTCATGTCCATATGGACGATTTGCGCCTGGTGGGTCCTCCCGATGCCGGGGTGCCCGTGCTGGTGACGCCGGCCGTCAGCCCGGTCTACCAGCAAAGCCCGGCGTTCAAGCTGGGGGTGGCGGCGGCCGACGGCTCGGTCGCCCGCCTGACCACTTACTACCTGACCAATCTGGTCGATGGGCCCAGCGTGCGCACCGCCCGCTGGCTGCCCGAGTACGATACGGCCCAGGCCTGGGGGGCGCCGGTCCTGACCTCCCAGGCGCTGCGCGACATCATCGCCCACATCCGCGACAGCGGACCGGCCAGGGTGCGCTATCGCGCCGTCTACAGTGTCGCCCGGCCAGATGCCTCCGCCATGACGCCGGACAGTCAGCCGCTGTATTTGTGCGCCCTGGACCAGACCCAGGTCGATGGCTACACCCGCTGCGCTTGTCCCCAGCCCTGAAGGAGCCCGCCCGCATGTCCGTTCGCGCCCCATCCATCCGGGTCCGGTCGATCCGGGCCTTGGCCGCCCTGGGGCTGGCCATGCTGGCCGGTTGCGCCCATCAGGCGCCCCTGGCGACGACCGCGCCGGCGTCGGACCTGCCCAACCTGGGCGTGGTGAAGACCCAACTGGTGGCCTATCACGACAGCGGCGCCTATGACCGCGACCTGGCCCGTGTGGCGGGCGAGGCCGCCGCCTGGGTCAAGGCGCGCGCCGCCACCCTGCCGGCCGGTGCCCGCCCGGCCCTGGTGCTGGACATTGACGAGACCTCGCTCAGCAACTGGCCGCAATTGCGCATCAATGATTTCGGCTACATCACGGCGGGGGGCTGCGACCTGCAGCGGGGCCCGTGTGCCGCCCCGGCCTGGGAGATGATGGGCCGGGCCGCCGTCATCGCGCCGACGCTGGAACTCTACCGTCAGGCACGGGCCGCCGGCGTCGCCGTCTTTTTCATCACCGGCCGCCCGGAGACGGAGCGCGAGGCCACCGCCCGCAACCTGGCGGCGGCGGGCTATGAGGGCTGGGCCGGCCTGGTGCTGCGCGCGCCCGGGGCCCACGGCCCCTCAGCGGCGGATTACAAGGCGGCGGAGCGGGCGCGCATCGAGGCCCAGGGCTACACCATCATCGCCAACATGGGCGACCAGGACAGCGACTTGGCCGGCGGCCATGCCGAGCGTGGCTTTAAACTGCCCAACCCCTTCTATTTCATCCCTTAAGCCGTCCTAACGCCGTAGGGCGCCCCGCCAATCTTGCAATTAAGCCGTGCTGCCCGCATCCTCGGCGCCGGCCTCGCGCCGCTGCGGGGTATGGCCTTGGGGGGCAGGGGAATGAGCGGGGAGATTGAGGCGGCCGGCGGCCTGGCGGAAGCCGGCCTGGTCGCCAGGGCGATCGAGGGCGAACGGCATCAGGCTGCCGTCACCCATGAGGATGGTCACCATCGGTGCGCCAATTGCGGCACGCATCTGACCGGGGCCTACTGCCATGCCTGCGGCCAGCCGGGGCACGTCCACCGGTCCATGCTGCACATCGTGGAGGAGTTCTTCCACGGCATCCTACATTTCGACAGCAAGGTGTGGCGCACCTTCCCCATGCTGGCCTTCCGCCCCGGCAGCCTGACGCGGCGCTATGTCCATGGGCATCGCGTGCGCTATGTCTCGCCCTTGGCGCTGTTCCTGTTCTGCGTCTTCCTGATGTTCTTCTCCCTGTCCTTCGTCGATACGCCGGCGAAGTCACTGGGCGGCAACCCGCTGAAAAGCCTGGATCACCAGTCCCTGGCGGAAGGCCGGGCGGAGTTGGAGTCCACCGTCGCCGACGCCAAGGGGGAACTCAAGGACGCGGAAAACGATCTGGCGGAGGCTCAGCGTGAGGGGCGCGACACCGCCGATGCCACCGCCGTCCGGGACAAGCGCCAGCAGGAACTGAAGGTGGCGGAGGCCATGCTGAAGGCCTTCGACGCGGCGGCGGCGGCCGGCCTGAAGGTCAAGGCCGCGACCGCGTCGCCTGCCCCGGACGCTGGGAAAGCCGTGCCGGTGCCAGCAGGCGGGGAAACGGGCGGGGAAACGAAGCTGGCCGCCCCCACGGCCGAGGGGCCGGCCGCCCCCGATGCGGAACCCGCCACCAGCGATGAACCGGCCTGGGCCCGCTCCGCCAAGCAATTGGCCGATTCCAAGCAGTTGTTCGACGTTGATCTCGGCATGCCCAAGCTGGAGGAGCATGTCCGCCACGCCCTGCGCAATCCCGAACTGACGCTCTACAAGATGAAGGAATCAGCCTCCAAGCTGTCCTTCCTGCTGGTGCCGCTGTCGGTGCCCTTCATCTGGCTGATGTTCCTGTTCAAGCGCGGCGTCTTTCTCTACGACCATGTGGTCTTCGCCCTGCACTCCCTCTCGTTCATGGCGGTGCTGACGGCGGTCGCGGCCCTGGGATCGCGGGCCGGGCTGGGGGCGGATGCCATCGGCGTCCTGATGTGCTTCGTTCCCCCCATCCACATGTACGCCCACCTGAAGGGCGCTTATCGGCTGGGCACGTTCGGGGCCCTGTGGCGCACCATCGGCCTGTTGTGGGTGGCCATGCTGGCGCTGACCTTCTACCTGGTTTTCATCGTTTCGATGGGCCTGGTGGAGTAGGGGGGCGGCGGAAGGGCGGCGGGCCGCTATTCCAGGCTTTCCGTCAGACTGGCGGCCAGGGCGCGGGTGGGCGTGGTGGCGTCGGGGTTGGGCAGGGCCAGCACCCGCCGCCCCTGCTTGGTATAGGCCAGGGCCGCCTGGATTTGCGGGTCGCTGCGGAACAGCGCCATGAAGGAGCCGTCGGCATAGGCCTCATACAGGCCGTCCAGCAGCATGTCGGCCAGGCGGTCGTTATGCTTGGCCACGAAGAAGTAGAGGTAGAAGTCGCGGTAGAACAGGGCGACATCGCGCGCCACCGTCACCGGCACGCCCGCCGCTTGCGCCCGCTCCACCTCCTGATCGATATCCAGGCTGCTACGGGGCACGGCGTCGGCGGCGCCGTCGGCGATGTCGGTGTACGGGTTGCCCGCCGTCTCGTGCACGATCTGGCCGGCGGCGCGCAACAGGCGGGCTTCCGGCCACCCGCTTCCCTGCGCCAGGGCCAGGGGTTGGCCCTCTTGCACCTTGGCCTGTCCGGCCTCACCCACCGCCAGCAGGCGATACCCCATTAGCCCCCGGTCCAACGGCACCCGCACCGGCTGGAAATGGGCCTCCAGCGCCGGGGCCGTGGGCAGCCAATAGACATCCACCACGCCGTTGTCCGGCTGCTCCAGCAGGCGCAGCACCCGGGCGGTGGGCAGGGGGTGGTCGTCGATCTTCAGCACATAGGGCCGGCCGCTTTTGGCCAGCGCCAGCTTCAGCACCTTCAGCACATAGGCCGAGGCGGTGCCCTGGTTCAGGGCGTGCACCACCAGCGGCGCCGGGGTGGGCGGGGCGGCCACCGGTGCGGCCAGGCCGCCCATGTCGACGGGGTCGTCGTTACGGCCGGCGGCCAGGGCCGGCATCGCCACCAGGCAGAACGCGAGCCAAAGGGCGCATAAACGGTGAAGAGGGGGCAGGGGCATGGCGCAAACACATCCTGCGGCCGCCTTCTGCCAAAGGGGCCGTTCTCGCTTGGTGGTGGCGGACCCTGCCGGCGGATTTCCCGCTTGGGGTCCTTGTTGGGGCCGACGTTATCGGCGGCCTTCTCCCGCGGCGACCGCTGATCCTTCGGACCAGGGTTGCCGATGGGGGCCGAGACTAGGCCATCAAGGGTTAGCCGGTCGTTAACGCTTGCGGCCTAGGCCGCCACCTGCCGGTCCTGCCGACCGCGATAAATCCACTTTTGCGGGTGCGGCATTTGCGCGCGTTGTCGCTGTTTCGGACCCTGCCAGTACAGGGAAGTCGCCCATAAAATAATTTATATCAATGATTTGCACAGGATGCCTCGAGCGCGGGGATGACGCGGCGATTAACTCCTCCTTAACCGGAAAAGTTGAATGACGGATGGTGATGGTGTGGCCCAATCGATGGCTCATCCCAACCCGACTCCAGGAAAGGAAAAATCATGACAGCTTGGCGCAACCTTTCCATCCGCCTCAAGATCCTGACGGCTTTTCTGGTGGTGTTTCTGACGACGCTGGGCCTGGGCCTGTTCGGTCTCAGCCGGACGGAGGCGGTGAGCAATACCGCGGCCGACATGCGCGACAACTGGCTGCCGTCCACCGCGGCTTTGGGCCGGCTGGGGGTGGCGGTGACCGATGCCCGCGCGGTGGAGGGGCGCCTGGTCATCGCCGCCGCCGCCAACGATGCCGCCCTGCTGAAGGCCGCGGAATCCCAGTACGCCGAGGCGGTGGGCGCGGCCGACAAGGCCCGGGCCGACTACCAGCCGCTGATCACCGTGGGCACGGATGACGAACGCCTGATGAAGGCCTTCGACGACACCTGGGTCCAATACAAGGCGATGGCCGCACAGGTGGACGATCTGGCCCGCAAGGGGGAGGCGGCGAAGGCCCTGACGCTGTTCCTGGGCGATGAACTCAAGGCGTTCAAGGCCGCCCAGGGCAGCGTCATGGCCGATACCGACTTCAACCGGGTTGAGGGCAAGAAGGCCGCCGACCAGGGGGCGGCCCTGTACACGGCCGCCCTGTGGATGACCTGGGCGGCCATAGCCGTCAGCGCCCTGCTGTGCGTTGGCGCCACGGTGGTCATCGTCGCCGGCGTGGTCCGGCCCATCGCCCGCACCACGGGCGTGGTCGAGACCATGGCCGCCGGCGACCTGGCGGTTGCCATCCCCGACACCGATCGCGGTGACGAGGTGGGGACCCTGGCCCGTGCCCTGCAGGTGTTCCGCGATGGCATGGTCCGGGCCCGGGAGCTTGCCCAGGCCCAGGAGGCGGAGCGCCAGGCCAAGGAACGTAGGGCCCAGGCGCTGGAAAACCTGGTTCAGGGCTTCGAGGCCAAGGTGGCCCAGCTGGTCGACGCCCTGGCGGGGGCGGCCACGGAGATGGAGGCTACGGCGCAGAGCATGACCAGCACGGCGGAGCAAACCAACGCCCAGTCCAGTGCCGTCGCCGCCGCTGCCCAGCAGGCCTCCGCCAACGTGCAGACGGTGGCGTCCGCCACTGATGAGATGGTGGCGACGGTGCAGGAGATCGGCAGCCAGGTGGAAAAGTCGCGCACCATCGCCACCAAGGCGATCCAGGAGGCGACCGAGACCAGCGGCACCGCGCGCCGCCTGGCCGACAGCGCCCACCGGATCGGCGAGATCGTGCAACTCATCAGCGACATCGCCGGCCAGACCAACCTGCTGGCCCTGAACGCCACCATCGAGGCGGCGCGGGCCGGTGAAGCGGGCAAGGGCTTCGCCGTGGTGGCCAGCGAGGTGAAAAGCCTGGCCAACCAGACGGCCAAGGCGACCGGCGATATCGAAAGCCAGATCGGCGAAATCCAGGGCCTGACGACCCAGGCCGTGGCCGCCATCGAAAGCGTCAGCCGCACCATCAACCAGATGTCGGACATCGCCATGGCCATCGCCTCCGCCATCGAGGAACAGTCGGCCACCACCTCGGAAATCGCCCGCAGCGTGAACGAGGCCGCCAAGGGGACGGAGGATGTGTCCCGCAACATCACCGGCGTGCATCAGGCGGCGGTGGCGACCGGCGCCGCCGCCGGCCAGTTGCAGGACTCCGCCCGCGACGTGTCGCATCAGGCGGAGGACCTGAACGCCGAGGTCGCGCGTTTCATCACCGGCGTCAAGGCGGCCTAGGGCCGCCGGGGTCGCGCTGGCGTGGCGCCCCGGGGGGCGGGAACCCGGGGGCGCCGCCCGCTGCCGGCCAGGTCGTCCTGGCCTGGTTCAAGGGGGCTTTAATGAACGGCAGGGCCTTCTGCTATGGAATTTTAATGCCCGTCTGGCGGCTGAATGGGGGCCTGAACGACCCTTGCCGGATATGCCGCCATGTTGGGCTTCAACACCCTGATCGACCTCGTCACCCACGCCACGGCCCAACGCGCCGTCCCCTCTGAAGGGCCGTCCCCCCGGCCCACTCCCCGGTCTGCAGACTGGTCCTTCGCCACGCCCGCCCACCTGCCGGCGGGCGGCTCCGTCATCGTGGACATGGCCGCCGGTCGGGTGTGGGTCAGCGACCCCCGCCGCGCGGGCGACTTCCCCCTGGCACAGGTGACGGTCCAACCCATCCGCCCGGCCGACATCGCCCGGCCAGAAGCGCTGGCCCAGATCGTGGTGTGGGCGGGCGAGCCCGTGCCCTGGCGCTATCGCATCCCTTGCGCCTCCTGGCGGCAGGCCCGCACGGTGGCCGCCGAATTGGCCATCGTGCTGGACGGCGCGGCGGGTGCCGGGGATCGCTGCCTCAGTTACTGACCCGCGCACGGAACGGTCGGTGCGGTGGGCGACACCCGAACGCCCCGACCCGGGATAGGCCGCCGGTCGAGACCCCCGGCGGCCTATCCCCTTTGTGCGACGCAAAACCTTCTTCGCACTTGCGGGAGCGGTTGGCTATACTCCCACCCCGCGGGGTTATTCCGTCGTCCTGGCAGTGGGACGGGAAGGATTGGAGAGGGACAGCCGATGGCTTCTACCGACGCGACCAGCCCTAAGGGCCCGTTCCGGGTGCCGGAGGGTTTCCTGGATCCCAGCAATCATTGGCCTTTCCGCCTGTGGCAGGATGGCTTGGCGTATACGATCGACGCCTGCCAGCGCACCGCCCTGGTGATGGATGTGCTGCGCCAGCGCGGCGCCCAGTATCACGAGCACATGGCACAGACGGCCCCCACGGTGCTGAGCTTCGAGAGCG
Source organism: Nitrospirillum goiasense (assembly GCF_034427435.1). Lineage (NCBI taxonomy): Bacteria > Pseudomonadati > Pseudomonadota > Alphaproteobacteria > Rhodospirillales > Azospirillaceae > Nitrospirillum > Nitrospirillum goiasense. The sequence continues at coordinate 860,716 of NZ_JAXQNP010000003.1, read as the reverse complement.
AAACCGTGCTGGACGGCGCCACCTTGCCCCGGCCGGTGAATTATGCGCTGCAGCGCATCATCCCGCCGGCGGGTGTGGAGCTGGACCTGAAGAAGCGCCCCTTCGTCATTGTCGACCCCCGGGCCGGCCATGGCCCCGGCATCGGCGGCTTCAAGTCGGACAGCGAGATCGGCGTGGCCCTGGGTGCCGGCCATCCCTGCTATTTCATCGGCTTCCTGCCGCGGCCCATCCCGGGCCAGACGGTGGAGGATGTGATCGCGGCCGAGGCCGCCTGCCTGGAAAAGGTCATCGAGCTGCATCCCGAGGCCGAGGGCAAGCCGGTGGTTATCGGCAACTGCCAGGCCGGCTGGCAATTGATGATGACGGCCGCCATCCGCCCCGACCTGTTCGGCCCCATCATCATCGCCGGCACGCCCTTGTCCTTCTGGGCCGGCCAGCGGGGGAAGGACCCCATGCGCTACAGTGGCGGCCTGCTGGGCGGCAGTTGGCTGACGGCGCTTGCGAGCGATCTGGGTGCCGGCCTGTTCGATGGCGCCTGGCTGGTGCAGAACTTTGAGAACCTGAACCCCGCCAATACCCTGGTCGGCAAGCAGTACGCCCTGTGGGACAAGGTCGATACCGAGGCCCCGCGCTATCTCGGTTTTGAGAAGTGGTGGAACGGCCACGTCCTGCTGAACGGCGAGGAAATCCAGTACATCGTCGACAAGCTGTTCGTGGGCAACCGCCTGGCCACGGCCGACATCGTCACCAAGGACGGCGTGCGCGTCGACCTGCGGGCCATCCGCTCCCCCATCATCGTCTTCTGCTCCAAGGGCGACAACATCTCCCCCCGCCGCAGGCGCTGGGCTGGATCTGCGACCTGTATGAAAGCGTGGACGACATCCGCTGCCACGGCCAGACCATCGTCTACGCCGTGCATGAAAGCGTGGGCCATCTGGGCATCTTCGTCTCCGCCGCCGTGGCGCGGAAGGAGCATCGCGAGTTCGCGTCCAACATCGATTTCATCGACGTGTTGCCCCCCGGCCTGTACGAGGCGCAAATCCTGCCGGCCGAGGCCGCCCCCTCCGGCAAGTCGGGGCAGGAGGGCGACCCCAACGTCCTGCGCTTCGCCGCGCGCAGCATCAATGACGTGGCGGCGCATGTGCAGCCGCTGCCGGATGATGAACGCCGCTTCGCCACCGTGGCCCGCCTGTCGCGGGTGACCCTGGGGCTGTACCGCGACTTCATGCAGCCCTGGGTGCGGCAACTGGTGGGCGAAACCACGGCGGAGGCGCTGCGCAACCTGCACCCCCTGCGCCTCAGCTATGAGCTGTTTTCCGAGACCAACCCCTGGCTGAACGGGGTGCCGGCGCTAGCCGCCGCCGCCCGGCGCGACCGCCGCGCGGTGGGGGAGGAGAATATGTGGCGCCGCATGGAACAGCACCTGGCGCATCACATGGAAACGGCGCTGGACGTTTATCGTGACCGCCGCGACGCGACGGCCGAGGCGCTGTTCATGGGCATCTACGGCCATCCCCTGACCCAGGCGCTATTCGGCTTGGACGCCGATGACGCCCCGCCGCGCAGCCACCCGGGCGAAACGCCGGAGCACCGCCGCTTCCTGGCGGAGCAGGGGGCGGAACTGCGCCGCCGCCTGCATGTCGGCGGCCTGCGCGAGGCTGGCCTGCGCGCCCTGCTGCATGTGGCCCTGGCCGAGCGCATGGCCGACGCCCGGGGCTTCAACGCCCTGCGCGGCCTGCGCGACACCCACGGTCGTGGGCTGGAACTGGCGGAGTTCAAGCAACTGGTGCGGGACCAGTTCCTGATGCTGCTGCTGGACCCGGCCGCCGCCCTGGAAACCCTGCCGGAATTGCTGGCCGGCGCCACGGCGGAGGAGATCCACCAGCTGTCGGACACCCTGGTGGCGGTGGCGAATGCCGCCGGCGCGCTGGACACGCGCGGCCAGGAACGGCTGGACAGCATCGTGGCCCTATTCCGCGACGTCGCGGCCAAGAAGGCGCCCGGCGACGCTGTGCCCCAGCCGGCGCCCGCGCCGGAGCCACCGAAGCCGGCCGCGGCCAAGGTGCGCCGGGCCAAGGCGGCCCCCGCTCCCAGTGAGCCGCCGCCGGCCGAGACGTCGGTTATCACCGACGCGCCCGCCGCCCCGCCGGTGGACGTCGCGGCGGCGCCCGAGCCGGGGCCCGTTGCCACCGCTCCCGTCACCGCCCCCACTGCCGCTGGCCCCGTTGCCACTGCCCCGGCGAGCGTACCCAAGCGTGCGCCCGCTCCCCGTCGCGCCACGGTGCCCCGGCGCTGACGCGGGTGGTCAGGCGGTCGCCTCTTTCACCAATCCGGCCAGCGCGTCCAGCGCCGGCTGGCGGGTGAAGGTGGCGCGGCTGACCAGGCGGATCAGCCGCCCCGTGGCCGCCCCGGCCAGGGGGCGGAAGACCACGTCCCGGCGGCCCGCGTGGGCCTGGGCCGCCAGGGCCGGCACCAGGGTGGTGCCATAGCCGGCCGCAACCATGTTCAACAAGGTTTCAAGGCTGGTGGCGCGCAGGGACCAGCCGCCGGGATCGGGCCGGGCGCAGGCCGCCAGGGCTTGGTCCCGCAGGCAATGGCCATCCGCCAGCACCAGCAGGTCGGCGGCCAGGGCCGCCTCGTCCACCGCTTCGCCGCTTTCCGCCAGCGCGTGGTCGGGGGGCAGGGCGGCCAGGAATCCTTCCTGGAATAGCGGCCGCTCCACCAAATCGTCGCCCGCCACGGGCGTCGCGATCAGGGCAGCGTCCAGCTGCCGTCGGCGCAGCCGTTCCACCACCGCGTCGGTGGTGTCCTCCCACAATTCCAGGGTCAGGGCCGGGCAGCGCTGGCGCAGGGGCGCGAAGATCCGGGGCATGAGATAGGGCCCCAGGGTGGGAATGACGCCCAGGGTCAAGGGGCCCCCCAAAGGGTCGCGCGCGCCCGCCAGCGCCACGATGGCGTCCGCCTCCGCCACCGCGCGGGCGGCATGGACCAGCACCTCCTCGCCCAAGGGGGTCGGCGCCACCCATTTGTTGGTGCGCTCGAACAGGGGGGCGCCCAACCGCGCCTCCAGCTTGGCCACCTGGCTGCTCAACGTCGGCTGGCTGACGTGGCAGGCGGCGGCGGCCCGGCCGAAATGGCGGTGCTGGGCCACCGCCAGCAGGTATCGCAGGTCACGCAGGTTCATGGGGCGCGCTTCACCTCATGTCATAGGCTCGTTGATATATGTGACCTATCGTCACGATTTGAACAATCGATTTTACCAATGGGCCCTCACGGCCTAGCTTTGCTGTGTCGGGCGCCGCGGGCGCCCCAGCCAATGAGACGACGAGGGACCTTAGCCATGACCCAGCAGCCGCCCCGCATGACCACCACGGCCGGCGCCCCCATCGCCGACAACCAGAACAGCCTGACCGCCGGCCCGCGCGGCCCCGTCCTGATGCAGGACTATCAGCTGATGGAAAAGCTGGCGCACCAGAACCGCGAACGCATTCCGGAGCGCGTGGTGCATGCCAAGGGCTGGGGCGCCTTCGGCACCCTGACCGTGACCCACGACATAACCCGCTACACCCGGGCCAAGCTGTTCGGCGCCGTGGGCAAGAAGACCGACCTGCTGATCCGCTTCTCCACCGTCGCCGGTGAGCTGGGTGCGGCGGATGCCGAGCGCGATGTGCGCGGCTTCGCCGTCAAGTTCTATACCGAGGAAGGCAACTGGGACGTGGTGGGCAACAACACGCCGGTCTTCTTCATCCGCGACCCGCTGAAGTTCCCCGACTTCATCCACACGCAGAAGCGCCATCCCCGCACCAACCTGCGTAGCCCCACGGCGATGTGGGACTTCTGGTCCCTGTCGCCGGAAAGCCTGCACCAGGTCACCATCCTGATGTCGGATCGCGGCCTGCCGCCCAGCCCGCGTTTCATGAACGGCTACGGCAGCCACACCTACAGCTTCTGGAACGACCAGGGCGAACGCTTCTGGGTGAAGTTCCACTTCAAGACCCAGCAGGGCCACAAGCACCTGACCAATGACGAAGCGGCCCAGGTGGTCGGCCGGTCGCGCGAAAGCTACCAGGAGGATCTGTTCGGCAGCATCGAGGCGGGCGACTTCCCGCGCTGGACCCTGCAGGTCCAGGTGATGCCCGAGGCCGACGCCGACAAGACGCCCTACAATCCCTTCGACCTGACCAAGGTGTGGCCGCACGCCGACTATCCGCTGATCGATGTCGGCGTGGTCGAGCTGAACCGCAACCCGGACAACTACTTCGCGGAGATCGAGCAGGCGGCGTTCAGCCCGTCCAACGTGGTGCCCGGCATCGGCCACAGCCCGGACAAGATGCTGCAGGCCCGCATCTTCTCCTACGCCGACGCGCACCGCTATCGCCTGGGCACGCATTACGAGGCGCTGCCGGTGAACCAGCCCAAGTGCCCGGTGCACCACTATCACAAAGACGGGGCCATGCGCTTCTTCCGCAACGACACCGGCAACCCCGATGCCTATTACGAGCCCAACAGCCTGGGCGGCCCCGCCCAGGACCCCAGCGTCGCGGAACCGCCCCTGCGCCTGTCGGGTGACGTCGCCCGCCATGACCACCGTGCCGGCAATGACGACTACGGCCAGCCCCGCGCCCTGTTCAATCTGATGGACCAGGGCCAGAAGAACCGGCTGTTCGCCAACATCGCCGCCGCCATGCAGGGGGTGCCGGAAACCATCGTGGAGCGTCAGCTGGGCCACTTCGCCAAGGTCCACCCCGACTACGCCGAGGGCGTGCGGCGGGCCCTGGCCCAGGCGGCCGGTGCCGCCCGCCCGGAAACCGCCGTCCCCTGATTGGACATCCTCTGATTTAGCCATCCCCCACCCTGGAGCCCGTCCCCCAAACCGGCCCTTCCCCGTACGTCCCCTTACCGGGAACCGGCCTTGGCACCAGGGAGCCTAGTGACCGGGTGTGCCCTGAAAGCCACCCGGTCACATTTTTCTTTCAGCAACGCGCACTTTCAGGTTGTGAGATGACGGGCTGCCGGCTTAGCCTCCAGCCCATCACAACAAATGGTCATATTCCGATGCGCCTCGTCCCCCAATTTAGCCAGCAAACCGCTGTGCCGGTTGGGGTGGGGCTTTGTCTGTTTATGGCAGGGGTATTGGGGGATAACGGCTAAACGCCGCCACCCACGCACCCGATAACAGGCCCCGCGAGCACCGCCCGCGGGGCTTTTTTGTATTTCCGACTCCCCAATCCCGCCCGATGCCGTCCGCCCCCAGGGGGGCGAGGGCCCCACCCTCTTGCATTTCCAGGGTGGCGCGGGAACGACCTTTTAAAATTGGGATGGTTCTCATGGACCTGGACACGCTGATCACCATCGCGCCCAACCTGTTCCTGCCGGCCGCCTTCGCCGGCGTCTTCCTCAAGGCCATGCTGCTGGGCCTGGGCGTGGCCGCCCCGGTGGGGCCCATGGCTTTCCTGTGCATGCGACGCACCCTGGCCGGCGGCTGGCGCCTGGGCCTGGCCACCGGGGCGGGCATCGCCAGCGGCGACGGGGTCTACGCCGGTGTCGCCGCCTTGGGCCTGACGGAGGTGTCGGCCTTCGTGGCCGACCATGGCCGGCCCCTGCACCTGGCGGCCGGCTTGTTCCTGGCCTGGCTGGCGGTCGCCGCGCTGCGGCACAAGCCCACCGCCGCCCCGGGGGCGGACGCCGCACCCACGGCCGTCACCCTGTCCCTACCCCGGGCCTGGGTTTCCGCCTTCCTGCTGACCCTGACCAATCCGCCGACGATCATCGTCTTCGCCGCCATGCTGACAGCCGTCGTGCCTGCGGCCACCCTGGCGGGTGCCGATATGGCGCGGCTGCGCATCACCACCACCGTCGCCGGCGTGGCCGCCGGATCCATGCTGTGGTGGGCCGTCCTGGTGGCCGGGGTGGGAACCCTGCGCGGCATGATCGCGCCGCGCCTGGCCCGGGCCCTGGACATCACCACCGGGCTGGCCTTCCTGGCCTTCGCGGCGCTGGAGCTGTGGCGGGCGGCGCTATGAGGTCAGCGTCCGCGATAGCGGGCCAGGATGTGCCGCCCTTCAGGGGACATCTTGGGCAGCACCTCCATCATGATGTCCTCCAACACCGGGCCGATGGGTTGGCGCTGTTCGCGGGCGTTGGCCATGGCGGCGCGCAGGGCGTCTGGGTTCAGCGGTGTGCGGTCGATTTCGGCCCTGACTTGGCTCATGGCGTCGGCGAAGCGGCCCTGCGCCGTCTCCAGTTGCGTCATGTGGCTGAGGATGGCGGCCCGCAGCAGGCGGCTATCCTCCGGCGGCAATTCTTCCGCCAACTGGCCAATGATGGTGGCCAGGGCGTTGCCAGCGGCGGAACGGGCCAGCATCGGGGGCAGGGTGCCCAGGGCCGCGCGCTGGCGCCACTGTTGCGCCCCGATGAAGGCCAGCAGGAACAGGTTCACGGCCAAGGACAGGATGAAAACCAAGCGCAGGATGGGTGACCGCATCGGAGCAAGCCTTCGTTGGACGATTGACGGGGGCGCTACTGAACCAGCCAGTCGCCGCCCACGCCGGTCAGGGTGAACAGGGAGGTTAGCGAGGCCGTGGTCATCGTCGCCGTCTCGGGCGCTGGTGTCAGCCAGGTGCCAGCCAGCCAGCCGGCCACGGCCATGGTGGCGAAAACGGCACCGGCCGGCCGCCAGGACAACCACCGGGCCCAAGGAGGTGCGGCGGGATCCTGACGCCGGCGAATGCGGCGCAGGCTGGCGTCGATCCCGGCCTGGATACGGCTGGCGTCCGGCATGCCGTTCAGCTGGTCGTCCACAAGGGGCATCCGATGGCGCAAGGCGCCTTCCCACAGGGTGCGCGCATCCGTGTCCCGGTCACGCAGGCGCCGGGCCGCCTGCCGCGTGCCTGGTGGCCAGTGCTCGATATCCGGCCCGTGGGCTGCCAGCAATTGGGCGAATTCCTCGAGGATCATGGCTCACCCCCTGTTCCAACAAGTTCCTTGCCGCCCTTGGTCAACGCCCGCTCCAGGGCGCTTCGGGCGCGATACAGCAGTGACCAATAGGCGCGCAACGTCAGGCCCAACACCGCCGATGCCTGCGGCCCCGGCATCTCCTGGTAATAGAATAGAACCAGGGCGGCACGTTGCCTTTCCGGCAGGGTGGCCAGGGCATCCCGCACCTTCTGCCGTTCCGACCGGCGTTCCATGCGTTCGGTCACGCCCTCCGCCGGATCAGCCACGTTCAACGCCTCTTCCAGCGGGGCGTGGCGGCGGGCGCGCAGTCGGTCCACGCACAGCCGATAGGTGACGGTGTACAGCCAGGTCGAGAGACGGGCGCGCCCGGGCGCCCAGCGCCCCGCGTGGTTCCATACCCGCACCAGGACCTCTTGCGCCACGTCGTCGGCCTCGGCGTCCGACGTCAGCAGGCGCCTGGCCAACCGCCACGTGGTGGCGTAGTGGCGCTGACCCACCTGGCGCAGCGCCCGTTCGTCCCCCTGCGCGATGCGGGCCATCAGCGCGTCGTCGTCTTCCCCGCCGTCATGACACGCCGGTGCGAGGCTGTTGGGGTGCCGCTCCGTCACGGGGAGTCCCGTTGCGGAATAAGGGCACGCGCGCTCAAACTGTCGCCAGGCCGGCCGAACAGCTGGCCCAGGCGCCCGCGCAGGCCTCGCGCCCGGATCACGTCACGCCCCATGGCCACCCATTCGCGCGAGCACACCACCACCGGATTGACGCTGGGCGTGGCATGGGCCAGCCCGTATGTCAGCGGCACCTCCGGCCGCGCGGCGGCGAAGGTGCCGAACAGCCGGTCCCAGACGATGACCACGCCGCCGTAGTTCCGGTCGAGATAGCAAGGGTTGCTGGCGTGGTGCACCCGATGGTGGGCGGGGGTGTTCAACACCCATTCCAGCGGGCCCAGTGTCCCCACCGCCTCGGTATGCAGCCAGAACTGGTAGAACAGGTTCAGCGCCAGCATGGCCGCCACGGCTACCGGGTTGAAACCCAGGAAATACAGGGGCAGGTAGACCAACCATCCACCGGACAGGGTTTCCGTCGCGCCCAGGCGGAAGGCGCTGGCCAGGTGCAGGGAGGTGGGGGAATGATGGACGCTGTGCGACGCCCAAACCCAGCGCACTTCATGCCCCAGACGATGGGCCCAATAATAGCAGAACTCCACCGCCGCGAACAGCAGGGCCAGGCCCCACCAGCGGTCCAAGGGCAGGGTGGCGGCGCGGTGCATCCAGATGAACCAGGCGACAGCGCCCAGGATGCCGGCTGACGCCAGCTTCGCGGGAACGCGGATCAGGAAAATGGCGAGTGAGGTCGCCGTCTCCGCCCAGGGGTAGGGCCGGCGGCGATGGGCGTACCAAGCCAGTTCCGCCGCCACCGCCGCCGCGACGACGGGGTAGAACTCCAAGGGAATGACACTGGCGCCACCAGGGATGGCCATGACCGGGCCTCATGCGGAACGGGGGATTTGATGCTGATACGCCGGTCAGGGCTGGTTGTATTTGGGTCGCGCGGCGAATTTTTCTGGATGGCCGGACGAAGATTTGCCGATGACTCCCGCGTACCAGGGCCAGACGGCGGATTTGCCGCCGCTGATGACAAGGATGCCCCCATGATGACCCAGATGCTTTCACGCGCCATCCTCGCCCTTTCGCTGGTCGTGGCGCCGGTTGCGGCATTCGCCCAATCCCAGGACGGCCAGCCGGCGGGCCCGGTGGCCCGCGAGGCCATGAAGGCTTGCCAGCAGGATCGCCAGACGCTGTGCAAGGATGAGCAGCCCGGTGGCGGCCGCATCCTGGCTTGCCTCAAGGCGCATGAGGACAAGCTGTCGCCAGACTGCAAGTCGGCGCTGGCCACCCTGCCGGCCCATGGCCCGGCTCCGCAGGGAAATTAAGCAAGCCTACGCGGGGATGGCGGCGGGAGGGGCTGTAAGCCGCTGGGTGGCGCCTCCCGCAAACGGACAGGGCTGCCCTCCATCCCAGGGCGTTGGCGGAGGCGGATGATCTGCTATTCTGCGGCCCTCCGGACCCGGAATGGGGTTCGTCCATCGGAGCCCGCGTTTCCCATGCCTGCCGCCGCGCCGCCCTCATCCGCCCCGCTGTCCCCGGTCTCCCCGTCGGGGCATGCGCATACGGCCGCCGTCTCCGGCGCGCCGGAGCGGCTGACCCTGGCCCTGCCCAAGGGCCGCATCCTGGATGAGGTGCGGCCGCTGCTGGAGGCCGTGGGATTGCGGCCCGAGGCGGCCTTCGATGATCCCAAGAGCCGGGCGCTGCGCTTCGCCACCAACCTGCCGCACGTGGAAATCATCCGCGTGCGCAGCTTCGACGTCGCCACCTTCGTCGCCTTCGGCGCCGCCCAGATGGGTGTGTGCGGCAACGACGTGCTGATGGAATTCGACTACCCCGAAATCTACGCCCCCCTGGACCTGGGCATCGGCCGTTGCCGCCTGGCGGTGGCCGAGCCGGTGGCCGAGGCGCAGGGCGACGACCCGTCGCGCTGGAGCCATGTGCGCGTCGCCACCAAGTATCCCGAGGTCACCCGCCGCCACTTCGCCCGCCGCGGCGTGCAGGCGGAATGCATCAAGCTGAACGGCGCCATGGAACTGGCGCCCAGCCTGGGCCTGTGCCAGCGTATCGTCGATCTGGTGTCCAGCGGCGCCACCCTGAAGGCCAACGGCCTGGTGGAGATCGAGCATATCGCCGACGTGACCTCGCGCCTTATCGTCAATCGCGCCGCGTTCAAGACGCGCCACCCCGAGATCCAGGACTGGATCAACCGTTTCACGGAGGTTGTCAGCCATGCCGCGTGACCTGCGCACCACCGATGCCGGCTTCGAGGCGGACTTCGACCGGCTGCTGCATGCCAAGCGGGAATCCCAGAGCGACGTGGCCGACGCCGTGGCCGAGGTGCTGCGCGACGTGCGCCTGCACGGGGATGAGGCGCTGATCAAATACACCAGCCGCTGGGATCAGTTGGACCTGACGCCCGACCGGCTGCGCATCGCCGAGTGCGAGATCGAGGCCGCCGTGGCCGCCTGCGATCCCGAGGTGATCGAGGCGCTGAAGGTCGCGGCCGCCCGTATCGAGGCCTTTCACCGCCGCCAGACGCCCGACACCTATGATTATGTGGATGACGCGGGCGTGCGCCTGGGCGCCCGCTGGACGCCGCTGTCGGCCGTGGGCCTCTACGTGCCCGGGGGCCTGGCCTCCTACCCCAGTTCCGTCCTGATGAACGCCATCCCGGCCAAGGTCGCGGGCGTGCCGCGCCTGGCCATGGTGGTGCCGACGCCGGAGGGGGCGCTGTCCCCCCTGGTGCTGGCCGCCGCGCGCATCGCCGGGGTGGATGAGATCTACCGCGTGGGCGGCGCCCAGGCGGTGGCGGCGCTGGCCTATGGCACGCGCACCATCCGGCCGGTGGACAAGATCGTGGGCCCCGGCAACGCCTATGTCGCCGCCGCCAAGCGCCAGGTGTTCGGCACGGTGGGCATCGACATGATCGCCGGCCCGTCCGAAATCCTGGTGGTGGCCGATGGCGCCAACGATCCCAGTTGGATCGCGGCCGACCTGCTGTCGCAGGCGGAGCATGACAGCAGCGCCCAGTCCATCCTGATCAGCGATGACGCCGCCTTCATCCAGGCGGTGCGGGCGGCGGTGGACACCCACCTGAAGACGCTGCCCCGCGCCGTCATCGCCGGCGCCAGCTGGCGCAACAACGGCGCCACCATCCTGGTGCGCGACCTGGATGAGGCGGTGGCCCTGGTCGACCGCCTGGCCCCGGAACACTTGGAACTGGCGGTGGCCGATCCGGACGCCCTGGCGGCCAAGGTCACCCATGCCGGCGCCATTTTCCTGGGCCGCTACACGCCCGAGGCGATCGGCGACTACATCGCCGGTCCCAACCATGTGCTGCCCACAGCCCGTAGCGCCCGCTTCTCCTCCGGCCTGAACGTGCTGGACTTCATGAAGCGCACCACGCTGGTGGGCTGCGATGCCGCCAGCCTGGGGCGCCTGGGGCCGCAAGCCGCCATCTTGGCGGATGCCGAGGGCCTGGGCGCGCACGCGCTGTCGGTCCGCGTGCGGTTGGGCCGCTGAGGGGGCTTCGGATGTCCGACGCCAAGCCTCCGGATGATGGCCGCCAGCGCATCGTCCACGTCCAGCTGGTGGAGCAGACGGCCATCCGCCGCCGGCCGGAGGTGGAGCATGAGCGGGCGGTGGCCTTGTTCGACCTGGTGGAGGAGAACCAGCAGTTTCAGCTAGTGGACCATCCGGATGCCGGCCCCTATCGCCTGTACCTGTCCATCGAGGACAACCGCATGGTCTTCGACCTGCGGGATGAAGGGGATGCGGAGGTCGACCGCATCACCCTGCCGCTGACGCCGCTGCGCACCGTCATCCGCGACTATTTCCTGATCTGCGAGGGCTATTACAAGGCCATCAAGACCGCCAGCCCCTCCCAGATCGAGGCCATCGACATGGGGCGGCGGGGCCTGCACAACGAAGGCTCCGACCTGCTTCGTGAGCGGCTGGCCGCCAAGGTGACCATGGACCATGGCACCGCCCGCCGCCTGTTCACCCTCATCTGCGTCCTGCATATCCGGGGCTGAGGGCGGCAATGGCGGATACCCCGGATCCTTTCGCCGCCTTCGCCCCCGCCGTGCATCCGGCCCAGATCACCAGCGTCCTGTTCGCCTGCACCCACAATTCTATTCGGTCGCCCATGGCGGCCGCCCTGCTGCGCCACCTGCACGGCCATCGCCTCTATGTCGACAGCGCCGGCGTGCGCGAGGGCGACCCCGACCCCTTCGCCGCCGCAGTGATGGAGGAGATGGGCATCGACATCAGCCGCCACCGCGCCAAGACCTTCGACCAGTTGGAGGACACCAGCTTCGACCTGGTGGTGTCGCTGTCGCCGGAGGCGCAGCACCGCGCGGTGGAAATGACCCGCACCACCGCCTGCGACGTGGAATTCTGGCACACCTTCGACCCCAGCTTCATCGAAGGCAACCGCGAAACCCGGCTCGCCGCCTACCGCCAGGTGCGCGACAGCCTGCTGGCCCGCATCAAGCAGCGCTTCCCGCTGGGGCCTGTGCCGGTGTTGTGAGGGGGGCCATAGAAGATGGCGTAATGCACGGCTCAATAAAAAGAGATCGGTCAGGTCAGTGTGCCGATTTCACCTACCACAACCAGATAGGTTGCAGTGCCAGGGCAGTTTGCAAATAGACGAATCCGAACGACTACTAAGTTCGGGAATCCTAAAGCTCCTGGCGGTACCAACTCTATTTCATGAAGATCATCTCCGGCTGGTGATTTTGTTAGGTCTCCGCCAACTAAATGGCGCAATAAGCTGACGTCGTGGCCTCGGATGATTCCAAGAACATAAGGTTTGAAAACATTCAGTCCAAGCTCTGCCACGGCGTAGCTGTAACCGATCTTTGCTAGCAGACGGCCAACGTCCTCAGAATTTCCAGATGTCGGAAAAGAAACAGCATTTCCATACCTTGCTCGTAAAGCGTTTAGCCTCAAGCCAAAGTCGGGGAGTGTTGCAATTGATATTCCTCCCGCGAAATTTTCGAATGTTGGTGGGATTCCCATCAATGCTGTCGGATATGGAAATTCAAATGTTATCAGCAATCCTGGGTAATCTTTAGCTGGTAAGTCACGTTTTACTCCATCAACAATTACCCTAAATGTTTCATTTTGACGTAATTCTTTCTGTTTTCGGCCGCGGGATTTTGAGGGAAAATCGAATTGACGTCGCACCGGCCGAAACAGGCGGCCGGCGTTCCTTCCCTCAAATGCGCTCGTAAATTTTTGGCAATCGGAGCAGCTTGCAGAAGGTAGTTTTATTGTTCCGCCAAGGCTCTCAGGAATGATGTGTTCCGTCGTTAGATTTTCAAAATTATCACCCTTTCCGCAATATATACATTTGCGGATTGCATCGTATGTATGTACATGGCTCATCTTTGGCTGCATCAAAGAGCAGACCTCCGTCATTATGATTAAGTAAAACTTGATGGATACAATAACGGTAACCCTTCTTCTCGTCTACCGCCCATACCAGAACTTGTCCGGCAGGGCGGCCGTCTCCGGCGACAGCAGCGGGTTGGGGATGTCGATGCGGCGGCGGGTGTCCAGGTGGGCCTCGGTCAGCATCTGGCGGATGTAGGGGCTGTCGTTGAAGTATTTGAGGTAGGACCCGTCCTCATAGGCTTTCAGCAGGCCTTGTTCGATCACCGACGCCAGGGCCTCGTTGGCCTTGCTGGTATAGAAAAAGCTGTCGAAGGGATAGACCAGGACCAGGTCCCGCTCCACCGTCAGGTCGGGCACCTCGGATGCGCGTTGCGCCACCTCGGCGAAGATCTCGTTGGCGCCGCGGGGGAAATAATCGATGCGGTTCAGGCCGACCAGGCGGAACAGCAGATCGTAGCGAAAGGCCTCCACCGGCAGTCCCGCCGCCTGCAGGATGTCCACGTCCGGCCAGCCCAGGGCCTGGCCCGCCGTCAACGCCTTCAGGTCTTCAAGACCCCGGACGGCGGAGAACCGAGCCTGCGCCGCCTTGTTGATGATGAACAGGCGATAGCCCAGGACGCCGCGGTAGATGGGGATGCGGATGGGCCGCAGTTCCCGCTCCAGCCGGGTGGACATGCCGTTCCACAGCAGCGTGATCTCCCGCCCCTGTTGCAGGGCGACGGCGGCGCGCGCTTGTTCCATGGCCAGGGCGCTGGGGCGGATGGTGTAGTGGGCGCCCATCTTGTCCAGCGCCAGGCGCAGCAGGCCCAAGGGGTAATCGTCACGCGGGTCGGTGGCGTTCTCCGTGGCGCGGGGATAGACGATGGTGAAGAAGGCGGGGGCATCGGCCGGCTGTGGCCCGTCGGCCAGGGCCTGGCCTGGCGACACCGCGGCCAAAACCGCCATCAGGGCCCCGACCATCAGGGCCATGCGCAGCATGGTCCCGGGCCACCGTTTCCAACCCATCGTTCTTCCCCCTGGCCCTTAGGACCGTGGTCCGGTCCGGGGGCCAGCGTGGATTCTGCCACCCTGGACGGCATTTCCCACCGGGAATCGGTAGCACGACGCCGATTTGAGGGCGGCGTCGGCAGGGCCGTTCCTGGTGCGACGGTCGGTCCCGCCCTCCCGGTCATCAAGGCCGTTCAAGGCGGTAGCGGGCGGCTGCACGGTATGGAACAATCGGCTTAAGTCTTTTCACAACCCGGCGGTGTCTGATGCGTTGGCTTGGCGTGGCGCTCGCGTGCCTTTTGGTTTCCGGTTCGGTCATATCCTCTGGGGCCACGGCCCAGGTCAAACCGCCCGAATCAAAATCCGCTCCGCCGCCGCTGATGCTGCAGCATCCCAGCCTGTCGGCCAGCCTGATCGCCTTCGACTATGGCGGGCAGATCTGGACCGTGCCGCGGGCGGGCGGGCAGGCCACGCTGCTGGTGTCGGGGCAGGGGCAGAACAGCGGCCCCGTCTTCTCCCCCGATGGCAGCCTCGTAGCCTACACCGGCACCTATGACGGCAACACCGACGTCTATGTCGTGCCCGCCACCGGGGGCCAGCCGCAGCGCCTGACCTGGCATCCCGGCCGCGACGTGGTGGTGGGCTGGACACCGGACGGCAAGAACGTGCTGTTCCGCACCTTGCGCACCACGCCGCGCGACCTGGAACAGCTCTACACCGTTCCGGTCGGTGGCGGTGTGCCGACGCAGCTGCCGCTACCCTCGGGCTTCCAGGCCAGCTATTCGGCCGACGGCGCCCGCCTGGCCTATGTCCCCTTCTCGCAGTGGCAGCCGGCGTGGAAGCATTATCGCGGCGGCCAGACCTCGCGGGTGTGGATCGCGGCGTTGAGTGACAGCAGCGTGGTCAAGATCCCGCGCGACAACTCCAACGACCGCAACCCGATCTGGGTGGGCGACACCGTCTATTTCCTGTCGGACCGCGATGGCCCCGTGGCCCTCTACGCCTATGACGTCAAGACGGCCAAGGTCACGTCCGTCGTCCGCAATGACAAGGGCTTCGATATCCAGTCGGCGGCGGCCGGCCCCGGTGGCATCGTCTATGACCAGTTCGGCAGCCTGAACCTGTACGACACCGCGACGCATCAGACGCGCGCCGTGCCGGTGACCATCTCCGGGGAGCTGCCGCAGACCCGGGCGCACCTGGAAACCCTGGACCCGGACCAGATCCTGCACGCGGCACTCTCCCCCACCGGCAAGCGCGTGCTGTTCGAGACGCATGGCGAGATCCTGTCGGTGCCGGCGGAAAAGGGCGACGTGCGCAACCTGACGCAAAGCCCGGGCGTGGCTGACCGCGATCCGGCCTGGTCGCCGGACGGCAAGACGGTGGCCTGGTTCTCCGACGAAGGGGGCGAATACGCCCTGCACCTGCGGTCGTCCGACGGGCAGGGGGCGGTGAAGGTCATCAGCCTGGGCCAGCCGCCCAGCTATTTCTACAGCCCCGTCTGGGCGCCCGACAGCAAGAAGATCGCCTATACCGACAAGCGGTTGAACCTGTGGGTGGTGGATGTGGAGCACGCCGGCGACCACCCCGCCCCTGTGAAGGTGGACACCGACCGCTATGACAGCCCCACCAGCCAGTTGAACCCGGCGTGGTCGCCGGACAGCCGCTGGATCGCCTATTCCAAGCAATTGCCCAACCATCTGCATGGCATCTTCGTCTACAGCTTGGCCGACAAGAAGACGCAGATGGTGACGGACGGGCGCAGCAACGCCATGTCACCGCGCTTCGACCGGGGCGGCAAGTACCTGTATTTTGTGTCGTTCACCGACAACGGCTTGGACCAGGGCTGGCTGGACATGTCCAGCATGGGCCGCGCCACCAATGGCCGCGTCTACGTCATGGTGCTGCGCCGCGACCTGCCGTCGCCCCTGGCGCCCGAGAGCGATGAGGAACCGGCGGCCGACAAGAAGGCCGATAAGAAGGATGACGACAAAAAGGACGGCGACAAGAAGGGTGAGGGCAAGAAGGGCGCGGATGTCCGCATCGACTTCGCCGGCCTGGAGCAGCGCACCCTGGCCCTGCCCATCCCGCGCGTGAACCTGGCGGGCATCGACGTGGGGGCGGAGGGCGTCATTTTCGCCAGCGCCGGTCCCGTCGCCCTGACGGACGAGGATTACCTGGAGGGGGGCGAGAGCGGCTCGCCCAGCCTGGAGGTCGCCCGCTTCGACCTGAAGACGCGCAAGACCGACAAGTTCCTGGACAGCGTGGACCCCGGCAGCTTCTTCGTCTCGGCCGATGGACAGAAGGTGCTGTACGCCCAGCACGGCCGCTGGTTCGTGAACGGGGCCGACAAGGCGCCGGACGCGGGGGCCGGGGCTCTGAAGCTGGACGATATGCAGGTGTGGGTGGACCCGCGCGCCGAGTGGCGGCAGATGTACCACGAGGCTTGGCGCATTGAGCGTGACTTCCTCTACGACCCCAAGGCCCAGGGCCTGGATCTGGCCAAGGCGGAGCGGGTCTACGCCCCCTTCCTGGAGGCGCTGGCCGGCCGCGTGGACCTGAACACCCTGTTCGCCGAGATGACCGGCCATATCGGCCTGGGTCACACCTTCGTGGGCGGCGGCACCTTCCCCAAGCAGGACAAGGTCAGCGTCGGCCTGCTGGGCGCCGACTACAAGGTGGTGGGCAACCGCTATCAGTTTGCCCGCATCCTGGAGGGCGAGAACTGGACACCGGGCGCGCGGGCGCCCCTGACCCAGCCGGGCGTGAACGTCGCCGTGGGCGATTACCTGCTGGCCGTCAACGGCAACGAGGTGAAGGCGGACCAGGAGGTCTACCGCTACTTCCTGGGCACGGCCGGCAAGCAGACCGTGCTGACGGTGGGCCCCAAGGCCGATGGCGGCGGGTCGCGCCAAGTGACGGTGGTGCCCTTGGCTTCGGAGGCCAAGCTGCGCCTGCACACCTGGATGGAGGAAAACCGCCGCAAGGTCGACGAACTGTCCGGCGGGCGCCTGGCCTACGTCTACCTGCCGGACACGGCGGCCGGTGGCTTCGCCAACTTCAACCGCTACTACTACTCCCAGGTGGGCAAGCAGGGTGCCATCATCGATGAGCGCTTCAACCACGGCGGCCAGATCGCGGATTTCATCGTGGAGCAGATGAAGAAGACGCCGCAGATGATCAACACCACCCGCGAGGGCGAGGACATGGTGGAGCCGGCGCAGGCCATCTATGGCCCCAAGGTCATGATCATCAATCAGATGTCCGGCTCCGGCGGCGACGCCCTGCCCTGGCTGTTCCGCAAGGCGCAACTGGGCACGCTGGTGGGCGTGCGCACCTGGGGCGGCCTGGTGGGCATCGGCGGTTATCCGCCGCTGATGGACGGCGGTTCCATCACCGCCCCGCGCTGGGCGATCTACGGCACCCATGGCGAGTGGGAGGTGGAGAACATCGGCATTCCGCCGGATGTGGAGGTGGAGCAGGACCCCGCCCTGATCCGCCAGGGCCACGATCCGCAACTGGAAAAGGCGGTGGCCGTGGCGCTGGAGCAGCTGGCCAAGAACCCGCCGCCCACCTTCAAGCGGCCCGCCTATCCGGACCGCAAGCCGGTGCTGCCGGACCCGGCACGGTGAGGTCTTGAGGGGATGTAGGTATGTACCTACATCCCCGCTTGATTGTATCAGGTCCCAGGGGCATCCTGGGGGCAAGGCGAATTCTATCCAGGGGATTGAGCCATGACCCGCATTGTCTCGGCCCGCGACGCCAATCAACAATTCTCCGACATTCTGGGTGAGGCGGCGAACGGGGGAACTGTGATCATAACCCGCCGGGGCGCGCCGGTTGCCAAGCTGGTGCCCTACACGGCTCCGGTGGATGATGGTGCCTGGGATAGGCTCATGGCGATGCTTGAGGAAGGGCTGCCTCTGGGGGGGGAGCCTTCATCCGGGACGACCTGTACGACGACCGCTGAGTTCACCCATGCGGTTCACCATCGACACCAACATCCTGGTCTATGCTGCGGACTATCAAGCCGGTGACCGGCATCGCAAGGCGGTGGACGTCCTATCGCGCGCCCGCGGACGGGACTGCGTTCTGACCGTCCAGGCTTTGGCGGAATTTTTCCGCACGCTGACGGGCCGCCACAAAGTTCCGGCGGCGCGGGCCGCGGCCATGGTCCAAGTGTGGCGCGACGCCCTGCCGGTTGTGGCGGCGGACGACATTTGCCTGGTCGATGCCATGGATGCGGTCGCCTCCCACAACTGGTCGTTCTGGGATGCCATGATATGGGCGACCGCCAAGCGGGCGGGGTGCCGCCTGCTGATCACCGAGGATGGGCAGGACGGGCGAACCTTGGGTGGGGTTACCCTGGTCAATCCCTTCGCCGAGCCCCCCTCCCCGTTGCTGGCCACAGCCTTGGGGGTGGCGAAACCCTGATCACACCGCTTCCGCCATCGCCCCGTCTGGCGGCGCCCCGTCCGGCGGGGTTTCCCGGGCCGGCGCGGGGTCGGGGATGCGCAGGCCGTGGGTGTGGGCCAGCATCGCCTGGGCGATCTCCCGCTCGCCCATGATGACCAGGCTCGCGCCGTGCTGGCGCAAGTGGTCCACGGCGGCGTCGGTGTGGGCGCGGGCGATGATGTCCAGATGCGGATTGCGCTTGCGCGCCTGGGCCACCACCTGGCCGGCCTCGAAGCTGTTGGGCACCGCCACGAACAGCCACCGCGCGCCCTCGACATTGGCGGCGGCCAGCACGTCGGGCTGGGCGGCGTTGCCGGCGATGACCTCCTGCCCGCTGGCGCGCAACTGCTCCAGGATGCCGGTGTCCTCTTCCACCACCAGCACGGGGGTGCCGTCCTGGCGCAGGGCCTCCCCCACCAGCCGGCCGACGCGGCCATAGCCGATGATGATGGCATGCTCCTCCAACGCGGTGGGTTCGGGCGCGGTGAAGACCTTGACCTTGGCTGGGGCCGCCGCCACCTCGGCGGTTCCCGGGACCGTCCCCTTGCGCTGGCGCAGGGTGGCCAGCCGCTGCAGGCCTATGAACACCACCGGGTTCAGCAGGATGGACAGGATGGCGCCGGCCAGGATCAGGCTCTGCCCCGTGGGGGGCAGCAGGCCCAGGTCGACGCCGAACGCCGCCAGGATGAAGGAGAATTCGCCGATCTGCGCCAATCCGCCGGCAATGGTCAGCGCCGTGCCCTCGCTGTGGCGGAAGGCCCGGACCAGGGCATAGGCCGCCGCGACCTTGCCCACCAGGATGATGGCCAGGGTGCCCAGCAGGGGCAGGGGATGCTGGATGATGATGTGCCAGTCGAACAGCATGCCGACGGACACGAAGAACAGCACGGCGAAGGCGTCGCGCAGGGGCAGCGATTCCTCCGCCGCCTCATGCGCCAGGGGGATTCGGCCAGGGTCATGCCGGCGAAGAAGGCGCCCAGGGCGAAGGACACGCCGAACAGCTCGGCGGCGCCGAAGGCCACGCCCAGGGCCACCGCCAGCACCGCCAGGCGGAACAGCTCACGCGATCCGGTTTGGGCGACCCGGTGCAGGATCCAGGGGATCAGCCGCCGCCCGCCCACCAGCATCAGGGCCACGAAGACCGCGACCTTGCCCAGGGTCACCGCCAGGGTCAGGCCCAGCTGCGACATCGATGGCGTGCCCATGCCGCCCAGCAGGTCGCCCAGCGCCGGCAGCAGGACCAGGGCCAGCACCATGGCCATGTCCTCGACCACCAGCCAGCCGATGGCGATCTTGCCGCCCTGCGTTTCCATCAGCCGCCGTTCCTGCAGGGTGCGCAGCAGCACCACGGTGCTGGCGACCGACAGGGCCAGGCCGAAGACCAAGCCCGCTCCCAGGCCCCAGCCCATCAGGTGGGCCAGGCCCATGCCCATCAGGGTGGCGACACCGATCTGTGCCAGCGCGCCGGGTATGGCGATCAGCTTCACCGACATGAGGTCGGACAGGGAGAAGTGCAGGCCCACCCCGAACATCAGCAGGATGACGCCAATCTCCGCCAGTTGCGGCGCCAGGTGCTGGTCCGCGACGAAGCCGGGCGTGAACGGGCCCAGGATGACCCCCGCCAACAGATAGCCCACCAGGGGCGAGATGCGCAGGCGTGTGGCGATGGCGCCTAGAACGAAGGCGCAGCCAAGGCCGCCGACGATGGTGGCGATCAGGGGGGTCTCATGCATCATGGGCGGGGGGTGGCCTCCGGGATATGGTTCTGGGGGCGGAACGCCCCGGTTGGGGGCAGCCTACCAGGACGGGCCCTCCGGTCCCACCCCGCAACAGGTTAAATCCGCGTGATGGCCCTATTTTACCCGGCTAAAAGCTACCGGCAGTGACGGGGGGCACGGGGATACCCGCCCGTCACTGCCGGCCCCCATCCATGGGGCCCCGTCAGGGCGCGGATTGGCCCAGCCGCGCCAGGTTGTCGTCGGAGTTGCGGTCGATCAGCTTGTTATAGGGATCGATGCCGACATAGTCCGGCTTCTTGTCCACCACCAGCTCGATGGTCTGTTCCCCGAAATGCAGCGGGTGCTTGGCCAGGTGGATGACGTCATGGTCACCGAAGGCGGGCGCCCCCGGGTCGGCCCGGAACAGGCCGATGTCGATGGGCATGGCGACGAAGGGGATGGGCGTCTCCTTGCCCTGGCCGTCGGCCTCGAACTTGGCGGCGCTGACCGTGACGCTGACCTTGAAACGGCCGTCGGGCAAGGCCTCCGCGTGCGAGCCGGTGACCTTCAGGTCATACAGCACGATCTTTTCCAGCATGTCGCTGATCAGGTCGGCCTGGTCCGGCGCCTCCGCCTTCAGGGCCGTCACCAGGTCGGTGGACAGGGCGTACCGGTCGGTGCGGGCCTTGCTTTCCTTCAGCACGCGGGCCAGCGCCCGGTTCACCGTGTCCTCGCCCAGGTAATCCTTCAGGGCGTACATGGCGACCGAGCCTTTTCTGTAGTGGATGTAGGGCTGTCCCTCCACCCGGGCCAGCGGCAGCTCCTCCAGCTCCTCGTGCCCGCGATTGCGCAGATAGCTGTCCAGTTCGTATTTCAGGAACCGCCGCATCTTGTTGGGGCCGTATTCGTGCTCCATCACCATCAGCGCGCTGTACTGCGCCAGGCTTTCCACCAGGAAGGTGTTGCCCTGGACATTGGCGGCGATCAATTGATGCCCCCACCATTGGTGGGCCACCTCGTGCGCCGTCACATAAAACACCGGGTCGATCTTGGTTTTGTCCCGCAGGTCGGTGATGAAGCCGATGCCTTCGGAATACGGCACGGTGTTGGGGAAGCTCTGGGCGAAGCTGGCGTAGTCCGGGAACTCCAGCACCCGTAGCTGACGATGCTGATACGGGCCGAAATTGGCGCTGCAATAGCTCAGCGCCCGTTTCATGCCCAGCATCATGCGGTCCACGTTCCAGGCGTGGGGTGCATGGTAATACACCGCCAGGTCCACGGCGTGGTCGCCTTCGCCCCACGTATCCCGCGCCACGGTGTAGCGGGCCGACAGCCAGGACTCGAAATGGGCGATGGGGCTGTCGGTGTGATAGTGGAAATAGCGGCGGTCGCGGCCGGCCGTGTCCTTGGCCACCCATTCCTTGTCCAGGTAACCCGGGGCGATAGCCGTCTGGTCCGGTGCTGTGGACACGGTGGTCTCAAAGTCCACGAAATCCGCGTCCGGGCCCAGGTCCGACACCGCCCACTGGCTCTGGTCCTCCAGCTTGGGCATGCGGTCGATGGGGGGCAGGCCGTAGCGGCGGCGCTTGAACTTGTCATCCAGCAGGCGCGCGCGGTCGAACCCGATGATGGGCAGGGCGCGGCGATAGCCGATGAAGCTGCCGTTGTCCACCACCAAGGGGGCCGTGGCGTCGTTGGTGAAGCCGGGGTTGCGCTGGCTGATGGCGAAGTCCAGTTGCCGCGTCTCCCCCGGGGCCAGCGGCTGGTCCAGGGTGAAGATGTAGTAGTTCAGGGCGTGGTCGTCGGTGGTCAGCTTGGCCCCCTCAAGGGCCGTCTTCTCCAGCGTGATTTGCACGGGCAGCACCATGTGCACCTGGCCGATGGGGGCCTGGGTCCGGTTGGTCAGCGTGTAATGCCCGCGGGCGTCAAAACCCTGGAGTTCGGGATAGATGTCCACGTCCACCGATACCTTGGTGATGCGCGGCTGGGGCAGGGTCTCGTACTGGCGGTAGGCCCGCTCGAACGCGACCTGCTGATCCTCGTTCATCTGCCGGTCGCGATATTCGTTCAGGACGTGGGTGTTGTGGTGGATCCAGACGCCGCTGCCGATGAAGCCCAGCAGCAGCACGACGGCCAGGGCGCGGGTGGGGGCGGTCCAGCCCGTGACCAGCGCCCGGCCCCGGTCACGCCAAGTCAAGGCGCGGCTGCGTGGCCACAGCATGTGGCTCAGCAGCAGCAGCAGCGCCGCCGCCATGCCCCAATAAATGTTGAACCAGGTGTCGGCCAGCAGGAACCGGCCATAGCCGTTCATGTCGGACAGCAGCAGGGTCGGCGCGCCGCCGTAAACCAGCAGGTTGTCCTCCAGCCCCAGGCGCTGCGCCACCAGGCTCAGCACCACATACAGCACCATGATGGCATAGCCGACGAACTTGTTGGGGGACAGCACCTGCACGAACAGGGTCAGCGCCGCCACGATCAGCATGCCGGGAAAGGCCATGCCCAACAGGGGCGTCAGGTACAGGCCGGGCTCAATGGGCACCGGCCCGCGGGCGATTTGCATCGCCATCGTGGGCACCATGGCCACCAGCCACAAGCCGGCCAGCACCAAGGCCACCGCCAGGAACTTGGACAGGGTGAAGACCCACCCGGGGGCGGGGGTCGCGCCCAGGATTTCGGCCACGCCCGCCTGCCGCTCCCGCCACACGAATTCGCCGGTGTAGTAACCGGCGATGGCCAGGGGGGCGATGGAGAAGGTGCCCAGGATCGCCAGCACCATCAGCCGCGTTACGGGATAGGTGGCGGTGCCATAGAAGGTCTTCTGCAGCAGCAGCGTGGCCATCATGTTGACGATGCTGAGCGCCAGCAGGATCCACAGGCTGGGGCTGCGCAGGGTCGCGCCCACCTCGAACGCCAGGCGCCGGCGCAGCATTTGCCAGGCGGCTCCAGTGCCCAGCCGTGGGGTGACGGGCCGCAGCGGGGCCGGGGACGCGGTGGTATCCTTGGCCCGGCCGGGGGCGGCCTTGCGGGGGCCACGGCGCAAGGCCCAGCCATCGGCCACCAGTCCCAGGCCGAACAGAACCAGGGCCGCGCCGACCCAGATCAGGCGGTTGCCCAGCAATTCCCCCGCCAGGGCGGGTAGCTGGGTGTTGCGCTCCACCACCGTCCAGTAGCGGGTGGCGTTGGCCAGCGGCGCCAGGCCGAAGGGGTCGACGTAGGCCGCGAGGACGCGGCGGCTGGGCTCCGCCAGGGCGCTGCTGATCAGGGCGTAACCGCTGATCAGCACGATCATGACGACATAGGTCGCCATTTGCCGGCGGGTAAGCGCCGCCACCAGGAAGAACAGGGCGCCCGTCACCAACAGGTTGGGCAGGCTGAACACGCCCAGCGCGAACAGGTAGTCCAGCGGGCGGAAGGCGCCGAAGTGTTCAGGGTCGACCCACCAGGCCAGGCGCCCCAGCAGGATGCCCCATTGGCAGGACGAAACCGCGGCGGCGCAGGCCACGAAGGCGCCGAGCAGCCGCCCCGTCAGCATCAGGGGGCGACGAACCGGGGTGGCTCCGACGATGCCGGCCATGCCGGTGTCGGCGTCACGCAGCACCGGGTCGGTCAGGCCGCGCAGGCCGATGGTCATGCCGAACAGGCTGAGGATGGCCGCGATCTGCAGCACCATGACCGGGCTGTCCATGTGGACGCCGTTGCTGCGGCCCCCGATCTGGATCTGGTCGATGGTGGTCGCCAGGAAGGTAATGAGGAAAAAGAGGATGAAGTTGATGATCAACGCTGGTTGGCGCAGCTGGTAGCGCAGCTCGAACCAGGCGATACGGGCGATGAGGCACAGCGCGGCCATGGGGCGGACCTGTCCGTTGGCGTAAGGGCGGGAGGGGGGATCAGGCGGCCAGCACGGTGGGATGGCGCCGCTGGTACAGGGCGGCGAAATACACATCCTCCAGATCGCCCGGCACCGCCTCGAACCCGTCACCAGGGTTGGCGTCGGCCAGCACATGCAGGACACTGCGCCCGCCCACCAGGCGGGTGGCGATAACCTGATACGCCTGGCGGTGGGCCTCCACCTCCGCCTTGGCCACCACCTTGCGCCAGACGCGGCCGCGCATGCCCTCGATCAGCGCGGCGGGGTCGCCGGCCGCCACGATCTGCCCGCCCTCGATGATGGCCATGCGCGGGCACAGGTCGGCCACGTCGTCCACGATGTGGGTGGACAGGATGACCACCACATTCTCGCCGATGTCCGACAGCAGGCCATGGAAGCGGTTGCGCTCCTCCGGGTCCAGGCCGGCGGTGGGTTCATCCACGATGATCAGGCGCGGGTCGCCCAGCAGGGCCTGGGCGATGCCGAAGCGCTGGCGCATGCCCCCGGAAAAGCCGGACAGCGCCTTTTTGCGCACGTCGTACAGATTGGTCTGCTGCAGCAAGGCCGCGACCTGCTCCCGCCGTTCCGCCTTGTTGGCCAGCCCCTTCAGCACCGCCAGATGGTCCAGCATGTCCTCCGCCGAAACGCGGGGATAAACGCCGAATTCCTGCGGCAGATAGCCCAGGGCCTGGCGCAGGCGCGCCGGTTCGGCCAGGACGTCGACGCCGTCGAAGGTGATGCGGCCGCTGGTGGGCTGTTGCAGGGTGGCGATGGTGCGCATCAGGGTGGATTTGCCGGCGCCGTTGGGGCCCAACAGGCCGAACATCCCCCGGGGGATGTCCAAGGTCAGGCCGCGCAGCGCCTGCACGCCGTTGGCATAGGTGTGCGTCAGCCCATCGATCTGCAGCATCGTGTGAATATCCCCCGTGTTTTTCCCTGGAATCAGGGCGTTGGCAGCCATGGTATTGCGGGCAGGGCGCAAATCAACGCCATTATGGGGCGATGGCATGGGGCCAATTACGCCTCTGGCTTGTGGGGGCTCAGGTGCCCGTCCGCTGGTCCACCGGTGGGGGCGTGACCTTGCGCGGCGCCCGCTTGCGCTTGGGCTTAGGGGGCGCCTCGGGGGCGGGCATTGTCGCGGGCGTGACCGGAAGCGCTGTCTCCACCGCCGGCGGCGTCTCCTCCGGCAGGGCGGTGACCTTGCCGGCGACGGCATCCACCAGCACCGATGGCGCCGTTTCGGCACTGGCTTGGCGAACACGGGTCCAAGCGTAGATGACAGCCATCAGCACGAAGGACAGGGACAGCAGGCCGCCGGCCAGCATGTGGACCGTGTCGCCCCGGCGCAGCAGGCTAAGGCCGAACAGGATGCCCAGGGCGCATTGCCCCGGCACCAGCAGACGCGCGCCCAGGCGCCGCCAGGGATAGGCCTTCAGGCGGGCCAGGGCGGGCCGCGCCCCGGCGCGTGTCGCCTGCCAGACCTGATCCGCCTTGCCCCCTAGGCGCCGCGCCAGCGGTTTCAGAAGGCCCCAGGCGAGGCTGCCAGCATGGGCCGCGCGCCCCACCACTTCCCGGCGCGCCCGCCAAGTCGCTTGTAGGCGTGCTGAAACGACCGTGGCCGTCCGTACTATGGCGGGCCGTGCCAAAGCGGGCCGTGCCTGGCGCCACAGCGTGCCCAGCCACAGGCGGCAGAGTGTCGAGGCGATGGTGGCGCGGCGGCCCAGGGTGGCACGCAGGCGATACAGGATGCGGGCCGCGGCTCCGGCCGGCCGGCCGCTTTCCGGAATGGCGTCTTGTGACATGGGCGCCCCCTTGCTCCCCCGGGGGCGCCGCCCCCGGTCCACCCCATGTCCGCCAGTCTGGCATGTCGGCGGCGGCCCGCAAGGCCGCCGGCCTATGCCCTATGGACAGGGTCCCGCAAGAACAGGGCCCCCCTCTAGGCCGGGGATCAGAACCCCAGGCCGAAGGCCAGGCGCAGACCCTCATGCAATTGCGCGCCATAGCCGCCCAGCACCGCCAGCCGCTCGATGACCACCAGGATCAGCACCGAGAACAGAGCCAGCCGCAGAGTGGCGCGCAGCCGCCGCTCCGGCTTCACCTTGGTCCACACCCGCATCAGGGCCGCCAGGAAGCCCAGGCCCAGCAGGCCGGCCGCCACCCGTAGGGTGACGACCATGCCCAGCGTGCCGAACAGTGCCACGCAGACCGCCATGCCCAGCAGGATCAGGCGCAGGGTCATGCCCCTGGTGTTCATCGGGCGACCTTCACCAGGGCGTGGTTCTTCTTACCGGACGACAGCTTGATGATGTCGCCGTCGGTGATGTCGGCGGTGGTGATCTTCGCCTGTTCATCGGCGATGCGGATGTCGTTCACCTTGGCGCCGCCGCCCTTGATCAGGCGCCGGGCCTCGCCATTGCTGCCGGCCAGGCCGGACCGCAGCAGCAGCGCGTAGGCGGGGATGCCCTCTTCCAGCTCCGCCAGGCCGACGTCGATGGTGGGCAGGCCCTCCGCCGTGGTCCCCTGCTCGAAGGTCTGGCGGGCGGTTTCGGCGGCGGCGGCTCCCGCCTCCTCGCCCCGCATCAAGGCGGTGACGGCGTTGGCCAGGATCTTCTTGGCCTCGTTGATCTCGGCGCCCTGCAACGCCTCCAGCCGCGCGATCTCATCCAGCGGCAGCTCGGTGAACAGGCGCAGGAAGCGGCCCACGTCCGCATCCTCGGTGTTGCGCCAGTACTGCCAGAAATCCCAGTCGCTGAGGCGTTCCGGGTTCAGCCAGACGGCGCCGTTGGCGGTCTTGCCCATCTTGGCGCCCGACGCGGTGGTCAGCAGCGGCGCGGTCAGGCCGAACAGGGCGGCCTGCGACACGCGGCGGCCCAGCTCCACGCCGTTGACGATGTTGCCCCACTGGTCGGATCCGCCGCATTGCAGGGAGCAGCCGTACCGGCGGTTCAGCTCCACGAAGTCGTAGGCCTGCAGGATCATGTAGTTGAATTCCAGGAAGGTCAGCGGCTGTTCCCGGTCCAGGCGCAGCTTTACGGAATCGAAGGTCAGCATGCGGTTGATGGTGAAATGGCGGCCCACGTCACGCAGGAAGGGGATGTAGGCCAGCTCATCCAGCCAATCGGCGTTGTTGGCCAGGATGGCGCCGTTGGGCCCGTCGTTGAAATCCAGCAGCCGGTCCAGCGGCTTGCGGATGCCCACGATGTTCTGGGCGATGGCGTCGTTGGTCAGAAGCTGGCGGGACTCGTCCTTGCCCGACGGATCGCCGATCTTGGTGGTGCCGCCACCCATCAGGGCGATGGGGCGGTGCCCCGTCTTCTGCATCCAGCGCAGGATCATGATCTGCACCAGGCTGCCCACATGCAGGCTGTCGGCGGTGGCGTCGAAGCCGATATAGCCCGTCACCGGGCCGGCCAGGAAGGCGGCGTCCAGCCCCTCAAGATCGGTGCATTGATTGAAGAACCCGCGATCGACCATCGCGCGCAGGAAGTCGGACTTGGGGGTGTAGGGGGACGCGCTGCTCATGGGATGAACTCTGCCAGCTTTGAAGCGACTGTCGAAAAGGAAGACGTCTGTTATCACATCCCGTGATTTCGTAAAACCAAAGGGGCCACAAATCGGACGGGAACCGGAAGCCGTTCGGGACCGGCGCCGGGGAAGGAACGGGATGATGAGCATGGTTTGCGCGCTGGGCCTGATGAGCGGCACCTCGCTGGATGGTATCGATGCCGCCCTGGTGCGCACCGATGGCCGTGACCGGGTGGAGCCGGGCGCTCACCTGACGCTGCCTTATGAAGACGGGTTCCGCGACCGGCTGCGCGCCGTCCTGGGGCAGGTGGACGGTCCCCAGGTGCGCGCGGTGGAGGACGAGCTGACCCGGTTGCACGCCCACGCCGTTTCCGTGCTGCTGGAACAGGCGGGCTTGGCGCCGACGCAGGTGGACCTCATCGGTTTCCACGGCCATACCATCCACCACGCCCCGCACCAGGGCGTCACCCGCCAGATCGGCGACGGCGCCCTGTTGGCGGCCCTGACGGGCATGCCCGTGATCAACGATTTTCGTGGCGCCGACGTGGCGGCGGGCGGGCAGGGGGCCCCCCTGGTGCCGCTGTTCCACCGGGCGCTGGCGGCGGACCTGCCCCGGCCGGTGGCCCTGCTGAACATTGGCGGCGTGGCCAACGTCACCTGGCTGGGGGCTGGCGAGGATGCGGTGCTGGGGTTCGATACCGGCCCCGGCAACGCCTTGATCGACGATTGGGTGCGGGCCAAGGCCGGCCTGGCCTATGACGACGGCGGGGCGCTGGCGGCGCGGGGCCGGGTGGATACGGTCGCGCTGGCGGCCCTGATGGCCCATCCCTATTTCGCGGCGCCGGCGCCCAAGTCGCTGGACCGCGACGCCTTCGACCCGGCGCCCGTGGCCCATCTGTCCGCCGCCGACGGCGCCGCCACCCTGACCCGTTTCACCGCCGCCGCCGTGGCCGCCAGCCTGGCCCACATGCCGGAGGCGCCCCGCACCTGGCTGGCCTGTGGGGGCGGGCGCCATAACCGGACCCTGATGCGGGCCCTGTCGGACGTCCTGGGCGTCCGTGTGGGCAGCGTGGATGAGGTCGGCTGGTCCGGCGACGCGGTGGAGGCCCAGGCCTTCGGCTACCTGGCCGTCCGCTCCCGCCTCGGCCTGCCGCTGTCCCTGCCCGGCACCACCGGGGTGCCGGCACCCCTGACCGGCGGCCGGTTCCATCCGGCGCCGGGGCGATAACGGGGCTGCGGCAGGCTCAGTCGCCCGCCAGCGGCAGTCGGGCCTCTTCGGCGATGGCTTTGTTCAGCCGTTCGATCACCGTGTTGGCCGTGGACAGGGTGCACATCACCCGCCCGGGCTGGCTGGGGCCGGCATCGGGGGCGGGAATGGCCCTGAGGTCGCCGGCGTGGATTCCCTGTTCCGCCATGATGCGGTCCAGGGATCGGCGGTCGATGATGGTGAAATCGATGCGTCCCTTGTTGACCATGGCCACCAGGACGCTCATGCCGCCGCGCACCCGTTCCCGGTTGGGGGCGTCATGCGGGTGGACATCGCGCGCCGGGGCGGGGTCCGCCGCCGCGGTCGCGGGCGGGTGGACATAACGCTCCTCCGCCCACGATCCATCGGAAAAGCCGAAGACCAGGTCCGGGCGGGCCAGCAACTCCGGCAAGGTGGGCGCGGTGCCGATGCGCGGGTCGCTGGTCCGCACCAGCAGCGCCCAGTCCGGTGCCGGGCCCAGGGGCTCGGTGAATTTGAAACGTTTGGCCCGGTCGGCGGTCAGCGCCCAGTTCACGGTGCAGAGCGGTTGCCGGCCCGCCTCCAGATCCGTCAGCAGGCGGCGCCTGGCCCAAGGCTCCTGCCACACCAGGGTCAGGCCGGCGCGGGCCGCGACCCGGTTCATCACGGTGGCCAGCGGACCGTAAGGCTGCTGCGTTTCCCGGTTCCAGCCCAGCAGGGGCGGCTGCTCGGCGAACACCATGGTCAGGGTGGGGTTGGGCGGCGTCGCGTCATCGATGACCGCCCACGCAGCCGGCACGCCGCACAACGAAATACCCAAAAACGAAACGACACCCACCGGGGAAACGGCTTTCAGTGCGCGTCTCCCCAGGCGGGCACAGAGTTGGACAAGGGCTTGGCCGCAGCTATTCAGCGGCAAGTGTCTTGCCCAGATTGCTGTCCAGGTAGGTCCCCACGACCTCGTTCAACGCGTCGGAACGGTCGTTGAAGAAATGGTTGGCCCCCTCGACCTTCTTGAAGTCGATCTTGATGTCGCGCTGATTCGACAGCTTGTTGACCAGTTTGGTCACCGCCGCGTCGGGCACCAGCTCGTCCTTGTCGCCATGGACGATCAGGCCGGAGGACGGGCAGGGCGCCAGGAAGCTGAAGTCGAACATGTTGGCGGGCGGGGCCACCGACACGAAGCCGTCGATTTCCGGGCGGCGCATCAGCAGCTGCATGCCGATCCACGCCCCGAAGGAAAAGCCGCCGATCCAGCAGGCCGTGGCGTTGGGGTTGTAGGTCTGCAACCAATCCAGCGCCGACGCCGCGTCCGACAGCTCGCCCTCACCCCGGTCATAGGTGCCTTGGCTGCGGCCGACACCGCGAAAATTGAAGCGCAGGCAGGAAAACCCGCGCTGGGCGAAGGCGTGGAACAAGGTGTAGACCACCTTGTTGTTCATGGTCCCGCCATACTGCGGGTGCGGATGCAACAGCAGGGCGATGGGGGCGTTGGTCGACTTGCCGTGAAGGTAGCGCCCTTCGATCCGTCCGGCCGGCCCGTTGATGATGACTTCAGGCATCGTGCTCCGTTTCCGCTGCTGTAGGGGAACTACCACCCGTACCGTGGGGACCCGACTGGGGGAGGAGCGGCCGTGTCATGGCCCCCGCCCCCGGCATCGCTTGACCCGGCATGCGCGCGATCTTATATCGCAAGGCTGGGCCTCCTGGAGCCGTGTGCGGACGCATCGAACAATCTGACCCCCCGTTTGGCGGGATGGCCAGGCTGCGCTGATGGCAGGACGACCATTCCGGGCGCGATTTATACCACAGCGAGCGCATCGGTGTTCAAGCGTCTTCAAGAAGAGATCGAGGGCATCAAGGCCCGCGACCCCGCCGCGCGCTCCACCTTGGAGGTCCTGCTGTGCTATCCGGGCCTACATGCTGTGCTTTTGTACCGGATCGCCAACCACTGCTGGCGTCACGGCTGGCCGACGCTGGGACGATTTATTTCGCACGTCGCGCGCATGGCCACCGGCATCGAAATCCACCCGGGCGCCACCATCGGTGCCGGATTCTTCATTGATCACGGCATGGGCGTGGTGATCGGCGAGACGGCGGAGATCGGGCGCAACGTCCACCTCTATCATGCGGTCACCTTGGGCGGCACGTCGCTCAGCAAGGGCAAGCGCCATCCCACGGTGGGCGATAACGTCATCATCGGCGCTGGCGCCAAGATCCTGGGCGCCATCACGATAGGCGTCGGCGCCCGCATCGGCGCCAACGCCGTGGTCGTCTCCGATGTGGCGGCTGGCGCCACCATGGTGGGCATTCCCGCCCGCGCCGTCACCTCCAAGGCCAAGACGGAAAAGGACCAGTTCCTGGCCTATGGCACGCCCTGCAGTAATATGCCCGACCCCGTCGCCCGCGCCTTGCAGGCCCTGACCGACCAGGTCAGCACGCTCAGCCGCCGCATCGAGGAGCTGGAGCAGGCGGCCCCCGCCGTTCCCCTGGTGCCGCCACAGATGATTTCCGCCGCCGTTCTGGACGAGGATGGCGGCAAGCCCGGCTGGCCGTCCGTCTAGGTGCGTCCGGTGTCCCTTCTTCCGTGATCGGTCATAGCTGATGCCGTCGATCTATCTCGACCATAACGGCACCTGTCCGCCCCGCCCTGAGGCCGTCGCCGCCATGGTGGCGGTGCTGTCCCTGCCGGGCAACCCGTCCTCCGTCCATGCCCAGGGCCGCGAGGCCCGCCGGCGGGTGGAGGTCGCGCGCCGGCAGGTGGCGGACCTTGTGGGCCTGCCGCCCGCCACCCTCATCTTCACCGGCAGTGGCACGGAGGCCAACGCCCTGGCGCTGACCAGCGCCGGCGGCCGGCGGGTGATCACCAGCGCCATCGAGCATGCCAGCGTGCTGGAAGCGACACCCGGCGCCATCCGCTGCCCGGTCACGGCCGACGGTGTCGTGGATGTCGCTGCCCTGGACGCGCTGCTGGCCGGCGGCCCGGCCCTGCTGTCCCTCATGGCTGTGAACAACGAGACGGGCGTCATCCAGCCGGTGGCCGAGGTGGCGGCCCTGGCGCGGCGGCACGGCGCCCTGTTCCATTGCGACGCCAGCCAGGCGGTGGGCCGCCTGTCCTGGGACTGGGCCGCCATCGCCCCCGATTACCTGACCATTTCCGCGCACAAGATCGGGGGGCCGCAGGGGGTGGGCGCGCTGGTGGTGCGTGACGGCGTGCCCTTGACCCCCCTTCTGCGGGGTGGCGGGCAGGAGCGGCGGCGGCGGGCCGGCACGGAAAACGTGGCCGGCATCGTGGGCTTCGGCGCCGCGGCCGCCGTCTGCGACGTGTCCGCCTTCGACCGGCTGGCCAGCCTGCGCGATGGGCTGGAGGCGCGGTTGCGCGCGGCGGCACCGGGTTTGAGGGTGGCGGGGGCGGGTGCCGACCGGGTCGCCAACACCAGTTGCCTGGTGACGCCCGGCTGGCGCGGGGAAACCCAGGTGATGGCTTTGGACCTGGCCGGATTCGCGGTCAGCAGCGGCTCCGCCTGTTCCAGCGGCAAGGTTGCCGCCTCCCACGTGCTGGCGGCCATGGGCTTGGCGCCGGACTTGGCTGGCTCCGCCATCCGCGTCAGCCTGGGCTGGTCCACCACGGCGGAGGAGGTGACGCGCTTCGCGGACGCCTGGATCGGCCTGCACGCCCGCCGCGTACCGTCGCCGGTGGCGCAGCAGGCGGACCTATCGCCACAGGATAGGCAGTCTGTCGTTTCCCAGACGACGCAGCAGCAGTAGGGTTGCGCCCCGGCCGACGCGAGGCGGCCGGACTCAGTAAGGTGTCCCCGGGGGCGGGGGTGTAGCAGGGGTGGCAGACGCATGGCCGAGGGTACGGGCGGGACTGAAAGCCCGCGCAATGGTGTGGGACAGGGTGTCTCCGGCGTCGTGCCGGGGGGCATGGGCGACTGCTGGGCCTGCGGCAAGCCGGTTTCCGGCCGGGCGCTGTTCTGCCACAACTGCGGCGCCATCCAGCCGCCGGCCGACCTGGACGCCTTCGCGCGCCTGAACCTGGAGCGGCGGTTCGACGTGGAACGCGCCGTGCTGGACCGGCAGCGGGCGGGATTCGCCCGCATTCTGGATCCGGAACGGCTGAAGACGCGGGGGCCCCAGGAACGCGCCCTGGCTGATCGCCATCGCCAGGCGGTGGAACAGGCCTATGCCGTCTTGCGCGACCCGGCCGCCCGTGCCCGCTACCTGCTGGACCTGGTGCGGCCGGAGGGGGAGTTGCCCGGCACGCCCGGCAAGGGGCCGGAAGATGCCGACCTGGCGGACCTGGCCGCCCAGGTGGCGGACCTGCACGCGGCCAACCCGGTGGACGAGGACCTGCTGGAGCAGGCGACCCTAGGGGTCATCGGCGCCATCGCCGGCGCGCTGGTGGACCTGTCCGCCGCGTTCCACAACGACAACCTGGCCGCCGTGCCGCCGCTGGCCGACCGCCTGTCCCTGTGCCAGCAATTGGGCGAGGCGTTGGGCGCCGTCACGCCGCCCGCCAACGACCCCGCCAACGATTAAGCATAACACGGCCTTGATCACGCCCCGCCCCCCGGCGCTATCCTGGGGGTGGGCGGCGCCCATGCCGCCCGGCAGCCACCGGGATGCGGTGCATGGACAAGACTTACAGCGGCGTTTCCTCCTTTGACGATCATCCCCGGCCAGGGCCCGCCGGGCCGTTGGACCGCCTGCGGCGCCTGATCGCGCCGGAACGCGGCGACCGGGAGGATGCGCAGTTGGCCGTGGCCTTGTGCTTCGTCGCCGGGATGACCAACGCTGGCGGTTTCCTGGCGGTGGGGCAGTACACCTCGCACATGTCGGGGGTGGTGTCTGGCCTGGCCGACAACCTGGTGCTGGGCGCCAGGGACATGGTCTTGATTGGGTTGAGCGCGCTCGGCGCCTTCCTGGCCGGGGCCGCCTCTTCCGCCATTCTGATCAACTGGGGCCGGCGGCGGGGCAACACCAGCCAATACGCCATGCCCCTGTCGCTGGAGGCGGCCTTGCTGCTGATGTTCGGCGCGCTGGGCATCCTGCGCCCCGCCGTCCCCTATTTCCTGAGCGTGGCCGTGCCCCTGCTGTGTTTCATCATGGGCCTGCAGAACGCCATCATCACCAAGATATCCCGCGCCCGCATCCGCACCACCCACATGACGGGGATGGTGACGGATATCGGGATCGAGCTGGGCAAGATGCTCTACTGGAACCGGCGGTCGCCGGACGCCGTCAGCGCGGTGGGCCAGGATGGCGCCCGCGTCCAGGCCGACCTGCCCAAGCTGCGCCTGTTGAGCAGCCTGGTCGGGTCGTTCTTCGGCGGCGGGGTCCTGGGCGCCCTGGGCTTCAAGGTCATCGGCTTTTCCGTCACGGTGCCGCTGGCCCTGCTGCTGTTGCTGCTGGCCATCGTGCCGCTGATCGACGACCTGCGGCGCGCCCCCGCGCCGCGTTGACCTTGAGGGCGCTCCGTCCTGTGTTGAAGGGCTGTCAGGGCGCCCCCACCCCCGGCATCACCCGCACCTCCAGCGCCGAGGGATAGTCGGGGCTGCGGTAGATGCGCTCCCGCGCGGCCTTGAAGTCCTCCGGCTTGGCGTTGGGAATGTCGACGAAGGTCTGCGGGTTGCGGTCGGTCAAGGGGAACCAGCTGCTCTGGATCTGCACCATGATGCGATGGCCGCGGCGGAAGGTGTGGTTGATGTCGGCCAGGGCGTAACGGATGGGCGTCACCTGGTCCGGCACCATGGGTTCCGGCTTCTCGAAGCTGTTGCGGAACTTGCCCCGCAGCGGGTCGCCGCGCACCAGTTGCTGGTAGCCGCCCATGTCCACCGACGGCGGCGGCACGTCCGACTTGAGGTCGCCCGGTCCCTCGCCGCTGGCCTGGCCCGGCGGCAGTTCCTGGGGATAGACGTCGATCAGCTTGACCACCCAGTCGCTGTCGGTGCCCGAGGTGGAGACGAACAGCTTGGGCGACACCGGACCGACGATGGTCACGTCGTTCTCCAGCGGGGCGGTCTGGTAGACCAGCACATCCGGCCGCGTGGTGGCGAAGCGCTGGTCGGCCACCATGTATTCCTTGGGCACGTCGGTGGTGACATAGCCGACATAGGGCACCGGGTGGGCCGGGTCGCTGACATACTCGTCGAACTTGGTGCCATTCTTGGCGGCCGCCGGCGCCGTCCACGCCAACCCGCCGCCGGGCTGCAGGTACAGGGTGCGCGTCTGCGCCTGCTTGGGCGGCCAGGAGGCGTACTGGCGCCAGACGTTGGTGCCGGTCTCGAACACCGTGGCCTTGGCCAGCTTGGGATCGGCCGCGCCCTTCAGGTGCTGCTCGAAGAAGGGGAAGAGGATGTTCTTGCGGTAATAGTCGCCGGTGTCGGACGCGAAGTCGACCGCGCCCAGCTTGCGGCCGTAGGACCGGGCCCAGCCGCCATGCACCCAGGGGCCGACCACCAGGTTGTTGGGCGTGCCGGGGTTCTGCGCCTCGATGGCGTTGTAGGTGGTGAAGGGGCCGTGCAGATCCTCCGCATCGAACCAGCCGCCCACGGTCAGCACGGCGGCCTTGATGTTCTTCA
Organism: Nitrospirillum goiasense; assembly: GCF_034427435.1. Taxonomy (NCBI): domain Bacteria; kingdom Pseudomonadati; phylum Pseudomonadota; class Alphaproteobacteria; order Rhodospirillales; family Azospirillaceae; genus Nitrospirillum; species Nitrospirillum goiasense. Next base: position 825,392 of record NZ_JAXQNP010000003.1, on the reverse strand, counting down.
GGTGCGGGGCGATGGCGCGCGGCTTCCAATAGTCGTCATAGGTGGGGTGGTCCACCATCTCGCGCCAATTGATCCCGTCCTCCTTGCTGAACAGGTCGCTGATCTGCGCCAGGCTGCCCTTCTTCAGGTAGAAGTCATAGCCGTCGGTGGTGCCGAAATCATAATCCCCCCAGCCGCGCGGCTCGGTGGTGGGGTTCTTCTGCGGCTTGAAGGCGGCATAGAAGCTGAAGTTGGCCGCCAGCATGTAGGCGCCGCCATGATAGGCGTCGTCCCCCATGTACAGGTCGGTCACCGGCGCCTGGGGGAGGCGGCCTTGATGGCCGGGTGGCTGTCGATAATGCTGGATGACGTGAAGAACCCGGGGTAGCTGATGCCCCAGATGCCGACCTTGCCGTTGTTGCCCGGCACGTTCTTCAGCAACCAGTCGACGCTGTCGTGCATGTCGCTGCTGTCGTCCGTGTCGGTCTTGGACTTCTTCACGTCGATGTGCGGGCGCATCTCCACCCAGCTGGCGCCGGACATATAGCGGCCGCGCACGTCCTGGAAGACGAAGATATAGCCGGACTTGTCGAAGTCCGGCGACGGACCCAGCTGCTTGGGATAGGCCTCGCTGCCGTACCACAGTTCCCCATGTCCGACCCGCGCGCCGGCGCCATAGGGCGTGCGCACCATCAGGAAGGGATAGGTCTTGGACTGGTCCTTGGGCACGTAGACGACGGTGAACAGCTCCACCCCGTCGCGCATGGGGATGCGGTATTCATACTTGGTGTAGTGTTCCGGCACGCTGTAGGGCTTGTCCTGCCCCTGTTGCGCCGCCCCCTGGCCCGCCGCTTGCGCCAGCGCCACCGGCGCGGTCATGACCCCCGCCAGCGTCAATGCCAAGCCCAACGCCACCACGGCGCGCCGCGCGCCCTTGCCCAATCCCCGATCCATGCGATCCCCATCCAGGATGGTCCGGCGCCCGGCGCCCGAACCGTTGGGCACCCAAGCTAAGCCATTATGGATCCAGGGGGAAGGGCGGACTGGGAACCGGTTTCAGCCTCGTTATCGGCCGGACGGCTCATGTGCGTTTCCGTGGCCAAGGCGGTGTCGCTGCCCTCCGTCTGGTCGCGGGGGCCGCTCTTTGGCGGCCGGCATGCGCGACGCCATCTTTACAAGCGCCCCGCCGCCCTCTACCAAAGCAGGCTGATCCGCAGGGCGTCCGCAGCGCCCGAGGGTGACATCCCGATTTGTTGGCCAACCCCTAGTTAGAGCGATGCAGTGCCATGCCCAAGATGACGTTCGTTGAGACCGATGGAACCCGCCGCGAGGTGGACGCGCCGCTGGGCCTGTCGATCCTGGAGGTCGCGCGTCGGCACAACATCGATCTGGAAGGCGCCTGCGAGGGCTCGCTGGCATGCTCCACCTGCCATGTCGTCGTTGCGCCGGAATGGTACGACCTGCTGCCCGACGCCAAGGAAGATGAGGAGGACATGCTGGACCTGGCGTTCGGCCTGACCAAGACCTCGCGCCTGGGCTGTCAGATCCGCATCTCCGAAGAGCTGGACGGCCTGGTCGTCATGCTGCCGGGCGCGAAGTGATGCCCACGGCATGAGGGTCGCCTCATGCCGTTATAGCCCGCGACGGCGGGCGCCGGAGCGAGTACCGCAGGGCGGAGCGAGGACAGCCAAGCCCGCGGATGCGGGCGCCGGCGTCTGAGGTCATGCAAACGCGGGAGCGCGGCCTTGCGGGAATGACCGCCAGGCCGCGCTTGCGCTTTGGCGCGTCTTGGCCCATATGCGGGCCCATGAATTCCCTAGGCTTCGATAAGGCGCCGGCCGACACCCGCGTGGTGGTCGCCATGTCCGGCGGGGTGGACAGCTCGGTCACCGCGGCCCTCCTGAAGGAGGAGGGCTACGACGTGGTGGGCGTCACCCTGCAGCTGTACGACCACGGCATGGCCGTGGGGCGCAAGGGCGCCTGCTGCGCTGGCCAGGACATCTACGACGCGTCGCGCGTGGCCGAGACCATCGGCATCCCCCATTACGTCCTGGATTATGAATCCCGCTTCTCCGACGCGGTGATGCAGGATTTCGCCGACAGCTATCTGCGCGGCGAGACGCCCATCCCCTGCGTGCGCTGCAACCAGCGGGTCAAGTTCCGCGACCTGCTTGACCAAGCCCGCGACCTGGGGGCGGAGGCCTTGGCCACCGGCCATTATGTGCGCCGGGTGCCAGGCGCCAACGGGGCGGAACTGCACCGCGCCGCCGACCCGGCCAAGGACCAGAGCTATTTCCTGTTCGCTACCACCCAGGCGCAACTGGATTTCCTGCGCTTCCCCTTGGGCGGCATGCCCAAAACGGAAACCCGGGCCCTGGCCGACCGCTACAACCTGCCGGTGGCAGACAAGCCCGACAGCCAGGATATCTGCTTCGTCCCCAACGGCTCCTACGCCGCGGTGGTGAACCGCCTGCGCCCCGGCGCCGTCACGCCGGGCGACATCGTCCATGTCGATGGCCGCGTGCTGGGCCGGCATGACGGCGTCATCAACTACACCGTCGGCCAGCGCAAAGGCTTGGGCTTGGGCGGCAACGCCACCCTGGCGACGGAGCCCGGCGGCGACACCGATCCGCTGTACGTCGTGCGCGTGGACGCCGCCAGCGCCCAGGTGGTGGTGGGGCCCCGCGCCGCCCTGGCCCGCACGCGGGTGATGGTGCGCGAGGTCAACTGGCTGGGCGGCCCCGCCCCGGCTGACGGGCTGCCCGTGACCGTCAAGCTACGCTCCGCCCAGCCGGCCCTGTCGGCCCGTCTGTTCCTGGAGGGCGAGGGCGCCCCAGGCGGGGCCATCGTGGAACTGGATCAGCCCCAGTTCGGCGTCGCCCCCGGCCAGGCCGCCGTCTTCTACCAGGGCGATCGCGTGCTGGGCGGCGGCTGGATTGTGGGCGCGGCCTAAGCTGCCGCCACACAAATAGAGCCTTTGGAGCCAGCGTGGAAATCCACTCAGCCGTTGTGCGCTTGAGGAAATGCCAAATTTGGCATAATGTGCCTGACGACCTCACGATGAAGGAAAAGCTGAAATGACCATCCATTCAGCCGGCCCTTAGGGGGGCATACCGGTTATGGTTCTGGGTAAACGAGACGTCCGATGGATAGCCTCCAGCCTTAAGGATTTGAGGGAATTCCCTGAGGATGTTCAGGATTTGGTGGGTTTTGGACTGTACCAAGCCCAGATTGGGAAAAAGCATCCCAATGCGAAGCCGTTGAAGGGCTTCGGCGGAAGTCAGATTTTAGAACTGCTTGATGATCATGATGGCGACGCGTACCGGTGCGTTTATACGGTCCGTTTTGAAGACGCCATCTATGTCCTTCATGCTTTTCAGAAGAAATCGAAAAGGGGCATCGCCACTCCCCAAGCGGATATTGATTTGATCAAAACCCGCCTGAAGTTGGCTGAGGAAGATCATCGTCGGCGCCAAAAGGATAAGCGCAATGAATGACGACGTAATGGTGAGTAGCGGCAACGTCTTCGCGGACTTAGGCTTGCCTGACCCGGAGATACGCCAGGTCAAGGCGGAAATCGCGTCGCGCATCAGTGACGTGATCGAAGCACGTAAGCTGACCCAGGCCCAGGCTGCGCAAATCTTGGGCATTGATCAGCCCAAGGTGTCTGCTCTGGTCCGGGGCAAGCTGTCGGGCTTCACCCTGGACCGGTTGCTGCGTTTCCTGAACGATCTGGACGTGGATGTGGAAATTCGCCTGACGCCGGCCAAGGGCAAGGCGCACACGGCCGTCGCTGCTTGAGGCTCCGTGATGGAAGCCGGAGGCCCCAGCCGCACCGCCCTTGCCGTCGCCGGTTTGCGGGCGGCGCACCAGATCATGGATGCGCCCGTCATCTTTGCCGATCCGGTCGCCCTGCCCATCCTGGGGCCGGGTGCCGAGGCGCGCATCCGGGCGGATGAGGCGCGGCTGCGCTCGCCCACCGTCCGTTTCCTGCGCGCCTCCGTCGTGGCCCGCAGCCGGTTCGCCGAGGACACGCTGGCCACCGCCGTCGCCGATGGCGTGCGGCAATACGTGGTGCTGGGCGCCGGCCTCGACACCTTCGCCTATCGTAATCCCCATCCTGATCTACGGGTGTTCGAGGTGGATCACCCGGCGACGCAGGCGTGGAAGCGGGACACGCTGGCGGCGGCGGGCATCCTGCCGCCGCCCAGTGTCGCCTATGCCGGCGTCGATTTCGAACACGACACCGTGGCGGAGGGGCTGGCCCGCGCCGGCTTTGACTGGAATCGGCCGGCTTTCGTCGCGTGGTTGGGGGTGGCCATCTATCTCACGCGCGACGCCATCCTGGACACGCTGCGCGCCATCGCGGCCCTGCCCGCTGGCAGCGGCATCGTTTTCGATTATAGCCTGCCGCCGGATACCCTGAGCGAGGGGCAGCGCGCCGCCTTCCAGGCCATGGCGGATCGCGCGGCGACGGAGGGGGAGCCGTGGCGCAGCTTCTTCACCCCGGAGGCGATAGCGACGGATTTGAGCGCCGTCGGCTTTGGCACGGTGACGGATATCGGGGCGGCGGAGTTGAACCCCCGGTACTTCGCCGGCCGCGCCGATGGCCTGGGCCTGGGCGGGATCAGCCGTTTGGCGCACGCCGCTGTTACCGGCCCGTCACCAATCGCGCCTGGATTGTAACGGTGCCCGTCCCTACACTCCCCAGTGTGATGCAGCCGGGGAATGCAGGATGCGGGTATGGTGGATGGCCCTTGGCCTTTGGGGCTTGGCGTTGGTGGGCCAGGCGTGCGCGGCGGGGTTGCCGGTGCCGGGGTGGCCGCTGCTGGAACATCATGTCACCGACCCGCTGGGTCGCGACGTCACCTATTACCTGTCCGCGCCCCAGGGGGCGCCCCGGCCCCTGGCGGTGATCATCCAGGGGTCCGGCTGCGCCGCGCTGTTCCATGAGCGGGAAGGCGCCACGGACGGGCGCAAGAGCACCAGCTTTTTCGCCCTGGGCGCCGCCCTGAAGGATGGTCGCTTCACCGTCCTGGCGGTGGAAAAGCCCTATGCCGGCCTGCCGGCGGGGGCGAAGACATCAGGCGCCGAGGGGTGCGCCGCCGACTTCAACCGGGATTTCACGGCCCAGCGGTGGCTGGCCGCGTTGCAGGCGGCACTGGCGGACGCGCGCCGCCAACCCGGAATCGATCCCGCCCGCACCCTGGCCTTCGGTCATTCCGAGGGGGCGGTGATGGCCGCCTTGCTGGCGGGGCACGACGCCACCATCACTGATGTCGCGGCCTTCGGCGCTGGTGGACCCACCCCCCTGTTCGACATCATCGCCTTCGCCTATCTGGGCGGCGGCTGGGCCCATGTCGGCCGGGACGGCCTCGATGGACTGGCCGACCAGGTGCGCGCCATCAATGCCGACCCAGACAACGCCACCGCCTTTGTCTGGGGCCACCCCTATCGGCGGTGGAGTTCCTTCCTGCGGGTTTCGGCGACGGAGGAACTGCGCCATGCCACGGCGCGGGTGTACCTGGCGGGCGGGACGGAGGATCAGGCGACGCCGCTGCTGTCCCTGGAACTGACGGCCGCCACCCTGCTGGCCGATGGCCGGGACATCACCCTGCGCCGCATCGCCGGCGCCGACCACAGCCTGGCGGTCACGCCGGGCGCCGCGTCGGAAACCGGGGCGGAATACGCCCGCGCGTTCGCCTGGTTCTGGCAAAAGGACGGTTCAACGCCCCCGCCTGGCCCGGCCCCGCTTAGGCCAGAGGGCAAGGGGCCCTAGCCGGTCGGTTCAATCATAAGGAGGTATCGCCAGGGGCGACCCGCCGCGCGCATAGTGATGGCACCACATTCGGCATGCGGAACAAGGGCTTGCCGGAAATTCTGGAGGGATGAGGGATGCGGCGCGCCGTTGTGATCACCTGTCTGGCAACCTTGGCCTTGGCCGGCTGTTCCATGCCCAAGCCCATGTCCAACGTCTCGGCGGAGGACTTGGCCGGCACCGGGTGGGAACTGCAGCATTGGGAGCAGAACAACGGCGGCGCCTATCCGCTGATGCCCGGTGGCAATGGCGGCCCCATCAGCATCCGCTTCAGCCGAGACGGCGCCGCCAACATCCTGTCGGGCAGCGCCGGCTGCAACCGCTATCGCGGGGGCTACACGTTGGCCAGCGGCTACTTGCAGGTGCTGCCGGCCGCCACCACGCGCATGGCCTGCCTGTCGCCTGAACGTGCCAAGCTGGAGCAGGACTATCTCAACGTCCTGGCCAACGCCACCACCCTGACCCGGGAGGTGGACCCAGGTCGCAACGTGGACACCCTGACCCTGGCCAGCAGCGCGGGCGACGAACTGTTGTTCGTGCGGGTGATGAATGGAGAGGCGCCAGAGCCGGCGTCCGTCGGCAACGCCGCGGGCCAGTGAGTGCTGTAAGGATCGCCCTGAAACAACAAACCCCCGGGAGCCGTGCAGGTCTTCCCGGGGGTTCGTGTAAGCGGTCGGTGCGGGTTAGACACCGCCGGATTGGTAGCAGCGGAGGGATTTGAACCCCCGACCAAGGGATTATGATTCCCCTGCTCTACCACTGAGCTACGCTGCCATAAACCGCCGCCGGACGGGCCGGCGTTGGTGAGGGCCGTCATGTAGGACACCTGACGGGGGCCTGTCAAGGCCCTGACCAAGGCCATGGCGCATTTTTCGGCATGGGTCCGATGCGTGACCCACCACGGCCCTTGTCGGGCGCCGATCTCTGCCGCGCACGGGGATCGGCGCGGCGAAGAACAGGTGGCGGGGCAAGGGCACCACCGATACAGTCACCGCCGCATCCTATCCGCCCGGACGCCGTCAAACCCGCATGCTGTCCCTCATCACGGCCCCGTTCCGCCTGCTGTTCCGCCTGGTGACGTTCCTTATCCTGATGGCGGTCGTGCTGGTGGTGGTCTTCCCCTACGCGGTGGACTTGCCGGGCTGGGCGCAGACGGTCATGGCGCGCCTGAGCGACGACCCTGCCAGCGGCGTGGTAATACGGGCCAATCCCGAGGTGCAGAGGGGCTTTCCCGCCCGCCTGGTGCTGCATGACCTCAGCCTGGCCAATCCCCTGACGCCGGATCGGCCGTCCATCGCCGCGGCCCGCGCGGTGGTGGAGGTGGACCCGCTGGCCTCACTGACCCACGGGCGGCTGGTGCTGCGCACGCAATTGTTGGACCCCATCATCTACGCCGACCGGCCCATCAACCTGCGCGGCCTGCTGGCGGGGGTGGACCGAAACCTGGGGGCCGCCGGCGTGGCCAACACCGTCAGCCTGGTGGGCGGCAGCGTGACGCTGTCAACCAAGGGCGGGGCGGCGGGCATCGACCTGGGGGCGGTGACGCTGGAGGCGGCGCCCGTCCGGTCCGATCACGCGGGAACGGGCCGTGACCCGCTTTGATTGGCTTCTTCTTCTGTTGCTGGACGATGGCTAATGTCTGCCAGGCGCGACATGAGCCCCAGCATCAGTAGACCAGGTATGCCTAATGAAGCACTGATGGCGAAATAGAGCGGCCAGGATTCGAGGTGGTCCGCGAGTAGACCGCTGCTTCCAGCAAACCAGTCCAACGGTAACGTCGCTAAACTCGAAAAGAGAGCATACTGAGTGGCTGTGAAACCGGTATCGCAGAGGCGTGACAGGAAGGCGGCGAAAGCTGCGGAGCTCATGCCGCCAGCGAACATTTCCAGGCCCACGACGCCAGTGAGCCACGCAACACTATGCGGTTGGCTGGCCAGTACGGCGTACATCAGGTTGGTGAAGATCATAAAGCCACTACATAAAAGAAGGCTGCGTATAGTACCTAACTTTTCGGCCAAAGTCCCCCCGCAAAGCGCGCCACATAGGGCGCAAATTAAACCAAATAGCTTTGTAACCGCAGCGATTTCCTGCTTCGTATAGCCTTCCGACAAATAAAAATTTGTCGCCATCGCATTTACATAAACATCACCTAATTTGTAAATTGCGATAAAAGCTACTATGAAAATCCAGCCTTGACGGGTTGCGAAATGGGTAAAGGGAGCCACGACCGCTTCTTTCACCCAGATTTTAAGGGTAGTTCGCTGCGGGACGGGAGGACGTGCAGGTTCGCGTGCAAGCAGGACAGCCACCATGCCAACGGCCACCAGCACGGCCATTATGGCGTAGACGACTGGCCAAGGCAGGATAGACGCAAGGTACAGGGCGCCGGCGCCTGCCACAATCAGACCTAGACGATACCCCGCCATGTAACCGCCTGAACCTGAAGCTTGCAAAGCGTCGGGCAGCAGTTCCACACGCATCGCGTCCAATACGATGTCCTGGCTGGCCGAGGCGAAGGAAGTGGCGACCGTGGCCACCGCCAGCCAGTATAGATTGGCAGCGGGGTTGGTTGACGCCATAGCGAGCAGCGTCAGCATCAACGCTGCCTGCGTGGCCAAAGCCCAACCGCGGCGTTGCCCAAGCGTCCGGGTCAGTATCGGCAGGGGCAACCGGTCAATCAACGGCGCCCACAGTGGCTTGAAAGTGAAGGGTGTCCGGGCCATGGCGAACAAGCCGATGGCCGTGCGGCTGACATGCACCTCCGTCAGCCAGGCCGACAGGGTTGAGAACAACAGCAGATAGGGCAGGCCGCTGGCGAATCCCAGGAACAGCACCGTCAGCACGCGGCGGTCCAGCCATTGGGTCCAGCCGGCGGGGCCTGTGGCGGTGGGCGGTGCGGAAGGTGCGGTCATGGAGGCGGCGCCGTCCCCGTGATGAGAGGTTGAAAGGGCGACATCATCGCCTGCGCGGACCGCCGCCGTCCAGGATTGACGCCATCACGCCGGCAGGCCGGCGACGAACAGGCTGGTCACCTGCCGCGCCAGGGCGTCGGGCGCCGCCGCTTCGCCCTGCGGACCTCCATGCGCCCCATGCAGACGGCCATCCACCGCCAGGCACGCCAAGCCATGCACCAGGGACCAGGCGGCGATGATGGCGGTGTCGCGCCTGTCCTCCGCGACCAGCCCGGCCACCCGCGTGGACAGGATGTCATAGCCGCCGCCCCCCTTCTTGGAGTTGGGGGCCAGGTCCGCCACCGGCGCCCCGAGCATCAGGCGGAATAGGGCCGGTCGCTCACAGGCGAAGCGCACATAGGCGACACCCTGTTCCACCAGGGCCTGGCGCGGATCCGCCTGGGTGTCGGCCTGGGCCAGCCGGTCGCGCAGGTCCGCATATCCCTGGTCCGCCACCGCCGCCAACAGGGCGGCCTTGTCGGCGAAATGGCGATAGGGCGCCATGGCCGACACGCCCGCACCCCGCGCCGCCGCGCGCAGGCTCAGCGCCTCCACCCCGCTTTCCTCCAGCAGGGTCAGGGCCGTGCGCACCAGGGTTTCGCGCAGGTTGCCGTGATGATAGCCCGACTTCTCTGTTGACACTGTAAACATCCCCGCCTTAGATGACTAAATGTTTACGCAGTAAACTTCATCGTGAGGGGTCATGCAACAGCGCCGCGCCTCGGTCGACCTGTCCGGCTATCCGGATCTGGTTGTCATCTACCTGGGATTCCATGTGAACAGCCTGCGGGGCCTTCTGGGGCTGTTTCGGTTGTCGCGCGGCCTCACCGCCATCGCCCGGGACTTTCCCGACGGCCTGCTGGCGCATGAGCCCGTCCTCTATGGCTTGCGCCACATCGGCATGCGGCAGTACTGGCGCGACCTGGACAGCCTGGAGCGCTTCACCCGCAGCGACCCCCACCGCACCTGGTGGCGGGACTTCCTGGCCAAGGATGCCGGCGCCGGTTTCTGGCATGAAACCTACCGCCGTCAGGGCGGGATGGAGGCCATCTATGTCAACATGCCCCGCCCAATCGGCTTTGGCGCCTTCGCCGACGCCCGCCCGCCCACCGGCCCGTTCATGAGCGCGCGCGACCGCCTGGCCACCGGCTAACCGTTTCGACGGCTGGGTCTTTATCCTTTATCCGTTTTGCGGGACTATCGGCAGGGCCCCTCTTGGGGACGGGCACACGATACGGCGTTGGACGGAGGGGCATATGGGGACGAACGGGGCACGGCTGCTGGCGGGTATGGCGCTGGGCTGGGCGCTGCTGGGCGGCACCGCGCTGGCGGCGGAAAAGGCACGCCCTTGGGCTCTGGAACTGCACGGCGGCGCCGGCACCGTCGACCCCGCCAAGCTGACGCCGGAGGCGGCGGCCGCCTACCAGGCCGGCATGACCGCGGCGCTGGAGGCCGGCACCGCCGTGCTGAAGTCCGGGGGCACGGCGCTGGACGCGGTCGAGGCCGCGGTGAAGGTGCTGGAGGATGATCCCCTGTTCAACGCCGGCCGGGGTGCGGTGTTCACCGCCGCCGGCCGGAACGAGATGGACGCCGCCATCATGGACGGCGCCACCCTGAAGGCGGGTTCCGTCGCCACCGTCACCCATACCCGCCACCCCATCAGTCTGGCCCGCGCCGTCATGGAAAAGACGCCGCATGTCATGCTGGCGGGTGAGGGGGCCGACGCGTTCTCGAAGGAGGCGGGCCTGGAACAGGCCGAGCCCGCGTGGTTCTTCACCGAGCGGCGCTGGCAGGCGCTGGTGAAGGAACTGACGGACAAGGGCCTGCCCGTGCCGCCGCGCCCGGCGGGCGCCCCGCCGGAACCGGACAAGCACACCCTGCTGGACCTGCGGAATTTCGAGCCGGCGGACGCCCACCGCTTCGGCACCGTGGGCGCCGTCGCCGTGGACGCCAAGGGCAACGTGGCCGCGGCCACCTCCACCGGCGGCATGACGGCCAAGCGGCCGGGCCGCATTGGCGACAGCCCCATCATCGGCGCCGGCACCTATGCCTCCAACCAGTCCTGCGCCGTTTCCGCCACCGGGTCCGGCGAATACTTCATCCGCCTGACGGTGGCGCGGGAGATCTGCGCGCTGGTGCAGTACAAGCATATGAAGCTGCAGGCGGCGGTGGATGAGGTCATCCAGCACCGGCTGACGGCCCTGGGCGGTGACGGCGGCGTCATAGCCGCCGCGCCCGACGGCACGCTGGCCTGGGGCTTCAACACCAGCGGCATGTACCGCATCCGGGTGACGCAGGGGGCACGCCGGAATTCGGCATCTTCAAGGATGAGGGCGCCGCCAAGGCCCATCCCAAGAACGAGCCCTGACGCCATGCGCCGGCTGCTCGCGGCCTGCGCCGCCGTTTGCCTCGCCGTGATGCCGCTGGCGGCCTGGGCGGACGACGCTATGCTGCTGATCCGCCCGGCCCGGGTCTGGACGGCGGAGGAGGCCGCCCCCCACGCCGGCTGGGCCGTGCTGGTGCGGGGCGACCACATCCAGGCGGTGGGCCCGGAGGCGTCGCTGGGCGCGCCGGCGGGCGTGCCGGTGCTGGACCTGCCGGGCGCCACCCTGCTGCCCGGTCTGATCGACCTGCACTCCCACCTCTTCCTGCACCCCTATGACGAGGCGTCGTGGGACGATCAGGTGCTGCGCGAAAGCCTGTCATACCGCACCTTGCGGGCGGGGCGGCAGGCGACCGCCACCCTGATGGCGGGCTTCACCACCCTGCGTGACCTGGGCACGGAGGGGGCGGGCTACGCCGACGTCGGCCTGAAGAAGGCCATCGAGGATGGGCTCGTCCCCGGCCCGCGGCTGTTCGTCGCCACCCGGGCCATCGTGGCCAGCGGCGCCTATGGCCCCTCCGTCGCCAAGTTCCGCGAGGATATGGACCTGCCCCAGGGGGCGGAGGAGGCGAGCGGGGAGGCGGCCGTGGCCGCCGCCGCTCGTGGCCAGGCGGCGCGGGGCGCCGATTGGATCAAGTTCTACGCCGATTACCGCACCGGACCGGATGGCGGCACCCGCCCCACCTTCAGCCAGGCGGAGATGGCGGCCCTGATCGCCGCCGCCCACGACACCGGCCGGCCGGTGGCGGCGCATGCCGCGTCGGACGAGGGCATGCGCCGGGCGGTGCTGGCCGGCGTGGACACCATCGAGCATGGCTATGGCGGCACCGACGCCACCTTCCGGGAAATGGCCAAGCGCGGCGTTGCCTACCTGCCCACCCTGACGGCGCCGGAGGCCACCAGCCGTTATTTCAAGGGCTACGTCCCCGGCCAGTCCGCGCCCACGCCGGCCATGCAGGCGGCGGAGGCCGCCTTTCGGCGCGCGCTGAAGGCGGGGGTGATCATCGGCTGCGGCAGCGACGTGGGCGTCTTCGCCCATGGCGAGAACGCGCGCGAGCTGGTGTGGATGGTGCGCTACGGCATGACCCCGGCCCAGGCGCTGACAGCGGCCACCGCCACCAACGCCCGCATCCTGGGCCAGGCCGACCACCTGGGTCGCATCCATGCCGGTCTGCTGGCCGACCTGGTGGCCGTGACCGGCGATCCCACCCAGGATATCGACGCCGTCGCCAAGGTCGTCTTCGTCATGAAGGGTGGCGCGATTTACCGGAGGCCGTAAAACGGGAAAGCTTTCAGAAAAACCAATAGCGGACACTTAGGAGGGCGTCGCTACCCTTGTTTCTGCGACGTTTATTTTCGGACCTTATACTCCACCAGACCAGAAAATGAAGTACATAAGCTCTGGCCAGCATGGACAGGAATGCCATGACCAACTGAGTGGCGGTATCAATATATTCTGGAAAATACATGGCCGCCTTCCGGGGTGTCTGTTTAAAGCCTGAACGACTTCAAGTTTTAATTCCTGAACCATATTCGTGACGCCTGTGCAAGCTGTCATGGCTGGGTTTGCTTGCCAAGAGGATCTTTCCCGCCAATGACTTGGGCGTCGATAGAGTCCTCGACGTCTATGACATCGATGCCGCGACCAAGGTCGTCTTCGTCATCAAGGGTGGCGAGGGATATTACAAGCCGTGGGGGGCTGATGGCTCGACGTGCACTACCGCCCGCAGCGGCGGCAACCCTGGCCCAAGCGTTAGGGCGCGAGGGGGCGGGCACCTGGCAAATGTGGGAGCCATTGGTGGCCTTGCTGGAACAGGATTCCAACCGGATTCGGGACCGTATTGCTTTCATCCAGCGCTATCTCGCGCAAGAGGGCGGTCCTCTGGTGCCGTTCCTTGAAACACTTTCCGGTGGTGAGAATTTCGACCCCGGCCGTGAGTTTGACCGGGGTCGTGAGATCGAATTTTAAGGGCCGCCCTTTTATCAGGCCGCCGCCGCCATGGCCTTGGCGAAGCGTTGGAAGGCCGGGCGGGTGGCCAGACGGTTGAGATAGGCGCGGAAGACCGGCTTGTCCTGGAACAGGCCCATGACGTCCATGGCCCAATACAGCATGACGCCCCACTGGGTGTCGGCGGCGGTGAAGCGGTCGCCGACGGCATAAGCGTGGGCGCTCAAGGTGCGGTCCAGGTTCGCCACCATGTCGGCGAAGGTGCCGAAGGCGGCCCCCTTGCCCTCGTACTGCCAGTGGTTCAGGTGCGCCACCAGGCAGGGATCCGCCACGGCGTCGACGTAAACCAAACTGGTCAGGTAAGGGCCACGGCGCGGATCGTCCAAGGCCGGGGCCAGGCCCGCCTCTGGAAAGGCGTCGGCCAGGTAGAGGGTGATGGCCGCGCGTTCCGTCACCACCACATCCGCTTGCGCGGTGGTGTGGCGGATGGCCGGCACCTTCTTGTGCGCTTGGATGGCGCGATAGCTTTCCGGGGCGCCCCTTTGGGCGTGGATGTCGATGATCTCGGTATCATAGGCCACGCCCAGTTCCTCCAGCAGGTAGTGGATGCTGGACGAGCGGGTGTGGGGACAATGGAAGAAGGTGAGCATTCGGGGCCTCCCGGGGTTGGTGTTGGAAGGACCCTGGCAGGGTGTACTGACAGAATATGGCAGTAGCCCAATACGCGGGGCATTTGATCGTGACCGCCCAAATGCCCCCTCAATCGGCGGGCGGACGCATTCAATTTCCAGTCCGCCTTTGGCTCCCCGGAAATCTCCGGCGCCCGCAGTCGCGGGCTACTGCGGCACGAGTTTAAAGTCTCGTGCCGCAGTGCACGGGTAAGTCCTGGGATGTCGCTTACGAGCGGCCCAGGAAGTCCATCTTGCCCAGCTCCACGCCGTTGTGGCGCAGGATGTCGTAAGCGGTGGTGACGTGGAAATAGAAGTTGGGGGTGGCGAAGAACAGCAGGAAGGCCTGGCCGGGGAAGTGCATATCCTCGCCCCGGATCTTCAGGGTGACGGTGCGTTCCTCACTGCCGTCGACCTGCGCCGGGGTCACGCTCTTCAGGAAGTCCACCGTCTTGGCGATGCGGGCCTGCAGGTCGGCGAAGGTGGTTTCGGTATCGGGGAAGCTGGGGACCTCGATCCCGGCCAGGCGGGCGACCGCGCCCTTGGCGGCATCGCTGGCGATCTGGATCTGGCGGGCCAGGGGGTGCATGTCGGGGGCCAGGCGGGCGTTCACGAACACCGACTGGTCGATCTTCTTGGCCTCGGCATGGGCCTGGGCCTTTTCCAGGATGGCCGACAGGTTGCCCAGAAGGCGCAGGAACACCGGTACGGACGCCTGGTACATGGAAAGCGACATCGGGTGCGCTCCGATCAAGGTTGGAATGCCGGCCAAGATACGCAGCGGCCGCGGGCCGGATGTGCGCCCGGTCACCCTGACGCCTGAATTTCACAGGACCGGACTGGCGAACCCCGTCCCTAGAACCGGAAGTTGAGGCCGACGCGGGCCACATGATCGGTCAGGCCCCGGATGTTGCCGGCGTCCTGGCGCAGTTCCAGGCTGGTGTTCAGGGTCAGGGCCTGGCCCCAGCGGCCGGTAGCCACCGGGGCCGCGTAGGTCAGGGCCATGTCGGTTTCCGCCCCGTCCGGCCGCAGGGAAACCCGGGTGGGCACCGTGGTGGCGTATCCCTGGTCGTCCACGCCGGTCATCAACAGGGTGGCGCTGCCGGCCACCACCCGCAGGGGCCGGCGCCAGATGACCGTCAAGCTGTCGCCCGCCGCGACGGCGTCGCGCTGGGCCAGCGCCAGGCCGTAGGACCGGGAGAGCAGCGGGCCGATGCCGCTGACCACGCCCTGGGCGTTGTCCGCCGCCCCGGTGCGCGCCAGGCTGGCATCCAGCATCAGGCTGCCGCCTTGCCAAAGGGTCATGGCGGTCGCCACCCCCACCGAGACGGTGTTGTTGTGGTCACCCAGCCCCAGTACGCCGCCGCCGCGATACCGGCTGCCCAGCAGGCCGTCGCGCTCATCCAGCAGGCTGGCGGTCAGGCTGGTGGTCCAGCCCCGCGCCAGGGTCCAATTCAGGCCGGCGGCCACGGCGTCGGCCCGGCGGTCCCAGCCGGCTCCCGTCAGCACCGGGCCCCGCCAGGGGTTCCAGTCGGCGCCCAGGTCGCGGCGGTCCGTGCCATCCAGGGCCGAGGCGCCCGACCAACTGACGGCCAGCCGCGCGCCGCCCAGGGCGCGGCCCAGCCAGCCATCCAAATCCGCCCCCAGGGCCGCGAAGCCGCCGCCCTGGGCCAAGCCGGTGAGGGCGGTCGACACGCCCAGGGTGCCGGCGGCGTCGGCCACCGCCGTGCCGCCGCCCCACAGCGCCTGCGCGAAGGATGCCGCGGCCGGGAAGCCCCGGCCAGTGGCCAGCGTCAGGCCGCCCTGGCTGTAGGCCAGGGTCCAGCCGTCGCGGCCGGCATAGCCCTCACGCCCCGCCAGCGGCAGGCTGGTCGGGAAGGCCCGCGCGCCGGCGCCGCCACCGCTGGCATCGCCGGTATAGGCCAGCGTCAGGCTGCCGCCGTCGGCGAACTTGGTGCTGCTGGTCGTCACCGTGGGCGCCGGCAGGGCCGCGACGATGGACGAGGCGGACACCGGCTGCTTGGCGATCAGGCCGCTGAGGTTGACGGTGAAGTTGCGCTGATAGCCGTCGAAGGCGGTGTAGGCCGCCAACTGGGCGCTGATGCTGTTCAGCGCGCCCAGGGCGCCGCCGGTGATCAGCGTGCTGCTCAGGCTGGTGACGGGCAGGGACTTGCCGTTGGCCTGCACCACCGACAGCGTTCCCAGCGGCTTGAACGCCGCCGTCAGGTTCATCAGGCCGTTGCCGTACGTGCTGTCCACGCCCTTGGTGCCCATGTCGGTGGCCGAGGCGAACAGCACGGCGGTGGCGGTGCCGTTGCGGTAGAGCACGGGCCACGTCGCCTCCAGCAAGGCGACGGCGCCGGACACCATGGGGGCGGCCATGGACGTGCCGCTCCAATAGGCCAGGGCGTTGCTGGCGTACTGGATGCCGGGTGCCACGATGCTTTCCCCCGGCGCCATCAACCAGAGCGAGGCGTAGCTGACCCGCGTGGTGCCGGCGATGGCCGACCCGGCGCCGGGCGTGTTGGAAAAGCTGGACAGCTTGTTGGCGCCGTTGACCGACCCGGCGAATGCCAGGTGGGTCAGCGCGGTGGCGGACAGGCCGCTGGTGTTGGCGCCACCGTTCAACGCGGTCGTGGAATTGCCGCCGGCGAACACCAGCACCGCCCCCTTGCCGGCTGCGTAATTGATGGCGGAGACGATGGTGCTGGTGGGCAGGTAGGTCAGCGACAGGTTGATGACCCGGGCGCCGGCATCGGCGGCCTTGATGATGCCGTTGGCGACGTCCACGTCGCTGCCGCTGCCGCTGGCGTTCAGCACCTTTTCCGCCAGGATGGTGGCCTTGGGTGCGATCCCGGCCATGCCGCCGCCCGAACTGGTGACCGCGCCGGCGGCGATGGCGGCCGTGGCGGTGCCGTGGCCGTTGTCGTCTGTATAGGCCTTGGGGCAGGTGAAGGTGCGCGCCGCGCAGGCGGAGGCGGTGGACACGCGGCCTGTGACGTCCGCCTGGGTCGCCACCACGCCGGTATCGACCACGCCGATGGTGATGCCGCTGCCGCCGGTGGCCGCCACCTCAATGGCGTTGGTCAGGCCCAGTTGCGCCCACCAGCCGGAGGAGTAGCCCGGCGCGTAGGTTTGCGCCGCCGCCATCCCGGGGACGAAGAGGCTGGCCAGCAAGCCCAGGCGGGCCAGAGGAGCGAAGGTGGCGCGCGGGCGCGTGTGCTGGGCGGTCATACCATGTCTCCCGGGCGCCTTTGGCGGCCCCGCGACCTGCCCGTTCTGGGCATGCGAAGACGCTCAGTCTAATCCATTTTGCCTAGGCCTACGCAATGCCATCTGGATAGGTGGGGTGGTTCAAGGACGGGCGGCATCGGCAACCGCATTTGCCGGGTAACAGTAATGCGCAAAAAGCCCCCAAGAAGACTGGAAAAGTATAAAATGGGGCAGTACATAACGAGACCGGCTTGTTGCCAGACTTGAGGGGGGCTTCCGCCCGCGACCTGGGTAATCCCCCGGCGCTACTCTTAACGTCTTGGGATACGGGGCGGTTTTCAGGTTTCACGAGGTGGGTCATGGCACTGGAAAAGGCGGGGCGCTGGGCGCCCGATAGCTGGCGGTCTCGGGAAGTGCGGCAGATGCCGTCATATCCAGACATGCAGCGCCTGGAAGCCGTGGAGGCCCGCCTGGCCAATTATCCCCCCTTGGTCTTCGCCGGCGAGGCCCGGCGCCTGAAGGATCATCTGGCGCGGGTGGCCAAGGGCCAGGGGTTCCTGCTGCAGGGCGGCGACTGTGCCGAAAGCTTCGCTGAATTCCACCCCAACAACATCCGCGACACCTTCCGCGTGATGCTGCAGATGGCGGTGGTGCTGACCTTCGGTGGCGCCACCCCGGTGGTGAAGGTTGGCCGCATGGCCGGCCAGTTCGCCAAGCCGCGCTCCGCCGACCTGGAGGAGATCGGTGGCACCGCGCTGCCCTCATACCGGGGCGACATCATCAACGGCTTCGACTTCACCGCCGACGCGCGGGTGCCGGATCCGGAACGCATGGTGCAGGCCTACAACCAGGCCGCCAGCACCCTGAACCTGCTGCGCGCCTTCGCCCAGGGCGGCTATGCCGACCTGCACAAGGTGCACCAGTGGAACCTTGGCTTCGTTGACCGCAGCCCCCAGGGCGAGCGGTATCGCGATCTGGCCAACCGCCTGGATGAGACGCTGGCCTTCATGGCCGCGTGCGGCATCACGGCGGAAACCACGGCCCAGATCCGCGAGACGGAGTTCTTCACCAGCCACGAGGCGCTGTTGCTGCCGTATGAGCAGGCGCTGACCCGCATCGACAGCACGACGGGCGATTGGTACGACGTTTCCGCCCACATGCTGTGGATCGGTGATCGCACCCGCCAGCCCGACGGGGCCCATGTGGAATTCCTGCGCGGTGTGAAGAACCCCATTGGCCTGAAGTGCGGTCCGACCACCGATCCGGATGAGTTGATCCGCCTGATCGACATCCTGAACCCGATGGACGAGGCCGGCCGCCTGACCCTGATCGCCCGCATGGGTCATGACAAGGTGGGGGACAAGCTGGCGCCGCTGCTGCGCCGCGTGCGCGACGAAGGCCGTACCGTGGTGTGGAGCTGCGACCCCATGCACGGCAACACTATCAAGTCCGCCACCGGCTACAAGACGCGCCCGTTCGAGCGTATCCTGGCCGAGGTGCGGGGCTTCTTCGACGCCTGCCGGGCGGAGGGCGTGCATGCCGGTGGCGTGCATTTCGAGATGACGGGCCAGGACGTGACGGAATGCACGGGCGGTGCCCAGGCCATCACGGAGCATGCGCTGGCCCAGCGCTACCACACCGCCTGCGATCCGCGCCTGAACGCCAACCAGGCCTTGGAGCTGGCCTTCCTGGTGGCTGAGGGCCTGAAGGCCTCCCGCACCGGTCAGCCCCGCCGGACGGAAGCGGCCGAGTAAGGGCTGTTTTGGTATCGACATGAAACGGGCGGGGCCTCGCGGCACCCGCCCGTTTCGTTTGTGCGCTGTGGCGATCAAGCCAACGCGGCGTCCAGCGTGATCTCGGCGTTCAGCACGCGGGACACTGGGCAGTTGGCCTTGGCCTCGGCGGCGATGTCCTGGAACTTGCCGGCCTCGATGCCGGGCACCTTGGCGCGCACCGTCAGCTTGATGGCGGAAATGCGCCAGCCGGCGCCCTCGCCTTCCATGGTCAGCAGGGCGTCGGACTTGATTTCTTCCGGGGTGAAACCGGCGCCCGAGAGCATGAAGGCCAGCGCCATGCTGAAGCAGCCGGCGTGGGCGGCGGCGATCAGCTCTTCCGGGTTGGTGCCTTTGCCGTCGCCGAAGCGGGCGATGTAGGAATAGGGCACGCTGGACAGGGTGGCGCTCTGCGTCGTCAAGGCGCCGTCGCCGTCCTTGCCGGTGCCATGCCAAACGGCATTCGCGGTGCGCTTCAACTGGGCCATGCGATCTCTCCTCGATGGGGGGTACACCCTTGGCCGATCTATCGATGGGCCGGGCGATGGGAATAGACTAACAAGCTATCGTGTCAGTTCCATGCGGATGTCCCGCGATGCGCTGGCCGCAACCAGTACGGGCCCGCAATGCACCGCTTTCGCCCTCCTGCATCCGCCAGCCCTTGGCATGCCCCCAGCCCAGGGCATGCCCAGTGACGGGGCGGCCGTTCTGGTTGGTGCTGCGCATCCTGTGGGCGGGCATCCTCCTCTTCCCCGCCACCCAGGCGCGGTCCCAGGTGATGTACCAGGACCGGGCCTGGCAGCGGGTGGACCCGGCGACCTTGGCCTTTCGCGGTGAGATCCTGCCGCGGCGCTTCCTGCCGGGGGAACACCCGCTGGGGGATGCCGACCTGCTGGCCCGCAACCTGACGGCGGAGACGCGGACCCTGGTGCTGGACTCCGGCGGCGGCGACGTGATGGTCGCCCTGGCCATGGCGCGGCTGATCCATGACCGTGGGCTGGATGTCAGGGTCCAGGGGCGCTGCGCCTCGGCCTGCGCCCTGCTTCCCTTTCTGGCGGGGCGGCGCAAGGAGGTGGCGCCCGGGGCGGTGGTGGAGTTCCATTCCACCAACAGCCTGGATCCGCGCGACACGCCGGACGCACGCGCCCGGCTGACCCGGGAGATGGAGGCGATACGCGGCCAGTTGCCCGACCTGTCGCGGGATGGCGTGACGGTCACGCCGCCAGATTTGGGCGGCGCCACGGTGGACGCCATCCTGGCCGCCCGCCGGCAGAACGCCGCCCAATTGCGGCAGGCCATCGGCGATCTCTATGCGGAATGGGGGATGGCCCCCGCGCTGCTGGATGACATCGACCGCGCGACCGACGCCTATCTGGCCGGCCATCCCGGCCTGTCGCGGGACCAGGTCTGGTGGTGGTTCCCCTCCAGCCTGCTGATGGGGCGTTATGGCGTCACCGGTTTGGACGCCGCCCTGGTGACCGCCGACACGTTGACGCGCCTGGGCCGGGAGGTGGGCGGCGTCCACCTGTCGGTGGAGCGCTGGCCCTGACGGACCTGCGCCAGCTTATGAACTGTGCGGGTCCATCCACCACCGGCGGCTCAAGGTTTTCACGTCGTCCATTTGCCGATCCAGCACGCCCAGCATGCCCCCGGTCCAGGTTTCGAACGCGGCGCCGCCATCCAGGGTGCGGACGTTCTGGGGCAGGGTGCGGATCAGGGCGGCGATGTTCTGGCCCTGGCCGTAGTCATGCCCCAGTTGCCGGAAATAAAATCCGGGCAGGATGAACCGGGGGGCGCCCCGGTAGGCGAGGACGATCGTGTCGTAGCTGTGTTCGTTCAGCGCGGCGGCGGCTTGCAACAGGACACGCAGGACATCCTCCGGCGTGGCCGTGCGCTGGGCGCCCCATACGTCCACCACCAGCGTACCCGGCAGGATCAGGGCGCGGTGGTAGGCCACGACATGGACGGTGCGGTTGGCGGGATCCTGGCCCAAGGCGCGCGCCACGGGCAGGGTGACACTGGCCAGGTTCCACCCGGCGACCACCGCGGCCACGACGGCCAGGCCCAAGGCCCCTTTCGCCCACTTGATCAAAACCCAACCCCGCCAACCGACCCGTTGGCGTCATGCTAGCGCGCCCAGGAAGGAATGCAATCCATAGGCGTGAATCGCAGCAATATTAATCTGTTAACGGGAAAATCGTCTGCCTTATATTCAGCCAGGCCACCGCTTGGCCTACAAAACCATGGCCGCGGCCAACCGGAACGGCGCGCGGCTACGCTGCACCCGCGCCAGCAGCCACGCGCCCTCCAGCGCGATGAAGAATTGCGCCGCGCGTTCGCGCGGATCGCTGACCCCCAGACGCTCGGCATGTCCCGCCGTGCGTGTCGCCCAATCCTCCAGCACGTCCGCCACCACGGCGGACAGGCGGGTGGACTCGGGTATGGCGCCAATGACCAGGGCGGTGACGGGACAGCCGTCGCGCCAGTCCGACGCCTCGAACCAGTCGGCGATGGTATCGGCCAGGGCGTGCACGCCATCGGCGAAGGTGGCGGCGTCGGCGAACGCCTGGTCGATAATACGGCCGATGCGGTGGCCCGCCAGCCGGGCCGCCTCTTCCGCCAGTTCTTCCTTGCCGCCGGGGAAGTGATGGTAGAACGAGCCCTTCGGGGCGCCGCTGACGGCGATGATCTCATTCAGGCCGACGCCGTTGTAGCCCCTGCGCCGGAACAAGGTCACGGCGGTATCGACGAAGTGTTTCTTGGCATCGGACAGGCGTGGCATGCCCCTTCATGCCAATTGTATGTCGGTCGGTCTAGTGATAACCATTCTATGGCGATCACCATAGAATAGATCGCGAACCAGGCGACAGGGGGGATTGATGGCGGAGGACGTGGTGGAACAGGCGGTGGACCTCCACACCCCGGATGGCGCCCGGTTGGCCGGCCGGCTGACACTGCCGCTCCATGGGCAAGAGCCCGCGCTGGCGATCGTCCTGCATGGGGCGACGGGTGTGCCGCGCGACTACTATCGCCGCTTCGCCGCCTGGCTCGCCGTTGCCAAGGACGCGGCGGTTCTGACCTATGATTACCGGGATTTCGGTGCCTCCGCCGCCGGTGCGGTCAACCGGTCCGATGCCACCATGGCCGTATGGGGGGTGGTCGACCAGGCTGCGGCGCTGGATCATATGTGCCAGCGCTATCCCCGGGCCGAGATTTGGGTCGTCGGCCATTCATTGGGCGGCCTGTGCCTGCCCTTCCATGCCAGCGCCGGACGCGTCGCGCGGTTGATCGCCGTGGCGTCCGGCCCGGCCCATTGGACCAAGCATCCGTGGCGCTACATGCCTTCGGTCATCGCCTTCTGGTTCCTGCTGGGGCCGCTGGCGACCCTGATGTGCGGCTATCTGCCGGGGCGGTTGCTGGGCCTGGGCGCTGATCTGCCCAAGGGGGTGTTCTGGCAATGGCGGCGCTGGTGCGTGTCGCGTGGCTTCTATCGGGCGGATTGGGGGCGGACCATGCCCCATCCGGTGCCGGGCCGCATGACCGGATCGGTGACCTTGGTCGGCATCGCGGACGATGACATGATGCCGCCGGAACGGGTGCGCCGGTTGGCGGAATTCTATCCGGCCGCGACCATCCGCCACCGTGTCATAACCCCGGCGGAGGTTGGGGCGAAGGCCATCGGGCACCTACGCTTGTTCGCCGAGCGCAACGCCCAGGCCTGGCCGCTGTTGCTGGAGGGTGGGCTTTAGGCGGCCACGGCCACCGGCGGCGCCACCGCGCGCTCCAGGCGGCCCAACAGCGTGCCGAACAGGGCGGTTTCCAGGGCGCACATCCGGCCCAGGCGCGCCGGGTCCCAGGCGCCCAGCGCCTTCAGCCGTGCCGCCATGTCGCCCAGGTGGCCTTGCTCTTCCGCCAGCAGGCTTTTCAGCGAGATCCGCGATCCCGCCTGGCGTAGCGCCGTCTCATACAGGTGGTAGAACCACACGGCGCGGAATTCCACAATCAGCGACACGTGCAGGTACAACACCTTCGAGCGGGGCGGCTCACCCGGCAACGCCTGCTCCACGCCAAGGTCCAGTTTCTGGAAGTAAAGCCGCCCCGCGGCGGGGGACAGCAGATCGGCCTGGACATAGTCCAACGGCCGGCGGGCCACCGCCTCGGCCTGGCGCTTGAAGAAGAAGGCGTGGCGGGCTTCTTCCGCCAGGTGCTTCAGCGTCGGCAGGTCCATGCCGGGGCCATGCTGGGTCGCCATGATCTTGTTGCTGCCCATATGCTCCATGAGCGACAGCTCGTTCATGAAGCGGGCATGTGAGACGGGTGTGCGCAGCACATTGGCCAGGAAGGCCCGGACCCGGGGGACGAGCGGGGCGTTGTCGGCTTCGAACATGCCCCGGACTGTTTCCAAGGAGACCTTGTCGGGGGAAACCGTATCCAAAGACTGCTGCATGATCTCAATCCCATTCACTCGGACCCGCCCGCCGGCTGGGTGCGCCCATTTGGAGCCTTGGCGCGGGGCCGCACTGTGCGCGCGCCCTTTGGCGCCGGGCAACATGAATCGCGTCCTGTCCAAATAGGGGCCATCATTCGGCGCAGTTATGCCACCATCGGGGTGCAGCCTGACAGCGATCAAGGATAACCAGGGTGGATTCCGCCATCATGTCCAGTTTCATCGTGCCCCGGCGCTCCGCCGTTCTGCGCGGCACCATGACCGCGCTGGCGGTTTTATTGGCTTTCTCCCCCGTGATAAGCGGCGTGGCGCGGGCCCAGGAAGGACCATCCGCCTATGACGATGGCGGCGACCAGTACGCCGGTGACCCGCCCGCCCGGGTCGGGCGCCTGGCGCGGGTGCAGGGCACCGTGTCCTTCCACACCGCCGATGGAACGCAGTGGGATCCCGCCATCCCCAACTATCCGCTGACCAGCGGCAACGCCCTGTGGACCGAGCCTGGATCCAGCGCCACCGTGGACGTGTCCACCACCCGCCTGGTGATGGATGGCGCCACCGAGTTGGACATCGACACGCTGGACGACCGCAACATGAGCGCCGACCTGGCGCAGGGGCGCGTCTACGTCCGGATCCGGGGCCTGCTCCCAGGCGAAAGCTACAGCGTGCGCACGCCGCGCGGCACCGTGATGCTGGACGCCCCCGGCCGTTATGAGGTCGTGGCCGGCGACACCGAAACCCCGACGCGCGTCACCGTGCTGGAGGGGGCGGCGCGCGTCAGCGGGCAGGGATTGTCCCTCAGCCTCAACGGCGGCCAGACCGGGGAGATCACGGGCGACACTCCGCCCAATGTCGATGTCCGCCCCGCCGATCATGATTCCTTCCTGGTCGCCATGCTGCGGGCCGACCGCGTCGGTTCGTCCACGCCGCCAGCGGTGGTGGCCGCCATGCCCGGCGCCGACGACCTGGATGACTACGGCAGTTGGCAGGCGTCACCCCAGTACGGCCAGGTCTGGTATCCCCAAGTGGATCCCGGCTGGGTTCCCTACCGCGATGGCCATTGGGCCTACGTCGCGCCCTGGGGGTGGACCTGGATCGACAATGCGCCCTGGGGCTTCGCCCCATTCCATTACGGACGCTGGGTGGATGTCGGCGGCCGTTGGGCGTGGGCCCCAGCGGGTGCCGTGGTCAGCGTCGGCCCGCCGCCCCCGCCGGTCTATGCCCCGGCGCTGGTGGCGTTCTTCGGGGCGGGCGTGGCCATCGGGGTTTCCATCGGCGGGCCTCATTACGCCGATCATCCCCCGGTCGGCTGGTGCCCGTTGGGTTGGCAGGAGCCCTACCATCCCTGGTATCGGACCAGCCCGCGCTATGTCGAATACGTGAACAGGCCGGTGGTGCGCGACATCACGGTCATCCACAATGTCACCAACGTCACGAACGTCACCAATATCACCATCAACAACTTCGCCAATCGCCGCGGCGCCTCGATGATGCCGGCTGACGCCATGGTCGCGGGGCGCCTCGGCCCCCGTGACGGCGGTGCGCGCCCCTGGGATGGCCGGCAGTTCGCCGACGCCCGCATGGTGGTGGGGCGGCCTCCATTGCAGCCGACGGCCGCCACCCTGGGCGTCACGCCTCAACTGGCGCAGCGCATGCACCTGCCGGGGCCGCCGCCCGGCATGGGGGGTGGCCAGCCCCCGCCTAGCCCCGGCCCTCAGTTCCAGCCCCATCCGCCGGGCGGTCCGCCGCATCCATTGGACCTGCGGGGGCCTGGCGCTGGGCCGCGTCCCGACGCCGCGCAGGCAGGCGCCTTCCGCCCTGGCGATCCGCGGGGTGACAGGCCGGGGTTCGATCATGCCGGGGGTATGCGCGCCCTGGACCGTCGCGCCGATGAGCCGGGCTTCCATCCTAATTCTCCGGGCCCCATCTCTTCAGGGCCCAACGCTGCGGCGCAGGGGCGGCCTATGACGCAGTCCGGCCCGTCCGGTGCGGGCCCGCTGCCACCCTTGGCCAACCACAACCAGCCGCCCGGCCCGCCCGCCTGGCACGGTCGCCCCGGCCCGTCGGCGGAACCGTCGGCGCCCCATTCCCCCGCCCAGGCGCCACAGCACCCGGCGCCGGCCCAGCCGCAACCTCAGTCGCAGCCGGCGCACCAGCCTGAACGGCCCCAGCGGGATTTTCAGCGGGATTTCCGGCGCGACGCTCCCCCTCCAGCCGGCCGGCCGGAGGGGCCCCAGATGCGGCCGCAATCACCGCCGGAGCCGGCGCCCCATATGAACGTGGAGCATCGGGCCGAAGCGCCGCACATGCCTCCGCCCCACATGCCGCCGCCCCAGGCGCGGCCGGAGCCGCCGCACGCCCCCCCGCCGCAACAGCACCCGCAGCCGCCCCAGCATCATCCGGAGCCGCAGAAGCCGCAACCGGCACCGGGGCACACGAATGATGCGCCCCAGCCCCACAGTCCCTGATCGTGGTTTTAGGCCTGATCCGCCGCCCGGAAGCTGTCGTGGTGGCGGATAACCTCCTTGATGATGAAGGTCAGGAACTTGGTCGCGAAATCGGGGTCCAGGTTCGCCCCCTCGGCCAGGCGGCGCAGTCGTTCGATTTGCGCCGCCTCCCGGCCCGGGTCGCTGCTCGGCAGGTCGATGCGCGCTTTCAGCGCCCCCACTTGCTGGGTGCACTTGAAGCGTTCCGCCAGCATGTAGATCAGGGCGGCATCGATGTTATCGATGCTGTCGCGCAGGCGCTTCAGTTCGGGATGGATGGCGGGGGCAGTGTGCTCGGCGCCGGACATGGCCACTCCTTGAATTCGCAGACGGCGCCGACAGTACAATCCGCCGGCCGGGATCGTCAGTGAAATTTGCAAGCGGGCACTTATAACAAATGATCATGATCTTCCCCAAAGGTGGAAGGTCTGGCCCATAAATCGGCCTAAAGCGCACGGAATTTGCGCCGGGCCACGGGGCGGGGCCGGCGGCCCGCCATGGCATGGTCTTATTGAATCCCGCGGCGCGGCGTTTTTTCGCCACCTTTGGGCGGTCTTCTGAAAGGGCCCGGAAGCACCGGGATATGTTTCTGTCAGAAGGATCGAGATCATGCCCGTCCTGACCCGCCCCACCACCAGCGGTCCGTCGCCCGTCGGCCAATCCTGGCGCCGTCGCGGGATCGCTGCCCTGGCCTTGGCCTTCGGCCTGGCGTTGGCGCCGCTGATGACGGCGGGCAGCGCCCAGGCGGAGGTGGTCCACCACCGGGCGGCTCACCGTCCCCATCATCACCACCATCACCATCATCATGCCGTGCACCATGTCCACCACCGGGTGGCCCACCCACACGGCTAATCCCGATAGGGGCGCAATGACGCCCGCCGGGTAATGCGCGCCCCGGTGGAACCGGATGGTTCCCCGGGGCGTTTCAGTGCGGATACGAGTTCAAGCCAGTGGGGGGGCTGGCGTTAAGCCTTTGGCGGAGCAAAGGATATAGGTCCAGCAACACCACATTATTTGCTGTGTTGCGACTTCTTTTCGCCACCTTTGGCCGCTCCCTTGATGGCACCCCTCTCATGAGGCCCCTTTAATTGAGGAATGGAGGACGACCCATGTTCACGAAGTTGACCACCGCGGGATGGGCCCGCACGGCGACCGCGCTGACCCTGGCCGCCGGGCTGGCGTCCGCCCCCGTTCTGAGCGCCGTCGCCTGGGCGCAGATCGCGCCGCCGGAGGGCACCCCCATGCCGGGGACGCCGCAGTCGGGGGATGCCATGCCGTCGACGCCATCAATGCAGCCGCCGGGCCCGGATGCCACCACCCCCAGCCCGTCCAATGCCCACAGCCTGCCTGCCGACCGTGGCAGCCCGGACGTGTCCTCACCCTCGACCATGCCGCCGGCACCGTCGGACCAGGCCGGCCCCATGGCCTCCCCCTCCGCCCCGGCGGTGACGGAGAAGCCGCCGGTGGTCCAGCCCTTGCCCCCGCACGATCCCAACGATGACAAGGGCAAGGCCCACAAGGCATCCAAGAAGTCCGGCAAGCACACCTCCCATCATAAAAAGATGGAGGGTGATGAGGGCGACGCCGCACCCGGTGACAGTGGCGCCACCGGCCAGCCGGACATGCCGCACCTGTAACGCACCTTTCGCACACCGCCTGGTGTGAAGGACAAACCCCCGGGGCACCGTCCCCGGGGGTTTTGTCATGGGGGAATGGTCTGGCATCAGGGAATGAATTGTGATGAAGGCATATTAATCGTATAATTAAGCGCAAGGCGGCATCCCGCCCAACAAAGGGCCCCACAGCATAACGGGGCCGGAACGGAGGAGACGTTCGGTGCGAAAAATGATCTTGGCCCTGGCGGCCCTGCTTTTGATCCCGCTGCTGACGCTGGGCCATCCGGCCAAGGCGGAGGATCGTAAGGAGCCGCCCCGCCAGCCCAACGGCCTGGCCCTGACCCCGCCCATGGGCTGGAACACCTGGAACAAGTTCGCCTGCGAGATCAACGAGGAGGTCATCCGCAAGGCCGCCGACGCCCTGGTGAGCAGCGGCATGGCCGCCGTGGGGTACAAGTACGTGGTGATCGATGATTGCTGGCACGGCGCGCGCGACGCCCATGGCGATATCCAGGCCGACCCGGCGCGCTTTCCGTCGGGCATCCGGGCGCTGGCCGACTACATCCATGCCAAGGGTCTGAAGTTCGGCATCTATTCCGATGCCGGCCGCCTGACCTGCGCTGAGCGGCCGGGCAGCCTGGGGCATGAGTACCAGGACGCGGCCCAATATGCCGCCTGGGGGGTGGATTACCTGAAATACGATTGGTGCTTCACCGGCACGCAGGATGCCAAGGCCGCCTACACCCTGATGAGTGACGCGTTGCGCGCCTCGGGCCGCGACATCGTCTTCAGCATGTGCGAATGGGGCACCGCCAAGCCCTGGCTGTGGGGCCGCAACGTCGGCAACCTGTGGCGCAGCACCTGGGATATTTACGACGGCTGGCAGGGCCGGCAGGGCAATTCGCTTGGAGTGATGGACATCCTGGACCAGATGGCGGAGCTCTATCCCTACGCCGGCCCCGGCCATTGGAACGACCCCGACATGCTGGAGGTCGGCAACGGCGGCATGTCGGATACCGAATACCGCGCCCACTTCAGCCTGTGGTCCGTGCTGGCCGCCCCGCTCATCGCCGGCAACGACCTGACCAACATGACGCCGGCCATCAAGGCCATCCTGACCAACACCGAGGTCATCGCGGTGGACCAGGATCCCCTGGGCGCCCAGGGCCGCCGTGTGGCCAAGCAGGGCGACCTGGAGGTGTGGGCCCGCCCCCTGGCCAGCGGCGACAGGGCTGTCGTCCTGCTGAACCGGGGCACGGCGCCCGCGACGATCACCGTCAACTGGGCGGACCTGGGATATCCGGCGAAGCTGCCGGCCAAGGTGCGCGACCTGTGGCTGGCCAAGGACCAGGGCACGTCCAAGGGCAGCTACACCGCCGAGGTGGCGGGGCATGGTGTCGTCATGGTGACGGTCCGCCCGGCCGTCTGACGCCCCCGCGCCCCTTTTTGCCGACGGGTGCCGCAGCCTTGCCGCGTGTCAGTGCCGCAGCAGCGCAGGCAACAGGGGGCGGGTTGGCATCATGGCGATAATGGGGAATTGGACCCGGGGTCCGGGGCGACGGCTGGGGTTGGCTTTTGCCGTGGGGGCATTGGCCGCCCTTGCCGGCTGCGTCGACATTCCGGATGGCGCGCCGCTGCCGGATGCCGCGGCGCCGCCCCCACCGGCCTATGTGGCCGATGCCGTGCCGCCACCGCTGATCCTGGTGTCCATTGATGGCTTCCGGGCCGATCTGATCGACCGGGGGCAGACGCCCACGCTGTCGGCCCTGGCGGCCGACGGCGTCAGGGCCCAGGCCATGCGGCCGTCCTTCCCGACACTGACCTTTCCCAACCATTACACCCTGGTGACGGGGCTCTATCCCGATCACCACGGTATTGTGGACAACCATATGGAGGATGGGGTGCTGGGGCGCTTCGCCTACAGCGATCGCGACACCGCGGGCGACGCCCGCTGGTGGAACCAGGCTACCCCCCTGTGGGTGAGCGTGCAGGAAGCGGGGCGGCACAGCGCCACCCTGTTCTGGCCGGGGTCGGAGGCTGCCATCCAGGGTGTGCGGCCCGACCATTGGCTGCCCTTCGATGCCAACATGACGCCGGACCAGCGGGTGGACACCGTGCTCGGCTGGCTGGACCTGCCGGGCGACCAGCGGCCCGCCTTCATTACGCTCTATTTCGACCAGGTCGACCATGCGGAGCATGAGGCCGGGCCGGCCACCCCCGCAGCCGACGCGGCCGCCGCCCAAGTGGACCAGGCGCTGGCCCGCCTGGTGGAGGGCTTGAAGCGGCGGCGGCTGTTCGACGGGGTGAACCTGGTCATCGTTTCGGACCATGGCATGACCGCCACGTCGCCGGACCGCCGCATCGTGCTGGACGACCGGGTGGACGTGACCGCGCTGCATGTGGTCGCCACCGGCCCGCTGGCCGCCCTCAGCGTCGACGCGGCCCGACCGGAGGTGGCGGCCCGCCTGCTGGGACGGCAGGACCATATGGAGTGCTGGCGCCGCGAAGACGTCCCGGCGCGTTTCCACTACGGGCATAACGACCGGGTGCCCGCCATCCTCTGCCTGGCGGACGAGGGATGGGTGATCACCACCAATGCCGTCCTGGCGGCGCGCAAGGAAAAGCCGGCCCCCCTGGGCGAGCACGGGTATGACAACGCGCTTCCCGCCATGCGCGCCCTGTTCGTGGCCCACGGCCCCGCCTTCCGCCATGGCGTCGTGGTGCCGGAATTCCCCAATGTCGATGTCTATCCCCTGTTGGCCCGCCTGGTGAGCATTCAGCCCGAACGCAATGACGGCCATGTCGAGGATGTGGCGGACATGCTGCGCCCGGGGTTTTAGCCCCTGTCCAACCTAGAACTCGAAGCCAAGGCGCACGTTTCCCCAAAGGCGGTGGTTCACCACGATGGGGCAGTCGATTTCCTTCATGCGCCGGGTGCGGCCATCCCCCTCGTCGCGGTGATAGGCCTGGATCAGGAAAGGGCGGTTGTTGCGCGCCGCCGCCAGCGCCGTACGGTCCATGTAGCGGCGGCGGCCCCGGGCCCCGTCTTGGGCTCCTTGGCCGGTGTTGTGGGTGGGCACGTAGCCGTTGGCCGCCGTCGCCACACAGAAGACGATCCGCCGGTCCAGGTCCAGCACCGGGTCCTGCAAGGGCGGGAACACCGCGTCCGCCAACGCGGTATAGGGGGCGGTAAACTGCTCCGGCACCGTGCCTGGAATGGGCTCCAAACCCTGGTCGAACAACGCGCCCTGGCTGATGCGCCCGTCGCGCAGTGCCTCGGCCAAGGCCCGGGCCATGCCGGCGGCGACCCCCTGCGCGGCGGTGATCAGCGTTTCATCGGCCGCGATCAGGGTGTGGTATACCGCCGCCAGCCGCTCCCGGGTCGCGCCGTCCAGATCGAGGAAGCGCACATGCAGGCCGGCGGGGCTGCGGCCGGCCAGGTCGCAAGCCAGGTCGCCGACGCCGTCCAGATGGAGGGTCACGGTCGCCCTGTCGGATACCGTGGCCATTTCTGTCCCGTCCGGCTCCCGCCCGTCCGGCAGGGCCACCGCCCCGCCCAGGGACAGATCCGTGATCCGGACGGTCAGGCGCCGGCCCTCCAGGGTAAGGGCTGCTGGCAGATCGCAGGGGATGCGGTCGAATTCCCGCCTGTCCCCCGCCATCGATTGGCGCAGCACCATCAACAGGCGCGTCTTCATCTCGCCGACCGCCTGGTTGGTGGCGGCGACCTGGCGGCTGACCGTGCCGGCGGCCAGGCAAACGGTTTCAGCCTGCCCCCGGATATGATCGACGCTGCCCGAGACCTGGTTGGCGACATCGGCCGATTGCGCGGCCCCGCGCCCGATCTCGGCATTCGCGGCGGCTTGTTCCTCCACCGCCGCCGCCGTCGCCGTGGCCGCCTGGTCGATCCGCTCGATCGTGCGGATGACGGCATCCAGCGCCTGGACGCTGCCGTCCACGGCGCCGCTGATATCGGCCACCTGCCGGGCGATCTGGTCCGTCGCCCGGGCGGTTTGGGCCGACAGGGTCTTCACCTCCCCCGCCACGATGGCGAAGCCCCGGCCGGCTTCGCCCGCGCGCGCCGCCTCTATGGTGGCGTTCAGCGCCAGAAGGTTGGTTTGGCTGGCGATGTCATGAATCAGGGCCAACACCTGGCCCACCTCCGCCGTCGCGGTTTCCATGCGCTGCAGGGCGCGGGCGGCGTTGCGGGCATCCTCGACCGCGCGGCGGGCGATGTCGCTGGAGCGGGCCGCCTGGCTGGCGATCTCCGTTCCGGCCGCCCCTTGCTGCTCCGCCGCCGCGGCCACGGTGGTGGCGGTGCCGCTGGCCTGCGCGGCGGCGGCGGCCACCATCACGGTGTCCTGGCGCACCTCCTGGATGTTGCCCAGCAGCCCGGTCACGGCGGACTCGACCTCCGCCGAGGTTCGGTTGATGTCGCGCCAGGTGGCCTCCAGGTCGCTTTCGATCAGCTGGCAGGTTTCCAGCAGGGCGCGGCGGCTGGCCTCCCGGCTCCGGGTTTCCAATTCCGCGCGCTCGCGCGCCTGATAGGCCAGGATGGCGCGCAAGGCGCGCAGCCGGGCGGCGGCGGGCTGGAAGTCCCGCAGGACCGGCAGGTCGATAAGGTGCAGGTGATCGCCCTGGATCAGGGCGTCGATATCCTGGCGCTGTTGCCGCAGGATGCCGCGGATGCGCCGTGCCAGCAGCCCCGCCTGCACCAGCGCGCCCGGCACCGCAAAGGCCGTCGCCGCCGCGACCGGCGCCCCGGCCGCGACGGCCCCCAGTCCGGCGATGGGCATCAAGGCCAGGCCCGCCAGGCGGGCGTCCAGCGTACCCAGCCAACGCAGGGCCGCATGCAGGGTCCCCCTGCGCAGGACCTGGCCCCCCACCAGCCGGAGGCCGTGTCCGCTCCGCCGCAGCCTGGCGTATAGCCGCTCCGCCGCCGCCACATCGGCCCGGCTGGGTTTGGTGCGGATGGAAACATAGCCGGTGACGCGGCCGTCCTCCTGCACCGGGGTGACGTTGGCTCGCACCCAGTAATGGTCGCCCGACTTGGCGCGGTTTTTCACCACTCCTTCCCAAGGCTGGCCCGCCCGCACCGTGGCCCACAGGTCGGCGAAGGCGGCCTGGGGCATGTCGGGATGCCGGACCAGGTTATGGGGCGCGCCCAGCAGTTCCGCTTCGCTGAACCCGCTGGTGGCGACAAAGGTTTGATTGACAAAGGTGATCCGGCCTTTGTCATCGGTTCTGGAAACCAACATGTCCCCATCGGTGATGGGCACTTCCTGCTGGGTGACGGGGCCGTTGTCGCGCATGTCGTCTTCCTGCCAAGTCTTGGCGGTGGCGGCGTTTTGCGGCCTTTGTCCTTTATTTTATCCGTCTGTGATTGATGTGGCGCAAAGCTATACTAAAGAGTGTGGGCACTTTATTTGGGAAATAATGCGCCCTGTTACTCTTGTGGCGACTGACGCCCTGGGGTTCTCAGCCCTTGGCCGCCGTCCGGGCCAGCAGATCGGCCAGCTTGTCCTGCCACAGCACCGCCCAGGTATGGCTGCCGTGGCCGTGGGTCTGATCGCTGGCCGGGATCAGGATGAACTGCCCGTGGGGGATGCGCTTCACCAGCTGCTCGGCGATGCCCAGTTCCGGCGGATTGATGAAATCGTCGCCGGAGTTGATCCACAGCACCGGCGCCTTGATGGTTTCCAGCTTGGGTGAGGGATCATAGGTACGTGAGGCGTCCAGCTGGTAAATCAGGTCGTTGGCGTCGATGTGGTCCATCTGGGCGTGGGTCAGGGTTTCCACCGCCTGGTCGGCCGCGTCCCGCGTGGGATAGGCCTTCTGCATCTGGATGGGCGCGCTGCCGGCGATGACCAGCAGGCTGGCGGCGGTGCGCAGACCCTGCTGCGGCTGGGTCTTGTACTCGCCCCCCTGCCAGGCCGGGTCGGCCTTGATGGCGGCGATGGCCATCTGGCGCCACAGGCGGTTGCGGCCCGCGATGGTCTGCGGCAGGCAGGCCAGGGGCATCAGCGCGTCCATGGCGTCGGGGTAGGTCTCACCCCAGACGAAGGCGTGCATGCAGCCCATGGAGGTGCCCATGACCAGGCGCAGATGGTCCACGCCCAGCTTGGTCACCAGTTGATGCTCCAGCGCCACCATGTCGTCGTAATCGTACTGGGGAAAATGGGCATGCGGGCCGTCGCTGGGCTTGCTGGACTGACCGTGGCCCACATCGTCGGGCAGGATGATGTAATAGCGTGCCGGGTCCAGCACCCCACCGGGCTGGAACAGCACGTCGCTGAACTGCGGCCGCAGGAACTGGGCGCCGGTTCCCCCCGTGCCGTGCATGATCAGGATGGCGTTGTCGACACGGCCCTTGGCGTCGCGGTGCGGCGTGCCCAGCGTCGTGTAGTGCAGCCGCACCTCCGGCAGGGTCTCCCCGGTCCTGAACGTGAAATCCCTCACCGTCACGTCACCCTCTTGGGTGACCGGCTTCACCGGCCCGGCGGCGAGGGCGGTGGTGCTGGCCAGCAGGGCGGCGCCCAGTAAAAGGCGCATGCGGACGGCGCGGACGAGAGATCGGATCATGGCGTGAAGGGCTCCAGCCGGGATTTTTATCGTATGCAATATACGATCAGGATTTTCGAACCCGGTATAGGCCGTTGGTCAGCACCTGACCTTCAGCAATCCTTATGGCCATCGTATTGGAACACCACTTCTAGCGGCACACCGAAAACGGAGGCGATGCGGAAGGCGGCCTCCAGCGAGGGGGAGTAGCGGCCCTGTTCAATGGCGATGATGGTCTGGCGGGTCAGGCCGACGCGGTCGGCCAGGGCCTGCTGCGTCATCTCGCCGTTTTGAAAGCGTAGGGTGCGGATGGTGTTGCGGATGGGGGTCTGGCCCATTGGGGTCAATATCCCCACCGATAGAACAGAACTTGCGAGGCATGGCGCACGATTTCCGCCAGCACGACCGAGGCCAGCATGGCATGGGCCACGGTCAGGCCGGGCGTGTCGCACAGCGACAGCCACAGCACGCCGACGGCCCCCGTCAGCAAGACGTAATAGGCATTGCGTAGACCATGGAGGGCGGCGGCCTGGTCCCGTTCATCCGGTCGTTCGGGCCGGCGGTGGATGGCCAGCGCGATGTGGGCCACGACCACGACGATGGCCTGCGCCAGGACCACGCCTACCATGCCCGGAATCGCCTCCGCCCGGGTGAGGCCGGCACCCCAGGCCCGCCAGGCATACAATCCGTAAACCAGCGACAGCGTAAGGGCCGTGGCCAACGCGCTTTTCTCCCGGAACGTCATGCGGCTTCTCCACTCTGGGTCAGGAATAGCGGACATGATGTTAAATATACCAGACATCGGGTGATGTCAAAAATAAGTTACACCATGTCCGCATGAGCGGACATGGTGCGGGCGACGATATCGGAAAACTCAGCGGGCGGCGGAGGGGCCGCGCGCCGCGATGGCCTTGTGCGCCCGGTCCAGGAAACCGTGGGACAGGGCATGGTACACCGCTTCCGCCCCCATCATGCGGGCGGCGCCGCAGCCGATCAGGCTGCCGGCCATGATGGGCACCGCCATGGCGTGGTTGCCGGTCATCTCCAGCACGATGACGAAGGCGGTGATGGGCGCCTGCACCACCCCGGCGAAATAGGCGACCATGCCCACCAGCACCGCGATTTCGGCATTGGCGCCGGGCAGCAGGTGCCCCAGTTCCGCGCCCAACCCCGCCCCCACGGCCAGCGAGGGGGAGAAGATGCCGCCTGGGATGCCGCTGACGGACGACAGGGCGGTGGCCAGCCACTTGGCCGGCCCGAAGACGGGGGAAACGGCGGCGGCGGCCTCTGGATGGGATGCCGCCTCCAGCAGGGCCTTGGCCTGGGCGTAGCCGGTGCCATAGGTGTCGCCGCCGGTGGCCAGGCCCAGCAGGGCCAGGACCAGGCCGCACAGCGCGGCGAAGGGGACGGGGTGGGCCTTGATCCAGCGCCCGGCGCGGCCGGCCTGGCCGGGCCAGTGGCCGATCCCCTTGGCCATGCGCACCACCACGCGGCTGAAGGCGCCGCCGGCCAGGCCGCCCACCACCCCGCACAACGGCACCAGGACCCAGTCCTGCCAGGTGGCCATGTGGACCGTGCTTTGGCCGAAGTAGAGATAATCGCCCTGGATGGCCAGGGGGGCGGCGCCGGCCACGGTCACGGCGGCCAGCACCAGGGCGCCCGTGCGCATGTCGAAGCCGCGCCCCATCTCCTCGATGGCGAAGACGATGCCGGCCAGGGGCGTGTTGAAGGCGGCGGCCACGCCGGCGGCGCCACCGGCCAACAGCAGCCCGGGGAAGCGTCCGCCGAAGGTGGCGCCCACCCGGTGCATGAGCGAGGCGCCCACCTGCACCGTCGGCCCCTCGCGCCCGATGGAGGCGCCGACCGCCAGCCCTACCAGGGTCAGCACGATCTTGCCCACCGCCAGGCGGATGGACACCAGAGCCGTCCGTTCCCGCTGGTCGCGCAGTTCACGCGCGGCGATGGCCTGGGGAATGCCGCTGCCGCCGGCGTTGGGGAAATAGCTTCGCGTCAGCCAGGCCGACAGCGCCAAGCCCGCTGGTGTCAGCAGCAGGGGCAGCCACGGGCGCCCGGCGCTGGCGGCGCCGAACAGCTCCTGCGCCTTGTCCGCCAAGGCGGCGAACACCACCGCCGCCAGGCCCACCAGCACACCGCCGCCCCAGAACACCAGGCGCCGCTGCCAGCCCTCGCGGGAAAACCACAAGCGCCGGGTCCGTCGATATGCTGCCAATGCCATGGGTACGCCCATCCAACGCGGGGGAAAAGATGGGCGGATCATGCCCCAACAAGGGCGGCGGCAGGGCTGCCCATCGGGTAGCCCTGCCGTTCGCCCGACGTCTTACTTGCCGTTCTCGTTACTTGCCGTCCTTGGGTGTTCCGGTGCCGTTGAACGGTTCCGTCTTGCCGCCCATGCTGGCGCAGGTGCCGGCCTTCACGGCCTTCCAATCCTGGCCGTCATAGTTCTTGGTCGACTGCCCGGCGCAGGAATGGGTGCCGGCGGCGTTGGCGCAGCTGTTCTGACCCGCCTTGGAAACGCCGTAGCACTTCTCGGTGCTGTCGGCGGCATGGGCGGGGGCCGCGAAGGACGCCAGCGCCAGGGCGCCGGCCAAGGCGACCGCGACGGTGGCCGCCGTCTGGGGGGCGGCCGGGGTGTCGGTGGCCTTCCGGATGAGGGACGGAGCGCGGGAATGAGACATGGCCTTCCTCCTGTTGGGTCCGGACGGCGACCCTCGTCACCTATGCCGGATAGCGGGAAGATAAGGGCAGGCGCGGGCGGTTGCAAAACGCCCTTTGGCCGGATCAGGCGTCCAAACGCATAATGGTCGGCGCCCACTCGCGGCACCAAGCCCGTGCAAGACGTACATGCCTTCAAGGAAGCGATGCCGATGACCGACCTGCTGCCCGCCGACGATCTGGTGCGCTATGCCGTGGGCCTGCACCAGGCGGGGCGGCATGACGCCGCCGAGGCGGTCTTCCGCCAGGTGCTGGCGCGGGACCCGGGCCGGGGCGATGCCGCGCACCTTCTGGGCATGGTCCTGGCGCAGACCGGCCGCCTGAAAGAGGCGGAGACCCACATCCGCCAAGCCCTGACACGTTTCGATACCATGGCGGACCTGCATGCCAGCCTGGGCCTGGTCCTGGCCGACCTGCAGCGCCTGGAGGAGGCGGCGGCCTGCTGGCGGCGCGCCCTCACCCTGGCGCCGCCGGATGCCGCGTGGGCCGAGGAGATACGGGCGCGCCTGGCCGTCGCCGCCAAGGCGCTGCCGGCACCGCCGCCGAAGGGTGACGCCGCGGCCCTGCTGGCTCTGGCGCGGCAGCGACTGCGCGCGGATGACCTGGGTGGGGCGGAACGCCTGTGCCGGGAGGCGCTGGCCGAGGACGACAGTTATGCCGACGCCTGGAACATGCTGGGCGTGTTGGCCCTGCAAACCCGGGATGAGGCGGCCATCGGCCATTTCGCGGCGGCGGTGCGCCATGCGCCGCAGGTCGCGGCCCACCACGCCAACCACGCCACCGCCCTGTATCATCTGGGCCGGCTGGCCGACGCGGCCGAGGTGGTGAACAACGCCCTGGTGGTGATCGGGGCCCGTGCCAGCCTGCTGGCGCACCTGGGCGACATCCGCTTCGCCCAGGGGGACAGCTTCGCCGCCGCGGCCGCCTATCGGTTGGCGCTGGAGCATCTGGACCGGGAACAGGACCAAGGCACGGCCCCGGGGGTGGAGCGTCCCCGTGTCCAGGGCAACCTGGCCCGGGCGCTGTGCGCCTGCGGCTTGGCCCGCGACGCCGTGGCGGTGGCCCGTGAGCGGGCTGCGTCGGCGCCCGGCATCGACGCCTGGCGCGACCTGGCGATCACCCTGCTGGCGGCCCACGACGCCGACGCGGCGATCGAGCCCATTCTGCGCGCGGTGACGGCGGCGCCGGAGCGGGCCGATCTGCGGGTGACCGCCGCCGCCGCCTTCATCGACGCCAACCGCATCGATGAGGCGGCGGCCCATGTCGCCACCGCCCTGGACCTGGACCCCGGCTCCGCCGAAGCGCATGCCAACCGCGGCTTCATCGCCTTGCGGCAAGGCGACCCCGTGGCGGCGGCGGCTGACTTCCGCGCCGCCCTGGAGCGGCATCCGCCCACGCGGGACGCCAACATCGCCGTCCTGCACCAGGGGCTGGGCATGTCCCTGTTGCAGCAAGGGGACATCGCGGGCGGCGCCCCCCATTTCGCCTGGCGGCGCCACATGCCCGGCCTGGGGCCCGCGCTGCCCGACCTGCCGGAGTGGGATGGCGCGGTCACGCCGAACGCCCATCTGGTCATCACCGCCACCCGGGGGCATGGCGACGTGCTGCACTTCATCCGCTATGCCCCGCTTCTGCGGGCGGCGGGCATGCGCGTGGTGTTCCGTGGCATGGACACGCTGCTGGACCTCATCACCGCGTCCAACCTGGTGGAGGAGGTGGGCCCGTTGGGCCGGCCCCTACCGCCGCCCCGGCCAGGCTGCCGCTGGATGCAGGCGGATTGCGTGGCCCTTTTGTCCTTGGCGGCGACGGAGCTGGGCTGGGCTGGGCACACCGTCCCTTACCTGACGCCGCCGCCCGACGCCGTGGCCCGCTGGCAGGGCGTGTTGGATACCCTGCCGCCGGTGCGTGTGGCGCTCAGTTGGGCGGGATCGACGCTGTTTCCCTATCACCGTCACCGGTCGCCGCGCCTGGCCCCCCTGCTGCCGCTGCTGACCGATCCGCGCCTGGCCGGCCGGGTGGGCTGGGTTTCGGTGCAGACGGACGATGGGCGCCGGGACCTGGAGACGGTGGACCTGCCCCTGGCGACCCGGGCTGACTTCCTGGACATGGCCGATGGCCTGCGCAGCTTCGCCGACACCGCCGCCGTCCTGGCCCAGGTGGACATCGTCATCAGCATGGACACGGCCGTCGCCCACCTGGCCGGGGGCCTGGGGCGCCCCCTGTGGCTGATGCTGGATACCGGGGCGGAATGGCGGTGGCTGACCGCGCGTACAGACAGCCCCTGGTATCCCACCGCCACCCTGTTCCGCCAGGCCCGGCCGGGTGACTGGCCCGGTGTGGTCGCGGCGCTGGCGGACGCGCTGGCCGCCCATGCCGGGTCCGTCCTGGCGCCAGGCGCCCTTGGGGCAGGTCATTAGGGTTAGGGGCGGGCGTCAGCGCTTGAAACCACCCGCCTCTCCGCCCATCGTTTCGGGGCGAGGTGACGATGCTGGATTTGACGGGCGTATTCGATCGGTCCGGGGCGCTGCCCCGTCCTCCCGTTCGCGGCCTATGGGCGGAATTCTGGTCCTTGCCGACCTATCGCCCCGCCCCGCCGCCGTCGGAGCCAACGGGGGACAGGACCGTCCTGGTCATCCCCGCCTTCCTGACCGCCGATCCCTTCACCCAGCCCCTGCGTCATTTCCTGGCCCGATGCGGCCACACCCCCCACCCGTGGCGGCAGGGCTTCAACGTCGGCCCCACGGCGGCGGCCCGCGCCGGGCTGCGCCACCGCTTGGACGAGATATCTGAAGCCAGCGGCGGCCCCATCGATCTGGTGGGTATCAGCCTGGGCGGCCTTCTGGCCCGGGATCTGGCGCAGGCGCGTCCGAGCCAGGTGCGTCGGGTGGTCACCATCGGCAGCCCCGTACGCCTGCCCACCGCCACCCCTTTGGAACCCTTGATCCGCCTGCTGGCGCGGCACTATGCCGAGGATCTAGAGCCCAGCCGGCTATCGCAGCCCCTGCCCATGCCGACCACGGCGATCTACAGCCGCGATGACGGCGTCGTCGCCTGGGAAAGCTGCTGGGTGCCCGAACCCTTCGGCCGCGTGGTGGCCGTGGACGGCGCCCACGTCACCATGTGCCGCAACCCGGCCGTGCTGCGGGCCGTGGCCGAAGCCCTGGCGTAAGGGCGTAAACCCGGACGATGGCTGTCAGGACGCCGTGTCGTCGCGGAAGATCATTTCGATGGGCAGGCCGAACAGCCGCCCGATCTTGAAGGCCAGGGGCAATGAGGGGTCGTAACGCCCGGTTTCCAGCGCGTTGACCGTCTGGCGCGACACCTCCAGCCGGCGGGCCAGGTCGGCCTGGGTCCACCCGTACCGGGCACGCATCTCACGCAGGCGGTTGTTCATGACGACAGGTTCCCTTGGTGGCCGCTCGGGGGCTCACTCATCGTCATTCTCATCCCCCTCCGCCTCATCCCGGTCCGCCGTCCCCTGCAGCCAGCGGCCGAGGAACTGGCCAACGACCAGCAGCAGCACCATCAGAGGCCACATCATGAACATGGACAGGCGCGGGAAGCCCGCGAACTCCATGAAGCCGTAGGTGAAGGTGAGCAGGGCCGTGCCGGCGAAGGCGAAACCGATGGCGATCAGCTGCACCCGGCCTTCCTCGGGCCCGCTGCGCTTCAGATGGCGCACCACCGCCCCCCAGATGCCGACGCAGGCCACCATGGGGGCGATGGCGACCACCGTTCGCATACCCCCTTGGACCCAGCCGTTGTTCAGCGCCACCAGGGACAGGGCCATCAGCAGGCCGTAAGCCAGCAGGGCGACGACGAACTCGATCAAATAACGTTTGCCGGGCATGGGCGTCTTCCGTTCGGCGTTCCCATTGGCGGGCGGGGCTAACCCCCGGAGAATACAAGCCCCAGTAGAATACAGGCCCCAATAGAATACAGGTATCGTGGCCGCCGGGACAAGTATGCATGACATTCCGGCCCAGGCCAGTCCGGGCCGGTCGAGGCGGGGGCCGATCCGCTAGGCCTCGGTGATGATGGTGTTGAGGGCATCCAGACGACCAGCGAGGGGGCCGTCGCGGCGGATCAGCATGCGGACCTGAAGCGCCGCCAGGGCGAAGGGCAGGGGTGTCAGCTCCTCCGCCAATCGCAGCTTGTCCAGCAGGTGCAGGCCGTTGAGGCGTACCAGGACGCAGAAATCCGCCCGGCCATAGCGGACGCGCTGCAGCATGCCCTCCACCGTGCCGCTGCGCTCCAAATTCAGGCCGCGCGCCTCCAGCGCGTCCATGTCGGCGCCGTAGGCGCTGCCCAGCGGGGCGACACCGACGCGCCCCATCAGGTCGTCCACGCCGCGATAGGCCCCCAGGTCCTGGCGGCGGACGAAGGCGCAGACCTCGTCGTTGGCGTAGGGCGCGGTGTAGAGCATGCGATCCGTCCGCTCCGCGTTCCACAGGGCGGATACCAGCAGGTCCACCTGGCCATGGGCCAGTGCCGCCAGGGCACGCTGCCAACGGCCGAACGCCAGCGGGGCGATGGGCAGGCCCATATGCCCCAGGGCGGCTTGCGCCCGCTCCACCCCCAGGCCGCGCAGGTGGTCGCCCTCCTCCCAGCTGTAGGGGTACCAGGCGGGGTTGCCGGCGATGCGGATGACGCCGGGCTG
Source organism: Nitrospirillum goiasense (assembly GCF_034427435.1). Classification (NCBI taxonomy): domain Bacteria; kingdom Pseudomonadati; phylum Pseudomonadota; class Alphaproteobacteria; order Rhodospirillales; family Azospirillaceae; genus Nitrospirillum; species Nitrospirillum goiasense. The sequence goes on along the minus strand of NZ_JAXQNP010000003.1, from coordinate 784,160 downwards.
TGCCACCCCGCTGCCGGCCATCGAGGCCATGGCGACAGCGCCCCAGGCCATGCCGCGGCCCAGAAGGCGGCGGCGGTCCATCACGCCTTGGGCGATGCTGATGCCGGATGTCCTCATCCGCGCCTGTCCATCCCAGCCTCGGGAAATCCAGTCCAACCGATCGCCGGCCGAACCCTCCAGATTATTCCCCGACAGGATGGCAAAGGACGATGGGGCTGTCGCCCGCTTATGTCGTCCGTCCCCGATCTTTCACACGGGGGCTTTTGCAGGGGAAAAAACGAACCCCCGGATTGGCCGTCCGGGGGTGTCGGTATCACGGGAACATATCGTCCACCGCGCTCTGGCTCAGCTTGCCGTCACTGCTGGGCGGTTCCGGCGCTTTCGCGGGCTTGGGCGGCGGTGGCGGGGGAGGCGGCGGTGGCGGCACCGGGGCGGGGGCCGCGACAGGGGCCGGCGGTGGGGGAGGGGCCGGCGCCACGGGCGCGAACCCGCCATCCATGAGCGCATCGACCATGTTTTGGTCGATGCCGCCGCGCAGGGCCGGTCCGTGCATCAGGTGCGAATCCGGCCGGACATCCTGCGGGTCGTCCATGATGGCCTCGGCGGCCTCGCTCTCCAGCCCCCAGATCTCGATCATGGTGTGCACCCGGCGCTCGATATAGCGCATGGTGTTCACGACCTTGGTCATGCGCTGGCCGGTGATGTCCTGGAAGCTGCATGCGGTCATGATCTCCATGACCTCGTTATCCAGCTCTCCGGCCACCGCCGGCGACTCGCCGCGCAAGCGGTCGGCCACCGACTGGATGCGCTCGGCACCGTTCAGGATCTCGGTGGTGGCATGCTCGGTGGCTTGCAGGATGGCGTCCAATTCCTCGGTCGCCAGCATGATGCGGTTGGCGGAGGGATCGTCCGGCTTCAAGGCCGCGATCTCACGCCGGGTCTGGGCGATGTGCGACGCCATTTCCTGCAACTCGCGTCGCAGGATGCGGATATGGGCGCCGGAGCTGTCGACCTCGCCCCCCGTCTTGGCTTCCTTCAGCAGCCGGCGCACGTCGTCAATGGCGACGACGCGGCCCCGGCGGTCCCGCATGCGCAGAAAAGCACGTCCACGCGCCGTGGACTGCAGCGCGTCCTCGATACGGGCGTATTCCTCGTCAGACAGGTCGGAAAAGAAATCCGACACAGGCATCACCCCAACGCGCCGATGACGCTCTCGATCTTTTTCTTCAGCGTGTCGGCGTTAAAAGGTTTCACGATGTAGTTGTTGACGCCGGCTTCCTTGGCGGCGACCACGTTCTCGGTCTTGGACTCGGCGGTCACCATGATGAAGGGCGTGCCCTTCAGGCGGACGTCGGCGCGCACTTCCTTCAGAAGTTGAAGGCCGGTCATCGGTTCCATGTTCCAGTCCGAGATGACCAGGCCAAAGCTGGACGCACGCAGCTTGGCCAAGGCCTCGGCGCCGTCGGCGGCCTCGTCGATCTTGGTGAAGCCGATCTGCGTGAGCAGGTTCCTGATGATGCGCCGCATCGTCGCATAGTCGTCGACGACAAGGACCTGGATATTCAAGGACACGCAAACCCCCAAGAGCCAAAAGTTGAGCGGAGGATGGAAACAGGGCGCGGGAGAGTGCCCCCTCCGATCCGGTGGCCGGTCAGGAAATCCTGCCGGGTGGGCATTCTGCCCATTCCGGGAACATGAAAACACTCCCCGGCGCGTCCCTTCTGAACGGCGCCGCGCGGCACTTTGGAAGGGGCCCAAACGGTTGTCAAGCATCGCCCCGGGATAGCTTGTCTCTTTGCCAGGCGTACCAGGGCCGCCGTCAAAGGCTTGAGCGCCTTGCAATCTTGGATGGACCGCCGCCGGCAGCCGGCTAGCGCCGCTGGGCCAAGGCCAGGATATGGTCGCAAGCCTCCGCCACGGCGGTGCCGGCGCCGAAGCCGGCCGCCACCTCGGCACACCGCCGCGTTATGGTCCCGTCGGTCGTCAGGCGCGTCAGCGCCGCGCCCACGGCGGCCGGGCGATAGTCCCGCGTGGATAGCCGCGTGGCCACGCCCAGCGCCACGGCGCGGGCGGCGTTGTCGAACTGGTCGTGGGCCATGGGGCGGATCAGTTGCGGCACGCCCGCCGCCAGGGCCTGGCTGGTGGTGCCGATGCCGCCATGGTGGACGAAGGCGGCGCAGTGGGGCAGCAGCCGGCTGAAGGGGGCGTAGTCCACCCGGATCACACCGGCTGGCAAGGGGGCCGGCACCTGGTCGGCATGGCGGGTCAGTAGGATGGCCCTGTGGCCGGACAGATGGCAGGCCGCGACCGATGTGGTGAAGAAATCCAGTGCCCGCGCCGTGGCGGTGCCGGACGTGAAAGCCACGGGCGCCGGCCCCGCCGCCAGGAAGTCCGTCAGCTCCGTGGACAGTTCCGCCCCCGGCAGGCCGTCGTAAAGGGGGAAGCCGGTCAAGGCCAGATTTGGCGGCCAGTCCGGCTGGCGCGGCGCGAACCAGTCGGGAAACAGCCCGATCACCCGGTCCGACTGGTTCAGCCACGCCCCCATGGGCCGGCGCACCGGCGCCAGGCCAATGGCGCGCCGGTGGCGGTTCAGCACCGCGCCCAAAGTGGGCGCCACCACCAGGGCGTCGACCAGGCGCCAGAAGAGGCGCTTCAGCCAGGGCGGAAGGGCGGCCCCGTTCGCGGGACCGGGCAGGGTGTTTTCGCTGCGCAGGGCGGCGGGGGCCAGGTGAATCGTGACGGACGGAACGCCGTGCCGTTCCGCCAGCGACCGGGTGACGAAGGCCAGCGTGCTGCCGACCACCAGCGTTTCCCCGGGTATGACGGCGTCATCCAGCAGGGGCCAGGCCGCTTCTCCCGTCTGTTCCATGGCCTGCGCCATGACGCGCAGTGATCGCAACGGGCGGTTCAGGTTGGGATGGCGCAGCAGCGCGTTGTAAAATTCCGCCGTGCCCAGCGCCGTGAAACGCAGGCCCGCTTCACGCGCCACGGTCTCGAACACCGCGGCGGCATAGAGGTGCGGCGCGTGTCCGCGCCGTTGCAATTCCCGTCCCAGGGCGACGAAGGGCAGGACGTCCCCATGCGATCCGGCGGCGATGATCAGGATGTTCAAGGGATGCGCGCCCACCTAGCCCGGATGATGCCCTGGGCATAACCCGGACGCCGGGGTGGGGCAAGGGGCGGCTGGGCACCGGCTTGGCCCCCCGCCGGAGGGGCCGCGCGAGCCCGACCATGCTGAAAGGCAATTCCGCCGCCGGACGATCTGATCTAGGGTCGCCGTCCAAACCCGTCATACCGGAAAGGGCATTCCGCCCATGCGACGTCCACTCCTCCCGGCTCTCCTGCCTGCCACCCTCCTGGCGCTGGTGCCCCTGGCGCTGCCGTCGCCGGCGTTTTCGCAGGCGGCCCCGGCGGCCAAGGCGCCTGGCTCAAATACAGCACCTGGCAAGCCGGCCCCCTCGCGGCCGGCGGGCGACTTGCCGGCCGGGGGGCTTCCCCGGTTGGGTGGCGACTATCAAGCGGCGGAGACCTTGACGGTCAATGGCGTGCGCCAGGACCTTCGCGTCTTCCGGGACCAGGGGCGGGAACGGCGGGAGATGACGGAAGGCGGGCTCAGCACCATCCTGATCCTGCGGCCCGATCGCGACGCGGCGTTCGTGCTGCAACCGGAGTCGCACATGGCGGCCCCCCTGTCGCCCCAGGACCCAGAGGCCGCGCCCGACCTGACGCGCCTGTCCCAGCTGGACGCCGAGGCCTTGGGGCGGGAGACATTGGGGGGCGAGGCGGTGGTACGTTACCGTGTCGTCGGCACCTATGAGCAGGGGGGCGGTTTCGAGGGCCAGGTCTGGTCCACCGCCGATGGCATTTACATGCGGGTCGAGGGCACGGCCAATGACGGGGACGGTCCGGTCAGCATCCGGCTGGACCTTGCCAACCTGAAGCGCGGGCGCCAGGACGGTGGCCTGTTCGAGCTGCCCAAGGGCTACACCATGATGAATTTTGGCCCAATCGACGCGCCCGTGCCGGAAGGCTTGCGCGGTGACGCGCCCAAGCCGTAATCCTTATTCCCGCGTGGTGGGGGCAAGCCACGGTCCAGGGTATAAACACCGGCGCCCATACGCCTGACGCCTCCCTATCGCGGGGCTGGCGGGGCGGCCGGTTTCGCAGGAGCGGTTTGATGCGCGGGCATAGCTTTATGTACTCCACCCTGCTGGCGGCGACGCTGGCCCTTCCGTTCCTGGCCGGGGCCGCCGCCGGGACTGCCCAGGCGCAGGTGCCGTTGAACGCCCGCTCCGCCATCGGTGGTCAGGTCGACGCCCAGCACCAGTTCATCCTTGATTACGCCAAGCAGCCGGGCGTGGAAATGTCCACCAATGGCGTGGCCTATCGCTTCCTGCGCAAGAAGGAACCGGCGGTCGGCCAGCAGCCCGGCCCCAGCAACCGCATCCGCGTCCATTACGAAGGCCGGTTGATCGACGGCACCGTCTTTGACAGCTCCTACCAGCGGGATGAGACGGCGGTCATGTCGCTGGAAAAGGTGGTGAAGGGTTGGGTCGAGGTGATCCCCCGCATGCATGTCGGCGACAAGATCGAAATGGTCATCCCGGCGGAGATGGGCTACGGCCAGAAGGGCTCGGGCGATGGGGTCATTCCCCCGGGCGCCACCCTGATCTTCAAGGTTGAGCTGTTCGAAGTCATGCCCGGCGAACTGCGGAGCAAGGGCGCCGGCTGACAGGGCGCCGGCTGATCCTGGGCCGCCCCGCCCCCAGGGCATGGGGGCGCTTTGCCAGTGAGGCCCCTAAAGGGTCTTGCGTTGTCGCGCCCAACCCCGTCAGATCATGGGGTGTATGCCATCCGGGGAATACCCTCGAGGATGGCCGGGGGCAGACATAGGCATCGTTTTGAATCCAGCCACCATCGTGAGCATGGCAACCGCCACCACCGCCGGGGGGCCAAGGCTGCACCGCTGGGCGGCCGTCCTGCTTTTTCTCATTTTGGGCCTGGGCTTCGTGTGGTCCCCGGCGACCGCCCAGGAATACGCCTTCCGCTCCTATACCCAGGAAGACGGTCTGGGCAACCTGTCCATCACCGCCCTGGCTCAGGACTCCCTGGGTTTCCTCTGGGTGGGGACGGAGAATGGCCTCTATCGTTTCGATGGCGGAAAGTTCCAGCGTTTCGGCCCCGCTGATGGGTTGAAAGAACCCTATGTCAGTGCCATCCACTTGACCCCGTCCGGTGTCCTGTGGGTCGGCACCACGGGGGGGCTTTATCGTTGGGATGGCCGCCGCGCCTTCGTTCCGGTGACACGGGACGGACGTCCCGTGCCGGTCTGGCAGGGGCAGAAGCTGGCGTCGCTTGATGCCAGCCGCCTGCTGGTCGTGGGACGGGAGGAATTGCTGGTGGTGGAGGCGGAAAGGTCCGCCTCCGCCGCTGATGGACCCAGTTGGGTCGCACGCCCCTACTTCACCGCCGACCAAAAGGCCGCCCAGCCGGCGCTGACCCGAATCCAGAGCGTTCGGGTCTTCGGCGTGGGGGAGCAAGGGGGGGGTGATATCTGGCTGGGGTGCGCGGAGGCCTTGTGCGAGATACGCCAGGGGGCGGTGACGCTATGGGGGCCCGACCAGGGGGTTCCCCAGGATCGCTGGGGCGGCGTGCTGCGCGATGTCGACGGTACGCTGTGGGCGCGTGGCGCCCACCAGTTGCTGGCGCTGGCCCCCGGTGCCACCCGCTTCACGGCGCAATTGCCGCAACCGTCCAACCGCAGCACCGTGCGGGTCTTCCTGCCGCTGCTGCAGGACATGGACCACGCCATCGTCACCTTTGGCGATCGGGGATTGTCACGCCTGACGCGGTCCGGGGATGGGGACACCCAGCCCCATTGGGAAGAGGTGAGCGACGCCAATGGCCTGCCCGCGCGGGAAGTCAGCGCGTTGCTGGTCGATCATGACGGCGACCTTTGGATAGGCTCTGGCGGCCTGGGCCTGACACACTGGGTTGGCTATCGCAGTTGGGCCAACTGGACGGTGCGCCAGGGGCTGCTTCATGATTCGGTTTGGTCCTTCCACCGCGACAGCGCAGGGGGCCTGGTCATCGGCACCGACGCCGGCCTCGCCCGACTGGACGATGAGGATGACGGCGCCCCGCGTCTGGGCCCGGCGCCGGGTGGCCAGCCGGTGCGCAACCACCAGGTGGGCGCCCTGACGCTCGACAAGTCGGGGCGCCTCTGGGGTGGGACCTTCTCCGGCCTGCTGTTTTATCAGGATGCCGCCAAGGAGGGCGCGGAGCCGCCGCCGGCTGTCATCGTGGGCCATCTGCCCCTGATCTTTCAGCTTCTGGTCGATGACCGGGGGCGACTTTGGGTCATGACCCGGAAGAAAGGCCTGTTCGTCGTCGACAGGCCGGACGGACCCGATCCGCAGGTGACGCCCCTGGGCGTCGCCCTGCCCATTCCCCCGGACAGTTCGATTTCCAGCGGCTGCCAGGCGCCATCCGGCACGCTGTGGTTCGCGACTGAAGCCGGCGTCCTGCGCTATGGCGAGGGCAAGTGGACGGCACCCGCCATCGCCGGTGTCGCCTCCAGCACCCGCTTCAACGTCATCGCGTGCGCCCGGGATGGCAGCCTGTGGCTGGGCGGCGAGACGGTCCGCCTGGCCCATCTGCGGGAACCGGCAGGCACCGCGCCGGACGCGGTCGGCACCGTCCTGCAGCCGGTGGGCGACATCACGAACGATCTGGTGGGGGATCGCCAGGTGTTGGGCGTGGTCGAGGACAGGCGGGGATGGATATGGCTGTCCACGGACAGCGGTGTTCTGGTGTGGAACGCCGGGGCCCTGCGCCAGTTCAGCCACGACAGCGGCCTGGCATGGAACGACTGCAACCAGAGCGCCTTGATGGAGGACGCCGACGGTACCCTGTGGGTGGGCACCAGCAAGGGCCTGACCCACATCACCCGGCCGGATCTGCTGTTCAATCGCCCGGCGCTGGTGACCCGGGTGACCGGCATCGAGCGTAATGGCGTCGACCTGCCGCTGGATGGCAATTTCGAGTTGCCGTGGGATACCTCCCCGCTGACCTTCCACTTGACCACCCCCAGCTTCCGCAGCCGCGGGGCGCAAATTTATCGCTATCGCCTGAATGGCCTGGAAGGGAACTGGAACGTCACCGCCACGGAGGAAATCCGCTATTCGGCGCTGCCGCCCGGTGCCTATGAGCTGGAGATCGTCGCCCGCAACACGGCGTTGCAGGCCATGGCGCCGTCCGTCCTGGTGCCCTTCACCATCCGGCCCCCGTGGTGGCAAACCAGACTGTTCTTCGCCGGCGCCGCCCTCTGCATTGTCGCGGTGGGCGTCGCGATCTATCGCTGGCGCAGCCATGCCGACCTGGAACGGCGGCGCACCCTGGAAATCCTGGTGGAGGCGCGGACGCGGGAGTTGGAGGCCTCGCGCGAGCAATTGCGCCAACTGGCCATGTACGACAGCCTGACCCGCCTGTGGAACCGTCGCGCCATCCTGGACCTGCTGGAACTGGAATTGGCGCGCCGGCGGGATGATGGCGCGCTGACGGTGGTGCTGGCGGACGTCGATCATTTCAAGCGCATCAATGACACCCACGGCCATCCGGCGGGTGATGCCGTGTTGGTCGAGGTGGCGCGCCGGCTGTCGGCCGCCGTGCGCAGCTACGACGCTGTCGGCCGTTATGGTGGCGAGGAATTCCTGATCCTGCTGCCCGGGTTGGGGCGGAACGATTGCGCCGATGTGCTGAACCGCCTCCATGACGCCATTCGCCAGACGCCCATCCCCCTGGGTGACGGTGTCCCTGCGGCCCCCCATGATGACCCGGAGGCGGAGGGGCAGGTGCCGGGCGTGCACGTCGATGCCTTCGGCGTCAGCCTGACCGTCACCTGCAGCTTTGGTGTCATCAGCGTCGGACCTGGCAGCGCCGTTCCGCCCCTGGCGGAGATCATCAAGCGGGCGGACCAGGCGCTCTATCGCGCCAAACACCAGGGACGTAACCGGGTGGAGTATGCGGACGGCAGCCCCGGTTGACAGGGTGTCCAGGCGCAGGCGGTCCCGGCCGCGTTGGATGAAAATCCTTCACCTGAGGGTGAGAAAGGCCCGTTTGTCCGGATGGTGGAGACCTGGGAACAGTGGAGCCTCCTTCCCAACGAGGTGTCCCATGACCACGCCCGTCCTGCTCAGCGCCGTTGATGACCACGGCATCGCCACCCTGACCCTGAATCGGCCCGAGAAGCTTAATGCCCTGAATTACGCCCTGGTGGACGCCCTGCTGGCGGCGTTGGAGGCGATGGAGGATGACCCCAGGATGCGCGCCGTCATCCTGACCGGGGCCGGCGATCGCGCCTTTTCCGCTGGCGGCGATATCCCCGAATTCGCGGCCAGCGTCCGCCGGGGGGCCACGGCGGCGGTGCGCGACTTCGTGCGCCGGGGCCAGACGCTGACCAGCCGCATCGAGGCCTACCCCAAGCCCATCATTGTTGCCGTCAACGGCCTGGCCTATGGCGGAGGGTGCGAGATCACGGAGGCCGCCCCGCTTGCCGTGGCCAGCGACCGCGCGCTGTTCGCCAAGCCGGAGATCAAGCTGGCCATGCCGCCCACCTTCGGCGGAACGCAACGCCTTCCCCGCCTGGCGGGACGCAAGCGGGCGTTGGAGTTTCTGCTGACCGGCGACAGCTTCACACCGCAGCGGGCGCTGGACATGGGGCTGGTGAACCGCGTGGTGCCGCATGACCAGTTGATGCCCGCCGCCCGGGACCTGGCGCAGCGCATCATTCGCCACGCGCCCGGTGCCGTGGCCGGCATCCTGGCCGCGGTGACGCGGGGCGTGAACGTGTCCATCGCCGAAGGGCTGGCGGTGGAAAGCGCGGCCTTCGCCGCCCTGGTGCCCGGCCACGACCTGACGGAAGGGCTCGGCGCGTGGATTGAGCGGCGTCCCGCCGTCTACACCGGCACCTGACCAGCTATCAGCGCCGCCAGTTCTTCCTTGATCCAGGCGCGGAAGGCCGCAACCTCCGGCCGGTTGCGGTCGGCCCGGCCCGTGATCAGCCAGTAACCTGTGCGGATGGGCCTGGGCGGGCCCAGCACGGCCACCAGGCGGCCGGTGGCCAAGTCGGTGTCCGCCAGGGGCAGGCGGCCCATGGCCACGCCCAGGCCGCCCGCCGCCGCCTCCAGCGCCATATGCACGGTGTCGAACCGGGCGCCCTGGGTCAGGGTGCCCTGGGTCAGTGTGCTGGGCTCCACCCCGGCCAGCGCCGCCCAGGCGGACCACTCCTCCGTCACGCTGTCGACGTGCAGCAGGGGCAGAGACCCCAGGTCGGCCGGGGCGGTCACGCGCGCTGCCAGGGCGGGGGCGCAAACCGGTACCAAGGCTTCCCGCACCAGGCAGGTGGCGTGCAGGCCGACACCCTCATCGGGGCGCCAGTCGTCCTGGCGCATGCGGATGGCCACGTCCACGCCGTCGCGCGGCAGGTCGGCCGGGCGTTGGCTTGTGTCCAGGGTCAGGGTGATCCCTGGATGCCGGTCGCGGAAGCGGGGCAGGCGTGGCACCAGCCAGCGCAGGCCGAACGTGGGCGCCACGCTCACCGCCAACCGGCCGCTGGGCGCGCGGCCCGGCAAGGCGGCCGTGGCCACGGCCAGCCGCTCCAGCATGCCGCGCACCTCGGGCAGATAGGCCGCACCTGCCGGCGTCAGGGCCAGGCTGCGGTGCCCGCGCGTGAACAGCGGCGTGCCCAGCCAATCCTCCAACGTCTGCAGCGCATGGCTGACGGCGCTGGGCGTCAGGTTCAATTCCGCCGCCGCCTGCTTGAAGCTGAGATGACGACCCGCGGCCTCGAAGGGGCGCAGGGTGCTCAGTGGCGGCAGGTGGTAGGGCATGGCGGCGGCTCATCCATTTTCGGATGAGGATAGTTCATCCGTGGGGCGGCGCGCCACCGCCCCACGGAGTCCTTCCGGGCTCAGTCGCCCTTCAGGCGCTCCATCTGGGCGCCGCAGGCGTTCAGCTTGTCCTCAATGCGCTCATAGCCGCGATCCAGGTGGTAGATGCGGTTGACGGTGGTTTCACCCTGCGCGGCCAGGCCGGCCAGCACCAGCGAGACCGAGGCGCGCAGGTCCGTCGCCATTACCGGCGCGCCGGTCAGGCGCGGCACGCCGCGCACCAGGGCGGACGAACCGTGGACCGTGATGTTGGCGCCCATGCGCGCCAGTTCCGGCACATGCATGAAGCGGTTCTCGAAGATGGTCTCGGTGATCATCGAGGCGCCCTTGGCCGTGCACATCAGGGCCATCATCTGGGCCTGCAGGTCCGTGGGGAAGCCGGGGAAGGGCTCCGTCATCACGTCCACGCCCAGCACCTCACCATTGGCGCGCTTCACCTTGAAGCCGGTGTCGGTGGGGGTGAACACCACCTCCGCGCCCGTCAGGGCCGTGGCCACGGCCTGGATGTGCTCAAGGTTGCCCCCCACCAGTTCCAGCTCGCCCCCGGTGATGGCGGCGGCCATGACATAGGTGCCCGTCTCGATGCGGTCGGACACGATGCGGTGGCGGGCGCCGTGCAGCGTCGGCTTGCCCACGATGTGCAGGCGGTCGGTGCCGATACCATGAATCTCGGCGCCCATGGCGACCAGACAGTGGGCCAGATCGGTGATCTCCGGCTCACGCGCGGCGTTGATCAGAACCGTCTCGCCCTTGGCCAGGCAGGCGGCCATCAGCAGGTTCTCCGTGGCGCCCACCGACACCTGGGGGAAGACGAACTCGGCCCCCCGCAACCCGTCCGGGGCGGAGGCGTGGATGTAGCCGGCCTCAAGCTCGATCTTGGCGCCCATGGCCTGCAGCCCCTTGATGTGCAGGTCGACGGGGCGGGTGCCGATGGCGCAGCCGCCGGGCAGCGACACCTTGGCTTGGCCGAAGCGGGCCACCAACGGGCCCAGCACCAGCACGCTGGCGCGCATCTTGCGCACCAGGTCGTAAGGCGCCTCGGTGGAGGTGATGGTGGCGGCGGTCAGGTTCACCGCCCGCTGGGCGCAGGAGGTGGCGCCCCCCTCGTACACCATGTCCACCCCATGCTGGGCCAGCAGGTTGGCCATGGTGGTGATGTCGGCCAGGTGGGGCAGGTTGTCCAGCGTCAGCGTCCCCTCGGTCAGGAGACAGGCGGCCATCAGCGGCAGGGCCGCGTTCTTGGCGCCGCTGATGCGGATGCTGCCGTTCAGCGGCGCGCCGCCGCGGATGCGTAACTTGTCCATGGGAAAGGGCCGATCGGTTCGAACATGCCGGTCTTGGGCCCGGTGTCGGGCGGTGCCGGCTGAGATGGCGAAAAGGGTAAAGGCGGAAAGGGTAATGACGAAACGGTGTGGCGGAATTGGGGCGACGGCGGGCCGCCGCCCAAACGGCCCCGGGGGTTAGTGATTACAGGCGCGGCAAGGTCACGCCGCGCTGGCCCATGTACTTGCCCGAGCGGTCGGCGTAGGACGTCTCGCAGATGGTGTCGCCCTTGAGGAACAGGAACTGGCACAGCCCCTCGTTGGCGTAGACCTTGGCGGGCAGGGGCGTGGTGTTGCTGATTTCCAGGGTCACGTGGCCCTCCCACTCCGGCTCCAGCGGCGTGACGTTCACAATCAGGCCGCAGCGGGCGTAGGTGCTCTTGCCCAGGCAGATCACCAGCACGTTACGGGGGACGCGGAAATACTCCACCGTGCGGGCCAGCGCGAAGCTGTTGGGCGGGATGACGCAAACATCGGTCTTGCGATCCACGAAGCTGGCGTCGTCGAACCGCTTGGGGTCGACGATGGCGCTGTCGACGTTGGTGAAGATTTTGAACTCGTCCGCCACCCGCGCGTCATAGCCGTAGGAGGACAAGCCGTAGGAGATCACGCCCTCGCGCTTCTGCGCCTCCACGAACGGTTCGATCATGCCCCGGTTCTGCGCCATGTCGCGGATCCAGGTGTCGGGCATGATGGCCATGGGCGTCGCTCCTGCGGTCGGGGTCGATGGGACGTGCACAAATGGTGCTCTTCCCCTTCTTAGACCCTCCCTGTCCGCCGCTCAAGGTGACTCTGTCACCTGTCTGGCCGGGATACGCACCAGGAATGGGCGCCGGTGTGCGGCCGCACCCACCACATGTGGTTAAGCCGCCGGGCTTATTCGTTGCCGCCCGCCGGGGTGTCGGTGGCGTCCTCCCGCTCGCGCGACTGCACCTTGCGGCGGCGCAGGTTCTCGCGCAGGGCGGCGGCCAGGCGCTCTTCCCGGGTCATGGTCTTATCGGCGCCGGATTTCGCGGGCGGCTTGTCGGTCATGGGGTGGGGCTACTCCTAAGGGGGCGGCTGGTGCGGGTGCCCAGGCCTTGTGGTCTATCGCGGGGCCTCGAAAATAGGCGCAGAATGGCGGCACGCCAAGGGTTTCGGCCTGGCGAAGCGGGGCGCCGCCAACGCTCCGATCAAAATTCTTTCATTTTCTTCGCTCAAAAGGCTTGCATCCCCTCCGCCCCTGTGGCAATTACCCCGCCCACCGGACGGGCGCTGCCGTAGCTCAGTGGTAGAGCACTCCCTTGGTAAGGGAGAGGTCGAGAGTTCAATCCTCTCTGGCAGCACCATCCGAACTTCCCAAAAATCAAATGCTTAGGTCCGCGTCGCGGTAACGTGACGGTGCGGGCTGTTGTCGTTTTCGTGGTGTGTTGTTTCCATGCCCAGGCAGGGAACGATCAGCGTCCGGTTAAAGTCCGCCCCTAAACGCCTCACGCGCCGCCGCGTTTGTGACCCGACCTTTTGGGCGGGGTTCGTATCGGTGCCATAATCCATTCCGACACTTTGGCGCTCGCCGCGCGGCTCCGCCGCCTTTCCGAACCGCCGCCTTCCCGAGCCCCCATTGCCCGGAGACGCCCTATGCCCGATCTCGCCGCCCTGCGCGCCCTGCCTGCGGTAAAACGCAAGGACGCCGGCAAGGCCCTGCGCGACGCCGCCCCCCGCTCCGGCAACGCTGTCCTGCCCGCCCTGGCGGGCCGGTCCGATCCCATCGCCCTGCTGCTGTCGACCTCCGCCCAGCGCATCCAGTCGCTGCTGCCGGTGCGCTGGGCCCGCATGGCGGCCAGCCCTTTCACCTTCCTGCGTGGCGCCGCGGCGGTCATGGCCCGCGACCTGGGGCAACTGCCCGTCAGCGGCATCCGCGTCCAGGCGTCCGGCGACTGCCACCTGATGAACTTCGGCGTCTACGCCAGTCCGGAGGGGCGGGCGGTCTTCGACCTCAATGACTTTGACGAGACGCAGTCGGCTCCCTTCGAATGGGATGTGAAGCGTCTGGCGGCGTCCCTGGTGCTGGCCGCCCAGGACGCCGGTCACGCGCCCGGCGCCGCGAAGGACATGGCGCGGGCCGCCGTCACCGCCTATCGGCTGCGCATGGCCGAACTGGCGACGCTGGACCCGCTGGTCGCCTGGAGCAGCCGGGTGGACATTACCGCCATGGCGCAATGCATCCAGGATGAGGCCGCCCGCGCCAAGGAAATGGACGTGCTGGCCAAGGCCGCGGCCACGCCGTCGGCCGGCGACGATTTCCCCCGCCTGGCCGAGGGTGACGGGCGTGAGGCGCGCATCCGGGACGCCCCGCCCCTGATCTATCATTTCGATGAAGAGACGGACCGTCAGGGCCAGGCGGCCCTGCGCGCCCGCGCCCTGTTCGCCCGCTACCGGGACACCTTGCCGGAGGAACGGCGCTTCCTCATCGACCGCTATCAGTTGGCCGACGTGGCCTTCAAGGTGGTGGGCGTCGGTTCCGTCGGCACCTTCTGCGCCATCGGCCTGTTCATCGACCCCGATGGCCACCCGCTATTCCTGCAGGTGAAGGAGGCGACCGCGTCCGTCCTCGCGCCTTATGCCGGACCCTCCCCCTACGCCAACCAGGGGCAGCGGGTGGTGGTGGGACAGCGCACCCTGCAGACGGTCAGCGATGGTTTCCTGGGCTGGGCGGCGGATGATGCGGGCCGCCATTTCTATATCCGCCAGTTGAAGGACCGCCGCTTGGCGTCGGCCGGCACCTTGATGGAAAGCGATCGCCTGGACTTCTATGCCACCCTGTGCGGCGCCACGCTGGCCCGGGCCCACGCCCGCTCCGGCGATGCCGCGCTCATCGCCGGCTATCTCGGCACTTCCGAGACCTTTGATGAGGCTGTGGCCGATTTCGCCGCCGGCTATGCTGAGATCAGCGCGGCGGACCATGTCCTGCTGAAGCAGGCTGTCGCCGATGGCCGGCTGACGGTGGCAGACCTGCCCGCCAAGGGCAAAGGCAAGGGGAAGAAGGGCGGCTGAGCGCCGACCGTGTCCTCACATGACGCCCCGAGATGCGATCGTCGCGATTTTGCGCCGATTCGCCTTTTCCGTGCGACATTGCGGGCCGAAGGTGCGGCAATTTGTCTGACCGTGCGGTCAGAAAACAGTCACAAAACCTGACCGTTTGATCAAGTTTCTGTCAAATTCGCGCTTGCGAAGCCCAAAGGGCATACTGCCCCCGAGCTTTCCCGCCAACGTCTTGAAACTGCAACATTCCAATGTTAGTGCAAATGCACAAACATTGATGGCGCCCGTTGGGAAGCAGGGTGCCGGTTGGATAAATATCGGGGGATTCTCATGATGATGTTCACGCGGGGCGGTGCGGCCGCCCGCGAACGCTCACGCCTGCGCGGCCTGCTGTTGGCCGGTGTGGCGCTCAACGTGGTGGTGTGCGCTGGCGCCATGGCGCAGGAGGCCTCCTCGGCTGGCGACGTGGAAACCATCCTGGTCAACGGCAGCCGGCCGGTGAACGCCAACGGTATGATCACGGTGCAGGAGGCGCCGAAGTCCGCCTCCTCCGTAACGCAAGAATTCATCAAGGACCAGCCGGCGGCGGCCAACCCCTTCCAGCTGATCAACCTGGCGCCGGGCGTCAACTCCAACGGGCGTGACGCCACTGGCACCGGTCGCGGCGCCATTTCCGTGCGCGGCTTCCAGTCCAACCAGATCGGGCTGATCCTGGACGGCGTGCCGGTGAACGACAGCGGCACCTTCAACGTCTATCCCCAGGAATATATCGACGCCGAGAACCTCTCCCAGGTCTACATCATGCAGGGGGCGGGCGACGCCGATACCCCCAACGTGGGTGAGACGGGCGGCAACATCGGCATGGTGATCCAGAAGCCGTCCGACGACTTCCATGTCATGGTGCAGCAGGGCCTGGGCGACAACAGCCTGCGCCGTGAATTCGTGCGCGTGGATACCGGCGACATCGGCTTCCGCACCAAGGCGTTCATCTCCTACTCCAACGCCGCGGTGGACGTGTGGCGCGGCGAGGGCACGACCAAGCGCCAGCATGTCGACGCCTCCATTGCCCATGATATCGGCGACAGCAGCCGCATCGCGCTCAGCGCCTTCTACAACACGGCCGAAACCTATTCCTACCAGGCGCTGAACAAGGCGCAGCTGGCTCAATACGGCTATGACTTCAACTTCGCCACCGCCTATGCCCCCACCGCGCCGGCGGTGAACGGCACGGTGCAGAACGACAACAACGGCCCGCTGCTGACCCAGCGCTCCAACTACTACAAGCTGGCCACCAATCCGTTTGAAAACCTGGTGGTGTCGGTGAAGGGCAACTTCGCCCTGACCGACAGCATCCGCCTCGATGTCCAGCCCTATCTCTGGTACGGCTTCGGCGGCGGCGGCACCGCCGGCTATTTCTCCGAGACCAACGCGGCGCAGTTCGGCGTCCAGGGGCAGAAGTTCACGGGCGTCGACCTCAACGGCGACGGCGACAAGCTGGACACCAAGCTGTTTTACAACCCCTTCGCCCAGCAGCAGATGCGTCCCGGCTTCCTGACGCGCGGGAAGTGGAGCTATGGTCATAACGAGCTGGTCGTGGGCTTCCAGTATGAAATCGGCAAGCTGCGGGAATGGAAGCCGCTGCTGTCGGTGGACGCCTACGGCAACCCGGTCAGCCTGTGGCCCGACCTTTATAACGAGCACGTGGTCCGGGCCGATGGTTCCGTGGTTCGCACCCAGGACCAGAAGACGACGACGGAAGTGGTGCGCCCCTTCGTGGTCGACACCCTGAACCTGTTCGATGACAAGCTGGCGCTCAGCGTCGGCCTGCAGCACTCGCAGATCAACCGCAGCGGCATCAACTATCTGCCGGTCAGCCTGCGCACCGCCGGCAACGCCGTGGCGCCGACCCGGCCGGAACTGGACCAGGGCAAGTTCGTGCCCAGCGCCGGCGCCGTCTATCATATCGACGACAGCAACCAGGTCTTCGTCTCGGCCACCCAGACTTTCCGCGCCACCGACAACTCCGCCCTCTACACCCCGGGCGTGAACCTCTCCACCATCCAGCCGGAAACGACGGTGGATCTGGAGGCGGGCTACCGCTACGGCGGGCCGTGGTTCATCAGCTCCTTCACGATCTTCAACACCAACTACAGCAACCGCCAGCAGTCGCTGTTCGACGTCACCGCCAACACCACGGTGTCGAAGAACATCGGCGGCGTCATCATCAAGGGCATGGAGGCCGAGGTCGGCACGAAGCCCATCGATGGCTTCTCCGCTTATCTGTCGGCGGCCTACACCCAGAGCCATCTGAAGAACGACATTTATGTCGGCCTGGCCAACGGCACGACCGTTCCCCTGCCGACGGCGGGCAAGCAGCTGACCGATACGCCGGAATGGCTGGTGTCCTCGCTGCTGCGCTATGAGCGGGACAACTACTTCGCCCAGATCCAGGGCAAGTACACCGCCCACCGCTTCAGCAGCCTGACCAATGACGAGGAGGTGCCGTCCTTCTACACCTTCGACGTTGCGGCCGGGTACACCCTGCCGGAATCGCTGACCGGCCGGTTCAACACCCGCCTGGTGCTGTCGGTCACCAACCTGTTCGACAAGCGCTATCTGGGCGGCATCAACTTCGGCAACAACGCCCAGCCCTACAACGGCGTGGCGGCCAACCTGCCCAGCTATCAGCCGGCGCCGCCCCGTTTCATTTCCGCCAAGATGACGGTCACCTACTGATCCGGTGGATCATCGTCGGAAGGGGGCACCGGTGGCGACGCCGGTGCCCTTTCCGTTTCAGCCGTCGGCGTTGTCTGATACCGGCGGTGCAGATCCGCCGCCAGTTCGGCCATATGGGCGCGCAGCTCCGGCGGGCCCAGCACCTCCACCGTGAGGCCCAGGCCCAACAGCTGGCGGGCGGTCCATTCCACCGATTCCAGCGGGATGTCGGCCTCCGCCCAGCCATCGGCGCTGGCCGGCTGCAGTGAGGCGCTGATCCGTTCATTGAAGGCCGGCCCCAGGTTGCGCAACAATTTCAGGCCGGTGGCCGTGGCCTTCACCCGCGCCGTGCCGATGTAAAGGCCCGCCTCGAAGCTGTGCAGCGATGCCTGCCAATGGGCGGGCAGGTCGAAGTCGGCCGGGCGGTCGAACCGCCGCTCCAGCACCGTGTGGGCCAGGATGCTGGAGATGCGGTAGGTGCGGGGCGCCGGGGGCGCCGTGTTCGCGTCCGGCTGGTCCGTCTCCGTCCGTGACCGGGCGACCAAATACCAGACGCCGCCCTTCAGCACCAACCCCAGGGGCTCCACCGTCCGCTCCACGATCCCGGTCCAGCGCTCATAGCGCATGCGGATGACCTGCTCATTCCATACCGCGCGGGCGATGTCGGGCAGGATGTCCACCTTGCCCGGTTCCTGGAACCAGCCCACGGGGTCCAGGTGGATGCGGGCGTTCAGGCGCGCGGCCATCTGGCGTCCCTGCTCGGGCAGGGCGGCCAGCAGCTTCAACTGGGCGGCGGCCAAGGTGTCGCCCAGCCCCAGGTCCGCCGCCGGCCCCGGCAGGCCCGCCAGGAACAGGCTTTCCGCCTCCTGCGCCGTCATGCCGGTCAGCCGGGTGCGATAGCCGTCCATCAATTGAAAGCCACCCTCCCGCCCCCGGTCGGCATAGACGGGGATGCCGGCCGCGCTCAGGTCATCGATATCTCGGTAGATGGTGCGGACGGTGACCTCAAGCTCCTCGGCCAGGATCTGGGCGGTCTGGCGACCCCGGGTCTGAAGCAGCATGAGCAGGGAAAGAAGACGGCTGGCGCGCATGATTTTCAGCCTATCAGATCATACCTGACAAAGGATGTCAGGTTATGTCCGTCATCGTGTGTGGACCAAGCCCTGATGGGGCTTGACCTCAACTTTGCTTGAGGTTTTAGCGTGATCAGCGGTTTCCGTGACACGAGGGGAGGAAGGCCGCCATGAAACTGCAAGCCGCCGCATTGCTCACATTGACCTTGATCGTCGGGGCGGGGATGGCCGACCGGGCCTTGGCCTGGCCGCCTGACCTGCTGCCTGCGGATGCCTTGCCGCTGAAGGCCGCGCTTCGGGCTGATCCGCCGCCTGCTCAGCACCCCCCGGTGGCCGCCGTCCAGCAGGCCGCGCCGCAGGGCGGGGTTGACCGCGATATCCCGGCGCCGCGGGTGGCGCCGGCCACCTGCTCGCGCTGGGTGGACGAGGACGCTGGCGCGTCGCTCGGCAGGCAACCGGCATTCGCCCGTTTGGATGCTCTTGATCAGCATCGCGGGCATCCGGTCATTCCGTGGTGGCCGCAGTCGGCTCTGACTTCCGGATCCTGGTCCGCGCCGTTCTGATAGGACCTATGGCCGTGGTTCACCCGTGGGGGCCGCCTTTTGGCCGGCTTGGCCTTCCACCGCATCACCAGGACAGTGCGGGGGTTGCCCTGTTCTCCGTCCGGGAGGTTAAAGTGGACCAATCCGTCGTGCCGCCCCTGTCCCCGCCCACGCTCCAGGCGCGTCGACGGCGCTGGCTCAAGCCCGTGCTGTTGGGGGCGGCCATCATGGGCGCCGGGCTGTTGCTCAGCGCCTGTGCCACCCAGCCGCCCCCCATGGCGGGCCGCGAATTGCCGGGATTCCTCTATGGGCTGCTGCACGGGCTTATCGCGCCCTTCAGCTTCCTGTACAGCCTGGTTTCCGATACCCGTGTCTACGCCTATCCCAACCCGGGCCGCTGGTACGATTTCGGCTTCCTGCTCGGGGTCAGCGCCTGGGGCAGCGGCGGCACCACCGTGGTGCGCCGCTGACACCAAGAGTCAGGGCGAGATCACGTTGTTGGCTGGATAGCGGGGGGCAGGGCGCGGACGGGGACGTTCGCCGCCGGTGTGGGGCTGAAGGGCGGCACCAGGGCCAGGCCGCGCTCCAGCGTCCACAGCGCCGCCTCACGGCTGTCGCCCGCCTCCTCCGGCAGGCCTGCCCGGGCCAGTACCTCGGCCTGTTTCAGCAGGCTGGCCGCCGCCTCCATCCGCACCCGCAAGGTGGCCGCCGGGCGCAAGTCCGCCTCGCGGGTCTGACCCTGCGTCTCCAAGGCGGTTTCCAGGCGCCCCATGCCCTCCAGTGCCTGCTCCAGCGCCGGTGCTGCCGTATCCATCAGTTCATTCAGGGCGGCTTGGCCATGCCCTTGCTCCAACCGCCGGCTGGCCAGGCGGATGCTCAGTGCCGCGTGTGCCACCAGGCGGGCCAGGGCCGGGACCTGCGCGGCCAAAGCGGGCATGGCCAAGGTGCGGGTTGGAAGGGCGGTAATGGGCGGCGCGGATGACGCGGGCGACATGGGGAGGCTCCGTCGTTGGTTTTAAAAATGAACCCCGGGGCGGTGGCTGCCGCTCGGGCGCCTACCCGCCCCGGGGAAGGGGCGACCCGCCCAGGGAGGGGCAGGGGGCGGGTCGCCGTCGCCAGGCGGCGCCGATGGGGGAAGGCGCCGGCCGGTGAGACTTACCCTGACAGGAGAAAAACACCCCGTCAAGCGAAATGGGAGAAAAATATCCAAGCCGGAAAATTCTCCAGCTGGTGGCAGTAGTGCCGCCGCTTGACCGACCTGCGGCAAAATGAGAACGTAAAGAGAACATGCGGACGGTGTGCCGAGGGGCGGTTCGTATCCGCTAGCGCACGTTAATCGGGAGTTACAGCCACGCATTAACGATATCGTACGCATCACAGTGGGGCTCCGGCTTGGTTCTCCCTCATGGGGAACCAGCTGGAGCGCAGCTCGTCAGGAAACAGCGCACCGGGAACCAGACCGGCGCCAGTGCGGAATAGAGGAGTGGAATGTCGGGTCGCGTGTCACACCAGCGCTTGCCCTTGGCCGGGGAGGTTTATCCCGGCACGCCCGAGGTGTCGCCCGTTGGGCGACGCCTGCGGGTGGTGGTGGGTGGCGTGCCGGTGGAGGCTGCGGTCAGCGATACCTGGCCCTGGACGTTGTTGTCGCTGGCCCGCCATCGGCTGGTCGATATGCTGCCCTCCCTCCACCATGTGGCAGGGGGCGTGGCCATCGCGGCTGACGCCTGGGTCGCGCTCGATACGTCTCCTGCCCCTGCCGACGCGCCGGGCGGCTTACGTGTGCGTCTCTATCTGGTGGACGCCCTGCCGGCTGAGCCGGTGGCCACGGCGGGCCAGACCCGGGGGCCGGCGGACATGATGCTCAGTCGCGACGTGGCGGCAAGCCTGGGGTGGCTGTCATGCTGACCTCCTTCGCCCAGGCTGGCGAGGTCAGCGGCAACAGCGCTTCAGCGCTGGGCGATCTCACGCTCGATCTTCAGCTTTTCCAAGTCCAGCTGGAACAGGCGCACAAGCTGGGCGGCCAGGTCGAGGTCGCCCCGGCGGTAGGCGGCGCGCACCTTGTCCAGCACCGCGTCCAGAACGGCATGTTCCGGCAAGGGGGGCGGTTCCTGTCCAGCATAGGGCGCGGACGGCGGGGTGGCGAGATGACCAGTCCCGGCCGCCGAGTTGTCGCCCAGCCGGCTCTCGCCGATCAAATCCTCGATTCGGCAGCCCAGGCCCCGCGCGATCTTATAAATGGTGTCCGCCCGGGGGGATGCGGACTTGCCGTACATGATGCCCTTGATGGTGCCTTCGTTCAGGCCGGCCGCCCGTTCAAACTCCGCATACCCGAAGCCCAGCGCCGACAGACGGTGGCCCAGCCGCTCAGCCAACGGGCTGGGCGCGGGGGTGCTGGGGGGGCTTTGGCGGCACGTGTCATGTGGGGAAATTTACCCTGATGCGATACCGGCGTCGCGGGAGAATTATATCCTAGATAACGGGAGAATTTTATCCTATCCTTGGCGGTATGACCAGGGGCTAATGCGGCCCGCCGGTCCTGAAGCCCAAAATAGGAAAGGAAGCCCATGTCCCCCAGTTCCCGGGGTGCCGTCCCCCGTCCATGCGCGGCAGGCGCGGCGGCGTCGCGCGCCGCGGGCGCGCCCGTCACCACCAGCTTGCAGGGCCGGCTGGGTCGCACGCCCTCCACGCCCGATGACTTGCGCTCCATGGCCACCGCCGCCTGGCACAAGCGGGGGGTCGCCATGATCCGGCTGGATGACCTGCCCAACGAATTCGATCGCCTGGCGGTGGAAGCCATCGCCACGTCCCTCTACGGCAAAAGGACGCCTTCGGAATGACCCCTCCCGCCCCCGCTTCCGCTGTCACCGCTTCTGGCGCCCGCAAGGCGCCATCCCGCCGCCGGGCGGGCCGTCCGCGCAAGGCCGGTGTCCGCCATGCCTGCGGCCAGCTGGTGCAGGCCGCCGACGCCGCCATCTTGCCCCAGGCGCTCGAGCGCCGGGCCGATCTCCTGGGGGCTCCGGTTTCGCTGCCGATGGCTCAATTGCTGGACCAGCGGGCGGGACAGCCCTTGGGACAGCTGTTGCTGCGTGGCCGCCTGACCCAGCGGCAGCACGATGCTGGACAGGCTGTGGGCGGCCTGTGGCGCGCTTGGCTGTCCTTGGCGGAGGCGCCCAAGCCCCACGCCTATGTGCCGGAGTCCGGCAGCGGCGTGGCCCGCCCGGATGTCGACCCCGACCGCTGGGCCCGCACTGAGGACCGCCTGGCCCAGGCCCGCGCGTTGATCCGGGCCAGCGGCCCCCATGGCCTGCTGGCCCTGACCTTGGTGGAAAGCCTCTGTGCCGACGAGGTCATGCCCCGCCGGTTCGAGGCCACCTGGGCCGGCGATTGGCCCCAGGGCTGGGCGGCATTGACCACGGCGCTGGACGCCTTGGCCGATCATTACCGCATCCCCCGTAACTGACCGCCGTTGGAGGACACACGATGAGCCTGCGCATTTCCACTGACGAAGCGGCGTTCGACCATTCCCCCTTGGCGAAGGCTTGGGGGGACCGCCGGTGCCGAGGCATCGTCCGGCATCCCGTCCTGGCCCCGGCTGGCCTGATCCTGGGCGCCGGCACCTTGCTGGCCAAGCGCGCCGATGATGCCAGGGCGCCGCAGGCCTTGGATTTCGATGCCGACCGCCTGCTGGCCTTGCTTGCCAGCGCCTATGACCGTCCCCACACGGCGGAGCAGGCGCGGCGCATCCTGGCCAAGGTGCGGGCCGCCGGCCGCGCCCTGGCGGCGGATGAGCCTGTGCAGGCGGCCATCCACCTGGCCCATGCCGGCCTGGGCGTCCTGCCGGATGCCGACATCGCCGCATGGCGTCTGTTCCTGGCGGAAACGCTTCTGGATCAGGGGATAAGTTCGGCAGCCTTGATGAAGGCGGCGGGCTTCGCTGTGGCCAAATACACGGCCGACCAACCCCGCGACGGCCGCGGGCGCTGGACATCGGAAGGTGGTCATGACACGGCATCCGCCAGCTCCGGTCCCCGATTCATCGCCACTCCAGATGCGGAAGATGGCGGCTTGTCTCGTCCGCTTGCGGCCCGGGCTGTGGGATCGACATCGACGTCCGGAAAGCAGTGGCGTTCCGCTTGGGAGACACAGCCGGATAGCCAACTCCGAGCTGCTGTGGCGTCGGCGGAAGAGTCCGAAAATGGACATATAGATTCCTTTGGTTATCAGGCTTTTAAGCATAATCCGAACAGAAATAATAAAAATCCAGATGCTGGAGATAATAACGCTCTCGGAAGGTATCAGTTTTTGGAAGATAGCCTTGTTGGCCTTGGCATTAAGACGGGTCGTCACGCCAATGAGTGCGATTCAGATTTTGGAAGGAAATATGGAATAAAAAATGATACGGATTTTCTAAATAATGAAGATGCGCAAGAGGCTTCATTTTCCTTATATAAGAAGGATGTTGATCGACAGATAAATAAAATTTATCTTGATTATGAGGGGTCAAAATTTGTGGGCGTGCACGGGCAGTCGATTAAGATAACAAAATCCGGCTTATTTGCCGCCTACCATCGAGTGGGAATCGGTGGCCTCAAGAGTTATTTACGAAGATACAAAGGAAAGGATACTAAAGGTCGTCCACTAACCGATCATGAGAAATGGGTGGAAACGCGTTTGCGCTTGTTCCAGGACGTGCCTTACGAAAATTGATTCCATGGAGGAGGTATAATTCTTAATGTATATGGTGCCGTGCTGGGCTGCGTATAAGTAGTGCTCGACTGAGCGGGGGATACCGATGAGCTGTTATAGCGCTAGAATAATCCTGGTTGGTGCTTTGTTGGTTGGGGTTATCGCCTCCGGGGCGGTTTATCCGGCTTATGCTGCGAAGCGAAAGGCTGTAGATGCGGCCAACGATCCAGACCAGTCCCGGTTTGATGATCCCAGCTTGGGGCGCTACATGCTGCGCAGTAGTGTCCTTATTGGGCTGGAGTTGAAGCGCGGTTGGGGAAGTGATGGATGGGGGCGCACAGATTTCGCCAAGGCGTTCCATCTCTCGAGCGACGATGATTTCCTTAATAATGAGGATGCCCAAGAAGGCGCTTTTTCTACGCTTCTTGCCTTTCAGGAAGTGGCTTTGGCCCCTCTTATTCAACGATATGCAGGACGGACCTTTGTCAGTAGCGCTGGCGTCAGCATCAAAATTACGGAAGCGGGGCTGGTAGGGGCGGCGCAGCGGGCGGGCTCAGCCGCGGTAATCGCCTATTTCCAAACATATGAGGGAAGAGATACGCGAGGCTTGGCGGATGCCATGCCGTCGCGTTTCCAGCAGGTGGAGCGCCGTCTCGCGGGCTTCCAGAACATCCCCTACACCGATTTGAACGGCACTAAAAAGCCTTCGGCGAAAGGTGACAAGAAATGAAGTCAATGTGGCATGCCGCAAGCCTTATCATCGCGCTGCCGCTGGTCCTGCTGGGGGCGAATCGGGCGCAATCGCGGGTTGGAGCGGATCTGATCGTCTTCAAGGAGATCAGTGGCAAGAAAATCGCGTTCGTACGTGACCTTTTGGCGCTGAACACGCCGCAGGACGACCGGCCTAGCCAGGTCGACTCGCCCAGGAAGTCGGTGCGATATGCGGAAGTCGACCTGGATGACGACGGTACGCCGGAAGTGTTGCTAGCGGTGGCCGATGCCTACCATTGCGGTAGCGCCGGATGCACCGTCTACCTCTACCAGAAACGGGGAGAGCGATGGACCTTCGTCACCCCGATCTGGTCGGATCCGGGCGACCTGTTGGTGCTGGGGCGATCTGACAAGGGATATCGGCGGCTGATACATATTTACGAAGACACCAACGCTGACAGGCCGGGCAAAGATGGTGTCTATCCCAGGCATTATGAACTGCTGTCCTGGACCGGTAGCGGCTACAGCTATGAACCGGTGACGTTCGAGACCTTCACGCGAGAAACCACCCCATAAAATTTCCACGCAGTGTAAAAGACGCTTGACCCTGCTTTCCGATCCGGTTATATATCGAAATATGAAATGCCCATTTGCGCCCGGAAGGCTGAACGCCTTGCCGGGCGTTTTGTTTTTCGGACCTGCCTGACCCAGACGGTCGCATTCGGCCCATGCTGATTGGTTATTCAGGACCTGTGAGTGGCCATCCATTCCGCCCCCTATGATCTCGCACACGATGGGCGGCGCGCAGGTGTGCTGCCCGTTGGATATGACGGTGAACGCAATTGGTCCAGCAGCAAAGCGGGAAGTGGGAATCAGTTTAAGAAACTGCGGCCGCATTCCGACAAACCCGGATGGACCCAGTGGAAAGATCAGAATGGTAAAGATCGAGAACGCCCTTCGACAAAGGAGGAGTTGGAATATTTTGCTAATCGGGCCCTTCGCAGGGTGCCTGGGTTATTTCCATTCACCCTTCTGCCCGGTAAGCTTCTTGAGGAGCAGATGTGCCAATTCACCCCCGGCAGATGTTTGCCCGATTCAATATGAGGCATGGCAATGAGCGAGGATCAGGAACGATTCAATCTCAATATTGACGATAAGGATCTGGAGAATCTTGGTCTTCTTGCGCAGAAACTAGAAGAATCTGGTGACATAGCAGGCGCAGTTTCGCTTTTGAAAATTGGTGCGCACCTGGGGGACACCTGGATAACAACGATGCTTGCCGATTATCTGAGTACGCCCCCGTCTTTCATAGACGCCAAAACGGCGGAAGTCCTTTATAAAAAGTCCTGCTTGGCGGGAAGCTCTGCGGCATGCAGCAATTTGTCCCTTCTTTATTGGCAGTTGGGCAAAACGGAGCTGGCGCAAAGATATTGGCAGAAGGCCAAGGATCGCGGCAGTCCATGGGCTGATGATGGGCCCCCATGGGAGAGCCACGATGATGATTGATGCGCCGGGGGGGGGGGGAACTTGATGGTCTTGAGCTTTCCCCGCTCAACGCGCCTTTTTAACAGATTGCGGCCGCACATCAACGGCATGCGTCTCTGGTTCATGGCCGCGTAAGCCGTATGTCCTGCGGTCAAAGGAAAATGTTTCGTTAGCGTAAAAGAGACTTGACGCTGATTGCCGATCCCAGTATATATCGAAATATGAAATGCCGATTTGCGCCCGGAAGGTTGAACGCCTTGCCGGGCGCTTCGTTTTTCAGGCTGGATCTCCGGTGCCGCTGGCGGGCCTGATCCATCACATCCATCAGACATCGCAGCCTTCGAGAGGTGCGCCGCCGTGCCGACGCGCAAGAAGCCGCCCATGCCGTCCCTTATCAAGGGGGCGGAACCTGAAGCCCTATCCTCTCCTCCCGCAACCGACAGTCAGGCACTGCCCGCCCTCACCCCCGCTCGTGCCGCCCGCACCCGCCTGGTGATCAGCGATGATCGCCGGGCGGAGGTGGCGGATCTGGCCGGCAAGGGGGTCCCCCGGGGCGTCATCGCCCGCATGCTGGGCATCAGCCCGCGTACGCTGCGCCGCCATTTTGGGCGTGAGTTGGAGATGGGGGCGGCCCGCGCCCATGCCCGTATCGTGGAAACCTTGTACGCCAAAGCGTTGGAGGGCCACGCCCCCTCGCTCATCTTCTGGTGCCGGGTGCGCTTGGGGTGGGGGGGCAAGGCGGGCGAGGTCGACGATGGTGGTCCGCTTGAGGGCGAGGGCGAGGGCTATGGCCCGTCCCCCCGCAGTGGTGGCGCCGCCTCGCCGCCCATCGACCCCGTGGCCTTGGAAAGCCTGAACGATGCCCAACTCGAAGCCCTTCTCCGCCGCCTGGAAGCGGCGGGTTTTGACCCGGGCCCTGACGGTGGTTCGGGCGGAGATTGAGCGGCGGGCGGCCACACGCTGGGCGCCCTTTCCCGGGCCACAGACCCAGGCGCTGACCAGCGACGCCGATTTCCTCTACTACGGCGGGGCCGCCGGCGGCGGCAAGACCGACCTGCTGCTAGGTGCTGCCCACACCCGCCACCGCCTGTCCATCATCTTCCGCCGCGAATTTCCGCAGCTGAAGGGCGTCACCGACCGTGCCCAGCAGTTGTTCCGTGGCCGGGGACGCTGGTCCAAGTCCGATTGGACCTGGCGCCTGGATGACGGCCGGATCATCGAGTTCGGCGCCGTGCAGCATGCCGACGATGTGCACAAATACCAAGGCCGGCCCCACGACCTGATCGCCTTTGATGAACTGCCGCATTTCACCGAGGCGCAGTTCCGCTTCCTGGTGGGCTGGAACCGTCCGGGCCCGGGCGTGGACCCTGCCCAGCGCTGCCGCGTCATCGGCGCCGGCAACCCACCCACCGATGCCGAGGGCGCCTGGGTCATCCGCTTCTGGGCGCCCTGGCTGGATCCGACGTATCCCAACCCGGCCGCGCCGGGCGAACTGCGCTGGTTTGTGACCGACGGCCAGGGCCAGGATCGTGAGGTGCCGGGACCGGAGCCTGTAGCCTTGGATGATGGCGACGTGCTGACGCCCAAGTCCCGCACCTTCATCCCGGCGCGGGTGGAGGATAATCCCGTGATGATGCGCGCTGGCTATATCGCCACCCTGCAGTCCCTGCCGGAACCGCTGCGCAGCAAGATGCTGCGCGGCGACTTCGGCGCGGGGCGGGAGGACCATCCCTGGCAGGTCATCCCCACCGCCTGGGTGGAGGCCGCCATGGCCCGCTGGCAGCCGGCCGGTGTGGCCACCCTGCCCCTGGTGGCGCTGGGCGTGGACGTGGCGCGCGGCGGGCGGGACCGAACCGTGCTGGCTGCCCGTCATGGGGCCTGGTTCGCCCCGCTGGATGTGGTGCCGGGCCGCGAAACGCCCGATGGCGCCGCCGTCGTCGGCCTCGTCCTCCGGCGCCTGGCGGGTGCCACGGCCGCGGAGACGCCCGGCGGTGTCGCGGTGCAGGTGGACGCCATCGGCGTCGGCGCCTCCGTCCAGGATCTCGGCATGCTGCATGGCTTGCGCATGGTGGCGATGAACGCCGCGGCGGCCAGCGGCGCCCGCGACCGGGGCGGCCGCCTGGGCTTCGTCAACCGCCGCGCCGAATGGTACTGGAGCCTGCGTGAGGCGCTGGAGCCCGCGTTGGGCGCCGACCTGGCCCTGCCGCCGGACCGCGAACTGCTGGCCGATCTGGTGGCGCCGCGCTGGAAGATGACGGCGCGCGGCATCCAGATCGAGGCCAAGGACGACATCAAGGCCCGCATCGGGCGCAGCCCCGACAAGGGCGACGCCGTGGTGCTGGCCCACGCCCAACCCGCCGGCGACGGCACCGGCCTGCTGGCCGTCTACGCCGAGATGGCGGCGGGGCTGGCCTCACCCATCATATCAACCAGTTCCCTGGCCTGATAACCATCAGGCCCGGGAGCCTTCAGGCCATCTTCGCTCAAGCTGTGTCAGCGCCCGGAAAGGGCGCGACCGGAAAGGTCTGCTCACCATGCCGCCGCAACGATCGACGGAATTTTGGCCTGGCACCGTCCACCGCGCGGACGCCTGCTTTGATGGCGCTCCACCCAAAGGGGGGCTGCCTTATGTGAACGATCACGGGGCCTTCTTGGGTAGCGGTCTCCCCTTATTGCGACGTCTGGGAGACGCATGGCAGCCACAGACGCCCGATCGGCTGGCGGCAATGCTGACCCAAGCCTATGGCCGCCCCCACACCCTGGACGATGGTGTGCGCTTGGCTCAACGTTTGGCGCCGGTCGCACGCGCGTTAAGCGAGGGCAAACGTCCGTTGGCGGCCATCGCCCTGGTGCGAGTGGGGTTGCCGCCGGTGGAGAGGGCGACGAAGACGCCTTTAGGCAAAGCCGCCAACGATGCCTATCAGCAAGAAGCGCGAGACGATGCGGGCCGTTGGGTCGCTGACGGCTTTGCGGGACTTAGTGCGGCGCAAGTGGACGCTAAGGTTACGGAGCTAATTGCGGAAGCGCAAAAGGTCGGTGGTTGGCTCTCTTCCGCGCCGAACATAGACGCTGGGAACGAACATCAGTGTGTAAGCTTGGTTCGATCTTTGACCAATGGCTTAGCGAAGTCTGGTAACTGGCGAGAGGGGGAAAAGCTGACCCCCGATGTCATCAAGACGCTGAAGCCCGGCACCGTGATCGCCACGTTCGACTCGAATGGACGATACGGAAACCGAGCAAAAGGGAACCATGCAGCAATTTTTCTAGGTGCAACCGGTAAGGGGATTTGGGTTCTGGAGCAATATGACAGCGGTGAAGATAAATCGGGACAGGTACATAAGAAATTCTATTCATACAATGACAAAAGAGGCGGGGAACATGTGCCATCAAGCTATTCCACGCTAAAAAAACAATAATACATTGGCGCCGAAATCAGACACGGATCCTGTGGATCGACGCTTGAACAAGCCTTTATGCCCTCACACTTCTCGGAGGTGTTTCCGATCGGGATGATGGGGTGAGAGCTTCGCGTAACGGAGAAGCCTGACCATCGGCGCGCGTGACAGGCGACATCAGCGGACGCCGCGCGTCGTAAGGTATGGATTTGGGCTAGGTCACAGCCATTTTCCCCTGATTTCGCTGGCGTGAAGGATAGACTCCGCCCGTCATGCCGTAGGGCGACGCCGTGGTGCTGGCCCACGCCCAACCCGCCGGCGACGGCACCGGCCTGCTGGCCGTCTACGCCGAGATGGCGGCGGGGCTTGTTCCCGCCGCCACAGCATCCCACGCCTAGGCCTGAGGAAAGCCCCTATGCATCCCTGGACCACCGAATACCGCTTGGCGCCGCCGGGCGGTGACAGGCGGCACGCGTCCGTGGATGGCAGGGCCGGTGCCTGCCTAGGCGACTTGCCATTGCTGGATCGGTCGCCGTCCGGCATCTGGCGGCCCCGCGACCGTGTGGCGCTGGAAAGCACGCTGTCGCGTCACTACGGCGAGGCTGTGGACTGGTCGGCCGCATGCCTGCGCTCGCGGCAGTCGCGAGAGCTTTGACTGAGGGCGATGTCGTCCGGGCCCACATCGCCCTGCTGCATGCCCGCCTACCGCCATTGCCGGAACGGGCGGTCGTTGTGAGAAAGAACGAGAATGGTTTGGCCAAGCAGATAGCTTCCAATTATCTGACCCAGCCCCGGATTCCCGCCGGTGCCCAGGATGCGAAGCCCGGGACCTGGACTTCCATCGGTGCCGGTGGAACAGCGGCCCTGGACGCCGCCCTGGCGGTGGCGCGGACGATGGCGGGCCGTGCCACGCTTGTGGGCGCCATCCTCATCCCCGGCAATATCGGCCAGACACGCAGCGGCCAGGTTCCAGGTACCGACGTGGACTACGGCTACGCGGAAGGCCAGTTGACTTTGACGGTCAAGGACGGTGACGGGCACACGCGCCTGATCTACGATGGCAGCGGTGATCTTAATGGACAATATCGAACCCCCGAGGGTGTCCTGCTTCCACAGGCAGGCCCGGATGGTCTGGCGATGGCCCCGGGAGCCATCGCTGCGCTGGCCGGTGGCGACAGGGTTTTCTCGCAGAAGACGAAGACGCCTAACGAAGGAGAGCCTGGAACCTGGGCAATCAACCCTGGCCAGAGTGCTCAGGACGGGCAGACAGGGTCGCCTGCAGATAGAATAAAGAACGGC
The DNA here is from genome assembly GCF_034427435.1 of Nitrospirillum goiasense. Taxonomy (NCBI): domain Bacteria; kingdom Pseudomonadati; phylum Pseudomonadota; class Alphaproteobacteria; order Rhodospirillales; family Azospirillaceae; genus Nitrospirillum; species Nitrospirillum goiasense. The sequence continues at coordinate 753,961 of NZ_JAXQNP010000003.1, read as the reverse complement.
AAGAAGTCACCAGCGGCTTCTCAGCGCAACCAAGCTGGAGCCAATAGTGCGACGCCGCCGGGTCCGGAAAATGATGATGGAAAGGAAAAGCCTAACCGCGTAACTAACCCGAAGCATCATCAAAACTCGGTAAGCCCGGAGCCAAAGAACGCCGGAGAGCTTTATGAGAATTCGATTCCGGATGATAAAGGTGTGAGGTGGGCGAAAGATAATGATGGCATTATCCATCGATTTAGCGCGTCGAGAAACGGAGAGACGCACTGGAATGGCTCCACGGGCGGAACTGATCCTATTAAGGCGCGTGATATTCCCATCGAAATTAGGCGGCTGTTAGAGCCAAAGGCGGGCAAATGATTATTGGAGATATTTCAAGTTTTGCCATTGAATCGAGCATAACAACTCCTTTGGCTCGGCAATCTCAGCTGGGCATTGGCTACTTCGTCCTTCACATAAATGGGCAAGTGTACGGCGTCCATTCACCGGAGGCGACTGCCTTGGGTTGCTCATTCTATTCTGTGCAAGACAGGATAAAGCAGCGGGGGAGTCATCTGGCGCCCTTTTGTTCAGAGGAAGCTTATAAGGTGGCCGACGCCGTTAGGGCGGCAGAATTCGATGAGAATCGCCAAGATGATATATTCTTTGGTGGGCTGTCGGCGGAGGATCTGCGTGCTTCTCTTTCGGATAATTCTATAATTTGGGCACCTGATGGTGACGCCGCTTTCGATGATAGTAGTATTGTTCTGCAGTTTGACTGTGGAGACATGGTGCAGATAGTTGCGTTCAAAAATCTGGAAGATGATGAGGACTTTATCGGTACTATTGAGAGCGTTGAGATTGAGCTTGAGGGTTACTATGGGCTGCTAGCGGAGTGGAGTCGTCAGTTCAAAGCTGAATGGGAAAAGGCGATTTTATCCCTTCCGAATCAAAGCCCTAACCGGCTTACGTGATAAAATGCGCATAAGTTATGCGCAGGTGTAATCCTAACGGCCATTATGCACCGCGCTGCTGCCGGACGGAATGGTGTGTGGCGATTCATCCCCTTCTGGTTGTTTTCAGGCGTGCCATTCCGCCTCCCGCCGCAAACGGCGAGGTTGAGAGCATTGGTCTGGTGGGTTGAAGGCACGGGGTTTCTTGCGGGAGGGCACATAGCCCTGGCGGTCAGGTGACCAATCGCGGCAGGCGTCCGAGGATGAGCCGCAGGATGTCCTGATATGATAAGGCGTGGCGGAGGGCAGATGAACCTTGATCTGCGTCTTCATCTCGATGACCCGCGCGGCGATTTTGATCAGGCGCAGGCGCAAGGTGTCGAATTGAGCGACGCGCCAGGATGAGCGCTCGGGAATCATCGAGCGCAAGGACCACATCAGCCAATGAGCTCCGGCGTGTAGAAACAGCCGGAACTGGTTGGTGGTGGCCGTGGAGTACGAGGTGCGGTCAGCGGCCAGATGGGTTTTCCAGGACTTGATTCCGAAAAAAACAATCGATGATTACGTTAGTAAAATAAAGAAGGGCGACATCCTGTTGTGTGTTCTTAATCCCTCCTGGGGTTGTGACGCGGTGGTGGCGGCACGGGAATACGAAGTTCTTTGAGGCAAGCTCATAGTATGGTCGGGCTCCTGATTTCGGTGAGCGGCTCAGCGAAATCGCCGGGCTGCATCCTGTTTGGGTATGTCAATCACCCGCGAATAGGGAAGCCGCCGAGCAACTGTGGGCCAAGGGTGATCAGGCTCACCAGGTCACGGTCTTCACCAGGGCGGATATGACGTCACCGAAGAACGCGTTCGTCTCCCTTCTGGATATGATTGACCAGCATCATCCCGCGTGGCGCCGATTGAGTGTGTTTGGATGCCAGGTCACCCCGGCGGCAAGGGAGGCTCTCGCTGACTATGGTGGGAGCACTTTTGAAGAGATGCCGGGCGGGTTTGCCGTCGATCGCGGCGCTGTCGCCCACGGTTAAACAGCTGTTGGCGCCGGCGCGCGGCCCCAACATCGTTCATTAACCACCGGCCTATCCTTCGGGTTCAGGTCAAACATGCCGCTGCGAAAAGCGCTGCGGCGTAATCCCATTTGCCCGCTTTCCACCAAGAAAGACGAAACGCATGTCAAGTAACCGCGATAGCAAGGGGCGCGCGGTGGCGCCGGGGATTCTTGCCCGCGCCAGCCGCGCCCTGGGGGCGGCCGTCTCCTACACGGTGACGGGTGATGCCTCCTCCTGGTTCGGGCCCCTGGACCCGTTGCCGCCCTCGGCGCCCGAGGTGGCGGGGCGGCAGTTCGATTTCCCCTCCGGCTACAATCTGCTGCAGCGGCCCAAAGCCTACGAGGGCACGCGGTTCGAGGCGCTGCGCGCGCTCGCCGACAGCTGGGACCTGCTGCGCCTGCTGATCGAAACCCGCAAGGACCAGATGGCGGGCCTGACCTGGACCATCCGGGTGCGCGGGGCGGCGCCAACCAGCAACGCCGCCGATGCCCGGCCCGACGCCCGCATCGCGGCGCTGACCGCCTTCCTGCGCCGGCCGGATGGTGTGCAGTCCTGGTCGCGCTGGCTGCGCCTGCTGCTGGAGGATCTGCTGGTCATCGACGCGCCCACGCTCTATGTGGCGCGCACCCTGGGCGGCCGGGCGCGAGCGCTGCAGGTCATGGACGGCGCCACCATAAAGCGGGTGATCGACCCCTTTGGCCGCACGCCCCTGCCGCCGGCCGTGGCGTATCAGCAGGAACTGAAGGGCCTGCCGGCGGTGGACTACACCACCGACGATTTGATCTATGCCCCCCGCAACCCGCGGCCACACCGGGTCTATGGGCTGAGCCCGGTGGAGCAGATCGAGACCACGGTCAACATCGCGCTGCGCCGCCAGATCTGGCAGCTGCAATACTATACCGAGGGCAACATCCCCGAGGCGCTGATCGGCGTGCCCGACGCCTGGACGCCCGACCAGATCCGCCAATTCCAGACCTATTGGGATGCCCTGCACGAGGGCGACACCGCCAGCCGCCGCCACGCCAAGTTCGTACCCGGTGGCGTCGCCCGCACCTTCATCCCCATCAAGGAACCGGAGTTGAAGGGCGTGTTTGACGAGTGGCTGGCGCGGGTGGCGTGCTTCGCCTTCTCCGTCAGCCCTCAGGCCTTCGTGGCGCAGATGAACCGCGCCACCGCCCAGACCGCCCACGACGCCGCGCATGAGGAAGGGCTGGGGCCCACCATGTTGTGGGTCAAGGAACTGATCGACGACGTTCTGGAGCGCGAGTTTGACGCCGCCGACCTGGAATTCGCCTGGAACGATACCCGCGAGGTCGACCCCGTCAAGGCCGCGACCATCGCCAACATCCATGTGCGCGCCGGCATCAAGACCCTGAACGAGGTGCGGGCCGACATCGGCTATCCCCCCGTGCCCGGCGGCGACCGGCCGCTGATCTACACCGGTGGCGGGGCCGTGCCGCTGGAGCAGGCGACGCAAGCTCTGCCAGGGCAGGAACCCGAAACGTCCCCTAACCCGCCCCCTGAAGAGGAGACCTGACGCCATGCGCCTGTTCGGCAATTTCACCAAGGTGGAGGAGGGCGCCGACGGCACCCTGATGGTGGAGGGCATCGCCACCACCGAGACCGTGGACGGCGATGGCGAGGTGGTGGAGGCCGATGCCGTGAAAGCGGCCTTGCCCGACTTCCTGCGCCTTGGGTCCGGGCCCCTGCGCGAGATGCACCAGCCCCTGGCCGCCGGCCGGGTGGACGCCGCCGCCGTGGGCGCCGACCGTCGCACCCGCATCACCGCCACGGTGGTGGACCCGGTGGCCATCCGCAAGGTCAAGGCGGGCGTCTACAAGGGCTTTTCCATCGGCGGCAAGGTCGTGGCCCGTGATCCGGACGACCGCAACACCATCACCGCCCTGCGCCTCACGGAAATCAGCCTGGTGGACCGCCCGGCCAACCCCGACGCCGTCATCACCCTGGTCAAGCTGGAGGATACCGACATGACCGAAACCGACACCCCGCCCAAGAAGTCGGACGGCGGCGAGAGTTGCGACGCCCTGGCCGACTGTGCCCCGCTGGCCACCATCCTCAAGGCGCTGAGCGCCGCCGTGGCCGGCTTGTCGGCCAAGGACATGGAAAGCCTGCTGTCCACCCTGGAAGCCGCCAACACGGACGAGGCGCCGGATGACGATGCCGACACCGATGAGGAGGAAGAGCCGACGGACGACAAGACCGCCAGCCTGGGCGTCGACACCCTGCGCAAGGCGCTGAACCGTGCCCGGGCAGACCGCGCCGGCCTGCTGCGCCAGCGCGACGCGCTGGCCGCCCGGGTGAAGGCGCTGGAGGCACAGCCCCGCGCCGAGGACTATGTCCTGAAAACCGCCGTGGTGGGCGTCGCCGATGCCAAGACCGCCCTGGATGGCCCGGCCACCGCGCTGGACGCCATCAAGAAGGCCCAGCGCCACCCGGCGCACATGAGCCCGGCTTTCTGATCCCCTTCCTTCCGACCTGATCCATCCCCGGCTGGTTCGCCCGCCCCGTCACCTGATGACGGCGGCGTGGGCTGCCGCACGCCATTTTTACCCTGTTGGAGACATCGATGACCGGCATTCCCACCGCCGCCCCCCACACCGTCACCGGGGACACCCTGGCGGCCTTCAAGGCCGCGCAGGGCCAGCGCCTGGCTGGCGACGACCTCGCCAAGTCCACCTTCACCCAGTCCGGCAACCCCACCTCGGGCCTGACCTTCTATGACCTGGAGCCCGGGGCCAAGCTGCTCTATCCGGTGCTGACGCCACTGCGCAACAGCATCCCCCGCGTCTCTGGTCGGGGCGGCATCCAGGCCAACTGGAAAGCCATCACCGGCGTCAACACCACCGGCGTGCGGGCCGGTGTGTCCGGCGGCAACCGCGGCGGCGTCATCGCCGTCCGTACCCAGGACATGAACGCCGTCTATCGCGGCCTGGGCCTGGAGGCCAGCGTGGACTTCGAGGCCGACTACGCTGCCGAAGGCCTGGACGATGTGCGGGCGTTGGCGGTGCAGAACCTTCTGGAAAGCCTGATGATCCAGGAAGAGCAGATGATCCTGGGCGGCAACGCCTCGGTGGCGCTGGGAACCACGGCCACGCCGCTGGTCACCGCGTCCAACAGCGGCGGCACACTGGCGGCCGGCGCCTGGTCCGTCATCGCCGTGGGTCTGACGCTGGAAGGCTATCTGAATGGTTCCGTGACCGGCGGCATCCAGGGCCAGATGACCCGCACCAATGCCGACGGTTCCAGCGACCAATTCGGCGGTGGGGCCGCCAAGCCGTCCACCGCCGCCAGCGGCACCACCACCGGTTCGGCCGGCAGCCTGGCGGCCACCGTGGCGCCGCTGGCGGGCGCCGTCGCCTATGCCTGGTTCTGGGGGGCCGCCGGGGCGGAGAAGCTGGGCGCCATCACCACCATCAATTCCGTCGTCATCACGGACCTGGCAGCGGGCACTCAGACGGCGGCCAGCCTCGGTGGCGGTGACAACAGCCAGAACAGCCTGTCCTTCGACGGCCTGCTGTACCAGGCGTTCAAGGGCGGCTCCAACGCCTATGTCCAGGTCATGCCCACGGGCGCGGCCGGCACCGGCACCCCGCTGACCGCCGATGGCGCTGGCGGCATCGTGGAGATCGAGACGGCGCTGAAGGCCTTCTGGGACAATTACCGCCTGTCGCCCCAGGAAATCTGGGTCAGCAGCCAGGAGGCGCAGACCATCAGCCGCAAGATCCTGACCGGCACCGCCAATTCGGCCCAGCGCTTCGTCTTCAACACCGACCAGGCCCTGCTGGGCGGTGGCGTCATGGTGCGCACCTACCTGAACCGTTACAGCATGGTCGGTGGCCAGACGCTGGACATCAAAGTGCACCCCAACATGCCAGCGGGCACCATCCTGTTCCGCACCACCCGGCTGCCCTATCCCCTGGCCAACGTCACCAACGTGACGCAGATGCGCATGCGGCGCGACTACTACCAGATCGAGTGGCCGCTGCGCACCCGGCGGTACGAGTACGGCGTCTATTGCGATGGCGTGCTGCAGAACTACTTCCCGCCCGCCTTCGGCGTGATCACCAACATCGCCAACGGCTGACGCGGGCCGGGCGGGGCCGGCGCGTCCGTGCCCCGTCCCTTCGGAGGTTGCTGCCCATGGACGACACCACGCCGTTTACTGACGTGTCCCTAACCGACGTGGCCACGGTCAAGGCTTGGTTCAGCCCGCCCTTGACCAGCACGGCGGACGACGCCCTGCTGACGCGGTTGATCCAGGCGGAAAGCGGCTTCATCCGCGCCTGGCTGGGGCGTGACCCATCGTTGGCCACCTATACCCAAACCCTGGACGGCAGCGGCAACGCCGTGCTGCCGCTGCCCCATTACCCCGTGACCGGGGTAATGGCGGTGGCGGTGGATGGGGTGCCGGTCCCGGCCCAGCCGGCGGGCCAGCCCCTGGCCTACGGGTATGCACATGACGACACCAGCCTGGTGCTGACCGGCGGCATTTTCCCCCGGGGGCGCCGACGGGTCGTCGTCACCTGGACGGCGGGCTACGATCCCGTGCCGGCCATCCTGCAGCAGGCCTGCGTTGAACTGGTGGCCCTGCGCTACCGGGAACGTGACCGGGTTGGCCTGGTCTCCAAGGCCCACGGCGGGGAAACCACCAGCTACCTGCAGAAGGAAATGCCGGACAGCCTGGCGGCCGCCTTGGCCCCCTACCGCCGCGTGGTGCCGGTATGAGCGGTGGGGCTATCGATGCCAGTGGGTTGGAGCGGCTGCGGGACAGGCTGGCCGGCCTGCCCGCGGTGATCGCGGCTACCCTGGCGGACAGCATGCGGGGCCAGGCGCAAGCGCTGGCCGCCGCCGCGGGAGCCCGCTTGGATGGCCAGGTGAAAGGGGGGACCGGCACGCTCAGCCGGGCCCTCATTCCCACGCTGACGGTCAACGGCCTGGCAGCGACGGCGGGCGTGACGGTGGACGCGGCCTCGTCCGCGGCCGCTTACGCCGCGTTCCAGGAATATGGCTTTCACGCCACGGAATCCGTGCGGGCCCACCTGCGGACCATCACCCAGGCTTTCGGCCGGTCCATCTCCCCGGTCAGCGTCCCGGTCCACGCCTACGACCGCCGGGTGGACTACGACGGCCATCCCTTCCTGGCGCCGACCCTAGCGGATCACACGGACAGCATGCGTGCCGCCCTGGCCGATGCCATCGGCGCGGCCGTCACCAATCAGCTCAGTTCTTGAAACCAGGATCCATCATGGCCCGTGAGGATATCCACGCCGCCCTGTTCGCCCGGCTGACGGCGGCGGCCCCTTTCGCCACCGCCAGCCGCCGCGTACGGCTGTGGAACGACCTGTCACCGGCGCAGCAGCCCGCCCTGTTCCTGATGAGCCGGGGGGAGGAGGTGACACGCCGCGACACCTTGCCGGCCCACCGCGTTCTGCGGGTGGACATTCTGCTCTACGCCCAGGCGCCAGACGATGACACTGCCGGCGCCGTGGTGCTGAACCCGCTGCTGGACGCGGTGGAGGCCACCCTGCGTCCCCCGCCCGGTCAGGACAAGCAGACCCTGGGCGGGCTGGTCTACGACTGCTGGATCGAGGGGCAAGTGACCACGGACGAGGGCGCGTTGGGCTCCCAGGCTGTGGCGATCGTGCCGCTGCACCTGCTTATTCCCTAATCGCTATCAAGGATACTTGTCATGACCGATGCCGACGTGCCGGCCGATACGGCCGCCGCCGCTGAACCCGTGCCCATTTCCGCACCGGCCCCCTGTGACTGGCCCGAGCGGCTGGAGCGGGCGGTGGCCGCCTGGCTGGCGGAGGAAATCCACAACTCGCCCGTGGCACGGGTGACCGACGCCTACAACCACCTTGTCACCACCCTGGACGGGCTGAAGGCCCGCATTCTGCAGGAGATCTGATCCCATGCCCCAATATTCCTTCGGCGCCGGTTCCCTGTTCGGCACACCCGTCGGTGTGGCCAACGCGACCCCCGTCCAGTTCGGGACCCTGCAGTCCGTCTCCGTGGACATCGATTTCACGCTCAAGGAACTGTACGGCCAGAACCAGTTCCCGGTGTCCGTCGCCCGTGGCCAGGCCAAGATCCAGGGCAAGGCCAAGACCGGCCAGATCCAGGGCGCCCTGTTCAACAACCTGTTCTTCGGCGGCGGCCAGTCCACAGGACAGCAGCTCGTGGCCCTGAACGAGGCGGCCAGCGTGCCGGCCACCAACCCCTATACCGTCACGGTGGCCAACAGTACCGGCTTCCAGGCGGACCAAGGCGTGGTGTTCGCCGCCACCGGTGTGCCGCTGGCCAAGGTGGCCAGCGCGCCGGCAACCGGCCAGTACAGCCAGTCGGGCGGCACCTACACCTTCGCCGCCGCCGACACCGGCGCCGGCCTGCTGATCAGTTACAGCTACACCAGCGCCACCGGCGGCACCGTCACCACCATTTCCAACCAGTTGCAGGGTGTCGCCCCCACCTTCTCCTGCGTGCTGACCACGCCCTTCGGCGGCCAGAACTTCGTGCTCAGCCTGAATGCTTGCACCTCCAGCAAGCTGCAACTGGCGACCAAGCAGGGCGATTACATGCAGCCGGAACTGGACTTCATGGCTTTCGCCGATGCCTCCGGCACGGTGGGCAAGCTCAGCGTGCAGGGCTAAGGCCATGGGCGCCAATGTGGTGATCGGCGGCACGGACTATCCCGTGCCGCCCATGAACTTCGCCGCCCTGAAGGCCGCTTGGGCCGACATCAAGGGCCTGCCCCTGCTAACCGATCCGGTGGACCAAGCGGCCGCCGGCATCCGCATCGTGGCGGCTGCCCTTAAAAGCACCGCGCCGGACCTGACGGCTGAGGTCATTGAGCAGAAACTGGCCGCCACCGAGTTCCCGGCCCTGGTGTCGGCGGTGGTGGGCATCCTGCGCGAGTCGGGGCTGATCCCGACGGGGGAGCCGATACCGCAGGCGGGATCGTCGATGACATCGACGACCTGACTGCGGAGCTTGTGGCGTCAGGCTGCGGCGCCTGGGACGAGGTGGAGCGGCAGTTCACCCTGCCGCGCTATCAGGCGCTGTGGCGCTATTGGCGCCACCACCCGCCTGTTCATCTGATGGTGGCGGCCTATCTCGGCGTCAAGCCAGAGGGGCCGCCGCCGGTTGACGAGGTCGGGTTGGCAGACTTGCTGGCGATGTTTGGTGAGGGGAATATCGGCTGAAAGTTGCAGTATCTTGTTGCCATATTGGTGGTGTCGTTGGATGCTGAAAAGGCAACCAATGTGGGGGAGTTCAATGCGCCGGCTTTTCATGGGTTTTCTGAGCTGTCTCATTACGATTTTCCTGACGTGTGACGTAGGGAAAGCGGCCGTGTCGGCTGACTTGGCCGGTGCGATACAGAAGTTGATGGTGGCTGGCGCAATGCCGCTCCTCCATTGCGAGCAGAATAAAAAGACGTCTGAACTCTGGCCCTGTATTCAGGCAGCGAGGTCTGCGAAGCTCAGTCAGCCAAACACCCTCATAAAGAGTGGGAAGATTATTGCCGGTTCGTCAGTTGATCTTGGATTTTTTATTTCTGACTTATACATCGCAGACGAGGAATTCGGGTGCATATCGGCTATTAAACTAAAGGCCACATTACATCCGGCGTGTGCAAGATGGTCGATAGAAGGTGATTTGGACTTGATTGATGTGGAAATGAAAATGGTAGATATGAACGAAAAAGATCTATTGGATTTAATGCAAATAAAGAGACCAATCATATCGGAAATGAGGGCGGCTTACGGCAAAAAATGAGATAATAACGGTTTAATTTTGGCGAAATATAAAATAATATCAATATGCGGGGAGTTTAAGTATTTTTCCTTATTTGGGGGCGGCAGGTTACGTTGATGCTGCCTATCAGTCGAACCACCCCCTCAAGCCTCGGTGCCGAGCAAAACCGCGACAATTTCTACTCAGCGGTGCTTGGTACGAGGCGCGGGCTGAGCTTTACGCCCACCTCCATAAGACGTGTCGCCTTCAAGAGGGAGAATGTCATGGCCAGCTCTGCCGACATCAAAGTCAATGCCGATACTCAGAACGCGGCAGGTGAGGTCAAGAATCTCGGTAAAGAGGTAAAAAACCTAAGCGAACATGTGGAGGGGGTCAGTGAAAAACTAAAAGGCGGTGCTGAGGCGTTCAAGGAGCTATCGAAAGCGTCGGAGGACGCCAGGAAGGCGATGGAGGAAGGCGCCAGTCCCCTCCAGGTGTTAATGGATCAACTTCCTGAGCTTGTCGTCACGTTCGCTGAGTTGGCAGGAAAATGTGGTTTAGCTGGAATTGCCGTCGCGGCGGTCGGGGCCGCAGCCTATAGCACCGTCCGGTATTTCATGGAGATGGACGACAAAATCAAATCCATATCGGGTCACATGGCCCTGATGGGTAGGGGGGCTGAGGCCGCTCCCAAGGTGGTGGAAGGTTGGGCCAATCAGCTGGTTATCCAGTTCGGCGCTGGCAAGCTGGCCGCCCTAAATATGATAGAGGCAGTCACCAACGCGGCGCCAACGCTGTCAGCCCCATTACAGCATATGGCCGCCGACTTCGCCGAAACCATGGCCACGATTGGGAATGTTACCAAGAAAGAAGATCTGGATAAAATAGGCTCTGTTCTATCTAAAAGTATTTCCGGTGACTTCTCAGCCATCCGTGCGTTGGACGAAAAGTATAAATTACTAAGCGCCGCTCAGTTAGATGCGCTGGACAAGGCGGAGGCGGAAAATAACAAAGATGCCGCCGCCCTGATCATCAAGCAGGCGCTGATCGACAAATACGGAGCGGTCTACGACGCGCTGATCAAATTGTCCAAAGCTCAAGAAGAGTATGCACAGTTGAGCGCTGGGGTCGGTATGGAGGGCATCCCGACCGCGGGTATGAGCGAAGCCGCGGATGCCGTAACTCAGGCGAAAGCAGATCTAGAGAACGCCAAAAAGAACATTAAGGGTCCCGACGAAGGGGAGCGCAGTGACCGGGCGCGGCAGCATCAACTGATTGCCGATACCGCCACAGCGCTGCAGCAGCGTAACCAGGTTGCGGATGAAAGCGCCCGCCAAATGGCGCAACATGAGGCTGATGCTTGGGCGCAGCTTATCGAAACGGCTCATCTGTCTGGGGCGGCGCTCACCCAGGCGCGAGAACACCTCGCGGATGCCGAGAAGCGGATCGCCAACACCACATCTGCGGAACTCGCGGAGCAACTCCGTGACCGTCTGTCAGTGCAGCAGGCCCTACGGGCTGATGATCGGACCGCCACCTTGCGGGGTGAGGTCGCGAGTTATAAGGAAGTGTTGGCCAATCAGCAGCTTATTGGCCGCGAGCGTGACGCGGTGAGTCGTGACCTGAAGGTTGCGGAAGCGCAGCTTGCCCGCCAGACCGTGCAAGATCAGCTGGCCTCCATAAAGGACCAGGTGGCTGCCACCCGAGAAGGCAGTAAGGAACGCGAAGAGGCCCTTGCCGGGGAATTGGCCTACGTCAAAGCAAACTATGGTGCGCGGTCAGCCGAAGCGCGACGGGTTGAGCAGGAGATCACGGCCGCCCATAAGGCGACCTTGGACGCCGAGGTGGCGCACCTGCGCGAAGACCTTGGGGCCAGTCTTCAGAGCATGAAGGTTCGCGACGATGTCCTTGCCCAGATCTCGGAGAAACAACGAGCGCGCTACGGCAGCGATTCCTCGGCTTTGAGGAAGGCTCAGGAGACTGACCTGACCACGGTGCGCAAGTACCTCGATGACAAGGCTAAGGAGGATATCGACCAAAGCAACGAGGACTGGCAGCGGTACGCGAAGGACCAGGAGCAGAAACGCCAGCTTCAGAACATGTCCTTGGCGGAAGTCGCCAGCGCCAAGCGGGCCGAGGTCAAGGCGCAGAATGACGCGACGGTGAAGATTCTTGAAGGATATAAGCAGCAGGCGCTCGCCGCGGCCGCCGTATCTGGAGAGGAAGCCCGCGTTGCGAAGGACTACGATGACAAAATAAGCAAGATCAAACGGGCTGCTGAACAGCAAGACCGGGAGATCGTCCGTCAACTGGAGCGTGACAAGCAGAAGGAATACCAGCAGACGGTCAGCGGCATCACCAAATCCATGGGCACCATGGTTCAGGGGTTGGTCACCGGCACCAAGACGGTGCGCCAGGCAGTCGGCGACATGGCGAAATCCGCATTGTCGGAGCTGGTGGGCATGGCCGAGAAGCAGGCCAGCACCTGGATAGAGAGCAACCTGCTCAAGCAAGACTCCGACCAGGACACGGCCACCAAGGCCATGGCGCAGTCGGTGGAGACGGCGACCGCCCAGATCAACGATGCGGCCGCCACAGGTGCCGCCAATGCCTATGCTTCCGCCAGTGCCGGGCCTGAGTGGTGGATAGCGCCAGCCATTTCCGCCGCTGTGCAACTGGCGATTTCCGGCCTGACCAGCAGCTTGTCCAGCGCCGCCGGAGGCTGGGGGCGGGTGCCGGCGGACGGTATGCTGACGGAGTTGCATAAGGACGAGATGGTATTGCCGGCCAGCATCGCCTCGCCCCTCCGATCCGCGCTGGCGACCCAAACGGTGCCTAGCCTGGCCGTACCGGCCTATGCCGCCGCCAACCTGAATTTGCCCGGTGGCGGGGCGGCTAACACGAATGGCGTTTCGGGCATCGGTGGCGGTGCCAACGTGACCTTCACCGTCCAGGCCATGGACAGCCGCGACGTGGCCAGCTTCTTCAACCGCCATGGCGACAAGCTGGTATCGGCCCTGCGTGGCCAGAAACGGAACTTTTCCTTCTAGTGGACAGGCCTGGCTAGTGGGGGCCTAGGCCTTTGTCGGCGGCATCGTGGATAGGAGCCAATCAAGTGCAATATAGGATGGCGGTGGTGGGATTGAGCTTGGCGTTGGCAGGGTGCGGTTCGCCGCCACCTCCACCACCGTTCACGTTCCCCCCTCCGCCCCGGCCGGACGCCGTCGTCTCCATCGCGCCCCTGCGCCAAGCGCCGACCGGATTACAACTGCGGGATGCGCAGACGGCTTATGGAGAGCCCGAGGAGATCAAGCCCCAGGACACCCAGTTGTTGGAGGTTCGACGTCATCAAGAACTGATCCAATCGGGCCAAGAGACGATGGCCTGCATGAATGTGCCAGCGGCCCGTTGTCTGGCGAGTTTGGCGACGATTGCGCGTGTCCGAATGTTTCCCCGACCTGAGCAAACCCTGTTCGGGGATACGCCGCCTGACCTGACGGGACGGCCGGGCTTGGCGGCGTCGATTGAATTGGATGTTCTCACGAATGGTTCTTCCACGCACAAGGGGCCTGCCAAGGGCACAAATTATGGCGTTTCGCTTATTGTCGATGAAGGGCCGGAGCGGAATGTTCAGAGTATACGAATCATAATGGTTGATGCTCAGGTGATGTTGTTTGCGGCAAGGACCGAAGAGGAATTCGACCGCTACCAGATTTATGATCTTTTTCGGCTCATTTTTGCGCGCACCTGTCCTGGTCTTGATCGGAAAAAGCTTTACGAGTTTCTGTATCTGGATGTGTTTGATTCCTACAATGCGGGTGCCAGCGCCAGTCGCCCCACCGCAAATCATGTCCCTGGGGAATTTTGCGGATACGCTGTGCACAAAGAGGTGGAGGTGCGCAAAATAAAATTGAATAGACAGGAGAGATATTGGGCCGAGAAGCACTGGCGCCCACTTTCCGAAATTAGCGAATATATAGTGGTAAAGCAGTTGGGGAATAAATAAGTGACAAATAAAGAAATCATCATGATGGGTTTGGTGATTTTTATCGCCGCATGCGTCCCGACCTGGTCGAAGCAAGCGTCCGCCGCTATTGCACCCTCCGGCTCCGGAGATATTTCCCCTGAATCGGCCCTGATCAGAGATCCGCAGAGGCTTTCTCTGCTCCAGCATCAAGACGCGATACGCAGCGGCAGGGAGCGGCCGGGCTGTATCAATTTTCCGGCTGTCCAATGCATAGCCAGTCTTGGCATAACGATGTTCACAGATCTGACGTTTACACGGTCGCAAGGCCAATCACTCTTAGGTGATGATCCTGTGGCGCCTGGTGCCAGAATAAGGCCGAAAACTATAATTTACTTGAACGCATCTGTAAACGACAAGCCATATTTGGACGTTTTTGGCGTTACATTAAATACAGATGACTCGGAATATCGCTACGTCGACAGTATTAATATTGACCTCAGAGATCTTGCAATTCTACTGGAGTCTGTAAAATCTCCTGATGAAATTAGAGTTTTTCGATTGTACAGGATATTTTACCCCATCCTGACAACCGCGTGCCCAGATTTGTCGGAGGATTATTTAAACGATTTTATATACAATAAGATCATTAAGAATTACGCCAATTACGGATATTTTCAAAAAATATGTGGCGTCCGTGTTAAGTACGAGGAAAAGAAATTTACAATAACGGAGGATTATTAAACAATTTTATCTGTAAACGGCCTATGAACGGGTGAATATATTGCTCACATATTTAAATTGAATTGCATTTATAGATAAAAATCTTTCTTTAAAACGAAGCGAATCCGCTATGTTGCTAAAATTCAGTTTTGCGGTTGCTTTCAGGCTAAAATATTGAACGAGGCTGCGTCATGACCGCGATCTATCCGGCCCTGGCGGGCCTGGGCTATTCCGTTACCAAGAAGCCCACCTTTTCCACCAAGATCGCCACGGCGGCGTCCGGCCGGGAGACGCGCATGGCAATGTGGTCGGCGCCTATCTGGGAATTCGTGCTGACCTACGACTTCCTGCGCGACACGGCGGCGGCCAATGAGCTGAAGCAGCTGCTGGGCTTCTATCTCCAGATGCAGGGCGCGTTCTCGGCCTTCCTGTTCCAGGATCCAGACGATACCCAGGCCACGGCCCAGACCATCGCGGTGGGAGATGGCGCCAGCACCAGCTTCACCCTGGTCCGCACCTATGGCGGTTATGTCGAGCCCGTGGGTGGCGTCATCGGCGGCGTCACGGTCTATGTCAGCGGCGCCCGCCAGACCTCCGGCTACAGCGTCACCGGCAACGTCCTGACCTTCGGCAACGCACCGGCCAACGGCGCCGTCATTACCGCCGATTTCCAATACGCCTTCCTGTGCCGCTTCAAGGACGACGGCCTGGAGTTCGAGAAGTTCGCCGCCCAGCTCTGGCAGGCGAAGCAGGTCAACCTGATCAGCGTGAGGGCCTGAGCCATGCGCTCCACCGACACCGCCTTCATCCAATGGCTGCGGACCACGCCCAACTTGTGGTCGGCGGACCTGTTCACCGTTACCCTGACGGCCCAGGTCAGCAACCCCAGCGCCCCCACCGGCACGGTCTGGCGCTGGACGAACACCGACCGGGCCATCAGCTACGGCGGCAACACCTGGCTGGCCACCGGGCCCCGCATCGCCCGCACCACCTGGTCCAGCAAGGCGCAACTGGAGGTGCCGCAGATGGAACTCACCATCGACAGCGCCGCCAGTGAGCTGCTGGGCGACGTGCCGGTCAACGCCTTCGTCAACAACGGTGGCTTCGACGGCGCCCGCATCCGCCTGGAACGGGCGCTGATGCCCGGCGCCAGCACCGCCGCCTTCGGCACCATCCTGCTGTTCGAGGGCCGCGTGTCCACCGCCCAGGCCGGGCGGGCGCGGGCCACGCTGACGGTCAAGGGCGACCTGCTGCTGCTGGACCAGCAGATGCCGCGTAACCTCTATCAGGCCAACTGCCTGCACACCCTGTATGACAGCGGCTGCACCCTGCTGCGCTCCCGCTACACCTGGAGCAACAGCGTGGGCCAGGGCTCGATTGTTGGCACCATCGTGCCGGCGACGCCGCTGACCGCTCTGGCCCCCGATGGGGCCGGCGCCGCGGTCGATCCCCAGGCCTTCGTTCAGGGCGCCATCAGCTTCACAGGCGGCGTCAACGCCGGGGTGGTGCGGACCATCAAGGTGGTCAGCGGCGGCAACATGGGGCTGGCCTATCCCCTGCCACATGCGCCGGCCGTGGGTGATCCGTTCACCATCACCTATGGCTGCGACCACACCGCCGGCACCTGCAAGGCCCGGTTCAACAACCTGGCCAACATCCGCGCCTTCCCCTACATCCCGGCGGCTGAAACCGCCGCCTGATCCCATTCCCCGGAGACGACCATGACCGACGACGCGATCCGCGTCGCTGCGGAGGCGGCTGCGCGCGCCGCGGTGGCGGCGGAAGCGCAAAGCTGGGTGGGCACACCCTATCACCAGCTGGCCGATGTGAAAGGGGCCGGCGTCGACTGTTCCATGCTGCTGGTGCGCGTGTTCGTGGACACGGGCGTCCTGCCACCCTTCGACCCGCGCCCCTATCCGCCCGACTGGCACCTGCACCGCTCCGATGAGCGCTATGTCGACTGGGCGGCGCGCTTCGGCCGGCCCTTCGATCCAGCGGAGCGGTCCCCCCAGGCCGGCGACGTGGTGCTGGCCCGCTTCGGCCGGTGCTTCAGCCACGGCGCCGTCATGACCGGCCGCTTTGAGCTGGTCCACGCCTATGCCCGGGACGGCCGCTGCGTGGTGGGCGACCTGCGCCAATTGCCCTTCCTCGACCGTCCCCTGATCTTCTACAGCCTGTGGGGTTGATGCC
The DNA here is from genome assembly GCF_034427435.1 of Nitrospirillum goiasense. Taxonomy (NCBI): domain Bacteria; kingdom Pseudomonadati; phylum Pseudomonadota; class Alphaproteobacteria; order Rhodospirillales; family Azospirillaceae; genus Nitrospirillum; species Nitrospirillum goiasense. The sequence continues at coordinate 737,348 of NZ_JAXQNP010000003.1, read as the reverse complement.
ATGTCCGGCCTATTCGGCGGCGGCAAGACCAATGCCGACACCAAGCCCAGTTACACCGGCCTGCAGGTGCAGACCAGCGCCGCCGGCCTGCCCATCCCCTTGCTGTGGGGCACCCAACGCGCCGCCCCCAATCTGTTCTGGTACAACGACTTCACCTCAAAGGCCGTGGCCAGCGACACCGGCGGCGGCAAGGGCGGCGGGGCGCAGTCCACCACCCAGGTCTACAGCTGCGCCGTGGCCATGGGCCTGTGCGAGGGGGAGATTGCCGGCGTCGGCCGCGTGTGGGCGGACAAGACCGACACCAGCCTGGCCAAGCTGAACCTGACCCTGTTCACCGGCACCGCCGGCCAGGCGCCCTTCGCCTCGCTCTACACCAGCCATCCGGACGAGGCGCTGTCCTACCCGCATACCGCCTATGTCGCCTCACCCTCCTATGACCTGGGCAGCAGCGCCAGCCTGCCCAACCATAATTTCGAGGTGCAGTCGAACGCCGCGCCCCGCACCGGCCCCAGCGCCTTCGACGCCAACCCCGCCGACATCCTGGTCGATTTCCTGACCAACGAGCGCTATGGCGTGGGCCTGCCGGCTGATCGCATCGGCGACCTCAGCGCTTGGCGGGCCTATTGCGCCGCCGCCGGCCTGCTGATGTCGCCCCTGCTGGCGCAGCAGGAGGCGGCCAGCGACATCGTCAACCGCTGGGCCCAGCTGACCAACACCCTGATCTACTGGTCCGGTGACCAGGTGCGGGCGCTGCCCCTGGGCGACCAGGCGCTGACCGGCAACGGCGTCACCTTCACGCCCGACCTGACACCCGTCTACGACCTGACCGATGACGACTTCATCGCCGGCGCCGGCGATGATCCGGTGACGCTCAGCCGCTCCGACCCGGCCGATGCCACCAACACCGCCAAGGTGGAGTACAAGGACCGAAATAACGCCTACCAGACGGCGACGGCGGAGGTGCGCGACCTGGCCGCCATCGACGCCTATGGCCTGCGCACCGGCGACCCGGTGCAGGCCCATGAGATCTGCAACGCCGCCACGGCATCGGCCATCGCCACCCTGATCCTTCAGCGCCAGCTTTACGTCCGCAACTCCTACCAGTTCAAGCTGGCCTGGACCTTCGCCCTGCTGGAACCGGGCGACATCGTCACCCTGACCGACGCCGCCCTGGCCCTGGCCAAGTTCCCCGTCCGCATCACCCAGATCGATGAGGATGAGGACGGCCTGCTGACTTTCACGGCGGAGGAGCTGCCGGCCGGCATCGGCACGGCCACGCTGTACCCCACGCCCGTCATCAGCAACACGCCCCTGAACACCGGCGTGGACCCGGGCGACCTGGCCGACCCGGTGATCTTCGAGCCGTCGCCCGGCCTCTCCGGCGGGGTGCAACAGGTATGGATCGGCGCTTGCGGTCTGGACCCCAACTGGGGCGGCTGTTCCGTCTGGGTGTCGGCCGATGACCTGACCTATCAGCGGGTGGGCCAGATCACGGCGCCGGCACGGCTGGGCACGCTGGGGCAGGCGCTGACGGCAAACGGCAGCGACGGCTATGTCAGCCTGGCCACCAGCCGCCTGAAGCTGGCCGGCGGCAGCGCCGCCGACGCCGACGCCGGGCGCACGCTCAGCCTGGTGGGGGCGGAGATGCTGGCCTATGGCCCGGCGATCCTGACGGGCAGCGCCGCCTACCACCTGGGCGGCCTGAACCGGGGCCTGTACGGCACCGGGGCCGTGGACCACCCGGCGGGTACGCCTTTCCTGCGGCTGGACGAGGCCGTCTTCAAGTACGACCTGCCCGCCGCTTACATCGGCCAGACGCTTTACATCAAGCTGACCAGCTTCAACATCTTCCAGGCGGCGGAGCGCAGCCTGGCGGAGGTGGACGCCTACCTCTATAGCCCGGTTGGGGCGGTGGGCATGCTCCCGGCGCCCACCAACCTGACCCTGGCGGTGGAGAACGCCGTGCTGGCCGACGGCACGGTGCAGTTGGGCATCCGCGCCCGCTGGACGCCGGCCGACGCCGGGCCAGGGGGGGCCGGCATGGCGACCGACACCGTGCTGCGCTGGGGCGTGGCCGGCAGTGGTGGCGTCACCAACTGGCAGCAGGTCAAGGTGCCGGCCGGGTCAACCGACACCCTGCTGATGCCCGTGACGCAGGCGGTGACCTACACCGTACAGGCGGCCAGCGGCATCGGCACCGACGTGCGCTCCGCCTGGGGTCCCGCCGTCAGCATCGACGTGGGCGGCGTGCTGGGCGGCGCCAGCGTCACCCATCTGGAGCTGTACGGCCAGGGCTTGGATACCGAGTTCGTGGGGCGGGACATCCACCTGGTGTGGCAGGGCAACTTCCCCGCCACCAGCGCCAGCCTGGGCAACCAGCCCTATGGCGCCGGTTCCGGCTACGTGAACCCCTACTTCCAGGCCTACGCCGTCACCGTCATCGAACCGGACAGTGGTGCCGTGCTGCGCACCGACCTAGTGACCACCGAGGAATACTTCTACCTGTTCGACAGCATGAACGCGAAGGACGCCGGCGGCCCGCACCGCCGCCTGACCTTCAGCGTCACTATCCGCGACAAGCTGGGGGGCGAGAGCAAGGCCGCCACCCTCACGGTCAACAACCCCGCACCCCCCGCCGTCTCCGCCCAGGTGCGGCAGGGCGTCGGCACCATCGTGGTGGACATCCCGGTGGTCACCGACCGCGACCTGGCCGGCTATATCGTCTGGATCAGCCAGACCCAGGGCTTCGACCCCACCGCCACCGAGCCGGCCTATCAGGGCCTGCTGAACCTGCTGGTGCTGCCCGAGGCGCTGGGCAGCTACTATGTGCGGGCGGCGGCCTATGACGCCTTCGGCACCAGCGGCCTCAACATCGCCGGGGAAATCCCCATCACGGTCGAGGACATCGTCCTGGACGTGACACCGCCGGCCGTCCCCACCGGCCTGGCGCTCACCTCTTCCACCAGCATCACGCCGGCTGGCGACGCGCTGACGGTGCTGAAGGCGACCTGGGATGCCAGTCCCAGCGCCAACTTCGCCAGCTTCGACGTCGCCATCAGGCAGGGGACGGGGTCGGAGATCGTGTTCACCACCACGGCGCCGGCCTACCAATGGACCGTGGCGGCGGCCACGGCCTACAGCGTGCGGGTGCGGGCCCGGTCCAAGAGCGACATCGCTTCGGACTACAGCGCCGCCGTCAGCCTGACCACGGCGGGCGACACGGTGCCGCCGGGGGCCTGCTCCGGCCTGACGGTGCTGCCCGGCCTGCGGGCGCTTTACCTGTCCTGGGTGAACCCGAGCGACGCGGACCTGGCGGCCATCGAGATCTGGGCGTCGGCGACCAATGACCGGTCGACCGCGGTCAAGGTGGCGGCGGTGATGTCCACCTCCTTCGCCCACACCGGGCTGGCGGCCAGCCAGACGTGGTATTGCTGGGTGCGGGCGGTGGACACGTCCGGCAACATCGGGCCCTGGTTTCCCGCCGGGGCCACGGCTGGTGTGCCTGGCACGGTGGCCCAGGCCGTGGCGGCGGACTTCTCGCCCGGCAGCCTGAACTACACGGCCTTCGCCTCGGGCCTGAGCCCCGTCAGCGTGGTGGGCAATCTGCCGGCCGTCAGCGGCTATACCGGGCCCAGCGTCGTGCTGCTGACGACGGATGGCAAGCTGTACCGCCTCTCCGGCGGAGCCTGGACCCGGGCCACCGACGGCGCGGACATCACCGCCAACAGCATCACCAGCGGGGCGATCTCCGCCGGCGCGATCAAGACAGCACAGTTGGACGCCGGTGCCATCACGACGGAGAAGATCGCCGCCGGCGCCATCACCGCCGCGACAATCGCCGCCAACACCATCACCGCCAGCCAGATCGCCATTGGCACCATCACCGCGACGCAGATCGCGGCCCAAACCCTCACCGGCAACCTGTTCGCACCCAGCACCAGCCTGCCGGCCACCATCAACGTGGGGGACACTGGTGTCAGCATCGGCACGGTGCAGGCCCAGGCGAACGATCCAGCGGCCCGGGTCAACGCCATCAGCACGCTGATTTCTCCCGGCAAAATCCAGCTGACCGGCACCACCACGCTAACCAAATGGCTGTACGGGGGCGACAACACCCAGATCAACGGCGGGGCCATCGCCACCAACACCATCACCGCCAATAAGCTGACCATCGGCAACCGGGGGATCACGGTCGACGGGTTCCAGTTCACGACGAATGGTTCCAACCAGGTCAGCTGGGGGTCGGGCGTCATCACCTGGGTTAACGACAGCAACAACGCCCAACAGGTTACCGTCAGCGGCGGCTCCGCCACCTGGGACGGCAACAACATCCTGTATGTCTATTGGACGCAAGGGGCGACCAGCCTGGCCAGTACGACCAATGCCGCCCAGGCCACGTCCAACAGCGCGGTGACGCTGGCCAGCTATCGCGGCGGATCGAACCTGTCCGCCACCTACGGCCAAACCATCATCGACGGCGCCAACATCCGCACCGGCACGATCACCGCCAACCTGATCAGCACCAACGGCTTGGCCGCCAGCGTCATCACCAGCGGCACCTTCGACCCCGTGCGCATCCCCAGCCTGGATGCCGGCAAGATCACCACCGGCACGTTGGCGTCCAACATCGTCAGCGCCATCCAGTTATCGGCTGACCAGATCACCAGCGGCTCTATCTCTGGCAAGAACCTCACCACTACCCCCGTGAACGGCGCCTATCTGACCATGCACGGCGTCGACGACAACAACGGCTACGGGCCGTATTGGGGCGCTTATGACGCGACGCGGTGGCGCATCCTCATGGGGCGGCTCAACAATGATTGGGGGATCACGGTCTGGGACCAGAGCGGCAGGACGCTGTTCGATACCAACGACCTGGGTGTGGGCGTGGCCAGCGGCTCTGCATCGGTTCAGGCATCCGGCCCGATCGATGTTCAGGACAAGGGAACCTGGACCGCCCTTGCCACCATCGCGCCGTTCATGGTCAGGGGCGGTTCCAGCGACATCAAGATCAGCTTCAACGCCACCTTGGTTCAATCTGGTCTGTCCCAAAGCCCAAAGGTCCAGGTAGTCCGCACCGATAGCGGCGGCAACTCCGTCGTTGTCGGGGGCGCCACCCTTTCCTCTGCGCCCTATCAATGGGTGTTCACGACGGATGGCAGCCTCACGGCGGGCAATTACTCATACACCTTGCAGGCCTGGCGGAATAACGACGCCGGCAGCTCCAGCTACGTCGTCCTGGAGTATTCCAACATCTACATGCAAGTGAGGTGGTTCCGATGACCGACGCCCCCGCGCCGGCCGACGCGGCCGTGCATCTCTACGTCGACTACGACCCCGCCACCGGCCGCGTCCTGGCCCTGCATCATCGTGATCCGTACAGCCTGCTGGAGGATGGGGTAAGCCCCGATGGCATCGGCCGGTTGAAGATCGCCAACGATCAGGCCGAGGGCATCTGGTCCTGCCGGGTGGTGGATGGCGCGCTGGCGCCCCGCGAGGCGGCCGACCTCGCAGCAGCGGCCCACGCCCGCGCCGTGGCCGACCTGCGGGAACAGCGCGACCTGATGCTGTCCGCCAGTGACATCCGGGTGCTGCCCGACCGCTGGGCCGCCATGAGCGACGCCCGGCGCGCGGCCTGGACAGCCTACCGCCAGGCGCTGCGCGACCTGCCCGCCAACACCACCGATCCCACCGCGCCGGCATGGCCGGTGCCGCCCAGCTGAGGCCGTCATGACCCAATACACCACCGGCACCATCACCCTCACCAACGGCAGCGCCACGGTCACCGGCACGGGCACCGCGTGGCTGGCCAACCTGGCGCCGGGCGCGCTGCTGACGGTCAGCGAGGACGATCCCGTGGGCGTCGTTGCCGCCGTGACGGCCGACGGCAGCCTGACGCTGGAAACGCCCTGGCCCGGCGCCTCGTACACCAACACGGCCTATGAGGCGGTGCGGGACTTCGACCCCTCCACCGGTGCGCCCCTGCTGTCGCACGGCCTGCGCAACACCAACGTGGTGGTGAACCGCGCCATCCTGGCGCTGGGCAAGCAGACGGCCACGACGGTGAACGCCTACGTCAACGTCCAGGCGGCCCAGGCCGCCGCCAGCACGGCGACCGCGCAGGCCGGCATCGCCACCACCCAGGCATCGGCCGCCGCCGGCAGCGCCGCCGCCGCCCAGTCCACCGCCGACAGCATCGACGGTCTGCTGGTGAGCATGGCCACGGCCTTCACCGACAGCCAGACCCGCTACGTCACCGCCATCGCCTTCAAGTAAGGGGCCCGCCCATGACCGATCTCGCCACCCAAGTCGCCGGCCTCACCACCAGCGTCAACGCGCTGACCAGCGCCGTGAACGTGGCCAAGGCCACCCTGGACGCCTCGGTCAGCGCCGCCGGCGCCAGCGCCGCCACGGCGCAGGCGGCCGTGACCACCGCCGCGTCCTCGGCCGCCGCCGCCCAAAGCGCCCAGGCGGCGGCCGTGGCGGTCAGCGGGCTCAGCAGCCTCAACAGCTTCCTGGGCCAGATCCAGGCCGGGGCGCCGGCTGCTGTGTTCTGGTACGACACGACGCGGGATTGGGACGAGGGCGCATGGCGCAAGCGCTGCACCTGGCAGTCCTACATCAATGAACCGCTGAATACCGCGACGCGTGGTGCGCGGGCGTCGATCCCGGCGGAAATGCTGATCATGGCCACCGCGACCACGGTGACGATCTATGACGCCGACCAGGCGACGCCGGTTATGTGGATGGTGGTGCCAGCGGCATTTCTAGGGATCGTGTCGGGCGCCGCCATCACCTGTGTCACGGCGCGGGATGGCGTGATTTATGTTGGGTCGTCGAGTGGCGCCGATGGGCGTCTCGTATCGATCGATTTCCTGCGGGATCGTGGGGTGATTTGGACTACCGGCGGTCAATACTGGTACCCGGGCGGCATCGCCAGCCGGTCGGCGCCAGGCACTGTGTACGCCGTCATCGGTACCCCTGGCGTGGGCGCCAGCAGCGCTATTGCCGCCGTCGCCGTCACGGTGCTGCCCGGTGCCCCCCTAGACCGCGCCACAGGCCTGCCCAAACCCACCGTTGCCGTGGCGACGGTCGGCGGGGTGAGCGTGATCCACCAGTCTGGGCAAGTGGCCAGCATCACAGTGAGCGGCGGCTACCAGTCAGCGATCATCACGGACGGCCGCCTGCTTGCCACCGTGCTGGGGCGGACCGACTACGGGCCGGTGCCCTACGCAACACTGGCCAACAGTGCATGGCGCCTGGGCTGGTACGACGACAGCTCATCCACTCCCCGCCTGCTGGCGGCCAATCAGCAGCGCATGGCGACCAACGCCATCGCCATAGGGGGTGTCAGCGGCCTGACGCTGATGGCTGAGGAGCCGGTCAACCCCGCCAACGGCATGGTCGCGTACGTCACTGGCAGCGGCAATACGGCCAACGGTGGCGGAGCTTTCAACAGCGGGTGGATGGTGGGCGACTGCCGCTTGGCCCTGGCCACAACCAGCACGGCTAGCACGACGGGGGCCAATATCGCCAGTTGGACCAGCGCGGCCGGCACCACCGGGTGGAGCACTACGGACGGCAATCTGACGCTGTCGATCAGCGGCTCTGACCTGCAGATGACCGAGACGTCTGCGACCGTGACAGCGAGCAAGGCGATTTACCAGTTGAGTGGCTGCGTCGTGGGGCAGACCTATCTGGTTGCTATCAACATGCGGCGGGGTACTGTCGGCGCGATTATGCGGGCCGAGGTGACGGACAACGGCGCGACAATGGCATTGGCCGGCGGCTACACGACCAGCACAACTGCATCGACAGTGCTCATGCAGTTCCGCGCCACGGACCCATCACCCAAGGTGCGCATCAACTTCGACGCGCCGTACACCGCCGGTCAGACGGGGCTGGTGACCAGTGTTTCGGTCGACTTGGCGGAGCCTGACCGCTCAGCCCAGGCCATTGGCATGCGTGTCATCGGCGCCCTGAGCAAGTCGGTGGTCGCATCGACGGCCGACCTGTCGGCGTGGTCGGGCTTCTCGGCCAGCAACTACTTGCTGCAGCCCTACAACCCGGCGCTGGATTTCGGTGCGGGCGATTTCTGTGTTGGCGGGTGGATAAACACGTCCGATACAGGATCGCATTTCATGACCCGGGTGGCGGTGTCCGCGGGCGCTTACACGTCAACGCCGGGCTGGAGGGCCTTCATTTCCGCTGGCCAAGTGGCGTTTGATATCTCCGCTGACGGCTTCGCTACAGTCAATCGTGTAACATCAGCGGTCGCCATCAGTGGTACAGGGTGGCGTCAGTGGTGGGCCGTATCCCGTAGTGGATCGCTGGAGTTGTGGCTGGACGGCGTCCGTGTCGCAACCGCCATCCGCACTGTCGGCACCCTGAGCAATACGGCAGCCCAGTTGTGGATAGGCCTGACAGGCCTCCTGACGCTCCCGGCCGGAGGCACCAGCCTGGCTCAGCTGCGCCTCAGCACCACGGCGCCCACCCCCGAGCAGATCGCCCGCATGTACGCGGATGAGCGGCCCCTGTTCCAGCCGGGCGCCAAGTGCGTGCTCGGTGGCACCTCCGCCGCCGTCCAGGGGCTGGCGCATGACCCCGACACGGGCGCGCTCTATGCCGCCAAGGGCGACGGCACATCGGTGTTCCAGGGCCTCGTCCGGACAACGCATCTGACCGGCCTCGCGACCACCGGCAACAGCGACAACCACACGGCCGTCGCCGCGCGCCAGGGCGGCTATGTCATCGCCACGGCCAATCAGGCCGTGGCCAGCCTGCCGTCCATCGTGTTCCGCGACCGCATCCTGGCGGATCGCGTGCCGGTGGCGCCCACCGATGCCAACCGCGTCGTCTTCCCGCCGGCGGTCACGACGGATGCCACACCAACGGTGATCGCCCGCCTGCCGGTGGCCGAGGGCGACGAGTTGCAATTGATGGTGGACGTCGAGGCCACCGAGTACGGCGCCGCCCCCAGCGAGCGCATGGGCTATCAGCGCCGGGCCAGGGTCTACCGCCTGCCCAACGGTAACGTCACGGTGGCGGCCGTCCAGACGCTGGGCACCGACTATGAGAGCGCCACCACCACCGGCGACGTGACCGTGGTGGCCGATACCACCTCCCAGACGGTCTGCATCCAGGCCACTGGCGTGGCCGCCAAGCGCCTGGCCTGGGCGACCCTGGTGCATATCAACCGCGCGGGTGCCACCCGCTACGCCGCTTGAAGGAGGGGCCGACCATGATCCGCGCGACCGATATGACCGACGCTTTCAAGGGTGACAGCCTGGTGCGCCGCTGGTGCCTGGCGCAGGGCCACCCCCGTTGCGCCGACCACCCGGTGGAGGTCGCCAGCGCACCGCTGGCGGACATCGCCGCGCAGTTGGCCATCAACCGGGCCGTCCGCGCCGTGCAGGCGCAGGTCGACGCCTATGACGACGCGGTCCTGCTGGCCAGCCGGCCGGAGCCGGATGCGACTGTGCCGTTGTTCGACGCGACCGGCGCCGCGGTGGGCGACCAGCCCAACCCGGCCCATGCCGCCTGGGTAGCCGCCGGAACGTTGGTGGCCAACACCCCGGCCGACCTGCTGCACCTCATCCGCACCCGGGATGACGCCCTGGAGCGCGACCCGGCCACCGGCCTGCCGTTGGAGGCGCCGTTCGAGCTGGTGCCGCCGGCGCTTCCGACCTTCGATCCCGCCACCCAGACGGTGGACCTGGTCGCGGGCGCGTGGTCCGACGCCCGGCCCCTGACGGCCGAGGAGGCCGCCACCTGGCGGGCGCTGATGCTGATCCGCTGGCCCCGGGTCATGACACCCCGGGACGCCATCGTCTATCTGCTGACCCCGGCCGAATGGCTGGCCATATCCACCAGCGCCGACCCCGAGGTGCGCGCCACTCGCCAGGCCGCCCTGGGCGCCAACACCATCGACCTGGACAACCTAGCCACGGCGGCCGCCCTGGCGGTGTTTGAGCAAGCCGGCCTGCTGACGGCGGAGCGGGTGGCGGCGGTTCTTGCCGGCAAGCGGGTGGTTTGAGAGTCCGCGGTGCCGCCTTTCCTATCGCCTGCTTCGAGGTGGGCGTCCCCCTTACTGATTCAGAACGGTGACTATATGGACATCGGCACGGGTGAGACCCCGCTGGCGATAAGCGCCACCCTGGGATCGACGCTGGCCATCGCCGTTTCGGCCTTGGCGCATCGCAGTTCCCGCAGGCGGCGACCGGAAGAGGATGAGGACGGCGGATTGGCGGAGCGCGTGGCCGTTCTAACCAGTCGTCTGGAGCGGGCTGAGCGCGACATCGCCAATGACAAACAGGGCCGTCAGGCTTTCGTGGCCGCCCAGGGTGAAATGAAGGCCGTTGCGGTCCAGTTGGCCACGCTGGCCAGCCAGATCGAGGCCCTGGGCGCGAAGCTGGACCGTCAAAGCCAGAACCTGACACGCGCTCACGAGCGTATTGACGATTTGCATCGGTTGGTCGCCAGCCAGTTGGCGCAAGGCGTGATTTGATCCGCACCTTCCTCCGCCACTTTGCCCACCAAACCCTTAAGACAACGGATGGCGTGAAATGACTTTGGATCCGATGGCGCTGGCCGCCGATCTCAGGCGCGACGAAGGTGTCCGCCTTAAGCCCTATACGGACACGGTGGGCAAGCTGACCATCGGTGTTGGCCGTAACCTCAGTGACGTCGGCCTATCCGTCTCCGAGGTCGACGATCTGCTTGCCCACGACATTGATCGAGTGATGGCGGACCTGGATCATTCCATGCCGTGGTGGCGCACCCTCTCTGAGGCGCGACAGCGTGCCCTTGCAAACATGGCGTTCAACATGGGGGTATCCACACTGATGACCTTTCGGACGACGTTGGCCCACTTGCAGGCCGGGAGGTTCGAACAGGCTGCGGATGCCGCTTTGGCTTCGCGTTGGGCCAGCCAGGTCGGCGGGCGGGCCCAGCGCATCGCTGCGCTGATCAAGGCAGGCTGAACTGTTTCCGCTGGAGGATCAGCATGGGTATTTTGCAGGATATTCTCTCACCGGCCAGCGGCGTCATCGCGCCGGTTGTAACCAAGCTGCTGGATTTCATCCCCGACCCAACCGCGCGGGCCCAAGCGGAGGCCGCCGCGTACAAGGAGGCGGCCGACCGTGTCCAGCAACTGGATTTGGCCCAGGTGGAGGTCAATCGAGGTGAGGCGGGAAACAGCAGCGTTTTTGTGGCCGGCTGGCGGCCCTTTATCGGTTGGGTATGTGGGGCCGCTCTGGCTTACCAATACATTGCCATGCCGCTTTTGGTTTGGGTGGCCGATCTCGTCGTCGGTCACGCCGTTCCCCGGCCCCCGACCTTGGATGACCAGTTGACAACCATACTCCTCGGCATGTTGGGGCTGGGTGGTCTTCGCACTTTGGAAAAGATGAAGGGCGTCCAATAGGCTCTTTTAACATCGAATGCCCCCGGGCGGTTCTCTTTGAGCAATCGAAGAGAACCGCCCGGGGGCTTTTTTCTTTATCGCTTGAGCAGGAATTCGCGTCCCATCTTGACGCGAGCCACGCCATCATATGCGACGATGTCGGCGGTGGCATAGGTTTCGCCCCAATGCTCAGGCAGGAAACTGCCGGTTCCCACTACATCGATCGGGGCTTGCGCATCCGCCATCACCCGGCATTTGGCCGGGCTGAAACCACTGGATGCCACGATTTTGACGGTGTGGAAGCCCGCTTCGTCCAAATGCTCACGGACCCAATGCAGGCCCGCGGCGGACACGCCGGCGCCGATCAGGTAGCGCAACTCCGTCTCATCGCGATAGCCGCGAATGCTGTCCGGGGCGCGGCGTTCGAGCACGGCATAGCTCTGCGGCGGGTCTAGTCCTTCGATGAAGCGTCCACCCGGCGTATCCAGCCGAACCGATAGTTTGCCGGCGGCCGCCAACTCCGGGAAGCGTCGGCATACGGCCAATGTGTCACTGACTTCCCGCCCGAAATAATCCACCAGCACGGTCATGGCTTCGTTGGGGAAGGTTTCATTGTACAGTTCGGCCGCCTTGACCGTTGAGCCCGCGTAACCAATCAAGGCATGCGGCATTGTGCCGAACCCCTGGGATTGGCCAAAATAATGAGCGGTGGCATCGGTGGCGTTGCCGATGAAGCCGATTGCACCGGTTTTGCGCTTGGCGCGCTCGGAACCGACGCTGGCGGCGTAAGCCATGAGGTCCGCCATTTCGGTACCGGCACAATGGCGGGCATCCATGGCCAGGAAGGCGGATTTGGGCAGGCCCGCACTCATTACGAAAGCGTTATGAGCGGCGACGCAAGCCGGCCCCAATTTCATCAGGAACAAGGTTTCCAGTTCCGCGAGTTGCGAGAACGGGCCCGTGATCCACATCATGGGTTCGCCGGCACCGACCCATTGGCCTTCATGGAAGCGAACCTCGATTTCGGGGGTGAAGCCGCGCTCGGCTGCCACCGACCTCAGCCAGTCCAAGGCCAAGCGGGGGGCGAACACCACCGGGCGCCGCATGAAAACGGCGTAGGTCACGGGGACGTCGCCGTGGCGCTCCACGATCGTGCGGGTGCGCTTGAAATAGACGTCGGTCCATTGCCCAACCACTCCGGCGGGCGGCCACGGCGTCGCCATCGCCTGTGTTCTCGGGATACCTATGGGGGCGGCCTGCAAGGGGGCCGTTTCATCCATTTTGTCCGCAGCCACGTGGCTATCCTTCCGTCGTCCTCAGGACATGCGGGTGGGATCATAGACGATGGTCGGTGGGCAAGGGCAAGCGATGTCGTGAAGCGATGCGCCAAATGCCTCACCAATCCATGTCATTGGGGCTTTTCAGGGGGCGCTGACGGCGGCGTTTGGCCATAGGCGCGGGCGTAAGCGCCCAGGGCGGTGTCATACACGCCTTGCTGAATCTCAGCGATCAGGGCCCGGACGCGGGCGAAGGCGGCGCTGGCCGCCGCCGCGTCGAAGGGCTGCGCCTTCAAGCGTTGCACGGCTTCACGCCGCGCATCCCTTAATTGCTGAAGCTGGATCTGCGCCAAATCCTGGCGGGCGGCGATGGCGTCCTTGAGGAAAGGCAGCACCTGCTCCGGTGCGTTCTTCACGAACATGTCATAGGGACCGGGCCGCGGACCGGCGTTGGGGTCCGGGCGGTTGACGTTGGCCCGGGCAAGGGTGCTGCTGCCGTCCAGGCGTTGGCCCAGGACCATGCCCGCGACAAGGAGATTGATCGAGACGGAAATGATCAGCAGGACGATCACTACCTTGGAAAGCGAGCCTCCCGATGAAGCGCCCAAGTCCGAATGCGCACGCCCCTCGGTCACTGCCCAATCTCCGTGTCGATTTCGGTCATAGCCTTCATGTATTCTGTGGTGGCGGTGGCGTCGGTGGATGACAGGGCAATCGGGGAAACACCGTGAACCCCCAGCACGACGCCCAATGCCGCCGCGGCCAGTCCGGAAGCCAGCGCGGCGGAAATGCTACCGCCCCAAAGGCCGCCCCACGTTCCCCGGCCACCGCCGGCCAAGATGGGCGTGCGGCCGGATCGCCACCCGCCACCCCCTGCTGGAAGCCGCTGGTCAGCCGGGCGCTGTTTTGAAGAGCGCGCCTCCCCCGACGCGGCGGGAATGGCGAGAATGGCGCGCCGTAATTCCGCGCTGGCCTGATCCAGGGGCATGGCGGTGAGCGCCTGTTCCATCAAGCGCGCCTGGGCCATGACAGCCTGCGCCGCCGATGACCGGGCCAGAAGCGCCATAGCCCGTGGCCTGTCGGCGGCCGGCCACAGGTCGGCGTCCGGCCCATGCAGGTCGATCAATTCCTCAAATTCCGCGATCATCATCATATCGTCCATTATCGCGGTCCTCCCGTCCGTGAGCGCCGTCCGTCCTGGGCATCAGAAGGGGCGAGGGGCGCCAATGTCGCCCTCAAGGCGCGACGCGCCCGTACGAGCAGGGTTTCCAGCGCGCCCACGCTCACCTCCATGGCGGCAGCGGCTTCGGCATTGCTCAGGCCTGCATCATAGCACAGGGAAATGGCCGCCCGCTGCCGCTCCGGCAGATCATCGACCGCGCGGGCGACAAGCCGCCCCAGTTCCGAACGCTCCACCAGGGCGACGGCGTCCAGCGACGGATCAACCGGCTCCGGCACGCTCTCCAGAGCGTCATGCGCGGGCCGGCGCTTCCGGTCCAGGCAGAGGTTCATGGTGATTCGGTAAAACCAGGTCGAGAACCGCGCTTCCGCCGGCCGGAACCGTTCGGCGTGCTGCCACAGACGCAGAAAAGCCTCCTGCGCCACGTCTTCCGCTTCAGCCGCGCCGCCGAGGACACGACGGGCCAATGTGACGGTTCGATCCAAATGCCGATCCGTCAGCACGCGAAAGGCTTGCGCGTCGCCCTGGGCAACCCGTCCCACCAGGTACTCATCACTGCTGGTGGCCAACCCATGGCCATCGCTTCGCTGCACAGGCTCGCCTTTGCCGCCACTGGTCACAGGCAGCCCTGCCAGCCGCCCCACCCGCTTAGTTAGACCAATCGTGGCCGGTACGCCAGAGAGGTCGTAACCCCCTGTGCCGGTGGGTGAGGCGATTGCGGCAGCCGGATGTGAGGTGGCATACGAAGGCATGGGCTGATGTATCCCTTGCGGTCTTTGGCCTGCCCCAAGTCGTGATCATCAGCGTCGACGCCAAGAACACTGGAAGGACAGGCCACCGAAAGGCCGCCGCCAATGGTGGCCTTGAACTTGGGATTGATACGTCCCGCGCTGCCATAACCCTGCGCGATCCAAGGCGGGACTCAAATGCGCAGGCGGCGACCAACGACAATTTTGTCGCTACCCGCATAAGTAGCGTTCGCAATCAGTTAATCAATGTGACCAAATATGATATCGTGCTTGCAAGGGCGATTTGTCGACTGGGGCGCTGCGGCATGGTGGCGAGTGGCGGTCGTAACGGGGCTGTGAACGGGGTTGTGGCTGCGGGCGGGCTGTTTTCATGAGCTTGGCGGAGCGGGAACGGAAGACCAAGGGTGTCGTCTTCGGACGCAGCCTCAACCACCGACCGGAGCCGGTGGCGGGGGAGAGTGTTTCCTCGCCCTTACGGCTGACGGATGTGGAATATTTCACCCTGCCGCAGAAGTCCTGGCGCGACCAGTTGCGGCTGTTCCTGCAGGCCAGCGGCCTCTCGACCATTCCGATGATGACCCGCCTGCGCTGGCAGGCCCATGACATCATCGAATCGCTGCAGGCGTCCCTTCTTGGCAAGGGACGGGCAAAGCGGGCCGCCGTTTCCCATCCCGTGCAACTGCTGCCGGCGATGGAATTCCTGATGGGATTGCCGCCGGATTTGGATGTGGAGCGCCGCATGATCCAGACCTTGGTCGGCCGGGCGCTGATAGATTATCGCAAGCGGATCAGCGAGGAGCGGGAGAAGCCCTTTCTGTTTGCGCGCGAAGCGTCGAACTACTTCTATGCGGGATTCAAGGAGCAACAGCTCATTTCCAAGGTATCATCGCCCAGTGAGCAGTTTTATATCGTTCAACGCATTTATAACAATTACTACTATTTCCGGCTTTTCTATATCTGCTCAATCATGTCCCGGGAGCCGGCGGAAGGGGCGAATAAGCTCTTTTCCAAATTCATGCGCTCGTCCTTCTTTCTGTCGACCGTACAGGACGATGGCACGCTGGCGGCGAAGCCGTCCTACCGCTCCCTTCCCCCGAAAGACCACGTCGTCTACTTGGCCAAGCGCGATCACGCACTGCAGGCGCGGCTGCGGGAGGATCAGGGCTTGCGTACCGAGTTGCAGTCCGTCCTGCGGTATTTCCGCCCTTTGCGGAGCTGAGGCCAAAACGCGGTAAGGAGACTTGGTCGGGGTTGCTATCGACGGTATGTCCCGAGGGGGGATGATCCGGGCCATAGTCCTGGTTGACGGCAACTTGGCATAAGGCGTTGCCCGCGTCGGCCGGTTCCGGCCACTATGGCGCCCGTGTCCGGCTGCGGGGATGGATGACAGATGGATGAGGGGGTTGCCGGTTTCAGCCTGGCGGTGAACGAGGGCGTGGCCACCCTGACGGTCAACCGGCCGGGCAAGCATAACGCGCTGACGCTGGACATGTGGCTGGCCTTGCCCGAACTCATGGCCACGGTCGGTACCGATCCCGATGTGCGGGTGGTGGTCTTAACCGGCGCCGGCACCGAGGCCTTTTCCGCAGGCGCGGACATCGCGGAGTTCGGTCACGTTTTCAGCACGCCGGCCGGCACAGCCCGCTTCAATGCCGCAGTGCGCTCCGGGAACGTGGCCGTCGAGCGCTGTCCCAAGCCGACCATCGCCATGATCCATGGTCTATGTGTGGGGGGCGGGTGCGGGTTGGCGCTGCATTGCGACCTGCGCTTCGCCGGGGCCGGTGCCCGCTTCGGCATCACGCCGGCCAAACTGGGCTTCGTCTATCCGTTCGAGGACACGCGGCGGCTGGTTGACCACGTCGGGCCCGCCCGCGCCAAGGATCTGCTGTTCAGCGGTCGGTTGATCCGGGCGGAGGAGGCGCTGGCCATCGGCCTGGTGGACCGGGTGGTGGAGAACGCCGCGCTGGCGGATGCCGTGAACGAGTACGCGGCGACCCTGTGCGGGCTATCGCAATTCTCCATCCAGGCGGCCAAGCGCATCATTCAGGCCATCCAGGATGGCGCCACGGCCGTCACCGATTCCGGTGCCGCCACTTTCCTGGAGGAAGCCGCCCGCAACGTGGATTTCGAGGAGGGACGCCGGGCCTTTTTGGCCAAGCGCAGGCCCATCTTCACTTGGCGGGGCTGGGGGCGTTAGTCGCGTTAATCGGGGGCGCCAGGTCGTGATAGGCGGAATCGGCGGCCTCCTGCCGGCCCCACACCGGATTGGCCGCGACCATGCGCGCCAGATAGTCGCGCACGGCGGCGGTATCGCCCAGCATCAATGCCACCCGGGCGGCGCGGCGCCACACCCGGTCCCAGCCGTGGGCCAGTTGGGTCGCTTCGGCGAGGGCGTCCTGAGCCGCGGCCCTATCGCCCTTGCGGGCCGCCCTGTCGGCGCGGATCACCGCTTGCCAGGCATGGTGGCGCTCCACCAGGGCCCGCAGGTCGGGCAGGGGCTGGGCGCTGGCATCCACGCGGAAGTCCAAATCCACGGGGAAGCCGTCGGACGTCCGCACCACCAAGGCGGCAGACAGCTTGCCGATGCTTTGCCCACCCGCCGCCTGGCCAGCCTCCAACGCCGCCAGCAGCCTATCCTCCAACCCGCCGCGCGCCGCCTTGTAGGCATCCTCCATGGCCGTCAGCACGCCGGGGCCCGCCAAGCCGTTGCCCTGAACGGCATAACCCGGCCCTTGCCTGTCACCGGCGTAAGCGGACGCCATCACCTCGCGTCCGGTAAAGACGGCGGTGCGTCCCCGGGCGTCGACCAAGGCCACCTGGCGCGCTTCCACGCCCTCACCATCGAAATCACCATCTTCCCGCAGCAGGATGACCAGCGCATCGGCCGGGGTATGGCCGGCGGCCATTAGGGCCAGGCCCTTGGGTCCCATGGCTGGGTTGGTCTCGAACTGCGTGACGACGGCGCCGACGCCGGCTTGGGCGTAGTCCACGCTGGCACCCACCGCCAGGTTGTTGGTGGCGACGGCCGCGCCACAGCGGCCGTGGTCGCAGGCGATGATGGAGAAGGTTGCCCCTGCCGGCGCCGTCCCGGCCAACAGGCCAGCCAAGGCCAAGGGGGCTGACCACCACCGCATGGGCATCAACGCACCAGGAAGCAGGTGCGCCCCTGGCACCGAACATAAACCGCCAGGTCCTTCCCGTTCTGGCAGGTGATCTTGTAGACGATGTCGGGGTTGTTGCCGACGAAGCGCTGCACCGCCTCCACTTTGTTGGGCTTGCAACTGGCCTCCAGCGCCACCGATTTGGCCTCCGCCTCCGATTCCGCCGCCAGCGCGCCGCCGGCCGCGCCCGTCACCACACCAGCCAGTAACAAGGCGACCGCCCGCCTCGCAGGGCGGGAAAAGGCGTGGGGAAAGGTTCGCATCTGTCACTCGTCTTGGGGAGGGGGCCGCCCTGGGAATGGACGTCCTGTTTCTCGGTGTGATGGTACCATCGGCCATCAGTCGCCGTCACGTTGGCAGGGACCTGTGGTAGGGACCGGGCTGTCCCACCAATAGGGGTCGTGTTTATACGAAAGAGAGCGGCTCTTTTATTTCTTAGGAGGTAAGTTCCGGGGCAGACGTGGCGGCTTTAATCACAAATGTGATGAAAACTACCCACATTGCGTAAGGTAAAACTCACCTGAAATACATATGTCTACGGAGGAAGCCTATATTGACGGAAAAGTCATGCTCATGAGGAACTTAGGCTTGAGTAGCGCAAGCCGGGGCAGGCCGGCCGCGCGGCATATTTCCGAGGGGGCGTTATGGGCATGCAGACCACCCGTGGCTCAGGCCTGACATTGGACGAATACCGGCAGATGGAGGAGTCGCTGCTGGCCACAGCCAAGGGGCGCGACTTTTTCTACGAGGTCCAGCGCCGCGCTCGCTCAGTGGAAACCGATGAGCTTCGGCGTACCATCACCAGCATTCAACGCCTGATCGCGGCGTCCCGCAATGACGCGGCGTCCGCCAAGAACACGCTGGGCAACCCCGAAATCGCGTTTCTGAAGGCGGAGATGGAGGCCATGGCCAACACCATCCGTCTGGTGAAGCGTGAGATCGCCGCCATCAAGCCTAGCGATCCCAAGGCCGACCGCATCAGCGCCGCCACGTCCGAACTGGATGCCATTGTCACGGCGACGGAGGAAGCGACGAACCGCATCCTCACCACCGTGGAGCGCATGACCCACGCCTTGAGGCGTCTGCGTCCCGGGCGCGCGGTCGATGGGCAACTGCTGACGGCGCTGGAAAACGCCTGCATGGACGTGATGATGGCCTGTTCCTTCCAGGACATCTGCGGCCAACGCACCGCCAAGGTGGTGAATACCCTGAGTTATATCGAGGAGCGGGTGGGCGTGATCACCGGCCTGTGGCGTACCTTGCCGCAGGCCTCGACCACCCCGGCCATGCCGCCGGCCGACGCCCCGCGCGAGGTCCTGCTGCCCTACAAGCACGATGATGCCCGGCCGGATGCCCATCTGCTGCATGGTCCCGCGTTGCAGGCGCCGTCACAGACCACCATCGATGCCTTGTTCAGTGCCGTTTCGCCCGCGCAACCGGTGGCGACGCAGCCGGCTGCCTCGGTGAAAGATGTTGTCATCCCCAGCACCACCGGGCTGTCGTCCGACGCGTTGCGGACCCAACAGGAAATCGACGCGCTGTTCGAGGGCGCGCGCTGAGGATCGGCCCGGCGCGCCGGGCCTCAATGTCTACGGCGTCGAGTTCAGCCTGTGGCGCCCCCCGCCCGCACCAGGGCGGCGACCTCGGTGGCTGCATCCCGGCCCAAGCCATCTGCCACACCGTCCCGGTCGGCGGCCGGACGGTTCTGGCTCATCTTCCATTTGCCCTCCACGCTGGTGAGGGCCAGACGGAAGCCGACGATGCCACGCAACTGCGCCTGGATGAAGTCGGCGGGCGCGTCATCCACCGCCCACGGTGTGACGCGTCCCTCCTCATGGCCTTGGGTCAGTCGGGTGACCAGAATCCAGCAAGGCGTCCGCGTCCTGGAAAAAGGTGATGGGACCCCGGGCATGGATGGTGGCGTAGTTCCAGGTGGGAACCACCTTTTCCGTCTCCGCCTTGGTCGCGTACCAGGACGGGGTGATATAGGCATCCGGCCCCATGAAGATGGCCAAGGCCGGGCTACCCGCCGCCGTGTCCCGCCACTGCGGATTGGCCTTGGCGAAATGGCCGTACAGCGTGCCGTACGGCCCCTCATCCGCCTGCAGCAGCAAGGGCAGGGGGCTGGCATGGGGCGTCCCGTCCGCTGCCACCGTCACCACATTGGCCAGCCCGATGGCCGTCATGGCTTGGTGCAGCACGGGCAGCCGGTCTTCCTTGAAATGGGGCGGACGGTACATGGCAGATCGCTTTCGGTTGGACTGTCCAGAGTAAGAGGGGGCGTCCACTTTTCCTCGGACTGGTGGACGGACGATACTGCTGGTTTTCGCGCCCTGGTCCGCCCCTGGCGTGGGTCTGCCGCCTCCCGGCGATCAGGTTGCCGCCGGCACGGGCGGCAGTTCCTTGCGCATGGGGACGAATTCGATGGTCTGGCCGTTGGGCAGGGGATGGAAGACCCGCCCCGTGGGCAGGAAGCCCAGGGCGGTATAGAGCGGTACGCCCGGCAGGGTGCCCATCAACTCCAGCGCCTGGAAGCCGCCTGCCCGGGCTTCCGCCTCACAGGCCTCCAGCAGGGCGCGGCCGATGCCCTGGCGGGCCCGGTCGGGGTGGACGAAGAAGGCCCGGATGCGGGCGGGGTCGCGGGCCGGGTCCAGCATCTGGGAGGAACGGTCCGGGCGGGCGTCACCCCCGAACAGGGTCATCCGCCGGCTCCACCCACCGCAGCCGACGAACAGGCCGTCCGCTTCCTCCGCCACGAAATAGGTCTGGTCATGGATCAATTCGCTGTCGACGCCGAAGGCGCCCGCCAGCGCCCCCTCCACCACCTCCGGCGTGTAGTGTTCGCCGCTGAGGCCCCGGGCCGAAGCCTGGATCAGATCTTGGAGGGCCGCCCTGTCTTCCAGCCGAGCCTTGCGCAGTGTGTAGGCCATGTATTCCCCTGGCGCGCTATCCCGCGAACCCCTTGAAGATACATCAGGATCACCCCGTCTCCACTTCTGGAATCGTCGGCCCGCCGCCCTGCGGGGTCTTCGCGCCCGGGCCCCCTACGTCCGGGCCGCCGGCGCGTCCCGCTTCAACCACCAGGTCGCCAGGGCGTCGGCCGGCAGGGCGTGGCTGTAGAGGAAGCCTTGGGCCACGGGAACGCCCAGGGCCCGCAGGCGCGTGGCCTGTTCCTCCGTCTCCACACCCTCGGCCACCACCTTCGCGTCGATGACGGCCGCCACCTGGACGATGGCGCGCACCAGCATGTCGGACTTCGAGTCCTGATTCATGCCCTGGATGAAGCGGCGGTCCACCTTCACCGTCGTGGCGGGAAGGCGGTTCAGATAGCTCAGCGAGGAATAGCCAGTGCCGAAATCATCCAGCGCCACGCCGAAGCCCCGGTCGCGCAAGCCCTGGATATGGTCGAAGGCGCGCTGGTCGTCGCCGACGAAAACGGACTCGGTGATCTCCATCTCCAGACCATCGGCGGTGGTGTCCTGGGCCGCGAGCACACCATCGATGCCCTGCAGGAAATCCACCTGCTGTACCTGCAGGGCGCAGACGTTGACCGCCACCGGGATGTCCAGGCCCTCGGTCCGCCACAGGCGGCGCTGGCGGATGGCCATTTCCAGCACCATCAGGCCCATGGGCAGGATCAGGCCGCTGGCCTCCGCCAGATCCAGGAACTGCGCGGGCATCAGCAGGCCGTGCCGGGGCGATTGCCACCGCACCAACGCCTCCACCCCAACCGGCCGGCCGGTCAGGAGGTCCAGCTTGGGCTGGTAATGCAGCACCAGTTCGCGGTTACGCAGGGCGGCGCGGAATTCGGCCAGCAGCGCCAGCCCCGCGTTGTTGCGCCGCTCCAGTTCTGGATTGAAGGCGACCAACCGTCCCCGCGCCCGCAGCTTGGCGTCCTTCAGCGCCAGGGACGCCTGCTGCACCAACTGGTCGCCGCTGTCGCCGGTGTCGCCGGTGTTGATGGTGCAGCCGCTGGTGGCCGATAGGCTGGCATGGCGCCCGGCGACGTCGAAGCCGGCCTCGAACGCCATCTCCAGCTGCCGTTCCAGGGACGGCAGCGACAGCTCCACGTCTGGCGGCACCGGCAGGGCCAGGGCGAAACGGTCGCCACCGAACCGGCTGACGGCCACGGCGTCGGGGAAGGTGGTCACCAGACGGTGGCCCACGGCGCGCAGCAAGGCGTCCGCCACCTGAAAGCCCAGCCGCGCGTTGATGAAATGGAACTGGTCCAGGTCCAGCAGGATCACCATCAGGCCGCGCCCTGATCCGGCGGGGTTCCGCGCCGCCCGGTCCAGCGCGCTGATGAACCCGGCGCGGTTGGGCATGCCGGTCAACGGGTCGGTGAAGGCCACGGAGCGCAGATGCTCAAACAGGGTGGCGGTTTCGAACCCCAGCGCCACGTTGATGGTGAACAGGCGCAGGAGGTCGCGTTTCTGTTCATCCACCGGGATGGGGGTGGACATGTAGACGGCGGCCGGGTGCGCGCTGCCCGACTGCAGGTACAGGATATCCCCGTCCCGGCTTTTGAAGCCCTGGCGCCGCGAAAATGCCTCCAGCAAGGCGGACTCGATCTCGGCATTGCCCAGGGTGGCCAGGGGCTTGCGGATATGATCGGCGAATCGGCCAGCCGCCGCGACGATGACGGGGCCGTCCACCGTGCCCTGGGCGCACAACAGACCCTCCGGCTCCGTGCCCATCTGGGCCGCCAGTTGGATCAGCACCCCGGCGCTGAACTCGTTCAGGCTGCGCTCGCTGAACAGGTCGGCGGAGGCCTTGATCACCTGTTCCAGTCCCCGGCGGTGGCGGTCCAGCGCCACGATCTGCTCATACGAGCGCAACGCCGTGATGATGCTGGAGGCCAGACGGGTGACGGTCAGCTCCGTCTTGGCCTTGTAGTCATTGATGTCGTACTGGCGGATGACCTCCAGTTCCGGGGCATAGCCCGGCTGGCCGGTGCGCAGGACGATGCGCACCTGGTCATTGCGCAGGTCCTCCCGGATACGCCGCACCAGATCCAGACCGGCGTGTTCATCCTCCATGACCACGTCCAGCAGCACCACGGCGATGTCCGGGGTGTTGGATAGGTGATCGAACGCTTCCCAGGCGGAATAGCAGCTTTCCAGCGTCAGCGGCCGGCCCCGGAAATCCATGTCTTCCAGCGCCAGGCGCGTGGCCAGGTGAACCTGCTCGTCATCGTCGACCACCAGGATACGCCAGCCGGGGCCGCCCTGCCGCGTGTCGTCCCGGTCATCCTCGATGTGGATAAGGGCCTCGGCCGAATTCGTCATCAGCTTGATTCCTGGCCAAGGCCCAGCGTGTCCGGGCGGCCGGCGGGGCCGTCACTGGTCTGAGGCGCCACCAGCGGCAGGGTCAGGGTCACGCTGGTCCCCTGGCCGGGTGAGGCGGCGACGGCGATGGAGCCGCCCAGGATGCCGGTCACGATGTTGTAGACGATGTGCATGCCCAGGCCCGACCCTCCCTGACCCAATTTCGTCGTGAAGAACGGTTCGAAAAGACGCCGCCGCACATCTTCGCTCATCCCCGCGCCGTTGTCCTGCACGCGCAGGGTTACCTCGCGGGCGTTGCGGCTGGCCTCGATGCGCAGCATCTGGCCGGTTGCTTCCCGT
This sequence comes from Nitrospirillum goiasense, assembly GCF_034427435.1. Lineage (NCBI taxonomy): Bacteria > Pseudomonadati > Pseudomonadota > Alphaproteobacteria > Rhodospirillales > Azospirillaceae > Nitrospirillum > Nitrospirillum goiasense. Next base: position 713,950 of record NZ_JAXQNP010000003.1, on the reverse strand, counting down.
TCCCGCGCCGAAACGGTGGTGTCGAAGGCATGCAGTTCCGCGTTCTGGATCAGGTTGGTCAGCACCTGGCCCAGCGGGCCGGGATAACTGTCGAGGTCGATGCCGTCGGGAATGCGGGTCTCCACGCGGAAGGTGGCGCGGCGCAGCATGGGGCCCAGGGTGGTCAGGGTGTCCGACACCATTTCCGCCAGGTCGAAGCGCCGGCGCTGTGAACTGGTGCGGTCCACCGCCACCTGTTTGAAATGCTGCACCAGGGTGGTGGCGCGGTCGAGATTCCGCTCCAGCAAATCGGTGCTGTCCCGGGCCACGCGGGCGAAGCGGTCCACCGTGCTCTGCCGCAATTGCCCGCCTTCGATGGCGGCCAGGAAGCGCTTGGTTTCCAAGGCCAGGGTGCTGCTGGCGCTGACCGCCACGCCCAGGGGGGAGTTGACCTCGTGCGCCACGCCGGCGACCAGGGCGCCCAGGGCGGCCAGCTTCTCCGACTCGACCAGCTGGTCCTGCAATTGGCGCAGGGTGGCCAGGTTGGTTTCCGCCTCGGTCTTGGCGGCCGACAGGGACTGCGCCTCATCGGTACGGTGGGCGATCAGGCGGTCGCGTTCCGCGCTCTTGTCCCGCAGCACGGCCAGCGCCTCGGCAAGGCCGGCGATTTCGTCCCGTCGGCTGCTCTGGGGCAGGGGATGGTCGTAGTGGCCCTGTGCGAAGGCGGCGGTGGCCCTGGTCATGGCCTGTATCGGGGCGGCGATGGCGCGGTTGGCCAGCACGGCCAGCAGGGTTCCCGCCGCCACGGCCAAGCCGATGCCCGCCCACAGCATCAGGCGCGTGGTTTCATAGATGGCATTGCCCTCGCGCGCGGTGGCCCGGCCTTGGTTCACGTTGAAGGCCAGGTCGCGCAGGATGGCGTCGGTCGCCTGGTTGTCCGCATCCCGCAGCGGCCCGTTATACAGGGCGATGGCCTCCGCCTTGTTATGCTCCCTCACCAGGTCCTTGAGCCGCTGCTCGTATTGCCGGCCGGCGGCCCAGGCTTGGTCGAAGGCGTACAGGTGCCGCTCATCCTCCGTATTCATGACGATGTACTGCTGATAATCGCGGCGCGCGATCTCCACATCCTGGCTGCGGTGGTCCAGTGTCTCCAGGTCCCTGTCCAGGGTGGACTCGTCGGAGAAGAGCAGCCGGGCCGCCGCCAGGCGGTGGCTTTTGATGGCGGAGATCATCTGGCCGTTCACGGCCGTGCTGGGCAGCCAATTGTCCCGGATGACGGTGGTCTTTTCATTCACGGCCGCCAGGCGGTTCATGGCGACCAGACCCGCCAGCACCACCCCCAAGGTCAACAGGCCGAAGGCCAGCAACAGGCGCAGCCGCACCGTCATCCCACCCGTTGTCCTGGATTGGGGTATTCGGGGTTGGGGCGACCCGGTCTGGGGTGTCCCGGTCTGGTGCGGTTGGGTCTGGTGCGTTTGGGCCTGGGGCGGGCCCGCCGGCGAAGACCCGGGCGGGACGGTCCTCTCCGCCGCTCCCATCTGCATCGACCCGGGACCGGGGGATTGTGCCATGAGCCATGCTTCCGCTTGTGACCCGCCCTAGCCGCCCTTCCGTGACGGGGGACGTCCAGGAAAGGCGTGACATCCCCTGAGATTAACGTTTGCCGGCGGCGGTGGACAGGGGCAGGGCGCTATCCTCCGGTACAGGGAGGGACGGGGCAAGGGGGCGAGAGAGGGGGCGACGGCCGGTCGCGGTCCCGCCGCCGCCATGTCCCAACAAAAGAAAAGGGCCGCCCCGAGGGACGGCCCTTTCCCGACAGGAGGCTTCCCGGGGGAAGCGATCCGATCAGACCGAGTAGTACATCTTGTATTCGATGGGGTGCGGCGAGGTTTCGAACGCCAGCACTTCTTCCATCTTCAGGTCGATGTAGCTGTTGATGAAGTCCTCGGTGAAGACATCGCCCTTCTTCAGGAAGGCGCTGTCGGCGGCCAGGGACTCCAGGGCCTCACGCAGCGAACGGCAGACGGTCGGCACTTCCTTCAGCTCTTCCGGCGGCAGGTCGTACAGGTTCTTGTCCATCGCGTCGCCGGGGTGGATCTTGTTCTGGATGCCGTCCAGACCAGCCATCAGCATGGCGGCGAAGGCCAGGTAGGGGTTCGCACCCGGGTCCGGGAAGCGGACCTCGACGCGCTTGCCCTTCGGGCTGTTCACGTACGGGATGCGGCAGGAAGCCGACCGGTTGCGCGAGGAGTAGGCCAGCAGCACCGGCGCCTCGTAGCCCGGGACCAGACGCTTGTAGCTGTTGGTCAGCGGGTTGGTGAAGGCGTTCAGGGCACGGGCGTGCTTAATGATGCCGCCGATGTAGTACAGGGCGGTTTCCGACAGGTCGGCGTAGCCCGAACCGGCGAACAGCGGCTTGCCATCCTTCCAGATGGACTGATGGCAGTGCATGCCCGAACCGTTGTCGCCGAACACCGGCTTCGGCATGAACGTGGCGGTCTTGCCGTAGGCGTGGGCGACGTTGTGCACCACGTACTTAAAGATCTGCATGGTGTCGGCCATGCTGACCAGGGTGCCGAACTTGATGCCCAGTTCGTGCTGCGACGCGGCCACTTCGTGGTGGTGCTTCTCGACCTCGACGCCCATGTCGGCCATCACGGTCACCATCTCGGCGCGCAGGTCCTGGCCGGCGTCGATCGGGGCGACCGGGAAGTAACCGCCCTTGACGGCCGGACGGTGACCCAGGTTGCCTTCCGGATAAGCCTTGCCGGAGGTGTACGGGCCTTCCTCGCTGTCGAACTCGTACATGACGCGGTTCATCGAGACTTCGAACTTCACGTCGTCGAACACGAAGAACTCAGCCTCGGGGCCGAAGTAGGCGGTGTCGCCGATGCCGGCGCTGGCCATGTACTTCTCGGCGGCCTTGGCGATGGAGCGCGGGTCGCGCTTGTAGGGCTGGCCGGTGGACGGCTCCAGCACGTCGCAGAACACGGTCAGCAGCGGCTGGGCGGCGAACGGGTCCAGGACGGCCGTGGCGGGGTCGGGCATCAGGATCATGTCCGACTCGTTGATGGCCTTCCAACCGGCGATCGACGACCCGTCGAACATCACGCCGTCGGTGAACATCTCCTCGTTCACGGTGCTGATGTGCTGGGCGGTGTGCTGCAGCTTGCCGCGCGGATCGGTGAAACGGAAGTCGACGTACTTGACGTCGTGCTCCTTAACCAGGTCGAAGAACTTCGCGATATCGGACATCTTGATGGGTTCCCTAAAGTTCTGGGAGGTGTTGGGTTACTACTGACAGGTTCTCATGGGCGGGAACATCGCTGCACCCCCATCCCATACTGTTCCGGCGCCCAGGGTTACTCCCATCCCGTGCCGCCGGCCCCAAACTCGCGCGTCAGACGGCGTCCGGCCCGCGCTCCCCGGTGCGGATGCGGATGACATCCTCGACCGGGGTGACGAAGATTTTGCCGTCGCCGATGCGCCCGGTGTGCGCCGCCTGCTGGATGGCCTCGATCGCGCGGTCGACCAACTGGTCGTCCATCACGATTTCGATCTTCACCTTGGGCAGGAAGTCCACGACATACTCGGCGCCCCGGTACAGCTCCGTATGGCCCTTCTGGCGGCCGAAGCCCTTGGCTTCGGTCACGGTGATGCCCTTGATGCCGACTTCGTGCAGCGCTTCCTTCACCTCGTCCAGCTTGAACGGTTTGATGATGGCTTCGATCTTTTTCATCGCTTACGGCCACGCCTTCGCTTCAAGGGCGGGGGACGGTGGGCGCCGCTGCCTGGGCTGGTGATCGACCCTTGGTCTCATCCCAGGGAAACGGTGCCGGGAACCCCCCACGATTTTCAATTCGCTGTCTGGTCGATACACAACACGGCTTGGGCGTTTCCCGCAACAGGCGTTCCGCCCCACCCGCGTGGTCCGACCGGACCGGCCCGATAGGATAGCACGCCCCATGCCAACCCGGCGGATGGGGCGGTGCCGGCCCTCCTGGCCGACCGTTGCTCATGCATGCACCGTTTCTATGCAAACGGCAGCACAAAAAATAGCCAATGGCCTGAAATTTACTCTTAACCCCTCCTGGCACCCCGATTTGCGGGGGTGCCGCTGCCTCGATTGCAGCCTATCCCGCAACGCGACCCCGGCATGTGAAGATTATTTTATCAGAACGCTTGACGGGGTGGGGGCAGGTGGTGCAGAAACCCGCCTCACGGCGGCGGTGGTAGCTCAGCTGGTAGAGCTCTCGGTTGTGGTCCGAGCGGTCGTGGGTTCGAGTCCCATCCATCGCCCCATTCTCCTTATAGTATATATAAGGACGGCAAAGGCGCCCTTCGGGGCGCCTTTTTGCGTTATGGCGGTGCGCTCGGCGGGAAGGCTCGCTTAAGGCCTCAATGGCCGCCGCAACTGCCGCTTCCGCAACCACCGTGGCCACCGCATCCGCCGTGGGCGTCCCCACCATGGCCAGCCCCATGCCCATGGCCGCCCCCGCAGGAACCGTGGGCTTGGCCGCTTCCGCTGTCCCAGCCGGTGGAAGACTCCGTCCTGCCCCCTTGGTCGCCCCGCGTCTTTTGCACCCAGGCGACGGCCAGGGGGCTGGGGGCTGGCCAAGCGCGCGGGTCGGGCACGCCGTAGCATGTCTCATAGGCCAGCCAGGTGCGGGCGTAGGCCTCGGCGCTGCCCGCGCCGACATGGTGGTGGATGAACCGCCCGGCCGCCGCCTGACAATAGTCGGCGTAAAGCGCGGTGCACAGCACCAGCTCATGCCAATAATCGTCCACCTGGCTATCCGGCGCCCCCAGGGGCCGCCCGGCGGCCCAGCCCGGTGGCGCCGCCATCAGGCCGAAGTAACGGCGGAATTCCCGTTCCCAGAAGGCGGCGGCGTTCGCGTCCAGGCCTTGACGTTGGCGGAAGCGCTCCGTGGCCAGCGACAGGTCGTGGGCGAACACCGCCCGCAGGCGTTTTTGTCGTTGGTGAAAAAGGCGGCCGCCCCAGGCGGCAATGGTGGCCCAACTGGCCAGGATCAACGTACCCGGTCCCCAAATGGTGGACATAAGCCCTCGACGGGTGGTTACGGACGGCGCCATTGTACCTGGACATCCCCGGCGCCGCCAGTGGCGCGTTGTCCTGCCGGCGCCGGGATCAACCCAAGGTCGCCCCGTCGCCGAGTGTCCGCTCCATGTCCCCGCGCGCCGCTTCCCCATTCCCGCCCGCTTCCGTGAACGCCCTGCTGTCCGTCGCCCGCATGCGGGCCGCCGATGCCGCCGCCATCGCCGGCGGGGTGCCCGGCATCACCTTGATGGAGCATGCGGGCCGGGCCGTGGCGGAGGCCGTCCTGTCCCATCCCCATGGCCGCCAGGGCGTGGCGCCGGTCGCCGTGCTGTGCGGGCCGGGCAACAACGGCGGCGATGGCTTCGTCGCGGCCCGCCACCTGGCGGCCGCCGGCTGGCCCGTGCGCCTGGCCCTGCTGGGCGATCTGGACCGGCTGGCCGGCGATGCCGCCCTGGCCGCGGCCGAGTGGGTGGGGGCCTGGGGGCGCGACTCCGTGCTGCCGGCCGGGCCGGACGTGTTGAAGGGGGCCGCCGTGGTGATCGACGCCCTGTTCGGCACGGGACTTTCACGGCCCCTGTCCGGCGCGGCGGCGGGGTTGGTGGTCGCGATCGCGACAGCGCGCCGGGACGGCGCCATGGTGGTGGCGGTGGACGTGCCCAGCGGCCTGGACGCGGACACAGGCCATCCGGTGGGCGGCCGTCCGATGGAGGAGGGGGGCATGGTCCAGGCCGACCTCACCGTCACCTTCTTTCGCAAAAAGCCCGGCCACCTGCTTCTGCCGGGCCGTGTCGCCTGCGGCACCACCCTGGTGGCGGATATCGGTATACCCGGGGGCGTGCTGGATGATCCGGCGGTGGCGAGCGACGTGTGGGAGAACGGGCCGGCCTTGTTCGCGGACGCCCTGCCGCGCCCCCGCGTCGACGATCACAAATACCGGCGGGGCCATGCCCTGGTCGTGGGCGGCGCGGTCATGACGGGCGCCGCCCGCCTGGCCGCGCGCGCGGCGCAACGGGTGGGGGCCGGCATGGTGACGGTTGCCAGCCCGCCGGCGGCCGAACTGGTCTACCGTCTTTCCAGTCCCAGCCAGATCGTGCGTCCAATGGCGGACGCGGCCGCCGCGGCGGAGATGGTGACGGACCCCCGTGTCGGCGCCGCCGTGTTCGGTCCCGGCGCCGGCACGGATGACGCGTCACAGGCCTTGCTGCGGGCCCTGGTGGCGGCGGCCGGGCGGCGGGGGCCCGACTTCGGCCTGGTGCTGGACGCCGATGTCTTCACCGCTTTCGCTGGTGCGGTGGATGCGCTTCGCCCCCATCTCGCCGGGCGTGCCGTCCTGACACCGCACGAGGGGGAATTCGCCCGGCTGTTCGGTGCCGGCCATCCGGTCCTGTCTTCTTCCGCGTCGGGGCCGGTGTCGGGGTCCATGTCGGGGGTGGACAAGCTGTCCCGCGCGCGGGCGGCGGCCCGCCATCTCGGCGCCGTCGTCCTGCTGAAGGGGGCGGACACCGTCATCGCCCATCCTGACGGCCGCGCGGTGATCGAGGCCGGCGGTCCGCCGACCTTGGCCACCGCGGGGTCGGGCGATGTGCTGGCGGGATTATGCGTCGGTCTGCTGGCGGGCGGCATGGACGCCTTCCGCGCCGCTTCGGCCGCCGCCTGGCTGCACGCGCGGGCGGCGGTCCGCTTCGGTCCCGGCCTGGTCGCGGAAGACTTGCCAGAGCAGGTGCCGGCCCTGTTGTCGGCGCTGACGCAGCCGGTGGAGGGCGTCGGCACAGGCGGGATCAAATAAAAACCCTATAAAATTGCATATAATGCCGCGCCTTATCCTGCGCCGCCCTTACGACCTTTTCAGCACCCTTCTGTGCCTGTGAAGGTGGGGTGGGGAATATTTGAAATTCGATTTTCGGCATACACCAAAAGCATTGATCCTATAAAAACAATCGGATACTCTCCAATTCGAACTGAAACTGCTTGGCGACAGTCGCCCTTAATAGGGGGTGATTGATCGGCGCAATATCCACATACCGATCCATCTCTGCTCACGGCATTCCGTGTCTTTCGCGGTTTGGGTCAGGTTTCGCGTTTCAAGTATTCGCGAAACACGTATTGGTTGCGGCTCTGGTCTATCTGGCGCGGGCGGGGCAAGGCGACGGGGCCTTTATCCCGAACGTCTGGTGCCGTGGCCTATCATGGCCCCATTGTCTGGGGTCGGCCGGGTACCTGCTTTATAGGGGGGCGGGTGTGGGCTTCTCTCTCTTTCGCCGGTCGCGCCTGGACGATCCGTTGCAGGTCGGGGCGCAGTACCGCCGCATCGTTTCCGGCAGTGTCATGGAAACGGCCGAGGTTTTGACCATCACCACGGACAGTTTCCATATCCCGCATGTGCGCTTCATGGTGCGCAACAACCTGCCCGAGGGCAGCAGCGCCCCGGACCAGCGCACCCTGTCGGCCGAAAGCTTCAGCCGGCTGTTCAGCGAGCGCGTCGTCAACTGAGCCCCAAACAGCGCTTGAGCATGCGATGGCTTGGCCTGCCGCCTGGGCGCGAGGGCTGACGCATAGCCTCAAAACTTTCAGGCGCCAAAAATTTTGAACACCGGTCTTCAGGGGCGCCGCGCGCAGGTCTATAACCCTGGGCATGAGCGGGCACCGGGCCTTTGGCCCATGGGCGCCCCACCCCTGAGGGAAGACACGCGGCATGCCTGACGCCTCGACCGTTTCGGCCACCCACCCCGACAAGATCCGCCTGCTGGAGGCGCTGGAGCGCAAGGTGCTCTGGCTATCGGCCTGGACCATCCACAACGCCAACCATATCCGCCCATCGCGCGACGGCTTGAAGGTGGGCGGCCACCAGGCCTCCAGCGCCTCGCTGGCCAGCATCATGACGGCGCTGTACTTCGATGTGCTGCGGCCGCAGGACCGGGTGGCGGTGAAGCCCCACGCCAGCCCCGTCTTCCACGCCATCCAGTACATGCTGGGCCGCCAGACCCGGGAGAAGCTGGAGCGCTTCCGCTCCCTGGGGGGCGCGCAGAGCTATCCCTCCCGCACCAAGGACACCGACGACGTGGATTTTTCCACCGGATCGGTGGGGCTGGGCGTGGCGGTCACCGCCTTCGCCTCCCTGGTGCAGGACTATGTGCGTCTGAAGGGGCTGTCGGACCAGCCGGAGGGGCGCATGGTCGCCCTGGTGGGCGACGCCGAGATGGACGAGGGCAACGTCTTCGAAGCCATGCTGGAAGGCTGGAAGCACGACCTGCGCAACACCTGGTGGATCATCGACTATAACCGCCAGAGCCTGGACAGCGTGGTGTCGGACCGGCTGTGGGTGCCCATCGAGGGCATGTTCCGCTCCCTGGACTGGAACGTGCAGATCCTGAAGTACGGCAAGAAGCTGCAGGCCGCCTTCGCGCAGGAGGGTGGCGACGCCCTGCGCCAGTGGATCGACACCTGCCCCAACCAGCTCTATTCCGCCCTGACCTTCAAGGGCGGGGCCGCCTGGCGCGAGGCGCTGAGTCGGGACCTGGGCGACACGCGCGGCATCCGCCACATCCTGGACGCCCATGACGACGCGGCCTTGGGCGGCCTCATGACCAACCTGGCGGGCCATGACCTGCACACCCTGCTGGAAACCTTCCACGGCACCACCGATGATCGGCCGGCCTGCTTCATCGCCTACACCGTCAAGGGCCGGGGGCTGCCCTTCCAGGGGCACAAGGACAACCATGCCGGCCTGATGAATCCGGAGCAGATGGCCGCCTTCAAGGCCGCTTGCGGCCTGGGCGACGGCCAGGAGTGGGACCGGCATGCCGGCCTGGACGTGGACCCGGCCGACCTGGACGCCTTCCTGGCCCAGGTCCCCTTCGCCCAAGGGACGGGGGCCAAGGGCGCCAGCCGTCGCCTCAAGGGCGCGGCCATCCCGGTGCCGCCCACCCTGGCGGTGGATTTGGGCGCCCGCATGTCGACGCAGGAGGGTTTCGGCAAGATTTTGGGTGAGATCGCCAAGGGCGATGACGACCTGGCGGCCCGCATCGTCACCACCTCGCCCGATGTCACCGTGTCCACCAACCTGGGCCCCTGGGTGAATCGGCGCGGCCTGTTCGCGCGGCAGGAAACGCAGGACATCTTCCGCGAACAGAAGGTGGTGTCCGCCCAGCGCTGGCAGGGCGCCCCCGGCGGCCAGCACATCGAACTGGGCATCGCCGAGCACAACCTGTTCCTTATGCTGGCGGCCCTGGGCCTCAGCCATGACCTGTTCGGCGCCCGGCTGCTGCCCATCGGCACGCTTTACGACCCCTTCATCAAGCGCGGCCTGGACGCCATGAACTACGCGGCCTACCAGGATGCGCGCTTCATGGTGGTGGCCACCCCCTCGGGCGTCACCCTGGCGCCGGAGGGCGGGGCGCACCAATCCATCGTCACGCCGCTGATCGGCATGGGCCTGCCCAACGTCTCCAGCTATGAGCCCGCCTTCGTGGATGAGCTGGCCGCCATCATGGCCTGGGGCTTCGACCACATGCAGCGGCCGGACGGCGGCTCCCTCTACCTGCGCCTCAGCACCCGTCAGGTGGACCAGCCCCAGCGGGGGGAATCAGGGGGCCTGGACCGCGACGCCGTCATCCAGGGCGGCTATTGGCTGCGTCCCCCGGCCCCGGACGCGGAGTTCGCCATCGTCTATTGCGGCGCCCTGGCGCCGGAGGCGCTGGAGGCCCATGCCCAGGTGCTGGAGGATTGCCCCGGCGCCGGCCTGCTGGCCGTGACCTCCCCCGACCGGCTGCATGCCGGCTGGATGGCGGCCCAGCGCGCGGGGCGGCCGCGGGACGCCCAGGCCCACCGCCTGCTGTCCGCCCTGCCGGCCGGCGCCCGCCTGGTGACCGTTGTCGATGGCCACCCGGCGACGCTTTCCTGGCTGGGATCGGTACGCGGCCAGGCGGTGGCGGCGCTGGGCGTGGAGAAATTCGGCCAGTCGGCCGACATCCCGGACCTTTACCAAGCCCAGGGCCTCGACGCCGACGCCATCGTGGACGCGTGCGCCAAGGTGCTTTTGGGCTGATCGCGTGACCCCGCCACCGGCACGAACCCTCATGCCGGTGGCCGTCCGCGCCCGCCGCTTGAGGGCGGGCGAAACCCTCAAAACTCTCCCAGCGCCTTGATCTGGGACCCGTCCTCCCGGAAGTTGGACGGGTCCAGCCATGCAGCCAGACGCTGGCGGCGCGCGGGCCATTCCGAATCCAGGATGGAAAAGACGTTGCTGTCCCAGTTGCGGCCCTTCACCCACAAGGTCTGGCGCAGCAGGCCCTCATGGGTGAAGCCATAGCGCAGCGCCGCCTTGATGGAGGCGACGTTGGGCGGTCCGCAGCGCCATTCCAGGCGGCGGTAGCCGGACTGCCCCAGGGCGTAGTCGATCAGCAGGAACACCCCTTCCGTCCCCGTCACCTTGCGGCTGAGGGCGGCGCCATAGACCAGGCCCATCTCCACCGTGCCCATGTCCGGGTTGGCGTTCAGCAGCAGCAGCAGGCCCGCCGGCGCCGGTTCCGTGCCCGTCTTGTCCATCACGACATAGATGGTCTGGCCGGGCCGGGGGATGCGGTCCCGCAGCCATTGCGTGAAGACCTCGGGTTCGGCGAAGGGGCCGCCGGGGATATGGTCCCAGAGGGCATCGTGCCGGCCGATGGCCTGCCACAGGCCGGCGGCGTGCCGATCCAGGTCCAGCCGTTCCAGGTCGACCGTGCGGCCGGCCAGCCGGTCGGCGGTCAGGGCGGGGCGGGGCAGGTCCGGGGTGATGGGCGTCGGCGATGGGGTCATACGAGAGGGGCCTCGGGTAGGGGGCAGGGGCGCGCAGCATACCAAGGGCGCGGTCGCGCCGGATAGCGCCTGCCATCGCCCGGGTCCCTCATCCCCGGCGCGCCACCCTTGGCCCACCCCCTGGCCCACCCCTTGGCCTAGATTCCTATTTACGCGGGTGCGCGGGTGCTATAGATCGGACGGCGCCTGGAAGGGTCCGGGCGCTATTCCTATGCCTATTTCCCATTGGCGCCGCCGGCGTCGGCGGGGCGGGGCCGTGGGGGTGGGCGCCGGGCGACCCATAGTGCCGGGTTTGGACGCGGGCGTGGCGGAACTGGTAGACGCGCCGGATTTAGGTTCCGGTGACGAAAGTCGTGGGGGTTCGAGTCCCTTCGCCCGCACCAAGCACGAGATATCAACCCAACCGCCCGTGGTCCGTCCGGCCCCGGGCACCCAGGGGCCGGGAATGCCGGCATCCGGGGCCGATCACAGAGACAGGTTCGAATAGTCCCATGAACATCACCGAGACCAGCGCCGAAGGCCTGCGCCGCGAATACACGGTCGTCATTCCCGCCGCCGATCTGGCCGGCCGCGTGGACGCCCAATTGAAGGAAATCGGCAAGACCGTGCGCATGCCGGGCTTCCGCCCGGGCAAGGTGCCGATGTCGGTGCTGAAGCAGCGCTATGGGCAGTCGGTGATGGGTGAGGTGCTGGACAAGGCCATGTCCGACAGCGCCGCCAAGGTGGTTGAGCAGCACAGCCTGCGTCCCGCCCTGCAGCCCAAGGTCGAGATCGTGAAGTTCGAGGTCGAATCCGCCGAGAGCGACCTGGAATTCAAGCTGGCCTATGAGGTGCTGCCCGAGTTCGAACCCGCCGACCTCGGCGGCGTCGCCATCGAGAAGCCCGTGGTCGAGATCACCGACGCGCAGGTGGACGAGGCCCTAGGCCGCATCGCCGCCGGCCGCAAGACCTCCGCCCCGCTGACCGAGGACCGTCCGGCCGCCAAGGGCGACATCGTGGTCATCGACTTCGACGGTTCCGTCGACGGTGAGAAGCGCCCGGGCATGAAGGGCGAGGGCCATGAGCTGGAGCTGGGCTCCGGCAGCTTCATCGACACCTTCGAGGAGCAGCTGGAAGGCACCCGCGCCGGCGACCACCGCACCGTCAACGTCACCTTCCCCGAGGGCTACCACGCCGCCGAGCTGGCCGGTAAGGCCGCCGTGTTCGAGGTGGACGTGAAGGAAGTGAAGCAGGCCGTCGAGGCGACCATCGATGATGAGTTCGCCAAGGGCCTGGGCTTCGACGATCTGGCCGCGCTGAAGACCGTCATCCGTGACCGTCTGGGCGGCGACTACACCGTCATGAGCCGCCTGCGCGCCAAGCGCGCCCTGCTGGACCAGCTGGCCGAGCTGCACAGCTTCGAGGTGCCGCAGGGCATGGTCGACATCGAGTTCGACCAGATCTGGAAGCGCCTGCAGGACGAGCTGAAGGCCGGCGACGCCGGTGAGGACGCCGGCAAGGACGAGGAAGAGCTCCGCAAGGAGTACCGCGATATCGCCATTCGTCGTGTTCGTTTGGGTCTGGTCCTTTCCGAGATCGGTCAGAAGAACAATATAACGGTGGCGAGGGAAGAGCTGAACCAGGCCGTGCTGGCCGAGGTGCGGCGCTACCCGGGCCAGGAGCGTGAGGTTTTCGACTTCTTCAAGAACAACCCCCAGGCGGTGGAAAGCCTGCGGGCCCCGGTTTTTGAAGACAAGGTTGTCGACTTCATCCTGGGACAGGTTAAGGTGACGGAGAAGCCCGTGTCGGCTGAAGAGCTGATGCAGGATCCCGATGAGGAAGAGGCGGCGGCCTAAGGTCGCGTCTCCCGTCTTCGGTTTCTGACGGGCCTCGGTATTTAAACGGAATGGGGGAGGGATCGTCCCTCCCCCGGACCGGCAACGGGCCCGGGGATGGCCCCCGGGTCGGACGCAGCGCTGGAGCAGGCATGATCGACTTTGAGCCGCAGATGAACACGCTGGTCCCCATGGTGGTCGAGCAGACCAACCGGGGTGAGCGCGCCTACGACATCTATTCGCGCCTGTTGAAGGAACGGATCATCTTCCTCGTCGGTGGTGTGAACGACGCGGTGTCCAGCCTGATCTGCGCCCAGCTTCTGTTCCTGGAAGCGGAAAACCCGACGAAGGAAATCTCCTTCTACATCAATTCGCCGGGCGGCATCGTGACCTCAGGCTTGGCGATCTACGACACCATGCAGTACATCCGCTGCCCGGTGGCCACCCTGTGCATAGGCCAGGCGGCCTCCATGGGCTCGCTGCTGCTGGCCGGCGGCGCCGAAGGGCGGCGCTACTCGCTGCCCAACAGCCGCATCATGATCCATCAGCCGTCTGGCGGCGCCCAGGGTCAGGCCGCGGACATCGAGATCCAGGCGCGTGAGATCCTGAAGATCCGGCACCGCCTCAATGAGATCTATGTGCGCCACACCGGCCAGCCGATCGACAAGATCGAGCGGGCGATGGAGCGCGACAACTTCATGACCGCGGACGAGGCCAAGGCGTTCGGTCTGATCGACGACGTCATCGCCACCCGTCCCGGCGCCGGTGGCACAGCCCAGGCGGCGTGAGGATTTGAGACGTTGAGCGTTCGGGGCTGGGCGGGGGATTTTCCGCCGCCCAGCCGCCCCACCGGGATACCTCGGTAAGGGGAACCGGACACAAGCCGACACACGGGGGGTTGAAAGCCCAGTGTTCCGTGGTGTTGAATGGGCAGGCAGTGGCGGGTGAGCGGTGTTCATCCCCTTGTCCGCCGGCCGATCCCGGGAGGATCGGGCCCCGGTTCCGTCATCGTGATGGCTCCGGGTGACTGTCCCGGTGATGTACGGAGCTTTTATGACCAAGTCGACCGGCAGCGATTCGAAGAATACCCTCTACTGCTCCTTCTGCGGGAAGAGCCAGCACGAGGTGCGGAAGCTCATTGCCGGCCCCACGGTGTTCATCTGCGATGAATGCGTGGAATTGTGCATGGACATCATCCGCGAAGAGAACAAGACGACGCTGGTGAAGTCCCGCGACGGCGTTCCCACCCCGCGCGACATCTGCGCGGTGCTGGACGACTACGTCATCGGGCAGAGCCACGCGAAGCGCGTCCTCTCGGTCGCCGTGCACAACCACTACAAGCGGCTGGCCCACGGCACCAAGCACAGCGACGTCGAATTGGCGAAGTCCAACATCCTGCTGATCGGCCCGACGGGCTGCGGCAAGACCCTGTTGGCCCAGACGCTGGCCCGCATCATCGACGTGCCCTTCACCATGGCCGACGCCACCACGCTGACCGAGGCCGGTTACGTGGGTGAGGATGTGGAAAACATCATCCTCAAGCTGCTGCAGGCCGCCGACTACAATGTCGAGCGGGCGCAGCGCGGCATCGTCTACATCGACGAAGTGGACAAGATCAGCCGCAAGTCCGACAACCCGTCCATCACCCGCGACGTGTCGGGCGAGGGCGTGCAGCAGGCCCTGCTGAAGATCATGGAAGGCACCGTCGCCTCCGTGCCGCCGCAGGGTGGGCGCAAGCATCCGCAGCAGGAATTCCTGCAGGTGGACACGACCAACATCCTGTTCATCTGCGGTGGCGCCTTCGCCGGCCTGGAAAAGATCATCGCCGCCCGCGGCAAGGGCACGTCCATCGGCTTCGGCGCCGATGTGAAGGGCCCGGACGACCGCCGCACCGGCGACGTCCTGCGCGAGGTGGAGCCCGAGGATCTGCTGAAGTTCGGCCTCATCCCGGAATTCGTCGGCCGTCTGCCCGTGGTGGCGACGCTGAACGACCTGGACGAGGAAGCGCTGATCGAGATCCTGACCAAGCCCAAGAACGCCCTGGTGAAGCAGTACCAGCGCCTGTTCGAGATGGAGGACGTGAAGCTCTCCTTCGCGGAAGAGGCCCTGAAGTCCATCGCCAACAAGGCCATCCAGCGCAAGACCGGCGCCCGTGGCCTGCGCTCCATCATGGAATCCATCCTGCTGGAGTCGATGTTCGATCTGCCGGGCCTGCAGGGCGTGGATGAGATCGTCATCAATGGCGAGGTGGTCGAGGGCCGCGCCCAGCCGTTGTACATTTACGCCGACCGCAAGGCCGAGGCGGCGCCCGTCGCCTGACGGTGCCCGCGCAGGCGACTTAGCCAGTTCGGATAGTTGCAGCCCGGGAAGCCCCTTGTTGCGGGGTTTCCCGGGTTTTATTTTGCCGTCATCCCGGCATTTCAGCCGGAATTCAGGCACTTGGCCCCGATCCCGCCTGGTTGTGCGGGCCCCACGCTTGCAAAAGCGCGATTTTCCCACCTCCGCTCCCGTCCTTAGCGCAGAAAACACCCGGTTCAAGCCCTTGAAGGGGGGGGATCGGTGTGCCACGTTACCAGGGCGACCTCCCGACGCCGCGCCCATGACGGGGCGGCTGGTGGATGGCAGGCCAGGCCCATCACGGGCTGGCCGCTAAGATTTGAGTGGAAGGTCAGACCTATGTTGGAAGCCACCCGAGGCACCCTTTATCCGGTCCTCCCCCTGCGCGACATCGTGGTGTTCCCGCACATGATCGTGCCCCTGTTCGTGGGGCGCGAAAAGTCGGTGCGCGCGCTGGAAGACGTGATGAAGGATGACAAGCAGATCCTGCTGGTCACCCAGAAGAACGCCGCCCAGGACGATCCCACGCCCGACGACATCTATTCCGTCGGCACCATCGGCACCGTGTTGCAGCTGCTGAAGCTGCCCGATGGCACCGTGAAGGTGTTGGTCGAGGGCGGGCAGCGCGCGCGCATCGTCAGCTTTGAGCGCAGCGAGGACTTCTTCCAGGCCTATGCCGAGCCCATCGAGGAGAAGACGGGTGAGGCGCAGGAGGCGGAGGCTTTGGCCCGCGCCGCGGTGGCCCAGTTTGAGCAGTACATCAAGCTGAACAAGAAGATCCCGCCGGAGGTCCTGGTCTCGGTCAACCAGATCGAGGAACCGGGCAAGCTGGCCGACACCATCGCCTCGCACCTGGCGCTGAAGATTCCGGAGAAGCAGCAGCTTCTGGAAGCGGCGACGGTGGGGGAGCGGCTGGAAAAGGTCTACGCCTTCATGGAAGGCGAGATCGGCGTGCTGCAGGTGGAAAAGCGCATCCGCAACCGCGTCAAGCGGCAGATGGAGAAGACCCAGCGCGAGTACTATCTGAACGAGCAGATGAAGGCCATCCAGAAGGAACTCGGCGAGTCCGAGGATGGCAAGGACGAGGTCGCCGAGATCGAGGAGCGCATCGCCAAGACCCGCTTCAGCAAGGAGGCCCGGGAAAAGGCGCTGGCCGAGGTCAAGAAGCTGCGGACCATGAGCCCCATGTCCGCCGAGGCGACGGTGGTGCGCAACTACCTGGACTGGATGCTGTCCATTCCGTGGAAGAAGCGCACCAAGGTGAAGAAGGACATCAAGGGGGCCGAGGCCATCCTGGATGCCGATCACTACGGTCTGGAGAAGGTCAAGGAGCGTATCCTGGAGTACCTGGCCGTGCAGCAGCGCATGGACAAGGTGAAGGGTCCCATCCTGTGCCTCGTCGGCCCGCCCGGCGTGGGCAAGACCTCGCTGGGCAAGTCCATCGCCAAGGCCACGGGCCGCAACTTCGTCCGCGTGTCGCTGGGCGGCGTGCGGGATGAGGCCGAGGTGCGCGGTCACCGCCGCACCTACATCGGCTCCATGCCCGGCAAGGTCATCCAGGGCATGAAGAAGGCGAAGTCGTCGAACCCGCTGTTCCTGCTGGACGAGATCGACAAGCTGGGCGCCGATTGGCGGGGTGACCCGTCCTCCGCCCTGCTGGAGGTCCTGGATCCCGAGCAGAACGGCACCTTCAACGACCATTACCTGGAGGTGGACTACGACCTCTCGGACGTGATGTTCGTCTGCACGGCCAACACCCTGCGCATGCCCCAGCCCCTGCTGGACCGCATGGAGGTGATCCGGCTGTCGGGCTACACCGAGGACGAGAAGATCGAGATCACCCGCGGGCACCTGATCGACAAGGAGCTGAAGGCCCATGGCCTGAAGGCCGGCGAGTTCACCATCTCCGACGACGCGTTGCGCGACCTCATCCGCTACTACACCCGGGAAGCCGGCGTGCGCAGCCTGGAGCGTGAGATCGCCAACCTGGCCCGCAAGGCCATCAAGGAGATCCTCATGAAGGGGGTCGACAAGGTGTCGATCACCCGCCGCAACCTCGACAAGTATGCCGGTGTGCGCCGGTATCACTATGGCGAGGCCGAGAAGGAGGATCTGGTGGGCTGCACCACCGGCCTTGCCTGGACCGAGGTGGGCGGTGAGCTGCTGACCATCGAGGCGGTGATGCTGCGCGGCAAGGGCCGGGTCACCACGACGGGTAAGCTGGGCGACGTCATGAAGGAATCGGTGCAGGCCGCCGAGAGCTTCGTGAAGTCCCGGTCCACCCAGTTCGGGATCAAGCCGACGCTTTTTGAGCGCAAGGACATCCACGTTCACGTACCCGAAGGGGCTACGCCTAAGGACGGTCCGTCGGCCGGCGTCGCCATGACCACCTCCATCGTTTCCGTGTTGACGGGCATTCCCGTGCGCAAGGATGTCGCCATGACCGGCGAAATCACCCTGCGCGGCCGGGTCCTGCCCATCGGCGGATTGAAGGAGAAGTTGCTGGCGGCGCTGCGGGGCGGAATCAAGACCGTGTTGATTCCAAAGGATAATGAGAAGGACCTCGCGGACATTCCCGACAATGTGAAGCGTGGCCTGACCATCATCCCGGTGACGACGGCGGACGAGGTTCTGGCCAAGGCGCTGGTGCAACCGCTGGTGCCGATCGAATGGTCGGAGCCGGAAATCGTCGAGCCCGTCGCCGCGAAAGCCGCGGAAGAGGGCCAGGATGGCGTGATTCGGCATTGAAGTACGGACAGAAATCGTGTGAATTGAAGGCCTGACGCGACGGCCCCGGGGCGGATAACCCCGGGGCCGTACGTCCGAACCGAATCCCAATCCCGGCGCGCGCCCCGCGACCGGGACGTAATCCAGTCAGATCCTGCTTCAAGAAGGGGGGCCTTAAGTGAATAAGAACGATCTCGTTGCCGCTGTCGCCGCTAGCGCGGAGCTGTCCAAGGCTGATGCGAACAAGGCGGTCGATGCGGTGTTCGAGGGCATCACCGAAGCCCTCAAGAAGGGTGACGAAGTTCGCCTGGTCGGTTTCGGCACCTTCGCCGTCGCCGAGCGCGCCGCCTCCGAAGGCCGCAACCCGCGCACCGGCGAGGCGATCTCCATCGCCGCCAGCAAGCAGCCGAAGTTCAAGCCCGGCAAGGGCCTGAAGGACGCGCTGAACTAAGAACGGCGTCACCGCCGTTTGATCCGCCGGTTTTGGGGGACCGGTCGCCGCGATGGCGGCACCTTTCCCCCACAACAGGTGTGATGGTCCGCGACAGTCAAGGTGGCGGGCCGTCGGGCCGGTGCCGGCTTCATGCCGGTGCGATCCCGACCAGTGATGTGATAAGACGGGGCGCCAGCGGGTGTTCCCGTCTTTTTTGTTTCCACCGCCATTTTTCCGGCATCACGGCTTGCCGCTGGGGTGGATTTCAAAAAATGGTTTCCAAACCGGGCGCGGGCCGCTAAAGCGTCATCTCCCGGCGCACGACGCTGTGGGAGCCAAGGTGACGGGCGGTTAGCTCAGGGGTAGAGCAGGTGCTTTACACGCATCGGGTCGGGGGTTCAAATCCCTCACCGCCCACCACTTTCCAAGTGTCCAGCCCAAGTGTCCAGCCAGGAATCGCGGCCCGCCGCAGGCAAGGCCGCCATGCCGGCCGGCCTCGCATTGTCACTTTGACCACGATGGCAAAGCTGCAATCCTGACAGGGGAGCGGTCCATCGCGGCCGCTCAGTCGTATCAGGGGCATCTGGCGTCGTGGCGCACCGGGGGCATCTGGTTTCACCGTGGGACGCGCGGGCCTAATCAATTCCATCCTGCCGCCTAACCCTTGGCGGCGGGGCCCGCGAGCGCGCAATCCGGGGGACGCTGTCGCCCCCGTTGGGGAGGGGGCATGGCGTCGAACGGCCAGTCGGTCTTGGGGGAAGTGGTCAGCCTCTTTCGGGAGGTGTTCGCCGCCCCTGAACGCATCGCGCGTTTCCTGGGCATGCCTGCGGTCTTCAGTCTGGCCGCCGCCCTGTTCTTCCAGTTCCGCAGCATCCAGTACCTGGGTCACGAACCTGCTCAGGAGCAATGGGCCGAGTTCCTCTGTATCTTCCTGGTCCTGGTCGTCTTCCAGACCTGGGCGCACATGCGGTCCCTGTCCGCTTGGGGGACTTGGGTCCGAACGGGGCAGGACCCCGTGACCTTTCTGCAGCCGGGTTTCGGCCGTAACGAATGGGCCGCCACCGGCTGGCAGATCCTGTACTTCTTCATGCTGCTCATCGCCCTGATGGTGCTGATGTTCGGTCGTGCCATGCTGGTCGATTCGACGGCGGAGGAGCAGGCGGGCCCCGGTGTCTGGCTCGCCATCCTGGCTGGCGCCTTGGCCGCGGGCGTCCTGGCGCTGCATGTCACGATGCGCCTGGGCATCGGCCTCATGGCCATCCTTGCCGGAGAGGCGCCGGCGTTCAGCCGCTACTGGCGGGCCGCCGCGCCCCTGGCCTGGCGCTTGACCGGTGTCGTGCTGGTCAGCCAGGCGGTATTGCAGGTGCCCTGCTTCTTCATCAATCGCCTGGTGATGGGGGACTGGCTGACCACCAGCACGACGGCCCCCCCGACGTGGCCGTCAGCCTGCTGTGGACCCTGGCGATGGCGGTCGTGAATTTCATTTGTGTCGCCCTGCTGGGCGTGGCGCTGGCCCGCGCCCACCGCGCCTTGAGCCAGGACGGACGGGTTGGCGCGGCGACGGTGGCCGCGGGGGATGTCCGGTGATGGACACGCCGCCGCCGGACACGCCGCCGCCAGACACGCCGCCGGGCGGGCTGACGCCGCAGCACCGGGTCTTGCTGATCCTCCTGGGCTTGGCCATGATCGGCGGGCGGCTTTGGGACATGAACCATGACCGCAGCGGCGGCCCGGGAATGAACATCCTGGTCATCCTGTTGGGCGTCGTCGTGCTGGCCGTGGCCCTGCTGGCGGGACGGCGTCCCCGGCGCTGATCGCGCCCCCACGGCATGGGGGACGGCTCCCGCGCCCTGACCGACCATAGGCTTGCCTGGAATAGACCCGCCCCATGGAAACGATGACCGCCGTCCTGATCCTGCTGGTGACCGTCGCGGCATCGGGTGGGATCAGCCCGTTCGTCCGCCGTGTTCCCCTGCCTCTCATTCAGGTGGCCCTGGGCGCGGCCTTGGGCGGCTTGTCGGGCGTCCCCATCGTCCTCAATCCCGATCTCTTCCTATTGGTGTTCATTCCGCCGCTGCTGTTCCTCGACGCCTGGCGCTTCCCGGTCCTGGAGTTGCGGCGCCTGGGGTTCATCATCCTGACGCTGGCGGTGGGCCTGGTGCTGTTCACCGTGGTCGGGGCTGGGCACATCATCCACTGGCTGCTGCCCGCCGTTCCCCTGTCCACCGCCTTCGCCTTGGCCGCGGTGCTGTCGCCTACCGATGCCGTCGCGGTGGCGGGCATGGCCGGTGGTGCCCGCATGCCCCCCGCCTGAAGCACATCTTGGAGGGGGAGGCGCTGCTGAATGACGCCTCCGGCCTGGTGTGCCTGCAATTCGCCGTGACGGCGGCCCTGACCGGCACCTTCTCCATTGGCGGCGCCACCGTCACCTTCCTGTGGGCGGCCATCGGTGGTGTGCTGGTGGGCGTGGTCATGGTGGCCGTGGTGCGGGTGGTCCACGGCTGGCTGGTCCGCGCCCGGGGCGATTCGCCGGGCACCACCATCCTCATCATGATTTTAGTGCCCTTCGCCGCCTATCTCGCGGCCGAGCATCTGGACATGTCCGGCATCCTGGCCGCCGTGGCGGGGGGCATGACGCTGAACCTGCTGCCGCTGGAGGAGTCGGGCCAGGTGACCACCCGCCTGCAGGGCACGGCGGTGGGTGAGATGATCCAGTTCACGCTGAACGGCGTGATCTTCGTCCTGTTGGGGTGGCAACTGCCGGGCATTCTGGGCCAGGCGCCCATGATCGCCAGCCAGGCCGGGGCACCCCATGCCGGCCCCCCCGGTGCCGGGCACCTGGAAACGCCGGTCGGCCTGGGGTGGCTGGCTTTGCAGGTCGCCATCATCGTCGGCGTGCTGTTGGCCCTGCGGGTGCTGTGGGTCTGGGTGTCGCTGATGGTCGGCCAGGCTCTGGCCCGTTGGCGCGGCAAGCCCCGGCCCGGCGGCCCCCCCGGCACCATGGTGCGTGTCATGGCCGCCGTGGCCGTCGCCGGGGTGCGGGGCGCCGTCACCCTGGCCGGTGTGTTGTCTTTGCCGGATTGGCTGCGCGACGGTGTGCCCTTTCCCGGGCGCGACGTGGCGATCTTCCTGGCGTCGGGTGTCATCCTGGTGTCGCTGGTCTTGGCCAGTCTGGCGCTGCCCTGGCTACTGCGTGGCCTGACCATGCCGGAGGAGGATGTCGGCGTGGAGGAGGAGAGGGTGGCTGAGGCCGCCCTGGCGCGCGCGGCCCTGCGCCGGCTGGAGCAGGCGCACCACGCCATGCGCCCGGACGGGAATGACGCCGACCTCCATACCGAGGCCGTGCTGCGCCTGATGGAATTCTACCGCCGCCAGGTGGAGGACCCGGACATGCCGGTGGATGCCCGTGCCCAGGCCCGGCGCCGCCTGGCCATCGAGGCGGAATTGCGGCTGGCCGCCCTGCGGGCCAAGCGCGATGAGTTGGCGCGCCTGCATCGCCTCCATGCCATCAGCGAGGAAACCTGGCGCCGCATGGTCCACAGCCTGGACATGATGGAGGCGTCGCTGGCCCGGTCCCGCGTGCTCTGAGGCGTTCGCGCGTTGGGGGGGGCCACCACGTCCGGTGGCGCAGGGCCTGCCGCGGCCGACATGGCAGCCCCTATCCATGAGCAGGGGTCGATTTCCCATCGGGGGCCGTCCTGGAAAGGTGGTACGCTTCAAAAGCCCCGGGGTTGTCCCCGGGGGGCCTGCCTGGCAACGAACCGGAGCATCGGGTCATGGAAAAGGATGAGCGGCGCCTCGGCGACCGGATTTTGAGTGCGCTGGAACTGGCGCTGGAGCACGGCAACCTTACGGTGGCGGAACCGCTGGCCCAGGCGCTGGAATTGTGTATGACCGCTTTCGGTGGGCCCGACGCCGTGGACCATCGCGGCGTCCCCACCCGCCTGCTACAGGCGCTTGACCGGTTGGACAGCCTGCGCCGTGCCGAGAAAGCCGCGTAAAATCAACCAGTTACAAAAAATGAAAAAAAATTGGCCCCGCCGCGTTTTTCTTGTTTGACAAGGGGTGGGGCTTTTTACTACAAACCGCGCACCGCAGCGACGCTGACGGCGCGAAACGCACCGAACGATAAAACGAACGGTACGAAATAAGGCCAGAAAGCAACGTTGCAACGACGCGGGTGTAGCTCAGTTGGTTAGAGCGCCGGCCTGTCACGCCGGAGGCCGCGGGTTCAAGTCCCGTCACTCGCGCCACTTTATCGATGCCGGACAGGGCAGTCGATACTTTAGCAAGGCCGCGCTGGCAACAGCGCGGCCTGCTTGCGTTATGGGCTTTCGCACCTGCGGTAGAGTGGGAATTGAGAGTGGATCTCAACAAGCCCGATTTTGGCCATTTCCCCCATATTTTCAGCGCCTTGGCCCCAGCGCCACGCATGGCGTAATTTGCTTTCCTTGGGCACGGCACCCGCCTATATTCCAACACGCCCGGCCCCAAGCCGGGCTTTTGTTGCAGGCGTCCGGACCCCCGCATGGGTCCGGAGGTTATGTCCAGAACCGGCGGGCAGGCCGGGTGGGGCCAAAACCGACAATCAGATGTGTGGGCCTGGGCTTCATGCACTTGGTTTCGGTCGGCGCCTTCCGCAAGCCCTGTCGGGCCAACCGGGACGAAATTGGGGCACACTCATGTCCAGTCAGGTTATGTCCACCGAGCTGCTGAGCCAGTACCTGCCGATCCTCATCTTCGTGGGTATCGCCGCCGTGATCGCGGCGGCCATGCTGTTCGGCTCCATGCTGGTCGCCAAGCAGAAGCCGGACAGTGAAAAACTGTCGGCGTACGAATGCGGCTTCGAGCCGTTCAATGACGCCCGCAGCAAGTTCGATGTGCGCTTCTACCTGGTCGCCATCCTGTTCATCATCTTCGACCTGGAAGTGGCCTTCCTGTTCCCCTGGGCCGTGTCCCTGGGCCGCATCGGCTTGTTCGGCTTCTGGTCCATGATGGCCTTCCTGGGCATCCTGACCATCGGCTTCATCTACGAATGGAAGAAGGGCGCGCTGGACTGGGAGTGATCCCGGCCGGCGCTCAGGCCTTTTTCCGTCTTTCGCATCGCTGCCCGTTCACACCGGAGCCAGACCCGTGACGTCTTTGCCAACCCATTCTTCCGTTCCCCCCGCCGGCGTGGGCGCGCCCTTGCCGCCCGGTCCCGCCCAGGACGCCTACATCAAGGCCGTGACGACGGAATTGCAGGATAAAGGCTTCGTCGTGGCGAAGCTGGACGCCCTGCAGGAATGGGCGCGCACCGGGTCGCTGTGGCCCATGACCTTCGGCCTGGCCTGCTGCGCCGTGGAAATGATCCACGCCTACATGAGCCGCTTCGACCTGGACCGGTTCGGCGTCATTCCGCGCCCCAGCCCGCGCCAGTCGGACGTGATGATCGTGGCCGGCACCCTGTGCAACAAGATGGCCCCGGCCCTGCGCAAGGTCTACGACCAGATGGCGGAGCCGCGCTGGGTCATCTCCATGGGCTCTTGCGCCAACGGCGGCGGCTACTACCACTACAGCTATTCCGTGGTGCGCGGCTGCGACCGCATCGTGCCCGTGGACATCTACGTGCCGGGCTGCCCGCCCACGGCCGAGGCCCTGGTCTACGGCGTGCTGCAGCTGCAGAAGAAGATCAAGGGCGGCAACCGCCTGGTTCGGCGCTGAGCGGCCCGGGGGATCTGGAATGAACGACGAAACCCTACAGGCGCTGGGCGCCAAGATCGCGGCGGCCCTCCCGGGCGCCGTGACCGGTACCGAGATCCAGCACGGCGAACTGGTGGTCCGCACCACCCGTGAGGGCCTGCTGCAGACCCTGACCGTGCTGCGCGACGACGCCGGCTGCCGCTTCACCCAGCTGGTCGACGTGACCGCGGTGGACTGGCCGTCGAAGGCGGAGCGGTTCGAGGTCAACTACATGCTGCTGTCGGTGTCCAAGAACCTGCGCGCGCGGGTGAAGGTCACCACGGATGAGGACACGCCCGTCCCGTCCTGCGTCCCGCTGTTCCCGGCCGCCGGCTGGTATGAGCGCGAGACCTGGGACATGTTCGGCGTGTTCTTCGCGGGCCATCCCGACCTGCGCCGCATCCTGACCGACTATGGGTTCGAGGGTCACCCCCTGCGTAAGGACTTCCCCCTGACGGGGTATGTCGAGGTCCGCTACGACGACGAGCAGAAGCGCGTCGTCTATGAGCCGGTGAAGCTGACGCAGGACTTCCGGGCCTTCGATTTCATGTCGCCTTGGGAGGCGATGACCGATGTGCAATTGCCGGGCGACGAGAAGGCGGTGATCCCGCTGGGCGCGTCGCTGCGCGACGGCAGCGTGAAGAAGTGAGATCGGCCATGGCCAATCCTGTCGAAAGCCAGATCAAACCCTACACGATGAACTTCGGGCCGCAGCACCCTGCCGCCCACGGCGTGCTGCGCCTGGTTCTGGAGATGGACGGCGAGATCGTGGAGCGGGCGGACCCGCACATCGGCCTGCTGCATCGCGGCACCGAGAAGCTCATCGAGTACAAGACCTACATCCAGGCGATGCCCTACTTCGACCGGCTGGACTACGTGTCGCCGATGTCGGAGGAGCACAGCTTCGTCCTGGCCGCGGAAAAGCTGCTGGGCATCACGCCGCCCAAGCGCGCCCAGCACATCCGCGTGCTGTTCGCCGAGCTGACCCGCATCCTGAACCACCTGCTGAACGTCACGACGTTCGCCATGGACGTGGGCGCGCTGACCCCGGCCCTGTGGGGCTTCGAGGAGCGCGAGCTGCTCATGGAGTTCTATGAGCGGGTGTCGGGCGCCCGCATGCACGCCAACTATTTCCGCGTGGGCGGCGTCCATCAGGACCTGCCGGCCGGCATGCTGGACGACATCGAGGCCTATGCGGCCAAGTTCGAGAAGTTCGTCGACGACGTGGAAGGCCTGCTAACGGCCAACCGCATCTTCAAGCAGCGCCTGGTCGACATCGGCATCGTCTCGGGTGACGAGGCGCTGGCCTGGGGCTTCACCGGCCCGGTGCTGCGCGCCTCCGGCATCCCGTGGGATTTGCGCAAGGCCCAGCCCTACGACACCTACGCCGAGTACGACTTCGACGTCGCCATCGGCAAGACGGGCGACTGCTACGCCCGCTATCTGGTGCGCGTCGAGGAGATGCGGCAGTCCAACCGGATCGTGCAGCAGGCGGTCGCCAAGCTGCGCCAGACGCCGGGCCCCATCAAGGTGGACGACCGCAAGATCGCCCCTCCGCCGCGGGGCGACATGAAGCGGTCGATGGAATCGCTGATCCATCACTTCAAGCTCTACACCGAGGGCTATCACGTTCCGGCGGGCGAGACCTACACCGCCACCGAATCGCCCAAGGGCGAGTTCGGCGTGTACCTCGTGTCCGACGGCACCAACCGTCCTTATCGTTGCAAGATCCGGCCGACGGGCATCGCCCATCTGCAGGGTGTTGATTTCATGTCCCGGGGCCACATGCTCGCCGACGCCGTCGCGATCATCGGCTCCATCGACGTCGTGTTCGGAGAGATCGACCGATGAGCGCTTCCGAGACCCCAGCCGGTCCGGCGACCTTCGAATTCACCGCCGACAACCTGGCCCTGGCCCAGCGGATCATCGCCAAGTATCCGGAAGGCCGCCAGGCGAGCGCCGTGATGCCCTTGCTGGACCTGGCCCAGCGCCAGCACGACAACTGGCTGCCCCGTGCCGCGATGGACTACGTCGCCGGCATGCTGGGCATGGCCCCCATCCGCGTGTACGAGGTCGCCAGCTTCTACACCATGTACAACCTGAAGCCGGTGGGTAAGCACTTCGTGCAGGTCTGCACGACCACCCCCTGCTGGCTGCGCGGGTCGGATGAGGTGCTGGCGGCGTGCAAGCGCAAGCTGGGCATCGGCCCGGGGGAGACCACCGCCGACGGCCAGTTCACCGTGGTCGAGGTGGAATGCGCCGGCGCCTGCGTGAACGCCCCCGTGATCTCGCTGGACGACGTCTATTACGAGGATCTGGACGGCCCCTCCACCGAGGCGCTGCTGGACACCCTGATCCGGGGCGAGAAGCCCAAGCCCGGCCCGCAGAACGGCCGCATCAATTCCGCGCCCATCGGCGGTCCCACGACCCTGATCGAGATGGCGCAGCGTAACGGCGTCAAGCCGGCGTCGCAGGAGTAAGGCCGATGTTGCGCGACGAAGACCGCATCTACACCAACCTTTACGGCTTCGAGGACTTCCGCCTGGACGCCGCCCGCAAGCGCGGCGACTGGGACGGGACGAAGGACATCCTGGCCCGGGGCCGCGACACCATCATCGAACAGATGAAGGAATCGGGCATGCGCGGCCGCGGCGGCGCTGGTTTCTCCACCGGCCTGAAGTGGTCCTTCATGCCCAAGAAGGTGGACGGCCCCGTCTATCTGGTGATCAACGCCGACGAGGGCGAGCCCGGCACCTGCAAGGACCGTGAGATCCTGCGCCACGATCCGCACAAGCTGATCGAAGGCTGCCTGATCGCCGGTTTCGCCATCGGCGCCACCGCCTGCTACATCTACATCCGTGGTGAGTTTTACCACGAGGCGTCCAACGTCCAGGTTGCCATCGACGAGGCCTACGCCTCCGGTCTGATCGGCAAGAACGCCTGCGGCAGCGGCTACGACTACGACATCTATCTGCACAAGGGTGCGGGCGCCTACATCTGCGGCGAGGAAACCGCGCTCATCGAGTCCATCGAGGGTAAGAAGGGCCAGCCGCGCAACAAGCCGCCGTTCCCCGCCAATGCCGGCCTGTATTCCCGCCCGACCACGGTGAACAACGTGGAAAGCATCGCGGGCGTGCCCACCATCCTGCGCCGCGGCCCCGCCTGGTTCGCCGGCCTGGGCCGCCCCAAGAACGCCGGCACCAAGCTGTTCTGCATCTCCGGCCACGTGAACAAGCCGTGCAACGTGGAAGAGGAGATGGGCATCCCCCTGAAGGAGCTCATCGAGCGCCACGCCGGCGGCGTGCGCGGCGGGTGGGACAACCTGCTGGCAATCATCCCCGGTGGATCGTCGGTGCCGGTGATGCCCAAGAGCGTCTGCGACACCGTGCTGATGGACTTCGACAGCCTGCGTGAGGTTGGGTCGGGCCTGGGCACGGCGGCCGTGATCGTCATGGACAAGTCCACCGACATCGTGAAGGCCATCGCCCGCCTGTCCAAGTTCTACATGCATGAGAGCTGCGGCCAGTGCACGCCCTGCCGTGAAGGCACGGGCTGGCTGGCCCGCGTCATGGACCGCATGGTGCGCGGCCAGGCCCGCCTGGACGAGATCGACATGCTGTACGACGTGACCAAGCAGATCGAGGGCCGCACCATCTGCGCCCTGGGTGACGCCGCCGCTTGGCCGGTGCAGGGCCTGATCCGCCACTTCCGGCCGGAGATGGAAGCCCGCATCGCCGCCTACCGCCAGAGCATCGCTGCCGAGTGATCGGTGGAAGGATTTAAGACATGCCGAAACTGACCATCGACGGTATCGAGCTTGAAGTGGCGCCTGGCACCTCCGTGCTGCAGGCCTGCGAGCAGCTGGGCATCGAGGTTCCGCGCTTCTGCTATCACGAGAAGCTGTCGGTCCCGGCCAACTGCCGCATGTGCCTGGTGGAGATGGAGAAGGCCCCCAAGCCCATCGCCAGCTGCGCCATGCCCTGCGGCGAAGGCATGGTGATCAAGACCGACACCGAGACCGTGCATAAGGCGCGCAAGGGGGTGATGGAGTTCCTGCTCATCAACCACCCGCTGGACTGCCCCATCTGCGACCAGGGCGGTGAGTGCGACCTGCAGGACCAGGCGGTCGGTTACGGTTTCGACCGCGGCCGCTATGGCGAGGAGAAGCGCGCGGTCAAGGACAAGAACCTGGGCCCGCTGATCAAGACGATCATGACGCGCTGCATCCACTGCACGCGCTGCATCCGCTTCAGCGACGAGATCGCCGGCGTGTCCGTCATGGGCGCCACCGGCCGTGGCGAGCATATGGAGATCGGCACCTACGTCGAGGCCGCCGTCTCGTCCGAGCTGTCGGGCAACCTGGTGGATGTGTGCCCCGTGGGCGCGCTGACCTCCAAGCCCTACGCCTTCACCGCCCGCCCCTGGGAACTGCGCAAGACGGAATCGGTGGACGTCCTGGACGCCGTCGGCTCCAACATCCGCATCGACACCCGGGGCGGCGAGGTGCTGCGCATCCTGCCCCGCCTGAACGAGGCGGTGAACGAGGAATGGATCAGCGACAAGACGCGCTATGCCCATGACGGCCTGAAGCGCCAGCGCCTGGACCGCCCCTACATCCGCGAGAACGGCAAGCTGCGCGCCGCCTCGTGGGAAGAGGCCCTGGCCCTGGCCGCGACCAAGCTGAAGGGCTCTGCGCCGGAGAAGATCGCCGCCATCGCCGGTGACCTGGCCGATGCCGAAAGCCTGCTGGCCCTGAAGGACCTGCTGGGCGGCATGGGTGTCGCCAGCCTGGAAAGCCGCCAGGATGGCAGCGCCATCGACGCCACGTCCCGCGCCGGCTACCTGTTCAACAGCACCATCGCCGGGATCGAGCAGGCCGACCACGTCTTCCTGATCGGCACCAACCCGCGCTGGGAAGGCGCCCTGGTCAACGCCCGCATCCGCAAGCGTTACCTGCAGGGCGGCCTGACCGTCACCGTGCTGGGCCCGCGCGTCGACCTGACCTTCCCCATCGAGCATCTGGGCAACGACGCCACGCTGCTCAACGCCATCGCCGATGGCAGCCACCCCTACGCCGAAACGCTGAAGGCCGCTAAGAAGCCCCTGCTGATCCTGGGCTCCGGCGCCCTGGCCCGTCCGGACGGCGCCGCCGTCTGGGCCGCCGCCCGCGCGGTGGCGGAGGCCTGCGGCCTGGTGCGTGAGGATTGGAACGGCTTCAACGTCCTGCACCGCGCCGCCTCGCGCGTGGGCGCCCTGGACCTGGGCTTCCTGCCCGCCAAGGGCGGCCGCGACCTGGCCGGCATCCTGGACGGCGCCCGCAAGGGCGAGGTCGAGGTGGTCTACCTACTGGGCGCCGACGAGATCGAGGCCCAGCACTTCGGCCGCGCCTTCGTGATCTACCAGGGTCACCATGGTGATCGCGGCGCCCACCGCGCCGACCTCATCCTGCCCGGCGCCGCCTACACCGAAAAGAACGCGACCTACGTCAACACCGAGGGCCGCGCCCAGCACACCCGCCAGGCCACCTTCCCGGTGGGCGAGGCGCGCGAGGATTGGAAGATCATCCGCGCGCTGTCCGGCGCCCTGGGCAAGCCCCTGCCGTACGACACCCTGCAGCAGCTGCGCAAGCGGCTGGCCGACGCCAACCCGGCGTTCGCCCAGATCGACCGCGTGACCCCGGCCGCCTGGGGTGCGTTCGGCACGGCCGGTGCCGTGGCCGCCGCCCCCTTCACCCTGCCGGTGGAGAACTTCTACATGACCGACGCGATCAGCCGCGCCTCGGCCACCATGGCCGAATGCACGGACGCCTTCGTGTCGCCCGCCGTTGCCGAGAGGACCGGTACCCATGGCTGATTTCCTCGCCCTTCATCTGGGCCTGCCCCTGGCCGGGGCGACCCTGCTGGCGATCATCCTGAAGATCCTTGTGATCACGGTGCCGTTGCTGATCGCGATGGCCATGATGACCTACATGGAACGCAAGGTGCTGGCCGCCATCCAGCTGCGCCAGGGCCCCATCCTGGTGGGCCCCTTCGGCCTGCTGCAGCCCTTCGCCGACGGCCTGAAGCTGCTGACCAAGGAAACGATCATCCCGGCCGGCGCCAACCGCGCCGTGTTCCTGATCGCGCCCATGCTGACCTTCATCATGGCGTTGATCGCCTGGGCGGTCATTCCCTTCGGTGAGGGGCTGGTGCTGTCCGACCTGAATGTCGGCGTGCTGTACCTCTTCGCCATCAGTTCGCTGGGCGTCTACGGCATCATCATGTCGGGCTGGGCGTCCAACTCCAAATACGCCTTCCTCGGCGGCCTGCGTTCCGCGGCGCAGATGGTGTCCTACGAAGTCTCCATCGGCTTCGTCATCATCACCGTGCTGCTGTGCGTCGGTTCGCTGAACCTGTCGGACATCGTCCGGGCCCAGAGCCACGTGTGGTTCTGCATCCCGCTGTTCCCGATGTTCGTGGTGTTCTTCATCTCGGCGCTCGCGGAAACAAACCGCGCCCCCTTCGACCTGCCGGAAGGCGAGTCGGAACTGGTCGGCGGTTTCCACACCGAATACTCGGCCATGACCTTCGCCCTGTTCTTCCTGGGCGAGTACATCAGCATGCTGCTGATGAGCGGCATGACCTCCGTGCTGTTCCTGGGCGGCTGGCAGCCGTTCCCCTTCCTGGGCTTCATCCCCGGTCCGCTGAACCTGATCATCAAGATCCTGCTGCTGATGTTCGTGTTCATCTGGGTGCGCGGCACGCTGCCCCGCTACCGCTATGACCAGTTGATGCGCCTGGGCTGGAAGGTGTTCCTGCCGTTCTCCCTGATCTGGGTGATCCTGACCGCCGGCTTCCTTGTCTACTTCGACAAGCTGCCGCACTGATCGCCTGCGCCTGTATGTGCCCCGCCCCGGGCGGGATTGGTGACTGACTTTTGACCGCGGGGGGAGCCGCCCCCCCGCATCAAGGAATGAGGTGACGACATGGCCTGGCTCGACCGCACGGCGCGCGGCCTGTTCATGACCGAGCTGGTGAAGGGCTTCGCCCTGACCTTCAGCTACATGTTCAAGCCCCGGGTGACGATCAACTACCCGTATGAGCGCAGCCCGCTGAGCCCCCGGTTCCGCGGTGAGCACGCCCTGCGGCGCTATCCCAACGGGGAAGAGCGCTGCATCGCCTGCAAGCTGTGCGAAGCGGTGTGCCCGGCCCTGGCCATCACCATCGAAGCGGAACCGCGCGAGGACGGCTCGCGCCGCACCACCCGCTACGACATCGACATGACCAAGTGCATCTACTGCGGTCTCTGCCAGGAGGCCTGCCCGGTGGACGCCATCGTCGAGGGACCGAACCTGGAGTTCGCGACCGAGACGCGCGAGGAGCTTTTCTACAACAAGGAAAAGCTGCTGGCGAACGGCGACCGGTGGGAGCCCCTGCTGGCGGCCAACATCGCGGCGGACGCCCCGTACCGCTGACCTTCTCGCCTTGTGAGCCTAACCCCGTGACGCCCGCGCGCGGGACTGACTGCACCCCCTACCCAGAGCCAGCGACCCAGACCCATGGGCCCGGTTACCGGAGAGAGATCTTGATCGCCAACGTCCGCAACCCGCACCGGAAGGAGAGCCGCCGATGATACTGCCCGCTCTCGCCTTCTATCTGTTCGCCGCCGTGCTGGTGCTGTCCGGCATGCTGGTGATCACGGCGCGCAACCCGGTGCACTCCGTCCTGTTCCTGATCCTGGCCTTCTTCAACGCGGCCGGCCTGTTCGTCCTGATCGGGGCGGAATTCGTGGCGATGATCCTGGTCATCGTCTACGTGGGCGCCGTCGCGGTGCTGTTCCTCTTCGTCGTCATGATGCTGGACATCAACTTCCAGGAACTGCGCAAGGGCTTCCTGCGCTACCTGCCGGCGGGCCTCGCCGTGGGGGCGGCCTTGCTGGCGGAACTGGGCCTGGTGATTTCCGGCTGGGTCTACGCCGGGCCGGCCGACAGCGTCCGCGCGGCGCCGACGCCGGAAAGCGTCGGTAACGCCCAGGCCCTGGGCGACCTGCTCTACACCCAATACGCCTATGTCTTCGAGGCTTCCGGCCTGGTGCTGCTGGTCGCCATGATCGGTGCCATCGTGCTGACCCTGCGCTCGCGCAAGGGCACCCGCCGCCAGGTCATCGCCGACCAGGTGTCGCGTCGCCGCGACGACGTGGTGGCCGTGGTCAAGGTCCGGACCGGGGAGGGCGTGTAACCATGGAAACCATGATGGATATCGGTCTCGGCCACTACCTGTCGGTGGCGGCCATCCTGTTCATCCTGGGCGTGTTCGGCATATTCCTGAACCGCCGCAACGTCATCATCATCCTGATGTCGATCGAGCTGATCCTGCTCGCCGTCAACATCAACCTCGTCGCCTTCTCGGTCTTCCTGCACGATCTCGTGGGACAGGTGTTCGCCCTGTTCATCCTGACCGTGGCGGCTGCCGAGGCCGCCATCGGCCTCGCCATCCTCGTCATCTACTTCCGCAACCGTGGCTCGATCGCGGTTGAGGACATCAACCTGATGAAGGGTTGAGGGCCATGGCCGTCATCGCAGCAATCTTCCTGCCGCTCCTCGCGGCGTTCATCGCCGGCTTCTTCGGCCGCCGCATCGGCGACCGAGGCTCCCAGCTCGTCACCTGCGGCGCCATGGTGGCGGCGCTGGTCCTGTCGGTCATGCTCTTCATCGACGTGGCCATCAATGGCCATGCCCGTGTGGTGCCCCTGGCCAATTGGGTGGCCAGCGGCGACTTCCACGTCGATTGGGCCCTGCGCGTCGACACCCTGACGGCGGTCATGCTGATCGTTGTCAACGGCGTGTCGACCATGGTCCACATCTACTCCGTCGGCTACATGAGCCATGACCCGGACAAGCCCCGGTTCATGTCCTACCTCAGCCTGTTCACCTTCATGATGCTCATGCTGGTGACCTCCGACAACCTGCTGCAGATGTTCTTCGGCTGGGAGGGCGTCGGTGTCGCTTCCTACCTGCTGATCAATTTCTGGTTCGAGAAGAAAAGCGCCAACGACGCCTCCATGAAGGCGTTCCTGGTGAACCGCGTGGGCGACTTCGGCTTCGCGCTGGGCATCTTCTCGATCTTCATCATCTTCGGCAGCGTCGAATTCGGCACGATCTTCCCGGCCGCCGCCGGCAAGGCCCACGCCACGTTCAACTTCCTGGGCTGGCACGTGTCGGCGCTGGACTGCGCCTGCCTGCTGCTGTTCGTCGGCGCCATGGGCAAGTCGGCCCAGCTGGGCCTGCACACCTGGCTGCCGGACGCGATGGAAGGCCCGACCCCGGTGTCGGCCCTCATCCACGCGGCCACCATGGTCACCGCCGGCGTGTTCATGCTGGCCCGCATGAGCCCGGTGTTCGAGTACGCCCCGACGGCCCTGGCTGTGGTGACGGTGCTTGGTGCCCTGACCGCCTTCGTCGCCGCGACGATCGGCATGACCCAGTTCGACATCAAGCGCGTCATCGCCTACTCGACGATGAGCCAGCTGGGCTACATGTTCTTCGCGATCGGCGTGTCGGCCTACCAGGCCGCCGTCTTCCACCTGATGACCCACGCCTTCTTCAAGGCCCTGCTGTTCCTGGGCGCCGGTTCCGTCATCCACGCCATGTCGGGTGAGCAGGACATGCGCAAGATGGGCGGCATCTGGCGGCTCATCCCCTTCACCTACGCGGTGATGTGGATCGGCAACCTGGCCCTGGCCGGTATCGGCATCCCCGGTGTGTTCGGTTTCGCGGGTTTCTACTCCAAGGACATCATCCTGGAGGCGGCGTACGGCTCCGGCACCGCTGTCGGTCACTTCGCCTACTGGCTGGGCATCGCCGCCGCCTTCATGACCGCCTTCTACTCCTGGCGCCTGCTGATCATGACCTTCCATGGCAAGCCGCGCGCCTCGAAGGAGGTCATGGACCACGTGCATGAAAGCCCGGTGGTCATGACCGGCCCGCTGACCGTGCTGGCCATTGGCGCCCTCATCGCCGGTATCGGCGGCTACGAGTGGTTCGTCGGCCACGAGGCTCGCGCCGAGTTCTGGCGCGGGGCCATCCAGGTGCTGCACGCCCATGACAGCATCCACGCCGCCCATGAGGGGCCGGAATGGGTGGGTGTCCTGCCGCTGTTCGTCGGCTTGGCCGGCATCGCCCTGGCGTATGTCTGCTACATGTTCGTGCCCAGCATCCCGGCGACCTTCACCAAGGTGGTGAAGCCGCTGCACGTGCTGGTCTTCAACAAGTACTTCTTCGACCAGATTTACGACGTGCTGTTCGTGAAGCCGGCTCGGCTCCTGGGCTTCGGCCTGTGGAAGGCGGGTGACGGCGCCATCATCGACGGGCTGGGCCCCGATGGCGTCGCCAAGACCACCCGCGGTGTGGCCGCCGGCGTCAGCCGTCTGCAATCCGGTTACGTCTACCATTACGCATTCGCCATGGTGATCGGCGTGGTCGCGCTGGTCGGCTGGTTCTACTTCAAGCCCTGAGCAGGACGAGGCATATACGATGGCTGATTGGCCGATCCTGTCGCTGACGACGTTCCTTCCGTCGATTGGCGCCCTACTCATCCTGCTGGTGCGCGGCGAAGAACAGGCCGTGGCGCGGAACGCGAAGGCACTCGCCCTCGCGACCTCGCTCCTCACCTTCATCGTTTCGCTGTTCATCCTGGTGAAGTTCGACCCCTCCAGCGCCGGCTTCCAGCTGGTGGAGGAACATAGCTGGATCCCCGCCCTGGGCATCCAGTACCTGCGCGGCATCGACGGCGTCTCCGTCTGGTTCGTGCTGGCCTCGACCTTCCTCACGCCCGTCTGCGTGCTGGCCTCCTGGGACAGCGTGGAGAAGCGCGTGAAGGAGTTCATGATGTCGCTCCTGCTGCTGGAGACCATGCTGGTCGGCATGTTCACCGCGCTGGACTTCATCCTGTTCTACATCTTCTTCGAAGGTGTCCTGCTGCCGATGTTCCTGATGATCGGCGTGTGGGGTGGTCCGGGCCGCATCTATGCCGCCTACAAGTTCTTCATCTACACCTTCATCGGCTCCGTCCTGATGTTGCTGGCCATCATCGCCATGTATCTGCAGGTCGGCACCTTCGACATGCGGGTGATGCTGGACCACACCTTCGATCCGTCGATGCAGAAGATCCTGTGGCTGGCTTTCTTCGCCGCCTTCGCGGTGAAGACCCCGATGTGGCCGTTCCACACCTGGCTGCCCTTCGCCCACGTGGAGGCGCCGACCGCCGGCTCCGTCATGCTGGCCGGCGTGATGCTGAAGATGGGTGGCTACGGTCTGATCCGCGCCAACCTGCAGATGCTGCCCATCGGCTCGGCCACCTACACCAACCTGGTGTTCGTGATGTCGGTCGTCGCCATCATCTACACCTCGCTGGTGGCGCTGGCGCAGACCGACATGAAGAAGATGATCGCCTATTCCTCCGTGGCCCACATGGGTTACGTCAGCATGGGCATCTTCTCCGCCAACGCCCAGGGCCTGGACGGCGCCATGTTCCAGATGCTGTCGCACACCGTGGTGTCGGCGGCCCTCTTCCTCTGCATCGGCGTGGTCTACAACCGCCTGCACACCCGTGAGATCGCGCGCTACGGCGGCATGGCGCACAACATGCCCAAGTACGCCGTGGTGTTCATGCTGTTCATGCTGGCCTCGGTCGGCCTGCCCGGCACCTCTGGTTTCGTGGGTGAGTTCCTGTCCATGCTGGGCGCGTATGAGGCCAACACCTGGGTGGGCCTGTTCGCCTCCACCGGCCTGGTGTTCGGCGCCGCCTACATGCTGCTGCTCTACCGCAAGCTGTTCTACGGCAAGCTGGAAAAGTCCGACGTGATGGCCATGCCCGACCTGAACGCGAAGGAAATCCTGTACTTCGCGCCCCTGGTCGCCATCGTCATCATGATGGGCGTGTACCCCAAGAGCTTCAGCAGCGTGTACGCCGCCTCTCTGGACCACATCCTGTCCCATCATCGTGACGCGCTCGCGGCCGAGGGTCTGACCCCGCCGGTCGCCAACCCGGCCTCCGCCTTTGTCCCGGCCGCCAACGCCGAGACGATGTCGGGTGACCACATGGCTGCCCACCCGGCGACCACCGAGACGCCGGGCACCGAGCAGGCCACCGAACCGTCCACCACCGAAGCGCCCGCCTCTGAAACTCCTGCCGGGGCCCCTGCCCAGGCGGAGCCTAAGGCGGACGCCAACCCCGACGCCGGCCACTGATCCAGCGGGAAACGATCCATGCAACCTGTCCTCACCGATCTGATCCCGGCCCTGCCTGAGATCTTCCTGGCCGTGGCGGCGCTGCTGCTGCTGATGCTGGGTGTGTTCAGCGGCAAGAACGGCACCCGCCTGGTCAGCGGCCTGGCCTTGGTGGCGCTGGTGGTGACCGCCGTGCTGCTGTTCCGCCAGGAAGGCTACGACGTGGCCTTCTCCGGCCTGTTCATCACCGACAGCTTCGCCGTCTTCTCCAAGCTGCTGATCCTCCTGGGCACGGGCCTGTCCCTCATCGTCGCCCAGAACTTCATCGCCCGTGAGGACATGGACCGGTTCGAGTACCCGGTCCTCATGGTGCTGGCCACGGTCGGCATGATGATGATGGTGTCGGCCAACGACCTGCTGTCCCTCTATGTCGGCCTGGAGCTGCAGAGCCTGTCGCTCTACGTCATCGCCGCCTTCCGCCGCGATTCCGCCAAGAGCACCGAAGCCGGCCTGAAGTACTTCGTGCTGGGTGCCCTGTCCTCTGGCATGCTGCTGTACGGCATCAGCATGATCTATGGCTTCGCCGGCACCACCAACTTCATCACCATCGCCCAGGTTCTGCAGGCCGGTCCGGCGTCCTTGGGCGTCATCGTCGGCCTGGTGTTCGTGGCCGCTGGACTGGCCTTCAAGATTTCCGCCGTGCCCTTCCACATGTGGACGCCGGACGTTTATGAAGGCGCGCCCACCCCGGTCTCGGCGTTCTTCGCCGTGGCGCCCAAGGTGGCCGCGATCTGCCTGTTCATCCGCGTGCTGGAAGGTCCCTTCGGCTCCCTGCTGCCGCAGTGGCGCCAGGTGATCGAGTTCTGCGCCGTCGCCTCCATGCTGGTGGGGTCCCTGGCGGCCATCCGCCAGACCAACATCAAGCGCCTGATGGCCTACAGCTCCATCGCCAACATCGGCTACGCCCTGGTTGGCGTCGCCGCCGGCACCGCCGATGGCGTGCAGGCCGTGCTGATCTACATGGCCATCTACCTGGTGATGACCGTCGGCACCTTCGCCATCATCATCGGCATGCGCCAGAAGGGGAAGGCGGTGGAGGAGATCGCCGACCTGGCCGGCCTGTCCAAGACCAGCCCCATGCTGGCCTTGGCCCTAGCCGTCTTCATGTTCTCCATGGCTGGCGTGCCGCCGGCGGCCGGCTTCTTCGGCAAGCTGCTGGTGTTCATGGCCGCGTGGAAGGCGGGCCTGTATCCGCTGTCCATCATCATGGCCCTGACCAGCGGCATCAGCCTCTACTACTACCTGAAGGTCTGTAAGGTTTCCTGGTTCGACGACGTGAAGGAACCGCTGGACCGTCCGTCCGCCGGCCTGTCCTGGGTCGTCACCGCCACCGCCCTGGTGGTGTTCCCGGTGGCCCTGGTGATCGGCACCCCGGTGCTGAACGGTGCGGCCGCCGCCGCCGCCAGCCTGTTCCATTGAGCGGGCAGGCGCTGACCCCCGGCGCCTTTCCCCACCGTCTGCCGGATTGGATCCGGCCGACGGTGATGGACCGGTGCGGCAGCACCAATGATGTTGTGAAAGACATGGCCCGTACTGGCGCGCCGGAAGGCACGCTGGTCCGGGCCATTCGTCAAGAAGCGGGGCGCGGCCGGCGCGGCCGGTCGTGGCTGTCCGACGCGGGCAACCTGGCGTGCACCCTGCTGCTGCGGCCCGGCGGCACCCCTCAGCGGGCGGCCGAACTGTCCTTCGTCACCGCGCTCGCGGCGGGGGAGGCGGTGGACGGTCTGGTCGCCGCCGCGCCTAAGCTGAAATGGCCCAATGATATCCTGGTGGACGGCGCCAAGATCGCCGGCATCCTGCTGGAGTCCGAGGCTGACGTAGACGGCAGCGTGGCCTGGGTGGCCGTTGGCATGGGGCTGAATGTTCGCCATCATCCCGATATGGCCGATTACGCCACCACATCGCTGCTGGCCCACGGCGCCGATGTCGACCCGGACCAAGTCATGGCCGCCTATGCCGGCGCCTTTGACCGCTGGTATCGCCGTTGGCAGGCGTTCGGCTTCGCGCCGGTGCGCGCGGCCTGGTTGAACGCGGCCCACGGCCTGGGCGGGCCGGTGACCGTTCGCCTGCATGACCGGAGTTTTGACGGCCGCTTGCTGGACCTGGACGCCGACGGGGCCCTGGTGGTGGAGACGCCCGCGGGCCGGGTGCGGGTCACCGCCGGGGATGTCTTCTTCCCGTCCGCCGCTCAGACGACCTCCTGAGACAAGGGCTCACCCATGCTGCTCGCCATCGATGCCGGCAATACCAACGTGGTCTTCGCCATCTATGAGGGCGAGACCCCCCGGGGCCGCTGGCGCATCTCCACCGACAGCCGCCGCACCTCGGATGAGTACGCGGTGTGGCTGACCTCCGCCATGGCGCTGAAAGGGCTGACCGCCCAGGACGTCAATGCCGCCATCCTGTCGTCGGTGGTGCCGGCGGCGACGCCGGATCTGATCCGGCTGTGCAAGGATCATTTCGGCTGCGTTCCGATGCGCATCGGCGATCCGGCGGTCGACCTGGGCATCGAAATCCGTATCGACAACCCGCGGGAGGCGGGGGCGGATCGCCTGGTCAATGCCGTTGCGGCGACGGAACGATATCCGTCCCCCTTGGTCGTCCTGGATATCGGCACGGGCACCACCTTCGACGTCGTGGACGCCGATGGCGCCTTCGCCGGCGGCATCATCGCCCCCGGCCCCACCCTGTCGCTGGACGCCCTGCACCGCGTGGCGGCCCAGTTGCCCAAGGTGGATATCGCCAAGCCCGATAGCGTCATCGGCCGCGGCACGGTGGGGGCCATGCAGTCCGGCATGTACTGGGGCTATACAGCGATGATCGAGGGCCTGCTGCGCCGTATCAAGGCGGAACTGTCACCCACCGGGACGCCGCCGGTCACGGTCATTGGCACGGGCGGCATGGTCCGGGTCTTCGCGGAGGAGACGGGCATGGTCGATCACATCGACAGCGACCTGACCCTACGCGGCCTCTTGCTCATTTACCGTCGCAACGCCAAATCAGGGGCCTGATCCCCCACGTTGCCACCGCCATCCGTCCCCTTGTCCCAGTTCTTTCCCAGGTGTCCATGATCGACGATTTGCTGTCCCCCGATGCCCTGTATTTCCTGCCGTTGGGTGGGTCCGGCGAAATTGGTATGAACCTCAACCTGTACCACCACGCCGGCAAGTGGCTGATGGTGGACTTGGGCGTCAGCTTCGGCGATGACGCCGCGCCTGGCGTGGACGTGGTCATGCCCGACCCCGAGTTCATCGCCGAGCGGCGGGAGGATTTGGCGGGCCTGGTGCTGACGCATGCCCATGAGGATCATCTGGGCGCCGTGCAGTACCTGTGGACGGAGTTGCGCTGCCCCGTTTATGCCACCCCGTTCACCGCCGCGGTGCTGCGCGCCAAGCTGCGTGAGACAGACTTCAGCGGCCTGGTGCAGATCGTCGAGGTGCCGCTGTCCGGCCGCTTCCACGTCGGCCCCTTCGATATCGAACTGATCAGCCTCACCCATTCCATTCCC
This sequence comes from Nitrospirillum goiasense, assembly GCF_034427435.1. Classification (NCBI taxonomy): domain Bacteria; kingdom Pseudomonadati; phylum Pseudomonadota; class Alphaproteobacteria; order Rhodospirillales; family Azospirillaceae; genus Nitrospirillum; species Nitrospirillum goiasense. Next base: position 674,311 of record NZ_JAXQNP010000003.1, on the reverse strand, counting down.
GAGCCGAACGCCCTGGTCATCCGCACCCCCGGCGGCACGGTGCTGCACACCGGCGACTGGAAGCTGGACCCCGATCCCCGCGTGGGCGCCCCGGTGGACGAGGCGGCGCTGATCGCCCTGGGCCACCAGGGCGTGACCGCCCTGGTCTGCGACAGCACCAACGCCACCGTGCCGGGCACCTCGGGCTCGGAGGGCACCGTCGCCGTGGGGCTGGAGGAGCTGATCGGCCGCTATCCCGGCCGGCGTGTGGCTGTGGCCTGCTTCGCCACCAACGTCGCCCGCCTGCATTCCATCGCCAAGGCGGCGGCCGCGCATGACCGCCAGGTGGCCCTGGTGGGCCGCAGCCTGCGCCGCATCAACGAGGCCGCGCGGGCCACGGGGTATCTCAAGGACCTGCCGCCCTTCGTCACCGAGCATGACGTGGGGTATCTCCCCCGCGAGGCCCAGGTGCTGATCTGCACCGGCAGCCAGGGGGAGCCGCGGGCCGCCCTGGCCCGCATCGCCGAAGGCGACCATCCCGAGATCGACCTTGAACCGGGCGATGTCGTGATCTTCTCCTCCCGCGAAATCCCGGGCAACGAGAAGGCCATCGCCAAGGTGCAGAACGGCCTGATCCGCCGGGGCATCGAGGTGGTGACGGCCAGCGATGCCGATGTCCACGTCTCCGGCCATCCGGCGCGGGATGAGCTGGCGCAGATGTACCAGTGGGTCCGCCCCTTCCTGTCGGTGCCGGTGCATGGCGAACAGCGCCACCTGAAGGCGCATGCCGACCTGGCGCTGGAATGCCAGGTGCCGCGCGCCCTGGTGCCGGAGAACGGCGTGGTCATCCGCATCGGCCCCGGCGAGCCGGAGATCATCGGCACCGTGCCGTCGGGCAAGCTGTGCCTGGACGGGCGCCGCCTGGTGCCCCTGGGCGGCACCTTGCTGCGCACGCGCAACCGCATGGTCTTCAACGGCGCCGCCGTGGTCACCCTGGTCATGGAAGATACGGACCTGATCGCCGATCCCAGGCTCAGCGTCATCGGTCTGCTGGACGAGGAGGACGACGGCGCCTTCATCGATGGGTTGGTGAAGGGCATCGCGCAGGCGGTGGAAAAGCTGGGCCCGGCGGAGCGGCGCGACGACGTCGCGGTGATCGAGGCCGCCCGCCTGGCCGTGCGGCGCACCTTCCATGCGGCGCAGGGCCGCAAGCCGGTGACCGAAGTGCATCTGGTCCGGGTGTGACCGGACGCCGCACGGGCGCGGAACAGGACAGGGAAGCGGGGCCCCCTAAAGGCGCCGCCAGAGCGGCCCGGCGGCCCACCTCGCGGCGCCGACCCGGGGCCGTGGGGGAGGGAGTGTCATGAGTCTGGTCACGCTGGCCGCCATCTATTTCACCTTGTGGTGGGTGGTCCTGTTCGCCGTTCTGCCGTTCGGCGTCCGCCGCGACGACAGCCCCTTGAAAGGAAACGATCCCGGTGCGCCGGTATTTCCCGACCTGCGGCGCAAATTCATATGGACGAGCCTCATTTCAGCGGTAATTCTCGGGCTCGTCTGGGCTGTTTTTCATTTTGGCCTCATCAACTATGACCGGCTGTTCGATCCGCCAGGCAACGCGCCGCTTTGACGCGATCGCGCCTGGGTTTGGCGGATCGGCTGTTGGTTGAGCCGGTACGGTCGTTCGGGGAATGCTGATCCAAATCCTGATGGGCTTTTCCGCCCTGCTCTTGCTTGCGGCCATCATGTTGTGGCTGTGGCGGCAGACCGTGGAACTGCGGCTGCGCAAGGCCTTGGGCTCCTCCACCGACAAGATGCGCGCCGTTTCCAACGAAAAGACCCAGGTGCTGTCCTTCCTGGAACAGCAGCGCATGGCGCTGGGGGTCAAGCGGGGGGAGGCGGCCAAGATGCGCACCGCCATATCCCAGCTGCGCATCGACAACAACGAGATGCGCGTCCGCGACTTTTACGTCCTGCACCAGATCGGCGAGCCCTCCAAGGACAAGGAGGAGTACGCCTGCAACCTTCTGCCGTCGCCGTCCGTCGACCCCGGCCGCGAGCTGCCGGGGCCGTTGCGGGGCATCGACCATCGCTCCAGCATCTGGGCCGAGTCGGAGGCCGCCGCCCGCCGCCAGTTGGACATGCACTTTCCGGAAAAGGGCCCCCTGCGGCCCGCCGGTTTCCGTCGGGGGTCGTGATGGAACTGGGATGGCTGATGCTGCTGATGATCGGCCTGCTGGGGGCCCTGCTGTTCCGCCAATGGCGCGAACTGACGGTCCGCCGGCTGGAGCTGAGCCGACAGCTTGAAAAGCGCGAGGCCTTGGTGGCCCAGTTCCGCCAGGAAATCGATGGCACCTCGGGCGAGCTGGAGCAGATCACCACCACCATCGACACGGTGGATGCCACGCTGCAGGAACTGCGCGAGGAACTGGAAACGCTGGACAAGGAGCGCAAGGCCCTGCGCGAACGGCGGTTGCAGCCCCTGATCCTGCTGGATCGCCAGACGCTTTCAGCCCAGCGCTTCTGGGAGCTGACCATCGCCAATCCCGACTTCGGCGAGACCGCCACGGCCCGCATGGCGCCGTCGGAGTATGTCGATGACTGGGTGTCGGGCCGCGTCTACCTGGTGGGGGCCGACACGGCGGAGGACGCGACCAAGCGCGCCACCCAGCGCTTCAGTCCCTCCATGGGGTATCGGGTGCAGGGGGCGGTCGCGTTCCGCCGGCGCTGAGGCCGGCACCGGGAAGTCCCGATGCCGGCCTTTGGCGCTAAGGCGACGGGCGACCGGCTCAGCGCCAGTGACCCTCGACCCACAGGTGGCGGCCGTCGGGGCCGGTGCGCCAGTGGCCGGGCACCCAGTGCGCGCGGGGATGCGGCGGGGCGGCGTAATGCCCCTCCACCCAATCCCAATGGTCATGCCAGGCCCAATGGCCGCCCACCCAGACATGGCCCGGCTCCGGCGGCGGGGGAATCACCTCCCGGCGCGGCGGCGGCGGTGCCTCGCGCACCCACAGGTCGATGCCGACCTGGGCGGCGGCGGGGGTGGGGCTGGCGATGGTCAGGCCGCCGGCCATGGCCACGGCCAACGCGGCGGCGCCAACGGTGGCGCGGGCGGACTTCATGATGGCATTCATCGGGTCACCTCGTGGTTGGTGGGCCAACTGTCATTGGCGCCACCCGTGCTACGAAGGATGACGACAGATCCCGTCATGCATTCGTCCGGTAATCGCCATGCGTTTGGCCTTCGCCGATAATCAGTGCAAGGATAGATGGCGGAATAGTGGCGAAGATTGTGCCTGATTTTGGCCGGTCTTCCACCGATGATCATATCCACTCAAGGCTGAGTGCTAAGCCGTACGGCGTATGACTGCGATTATTAGCGATTTTGTCACGAACTCAGCGACGCCAGTTGCTGCACACCCTGGATCAGCATCAGGATGCCCATGACCGTCACTCCACCCAAGCAGCCCAGGATGATGGCATAGCCACCGTAGAAGAAGGGGTGGGGCGGACGGCCGTTGCGGATCATCTGACGGGCCAGCAGGAAGAACATCCAGACGCCGGAGCAGGTGGCCCCCACCCCGAAAACCAGGCGCAGCACCAACACGACGGCCATGGTGCCACCGATCAGGCCGGCGGCCACGCTGACGACGATCAGGGTGACGAAAAAGGCCAGGACGTTGCGGAGCAGTCGGCGGCGGGCGGCGGGGGACAGGGTCGGGGTCATGGAAAGGCGGCACTCGATTTCCGGGGGATGGGCGGGGGATTCGGGGCGGCCTTTCGGGGCCCCCTCCCGCCGGGTCCCCTTCTAAAGCAGATCGTGACAGGGTGAAATCGCCTTGAAGCGTGACGCCGCTCGCAGGCAAACTCCGCGATCGCCGGTTATAGCGTTCGTCGCCGCCTTCCCCTTCACCCACGGCCAGCTTACCCATGGCCAGCAGGATTGACGCCGCATGTCGGGATATTGCGCCATCGCGCCGGGCCACCCTTTCCATGGCCCCTATCATGACCGGGAACATGGCCACCCGACCACGGACGAGGCCGTGCTGTTCGAGCGGCTGATGCTGGAGGTGAACCAGGCGGGTCTGTCCTGGCTGGTGGTCTTGCGCAAGCGCGCGGCCTTCAACGCCGCCTTTCACGGCTTCACCGTGGATGCCGTGGCCGCCATGACACCAGAGGATGTCGAGCGCCTGATGCAGGACGCCGGCATCGTGCGCAATCGCCTGAAGATCGAGGCCGCCATCCACAACGCCCGTGTCATCCAGGGGCTCCGCGCCAGCCATGGCGGCTTCGCCAACTGGCTGGCGGCCCATCATCCCCTGACCAAGGCGGAGTGGGTCAAGCTGTTCCGCCGCACCTTCCGCTTCACCGGCGGGGAGATCGTGGGCGAGTTCCTCATGAGCATCGGCTATCTGCCCCTGGCCCACGCGCCCGATTGCCCGGTGGACCAGGAACTGGCCCGGCTGGGACAGCCCTGGCGCCAGGCCGTGGCGGCCGGGTTCGTCTACTGATCAGCCCGCCGCGCGGAACGCGGCCACCAGCGTGGCCAGCGCCGCCCGGCTGCGCCGGTCGCTGACGGCGGCGCGCAGCACCACGGGCGCGCTGGGCAGGGCCGGCAATCCATAGCGCTCCCCCACGTCGATGGCGCCCAGGGGGGCCGCGCGGGGGGCCAGGGCGGCCACGCCCAAGCCGGCCAGCACGGCAGCCCCCACGGCGGCCACGCCACCGCCCACGAACACTTCGGCCCAGGGGATGCCGGCGGCGTCCAATGCCCGCAGGGCGTGGCCTCGCACACCGCAGGGCGCCGACAGGGTGGCGATGGGCAGGGGGCCCGCCACGGGTGGTTCCCACCCCGGTGCCGCGAACCAGCACAGCGGGTCGGTGAACAGCAACTCCCCCGCCTCGGCGGGCGGTTCCGATTGCCGGCCGTCCAGGGGCGGTTCCAACCGCAGGATGGCGGCGTCCAATTCCCCTTGTTCCAACAGGCCGCCCAGGTGGCGGGACGCGGCGATGCGCACCTCCATCACCAGGGTGGGGTCGCGGCCTTGCAGGCGGGCCAGCAACTCCGGCAGGTCACGGCCGGCGACATGGTCGCTGATGCCGATGACCAGGCGGTGCGGCGCCTGTTCCAGGCCGGCCAGCGCCTGGTCATGCGCCGCCAGCAGCCGCCGCGCCGGGTCCAGGAAGGCGGCGCCCTGGGATGACAGGCGAACCTGGCGGGGCGTGCGCTCCAGCAGGCGGTGGCCCAGCCTGTCCTCCAGCCGCTTCAGTTTCAGGCTGATGGCGGACTGCGTGGTGCCCATGGCTTCCGCGGCGCGGGTGAAACTGCGCAACGTGGCCACCAGCACGAAGGCATGGACGGCGTCCAAATCCAGGGGGCGGAAAGGAGCGGCGATGGCGACGGTCATGGAGATTTCAATCTGAAATCGATCTCTAGCCGCAGATTTTATTCGGAAATGGATGGACGGTCCACCCTGCGGCGTCCTGTCCTCGCTAGTTTCGCCGCGGCCCTGCGTATAACCAGGGCGGTGCCAGGTTGGGTGTCACCGCATGACCCAGAAGCCGGACGCTGACGCCGTTCGATTCGCCACCCCTATACCGGCCAGCCGATGCTGCATCACAAGAAGGTCGCCGTCGTCTTGCCCGCCTACAATGCGGAGCGGACCCTGCGGCAAACGTTCGATGAAATCCCCAAGGATATCGTCGACGACATCATCCTGACCGACGACGCCAGTTCCGATGCCACCGTGCGGCTTGCGCGGGAACTGGGCATCCATACCCTGCGGCATGACCGCAACCGCGGCTATGGCGGCAACCAGAAGACCTGTTACCAGGCGGCGCTGGCGCGGGGGGCGGACATCGTCATCATGCTGCACCCCGATTACCAGTATACGCCCAAGCTGGTGACGGCCATGGCGTCCATGGTCGCGTCGACGGAATATGACGTGGTGCTGGCCTCCCGCATCCTGGGGAAGGGCGCCCTGGCGGGCGGCATGCCCCTTTACAAATACGTGGCCAACCGCGCCCTGACCTGGGCGGAAAACTGGCTGGTGGGCCAGAAGCTGTCGGAATACCACACCGGCTATCGCGCCTGGAGCCGGGAGGCGCTGGTCCGCCTGCCGCTGCTGCGCTGTTCCGACGATTTCGTCTTCGACAACCAGATGCTGGTGCAGGCCATCGCCCAAGGCCTGAAGATCGGGGAGATTTCCTGCCCCACCAAATACTTCCCCGAGGCGTCCAGCATCAACTTGCGGCGCAGCATCGTCTATGGCTTGGGCGTCCTGCGCACGGCGTTGGCCTATCGCCTGCACCGCATGGCCGTCGTGGCCAGCCCCCTGTTCGCCAAGGCGGACGACGGCCGCCTGCCGGCGGGGGAACCCCGGTGCGGGTGATGGGCCTGCCGGCCCGCCGTGGCCTGACGCTGGCGGCCGCGGGCCTGCCGCTGCTGGCCGTGGCGGGGGGCTTGCTGGCCACCCGGGCGGACCTGCTGCCCCCGCTGGCGGCCCTTTCCGGCGTGATGCGCCCGGCTGGCATCGCCGGCTGGCTGGGCCTGCTGCTGCTCCAGGTTCTCGTGGCGGCCAGCGGCGTTCTGCCGGCGGCGCTGATCGGCTTGGCCGCCGGTGCCGCTTACGGCGTGGCGCTGGGCTTCCCCTTGGCGGCGCTCAGCCTGATGGCGGGGGCCTTGCTGACCTTCATGCTCAGCCGCTCCCTGTTCCGCCCCTGGGTGGCCCGCCTGATGCCGGGACGGCCCCGGCTGGCGGCCCTGGACGGCTTGGTCGCGGGCGACGGCTGGCGCCTGGTCTGCCTGCTGCGGCTGTCGCCGGTCATGCCCTTCGCCGTCACCAGCTACGCGCTGGGCCTGTCTTCCATCACCGTGGGGGCCTATCTGGTGGGCACCTTGGCCTCGCTGCCGGCGTTGCTGGGCTATGTCGTGGCCGGCCAGGTCGCGGACACGATGGTGCGCGATTGGGGGACAGGGGCCGCGCCGTGGCGCCTGGCCCTGCTGGCCGTCGGTGGCGGCGCGACCATCCTCGCCACGGTGCGTCTGGGCCGGCTGCTGCGTCGCGCTGGCCTTCTGGGCGGTATGCCCGCCGAACAGGATCATCCCGGTGCCTAAGATCACGTCCCGCCTGTCGCCGGTGCTGCTGTTCCTGGCGGTGGCGTTGCCCACCTGCCTGGTGTTTGCCTTCCGGGTGCCCCCCGGGCAGGTCGCCGATGAGCCCGGGCACATCGCCCGCGCGGACAGCCTGGCCTCGGGCCAGGTTGTCGGCCACCGGGGACCGCAACCGCAGCCCGATGGCACCACCGCCATCGTCGCCGGGGTCATGGCGGACCCTGCGAGCATGCAGGTCGCCACCATGGTGTCCCCCCACACCCAGGTGATAGACCCGGCCCGGCTGGCCTGGGCCCGCGCACTGGGGTGGCAGGGGCCGCGCGTCTTTATCGGCCTCAACACCATCGCCACGTATATGCCGGTGTTCTACCTGCCGGCGGCGGCGGGCATGCAGGCCGCCCGTGTCCTGGGGGCCGGGCCGTTCAACGCCATCCTCGCCGGGCGGCTGGCCAACGTGGTGGCTTTCCTGGCGCTGGCGGGGACCGCCTTGGGGATCGCCCGCCGAGGGCGGGGTTTGTTGTTCTGCATGTTGGCGGTGCCCATGACCCTGTCGCTGGCCGCTTCGTTCAACCAGGATTGCCTGATCATCGCCTCCGTTGCCCTGGCCGCCGCCCTGGTGACGCGGGGGAAGGGGCGCCCGATCCGGCGGCGACCACGCCCTACCGCTTGGCCGCTTTGCTGCTGGCCATGGTCATCGCGGTGAAGCCACCCTACCTGCCGCTGGTGGCGCTGTTGCTGCTGCCCCTGCCGGTGTCGTGGCGAGTGCTGGGGCGGGCGCTGGTGACGCCGCCGGCGCGCGGTCCCTTGCTGCGGCGCTTGGCCTTGGCGGGCTTGGCGCTGCTGCCCATGGTGGCGTGGGTGCTGTTGGTGCAGCGGGGCTTGGCCACGGCCATTCCCCGGCCCGCTTACGAGGCCGGGCTGATCTGGCCCGGCCCGCGCCCGGCCGTTTTCCATGGAACCGACGCGGCGGCCCAGATCCAGGTCCTGCTGGCGGCCCCGTGGCGCGCGGTGACCCTGGTCTGGCACACCCTGCGCATTCCCCGTCATTTCACCGGCCTGTTCTTTGAGAGCATCGCCATGCTGGGCTGGCTGGATCTGCGTCTGCCCAAGGCGGTGTACGCGGCCTGGACCCTGGCCTTGGCCATCGCGGCCTGGGTGGACATGCGGCTGGACACAGGGGGGCGGCCGGCACTATGCGCCGCCTGGGGGCGGGTGCGCTGGACGGAGGTGCTGCTGCTGGCCCTGGCCGCCGGCGTGGCGGTGGAAGGTATCTTCCTGGCCCAGTACCTGACCTGGACCAACGTCGGCTCGCCCACGGTCGATGGCCCGCAGGGGCGCTATTTCCTGCCCCTGTTTCCGCTGTTCATCTTGGCCCTGCCGCGCCCCCCGGCCGCAGGCGAGGGGCGGTCCGCCCGCCTGCAGGGCTTGGCGCCCACGGTGGCGGCGGTGCTGACGCTAGCCTTGCTGCCCGCGGCATTGGCCGCTGCCTATTATCCGGGCTAAGGGTGGCCTCAGGCCATTTCTGCCGCAAATTTGATCATCGACAGCGCTCGGAAGAGGTATCGCCGAGCCCCGTGCCCCCTCGTTGGCGGAGGGCGGGATCAGGAAAGCCTCGGCCGTTTCGCCTAGGCGGGAGTCGGTTGTTCTGCGCCGCAGCATCAAACTGGCGTGATTCGGGGGTGATTCTATTGCGGTGCGGAGAGGCTCCGCCGGCCTGTCCTGGCAGGAAAGCCCAATAAAAGGGCAGTTTACTGCCCACACGGCGATCAATTGAATATAAGTTGTGCAAAAGCACAGAAAAAGCACAAAAAGAAAGGCCAGCCTTCTGTTAAGGCTTGCCTTTCGAAAACTCGGCGTAGCATTATCCAAGCGTTGGAGGGTACATCCCCCTCTAACATTGAGTCGCTTGGTGGCGATTCCTCCCTAAACTCAAGGCCGCGCCGCGCTTCAGCGAGCGCGGTCTTTTTTATGCCCTTGTGTTTACGAGGGCGGAGTATAGGGAGACGAAACCATTCCGTCATCTGTTTTTTGATCATTTTCAAGGCACGATGCCTCAAAGGCGGCCTTTCAGGTCAAAAACGACGCCCGATCATAAATTTTACTCAACGAAAGACCAGGAATTACCTTGGTTGATCAAGGCCCTGGCATTTAAGCCAGGGCGAAGCGCAGCACAAAGAGTGCTGCCAGAATGGGCAGCGCGATCCCCAGCTCGCGGCCCTTTCCGGTCAGCAGCTTGATGGCGCAATGGGCGATCAGGCCAAAGGCGATGCCGTCGGCGATGGAGAAGGTGAAGGGCATGGCCAGTGCCGTGATCACCGCCGGAACCGAGTCGGTGACATCGTCCCATGCGATCTCCGCCAGGCCGCGCACCATCAGGCAAGCGACATAGAACAAGGCCGGGGCCGTGGCGTAGCCGGGGATGGCGGCCGCCAGGGGCGACAGGAACAGGGCCGCCAGGAACAGCAGTCCGACCACCACGGCGGTCAGGCCGGTGCGCCCGCCGGCGAAGGTGCCGGCGGCGCTCTCGATATAGGCGGTGACGGTGGACGTGCCCAGGGCCGCGCCGGCGGTGGTGGCCAGGCTGTCGGCCAGCAGGGCCCGCTTCAGCCGGGGCAGGCGGCCTTGGCCGTCCAGCAGCCCCGCGCGGTGGGAAACGCCCACCAGCGTGCCGGCGGTGTCGAACAGGTCGACGAACAGGAAGGCGAAGATGATGGCGGTCAGCCCCATCTTGAAGGCGCCGGCCACGTCCATCTGCAACAGGGTGGGGGCGGGGTTGGGCGGCAGGGAGACGGGGCTGGCGATCATGGGCGTGACGCCCAGGGCCATGCCGGCCAGGGCCGTGCCGACGATGGCGATGACCACCGCGCCGGTGACGCCGCGCGCCACCAGCACCACCAGCGCCAGGAACCCGGCGCAGGCCAGCAGGGCCTGCGGCTTGCCCAGCGCCCCCAGCGTCACCATGGTGGCGGGATGGGCGGCCACGATGCCGGCATTCTGCAGGGCGATCAGGCCCAGGAACAGGCCGATGCCGGCGGAAATGGCATGCTTCAGCCCCGTGGGGATGGCGTTGACGATGGCCTCGCGCACCGGCAGCAGGCTCAGGACGGTGAAGCCCACGCCCGACAGGAACACGGCGCCCAACGCCACCGGCCAGGGATAGCCCATGCCCCCCACCACCGAATAGGCGAAGTAGGCGTTGAGGCCCATGCCCGGGGCCAGGGCGATGGGATAGTTGGCGTACAGCCCCATGATGAAGCAGCCCAGGGCGGAGGCCAGGCAGGTGGCCACGAACACGGCCCCGGGGTCCATGCCGGCCTTGCCCAGCACCTGGGGGTTCACGAAGATGATGTAGGCCATGGTCAGGAAGGTGGTGACACCGGCCAGGATCTCGGTCCGGACGGTGGTGCCGTGCGGCGTCAGCCCGAAAAAACGATCAAGCAAAGGAAGCCCCCGGGGTTATTCTTGGGAAAGCGCGCCGAGACCCCCATGGTCGGCGTGGAGGCCCCTGCCAAGCAAGGACAATGCCGATGCGGATGGCTGTTGTGATGGCTGGCCTGTTGGCGCTGGCGGCGACCGACGCCGCCTGGGCCCAGGGCTCGGCATCTAAGGCGGGCCCTGGGGCGGGCCCTGGGGCGGGCCCCGGCGTTGCGCCGCCCGGCCCGACCATCGCCGTGGACCCCGCCGCCTGCCAGTGGGCGGTTCGGCACCAGCCCGCCCCCGACGTCGCCTACCAGCCCGGCGTGGATGTGGACGGAAACCCGGTGGTTCCGGCCGACCTGGACGGCGGCCCTCGCCCGCAGCCGCCCCAGCGCATCGAGATTCCGCTGACCGCCCGCCTGGCGCGCGCGCTGCCGCGCCCTGCCGGCACCGTCCGGTCCCGGGCGGACGCCTATGTGGGGCTGCTGACGGTGGAGGGTGACCAGGTGCTGTTCAACGGCCAGCCGCTGACCGACCCGGCCGAGGATGAGTTGGCGGCCCTTTGCCGGGAACAGGGCCTGGCGGGACGGTGACGAAGCGGAACCGGCGCGGTGTCGTCGCGGTTTTGTGGGCATCCACCACGCCCATGCAACCATCCGCCAAGGAACCGCCCTCATGACGGCCACCGCCCGCAAGACCGCCACCAAGTCCAAATCCCACGCCAAGCCGCGCCGCACCCGGCGCACCGCCACGCGCGACCCGCTGGCCGTAAGCCTGCTGAAGCAGGACCATCGGGAGGTGGAGGGCTGGTTCGATGAATATGAACAGCTGGAAAGCGACGAAGAAAAGCTGGCGCTGTTCAATAAGATCGCGCTGGCGCTGAAGGTCCATACCGCCATTGAGGAGGAGATCTTCTACCCCGAGGAGCGGGGTGAGGTGGAGGACGATATGCTGGACGAAGCCTATGTCGAGCATGACGGCGCCAAGAAGCTCATCGCCGAGATCGAGGCGATGAGCACCGGCGATGATTTCTACGACGCCAAGGTCAAGGTGCTAGGCGAATACATCAAGCACCACGTCAAGGAAGAGGAACAACCCGGCGGCCTTTTCGCCCAGGCCAAACGGGGGGAGGAGGACCTGAACGAAATGGGCGAGCGATTGAAGGCCCGCAAAAATGAACTGATGGCGGAATGGGGGAAGGCCTATTCCGTGTAGGGTGGAACGGGAACCGCTGAGATCACATGAAGGGCAAGATGCGACCATCGCTGATCGCATCTTGCCCCATGGTCATGCTTTTCGCGTATGCCCGTCAGGCGGCGCCACGGGCGAAGGGGCGGCCGCCTTCCACCAGCCTACGGGCGGACCCCAGTTGAGCCCGCAGCTTGGCCCGGCCCTCCTTGGGTCTAAGGGCGGGGCGCGGCGGCGCGACGATGACGGACTGGCCGCCCAGCAGCGTCATGTAGGTCGCGGTGTGGTGCTGCAACGCGGCCTCCTCATACCACGTATCACCGCCCTGGAAGGTGCCGGTGAGGGAGGCGTTGTTGGTGGGCGGCTGCGCGTAGCCGACCTCATAATACAGCATCGCGGCCTCGAACCCGATCAGCGCGACTTCCACCAGGTCGGGGGTCTGCAGGCCATAGGCATCGTACACGGTTTCGACGCCCCACAGGTCGCCCCACGCCTTGGGCGCGATATCCAGCGTGTTGAAATACCGCAGGAAGTACGGGAACGTGTCGGAGAAGTACTGGGCGAAGGCGGCGTTCCCGGCGGTGGGGCCGGCGAAGGTGGCGGGCACGATAGGGCCGGTCAGCCCTTGTTGCGCCAACGCCCCCTTCAACCAGGGCGCCACCACGGTGGACAGGCAGGCGCCCAGGCTGTGACCGGTGACGACCAGCACCGGCGTGTTGTTTTTTGGATCGCCGACATAGCCGGCCACGTACTCCAGCAAACTTTTCCCGCCTGACCGCAGGCCCTGGATGTTTGCCAGTCCGTCCAGTGTGCCCTGGGCCACCAGCACCCCGCTGGGCGCCGACCAGGGCAGGGGCACCTGATTGGTGACGTCCAAATCCTCCCATATCTGGTCGAGGATGCCCAAGCCGTTGTCGATGTTGACGTCCGTGCCGCGGATCACCACGGCGGTGAACACAGGCAGCCCCGGTCCATAGAAATAAGTGGCGACAAAGGCCAGGTTGGCCTGGTCGTTGGTCTGCGCCGGCCCCCAGCCACACGCCCAACTGCCGCCGGCGTTGAGGTTGGGCAGTTGCGCCACCAGGGTAGGAATGCTGGCGGGCGGTTGATAGGACAGTTGGCACAGCTGCAGGTAGCTGACAGCGAACGGATTTGTCGGTCCCGGCTGTAGCGCCGCTTGTTTCAAAGCGTCTGTGGTCATGGATCCCTCCGAGGATGATGAGGGGGTGCCTCTCCAGGTTGGGTCAGCTCGTCTGGCATGGGCGCTGGAAAGGATGGTGGCGCAGGCACCCCGCGGTCCCGGTGATCGGTCGAACCTCGTGCTTACGGTTTATTTTTGTTTCTATATTGCCCGAATTGGGCACGATTCCACCAATCGCCGGTTAGAAAATAGACCGAATCTTAAAAGGGATAAACGCAAAACGTGTATTTCTGACGGATGTCCATCCACCCCTTTCGGGCTGTAACCATTCCGTTACAGGCCTGTTCTTTTGCCCTCTTGCCCGGGACGATAGTCTGGCGCCCCACAGCAAGAATGGGGACCCCATGTTCAATCGTCGCGCCTTCCTGGCCGCCAGCGCCGCCTCTGTCGCCCTGGCCACGGTTCGTCCCGGCCTTGCGGCCGAAGCTTCCAAGCCTGCCGCCGACCTGAACCACCTGCTGGACACGTTCTTCCAGGAAGATCTGCGGCGCAGCCCCGAAGGCGCCACGATGGCCGGCATGGACACCGGCAAGCTGGCCGGCCTGCGTGCCAAGCTGGACGACCGCAGCCCCGCGGGTCGCAAGGCCGATGCCGCCGCCACCGAAAGCCAGCTGCGCCGCCTGCGCGCCCTGGACCGCAAGGCGCTGACCGGCATCGATGCCGTGAACTACGACAGCGTGGACTACGTCCTGGCCGACGCGGTGGAGAGCAACCGGAAATTCCCCTTCGGCTCCGGCGGGTCACCCTATGAGCTGTGCCAGTTGCAAGGCTCCTACCAGGCCATCCCCAACTTTCTGGACGTGCACCACCCGATCGAGGTGAAGGCCGACGCCGACGCCTACCTGGCCCGGCTGGAGGCCTTCGCCGGCACGCTGGATACCGAGACGGCGCAGTTCCAGCAGGACGCCGCCCATGGCATCCTGGCCGCCGATTTCATGCTGGACACCACGCTGACGCAGCTGCGGGCGCTGCGGGTGGATGCGGCCCAGTCCGGCCTGGTGTCGTCCCTGGCCCGGCGGGCGAAGGAGAAGGGGCTGGGCGACGCCTATGGCGCCCAGGCCGCCAAGATCTACACCGACAAGGTCGGGCCGGCGCTGGACCGGCAGATCGCGGCGGTGGCGGCCGCCCGCAAGACGGCCACGCACGACGCCGGCGTCTGGCACATCAAGGATGGCGAGGCCTGGTACGCGCAGGGACTGAAGTCCAGCACCACCACCACCCTGTCCCCGGATGAGGTGCACCAGATCGGCCTGGACCAGGCCAAGGAGATCGGCGCGCGGCTGGAAACCCTGCTGGCGGCCCAGGGCCTGACCCAGGGCACGGTGGCGGAGCGCATCAAGGCGCTGCGCGCCCGCCCCGACAGCACCTATCCCAACACCGACGCCGGCAAGGCCCAGCTGATCGCCGACCTGCAGGTGAAGCTGGACGAGATGGCCGCGCGCCTGCCGCGCATGTTCCGCGACATTCCCAAGGCCAAGGCCCGCGTGCAGCGCGTGCCGCCGGCCGTTGAGACCGGCGCGCCGCTGGCCTATTACGAATCCCCGCCGCTGGAGGGGGAGCGGGTGGGCACCATCTATTTCAACCTGCACGACACGGCCGAATGGCCCAAATGGTCGCTGCCCACCACGGTCTATCATGAGGGCATTCCCGGCCATCACCTGCAGGGCTGCATCGCGCAGGAAACCAAGGGCATCCCGCTCTATCGCGCCAACATGTTCTTCTCGGGCTATGGCGAGGGCTGGGCGCTGTATGCCGAGCAGTTGGCCGACGAACTGGGCATGTACGACGCCGACCCGCTGGGCCGCATCGGCTTCCTGAAGTTCCTGCTGTTCCGGGCCGGCCGCTGCGTCATCGACACCGGCATGCACCACAAGCGCTGGAGCCGGGAACAGGCCGTCAAATACATGGTGGACCTGACCGGCGACACCGAAAGCGCCATGACGCGCGAGACTGACCGCTATTGCGCCTGGCCCGGCCAGGCGTGCAGCTACAAGATCGGGCACACGCTGTGGAACCGGCTGCGCGACCAGGCGCGGACGGCGCTGGGCGACAAGTTCGACATCAAGGACTTCCACCAGGTGGGCCTGAACTCCGGCGCTGTGCCGCTGGATGTGCTGCAAACCATGGTGGGGGACTACATCGCCCGCGTCCAGCGGGGCTGACCCGGTACCCGGGCCCGGACCGTCGCGTCCGGGCCCGGATTGGTCGGGGAGGGCCCGTCTCAAGCCGCCCTGGTGTCCGCCAGGAACGTCTCCACCAGGCCGCGCATCTTTTCCGCCTCCCGCGCCATGGAGGTGGCGGCCATCAGCACGTCATGGGCGGAGTGCCCCGTCTCATCCGCGGCGGCGGAAACGCCCTGGATGTTGCGGGTGACGCTGTCGGCGCCCATCGCCGCCTGCTGGGCGTTGCGGGCGATCTCCTGCGTGGCGGCCCCCTGCTGCTCCACGGCCGAGGCGATGGTGGTGGCGATGCCGTTGATGGCCTCGATGGTGCCGGAGATGGCGCTGATCGCGCCCACCGCCTCCCGCGTGGCGCCCTGGACGGTGGCGATCTGGGCGCTGATCTCCTCGGTGGCCTTGGAGGTCTGGTTGGCCAGGCTTTTCACCTCGCTGGCCACGACGGCGAAGCCCTTGCCCGCCTCGCCCGCCCGCGCCGCCTCGATGGTGGCGTTGAGCGCCAGCAGGTTGGTTTGGCTGGCGATGTTGGTGATCAGGCCCACGATCTCGCCGATCTTCTGCGCGCTCTGTTCCAGGCCCGCCACGATGGTGCCGGTGTGGGTCGCTTGGCGTACCGCGTCGCCGGCCACGGTGGCGGCATCGGCCACCTGGCGGCTGATTTCCTGCGTGGACGATGCCAGCTCCTCCGTCGCGGCCGCGGCGGTCTGCACATTGCTGGTCGCCTCCACGGCGGCGGCGGCGACCGCCGTCGCCTGCCGGGTGGTCTGCTCGGCGGAGGCTGACAATGAACTGGCGCTGGCTTGCATCTGGGCGGCGGCGGAGGCCACGGCGCCGATAACCTCTCCGGCCTGCGCGTCGAAGCTGTGGGTCAGGCGCTCCAGCACGGCGGCGCGGGCGACCCTGGCCGTCTGCTCCCTCTCCCGTTCGGCGCGCAGGCGCTCGGCTTCGCGGGCGTTGTCGCGGAAGACCAGGGCGGTCTTGGCGATGTCACCGACCTCATCGCCCCGCCCCGTGCCCTGGATGGTGATGTCCAGCCGGCCCTGCGTCAGGTCCTGGAGATCGCGGACGATATGCCCGATGGGGATGACCAGGCCATGTCGGGCGATCAGCAGGCCGATGGCCATGCCGATGGCGATGCCGCCCACCGCCACGCCGATCACCATCCGGGACAAGTCACGGGCCAGTACCTGGCCATCATCCGCCACGGCGGTGCCGTCCTTGTCCAACGCCTCCTCCAGGGTTTCGATCTGGTTGGTAAGGGATGTCGCCGCCGCGCGCGACCGCTGCACTTCGTCCAAGATTTCCTGGCGCGCGCTGTCATTTTGCAGGCCGGCATGGCGGCGGCTGACGGTGACGGTCGACTGATATTCCTTTTCATACGTGCTGAACGCCGACTTTATTTGAAGCAGGGCGGGGCGGTACCTCCCTTCCGCCTGGGCTTCCAAGGCGGTCAGCGTGTCATTGAATGCCGCGATGCGTTTTTGCGCGAGGTTTGCCGCTTCCTCTGCCTCCGCCGGGCTGGCGGCCATGCGGTATTCAGCGCGGTTCATGAAGAGGATGTTGGCGCGCAGCTCGCTTGCCTGCTGCAGGTTGGTGCCCATCACGTCCAGGCGCCGGGCCATCACCGACAATTTGGACATGCCGCTGTAACCAGCGATGGCGATGGCGATGGCGCAAAACGACATCACGGCGATCACCAAGCAGAATTTAACGATGATCCTGGTGTTTGCGAGCATGGATACACCCATTTAATTGATATTGATTATCTGTCATCCGCCGAATTATTTTTATTGGCGGTGCGTTCGTGCGGTTTTGTTAATTGATGGTGTTTGTTTTAAATTTTAAAGAGCCTAAGTCGCCGCTGCGCCGCCAATAGGTTTTTTCTGCGCTGTGGGAAATTAGGGCGAGGAATTCGCCGCCCAATGGCGTCCCCAGTAGGGGTCAGTGCGGTACGTCACCCAGGAATGGCGGCGCCGACGCGGTATCCGGCGTCAGGCTGAAGATGCCGATGGCCGTGGTCGCGGCGTCGCTGTCGCTATGGCGGACGGGCAGGGACAGCAGGCCATGGACCCGGCCCGAGAGTGTCACCTCGTCATAGGCCGGCCATGACCGCGCGTTGCGCAGGTAGGATATGGAAAACGGCCGGCAAACCGCCGCATCGAAACAATTGGCCAGGATACCGCCGGCGTTCCACCCGACGTAATGCCAGCGCGGCGGCTCACGCCGGAAATCGGCCATGGCCAGGAAGTCGTGATAACAGGGGCAGATGCGATCCAGGAACCGTGACCACGCGGGCAATGCGTCGCCCGCCGCCTTTTCCCGCAACCAGGAAGCCAGGATGTTGAGGTGGCCCCGGTGCTCGACGCTTCTGAGATAGGGGGCATGGACCAAGGCCCGCGCCACCACCTCCCAATCCGTCAGGCGACTCATCACTCCCCCACCACCCAGGCCCCGATGCAACGCGATCTCTGTTGCCAGACCAGCATATGGAACGCTTGCCGCCACCGACAATTCCCGGCGCGGCCTGGATAGGGGTTCTGCGCTCTGGAACCAAATTTCCTGCACGGAGCGGATGGTGCCGGGGCCGGCCCTGGGTTTTCGAGGGGGTTATCCCAGGTGCTGGCGCCGATACACGCTTGGCGACAGCGCGAATGTTTCCAGGAAGCGGCGGCTGAAATGACTGGGATTCGTGAAGCCGGCCAGGGCGCTGATCTCGGTTATGCTTTTGGCGGAAAATCGCGGGTCGCACAGCAGCGACCGGGCGTAGTCCAACCGCATGGCGGTCAGGTCGCGGCCGAAGCTGGTGCCCGCGGCGGCGAACAGGGCATGCAGGGTCCGCTTGGCGATGCCCTGCTGTTCGGCGAAGCGCGAGGGGGTCAGTGCCGGATCATGAAGCCCCTCGCGCATGGCGCGGCGCAGCCGGTTCAAGGTCGTACGCTGATAACGCTTCATGTCCAGGGCGGTGCGGCCCGCCGCCAGCGTCAGAAGCGCCACGATTTGGCTGGCCACCTCGCCCGGGGGAAGGGACAAAGTCTCCACCGTTTGCGGCGCCACCTCTTTCAGCACGCTGGTTAGGGCGCGCGCCCAGCCGGTGGTGGGATCGATGCCGGTAAGCGCCAGATCTTCCGCCTGCGGCATGCGGGCGCTGAGCCAGGCCCGTGGCATCTTCAGTGCCTTCGCCTGGGTGCGGGACGTGAAGCGCAGCGAAAACCCCGCCGCTTCGTCCATCAGGATGAACTGTCCGCCGTTCAGCAGGAAATCCGTGCCGGTCGCGTCGGAAACAACGACGGACCCGCTGTCGACATGCAGAAGGCAAAAGTCATCGACCAGGTCGCGGGCTATGTGTCGCCGGGACCGACAGGCCACGTAAGGGTCGACATCCAAGGCCAGCAGGCGGGCCGGCCCCAGGGGCGCCGCCGTGGCCGTTGCCTGGAACGATGCCTGATGGGGGAAATCCAGCAGCAGGCCTGGCCGCCGCGCGCTCACGTCGTCGGCCCAGAATGCCTTGGCGTCGCTGGGCGGCAATCCTGCCGTTGATAAATGAACGTACGGTTTCGCGGCGACGGATGATGCGGTGGCGGAAGACATGGGAAGGCGTTCTCCGACAACCTAACTCGGTCAGGGTAATCCGTTAGGATGCAGATATGCGACTTCTTGGAAAGATCAAGCCTGGCTGAGGCCCCATAAGGCAAGGGTCCGGGACAGGCAGTCCCGGGCCCAGGCCGTCAATGCCGCGCGGGTGGGTGTTACGCCGCCCGGGCGTCCACCAGGAACTGCTCCACCAGGCCGCGCATCTTCTCCGCCTCCCGCGCCATGGAGGTCGCGGCGGTCAGCACGTCATGGGCGGAATGGCCGGTCTCATCCGCGGCGGCGGACACGCCCTGGATGTTTTGGGTGACGCTGTCCGCGCCGGCGGCGGCTTGCTGGACGTTGCGGGCGATTTCCTGCGTGGCGGCACCCTGTTCCTCCACCGCCGAGGCGATGGTGGTGGCGATGGTGTTGATGGTTTCGATGGTGCCGGAGATGGCGCCGATGGCGGCCACGGCCTCCCGTGTCGCGTTCTGGACGGACGCGATCTGGGTGCTGATCTCCTCGGTGGCCTTGGAGGTCTGGTTGGCCAAGCTCTTCACCTCGCTGGCCACGACGGCGAAGCCCTTGCCGGCCTCGCCCGCCCGCGCCGCCTCGATGGTGGCGTTCAAGGCCAACAGGTTGGTCTGGCTGGCGATGTTGGTGATCAGGCCCACGATCTCCCCGATCTTCTGGGCGGTCTGCTCCAGCCCGCCGACGATGGTGCCGGTGTGGGTGGCCTGGCGCACGGCGTCGCCGGCCACGGTGGCCGATTGTGACACTTGGCGGCTGATCTCCTGGATGGAGGAGGCCAGTTCCTCCGCGGCGGCGGCCACGGTCTGCACGTTGGCCGATGCCTCGACGGCGCCGGCGGCGA
This sequence comes from Nitrospirillum goiasense, assembly GCF_034427435.1. NCBI lineage: Bacteria > Pseudomonadati > Pseudomonadota > Alphaproteobacteria > Rhodospirillales > Azospirillaceae > Nitrospirillum > Nitrospirillum goiasense. The sequence goes on along the minus strand of NZ_JAXQNP010000003.1, from coordinate 654,794 downwards.
CGGTGGCGGACTGGCGGGTGGTCTGCTCGGCGGAGGCCGACAGCGAGCTGGCGGTGGCCTGCATCTGCGTGGCGGCGGAGGCCACGGCGCCGATGACGTCGCCGGCCTGAACGTCGAAGGTGCGCGTCAGGCCTTCCAGGGCGGCGGCACGGGCGGCGCGGGCCGCCTGCTCCTTTTCCTGTTCGGCGCGCAGGCGTTCCGTCTCGCGGGCGTTGTCGCGGAAGACCAGGGCGGTCTTGGCGATGTCGCCCACCTCATCCCCACGCTCCGCACCCTGGATGTCGATGTCCAGCCGCCCATGGGCCAGATCCTGCAGGTTGCGCACGATGTGGGTGATGGGCGTCACCAGGCCGCGCCGGGCGATCAGCATGCCAACCACGATGCCGATCACGATGCCGGCGACGGCGACGATGACGATCATCATCGTCAATTCCCGGGCGATGGACTGGGCCTGCTGCGCGACGACGGTGCCGTCCTCATCCAGGGTGTCCTGCAAGACCTTGACCTTGTTGATCAGGGTGGTGGCCGCGACACGCGATTGGGCGACCTCGTCCAGGATTTCCTGGCGCGCCGGTTCATTCTTCAGATCCATGTGCTGACGGGTCGTTGCCACCGTGGCATCGAACTCCTTCTTGTACGCGGCGAAGGCGGTTTTGATGTCCGCCAGCATGGGCCGGTACTTGTCCTCCACCTCCTTGTCCAGCAGGGTCATGTTCCGGGAGAACTCCGCCACCCGGCCGTCCACATTCTTGGTGACCTCGTCCGCGTCCTTGGGGTTGGCGGCCATGCGGTATTCGCCGCGGTTCATGAACAGGACGTTGGCGTTCAGCTGACCCGCCTGATGCAGGTTGCTTCCCATGATGTCCAGCCGGTGCGTCGCCACCGCCAGCTTCGACATGCCAATGTAGCCGGCCACGCCGATGGCAAGGGCGGCGAGCGCCATGACCAGGATGACCAGGTTGATCTTGGTTAGGATTTTGGCATTGGCCAGCATGGCGTCGGTCCTTGGGAGTCGGGCGGTATCGGTGTGGTATCAGGAATTGATTAAGGGCGCGTAAAGATCATAGGGTGTGTGCGATGGTCAACGGTGCCATTGGGATATATACTTACTTTCGTGTATAATTTCCTTATCCACCAGGCGGATACGCAAGTTGTTACTTATAAATGAATCGAATGGACGCATTATAAAAAGTGATCGATTCTGACATACCAATTTGTATTCGAGATATCGGCACGAAAAGTCGCGGCGTAGCGAAATTTGCCGTCCGTATGCTGTGATTTCGCCTGTTTCCGTCGCGAGGCCCCCGCATGACTTACCCGTAAGAACCGACGGTGCGCGCAAGGGTGGGCTCCGGCGTGGGCACCATCCCGCCGCCATGGAAACAGGGAGCTGTGGACGGGGGCCATGGACAGGGGGCCATGGACAGGGGGAACGTCATTGCCTAAAGTCGCGGCTCCCTTTCCGTAATCCAGTTCATGAAGGCGACGGGTTCCCGCGATGCGCTCCTCCCAGTTTTTCCTGCCCACCTTGAAGGAAACCCCGGCGGAGGCGCAGATCGCCTCGCACCGGCTGATGCTGCGCGCCGGCATGATCCGGCAGACCAGCGCCGGCATCTACGCCTGGTTGCCGCTGGGCTGGAAGGTCCTGCGCAAGATTTCGCAGATCGTGCGGGAGGAGCAGGACGCCGCCGGCGCCCAGGAACTGCTGATGCCCACCATCCAGTCGGCGGAGCTGTGGCGCCAGTCGGGCCGCTATGACGACTACGGCAAGGAGATGCTGCGCATCACCGACCGCCACGACCGTGAACTGCTGTACGGCCCCACGAACGAGGAGATGATCACCGACATCTTCAAGACGTTCGTGCGCAGCTATAAGGACCTGCCTAAGAATCTGTACCACATCCAGTGGAAGTTCCGGGACGAGATCCGCCCCCGCTTCGGTGTCATGCGCGGCCGCGAGTTCCTGATGAAGGACAATTACTCCTTCGACCTGGACGCCGAAGGCGCCAAGCTGTCCTACCGCAAGATGTTCCTGGCCTATCTGCGCACCTTCGCACGCATGGGGCTGAAGGCCATCCCCATGCGCGCCGACACCGGCCCCATCGGCGGCGACCTCAGCCATGAGTTCATCATCCTGGCCGAGACGGGTGAGAGCGGCGTGTTCTGCCACAAGGATTGGCTGAACCTGGACGTGTTGCAGAATCCGCCGGAGGCCGGCAGCGACCTGAAGGACTTCTTCGCCAAGTACACCAGCATCTATGCGGCGACGGACGAGAAGCACGACCCCGCCACCTGCGAGGTGCCGGAGGACCAGCTGGTTTCCGCCCGCGGCATCGAGGTCGGCCACATCTTCTATTTCGGCACCAAGTATTCCAAGCCCATGGGCGCCGTCGTGGCCGGCCCGGATGGGGAGCCGGTGGCGGTGGAGATGGGCAGCTATGGCATCGGCGTGTCCCGCCTGATGGGCGCCATCATCGAATCCAGCCATGACGAGAACGGCATCATCTGGCCTGACGCCGTCGCCCCGTTCCAGGTCGGCCTGATCAACCTGAAGGCCGATGACGCCGCCTGCGCCACCCTGTGTGACGAGCTCTACGCCAAGCTGAACGCCGCCGGCGTGGAGACGCTGTACGACGACCGCAACGAGCGGCCGGGCGCCAAGTTCGCCGACATGGACCTGATCGGCCTGCCCTGGCAGCTGACCGTGGGGCCGCGCGGCCTGAAGGCCGGCGTGGTGGAGTTGAAGCGCCGCGCCACCGGCGAGAAGCGCGAGCTGCCGGTCGAGGCCGCCCTGGCCGAGTTGATCAAGGCCTGACCAGGACAAGAAACGGGACGCCCGCTCCTGTCGCGCATGGTAGGAGCGGGCGCCTTTTTCCGCCCAGAATCACGTGCATCCCATCCCGCGCATTGCCTCATCACTTCCCACCTCGACGGCCCGGCCCCCCGAATGATCTTTTCCGCCTTTGAACGCATGGTCGCGATGCGCTACCTCCGGGCGCGCCGGCAGGAGGGGTTCATCTCCGTCATCGCCGGCTTCTCCCTGCTGGGCATCGGGCTGGGTGTCGCCACCCTCATCATCGTCATGTCGGTGATGAACGGCTTCCGCACCGAACTGCTGAGCCGCGTCCTGGGCCTGTACAGCCATCTGGAGGTGCAGTCCCTGCTGGGCCCGCTGCCGGAGAATGACGCCGTCACCCAGCGCCTGCTGGCCGTGCCGGGCGTCACCGCCGTCATGCCGACGGTGGAAGGCCAGGCCCTGATCACCCAGGACGGTACCGCCAGCGCCGCCTTTGTCCACGGTATCACGCCGGCGGATTTCCGCCGCCGGCCCATCGTGTCCACTCACTTGGTCGAGGGCGCGGCGGAGGCCTTCGGCGCCGCCACCGGCGCCACGGGGGACGAGGCCAACCTGGGCGACGGCATCGCCATCGGCAGCCGCATGGCCAAGCGTTTGAACCTGCATGTCGGCGACCAGCTGCGCCTGGTCAGCCCGCGCTTCAACCAGACGGCCTTCGGGTCCATCCCCCGCGCGCGTACCTATCCCATCGCCGCCATCTTCGACGTTGGCATGTATGACGTGGACAACGGCCTGATCTTCATGCCGCTGGCCGCCGCGCAGACCTTCTTCGGCGTGGCCAACGGCTACACCTCCATCGAGGTGTTCGTGCAGGACCCGACGCACATCGACCCGTATCTTGAGGCGGCCACCCGCGCGGCCGGACAGGAATACCGTGTCTATGACTGGCGCCAGCGCAGCGCCGCCTTCGTCAGCGCCATCGATGTGGAACGCAACGTCATGTTCCTGATCCTGTCGCTGATCATCCTGGTGGCGGCGTTCAACGTCATCAGCAGCATGATCATGCTGGTGAAAGACAAGGGGCGGGACATCGCCATCCTGCGCACCATGGGGGCCAGCCGGGGCATGGTCCTGCGCATCTTCTTCCTGACGGGGGCCAGCATCGGCGTGGTCGGCACCGTCTTCGGCATGGTCCTGGGCGTGCTGTTCACCAAGAACATCGAGGCCATCCGCCAATTCATCCAGTCCATCATCGGCCGCGACCTGTTCAACGCCGAGATCTATTTCTTCACCCAAATCCCGGCCAAGCTGGACTGGATGGAGGTGACGCAGGTGGGCGTCATGGCCCTGTTCCTGTCCTTCGCCGCCACCGTCTACCCCTCCTGGCGGGCCGCCCGCCTCGATCCGGTGGAGGCCCTGCGCTATGAGTGACGTGTCCGTCATGGAAAAGCCCACCATCCCCGCCACCGGCGATACCGTGCTGGAGCTGTCCGGCGTCGTGCGCCGCTTCCAGCAGGCGGGCGCCGTGCTGGAGGTACTGCGCGGCGCCGCCTGTTCGGTGCGCCGGGGGGAGATCGTGGCCCTGGTGGGGCCGAGCGGCGCCGGCAAGTCCACCCTGCTGCACATCGCCGGCCTGCTGGAGCATGCCGACGGCGGCGTCATCCGCATCGATGGCCGCGACGCCGCCACGCTGGACGACGCCGGCCGCACCGCCCTGCGGCGGCAGACCATCGGCTTCGTCTACCAGTTCCACCACCTGCTGCCGGAGTTCAGCGCGGAGGAGAACATCATCCTGCCGCAGATGATCGCCGGCGTGCCCAAGGCCGTGGCGCGCGAACGGGCCAAGGAGCTGCTGGCCCAGGTGGGCCTGGCCGCGCGCGGTAGCCATCGCCCGGCCCGCCTGTCAGGCGGTGAGCAGCAGCGCGTGGCCATCGCCCGCGCTCTGGCCAACCGGCCCAGCCTGCTGATCGCGGATGAGCCCACGGGCAACCTGGACCACCACACCGCTGACGACGTGTTCGCCCTGCTGACCCGCCTGGTGCGGGGCAGCGGCACTGGTAAAGACGGCTTCGGCGCTCTGGTCGCCACCCACAACCTGGACCTGGCGGCGCGCATGGACAGGGTGGTGGAATTGCGCGACGGGCTGCTGGTGGAGTCTTGAGCCAGCAGACCCTGGACCTGCCACCGGGGGACCTGCCGCCGGGCTTCGACCCCGACGCCGCCTGGCGCTATCACGGCCGCGACTGGTATCGCGACCGTGACGCCCCGGCGGAGCGGCTGGCCGGACCGGCCTTGACCAAGGCCCTGGAATTCGACGGCCGTGCCTATCTCCTGACCCTCACCGTGCCCGCCGGCGGCGGCACCCTGGTGATGGGCATGGACAGCGACGACCCCGTGATCCTGGCCCGCGCCCGGCGGGTGGCGCTGCGTATGCTGGGCCTGACGCCGGCGCTGGCCGAGGCCGCCGCCGGGCTGGAGGCGCGGGCGGACCAGGACGCCGCGACGGCACGCCTGGTGGGCAATCGCCGGGGCTATCGCCCGCCCCTGGCCGCCACGGTGTTCGAGGCGCTGGCCTGGGCCATCATCGGCCAGCAGATCAATCTGACCTTCGCCAGCGACTTGCGCCGCCAGCTCATCCTGCTGGCTGGGTGGCGGCACCCCTCGGGCATGATCGCCCATCCTGACGCGGCGGCGGTGGCGGGGCTGGACCCGGCACTGCTGACCGCCCGGCGCTTCTCCCGCTCCAAGGCGCGCTACCTGGTCGAGGCGGCCCAGGCGGCGATGGATGGCCGTCTGGACCTGGCCGCGCTGGAGCGGTTGGATGCCGACCCGACAGGCGAAGCGGCGGCCGAGGCCGCCTTGCTGGCCCTGCGCGGCATCGGGCCGTGGACCGCCAATTACGTCCTCATGCGGGGCTGCGGCCTGCCCGACCGGGTGCCGGTGGGTGACGCCGGCCTAGCGGCGGCGTTGCAGCGCTTCCACGGCATGGATCGCCGCCCCACGGCGGAGGAGCAGGTGGCGCTGATGCGCCCCCATGCCCCCTGGCGCAGCCTGGCCACCGCCCACCTGTGGGCCAGCCTGGCCTGAGGCGTCGCAGCGCCCGGCTGCGGCGGAGTGTCGCGAAGGGGGGCGGCGGCGAGTCGGCGGCCGCTCCACCCAAGCGGGCGGCTTGCGGGAATGATCGCCTTTTTGCGATAAGAGGGCGCAACTTTTTGGCCCATGCCCCATGCGCTTTACCCTTGTAGGTATCCTCGCGGTTTTGCTCCTGGGCTTCAGCGCGTCAGCTTGGGCCGACCCGGCGGATTGCCATCTGAACCAGATTTCCGAACTGACGTTCCGCATGGTGCGCGGCCAGCCGGTGACCGAGGTGCGGTTGAACGGCAAGGTTGTCCACGCCGTGCTGGATACGGGCGCCTCGCGCACCGTTTTGTCGGCGCAGGGCGCCGCCCGGTTGGGGTTGGCGGTGACGTGGTTGCCGGCGGCCGATCCGATCATGGGCGTGGGCGGAATGGTCATGACCGGTATGGCCAAGGTCGGTACCCTGACCTTGGGCGCCTGGCAGGCGGAGTCCGTGTCCCTGATGGTGGCGGGCAACCCGAACTTCGCCCCGGGCATCGAAATGCTGATAGGCCAGGACGTCTTCTCCCAGGCGGATGTCGAACTGGACTTCGCCCACAACACCTTCCGCTTTTTCCAGCCGGACGGGTGCGACGGCGTGCCCTTGGCTTATTGGGCGGACACCTATGCCGAGGCGGTGATGAAGGCGCCGCGCGGCAAACGCCGGGGCTCCAACGAGGTCTTCGTGCGCCTGAACGGTCATGAACTTCCGGCCATATTGGACACGGGCGCCGCCACCAGCATCGTGCATGACGTCCTGGCCCATCAGGTGGGGGTGCATGAGGATGATGATGACGTGGTCGCGAGCGGCAAAGCGAGGGGCGTTGGTGCCGCCACGACGCAGATTTGGCGCGGCACGTTCGACAGTTTCGGCATCGGCGACGAGGAGGTGCGCCACGTCCACCTGAACTTCGGCAGCTTCGCGCCTAAGGAGGACAGGGACATGGTGCGCATCGCCATCCCCATGCTGTTGGGGATGGATTTCATTAGGTCGCACCGCATCTACGTCGCCAATAGCCAGAACAAGCTTTATTTTACGAACGTCTCGATGCCCATTTTCGACACGACGAAGCCCGCTACCCCCCAGGCTGCGCCCGGCCCCTGAACCGGCCGCCGTCCCTGCTTGCAAGGATCGTCCCCATGCGCCCCATCGCCAGCATCGTTTCCGCCGCCGCCCTGTCCCTAACGCTGATCGCCGCACCGGCCCTGGCGGGGTCGGCTGATTGCCGCCTGAACCCGGTGGGGGAACTGCCCATCCATCTGGAGAACGGCTTGCCCATCGCCGATGGCCTGCTGGACGGCAAGCCGGTACGGGCGTTGATCGATACCGGCACCACCCGCCACCTGGTGTCGGTGCAGGCCGCCCGGCGGCTGGGCCTGGACTTCCAGGAACGCACCGTGCGCGGCGTGAACCTGGGGCAGGGGGATTGGCGCAAAGCCGGCACCATGAAGGCCGACACGCTCAGTTTCGGGCCCTGGCAGGGCAGCGGCTATCGCCTGCAACTGGTCGATGCCGGCGACTTCGGCGCCCATGTCGACATGGTGCTGGGGCAGGATTTGTTCGTGCAGTCCGATGTCGAACTGGACATGGCGCACAACGTCATCCGCTTCTTCCGGCCGGCGGACTGCGATGACACGCCGCTGGCCTACTGGGCCCAGACCTATTCCCAGGCCACGCTGCGCTCACGCGGGTTCGGCAGCTATTCCGTCAGCCGGGTGGTGGTGCAGTTGAATGGGCTTGAGTTTTGGGCCCGCCTGGACACGGGCGTGCGCACCAGCACGGTGCTGACCCGCCTGGCCCACCGCGTGAACGTGCGCGAGGACAGCCCCGGTTCGGTGCCGGGGCCGGAGCGGCACGACATCGGCCGCACGCCGGTGCCCACCTGGATCGGCACCTTCGACACCCTCAGTGTGGGGGATGAGACCATCCGCAACGCCCGCCTGTCGGTGGGCGATTACTATAATCTGGGCGTGGACCGGGACGGCAGCCTGGCCATGGTGCTGGGCATGGATTTCATCCGCTCGCACCGCATCTTCATCGCCAACAGCCAGGACAAGATCTACTTCACCAACGTGGCCAAGCCGGTGTTCGGTCCGCCGGGGGCGTAATTCGACCCAGGGCCTCAAACCTCGCCGGCCTACCGCCGGCGGACTGCGGAAGACGGGGGTTTCGATGCGGGATGATGGTTCGCGCCGGCGCTTTTTCGCGCGGCGTTTGGGTTTGCTCGCCCTTGTGGGCGCCCTGGCCCTGCCAGGCGCGGCGTGGGCGGATGCCGCCAATTGCCACCTGAACAAGGTGGCTGAGATGCCGGTGCGGGTGGTCCGTAACCAGCCCATCGTCGAGGCTGAGGTCAATGGCGCCCCTGTGCGCGCTCTGCTGGATACTGGGGCGGATGTCACGGTCATTTCCCAGGCGGGGGCGGCCCGTCTGGGGTTGGAGGTCAGCAGCCAGCATAAGCTGGGCGGAATCGGCGGGAGCGCCGCCATGGGCCAGGTGAAGCTTAAGAAGCTGGTGGCCGGCGGCTGGTGGGCGGACGCGCCCCTGGTGCATGTCGTCCAGAACGAGAATTTCGGCCCGGATGTGGAAATGATCCTGGGCCAGGATATCTTCGCCCAATATGACATTGAACTGGATTTCGCCAGCGGCGCCATCCGCTTCTTCGAGCCCAAGGGCTGCGATGGCGTTCCGCTGGCCTACTGGGCGCAGGATTATGCCGAGGCGGCGCTGCGCCCCACGCTGCCCCTGGGGCACCGCGACATCCAGGTGCGCGTTTCCCTGAACGACCGCGAGACCTGGGCCCTACTGGACACCGGCTTCACCCACAGTTCCGTCCTGCTGCGCACGGCCCATTTGGCGGATGTGCATGAGGACGCGCCGGATGTGGCCAAGGGTGGCGAGTTCCACGGCATCGGCAAGAAGCGCACCCCCACCTGGATCGCCTCCTTCGGCAGCGTCGCCATCGGGGACGAGACGGTGCGCAATGTCCGCCTGAACGTGGGCGACTTCGGCCTGTTTGGCGAGCCGGACCGGGTCAACGCCATCGGCATGTTCCTGGGCGCGGATTTCGCCAAGACCCACCGTATCTACGTCGCCAACAGCCAGGGCAAGGTCTACTTCACCAATGTCGGCCGCCCCATCTTCGCCCCCGCCCTGCGCGAGGCGGATGCGACGCCGGCATCCGATGCCAAGGCACCGGTGGCCAATTGAAGCGAGCTGGCCGCTGGCGTGGACGCTGCGGCCTATTCATAGCGCAGCGCCCGCACCGGCCTTTCCCGGGCGATGCGGGCCAAGTGCCCCGCCACCGTCGCCCAGGCCAGCGCCAGCGACACCGCGGTGGCGGCCACGAACCAGAGCGGGTCGAGCGCCACGCGGTAGGCATAGCCATCCAGCCATCGCCGTAGGGCCCACCAACTGACCGGCCAGGCGATCAGGCAGGCCAGGCCCACCGGCTTGCAGAACTGCCACAGGAGCAGGCGCAGGATCTGCGGCAGGGTGGCGCCCATCACCTTGCGGATGCCGATTTCCTTGGTGCGCCGCTCCGCCGTGAAGGCCGCCAGGCCGTACAGGCCCAGGCAGGCGATGACGATGGCCAGGCCTGAGAACAGGGCGAAGATCCCACCACTCCTGCGCTCCTGGTCATACAGGTGCTGGTAACGATCCGACAGGAACCAGCGGCGGATGGGCTGGTCCGGCACCAGGGCCGTCCAGACGCGGTCGATGGCGGCCAGGCCCGCCGTGGTCTCGCCGGCCTTCAGGCGGACCATCATGACCGAAAAGCCGTCGCCGACATGGAAGATGGCGGGCGACACCGGGCGGTGGATGGAGCGGAAGTGGAAATCCTCCACCACGCCGATGACGGTGCCCCGGATGGTCAGGGCGGAACCGGCCGAGCCCACGGTCTTCAGCACCACCTGTCCGATGGCGGCCTCCGGGCTGGCGAAGCCCAGGCGCCGGACGCCGGAGCGGTTCAGCACCACCGCCGCCGGCAACTCCAGGGCCGTCACCCCCGGGGGCGGCGGCTTGCCCGCCAGCATCCAGTCCGGCCGGTGCACCTTGTCGGCGGGGCGGCCGGGGTCGAACGTCCGTCCCGCGATCAGGCGCAGGCCCATGGTCTGGATATAGCCGAAACTGACGCCCTCACCCCGCATGGTGACGGGGTCGGCGTCCCCGGGCCGGCGCACCAGCTCATCTTCGCCTTCGTTCGGGCTGCCGAGATAGATGGTGCTGGCCGCCACGTCCGCGATGGCTGGCTCTTGCCGCAGCATGTCCATGAACGGGGACCATTTGCCGGGCGCGTCCAGCGTGTCGTCGATATCGACCATGACCATGTTGTCGCGCTGGAAGCCCACCGGCTTATGCTGCGCATACAGATACTGGCTGTGCACCACCGCCGCCGTCACGAGCAGCCCGATGGACACGGCGAATTGGAACACCACCAGCAGGGTGCGCAGCCGCCCGGCGCCGCTGGCGGCGGAGGCCCCGCGCAGCGCTGACACCGGGCTGACGCCGGACAGGACGAAGGCGGGATAGGCGCCGTTGGCGATGCCGGTCAGCAGGCCTATGCCGGCCAGCATGCCCACCAGCGCCGGATCGCCGTAATCCAGCCGGAGGGGCGTGGCCGTCAGGCGGGAATAGAAGGGCAGGGTGACCTCGGCCAGGGCGATGGCCAGGATCATGCCCAGGCCAGTCAGCAGCAGCGCCTCCCCCATGAACTGAGCCATCAGGCGGCCGCGGCTGGCGCCCACCGTCTTGCGCACCCCCACTTCCCGCGCGCGCAGCGAGGCGCGGGCGGTGGCCAGGTTGGTGAAATTGATGGCGGCGACGCCCAGGATCAGCACCGCCACCAGGGTCAGCAGGGACAGGGTGCCCGCGTCGGTTCCCGGCTGGGCGTCGTCCTCGATGGGGTCGGTGTGAATGGCGCGCAGGGGGCGCAAATGGGGCACATGCATCTCCGCCAGCCGCAGGGGACCTTGCGGTGTCTGGGCATCCGGCACCGCTTGGCGGTACCAGGTCGCCAGGTCCCGCTCAACGGCGGCGGCGTTCGCCCCCGGCGCCAGCCGGATGTAGGTGCGCCAGTCCAGTTCGAACCAGTCTTCCCCCGGGTCCGGCTTGGACAGGATGACGGAGGTGGTGGGCACCATCATCAGGGCGGGGGCGAAGTGGGTGGTCTCCGGCAGGTCGGCGACCACGGCGCGCACCGTCAGGCTGTGGTCACGCACCACCAGGGTTTCGCCCAGGGCGGGCCCGTCGCCGAAATAGCGGCGCGCCCCAGCCTGGGTCAACACGACGGCGGCCGGGTCGGCCAGGGCCGCCGTGGCGTCGCCGGCCAGGATCGCGCGGGGGAATACCGCCAGGAAATTGCCATCGACGACCGTGACGATGTCCTTGAACCGCTGGTCACCCTGGCGCACCACCATCCGCCGGCCGCTGGCGCGGGTGACCGCTTCCACCTCCGGCCGGTCCTGGGCGAAGGCGGGGCCGATGGCTCGCCCGGTTTGGGCGATTCGGCGGGCCGCCTGCCCCAGATCGTGGACCTCGGTGTCGATCTGGTAAAGGCGGTCGGCGGCGGGGAAAAAGGCGTCGAAGGATGTTTCGTGCCGCACGAACACCAGGATCAGGATGGCCGCCGCCAGGCCTATGCCCAGGCCCAGCACGTTCAGCGCCGCGTACAGCTTGTGCCGGGCCATGACCCGCAGGGCCGTAGTCAGATAGTGCGTCACCAACCACCCCTTCGTGTCTTTTTGGCCATCCGGTTGTCCGGCCAGCGGTTTTGCACCGGAATAAGCAATAACAAGGCCATCAATAAGCTCTTGTTTTTCCTATGTCGCCGCGTGAGGGTCGCTGTCCGCGCGCGGACAGTGTGCGGAAACGGACGGGGTGTCCGCCGCGACATGCGCGCCCTGGCGGGGCCGCGTCCCGCGTGGCAGGGTGGGATGGTAAGGAAATGGTTGGTGGTGTGAAATGGGTGTGACGCCGGTGGGTGCGGGCCGGGGCCGGTGGTCCCAGGTGATGACGGTGGTGCGGGTTGCCAGCGGCAACTTCCTGGAAATGTACGACTTCATGGTGTTCGGCTATTTCGCCAGCGCCATCAGCCGGGCCTATTTCCCCCAGGGCAATGGCGCCGCCGGCCTGCTGCTGACCTTCGCCACCTTTGGCGCCGGCTTCCTCATGCGGCCCATCGGCGCCCTGGTCCTGGGCGCCTATATCGACCGCAAGGGCCGGCGGGATGGCCTGCTGCTGACCCTGGGCCTCATGTCCGTCGGCACCATCACCATCGCGCTGATGCCGGGCTACGCCACCATCGGCCTGCTGTCCCCCCTGCTGGTGCTGCTGGGCCGGCTGGTGCAGGGGCTGTCGGCGGGGGTGGAACTGGGCGGCGTCTCCGTCTATCTGGCGGAAATCGCCACGCCGGGCCGCAGGGGCTTTTACGTGAGCTGGCAGTCGGCCAGCCAGCAGGTGGCCGTCATGGTGGCGGCCCTGATCGGCGTGACGCTCACCTTCACCCTGACACCGGAGACGATGCAGGCCTGGGGCTGGCGCATCCCCCTGGTGGTGGGCTGCCTGATCGTCCCCTTCCTGTTCCAGATCCGCCGCTCCCTGACCGAGACGGAAACCTTCCTGGCCCGTACCCACCACCCCACCGGGCGAGAGATCATGGCCACCTTGGCGGCCAACTGGGGCGCCGTCCTGACGGGGATCGGCCTGGTGATGATGACCACGGTGTCGTTCTATTTCATCACCGCCTACACCCCCACCTTCGGCCGCGACGCCCTGCATCTCAGCGACCTGGACAGCCTGCTGGTGACCCTGGCGGTGGGGGCCAGCAACCTGCTGTGGCTGCCCCTGTCGGGTGCCCTGTCCGACCGCATCGGCCGCCGGCCCATCCTGGTTGTTTGCACCCTGCTGGCGCTGGCGACGGCCTATCCGGCGCTGAGCTGGCTGGCGGCGGCGCCCAGCTTCGGCCGCCTGCTGGGGGTGGAGCTGTGGCTGTCCTTCCTCTACGCCAGCTATAACGGCGCCATGGTCGTCTATCTGACGGAAATCGTGCCCGTGGCCGTGCGCACCGCCGGCTTCTCCCTGGCCTACAGCCTGGCCACCGCCGCCGGCGGCTTCACCCCCTTCATCAGCACCTACCTGGTGAAGCACGGCGGCAACGCCGCCATGCCGGGGCTATGGCTGTCGGCGGCGGCCCTGTGCGGCCTGATCGCGGTGCCGGTCAGCACGCGCTTCGCCAAGCGGCATGCCGTTTAAAGGTTAGCCCGCCCCCCGCGCCAGCCACACCGTATGCCCGCCGCAGTCGGGGTCTTCCGCCCTGAACGCCACGACGTCGAAGCCGTGGCCATCCAACAGGGCGCGGTATTCGGCCGGGTCCAGGCTGGCGTGGTACAGCGGCTCCCCGGCATAGCTGCCTATGGCCACGCCGTGCTGTGGGCCGCTGGTGAACATCAGGGCGGCACCCGGCAGGGCGTGGCGCTGGAAGACGGCGAATAGGGCGCGCTGGTCGTCAGCCGTCAGGTGGAAAAAGCTGTTCCAGGCCAGGATGCCGGCGTAGCGCCGGTCCAGATCCAGGCCGCGCATGTCGGCCAGCCGCCAGTCCTGTTCCGGCATGCGGGTGCGGGCCAGGTCCAGCAGGGCGGGGGCGGTGTCCACGCCGGTGACCGCGCGGCCGCAGTCCACCAGATAGGCCGCCATCGGCTGCCCGCCGCCACACCCCAGGTCCAGCATGGGGCCCGGGGGCGCCAGGGCCAGGAAACGGTCCAGCCAGGCGCGCTCCATGTCCGGGCGCCGCCGCTGGGCGGCCTGGCGATCGGCCTCCCATGCCAGGCCATGGCGCTGGTACAAGCTGATGATGCCGTCGGCGTCTTTGTCCATGGGACTGTCCGGGGTGCGTGTCCTTGGTGCCGCCAAGGATACGCTCTCAGGCAGGCCAACGGCGACCGGCAATGTCAGGCCGCGCGCACCGTCGCCAGGAAGTCCGTCACCTCGCGCCGCAGGAGCTCCGCCTCGGTCGACAGGCTGCGGGCTGCGGCCAGCACCTGGGTGGCGGCGGTGCCGGTTTCGCCGGCCGCCTGCGTGACGCTCGTGATGGTGCCGGACACCTCGCTGGTGCCGGCGGCCGCCTGGCTGACGCTGCCCGCGATGTCGTTGGCCGCCGCGCTCTGCTGGTCGACGGCGGCGGAGATGGCGGCGGCGATGCGGTTGATCTCCCCGATGGTGCCGGCGATGGTCGAGATCGACTGGCCGGCGGCGTTCGACGCCGACTGGATGTCGTTGACGCGGCTCGCCACCTCTTCCGTCGCCTTCGCCGTCTGGTTGGCCAGGGCCTTGACCTCGCTGGCCACGACGGCGAAGCCCTTGCCGGCTTCGCCGGCGCGTGCCGCTTCGATGGTGGCGTTCAACGCCAGCAGGTTGGTCTGGCTGGCGATTTCATGAATCAGGGCGACCACGGCGGTGATGTCGGCCGCCGAGCTTTTCAGCGTCGTCACCGCCGCGACCGTCTCATCGGTGGTGGTGACCGCTTCCGAGGCCACGGTGGACGACCGCGCCACCTGGCGGCCGATTTCCTGGATCGACGCCGACAGTTCCTCGGTGGCGCTGGCGACGGTGTTGACGTTGGCGGCGGCCAGTTCCGCGGCGCTGGCCACGGTCTGCGACTGGCGGCTGGTTTCCTCGGCGGTGGCGGCCATGGCCTGCGCCGCCGCCTGCATCTCCGTGGCCGCACCGGCCACGGCGTCCACCACGCCCTTGACCGACTCCTCGAAGCGGGACGCCATGCCCAACAATGCCGCCTTGCGCTGCGCCTCCGCCTCCTGCTTCTCGCGGGCCGCCGCCTCTTCCATGGCGCGGACGCGCAGGGTGCTTTGCTTGAAGGCCTCCGCCGCGTGCGCCAGGTTGCCGATCTCATCCCGGCGGCCCAGGCCCTGCACCTCCACGGCGGTATCGCCCGCCGTCAGCCGGGCCATGACCGTGATGATGCCGTTGATGCCGCCGGTCACCGACCGGACGACGATGACCGCCAGGACGACGCCCGCCACGATGCCCAGGCCGCTGATCGCGATGGTCAGGGTCATGGTGCGGCTGAAGCGCGCCATCGACTCGTCGAAGATGCGCTTGGCCTCATTCACCTGCAGGGCGATCAGCGGGGCCAGGGCCGTGGTCACGCGCCCGAAAGCCTCCCGGTCCTGCGCGTCACCGGCCGGCAAGGCGCGGTAGGCGGTGTAGAGGGGCTCGAACGTGTGGGCCAGGGCGGCCTCTTCCGGGGTCAGGTAGGTCGACATGTAATGCGTCCACGCCGCATCCATGCCCGCCTCGGCGCCGGGGGCCTTCTCACCCGCGCCGCGTGCCGCCCGCAGCTGATGCAGATTGTCCTGAAGGGCGTTCAGATCGGCCAGGGCGACCGTGCGGTCCTCATAGACGCTCTTGAGGTCCTGGTTGGTGCTCCACGCCCCCCGCAAGCCCAGGGCGCCCGCCACGATGGCGACAAGCGCCAGGCAGCCCACCAGGATGGTGAGCCGCATTCCGATCTTCAGGTTGTTCAGCATGATGGTAGGCCGGTCCTCGATGATTCATTGCTCAAATTTGTGGCAGTTGGGTTGAGCAATGATTAACGGGGTAGTACGCAGGGCCAGATTCGTAAGGATAGCAAAAGGATAGGATCGCTGGCCCAGCGTCACCCGACAGGCAGCAGCAACTGCGCCTTCAGGCCTGGGCCGTTGTCCTCCAGCACCAGGGCGCCGCCGTGGCGCTGGGCGACGGCGTCGACCAGGCTGAGGCCCAGGCCGCTGCCGGGGCGGGCCTGGTCGCGTTCCAGACGGAAGAAGCGCTCGCGCACCCGCTCGCGGTCCTCCGCCGGGATGCCGGGGCCGTTATCGGCCACGGTGATGCGCACCCGGCTGCCACCGCCGGGAATGGGGCCGTCGCTGGACACGGTCAGGCTGACATGGCCACCCTCGGGCGTGTACTTCAGGGCGTTGTCCAACAGGTTGGCCAGGGCCTGGCCCAGCAGTTGGCGGTTGCCCTGGACCAGGGCGGCCGGGCCTGTCGCCTGCACCGCCATGGTGAAGGTGATGCCTTGGTCCTCCGCCACCGCGTCATAGAGTTCGCCGGTGCTGAGAGCCAGGGTGTCCAACTGCACGGGGGCGATGGGCAGGTTGGCGCCGGACTCCACCTCCGCGATGGCCAGCAGGGCGCGGAAGGTGGCCAGCAGGTGGTCCACCTCCTCGATCGCCGCCTCCAGCACCTCGCGCGGGTTCTCCACCGTCTCATGCATCAGGGCCAGTTCCAGGCGGGTGCGCAGGCGGGTGAGGGGGGTGCGCAAATCGTGGGCGATGCCCTGGCTGACATGGCGGATGCCGGCCACCAGCGCCTCGATGCGGTCCAGCATGGCGTTCAGGGTGTGGGCCAACTGGTCGAACTCGTCGCCGCTGCCGGTCAGGGGCACACGGCGGACCAGCATGCCCTCGCGGATGGCCTCCGCCGTGCGCGTCACGCCGTCCAGGCGCCGCAGCCAGACGCGGCTCATGGCCAGGCCGCCGACCAGGCCCAGCACCAGGGCCAGGCCCATGCTCCAGCCGATGACGCGCTCCAGCCGCTCGCGCAGCACCCGCACCTCGCCCAGGTCGCGCCCCACCAGGACGCGGTAGCCGCCGGGCAGGGCCGCGATCAGGGCGCGCACGTCGCCGGGGCGCACCTGGCCGGTGCTGGGGTCCTTCACCGGCAGGTTGACCCATCCGGCCTCATCCACGCCCTTGGGCCAGAACTGGTTGCCGGCCAGGGTGGAGCCGGAACTGGCGGACAGGATGTAGATGGACGAGGCGTTGCCCATGCCGCGCTCGTTCACCGCCTCGGCCAGGCCCGCCATGCCGCCGGTGCGATAACGGTCGGCCAGGGCCTGCATGTCCTCGCGGATGGCGGTGTCGGCCTGCCCCGCCAGGAATCCCGCCGTGGACCAGTAGATCAGCCACAGCACCAGCAGGACGGAGCCGATGAACAGCCCGAGATAGATCAGGGCGAAGCGGAAGGTGGTGGTGCGCAGCAGCCGTCCCAGATGGCGATCCGCCGGGCGATGCCGGTCGGCGGGCGCGTCACCGGCCGTGCCGCCATCATTCCCCTTCGCCCAGAGGCGGCGCTTCAAGGCCGTAAGCAATACCCGGCCCCCCGCACGGTCTGGATCAGGGCATGGTCGAAGCCCTTGTCCACCTTCTGGCGCAGGCGCGCGATGTGCACGTCGATGACGTTGGTCTGCGGGTCGAAATGATAGTCCCACACCTGCTCCAGCAGCATGGTGCGGGTGACCACGCTGCCGACATTGCGCATGAGGCATTCCAGCAGTTGGAACTCGCGCGGCAGCAGGTCGATGGCCTTGCCGCCGCGCTTCACCGTGCGGGCCAGCAAATCCAGCTCCAGGTCGCCGGCCACCAGCTTGGTGGCCTGGGCCTGCGGGGCGGCCCGGCGGCGGCCCAGGCTTTCCAGCCGGGCCAGCAGCTCGGAAAAGGCGTAGGGCTTGGTCAGGTAGTCGTCGCCGCCGGCGCGCAGGCCGGTCACCCTGTCCTCCACGCTGCCCAGGGCGCTCAGCACCAGCACGGGCGTGTCGTTGCCGGCGGCGCGCAGCAGGCTGACCAGGGACAGGCCGTCACGGCCGGGCAGCATGCGGTCCACCACCAGGGCGTCGTAATGCTCCGCCCCCGCCAGGTATAGCCCCTGCGTGCCATCGGGCGCGTGGTCCACGGCGTGCCCGGCCTCCTTCAAGCCTTTCAGCATGTAGGCGGCGGCCTGGGCGTCGTCCTCGATGACTAGGATCTTCATGGGCGCAAAACCTGGTTTGGGGTAGGCGTAACCGGCAGAAGACACGAACTCCGGCTGCCGAAGGCCGGCGACCGCCGGCCCGGGCCGGTCAGGCCCGTGAGCCAAGCCGCCGGATGGCGGCGTCCGGCGCTTGAGGGCCAGCTACCAGACCAAAGGGCCGGGCGGTGGTGATCCGCCCGGCCCTGGTGCTCCGTCATCCGGCTCCGTCACGGGGCCGGGGGCCGGCATCAGCCCTTGGGGGTCACCGGCAGGGGCAGGAACATCTGCTGGTCACCACGGCGGACCAGCAACAGCACGGACTTGCGGCCGTCCTTCTTGGCCTTTTCCACCTGGGCGTTGACGTCGGCGGGGGTCTTCACGCTTTCGTTGTTGACGCTGGCGATGATGTCGCCGGGGCGCAGACCCAGGTCGTCCTTGCCCGGATCGACGATGACGACACCTTGGGCGTCGCCGTCCAGGCCCAGGCGCTCCCGGGCGCGGTCGTCCAGCTTGCCCAGCTTCAGGCCGGCGACGCTGGTGTTGTCGCCCTTGCCGTCCGTCGAGTTCGCGCCGACGGCCGGGCCGTCCTTGTCGTTGCTGGGCGCCTCACCCAGCTTCACCGAGACGGTGATGGCCTTGCCGCCGCGCAGCACGCCCAGGTCCACGGTCTTGCCGGGATCGATGCCGGCCACGTTGCGGGCCAGGTCGCGCTGGTTGTCGATGGCCTTGCCGTTGATGCTCTGCACCACGTCGCCCTGCTTCAGGCCGCCCTTTTCGGCCGGGCTCTTGGGCGAGACGGCGTTGATGATGGCGCCCTTCGGCTCCTTCAGGCCCAGGCTGTCGGCGATCTCCGGCGTCACGGCCTGCAGGGTCACGCCCAGATAGCCGCGCTGCACGTGGCCGGTGGCCTTCAGCTTCTCGATCACCGGCTTGGCCACGTTGGACGGGATGGCGAAGCCGATGCCGACGGAGCCGCCGGTGGGCGAGAAGATGGCGGTGTTGATGCCGATGACCTCGCCATTGGCGTTGAAGGTCGGGCCGCCCGAGTTGCCCTTGTTGATCGAGGCGTCGATCTGCAGGAAGTCGTTCAGGTTGGCGGGGTCGATGTCACGGCCGCGGGCCGAGACGATGCCGGCGGTGACGGTGCCGCCCAGGCCGAAGGGGTTGCCCACGGCCACCACCCAGTCGCCGGGCCGCATCTTGTCGCTGTCGCCGAAGGCCAGGGCCTGCAGCGGCTTCTTGGCGTCCACCTTCAGCAGCGCCAGGTCCGACCGTTCGTCCTGGCCCACGATCTTGGCGGGCACGTCGTCGGTCTGGTCCTGGAAGTGGACCTTCACCTCGTCCGCCCCCTCGATGACATGGCGGTTGGTGACGATGTAGCCGCTGGGGTCGATGACGAAGCCGGAACCCAGGGCGGATTCGATCCGCGGGCGGCCGTTGCCGCCGCGCCCGCCGGGCAGGGCGTCATCCGGCAGGCCGAAGTGGCGCATCATCTCCTGCAGTTCCTGGGGCACCTGTGGCGTCGTCACCTTGTGCGCGGCGGTGATGGTCACCACCGCCGGCGACACCTTCTCCACCAGGTCGGCGAAGCTGGGCAGGGACGCCGGGCTGGCGGCGTGGGCGGTGTTGGCGGCCGGCGGGGCCACCAGCGCGGTGCCGGTCATCAGCCCGATGGCCAGCGCGGTGACGGCCAGGCGGGGAAAGCGCTTCTTGGTGCTGGGAACGGTGGTCATGGTCTAACGCTCGCTTTCACGAAGATATTCTTGGTCTTGGGAGTTCCCGGGGTCGGCCTTTCGGCGAGAGCCGGGGCAGGAGGTTGGCCGGCGGGGCGCGGCCGGCCTCAGGTATCACTTCAGGTGTCGATGGAACCGTCGTCGAAGCCGCCGTCGTCGGCGGTGTCGTAGCTGGCGTCCTGGTAGCCGCTGGTGTCATCGCGGTAGTTGTCGTCGCGATAGCCGGCGTCCTGGCGGCCGGGATCGAAGCCGCCGCCGTTCTCATTCACGATGGTCTCGTTGACGGTGGTGTTGTTGATCACCGTCTCGTCGATCCGGTCGCCGCCGTAACCGGCCCCCCAGGGGGAACCGCCCAGGCCGCCGCCAAGGGCACCATGACCGCCGCGGAACAGGGACTCCACGGCATCGGCCGCCAGCACGCCGCCGGCGACGCCGGCCATGGTTTCAAACATGCCGCGCATGAAGCTGCGGGGCTGGGCATAGACGGGCGGGGCGCCGTAAGCCGGCTGGCCATACGCCGGCTGCTGCGGCGCATAGGTTTGGCCATAGGCGGCCTGACCATAGGGCGCCTGGGGCTGCTGCGCCGGGTAGGAGGACTGCCCCCAGGGGCCGGGGGAGGAGGGGGCGGACGATTGGCCCGACGATGGGCCGGTGAAAGGCGGGGGACCGCCCTGGGGGCGGGCGGTCGCGGTCTGCTGCAGATCGGCCAGGCGACGCTGCGCATCCACCAGTGCCTCCTGCTGGGCCAGCAGCGCCTGCGCCATGATGTAGGGCAGCGCCGGCTGGCGGGAGAGGGCCTCACCCACCAGGCGATCCGATTCCGGGTCGCGGGGCATGCCGTCCAGTCGGGACACACGCGCCAGCAGGGCTGTCAAATCTTCGCGGTCCTTCGGGGTCATGATGGTTTCTCGCCTGCTTTCCTCGGTTGGGCGTGGGCTACGCCGACCCAATTAACATGGGACGATCATCGCCCGCCGCAACGAGGATGATCATGGTCGGAACAGACTTTCCAGCCTATGGAGGCAGGATTAAGTTTTTTTCATGCGGTGATGGGCCTAAAGCGATAGGAACACGGTCTTCCTTTTGATTGTCGAGGGTGTCCCTCAGGGGCACGCCATCCTTCCATGGCCATCATGCTACCCCTGGCGCCCCCCGCCTACACACCGGAGGAGATGCGCGCCCGCGTCCTGCACCAGGACGCCGACGTCCTGATCGTGGACAAGCCCTACGGCCTGCCGGTGCATTACGGCACCAAGTCCACCGACCATCTGGAACGCTATCTTCCGTGGCTGGTGGCGGAGGACGCGCCGGCGCCGCGCCTGGCGCACCGGCTGGACAAGGACACCACCGGCTGCCTGGTGTTGGGCCTGAACGAGACGGCGTCCACGCGCCTGGGCAAGCTGTTCCTGGCCGGCCGGGTGGGCAAGCGCTATTGGGCCGTGGTGAAGGGCCGGCCGGCGGCGGCGGAGGGACGCATCGAGCTGCCGCTGATCAAGCGCCAGGTGCCGGGCTGCTCCCGCATGATGGTGGACCACGAGGAGGGCAAGCACGCCCTCACCGAGTGGCGGGTGGTGGCCGAGGGTGCGGGCGCGGACGGCCAGGCGTTGTCCTGGCTGGAACTGACGCCGCGCACCGGGCGCATGCATCAGCTGCGCGCCCATTGCGAGGCCATGGGCTGGCCCATGCTGGGCGATCCCATCTATGGCCGCGACTGGCGCGTGGAGGGTGGGCGGGAACGGGCGCCGACCGTGCCCCTGCACCTGCACGCCCGCTGGGTCGCCCTGCCCTGGGGGCCGCTGGCGGAGCCGCCCCTGACGGCCACCGCGCCCCTGCCGCCGCACATGCGCGAGACGTTCCAGCGCCTGGGATTCGCAGCGGAGACGGCCGGCTGACGATGCGACTTTTAGGCGACGGGTTGGCGCGGCATGCCGCGTATAAGCATCGTCTCAAGGGTCACAAGACGAAGGCCCCCCAACATCGAAGGCCCCAAAGAGAAAAGGTCGGTGGCATGACACCACCGACCCAGTAGGCTTGGAAGGAATTCAAGACAGGACGGAGGCAACCGTCTTGGCTTGGTAAATCCACTACCGCGACCGGACAGGCCAGGACGCCGGACCGATCACCGCAGGTACGGGGAACATCCGCCGGGCAGGGTGGTCTAGAACCCCAGCCCGGGGCTTCGCCGGCGCCAGTCCCGTCCCCCAGGGTTGGGGCAGAGGGGGCGGGACGTCGCTCGCGGTCTAGAACGAGCGTGGCACCGGTGCCACCAGCCAGGGGAAGGGCGCCGCGGGCGGGGGGTTGGGGCTCCCGTCTCTGGCTGTTCCGTCCCCAAGCGGCTGGCGACAAGGGGACAGTGCCACGGCAAGCTGACCGCAGCCTGACAAAGATGCCGGGCATAACGATTTTCGGACGCCGTCACATTTTCGCCCTTTGGGCCTGGCATAACCAGCCCCGTGGCCTTGGCCCCGCGCGCCAGCCCGCCCCATCGACCGCGCCCCGCCTCCCGTCCCGTAGACGGGCTGTTAACCTTTTCTGGGCTAGGATCGGCGGTGCCGGGAACGCCGGCGCCGTTCGCCGCTTGCCCTATTTTGTATCCATTTCGGGCCGTTTTCCGCTCCGGAACCCTTCCGCATCGTCGCGGATGATGCGATAGAGTTCCGGCAGGCGGACGCCGCTGCACGAACATGCTGTCAGAACCTCGAGTCAGATACCGCTCCCATGTTGACCTCCCTCTCGGCCGCGTCCGGTTCCACAGCGCAGCAGGCGGCGGCACCCGCGGGCAAGCGCCTGTCCGTCGTCATCCCCATGCATAATGAGGAGGGCAACCTCGACGCCCTGTTCCAGCGGCTGGTTCCGGTGCTGGAGGGGATAGGGCTGCCGTTCGAGATCATCTGCGTGGACGACGGCTCGCGCGATGGCACCTTCGCCGCGCTGACCGCGCATCAGGCGCGGGAGCCACGGCTGAAGCTGTTGCGCCTGTCGCGCAACTTCGGGAAAGAGGCGGCCATGTCCGCCGGGCTGAGCCATGCCGGCGGCGACGCCGTGGTGCTGATGGATGGCGACCTGCAGCATCCGCCCGAGACCATCGTCACCTTCGTGGAACAGTGGCGCCAGGGCATGCAGATGGTTTACGGCGTGCGCGCCAGCCGCCTGACCGACCCCTGGATGCGCCGCTTCCTGACCAAGCTCTATTACCGCCTGCTGGACAAGATGTCCGAGGTGACGCTGCCGCGCGGCGCGGGCGACTTCCGCCTGCTGGACCGCAGTGTGGTCGATGCCCTGAACGCCATGCCCGAGCGCAACCGCTTCATGAAGGGCCTGTTCAGCTGGGTCGGCTTTCGCCAGGTGGCCGTGCCGTTCGAGGTGGCGCAGCGCCACGCCGGCGCCACCTCCTTCAATTTCTGGCGCCTGTTGCGCTTCGGCCTGGACGGCGTCGCCTCGTTCAGCAACGTGCCGCTGCGCGTCTGGTCCTGGCTGGGCATCGCGTTGTCGGTGCCGTCCTTCTTCTATGGCCTGGTCATCATCACCAAGACCATCATGTTCGGCCGCGACACGCCCGGTTACGCCTCGCTCATGGTGGCGGTGCTGTTCCTGGGGGGCGTGCAGCTGATCGGCCTGGGCGTGCTGGGCGACTACCTCGGCCGCGTCTTCACCGAGGTGAAAGGCCGGCCCATGTACCTGGTGAATGAGAAGGTTGGGTTCGATGACGCGCCGGCCCCCGGTGGTGCATCCCCCAGCGTCGTCGGGGGGCGTCCCTGACTTCCATGACCCTGGTCCGCTCGTCCGACACCGCCGACGCCCTGCCCGCCGCATCGCCCGCCCCGGCCATCGGCGCCGGGCGCATGCTGCCCGCCGGCGCCCGCCTGGGGAAGCCCGCCCGGGCGCCCCTGTGGCGCCGCCTGTCGCCCTGGGACATCGCCTTCTGGCTGGTCCTGACGGCGGCGGTCGTGGTCGTGTCCTGCACCTTCCCCGACTTCGGCATCACCTTTGACGAGCCGCTGCACGTCGAATATGGCCAGCGGGCGCTGGAATGGTACGCCTCGCTGGGCCGGGACCGGGCGGTGCTGGAGTTCCAGAACCTCTATCTGTACGGCGCCCTGTTCGACACCATCGAAGCGCTGTTCGAAAACCTGCTGCCCCTGGATGTCTATGCCACCCGGCGCCTGATCGGCGGCCTGACCGGCCTGCTGGGCGTGCTGGCGGTGCGCCGCATCGCCCGCGACATCGCGGGGGAGGAGACGGGGGCCCGCGCCGGGCTGATCGCCGGCCTGTGCCTGATGCTGATTCCCGACTGGTGGGGGCATTCCTTCGCCAACCCCAAGGACGTGCCCTTCGCCGTGGCCGCCGCCTGGACCCTGTCCTGGCTGGTGCGGGTGGCGCGCGGCCTGGACGAGTCGCCCCGGGGGCCATCCCTTGGCGCCGTCGCCATGCTGGGCCTGTGCTTCGGCATGGCCTTGGGCATCCGCGTGGGCGGCGTGCTGTTGGCTGGTCCCATCGGCCTGGTCATGCTGGCGCATGTCGCCAAGGGTATCCTGGCAGGCGATGGCGCGCGCCAGGCCGGCGCCACCGCCTGGCGCCTGGTGCGGCGCCTGTGGATCGCCGCCCCCATCGCCTATGGCGTCATGATCGCGGCCTGGCCCTGGGCCCAGGTCGACCCCTTGCGCCACCCGGTGGAGGCGTTGGCGGAATTCTCCAAGTTCCCCATGGACTTCACCTTCACCTTCGCCGGCGTGCAGGTGCGCACCACCAACCTTCCCTGGTGGTATCTGCCCGTGGGCTTCGGCGTGAAGCTGCCCGAGGTGGAACTGCTGGGCCTGTTCGCCGCCGCCTTCTTCGCGGCCAGGACGGCGCTGCGCCGCCCCTTCCCGGCGGGGGTACGGCTGGACGGGGTGGCCCTCACCACCGCCGTGCTCTTGCCGCCGGCGGCCGTGGTGGCGACCGACGCCGTGCTCTATGACGGCATCCGCCACATGCTGTTCCTGATGCCGCCCCTGGCCACGGCCGCCGGCCTCGGCTTGAACGGTCTGCTGACCCGCCTGCCCCTGCGCTGGCCGCGCCTGGGCTGGCCGAAGCCCGCCTTTGGGGCCCTGCTGGTGGCCTGCGCCGCCATCCAGGTCGCCTTCATGGCCCACCTGCACCCCTATGAGACCATCTGGTTCAACCGCTTCGTCGGCGGCGTGCGGGGGGCGGGGCCGAAGTTCGAGCTGGACTACTGGGGCAGTTCCCTGTCCGAGGCGGCCAAGCGCCTGACCGACACCATGGTCAAGCTGGAGGGGCCGCAGGCCTTGACTCAGCCCTACCGCATCCGCGTTTGCGGCCCGCCCACCTCGGTGTTCCACTACCTGCCGCCGGCGTGGAAGCCCACGCGGCGCAACACCGGCCCGGTGGATTTCTACCTTGCCTTCACCCGCTGGGCCTGCAAGGAAATCCCGGCGGGCCAGGACATCGTGCGCATCGAGCGCGATGGCGAGGTCCTGGCCTATGTGCGTGACTTGCGGGAGCCGTCGCAGTAACAGGGCGGCCCCGCCCCGATAGGGGGAAATCGCCAGATGAAGCTGTTCGGCCTCGCGGGGTGGAGCGGTTCGGGCAAGACCACCCTGATGGTCCAGCTGATCCCGGAATTGACGGGGCGCGGCTATCGCGTCTCCACCCTCAAGCACGCCCATCATGATTTCGACGTAGACCAGCCGGGCAAGGACAGCCACCGGCACCGCACGGCCGGCGCGACCGAGGTGCTGGTGGCCTCCTCCCAGCGCTGGGCGCTGATGCACGAACTGCGCGGCGCGCCCGAGCCGACCCTGGCCGACCTGGTGTCCAAGCTGTCGCCCGTGGACCTGGTGCTGGTGGAGGGGTTCAAGCGCGACCCCATCCCCAAGCTGGAGATCTGGCGGGCGGAGAATGGCAAGGCGCCGCTGTTCCCCGATGATCCCACGGTGGTGGCCTTGGCGGCCGATGATCCCTTGCCGCCGCCGCTCTCATTGACAGCCGGCCGGGCGGCGCCGCTGCCCCGCTTCGCCCTGGACGCGGTGCCGGCCATCGCCACCTTCATCCTGGCCCATGTCGGCCTGCCGCCATACGGGCCATAAGGACGGGCTGATTCCCATGCCAGGCGCCACAGACTGCTTTTCCACCCCCTTGCTCAGCGTCGATCAGGCGCGGGACCGCCTGGTGCGGTCCGTCGCCTGTGTCACGGCCGTGGAGACGGTGGCGCTGGATGCCGCCGACGGCCGCATCCTGGCCCACGATTTGGTGGCGGCGCACAGCCTGCCGCCTTTCGCCCAGGCCGCCATGGATGGCTATGCCCTGGACCACCGCGATGTGGCGGGCGTCCCGGCGGGTCCGGTACGCCTGCCCCTGTCGGGCCGGGTGGCGGCGGGTGACGCGCCGGGCCCCCTGGCACCCGGCAGCGCCGTCCGCATCTTCACCGGCGCGCCGCTGCCCCAGGGGGCGGACACCGTGCTGATGCAGGAGGACGCCGCGCTGGACGGTGATGTGCTGCTGTCGCCGCCCGGCCTGGCGGCGGGCCGCCATTGCCGCGCGGTGGGGGAGGATATCGCCGCCGGCGCCATGGCCCTGGCCGCCGGCCAGCGACTGACCCCGGCGGCGGTGGCGCTGGCCGCGGCCCTGGGGGAGCGGACGCTGGATGTGCGGACGCCCTTGACGGTGGCCCTGCTGTCGACGGGGAACGAGGTGCGGCCCGCCGGCGCGCCCCTTCCCCCCGGCGCCATCCACGACGCCAACGGCCCCCTGCTGGCGGCATGGCTGCGCCGCCTGGGGTGCCGCGTGGTCCGGGCTGGCATCGTGGGTGACAACCGCGCGGCCCTCAAGGCCACCCTGTCGGGCCTCAGGGCCGACCTCATCGTCAGCAGCGGCGGCGTTTCCGGCGGGGAGGAGGATCACGTCAAGGCGGTGGTGGCGGAACTGGGCGGCATCGACTTCTGGCGCCTGGCGCTGAAGCCGGGCAAGCCGCTGGCGTTTGGCCATATCGGGGACGGCCATGGTGCCGCTACGCCTTTCCTGGGCCTGCCCGGCAACCCCTTTGCCGCCTTCGCCGCCTTCCTGGCGCTGGGCCGTCCCCTGGTGCAGCGCCTGGCCGGTGCAACCCTCACCGATCCGCCGCGCATCACCGTGCGCTGCGGTTTCAGCCATGCCCGTCCCCCGGGCAAGCGCGAGTATCTGCGCGTGATGCTGCGGCCGGAGGGCGGGGAAACCGTGGCCCACCAGATTGGCGCCGGCGGCAGCGCCGCCCTGTCCTCCCTGGCCCAGGCCGATGCCGTGGCGGAGGTGGAGGACGCGCGCGACAGCCTGCGTCCCGGCGACCCGCTGACGGTCATCCCCTTGCATGGACTGTTCTGAGGGTCAAGGAGGCGGCGGGGGGCAGGCCGTATCATCACGCCGCGTGCTCAGGCGACGAGGGCCAACATGGCCAGCAACAGGAACAGGGTCTTGCGTAGCATCGCGGGGCCTTTCGTCCGGCGGCGGAAAGGTCGGTGTGCGGATGGTCTGCACGCGGCAAGGGGATGCTGGGCCGCCCGTTGCACCCTATGGGTTATCGGGAACGATCCTCAGCACCACCCTTGGTGACGGACGTGAGCATGCCGGTGAACGCGGGCGGCCGCAACCTACCGCGTGTGTGCCACCCCGTGGGCGGCCTGTGACAATTCCGGGGCGGCCACGGTGAGGGGGGCGCTGGCCTGGATGGCGCCG
The DNA here is from genome assembly GCF_034427435.1 of Nitrospirillum goiasense. Lineage (NCBI taxonomy): Bacteria > Pseudomonadati > Pseudomonadota > Alphaproteobacteria > Rhodospirillales > Azospirillaceae > Nitrospirillum > Nitrospirillum goiasense. The sequence goes on along the minus strand of NZ_JAXQNP010000003.1, from coordinate 627,655 downwards.
CCCTCGCCCCGCAGGGTCAGGACATAGCGGCCCGGCGGCAGGTACAGCGGCAGGACCTCGCCCGACCGCAGGAATAAGCGGTCATAGGGGGCGGTGTCGGCGGGCTGGCCGGGCCTGCGCGCCTCCACCACCCCGTCGCCATCCTTGGGCAGCAAGGCCGCCGGAATGGCCACGGGCTGGCCCAGCCACTGGCGGGAAACACCGGCCGCCGCGGTCAGCTCATCGCCACCTGGAAGGGGCATATAGACCTGCATATCGACATGGCCCACGGCGCTGGGGATCACTTTCGGGGCGCCATCGGTGCCGACATAAGTGACGGCCGCAGCCTGCGCATCCGCGCGCTGACAGCCCGTGGTGTCGATGGTCAACGGGTCGATGCCGGTGCGCTGCTTCAATACCTCCGCCATCCAGGGGATATGCGCCGGCCCACTCAGGCCTTTGTTGACATGGCCCCAGCCGGCCAGGACCAACAATTTCCCGTCCGCTGGCATATGGGCCAGGGTGCCCGCCAGCCGCGCCGCTTCCACCCGTTCCCGCGAGGCGATGCGCTGCTCACTGTCGCCGCTCTGGTCGGCGAGGTCGGCTTCGTCATAGGGCACCAGGGTATAGCCCAGGGCCACCGCCCGGCGGATGACGGCGGCGAAGGTCGGCTCGCCGAGGTAAGGGGCGAAGCCCTTGCCACCGGCGATGGATTCGCGCACCTCTCCGGCGGTCCAGTCATCGCCGCGCGGCGACAGGGCCTCCAGCGCCACATGGGTGAAGCCCATTTTGCGCAGGCGGGGCAAGACCGCCAGCCAGAAAGCGCGGGACGTTGGGGCGAAATGGTTCTCGTTGATCATCACCACGCGGCGGTCCTGGGCCAGGCGTGACAGCAGATCCAACGGGTCGGCGGCCGTTCCCTCTTGCGCGACCGCGTCGCATCCGGGCTTTCCATGCGAGCGGCCTGCGGCCCAGGCCAGGTCCGGGCGCCCTAGGCGCGCATATTGCGTGGCAAGGGCTTGCGCCATGCCTGGCCCCGCCGCGCTATAGGCGTGGATTTCCCCAACGAAGTCTCCCGCCGAAAGGCGTTCGGAGCGTTGGAAGGGCAGATGGGGGCCTGCGGCCTGGGTATTCTCCTGCGCCAACACCGACGTTGTCACCAGGCAGGCTGTCAAGGCCACGCCCATCCACCGTCCCGTCATTTCGAATCCCTGTCGTCCGGTGATGAAGAGTTTTGCCGTCAAAGAGGGCGGCGGGACCTATGACGGCGGCATGCCCGGTTTGGCTGCTTGCGCCACGCTGGCCACCCCTTTCTGGTCATGTGGTGGGGCGGCCACGGTGAGGGGGGCGCTGGCCTGGATGGCGCCGCCCTCGCCCCGCAGGGTCAGGACATAGCGGCCCGGCGGCAGGTACAGCGGCAGAACCTCGCCCGACCGCAGGAACAGGCGATCATAGGGCACCGTGTCGGCGGGTTGGCCGGGCTTGCGCGCCTCCACCACTCCGTCGCCGTCCTTGGGTAGCAAGGCCGCCGGGATGGCTACGGGCTGGCCCAGCCATTGGCGGGAGACACCGGCGGCGGCCACCCCATCGGCGCCCACCGCCTGGGGCATATGAACCTGCAAGTCGACACGGCCCATATATGATGGGGTGATGCGGGCATCGCCATCCGGGTTCAGATAGGTGGTGGCGGGGGAGGTCGCGTCCGGGCGCTGACAGGCGGTGGTGTCGACGGTCAGCGGGTCGATGCCGGTGCGCTGCTTGAAAGCCTCCGCCATCCAGGGCACCTGGCCGTGCAGACCCTTGTCGACATGCGACCAGCCGGCGAGCACCACCAGCTTGCCATCCGGCGGCATGCGGGCCAGGACGTCCGCCAGGCGCGCCGCCTCCACCCGCTCCCGCGATGCCTCCCCCAAATCAGGGTCGTCGCTCATGACATCCAAATCGTCATAGGGAACAAGGTCGAAGCCCAATGCCAGGGCCTTGCGGATGACGGCGGCGAAGGTCGGTTCGCTGAGATAGGGGGCGAAGGCGGGCTTCCCTTCAAGGATCCGGTGCTCGCGCACCTCCCCTGCTTTCACGTCGCCACCGTCCATGGAAAGCGCCTCCATGGCCACTTGGGTGAACCCCATCTGGCGCAGACGGGGCAGTGCCGCCAGCCAAAAGGCGCGTGACGCGGGAGCGAGATGGTTTTCGTTGATCATCACCACCCGACGGTCCCGCGCCCAGGACAGCAGGGTCTCCAACGGATCGGCGGCGACGCCCCGGGCGGCTTCGTCACAGTCTGCGCTGTGCTGGCGCTTCCAAGCGATGGAGCCCGGGCCGCCGTTCCACGCGATCCATGCTAACTCGGGCCGGCCCAGCCGGGCAAACTGCACCGCCAGGCTATCGCGTTTGGCGCCATACTTCGTCTCCTGCGCGGCGGCTGCCGCATAGGTATGGATTTCGCCGACGAAGTCGCCAGCGGTAAGGCGATCCGGTCGGTCGTAGGGCAGCTCAACAGCGGCGGCGGTACTTGCCGGCGGTGCGGACTGCTGTGCCATTGCCGATGAAACGCCTACGGACCAAGCCGCCGCTATAAATGCCCAATGCCCCCACCGTGCCATGCCCAGCCCCCCCCGTCCCCTTGGTTGCGGACAGGGTATGGTTAACGGGGAGGGTGGTGCAACCTATGGCGTGTGCCTGGGCTATTTCTTCTCTTGATCTGTGCGTTTATGCCGCAGTACCCAGCCCGCCAGCTCATCCAATGGGGCGGGATGTCCGTCGCCGTCGCGGAAGCGCACGCTGGCGCTGTGGCCGGGCCAGGTCACGGTCAGCTGGGTTTCCAGGGCGTCGGGATAACCGGGGCGGGGGTAATCCGCCGGCTGCTCGGCCATATCGGCGGCCTGCATCAGCCGTTGCAGGGCCTGGCGCTCCGCCTCGTCCAGGTCAGCCACCTCCACGCTGATCTTGGGTCGGCGCAGGGGGAAGGCTAGGCCGCCCTGGCGCTGGCACTCGATGACGACAGGCAGGGGCGGGGCAAGCGGGGGCGGATCCGTGCTCATGGCGGCAGCATGGGTCAAAGGCCCACGGCCGTCCAGGCGTCGTCCACCGCCTTGGCGGCGGCGGTCCCGTGCTTCTGCGCCACTTCGCGCGTGGCGGCGGCCGCGTCCTTGAACTCCGACCACAGTTGCAGCCGGGTGGTCAGCGTCTCGTACCAGATCAGGCCCGCCACCTCCCACGCCTTGCCGCCGATGGCGGTGGCCGCCAGGTAGAAGGCGTGGTTGGGGATGCCGGAATTGATGTGGACGCCGTAATTGTCGTCCGACCCGCTGTAATAGTCCTTCATGGTCGCAGGCTGCGGGTCCTTGCCCAGGGTGGGGTCGTCATAGGCTGTGCCCGGCGCCTTCATGGATCGCAGGGCGGTACGGTTGGTGCCGGCCTTGGGGATCAGCAACCCCTCGCCGATCAGCCAGTCGGCCTTGTCCGCCGTGTCGCCGGCCGCATACTGCTTGATCAGCGACCCGAACACGTCCGAGAAGGACTCGTTCAGCGCGCCCGATTGGCTGGAATAGGTCAGGCCGGCGGTGAACTGGGTGACGCCGTGGGTCAGCTCATGCCCGATGACGTCCAGGCATTTGGTGAAGCGGTCGAAGATCTCGCCGTCCCCGTCGCCGTATACCATCTGCTGGCCGTTCCAGAAGGCGTTGTCGTAATCGGTGCTGTAATGCACCGTGGAATCAAGGCGCATGCCCTTGTCGTCCACGGAGTTGCGCTTCATCACGTCGAAATAGAAATCATAGGTCGTGCCAGCGTAGTCATAGGCCTCGTTCACCGCCACGTCCTTGCCCGCCGCTTGGTCTTCCGACCGGACCAGCGTGCCCGGCAGGTCGCCGCCGTGCTGGGCGTCGTAGACGGTGCGCCGCTTGGTGCCCGTGCCCAGGCCGGCGAAGGCGAACTGGTTCATGGCGGTGCGCATGCCGCGCAACTGGCCCTGGTGATACAAGTTGCGCAGGGCCCGGCGCCGCATCGCCGGGTCGGGGGCGTTGGTGGCCACCTGCTCCGTCATGTAGGGCGGGATGATGTAACAGATATGCGGGGGGCAGCCGGCGTGCTGGCACATGGGGGGTGGGCCTTTCAGCGCTGGTAGGGGTGACCAGCGTGGCACCGCGACCGGGCCCCCGGAATAGCCGCCTAGGGCATACCCCCGCCGGGGGCGCCCAGCTCCAGGCCGCTTAACCCCTTCGACAGCGCCTCGGCGGCGGCCAGGTCATCCGGCGTGTTGACGTTGAAGAAGGGATCGACCGGCTGGGCCGTGAAATCCACCTCCGCCAGCGGTTGGCGGGCGAGGAAGGCACCGACCTTGCGCAGGCCCTCCGTCACCAGCGCTTGGCGCAGGGGGGCGGCCAAGGCGACGGGCCACAGCGCCACCACCGGATGCCGCTGCCCGGCCGACGCGGCGATGGCCACACCGTCCGGCGCCGCCCTCGCCACCAGGCGCGCCGCCAAATCCCGGGGCAGGAAGGGGCAGTCGGCCGGCACGCTCAGCACGTGGGTATAGGGGCCGTGGGCGCGGGCGTAGTCCAGGCCCGCCAGGACTCCGGCCAGGGGCCCGGGGTGCCCCGGCACGTCATCGGCCAGGATGGGCAGGCCCTGGTCACGATAGCGGGCGGGGTCGCCGTTGGCGTTCAGGGCCAGGGCCGCGACCTGCGGCGCCAGGCGGTCGCGCACATGGGCCAGCAGGGGCCGCCCGGCGAGGGTCAGCCGCGCCTTGTCCACGGCCTGGCCCTCGCCGCCGCCGAAGCGGCGGGCCAGGCCGCCGGCCAAGATCAGGCCCAGGATGTGGGTCGTTTCGCTCACGGAATGTAAAGCGCGCGGAAATCGTTGACGTTGGTGCGGGTGGGGCCGGTCACCACCAGGTCGCCCAGGGCCTGGAAAAAGCCATAGCCGTCGTTGTTGGCCAGGTGGGCCGCCGCGTCGAGGCCCAGGGATCGCGCCCGCGCCAGGGTGTCCGGCGTCAGCAGTGCGCCGGCGTTGTCCTCCGTCCCGTCGATGCCGTCGGTGTCGCAGGCCAGGGCCCAGACCGGGTCGCCCTTCAGCGCCACGGCCAGGGCCAGCAGGAACTCGGCATTGCGGCCGCCGCGCCCCTGGCCGCGCACGGTCACGCTGGTCTCCCCGCCCGACAGCAGGACGCAGGGGCGGGGCAGGGGCTGGCCGTGGCGCAGGCAGGCGCGGGCGATGCCGGCGTGGACCTTGGCCACTTCCGCCGACTCCCCCTCCAGGTCGTCGCCCAGCACCAGGGGCGTCACGCCGGCGGCGCGGGCCACCTGGGCGGCGGCCTCCAGCGCCTGGATGGGCGTGGCCGCCAGGGTGTAGCGGGCATGCGGCAGGCTGCCGGGCTTGGGCGTCTCATTGGCCGGATCGTCCAGCGCCGCCCGGATGCTGGGCGCGGGCTCGATGCCATACCGCGCCAGCACGGCGCGGGCGTCGGCCAGGGTGGTGGCGTCGGGCACGGTGGGGCCGGAGGCTATGGTGCCGGGGTCGTCGCCCGGCACGTCGGACACGGCCAGGGTCACCACTGGGGCCTTGCTCACCGCCGCCAGGCGCCCGCCCTTGAAGCGCGACAGGTGCTTGCGCACCGTGTTGATTTCACCGATGGCCGCCCCGCTGCGCAGCAGGGCCTTGGTCAGGGCCTGCTTGTCGGCCAGCGTCACGCCGGGGGCGGGCGCCACCATCAGGGCGGAACCGCCACCGGACAGCAGGCACAGCAGCAGGTCGTCCGGGGTCAGCGCCGCCGCGAGGTCCAGCGCCTGGGCTGCGGCCTTCATGCCCGCCGCGTCCGGCGTGGGGTGCGCCGCCTCCACCAGGGTGATGCGGCGGAGATCCTGGCCGTGGTGGTAGCGGGTGACGGCCAGGCCGGACAGGGGGGCCTCGCCCCAGGCCCGCTCCGCCACCGCCGCCATGGCGGCGGCCCCCTTGCCGGCGGCGATGACCAGGGTGCGGCCCTTGGGCCGGGGCAGCGCCTCCGGCGTCAGCAGCCGGGGCAGGATGGTGTCGGCCGATACGGCGTCCAGCCCCGCCTGGAACAGCTGGCGCAGGAAGGCGGCCGGGTCGGGCGGGCTCATTTGGGCGGCTCCTGGACCTGTTCCGGTTTAGGGACCTGTTCAGGCTTGGGGCCTGGTTCCGGCTTGGGGGGCGGTTCCGCCCCCGGGGCGGGTTTGGTGGTGTCGGGCTTGGCGGGCGGCTTCTCCTCCGGTGGCTTGGCCTTTTCCGGCGGGGCGTCGAAGCGGGGGGACTTGGCGATGAAGCGGCCCTTGTCCAGCGCGTGCGACAGCACCAGCGATTCCAGGGCGCCGGCCGGCTGGTCCGGGCTCAGGTCCAGCGTGTCCTTGTTCAGGGCGTAGATGGTGAAGACGTAGCGGTGGGTCTGTCCCACCGGCGGGCACGGGCCGCCATAGCCCTTGGGACCGAAATCGTTCAAGGCCTGCACGGCCCCTTTGGGCAGGCCCTTGCCATCGGCCGCCCCGGCGCCGGCCGCCAGGGTGTGCACGCCCGCCGGGATGTTGAACACCATCCAGTGGCGGAAGCCCTTCTTCACGTCGGCGTCCATGACGATCAGGGCGAAGCTCTTGGCCGTCGGCGCCTCCCCGCCCCAGCGCAGGGCGGGGGACAAATTCTTGCCGCCGCAGCCGTCACGGTCCCAGGCTTGGGGCGCCGTCAGGGTGCCGTCCGCCGCCAGATCCGGGCTGCTCAGCCACATGCCGGCGCGGGCCGTGCCGGTCATCACGCCGGGAACCAGACAGGCGGCGAGGGCGGCGGCGGGAACCAGGCGGCGCATCGCGCTCACACCCGCTCCGACAGGCGGCGTTCGCGCAAGGGGCGCTTCACCCGGGCCAGATTCTCGCCCATGGCGGTGCCCTGGCGCAGGGCGACGGCCACCTGCAACACGTCGATGACGGCCAGGTGCGACAGGCGCGAGGTGCGTGGGGTGTAGATGCTGGTGTCCTCGTCCACGTCCACCAGCAGGGGCACGGTCGCCCGCTCCGCCAGGGGCGACCCGCCGGAGGTGATGGCCACCACCGGCGCCCCGCCGTCCAGCGCCAGGTCGACGGAGCGCAGCAGTTCGCGCGTGCGGCCGGTGTGGGAAATGGCGATGACGGCGCCGTCGGGGCCCAGGATGCTGGCGGCCATGGCCTGCACATGCACGTCGGTGTGGGCGATGACGGGCACGCCCAGGCGGAAGAACTTGTTCTGCGCGTCCTGCGCCACGACGCCGGAGGCGCCGAATCCGTAAATCTCGATGCGGCGGGCGGCGGCCAGGATGTCCACCGCGCGGCTCAGGTTTTCGGTGTTCAGCTGGTTGCGCATGCGGGAAAAGGCGCTGATGGCCCGGCCGATGACCTTGGCCGCCACCTCCGCCACCGGGTCGTCGGGCATGAGGTCGGCGTCGACGAAGGGCGTGCCCGTGGCCAAATCCTGCGCCAGGCGCAGCTTGAAGTCCTGGTAACCGCTGCACCCGATGGACCGGCAGAAGCGCACCACGGTGGGCTGGCTGACGTCCGCCTCGCGCGCCACTTCCGCCACCGAGGCGGTGACGACGGCGTGCGGCCGCTTCAGGACGATTTCCGCGATCTTGCGCTCCGAAGGACGCAAGCCGTCCATCATCCCACGTATGCGACCCAGCATGAAGCTAACCCCCGACCCTGCCGATGACGTGACCCAGGAACCAGGCACGCTGCCGCAGCGGCGTGCCTTCCCGTTTGTAGTGAAATTACCGGAAATGGCGCGGGGCTGTCACCTGCGCAGTAAAGTAGTATGGCGCCAGGGTGAGGGACCATCGCCTTGGAAACGAAAGGGCCCAGGCCCGCGCCGGCTTAGGGCGGGGGCCTGGGCCCAGGGAAGTCTGGGAACCAGAATGGGAAGGACGGTGGCTTACACGGCGATCAGCCGGACGGCGCCCACTTTGGGTTCCGACCCTGCCGCCGGGTCGCCTGTGGGCACCAGGAGCACGGACGGGGCTTCCGTCAGCCGCCCGGTGGCCTTCAGCCGGTTCACCGCCTCAGTCACCATCAGGCTGTAGGACCGGGGGGTGCTGACGCCATGATGCGCGTGGCTGGCGTTGAAGAAGTTGATGCCGCCCACGAACGACGGATCCTCGCGGCTGGGCAGCTTGCCCAGGGGCAGATCCAGATAGATGTCGTACCCGTTGCCGGTGGGGCTGGCGGCGCTCAGGTCGTCGAACTGCAAGAAGTAGGCGGTGCCGGGGCCGTCCGCCGCCATCTGGGTGGAGAACAGGGCGGTGGCTTTGGCGCCTGCGGCCTTTTTGGTCGCCGCGGCGGCCAGGGCAACGGCGGTGGGCAGCGCACCCAGCCGGATGGCGCCACCGGCGGTCTTGGTGTGGGCGGTCACCTCCTGCGAGAAGGCGCGCAGGGATATGGCCGGCACTGGCGGCAGGACAGCGGGCTGGGGCGGGAAGGCCGGGCTGCCCGGCGGACGGGGCAGCAGCTTATCATAGGTGTAGCCTAACCGCTGGGTGCTGAGCACATCGCCCACCACTGTCGTCACCGGCTGGCCATTACCGTTGGCGAAGACGAAACTCTTCGCCAGGAAGGTTGGGATGGTGGGGTTGGCACCGCCCGCCGCGTTCCAACTGGCCCAGAAACGATCGACGTTGCTGTGATGCACCCAGAAGACAGGATCGTCCGCCGCCCAGGGCACGGCACCCATGCCCTCCGTCCTGTTGCCGACGTCCACATGCAGGGCGCCGTGGGGGTTGCTGTCCAGGTTGGAGCAGAAGCCCGTTATCGGGGGCACGAAGTGGCTGGGCGTGTCGCTGTAGAGCGTGGAACTGAGGCAGCCGTCGCTGAGATAAGTGCGCCCGACGCCCTGGTCGACCGGTTTGCCCTCGTTAACGCCGGGATTGCGCCGTTCACGGAATAGAGGCCCCCAGACCGCGTCGGTCGGCTTGCGGAATTCGGCCGGAAGCACCCGGTCGTTGGGGCCTGTGCCGGTGTAGTTCCAGTATGGCAGCGTGAATTCGGGGCGGCCGGTCAGGGCCCGCACGATCTCCTCCAGGTACAGCACGTACATGCGGTGCCAGGGCAGGAAGTAATCCTCCGGTTGGCCCAGGTGCGCCTGGCAGGTGTACCACATGGCCTCCGCCAGCTCCCGGTTGGGGCTGGCGACGGAGCCGAAGACCTTGGTGATGGCGTCCGCCTTGGCTTTTGCCGCATCCTCCCCCGGTATGGCGTGCGTGTACCATTGAAAGGTCCAGGACCGGGGATCGGACGCGGGCAGCGCCTTCATCTTGCCCACCGCCTCGGCATAAATCCGAAGCATGGCGCGGCCCTGGTCGCTAGCGACGTCATAGCGCGTCAGCAGGGGGGCGGATGTCTGGGCCCCGGCCAGGCGGACCATGCCGGGCAGTGCCGAAAATGCCAAGCCGGCGGTGCCCGCTTTCAGGATGAAGCGTCGCGAAGTCGCAACCATGACTGCCCCCCTTCAATGGCCGCCACGCGGGGTCGGCCGCTGTTACTGGTGGGCGCATCATTGGCTATTGATACACCTAATACGAGAATATCTTTGGTAGTAGTCGTCCTTTTAGGGAGAATCCGCGACCAGTGCCACGCCCTCAAGGGTGGGATGGCTGCCGGGGGCCAGGGGACCGCTGGGTGTGAGTGTCAGGACCAAAGGCCCGCGCAGGCGGCCTGCGGCGGCCAGTCGCGCCAGCACGGGGGCAAGGGCGAACGATGCGCCGGGCAGTGTCTTGCCGGGGGCAGCGTCTCCGCCCCGAAGAAGCTCACCGCCCCAACGTAACCGGGATCCTCCGGCGCCGGCGTCGCGCCTCGAGGCAGGTTCAGCGTCAGGATCAGGCCGGCACCTGGGGCCTTGTCCGCCTTCAGTCCCCAGATGGCCAGCACCAGGCGGTCACCCCGCTGCTGCGCCGCCGCGCTGTCGGCCGCCAGCGTGATCCGGACCGGCGTATCGGACAGGGCGATGGCGTGTGGGGCGGCCTTGGTCGGGTGGAGGGCCAATGCGGCTGCCAGCACGGCGGCCAACGCCAGGACGGAAAGCATCGGGCGCATGGGCTCAGCCCCCCACGGCGCGCTGCACCGTCCAGAACAGGCCGGTGGCGGCGATGAGGGAGGAGGCAGGGATGACCACGCGGCGGCGGTACCAGGGCTTATCCTTGTGCCGCCCTGAAGCGCACACGAGGGCCACGGCGGCGTAGGCGGCGGCGATGATGGACAGTTGCGCCAGCTCGATGCCGGCGTTGAAGCTGACCAGGGCGGGGATGATGTCGCGCCGGGCCAGGCGCAGGTCGGCCAGCGCACCGGCGAAGCCCATGCCGTGCAGCAGGCCGAAGCCGAAGACAACCAGGGGCCGCCACGGCGTTAGCCGCGTGGTCAGCAAATTCTCCACCGCCACATAGGCGACGGACAGGGCGATCAGCGGCTCCACAACCCGGGACGGCAGGCTGATGACCCCGTACAGGGCCAGCCCTAGGGTGACGGAGTGGGCCAGGGTGAAGGCCGTGACCTGGACCAGGATGGAGCGCAGGCGCGTGGTCAGCAGGAAGATGCCCAGCACGAACAGGATGTGGTCCAGGCCCTCCGGCAGGATGTGCAGGAAGCCCAGCCCCAGATACTGGACCACCAGTTGGGGCAGGGCCACCGGCGCCGTGTCGGCGGCCAGGGCAAAGGGGGCGCTGGTGGCGTCGCCCTCCAGCCACTGGGTTCGCGCCGCGCCGCCGGAGGCATCGGTGAACACCACGCCGTAGGTGCTGTGCACCAGGCCGTAGCGCCAGGTGATGGCGCGGGCGCCGGGTGGCAGGGCGCCGCCGGCCCGCAGCACCACGAAGGCCGGCAGGGTGATGTCGCTGGGCATGTCCACCCGCTCCACCGTCACGGTGGTGGGCACGGGGGCGCCGTCGGCGCGCACCTCCACCTGGGCGGCCATGGCGGCGCCGTGGCCGGGCAGGATGGCGGCCACCCGCTCCGCCGTGAGGTCGCGGCTCAGCGGCTGGCCGGCGGCCGCCTCCAGCCTGTTCACCAGGGCGGTGGGGGCGGTGGTGATGACGGCGGACCAGGTGTCGCCGGGGCCCACCGACAATTGCACTTGGGTGGTGCCGATCTCATGGGCATGGGCGGCGCCCGCCAGCCATGCCAGGGCCAGCAGCGCGCCGCGCACCCGGCGGATCATGACGTCCTCCCGGGCGCGGCCTGCGTAGGACCGGGCCAGTCGAAGGTCAGCGAGGCCCAGTGGCTTTCCCAGTCGCGCGCGTGCAGCCAGTGGGCCAGCATGCCCGCCCGTACCATGTGCACCGACCGCACCAGCCAGACGCCGCCGCGCCGCAAGGGAAAGCTGAACGCGCCCCGCGCGTCGCTGCGGGTGGCCAGCCGCGCCGTCGGATCGCCCTGCAAATGGGCGGTGACGACCGCGCCCGCCACCGGGTGGCCCTGGAACAGCACATGGCCGCGCAGGGGCGTGCTGCCGGGCGCGGTGGGGTCGGTGTCGGGCACGATTTCATAGGTGAAGCCCAGCGGCCGGGTGACGGCGGTGTCGGGACCGGCGCCGGTCAGCAGCGACTTGGCATAGCGGTAGAAGCATTCGCGGCCGGCTTGGCCGCTTTCGCCCCGCCGTTCCCGGTCCGCCACGATGGGGTCCAGCCCGTATTGCCGCAGATAGGCGGTGAAGCGGTCGGCCGGCAGGGTAAGGTCGCTGCCGGTGCTGGTGTAGGCGATCAGCGCCGTGGCCCGGCCATCGGCCCGCACGAAGCCCGCCGGGTCGATGTTGTCGGCCCCGCTGATCGCCTGATCCTCCCCCGCCTGGCGGATGAAAAAGCGGTCGATCAGGCTGGCGGTGCGGGGCACGGGATCGCCGATGAAATCCTCCCCCACGCGCAGGCCCACGGCCACGGCGGTGCCGGGGCCGGGACGGAAGGAGGAAGGCTCGATCCAGAAATCATGCGCCAGGGCGCCACCCCCCCAGGCCAGCGCCCACAGCGCCGCCAGCCCGGCCAGCCCCCTCCGCAGCCCACCCTGCGCCCCTGTGCGGGACATCGTCATCAGGCGTCGACCCGGCGCCACCACCACCGGACCAAATGCCGGATCAGGTGCCGGATGATCTCCACCACCCCCCACGCCACCAGGAACAGCACCACCACGCCCAGGATGACCCAGGGCAGCACGCTGTGGGCGTTGGACGGCGCCGGCTTCTGGTCCGGCCACTGCTGGGCCAGGTAAGGCCATTCGGCGGTGAAGGGCTTGTCGTTCACGGTGGCGCGGGGCCAGCCGCCCTCGATGAAGGAAATCTCCTGCAACAGGCAGTCGCCGAAGGCGCAGGTTTGCGCCACCACGTCGTCGGTCAGCAGGCGGCCGTTGGGATAGCCCACCGGGAAACGGTCGGTGTAGACCATGACGTCGGGCTGCAGGTCATAGGGCCGTAGCTGGAAGGTGAACTGCAGGATGTCCGCCACCGCCACCGCCCACCATTCCTTGGCGCTGTGCAGGTAGTTGTAGATGCCGTCCAGCCGGGCCTTGCGCGCCATCAGCGCCGTCAATTGGTCCTTGGGGGCTAGCGTGTTGATGAAGCCGAAGCGCGGCAGTTGGGTGCGGATGGACCGGCCGACATGGTCGATCTCCGTCCCGTCCTTGGCCGTGGTGCCCCACAGGATGAAGTCGTGCTGGTCCGCCGGGAACGCGCTTTTCGGGATGCGCATGACCATGGCGATGACGTTCTTCTTGAAGAAGCGCGGGAAGACGAAGGGGTCGTCGCGCACGCCGAAGTAGGTCTTGATCTTGTCGGTGTCCTTCAGCCCCGTGTAGGTGACGCTTTTCACCGTCACGTCGTCCTGCAGCTTCACCTTGATGGTGACGTCGGGGTGGATTTGGTCGGGCACCAGCACGGTGCCGCCGTAGCGGGCGCGGATGGCCGCATCCTGGAAGGACAGCGGCGTGGTGAGGTCCATGTGGATCTCATAGTCGTATGGCGCCAGGTCATAAGGCTTGGGCGCCAGCAGGGCGCGGTTGACGTCGAAGATCAGGATCATGTCGTCCCCGTCGGGATAGAAGAACAGATCCGTGATGTTGGCGGTGGGGTCCGTCAGGTTCGTGGGGTCGGCATGGTCCGATGCGCGCACTGGTTGCGTCGCGCCGAGGCCCAGCAGCATCAGGACGGCCACACCCAGGGTCCCCACCCATGGCAGCGCCTTCTTTAACGTATTCAAGCCCATGGCCTGTATGAACCGGTAGCCCATCCTCATCCTCCATCAGCCCCGCCGCTCACCGCCATGGGGCATCAACCATCTGATTGTGAAGGGAAATACGCGGAATGCCGGCGCGTCGTCCGCCCCGGAGCGCCTACCTCTTTCAGGGCAGGGTCTTACACTTTAGGGATGGATACGCCTTATATATTTCGAGATAAACGGTATAATAACTGCAACAACATTTCCTGTAAGTTGTATCTTTGGCTTGAGCCTAGTTCGCCCGGCGTATAATGTCCAGACCAACGAACAACCTTTCGGGGCATGAGGTGGGGCATGAGGCGGATTGGCTTGGGGGCCCTGGCGGCCTTGGTGACGGCGGGACTGCTGCTGTCGGGATGCGGTGACAAGCAGGTGGTGGACGAGGCCCGGCAGGCCGGGCGCGCGGCCGACACCTTCCCCGCCGCGGACGAGGACTATTTCAAGGACATGGATGGCGGCTACAAGCTGACCCCGACCGAAGTCATCGGCCGCAACAACTGGATCGTGTGGACGGCCGGCAACGACCGCTTCTGGGACGTCATCACCGACACGGCCTTCGGCAACTTCGACCTGCTGAAGACCATTTCCAGCCATCCCTCCATGGCCTTCGGCCGCCACAACCGCTTCAACCAGTTGGGCCTGATGAACGAGCCCTGCTTCGTGGAACCAACGGCCCCGTCCGAGGACCAGTTCGGCCTGTGGCTGGACCAGCGCGTGAAGGATGATCCCAATTGCCCGGCCGACCCCTTCGCCAATGAGAAGAAATATCCGGGTGTGAAGATCGGTGCCCGGGGCACCACCGTGCCGGTGGGCTCTTTCTACGGCTATCCCACCGGCATCGTGGGCCTGCGCCTGTTCCCCAACCCCGCCTTCGATGAGAAGGCGAAGAAGCGCTGGGACCCGGTGCGCTATTACACCGATCCCAGCTACTACAACGACAAGACGCTGGTGCGGCCCTACCGCGTCGGCATGGCCTGCGGCTTCTGCCATGTCGGGCCCAGCCCGACCAATCCGCCGGCCGATCCGGAAAACCCGAAGTTCGAGAACATGAGCGCCGTGGTCGGCGCCCAGTATTTCTGGATCGACCGCATCTTCGGCTGGAACTACGGCAAGCCCGGCTCGCCGGAGCGCGAGAAGAACGAACGCAACTACCTGATCCAGCTGGTGCACACCTCCCGCCCGGGGGCGCTGGACACGTCGCTGGTCTCCACCGACTACATCAACAACCCGCGCACCATGAATGCCGTCTATGGCCTCGGCGCCCGCATGAAGCTGTCGCTGGAGCGGGGGCAGGAAACCCTGGGCGGCGGGGAACTGAACAACAAGTTCCTGCCCGGCGATTTCAATGACGCCACCCGCCAGGTGCTGACGCCGCATGTGCTGAAGGACGGGTCGGACAGCGTCGGCGTCATAGGCGCGCTGAACCGCGTCTACATCAACATCGGCCTGTTCAGCGAGGAATGGCTGCGCCATTTCAACGCCCTGTTCGGCGGCGTGCCCAACACCGCCATCCAGATTTCGGTGGGCCGCGCCAATTCCAGCTATTGGCAGGCGACGGAGGCGCAGACGCCGGCCCTGGCCGCCTACTTCCTGAACAAGGACATCCAGAAGGGCCACAAGCTGGCCGATGCGCCGGGCGGCGCCTCGCTGATCGCCCTCGACCCCGCCGTCCTCGACCGGGGCAAGGAGGTGTTCGCCGAAACCTGCGCCGGCTGCCACTCCAGCAAGCAGCCGCCGGTGCCGAAGGATATCGACTTCGCCACCTGCAACGGTCCCAACTACCTGGCTTGCTGGGACAAGTACTGGGCCTGGGTGAAGTCGCCCGAGTTCAAGGAGAAGATGAAGCAGATCGTCAAGGCGCCCGATTTCCTGGAGGAGAACTACCTGTCCACCGACATGCGGGTGCCGGTGACCCTGTTGCAGACCAACGCCTGCAGCCCGCTGGCCACCAACGCCATCGCCGGCAACATCTGGGACAACTTCTCCTCCGACTCCTACAAGCAGTTGCCCTCGGTCGGGACCATCAAGATCCACGACCCCTTCACGGGTGAGGAGAAGGACTACGTCATGCCGGCCGGCGGCCGCGGCTACACCCGCGTGCCCTCGCTGGTGTCCTTGTGGTCGACGGCGCCCTATCTGGTGAACAACTCGGTGGGTCCGTTCGTGAACGACCCCTCCGTCGCCGGGCGCCTGCAGTCCTTCAACAGCTCCATCCGGCAGATGCTGTGGCCGGAGCGGCGCGCGCACGACAAGTTCCTGGGCGACAAGGGCGTGTTCCTGATCGACCGCACCTCCGTCAACAGCTACCTGGTCGTGCCCGGCGGCTTCCTGCCCGAC
Source organism: Nitrospirillum goiasense (assembly GCF_034427435.1). NCBI lineage: Bacteria > Pseudomonadati > Pseudomonadota > Alphaproteobacteria > Rhodospirillales > Azospirillaceae > Nitrospirillum > Nitrospirillum goiasense. Next base: position 612,117 of record NZ_JAXQNP010000003.1, on the reverse strand, counting down.
TTCCTCAAGCCGCTGCTCAGCCCGCTGCACCGCTGGCTGCCCAGCATCTTCGGCGATGGCGACCTGATGGTCGGCCCCATTCCGAAGGACACGCCGGTCAACCTGCTGTCCAACACGGAACTGTACAAGGACGACGCCACCCTGGCGCAGAACCTGCCCCGTTATGTCGAGCTGTTCCAGTTGCTGAAGAAGGCGACCCACGACCTGAAGCAGCTGCCGCCCAACGCGACGGACGAGGAGGCGCGCAAGGTGTTCGCCAACCTGCGGGCTCCGCTGCTGAGCTTCAGCAAGTGCCCGGATTTCGAGGTCAACCGCGGCCACTACTTCGGCACCAGCTTCACGACCGAGACCACGGCGCTCAGCGATGCCGACAAGGAAGCGCTGATCCAGTTCCTGACGACCTTCTGATCATCCTCCGTCCACCGCCGGCCCTCAGCGCAGGGGGCCGGCGGCAGGGGCGGCAATTCCACGGCCAGGCACGGGGGATAGGCTATGGCAAACGTGAGCGACACGTCCGCTGAGTATGATTTCATCGTCGTCGGCTCGGGCGCCGGCGGCGGCACGGTGGCGGCCCGCCTGGCGGAGGCGGGGTATTCCGTGCTGGTGCTGGAGGCGGGGGGCGACCCGCGCAAGAGCCAGGGCGGCGACCCCGCCTATCCCGACGACAACCGCCTGCCGGACGATTACGACGTGCCGGTGTTCCACCCCTTCGCGTCCGAGAACACCGGCATGCGCTGGGACTTCTTCGTGCGCCACTACACCTCGCAGGCGGCGCAGACGGCGGACCCGAAATACGTCGAGGATTTCGAGGGCAAGCCCGTCAACGGCATCCTCTACCCCCGGTCCGGCACCCTGGGCGGCTGCACGGCCCACAACGCCCAGATCATCGTCTATCCCAACAATGAGGATTGGCAGTTCATCGCCGACCTCACCGGGGATTCCAGTTGGCAGCCCAAGGCCATGCGCCGCCTGTTCAACAAGCTGGAGAACTGCCATTACCGCTGGCCCTATCGCCTGCTGTATTGGCTGAGCTTCGGGCTCATCAATCCCACGGGCCACGGCTTCCGCGGCTGGCTGCACACCCAGAAGGCCATCCCCCTGCAGGCATTGGGCGACAAGCCCCTGATCCAGGGGCTGCTGGATTGCGCCAAGGCGGTGCTGCGGCGGGAACCCAACTCCGACCAGGGCTTCGAATGGCTGCTGGAGGGGCAGGGCGACCCCAACGACGTGCGCCTGGTGAATGCCGACGCCTTCGGCCTGCGCTACGTGCCCCTGTCCAACCATAACCACACCCGCACCGGCACGCGCGAACGCCTGCTGGACGTGGCGGCCCGCCATCCCGACCGGCTGCACATCGAACTGGACGCCCTGGCCACGCGCGTGCTGTTCGATGACGATAAACGCGCCATTGGGGTGGAATACCTCAAGGGTGAACGGCTGTACGCCGCCGCCTACAACCAGGCGCCCGGGGGGAGCGCCGCGCCGTCCACGCCAAGCGCGAGGTCATCCTGTCGGGTGGCGCCTTCAACACCCCGCAGTTGCTGATGCTGTCCGGCATCGGGCCGAAGGAGACGCTGGCCAAGTTCGACATCCCCATCCTGGTCGACCTGCCCGGCGTGGGCCGCAACATGCAGGACCGGTACGAGGTGGGCGTGGTCAATGAGATGACCGAGGACTGGGAGGTGCTGAAGGGCGCCAAGTTCGCCCCCGGCGACCCCCAGTACAAGCAGTGGAAGGACAGCCGCGAGGGGGTCTACACCACCAACGGTGCCGTGCTGGCGGTGACCAAGCGCTCCTTCCCCGAACGGCCCATGCCGGACCTGTTCTGCTTCGGCCTGCTGGGCCTTTTCCGGGGCTATTTCCCGGGATACTCGGCCCTGTTCCCGGCGCATCTGAACATGCTGACCTGGGCCATCCTGAAGGCCCACACCCTGAACCGCGGCGGCGAGGTCACCCTGCGCTCCGCCGATCCGCGCGACACCCCCTCCATCAACTTCCATTACTTCGAGGAAGGCACGGACAAGGAGGGGCAGGACCTGGACAGCGTGGTGGAGGGCATCCGCTTCGTGCGCGCGGTCACCCGCAAGCTGTACGACCAGGGCATCGCCAAGCGGGAGCTGCTGCCCGGACCCGAGGTCCAGACGGATGAGCAGCTGAAAACCTTCGTGCGCGACCAGGCCTGGGGGCACCATGCCTCCTGCACCTGCGCCATCGGCAGCGCCACGGGGGGTGGCGTGCTGTCCAGCGACTTCCGCGTCCATGGCGTGACGGGGCTGCGGGTGGTCGACGCCTCCGTTTTCCCGCGCATCCCCGGCTACTTCATCGTCAGCGCCGTCTACATGATCGGCGAAAAGGCGGCCGAGGTGATCATCCAGCAAACCCGCCGCACACAGACCCACCGCCGTTCGGCGCGGGCGTGAGAGACCAGGGGCAAACCAATGACCAATCCGCTCAGCACCATCGAGGTCTTGCGCGCCGAGGCCAAGGAAATCCATGGCGACCACGCGCTCGACGGGGTGCAGGACGACCAGCTCAACCTGGGGCTCAACGCCCTGGAATCCACCGCCCTCTGCCTGTCGGGCGGCGGCATCCGCAGCGCCACCTTCGCCCTGGGCATCATCCAGGCGCTGGCGGCGCGGCCCCGGCCCTGCAAGGACTTCCGCCTGCCGGCGCCGGACAAGGCGCTGCTGGGGCAGTTCAACTACCTGTCCACCGTGTCGGGCGGCGGCTACATCGGCAGCTGGCTGTCGGCCTGGCTTTCCCGCCAGCCCTATGCCGACGTGCTGCCGCAGCTCAACACGCGCGGCCATGAGGTCAGCGCGGTGGAGCCGACGGCCATCGGCGACCTGCGCCGCGACAGCAACTACCTGACGCCCAAGGTGGGCCTGGTCTCCGCCGACACCTGGGCGGCCGCGGCCATGATCCTGCGCAACCTGGTGCTGAACTGGGTGCTGCTGATCCCCCTGTTCCTGCTGAGCCTGGTGGTGGTGAAGCTGGCGGCGGTGGGCGTGGCCTGGCTGCCCCATCCCTTCGGCGACCAAAAATACGGCCTGGCGCTGGCCATCCTTGCGGCCATTTCCCTGGTCCTGGTCCTTACAGGCTTGCGCTTCACCTTGCGCAGCATGCGGCTCAGCGGCACGGCCAGCGCCACCCAGGAACAGTTCCTCTGGGGCAACCTCCTGCCCATGTTCCTGGGCGGGGTCGCGTGGACCGGGGCGCTGGACACCACCATCGGCTATCAACTGCTGATCGTGACGCCGCTGGCCGACCTGCTGGTCTTGGGCGGGCTGTTCGGGGTGGTGGTCTACGGCGCCGCCCAGGTCGTCACCCTCTTGACCACGGGTGAGTTCTTCAGCGCCCTGCTGGACCTTGGCCGCTGGGCGCGGCTGAAGCACCGCACGACTTGGGGCTGGCTGGTGGCCGGCTTCGCCTACGGCGCCTTCCTGGGGTTTGGCGCCCACCTGCTGGGCTCCGGCGGGGATGCGCCCTTGCGGCTGTTGCTGCTGCTGATGTTCGCCACCCCCTGGCTGCTGCTGTCGCAGCTGGTGGCGGAAACCTGCTACGTGGCCCTGACCAGCAACACGCCCCGCTCGGACGAGCAGCGGGAGTGGTTCGCCCGCTCCGCCGGCTGGTACCTGGCGGTTTGCCTGGCCTGGATCGCCGGCGTGGCGCTGGCCCTGCTGGGATCGTGGACGGCGGGGCAGGTGGAACGGGGGGCCGATGCCCTGTTCGAGTGGCTGGTGGCCGGCGGCGGCGCCACGGCGGTGATCGGCTGGCTGACGGGCGCCAGCGGCCGCACCACGGCCCAGCCCTCCACCCAGGCGCCCAACCGCAGCCCGGTGGCCCTGCTCTACAGCGTGGTGGCCAGCCTGGCGGCGCCCCTGTTCTTCGCCCTGCTGCTGGTGGTCGGCTCCGCCGTCATCGACCTGGTGGTGTTGCGCGACTCCCTGTTCACCTACCTCATCTCCTACGGCAACTACGTGCCGTGGCCCGACAGCACCGGATCGGTGCTGTTCCAGGGCATGGCGGAGCCGCAGGACCGCAGCATGGTGGTGCCGCTGCTGCTCATCGCCGCCGCCATCCTGGGCGCCATCGCCTGGTTCGCGTCGAAATACATCAACATCAACCGCTTCTCCCTGCACGGCCTGTATCGCAACCGGCTGGTCCGGGCCTTCCTGGGGGCCTCGCACATCGGGCGCAAGCCCGACCGCTTCACCGGCTTCGACATGGACGACAACCCGCCCATGGCGGCGCTGTGGCCCAAGGACCGGGCCCGGCGCACGGGCGACCAGTGGCGGCCTTTCCATGTGCTGACCACCACGCTGAACATCGTGTCCACCCGGAACCTGGCGTGGCAGCAGCGCAAGGCCATGCCCTTCACCATCAGCCCCCTGCACAGCGGGGCGGCGTCGCTGTGCCCCTTGCTGGACCAGCCGGGCGGCACGCTGGCCACCTACCGCGGCGCCTATCGCCCATCTTCCAAGTACGGCGGCGCTTCGCACAGCGGACGCCAGTGGATCCTGTGGCCCTTCCTGTGGCGCAAGGTGCGCCTCCCGGTGGAGGAGGATGAGCAGAACACCGGCATCACGCTGGGCACGGCCATGGCCATTTCCGGCGCCGCCGTGAACCCCAACATGGGCTATCACTCCTCCCCCACCGTGTCCTTGCTGCTGACCCTGCTGAACGTGCGGTTGGGCTGGTGGCTGGGCAATCCGTCGCCGGCGGGCGACACGTCCTGGTACCGCAACGGCCCGCCCACGGCGGCCCTGCCGCTGGTCAAGGACGCCTTCGGCCTGACCACCGACACGCAGCCGTATGTCAACCTGTCGGATGGCGGCCATTTCGAGAACCTGGGGCTGTATGAGATGGTGCGGCGCCGCTGCCGCTACATCGTGATCAGCGACGCCGGCTGCGACCCGACCTTCACCTACAGTGACCTGGGCGACACGGTGCGCAAGATCGGCATCGACTTCGGCATCCCCGTCCGCTTCCATGACCTGCAGGCCATGAAGCCGCGCCCCGCCAACCCGGCGGAGGTGCTGGCCGACGTGCCCTATCACGCCATGGGCGTCATCGACTACGCCATCGTCGACGGGCCGGCGGCCAAGCCGGGCATCATCCTGTACGTCAAGGCCAGCTTCCATAACTGCGACGAAAGCGCGGGGGTCAAGGCCTATGCCAACAGCCACCCCACCTTCCCGCACGAGTCCACCACCGACCAGTGGTTCTCCGAAAGCCAGTTCGAAAGCTATCGGTCGCTAGGCTTCGAGATCATGGACAGCATCCTGGCGGAGGCCCAGGGCTGCGCCACCGATCTCGCCACCCTGAAGCAGATCCTGGACCGCCTGGCCGAGCCCGCGCTGAAAGAGGCGTGTGACGAGTGTGATCCGCCGGTCATCGCTGGCGCGTGAGGACGCGGAGCTTGGCCATGGCCCCGGATCAGCGCACCTTGGTCTGAACGGAACAAGGTATCGCCCTTGCATCTTTAGGGGCGGGGATGGGCCGCACGGTAGGCGGGTGGCCCATCCCGGCTTCGACACTGAGCGGGGAGGCACGCCTTGGACACGCTGGAGCCGGAGTCGGCGCCATCCGCAACCGCGACCGGCCCGCGCAAGCCCCATACAATTTGGCAGTGTCTGGGCCCCGGACTGGTCACCGGCGCCTCCGACGACGACCCCAGCGGCATCGCCACATATTCCCAGGCGGGCGCCCAGTTCGGCTATGGCTTGGCCTGGACCCTGGTGCTGACCTATCCGCTGATGGCGGCCATCCAGGAGATCAGCGCCCGGATCGGCCGGGTGACCGGCCATGGCATCGCCGGCAACCTGCGCCGGCATTATCCGCCCCTGACCATCAACGCCATCGTTTTCCTGCTGGTGGCGGCCAACGTGGTCAACATCGGTGCCGACCTGGGCGCCATGGCGGCCGCGCTGGGCCTGCTGATCGGCGGGCCGCAGTGGCTGTACGTCATCGCCTTTGGCGCGGCGTCGGCGGCCTTGCAGATCCTGGTGCCCTATTGCCGTTATGTCTCCATCCTGAAATGGCTGACCCTGTCCCTGTTCGCCTATGTCGCCACCGTGCTGGTGGTGCCCATCCCGTGGGGGGAACTGGGGCTGGCCATCGTGCGGCCGCACATCGCCTGGACCGCCGACTATCTCGTGGCGGTGGTGGCCGTCTTCGGCACCACCATCAGCCCCTACCTGTTCTTCTGGCAGGCCGACCAGGAGGTGGAGGAGGAAAAGGGCGACCCCGCCGCCCAACCCCTGAAAAAGGCGCCGCAGCAAGGGCCGGAGGAACTGCGCCGCATCCGCCTCGACACCTATATCGGCATGCTGCTGTCCAACGGCGTGGCGCTGTTCATCATCATCACCACGGCCGCCACCCTGCACACCCATGGCGTCACCGACATCCAGACCTCCTCGCAGGCGGCGGAGGCGTTGCGGCCCATCGCCGGCACCTTCGCCTTCGCCATCTTCGCCCTGGGCATCATCGGCACCGGCCTGCTGGCCCTGCCGGTGCTGGCGGGATCAGCGGCCTATGCGCTGGGCGAGGCGCGGCGCTGGCCGGTGGGCCTGGCGCGACCCTGGAACAAGGCCAAGGCCTTCTACGGCGCCATCCTGGCCGCCATGGCCGTGGGCTCGGTCATGAACGTCATCGACATGGACCCGGTGAAAGCCCTGTTCTGGAGCGCCGTGGTCAACGGCCTGGTGGCCGTGCCGGTCATCGTCATGATGATGCGCATGGCGACCAAGCGCGAGATCATGGGCGAGTTCGTGTTGCCGCCGGCCTTGCGCGCCCTGGGCTGGGCGTGCATGGCCGCCATGGCGGTGGTCGATACTGCCATGGTGGTCACCTGGGTGATGTGAGACTCACCCGTGCGCCAGCTTCAGCCCGGCGATGCCGGCCACGATCAGGCCGATGCAGGCCAGGCGCAGGGCCGTCGCCGGCTCGTTGAACAGGACGATGCCGGCGACGACCGTGCCCAGGGTCCCGATCCCCGTCCACACCGCGTAGGCCGTGCCCAGCGGCAGGGCGCGCAGGGCCAGGCCCAACATGCCGAGGCTGATGCCCATGGCGGCGAGGGTGAGGATGGACGGGATGGGGCGGGTGAAGCCCTCGGTGTACTTCAGGCCCACGGCCCAGCCCACTTCGGACAGGCCGGCCAGCAGCAACCATAGCCAGGCCATGGCGGTTCTCCGGTGGGTGTAAAAGGCCGGGGTCGTCCCCGGCCGGGAAAGCATGGCGGCCCGCTCCTGGAATGCCAAGATCATAAAAAAGAGAAAGACTTTATTGCGTCATATCTCTTTAATTGAGGTCTTGGAGTGGGGAGGGGGCGGCCATGACCGACGGAACGAACGCAAACGGGACCGCTGCGGCGCCCGCGGTGATCGAAATGGATGCGCGTGACCACCAGCGGTGGGAGGAATGGCAGGATGACGTGCGCGTCATGCTGAGCTATGCCGCCGGCCGCGGCCTGGTGCTGGAGCGGGCCGTGATCGACGCGGCGGTGCGCGTCACCGCCATCCCGCCGGAGCGGTTGAGCCTGGAGGATAAGCAGGCGCTGTGGGTGGCCTACCAGGCCTTGTCGGTGGTGATCGCCCCGGCCACCAGCGCCAGCCTGCGCCATCTGCGGGAATTCCGCCGCGACATGGGCCTGGCCGGCTGGTGGCATTCGCTGACCCGGGCTGGGCTGGTGCAACGAACCATCCGCAGCGGCGTCGCCTGGCTGGTGGGCGTGGCGCTGCTGACGGCCATCGTGCAGATACACGCCGCCAACGGCACCAACCTCCTGACCCAGACCGGTGTGCGCAAACTGCTGTTCATCGAGGGCGCGGCGGCGCAGCGACCCATGGACGACGCGGCCACCGCTGGCGGCGGTTCCGCCCAGGCGGCCGTCGAAGAGCCCCTGGTCCAGCTGCGGCGGCATGCGGCGGCGCAGTTGCTGGCGCCGTGGATCTGTCATCCGCTGTCCCGGGTCGTCACGCTCAGCTTTGACGCCCACGGCTATTGCCAGCGGCGGGAGACGGTCTCGACGGTTTCGCCGCCGGCGCCCGTAGCCGCCTCCTTGGAGGACCCCGATACCATCCTGCTGCACACGGTGGAATTGGCCTGGAGCGCTGGTACGGCACTGACCCTCTACGTCCTGCCGGCCCTGTTCGGCCTGCTGGGCGCCTGCGCCTATATCGCCCGGGTGCTGACGGACGCGGTGGTCAACGCCTCCCTCCTGCCGCAGCTCGGCTTTCGCATGGTGCTGCGCCGGGCGCTGGGCCTGACCCTGGGGCTATCGACCGGGCTGTTTTACAAGAGCGTGGTCGCCACCATCGAGCCCACGGCCTCGGCCCAAATCTCCCTGCTGGGCGCCGCCTTCCTGGCGGGCTACAGCGTGGAGGCGGTGTTCACCATGTTCGATTCCGCCGTCGACAAGCTGCGCGACGTGTTCAAGCCCCGCGACGCCAACCCACGCTCTGCCGCCGTTGGGCCCGCCGCCCATAGACAGGCCGCCCCCAAGGTGGCGGAGGGCTGAGCCGGGTTCAGGGTGAGGGGGCCGCCACGGCGGGCAGCGGCAGGTGGATACCGCATTCCGTCTTGCCCAGGCCGGCCCAGCGGCCGGACCGCCCATCGTCGCCGGCGGCGACGCGGTCGGTGCAGGGCATGCAGCCGATGGACAGATAGCCGTCGGCCTCCAGCGGGTGACGGGGCAGGTCATGGCGGTCCAGGTAGGCCACCAGATCGTCGCGGCCCCAGTCCGCCAGCGGATTGATCTTCAGCCGGCCCTCGGCCGCCTCGATGGTCACCAGATCGGCGCGCGTGGCCGCCTGGAACCGCTTGCGGCCGGTGATCCAGGCGCTGAAGCCCTCCAGCGCGCGGTTCAGCGGTTCCACCTTGCGGAAGCGGCAGCAGGCGTCCGGGTTGGTGCGCCACAGCAGGCCGTCGGCATCGTGGGCGGCCACATCCTCGGGCAGCGGCTTGATCTCGCGGGCATCGGTCAGGCCCAGCTTGGCCACCAGCTCCCGGCGATAGCGCAGGGTCTCGCCGAACAGCTTGCCGGTGTTCAGGAAAAGGACGGGCGTGGCCGGGTCGATCGCCGCCACCATGTGCAGCAGCACGGCGGATTCCGCCCCGAAGGAGGAGACCAGCGCGATCTCTCCCTTCAGGTCCCGCGTCAGCAGGGGTTCCAGCAGCGCCGGGCCCGTCAGGCCGGCGTAGGTCCGGGCCAGATCGGCCGCCCGGTCGCCCACCCCGGTCACGCCGCATGCTCCGTCGTCTTGTGGCGCGCCAGGCGCGCCATCGACAGGGGGCCGGCCACCGACACCTGATAGGCGGTGCCAATCTCGGTCAGCGCGTGGGCCCACAGGGCCGGGTCGCGGCCTTCCGGAATTTCCACCTGGGTCACGCCGCAGCGGACCAGGAACAGGTATTGGTCCGGCAGGGTGTGGCCGGTGGCACGGATGACGCCGCGATAGCCCAGATGCTCCCGCAGCTCGCGGGCGATGGTGAAGCCGCGGCCGTCGCGGAACTTGGGGAAGTCCAGCGCCACCAGGGCGAAATCCGCCAAATCGTCCGCGATATCCTTGGGGTGCTGGTTGCTGGCCAGCCAGATGCCCAGGCCGCCGTTGCGGCCCACCAGGCTGGCGCGGTCCTTGTGGAAGCGGGCCAAGCTGACGATGACGGGCACGTCCGCCGCCGGCAGGGCGTCGTCGTCACCCAGGCGTACCCAGGCGTCGTCGACCAGTTTCCCGGAGTCAATGAGAGGCATAGACCTTGTCCTTGAACGGGGTGTGACCGATGCGGGCCAGGGTGTCGAGGAAGCGTTCCCCGTCCTGGCGCTGTTCCAGATAAACGCCGACCACGGACTCGATGGCGTCCACCGTCTCGTCCGCCGACAGGGCCGGGCCCATGATGTCGCCGATGGCGCCCACCTCGGCCGCAGAGCCCCCCAGCGTCAGCTGGTAGGCCTCCACACCCTTCTTATCGACGCCCAGGATGCCGATGTGGCCGACATGGTGATGGCCACAGGCATTTATGCAACCACTGATTTTAATTTTCAATTCGCCTATGTCGTGCTGCCGGTCCAGGTCGGCGAATCTTTCGGATATACGCTGGGCCAGGGGGATGGAGCGGGCGTTGGCCAGGGCGCAGTAGTCCAGGCCGGGGCAGGCGATGATGTCGGTGATCAGGCCGGAATTGGCCTCGCCGAAGCCGATGGCCGACAGCGCCTTCCACAAGGCCGGCAAGTCGTCCTGGCGGACATGGGCCAGCACCAGGTTTTGCTCATGCGTCACGCGGATTTCGCCGAAGCTGTAGCGGTCAGCCAGGTCGGCGATGGCGTCCATCTGGTCCGCCGACACGTCGCCCGGGATGCCGCCCGCCGGCTTCAGCGTGATGGTGGCGATGGCGTAGCCGGGCTGGCGGTGGGCGGCGACGTTGGTGCGGACCCAGCGGTTGAAGGCCTGGTCCTCCAGCCGCGCGCGGGCCAGCACGCCGGAAATGGGCTCCAGCACTTCATAAGGCTGGCTGGCGAAGCGGGCGCGGATGCCGTCGATGATGGCTGGTTCCAGCCGGTATTCGGCCACCGGCATGCGGGCGAACTCGGCCTCCACCTCATCGCGGAAGGCGTCGATGCCCAGTTCATGCACCAGGATCTTGATGCGCGCCTTGTAGATGTTGTCGCGCCGGCCATAGGCGTTGTAGACGCGCAAGGTCGCCTCAAGATAGGCGATCAGTTGATCTTCCGGCAGCCAGTCGCGCAGCTTCTTGGCGATGAAGGGCGTGCGGCCCAGGCCGCCGCCGACATAGACCTCAAATCCCACATTACCATCCGCGTCGCGCTTGGCGATCAGGCCCACGTCGTGGATGCAGATGGCGGCGCGGTCGGCGCTGCTGCCGGTGATGGCGATCTTGAACTTGCGCGGCAGGAACGAGAATTCCGGGTGCAGCGTCGACCATTGCCGCAGCACCTCGGCATAATGGCGGGGGTCCACCACCTCGTCGCTGGCGACACCGGCGAACTGGTCCGAGGTCACGTTGCGGATGCAGTTGCCGCTGGTCTGGATGGCGTGCAGGTCCACCTCCGCCAGCAGGTCCAGGATGGCCGGCACATCGACCAGCTTGATCCAGTTGAACTGCAGGTTCTGGCGGGTGGTGAAGTGGCCGAAGCCCTTGTCGTACTGCCGGGCGATGCGGCCGAACTGGCGCACCTGGCGGCTGGTCAGCACGCCATAGGGCACGGCGACGCGCAGCATGTAGGCGTGCAGCTGCAGGTACAGGCCGTTCATCAGGCGCAGCGGCTTGAACTCGTCCTCGGTCAGCTCACCAGCCAGGCGGCGCGCCACTTGGCGACGGAATTGCTCCACCCGCTGCCTCAGGAAATCGCGGTCCACCTGGTCGTAGTGGTAGATGCCGGCATGGCTGGGCAGGCCGTTGGCGGGTGGGTCGATCTGGCGGGCGGCGGCGGTGGGGCTCATGACGGCAAGCTCGATGTGGTCTTAATTCATGCGGGAATGAGGGGGCGCCGGCGTTACGCCGCCGTGGGGATGGCGTCGATACTGGGGCCGGCGGCGCGGATCCATTCCCGTGTCTTCAGGGGGCGGGGGCCATCACCCTCCACCACCACGTCCACGGCGTAGGGCTCCACCACCTCCTGCCGGGCGGCGGAGGCGCGGGCGATGCCCAGGGCTGTTTCCACGCCGGCCGTGTCCGCCTGCACCTGGGCGTCCGCGATGCGGGTCGACCAGTCGCCGGCGGCGGTCAGCCAGACGACGGCGCCGTCCTGCAGGCGGTTGGCGGTGACGACCTTGGGGGCGTCGGTAACGCGGGCCATGGGACTATCCTCTCGAGACGGCGGCTTTGAAACCCGTGTCCGGGGTCGTGTCCGCATCGCGGCCCGGAACGGGAAGGGTGGTGAGAATATCGGCGGCGATCTTGGCGGGGTCGGCCAGGGTCACGACCTTCCCCACCAGGATCAGGGCGGGCCCGGTCAGGCCGGCGGCCAGGGCGCCCAGGCGGTCCAGCGTGCCGACGATCAGGGTCTGGTCCGGCCGGGTGCCATTCTCGATCACCGCGACCGGGGTGTCGGGCGCCTTGCCGGCGGCGATCAGGCGATCAGCCACCAGGCCGGCCTTGCTGAGGCCCATATAGATGGCCAGGGTGTGGTCCAGGCGCGCCAGCGCCGTCCAGTCGATGGCCGGTTCCGACGGCGCCCCATCGGAACCCGGCCCGCCGTGCGCGGCGCCGTGGGCGGTCACCAGGGTGATACCCTGGGCCAGGCCGCGGTGGGTCAGAGGGATGCCGGTGGCGGCGGCGCAGCCGGCGGCGGCGGTGATGCCGGGCACCAGTTCCACCGCCACGCCGGCGGCGCGCAGCACCGCCATCTCCTCACCCCCCCGGCCGAAGACGAAGGGGTCGCCGCCTTTCAGGCGCACCACGCGGTGGCCGGCCTTGGCCTCGCGCACCAGGATGGCGTTGATCTCGTCCTGGCTGACGGTGTGGCAGGACTTGGCCTTGCCGACGTAGATGCGCCGGGCGTCGCGGCGCACATAGTCCAGGATGCGGTCGTCGACCAGCTTGTCGTGCACCAGGACGTCGGCGTTCTGCAGCACGCGCAGGGCCCGCAGGGTCAGCAAATCCGGGTCGCCGGGGCCGGCGCCCACCAGGGCGACGGATCCGCCCTCGGCCGTGTCGCCCGCGTTTCCGCCATCCGTGTTCAGGGCTTTCACCAGCTGCTCATGCGCGCCGGCCTCGTCCCCCGCCAGGAAGCGCTGGGCGATGGGGCCGTCGATGACCCGTTCCCAAAAGCGGCGGCGCGCCGTCTCATCCGATTTCACGGCGCGGACGGCGCCGCGGAAGCTGTCCAGGAAGGTGGCCAGGCGGCCCAGGCCGGGTTCCAGCGCCGCCTCGATGCGGGCGCGCAGTCGGCGGGCCAGGACGGGGGAGGTGCCGTTGGTGGAGATGGCCACCGTGATCGGGCCCCGGTCGATGATGGCGGGCATGATGAAGGTGGACAGGTGCGGCCGGTCGGGCACGTTGACCAGCAGGCCCCGCGCCCGGGCCAGGGCGGCGACCTTGGCGGCCTCGTCCTCATCCTCGCCGGCGGCGAACACCAGGGTCGCGCCGTCCAGGTCGTCGGGGACGAAGGGGCGACGGCGCACCTCGGCGGCCAAGGCGACCAGGTCCGGATGCACGTCCGCCGCCACCACCACCAAGCGGGCGCCTCGGCCTTCGGCGCCGGACCCGGCCACCAGGCGCGCCTTGCGCAGGGCCAATTCCCCCCACCGACGATCAGCGCCGTCTGGCCGGTCAGCGTCAGGAACAGGGGGAAGGCGGAGGACATTGTACAAAATCACCATGTGAAAGCATTGATGTTCTCTCGTAATGTGTTCGTAAACAGCAAATTTGTCGAGGTTGAAGCGGGGGCGCCCCCATGGGCGGCGGTGGCGTGTGGCGCGGCCGCCACAAGCGGCGCGGTTATGGAAAACCACGGTATGTCAATGGACTGAGGGTGTCCGGGCGCTTCGGTGGCCCGCCGGCCGGTGCCCTGTCGCAATACTGCCATGCAGCGGGTCGGTGTGATGGCTGGATTATTTTACGCAACGGAAGCGGTTAATTCGCCGCGATATAGGCAAAGCCTTGGCTTGGCAGTGGCTTGAGACGCCAGGTTATCAGCGCGCCTCATAATAACATCAATGAACTGTTATTAATGTTTCAGTTGACACAGATTGCGGTGTCGTTTGTCATGGGCGGCAACAACACGGAAGGGGTGCGCCATCCTGTCACAGGGGCGCCTTCGCTCCGCCAGGGGTGGGCCACCGGGCCCGGCCCGAACGCTTGAGGGGGATACCGAATGCATCGCAGAACACTGTTGACCGCCATGGCGGGTGCCGCCGGCGTGGCCATGCTGGGGTCGGTGCGCGCCCGCTCCGCCTCGCAGTTGCTGAACGTGTCCTATGACCCGACACGCGAATTCTACAAGGAATATAACGACCTGTTCGCCAAGGAGTGGGCCAAGGCGGCGGGTGGCGACCAGGTCAGCGTCAACACCTCCCACGGCGGGTCGGGCAAGCAGGCCCGCGCCGTCATCGATGGGCTGGAGGCCGACGTGGTCACCCTGGCGCTGGCCTACGACATCGACGCCATCGTCGAGAATGGCGGCCTGATCAACAAGGATTGGCAGAAGCGCCTGCCCTATAACTCCACGCCCTACACCAGCACCATCGTGTTCCTGGTGCGCAAGGGCAACCCCAAGGGCATCAAGGACTGGCCGGACCTGCTGAAGCCGGGGGTGGAGGTCATCACCCCCAACCCCAAGACGTCCGGCGGCGCCCGCTGGAACTACCTGGCGGCCTGGGGCTATGCCCGCGCCAAGGGCGGTGACGCGGCGGCCCGCGACTTTATCAAGGCGCTGTTCAAGAAGGTGCCGGTGCTGGACACCGGGGCCCGTGGCGCCACCACCACCTTCGTGCAGCGCGGCCTGGGCGATGTGCTGCTGGCCTGGGAGAACGAGGCTTACCTGGCCATTCAAGAACTGGGCCCGGGCGAGTTCGAGCTGGTGACCCCGTCGGTCTCCGTCCTGGCGGAGCCGCCGGTGGCGGTGGTGGACAAGGTGGTGGACCGCCACGGCACCCGCCGGGTGGCGGAAGCCTACCTGCAGACGCTGTACACCCAGCCGGCGCAGATCCTGGCCACCAAGCACTTCTACCGCCCGCGCGATCCCGTGGTGCTGCAAGAGGTGGTGAACAAGTTCGCCAAGGTGGAGCTGTTCGACATCTCCACCTTCGGCGGCTGGCACGACGCCCACAAGGCCCACTTCGCCGACGGCGGCAGCTTCGACCAGCTGTACCAGCCGGGCTGAGGCCGGTCCCATCAGTCCGGTGCCAAATGCGCCGCCGTCCGGGATGCCGGGCGGCGGCGTTTGGCATTTAGGTGTAGAGGCCGCCGCGCCTCTTCCGCATCCCACCGTCCCAACGGTACTGTCGCGGGCATAAAGCCGGACGCGGCAAAAAGGGAGGGGATGGACGTGCGCAAGGGACTGTTCGCCGGCGTGGTCGGCCTGGGTGTGGCTGCGATCCTGTGGGCGGGGGCGGGGCTGGCGCAGTCCCCGGCCCCCACCCCCAGGGCGTTGGAGCTGGCTCGGGCACTGGCTGACAGGGTCAACGCCGACGATGTGATGCAGCAGGTGCTGGCCGCCACGGTGCAACCGCTGACCTTCAACCTGAAGGCCGCCAACCCGGGGCGGGAGGCGGAGGTGGACGCCTTGTTCGAGCAGTCGCTGCTGCCGGCGTTCCGCAAGGCCATGGCGCCAGTCATCGACAGTTACGCCCAGGCCTACGCCGCGCGCTTCACCGAGGCGGAGCTGAAGACCATCCTGGACTTCTACGCTTCACCCACCGGCGCCAAGATGCTGAAGGAAATGCCGGTGGTGCAGCAGCGCGGCCGGGGCCGGGCGCAGGCCCTGCTGCCCCAGGCCCTGGGGCCGGTGGTGAGCGACTTCATCACCACGTGCAAGGGCAATGGCTTGACCATTCCCCAGGGGTGAGGGCGGGGCGGACCGGGCATCCACCCACACCGGAACTGACGATATAATACGCGCGGCATTTGATCGTGACCTCTCAAATGCCGCCTCAAGCGCCGGCGGGCGCATCCGCGCCCTTTGGCTTCCTCGCTGCGCCCTGCGGTGCTCGCTCCGGCGCCCGCAGTCGCGGGCTACAGAGGCACGAGTCTCCATCTCGTGCCTCTGGTATAGGCATCCCTGCGACATTCAGCCCAAGGTGGTGGTGGCCGATTTCAGTCGGTCGGCCGCTGCGGTAGGCTGGCGCTCTCAATCCACCATCACAAAAGGCCGCTAGGCCGGAAGGGGAGTACGGGTGCTTAAGAGAATTGCCGCCGGTTTGATCGGCGCGTCCATCATGGCCGCCGTGCCGGCGTATGCCCAGACCGCTGCGGCGCCGTCGCCCAAGGCGCTGGAACTGGCACATAAGCTGGTGGCCAAGACGAATGCCGCCAACCTGATGCAGCAGCTCATCCCCACGGTCATCGAGCCCGTGGTGCAGAAGCTGAAGATCGCCAATCCGGGGCGGGAGGCCGACGTGCAGACCCTGGTGGACAAGCGCCTGCTGCCCGACTTCAACACGGCGATGGCGCCATTCTTCGATGCCGTCGCCGCGACCTATGCCGAGCATTTCACCGAAGCGGAGCTGGGGCAGATTCTGGCCTTCTACGACACGCCGGCCGGGGCCAAGCTGGTCACCGAAATGCCGGCGCTGCTGCAGCAGACCATGGCCAAGTCCAAGACCATGCTGCCGCCCGTCCTGGGCAAGGTGATGAATGACTTCGCCGCCGCCTGCAAGGGCGAGGGCCTGACGGTACCTCAGGGCTGATCCTGTGCCGGAGAGGGGGCGGTGCCCACCGGCGCCGCCCTGTCCCCCTGGGCGTGCTCATCTGGTGGCGATTCGCCCTATGAACGGTGGAATCCCTGCCGCATCACCATTAAAGTGCCTCCGTCGTTTCGATCCGCCCCATGTGACGCCCCATCCCGCGCGGCGCCGGGTGGTTCTGGCCCTCCCGAAAGCCAAGGGGGACGGCCCCGTCGCCGGCCGCGACGCTGGCATGCTGCGACTGCAAACGGCTCTCAATTTTTATAATTGGAATTATTCTAAGATGCGGCTATGGTCCTGTTCGTCGGTAGGGCGAACGCCGCAGGGCCTCGGATGGGTCCGCGGCCGGTGCGCCCCACCGAAAAGAACGCGATTGCCAATCCGCGATTGACCAATTTCAACCAGCCAAGGAATTTATGATGTCCCTCATCAATACCGAAGTGAAGCCCTTCAAGGCGACCGCTTATCACAACGGCAAGTTCGTGCCCGTCACCGAGGCCGACCTGAAGGGCAAGTGGTCCGTGGTGGTGTTCTACCCGGCCGACTTCACCTTCGTGTGCCCGACCGAGCTGGGCGACCTGGCTGACAACTACGCCGAGTTCCAGAAGCTGGGCGTGGAGATCTACGGCGTGTCGACCGACACCCACTTCACCCACAAGGCCTGGCACGACACCTCCGACACCATCGCCAAGGTGCAGTACCCGCTGGTCGGCGACCCGACCGCCACGCTGGCCCGCAACTTCGACGTCCTGATCGAGGAAGAGGGCCTGGCCCTGCGCGGCACCTTCGTGATCAACCCCGAAGGCCAGATCAAGCTGTGCGAGATCCACGACAACGGCATCGGCCGTGACGCGTCGGAGCTGCTGCGCAAGGTGAAGGCCGCTCAGTACGTCGCCAGCCACCCCGGCGAAGTGTGCCCGGCCAAGTGGACCGAGGGTGCCGAGACCCTGAAGCCGTCGCTGGATCTGGTCGGCAAGATCTGATTTAGCGTTGGTTGATGCCGGACCGGGACGGCGACGTCCCGGTCCCTGTCCGGGGGCCCTCGGGTCCCCGGACGCCTCCGGGCCCTGCGCCCCTGGGGGCTTAGGTCCGGGCCGCGACGCCGCCGTGACGCTCTGGGTGGCGCGCCCGCTTGAACAGTCCGCCTGCGATATTACGTTTCAAAATGCGCACCTGGCCGCCGCATGGCGCCGGTGACCGCCCCCTCTTTGCCCGCCCTTCCCCTCCCTCTCCGCCAGAAAGCCCGCCCCGATGTTGGACGCCAATCTCAAGACCCAATTGAAGGCCTACCTGGAACGGGTGAAGCAGCCGATCGAGATTGTTGCTTACCCGGACGATAGCGCCACCTCCCGCCAGATGATGGAGTTGCTGGCCGATATCGCCGAAGCCTCCACCCTGGTGAACATCAACGAGAACGTGGACGGCGCCGGCCGCCGCCCGTCCTTCACCGTGAACCGCCCGGCCGGCGACATCGGCATCCGCTTCAGCGGCCTGCCCATGGGCCACGAGTTCACCTCGCTGGTGCTGGCGCTGCTGCAGGCTGGTGGCTACCCGCCCAAGGTCAGCGACGAGGTGATCGAGCAGATCAAGGCCATCGAGGGCGACTACCACTTCGAGACCTTCATCTCCCTGACCTGCCACAACTGCCCCGACGTGGTGCAGGCGCTGAACCTGATGGCGGTGCTGAACCCCCGCATCCGCCATGAGATGATCGACGGCGGCGTCTTCCAGGATGAGGTGACCAAGCGCCAGATCATGGGCGTGCCGGCCATCTTCCTGAACGGCGAACCCTTCGGCCAGGGCCGCATGGACCTGGAGGAGATCCTGGCGAAGCTGGACACCAGCTCCGTCGCCCGCGAGGCCGCCAAGATCGACGCCAAGGACCCGTTCGACGTGCTGGTGGTGGGCGGTGGCCCCGCCGGCGCCGCGGCCGCCATCTACGCCGCCCGCAAGGGCATCCGCACCGGCATCGTGGCGGAGCGCTTCGGCGGCCAGGTCATGGACACGCTGGGCATCGAGAACTTCATCTCCGTCACCGCGACGGAGGGCCCCAAGCTGGTGCGCAGCCTGGAAGAGCATGTCCGCAGCTATGAGGTGGACATCATGAACCAGCAGCGCGCCAAGGCGCTGGCCACGGTCGACGGCCTGCACGAGGTGACGCTGGAAAGCGGCGCCAAGCTGAAGGCCAAGGCCCTGATCCTGGCCACCGGCGCCCGCTGGCGCGAAATGAAGGTCCCGGGTGAGGAGCAGTACAAGACCAAGGGTGTCGCCTTCTGCCCGCACTGCGACGGCCCCCTGTTCAAGGGCAAGCGCGTGGCGGTGATCGGCGGCGGCAATTCCGGTGTCGAGGCGGCCATCGACCTGGCCGGCATCGTCGCCCATGTCACCCTGCTGGAGTTCGACAGCCAGTTGCGCGCTGACGCCGTGCTGGTGACCAAGCTGAAGAGCCTGCCCAACGTCACCATCCTGACCCAGGCCCAGACCACCGAGGTCACAGGCGACGGCCAGAAGGTGAATGGCCTGGTCTACAAGGACCGCGCCTCGGGCGAGACGCACCGGCTGGCGCTGGAGGGCATCTTCGTGCAGATCGGCCTGCTGCCCAACACCGACTGGCTGCGCGGCACGGTGGAACTGACCCAGCGCGGCGAGGTGATCGTCGGCCACCATGGTGAAACCTCCGTCCCCGGCATCTTCGCCGCCGGCGACGTCACCACGGTGCCCTACAAGCAGATCATCATCGCCATGGGCGAAGGGGCCAAGGCCTCCCTGGGCGCCTTCGACCACCTGATCCGCAGTTCCGTCCAGGCCGCCTGAGTCGCGACGGCATAAAGTACAGCGCCCACCTGGGGTGGCGTCGGACCCGTCCGGCGCCCTCTCCAGGTGGGCGTTTTCATTGGGGGAATCGGGGTTGCCGAGAGGATAGGTGACGGGGCCTTCGCCACGTCCCTAAACTGCCTGTCTGATCCCTTATCTGGACCATTCCGCCCCCATGTCCCATCCCGGCTTCATCCACCTGCGCACCCACTCCGCCTATTCGCTGTCCGAGGGGGCGATCAAGGTGAAGGAGCTGGTGAAGCTGTGCACCAAGAACGCCATGCCGGCGGTGGCGGTGACGGATACCGGCAACCTGTTCGGCAGCCTGGAATTCGCCATGGCGGCGTCGGACGCGGGCGTGCAGCCCATCGTCGGCTGTCAGATGTGGATCGGCCGCTGGGGTCCCGCCGCCACGACGCGCGGGCCGCAGCGCCCCGGCACCTTCGGCGCCGACCAGCTGGTGCTGCTGGCGCAGAACGCCACGGGCTACGCCAACCTGATGGAACTGATCAGCAAGGCGTACATGGAGACGGAGCCGGGGCTGGAGCCCCAGGTGTCCGTGGCGGCGCTGGACGGCCACAGCGACGGCTTGATCGCCCTGACCGGCGGCATCCACGGCGGGGTGGGGCGCCTGCTGCTGGAAGGCCAGGCGCCGGCCGCGACCGAGCTGCTGCTGGAACTGAAGCGCTTGTTCCCGGGCCGTCTCTATGTCGAGCTGATGCGGCATGACAAGGATACGGCCATCGGCCGGGCGGAGCAGCGCATCGAGGGCGCGCTGGTCGATCTGGCTTATGCCCACGACCTGCCGCTGGTCGCCACCAACGACTGCTACTTCGCCACCGCCGACATGTACGAGGCGCACGACGCCCTGCTGTGCATCGCCGACGGCGCCTTCATCATGCAGGATGACCGCCGCCGCCTGACGCCCGACCACTACTTCAAGAGTGCGAAGGAGATGCGGGAGTTGTTCGCCGACCTGCCGGAGGCGGTGGACAACACGGTGGTGGTGGCCCAGCGCTGCGCCTACATGCCGCGCAAGATCAATCCCATCCTGCCCAACTTCCCCACCGTGGAAGGCCGGACGGAGGCGGAGGAGCTGCGCGCCCAGGCCCATGACGGCCTGACCTTCCGCCTGAACCGCTATGTCTTCACGGCGGAGATGGGGGAGGAGGAGAAGGCGGACACGGAGAAGCGCTACCGCGAGCGCCTGGATTACGAGCTGTCCGTCATCGAGCGCATGAAGTTCCCCGGCTACTTCCTGATCGTGTCGGACTTCATCAAGTGGGCGAAGGACAACGGCATCCCCGTGGGGCCGGGCCGTGGCTCGGGCGCCGGCTCCCTGGTCGCCTGGTCGCTGCTGATCACCGACCTGGACCCCATCCGCTTCGGCCTGCTGTTCGAGCGTTTCCTGAACCCCGAACGCGTGTCCATGCCCGACTTCGACGTGGACTTCTGCCAGGACCGCCGTGACGAGGTCATCCGCTACGTCCAGGCCAAGTATGGCCACGACCGCGTGGCCCAGATCATCACCTTCGGTAAGCTGCAGGCCCGCGCTGTGCTGCGCGATGTGGGGCGCGTGCTGCAGATGCCCTATGGCCAGGTCGACCGCATCTGCAAGATGGTGCCCAACAACCCGGCCAATCCCGTCACCCTGCAAGAGGCCCTGGATGGCGAGCCGCTGTTGCAGGAGATGCGCCGCCAGGATGAGACGGTGGACCGCCTGATCGGCGTGGCGCTGAAGCTGGAAGGCCTGTACCGCCACGCCTCCACCCACGCCGCCGGCGTGGTGATCGGCGACCGCCCGCTGGACCAGTTGGTGCCGCTGTACCGCGATCCCCGGTCGGACATGCCGGTCACCCAGTTCAACATGAAGTATGTGGAACTGGCTGGCCTGGTGAAGTTCGACTTCCTGGGCCTGAAGACCCTGACGGTGTTGCAGAAGGCGGTGGAACTGATCCGGCCGCTCAATCCCGACCTCGACCTGCTGAACCTCGACCTCTACGACGAGAAGACCTACAGGCTGCTGGGCCGGGCCGAGGCGTCTGGCGTGTTCCAGCTGGAAAGTTCGGGCATGCGCGACGTGCTGCGCCGCATGAAGCCCAACCGCATCGAGGACATCATCGCGCTCGTGTCGCTGTACCGGCCGGGCCCGATGGACAACATCCCCAAGTACATCAAGGTCAAGGACGGGCAGGAGGAGCCCGACTACATGCATCCCTCGCTGGAGCCCATCCTGAAGGAGACCTTCGGGATCATGGTGTACCAGGAGCAAGTGATGCAGATCGCCCAGGTGCTGGCCGGCTACAGCCTGGGTGGCGCCGACCTGCTGCGCCGCGCCATGGGCAAGAAAATTAAGGAGGAGATGGAGAAGGAGCGCTCCAAGTTCGTCGACGGCGCCACGGCGCGCGGGGTGGACGCGGACCAGGCGGGCCTGATCTTCGACCAGGTGAACAAGTTCGCGGGCTACGGCTTCAACAAGTCGCATGCCGCCGCCTACGCCCTGGTCGCCTACCAGACGGCCTATCTCAAGGCCAATTACCCGGTGGAGTTCATGGCCGCGTCGATGACGCTGGATCTGGGCAACACCGACAAGCTGAACCAGTTCCGCCAGGAACTGGACCGGCTGAAGATCAAGCTGCTGCCGCCGGACATCAACCGGTCGGGCGACATCTTCCGCGTGGAGAAGCTGCCCAACGGCGAGCGCGCCGTGCGCTACGCCCTGGCGGCGGTGAAGGGCGTGGGCGGCCCCGCCATGGCGGCGGTGGTGGCGGAGCGGGACGCGGGCGGCCCCTACCGCGACCTGTTCGACTTCGCCCGCCGCCTGGACAACAAGGTCATCAACAAGCGCCAGCTGGAGAATTTGGCCGCCGCCGGCGCCTTCGACAGCCTGGTGCCCAACCGTCACCAGGTTCATTCCGCTATCGAAATCATGCTGCGCTACGCCCAGGCCGAGGCGGCGGAGCGCGAGAGCGGCATGAACAGCCTGTTCGGCGCTTCCGCCCCCCTGAAGGCGCCGGAACTGCCGCGCGTGGTGGATTGGGAGCCGCTGGAAAAGCTGCGGCACGAGTTCGAGGCCATCGGCTTCTACCTGTCGGCCCACCCGCTGGACGCCTTCGCCGCGCCGCTGGCCAAGCTGAAGGTGGTGCGCTTCGCCGACTTGGCCGGGGTCATCGCCCGCGGCGGCGGCTCCACCCGCTTCCGCATGGCCGGCATCGTCGTGGCGCGCCAGGAGCGCACGGCCAAGAGCGGCAACCGCTTCGCCTTCATCGGCATGTCGGACGCCTCCGGCGTTTATGAGGTGACGCTGTTCTCCGAGGCGCTGGCCCCGGCGCGGGAGCATCTGGAGCCGGGCAAGGCCGTGCTGATGACGGTGGACGTGCAGCAGAACGGGGAGGAGCTGCGCCTGACCGGCAGTGGCGTGCAGTTGCTGGAGGATGAGGTCGCCAAGGTGGCGTCCGGCCTGCGCGTGACCCTGAAGGATGAGACGCCGGTGGAAGGCCTGCAGACGGTGCTGAAGCGCCTGCCGGCGGGCCGGGGCAAGATCCACCTGATGGTGGAGGTCGAGCGGCTGGAGGTGGAGCTGGTGCTGCCCCAGGCCTATCAGATCAGCAGCGCCAGCCGCTCCGCCCTGCGCTCCATCCCCGGCGTGATCGACGTCCAGGACATCTGAGCCACAACAAAAAGGGCGGCCCCCGGGATGGGAGGCCGCCCCTTGCTATCTCTCGGGTGCGTAAGGCGGCACGAGATAGTGACTCGTGCCGCTGTAGGCCCCGACTGGGGCCGCCGGAGCGAGCACCGCAGGGCGCAGCGAGGACAAGCCTAGGCGGACGGATGTCCGCCGCCCGGCGACTGAGGGAGCATTTGAACGGTTACGTTCAAATGCCGGGCGTATTAGTTCATCGCGCCCTGCATGCTACCGGCCGCCCGTTCACTATCCGGGATGCCGGGTGTGGCGCACATGGTGCTGACCTGCACCCAGCCGCCCTGGCCCTGGTCGCTGACGGGCGCGTCGCCCTCGCCGGCGCGCATGGACGACTTGATGACCCACTGGCCACCTTGGCTTTCAACCCAGGTGTCGATGCCTTCCAGGCGGCCCTTGCCCTGCGGCATGCCGAACACCACCGGGGCGGTCCACACGCGGGGCTCGGTGCCCTCCAGGCAGACCGGCTTCGGCACGGTGTCACCAGGCTTCATGGCCGTGTTCACCTTGCCGGTGCCGGTGGAGAGCATGCCCCGGGGCCGGACGATATAGGTGTGGCTTTCGGTGCTGTACGACGACGTGGTCGTCGTCGTGGCGGGGCCGATGGCGCCCTCGTCCCCCATGGGGGCAGGCGGCGGGGCATTGGCCTCGGGCGGGGCCATGGTGGTGTCGTTGGGGTCGTTCGCGGTCTGGGCCAGGGCCGTGCCGCCGATCAGACCAGTGGCCAACAGCGTGGCCGCAAGCAGGTGCATCCGCATGTCCATCTCCTTCGTGTTCGATCAGCCTGATCCGGGTTGGCGCGCCGCCTGACACCCAAACCCCAAAAGGACGGGGAAGGTTCCCGCAAGGGATGGGGCGAGGGGCGGCGGCGACATAAGCCGTGAACCTGGATCCGCCATCGGTGAAACTTGGCGGTTCAATGTGCGGGCGGGGGGAATACTGTGAGCTGCCCTGCGGTTATTGATGCCGCCGGATTGTGTCCACCGTTGGGCCGAATCTGGATGGTGATGGGGCTTGTTTGTTACAAGCCGGGCCGGACCTGCCCATTGCGTCGCGGAGAGGGATGGGCTTTGCCGGGTGGGCCGAATGCGGCCCGGCGGTCAGGCCGCCGGACCGATGTCCTCCGGCGCGGGGTCATAGGCGTTGACATGGGGAATACGGGCCTGCAGGCGGCCCAGCAGGTTGATCAGGGTGTCGACCTCGCGCGGGCTGAGGTCCGCCAACAGGCGCCGTTCCCGCTCCAGCGCCATGACCAGGATGCGGTCATGCAGGTCACGGCCGGCCACGGTCAGCGTGGCCTCGCGGCCCCTTGGCTCCGCCGGGCGGAACTGGATCAGGCCGCGATCCTCCATCAGGGCATAGCTGCGGCTGACGGCGGCCTTGTCCATGCCGATGATCTGGCAGATGCGGGCGGCGGTGCACCAGGGCTCCGCCACCAGGTGGACGATGATGCGCCATTCCACCACCCCGATGCCGAAGTGCTTGAAATAGAGGCGCGAGGCGCCGCTGGACAGCTTGTTGGCGATGGAGTTCAGAAAGGCCGGGACATAGCGGTCCATGTCCAGCTTGGGGCCCATGTCCAGGGTCAGGTCGTTGACCGGCTGAGCCAGCGGCTGCGGGCGGGAAGGGGGCATGGTGGGTCCTGTTCTCATGCGCGACCCCGTCTTCGGGGGGTCTTGTTCCCACGAACGCCTGGACGGGGCCGAACCCCGTCCAGGCTTGTGATCACAATGACCTTGTCACCATAGGCCGGAATGCACAAGGCCCGGTTCGCGGTGCGAACCGGGCCTTGCGGGAAGAATGACGGCGCTTGGGGCCGGCTTACTTGCTGTCGTAGTCCGGGATGGCCGGGAACTGGTCCGGATCCACCTTGCCGTTGTGGATGTAGTTGTTCTGCCGCTGACGATACAGCGAGCGCATGGTGGCGTAGTAGTCCACGCTGTTACGCTTCATGTCGTCCAGCACGTCCAGGTACTGGGCGCGCACGTCGATGGCATAGACGCCAGCCCGGGTGTAGCTGGCCCAGTCGTCGTGGGTGTTGCTCAGGTAGCGCGACACGGGGTCGCCATAGGCCTCGACGCCGAAGCCCACGGCATCGCGCAGCGTGGACGGGCCCAAGAAGGGCAGCACCAGGTAGAAGCCTTCGGGCATGCCCCAGACGGCCAGGGTCTGGTCGAAGCTCTCATACTCGTAAGTCAGCCCGTGGTCGCCCGCCACGTCGATCAACCCGCCCAGACCGATGGTCGAGTTGATCAGGAAGCGTTCGGTGGCGACACCGGCGCCTTCCCAGTCGCCTTGCAGCAACTTGTTGGCCAGCGTCAGCGGGGAACGCAGGTTCCACAGCACGTTGCGGATGCCCGTCTGCGCGAAGTCCGGCACCACGGTGCGGTAAACCTTGGCGGCGGGGCGCAGCAACACCGTGTCCACGCCTTCGTTGAACCAGAAGATGGCGCGGTTCATCCCCTCCAGCGGGTCGTTGGCGTCCTCCTCCTGGGCGGCGGCGATGGCGGCGCGCGCCTCGGCCGTCTTGGCCTCGGCCACCTCGGTGCGGGTCTCGCCGCCGCCGGCATCGGCCGCCGGCGCGGTGGGCTGGCCGGCATCCGGTGCCGCCGCCGTTTCCTGCGCGCGGGCGCCAGTCGGCAGCAGCAGGGGCAGCGCCAGGAGGCCCGCCAGGGCGGCGGCCTTCAGGCCCAGCCGGCGGGGCCGGGCGGCCCGAGGGGCGGCCAACGGAGCGATCAGGGGGGCGGACGGAACGGTGGTGGAACCGGGACGCAGCATCGGGGGGATGCCTCCAGCAGCGGGATAGGAACGGCCGGAACTGGCCTGGGGTGGGACGCCGTCTGGCCGGGGCACGCGGGCCCACACTCCATACGGATGGAACGGCCAGAACCTGTCACGCCGTCCAAACTCAACCATAACGGGGCGCCGGCCAGGCCCAAATGGGAAAATTTGCGGCCCCGTTGCCGCTTGCGCATGGCGGCTTTGTCATTTGGGGGGCGTTGTAAAAGTGTTGTTTACCAACGGGGCGGTGCCAACCATGCTGGGCGCCACCGGCTTTCACGGTCCAGACTGCGACAGTTTGCGCGCCAGGGCGCGTAAAAGAGCCGATTGCGCGGCTGTGCCCGGCGGCGGTCCACCCCGCCACCTCCACCACCCCGCACCGTCGAAACCGCGCGTTCCGCGCAACATGAAGGGACACCCGATGCATCGCCCCCTCGCGCCCCGCCATCGCCTTCTTCGTCCGGCTCTGCTGGGCGCCTTGGCGCTGACGGCGGCGTGCGCCAGCCACAAGACCTTCTACAACGTCACCACCCCACTGGGGCAGACGCTGGGCCGCACCACGTCGGAGGATGCGGCCAAGGTGGCCTTGCGCGCCTGGTTCATCCGGGTGGACACCAACCAGGACGGCAAGTTGTCGCTGGATGAATTCCAGGTGGAGGCCGACGCCGTGTTCGCCCATTACGACCTGAACGGCGACGGCGCCCTGAACGTGACGGAACTGGAGAAGGTGCGGCGCGCCGACCGGATGGCGATGATGGGCCAGGACGGCCGGCCGCCCCGGGGTGGGCCTGGTGGTGGACCTGACGGCAATCCTGAAGGCGCCGGCCCGGATGGAGCGCCGCCCGATGGCGGCCCGGGTGGCCCCGGTGGCCGGGGCGGCGGCATGGGCGGGGGCCGGGGCGGGGTCGACCCCATCATGGCCGCCGACACCAACCTGGACTTCCGCGTGACCCGGGATGAGTTCCGCGCCTACGCCCGCGCCCTGTTCGAGGTCATCGACGCCAACCACGACGGCCAGTTGACGCTGGAGGAGATCGAGAAGGTCGACCTGACGGTGCAGGAGCCCGGCGGCGGCGGCCGCGGTGGGGGCGGTGGCGGCATGGGTGGCGGCCGGCATGGGGGCGGCGGCATGGGCGGCGGTGGCATGGGCGGGGGCCGGGGCGGTATGTGACCGTCCGGCGTCAGCCGATGAAGGCGGTCGAAATCGGCCGCCGGAATCGGTTAAGGTCCTTTCCGATAAGGCTTTGGCCCCATCATGCCTTTGGCCGCCTCACGGTGGTCAGCTCCTCGGAAGGATACTCATGGACCGGTGGATCGAAAGCGTGCTGTTCGCCAGCCGCTGGCTGCTTGCCCCCCTCTACCTTGGCCTGGTGGTGGCCCTGCTGCTGCCGCTGGCGGGCTTCGTCCATGAGTTGTGGCTGCTGGTCAACCACCTGCTCACCGCCACCTCGCATGAGATCATCCTGGGCCTGCTGTCCCTGATCGACCTGTCGCTGATCGCCAACCTGGCGCTGATGGTCATCTTCGCGGGCTATGAGAACTTCGTCTCCAAGATCAGCGTCGCCAGCCATGCCGACCGCCTGGAATGGATGGGGGAGGTCGACTTCGGCGGCCTGAAGCTGCGCCTGATCGCCTCCATCGTCGCCATCTCCGGCATCCAGTTGCTGCGCGCCTTTATGAGCGTGGGCGACTACAGCGACCGTGACCTGATGTGGTCGACCCTCATCCATGTGGTCTTCGTGGCGTCCGGTGTGCTGCTGGCGCTGATGGACTACCTGACGGCCAAGGCCCACAAGCTGGAACATTGAGGGAGGGGCTTCACGCCGCCTGATCCTCGGGACGGCGTGCCCGGAGGGCGGCCGCCACCTGGTCGATGACGGGCGCCCAGTCGCCCTGCCGCTCCTGGCGGAACAGGCGCGTGGCGGGATACCAGGGGGTGTCCTGGCGGTCCAGGCGCCAGCGCCAGTCGGGCGCGAACGGCAGCAGCAGCCACACCGGCCGGCCCAGCGCCCCCGCCAGATGGGCCACCGCCGTATCCACCGTGATCACCAGGTCCAGCGCCGCCAGCAGCGCCGCCGTGTCGGTGAAGCCGTCCAGCGCGATGTCGGCTATGCCCAGCGCCGCCAGCGTTTCCTCATCCCCGTGCCGCCGGTCCGTCTGCACGGGCCAGAGCGTCATGCCGGACACGGCGGCCAAGGGGCGCGCCAGCTCGGCCAGGGGGATGCTGCGCAGGCGGTCGGCCCGGTGCGCCGGATTGCCCGACCAGGCCAGCCCCACATTCAGCGTCCCCGCGGTCAACCTGCCGCGCCACGCACGCGTCCGGTCCGGGTCCGCCACCAGATAGGGCGCCGGCGCTGCCAGGCCGTCGGCACTTCGCACCCCCAGCACCGCCGGCAGGCTCATCAGCGGCACATGCAGGTCGACGGCGGGCAGGGGCCGGCCCCGCGCCGTCACCTCCACCCCCGTCATCCCCACTAGGCCGGCGCGCAGCAGGGCCAGCAGCGGCGGCTGCACCTCCAGCACCACGCGTCCGCCTTTGGCGCCCCCTGTCGGCAGGCGCGCCAGGAAACGCGCGAACTGCAGGGTGTCGCCCAGCCCCTGCTCGGCATGTACCAGCAGGGTGCGGCCCGCGAGATCCTCCCCCTGCCATTCCGGCACGGTGAATCCCCGGTCGGCCAAGTCCTCCACCCCGCCGCGCCAGCGCCAGCCATAGGCGGGCCAGCCCCGGGCGTCGTCCCCCGCCAGCAGCCAGGCCAGCGCCTGGTTGAAGCGCACGACGCCGTTGTCCGGCGCCAGGTCCGCCGCCGCCGCGTGCACGGCCAGCGCCTCTTCCACCTTTCCCTGTTCCGCCAGGGCCTGGCCCAGGTTGGACAGATAGGTGGCGTCCGTGGGCGCCAGGGCGACGGCCCGCCGGTAACTCTCCACCGCCGCGGCGCCGTGACCCGCCAGTTGCAGGGCCGTGCCCAGGTTGACATGGACGTTGGCGACGTCGGGCGCCAGCGCCGCGGCCCGGCGATGCAGGGCCAGCGCCTGCTCCAGCTGGTCCTCCGTCTGCAGGACCAGGCCCAGGTTGGTCAGGGCGTCCGGCCATTCGGGATACAGATGCAGGGCGCGGCCATAGGCCGCCTTGGCCTCCGCCCGCCGCGCCTGGTCGGCCAGGACGTTGCCCAGGCCCAGGAAGGCGGCGGCGTTGTCGGCGTCGCGGCGGATGGCGTCGGCATAGGCCGCCAGGGCGGCGGCCTTGTCGCCCGACGCTTCCAAGGCCATGCCCAGTGTGACGCGGATATCGGCATCCGCCGGGGCCAGCGCCGCCGCCATGCGGAAGGCGGCGATGGCGCCGGCCAAGTCGCCCAGGCCCTGGCGCGACAGGCCCAGGCGCAGGTGGGCGTCGGCGTCGCCCGGTTGCAGGAACAGGATGCGCTGATAGACGATGATGCTGTCGGCCAGATGCCCCAGGGCATGGAAGGCGTCGCCCAGGGCCCGCAGGGCCGCGACGTTGCCCGGCTGGGCCGCCGCCACGCCGGCCAGCATCTCCGCCCCCTCCACCAATCGCCCGGTCCGGCAGAGGATGACGCCCAGCAGGTGCAGCACGGCCGTCTCGTTGGGCAGGCGGCGCAGGATGGTCCGGCACAGCCGTTCCGCCTCATCCAGGCGGCCGGCGCGGTCATGATGCTGCGCCTGCCCGAACAGGGCCGCCAGCTCCGGCGATACCATCAATCGTTCCTTGGATACCGCCGTCATGTCGCTGCCCCCAATTCCCCCGATGCTTGCAGTGTGGCGAGAAAGGGGAGGGACCACCACCGGCGGGGGCGGCGGTCGCCCCTTGCGGAAATACCGCGCCAGCTTTGGCGTCCTCATCCGTGTAGCTAAAATTGAATTTATTTTCGCCGGCGGGGCCGGGGCGGAGTGCTCCCGGGTGGGTGCCCCCGGCGAGCGATGGTGGGGGCGGCGATGCTGAGCGGTCTGGCGATCTCCGGGTCCGGGGTGGAGTCCTTCGACTTCCGCTTTTCCAGCGGCGTGCTGACGCCCAACGACATGCTGGACAGCGCCACCACGCCACCGGGGCGGTATGTCTGGGAGGTGGCGCGCCGCACCCTGGCCGCCTGCCCGGACGCCGACGCCGTGGTGGTCTCCAATCCTATCCTGCCCATCCGGGGCGCACGTCTGGCCAAGTTGGCGCTGGCGGGCGGGCCCTTGCCCTGCCCGGCGGTGCTGACGGACGAGGGCACCTTTCCCATCGCTTACATCCTGCCGCGCCGGCTGCTGGACGAAGGCCTGGGCCGCTTCCTCTGCCTGCTGTCGGTCAGCCGCTCCGCCGCCGACGCCCAATTGCTGTCACGCCTGACGGGGGGCGGCTTCGTGCCCCGGCGGCCTACTGCGCTCCGCGCCATCGGCACCCTGCCGGAAAGCACGCCCCAGGGTTATGTCCTGGGCGACAATCTGGAGGCCTGGCTGGTCCAGTGCGTCAACGCCGTCACCCTGATGCGCAAGCGTGACGATTGGCGCGACCTGCCCTTCGCCGCCCACCATCCCGGCCATGCCGGCGACGTGCTGTTCTTCAGCCTGGCCTCCCGCCTGGTGCCGGATGAACACCTGGCCTTTCAAAGCCAGGTGGTGTGCCGCGCCTACCTGGATATCTTCCACGATTGCGGCAACCGGCTGGCGCCCATCGTGCTGGACATCCCGCCGGCGCCGCGCAACACCGACGTGGGCGATGGCCAGTATTTCATCGACAGCCTGGCCCACCTGCCACCCGGCGTGGCGGAGGAGACCTTCATCGTCTTCTCCCGCTATTCCAAGGCCTACGCCAAGTCGCCTTTCAACCTGATCGACCATGCGCGGTTCAGCCTGGGCGACCCGGTGGCCACCTTCGCCGATACGCTCTATGGCCGCCCGCCCCCGGTCCCCCATCATACCGCCGCAAGTCGGGAAGCCCCTTTGGCCCCGGGCGCGCCGCTCAAGGTGCTGATGCAGCTGACCGGCGGCTGGGACCTCAAGACCTATCCGGCCCGGGATCGCCGCGTGCTGATCCGCGCCCTCATCGATTTGGGCTGCGCCGTGACGGTCATCGACCTGCCCGACGCCGCGGCGGACGGCGCAACGGTCGTCACGGCCGGCAGCACGGCGGCGCTGAAGGCCTTGCTGGCCGACCATCACGTTTTCGTCAGCGTCGACAGTTTCCCCCGCATTTCGCCAGCCAGGTTCTGGGCCATCCCACTGTGGCCATTTTCGGCTGCACGGCGCCCGGCAATTCCGACGCGCCCCGGCGCGCGGGGTATCGCCTGCCGGCACCCGCCTTGCCCTGCGGTCCCTGCGGCTGCCTGGACTATTGCCCCGTGCTGATGATCCGGGACTGCACCAACCAGCCGCGCCCCGCGCAGCTGGTGGCCGCCATCCTGGATGTGGCGGCGGAGGTTTACGGCGCCGGGACCGGCGTGGCGCCGGGCCTGGGCGACGCCGCGTAGACGGGGGAGGGGACCGATGCTGGGCGGTATCGCGATCACCGGTGGACGACTGGAGGCGTTCGACTTCCGTTTCTCCATGGGCCCGCTGTCCCCGGGGGAATTGCTGGACAGCGCCACCTCACCCCCCGGCCGTTATGTCTGGGAGGTGGCGCGCCGCACCCTGGCGCGCGTGCCCCAGGCCGACGCCGTGGTGGTTAGCAACCCCCTGCTGGCCTCGCGCGGCGCCCGGTTGGCCGACCTGCTGCGCGGCGGTGACACGCTGCGCTGTCCGGCAGTGCTGACGGACGCGGAAACCTTCCCCGTCGCCTACGTCCTGCCACGCGCCCTGTTCGACCAGGGCTTGGGCCGCTTCCTCTGCCTGCTCTCCGCCAACCGGGCGGCGACGGACGCGCAACTGCTGTCGCAACTGACGGGGCAGATCGTCCCCCGGCGCCAGACGCCGCTAAAGCCGCTGGCGCCCCTGCCCAAGACCACGGCCCAGGGTTACATCCTGGGCGACAACCTGGCGGCCTGGCAGGCGCAGTGCGCCGACGCCGTGCGGCTGATCCGGTCGCGGCCCGA
Organism: Nitrospirillum goiasense; assembly: GCF_034427435.1. Taxonomy (NCBI): domain Bacteria; kingdom Pseudomonadati; phylum Pseudomonadota; class Alphaproteobacteria; order Rhodospirillales; family Azospirillaceae; genus Nitrospirillum; species Nitrospirillum goiasense. The sequence continues at coordinate 580,426 of NZ_JAXQNP010000003.1, read as the reverse complement.
TTGGCGCGACCTGCCCTTCGCCGCCCACCATCCCAACCACGCCGGCGATGTGCTGTTCTTCAGCCTGGCGTCGCGCCTGGTGCCGCCGCAGCGCCTGGCCTTCCGCGCCCAGGTGGTGTGCCGCGCCTATCTGGACATCTTCCGGGACTGCGGCAATCGGCTGGACCCCATCGTGCTGGACATCCCGCCCGTCAGCCGCACGGGCAGCGTCTCGGACGGGCGGTATTACCTGGACAGCCTGGCCCATATCGATCCCCAGGCGCGGGCCGGCACCTTCATGGTCTATTGCCGCTTTTCCAAAACCTATTCGCGGACGCCCTTCAACCTGGTGGACCAGGCGCGCTTCGCCTTGGGCGATCCGGTGGCGACCCTGGATGACACGCTGTATGGCCGGGCGGCGGCGGCCCAGCTTCCCTTGGGGCACAGCCGCTGCGCCCGGCCGCCGGCCCCCTTGCGCGTGCTGATGCAGCTCTCGGGCGGATGGCCGCTGAAGGCCTATCCGGCGCGCCAGGCCCGGGTGCTGGTCCAGGCGCTGGCGCGGCTGGGCTGCGCCGTCACCGCGTTGGACGCGCCGGCGGAGCTGGTGGCGGCGGGCGCCATTCCGGCCACGGCGGGCAGCACCGACCGGCTGGCCGCCCTGATCCGCGACCATCACGTCGTCCTCAGCGTCGACAGCTTCCCCCTGCATTTCGCCAGCCAGGTGCTGGGCCATCCCACGGTGGCGGTGTTCGGCCCCACCTTCCCCGGCAATTCCGACGCGCCCCGCCGCCTGGGCTATCGCCTGCCGCCGCCCGCGCTGCCCTGCGGTCCCTGCGGCGGCTACAAGGCGTGCCCCCTGGATGAGGGGGCGGAGTGCCACAACCATCCCCCACCCGCCGACCTGGTGGCCGCCATCCTGGAGGTGGCGGCGGAGGCGTACGGCGGCACCGTCCTGCAAAGAGGAGACGCGGCATGATCCCGCCCCTGAGCCTGCGCGTCCTGGCCTTTTTCGACGCCCGTTTCCAGTCCGGCCCCCTGGGGCAGGCGGTTGGCGGCGGCGATCCCTGGGCGCGGGCCCTGGACGCCTATCCCGCCCGCCGCCACCACAGCCCCCTGTTGCAGCCGGGCAAGGCGCTGGGCCGCTATGACCTGGCGGATGCGGCCAGCGCCGGCCGGGTGGTGGCGGTGGCGCGCGCCACGGGCATCGGCGGGTTCGTCCTGGACTGCCACCGTGTCGGCGACCAGTACCTGACCGGGGCGGAGTGCCTGGACGCCTGGTGCGACGACGATTTCGGCCTGGCCTTCCGCTGGACTCCGCCGGCGGGCCCGGCGACGGCGGCGGACGCCGCCGCCCTCATGGCGGCCATCACCGGGTTCAGCCCGCTGCTGGCCGATGGGCGCCAGGTCCTGGTGGTGAATGAGCCCTACCGCCTGGCCGATCCGGCGGGCACGGTGGCCCTGTTGCGCCGGGCGGCCGATGCCGCCGGCCTGGACGGCCTTTACCTGGTGGCCACGGCGGCGGAGGCGCGCGGCGGGCTGCTGGACGCCGGGTTCGACGCCCTGCTGGACCCCGGGCCGGCGCAGTGGCGCTCCTGCAAGCCGGCGGAACTGCTGAACGGCTACACCTTGCTGCAGGCGGAAGCCGGGCAGGCCGATGGCGGCATGTTCGACGACACCATCATGACCTACGCCCACTTCGTGAACAGCCGCATGGTGGACCGGCCGTCCCGCGGCAAGGTCCTGCCCCGCGTGATGCTGGACTATGCCGACTGGCCCGACCATCCCCAGGGCGGCGCCACCCTGCTGGCCAGCACGTCCCCCACGCTCTACCGCCGCTTCCTGGCCGGGGCCCTGACCTATGTCGCCCAGCATTTCCCCGAGACCGAGCGGCTGGTGTTCATCGACAGCTGGAACCACTGGCGCCAGCGCAGCCAGATCGAGCCCACCACCCAGTTCGGCAGCACCGTGCTGGATGAGACCGCCAACGGTATCCGCCAGGGCGGCTACGTCGCCCTGACCCGGGTGGGCGAGCCCACCCCCGGCCGGTCACCCGGGGTGGATCACGACGCCATCGCGGCGCTGTGCCGCCAGATCGAGGAGGGGCTGTCAGTGCCGGCCTGACCGTTCGCCCCGTGAGGCGGCGCTGGTGAAGAAGTCAAGCAGGCCATAGGGGGCGCTGTCGCCCAGGCAGAGTTCCAGGATGTGGTGCGCCTGTTCCGCCGCCGCCGCACCGCGCGGGAACATCATGGCTTCATAGGCGGCCAGCGCCGCCTCGGTATCGCTCGGGTGGGCCGCGGTGGCCTGTGCCAACTCGGCGCCGTCCAGCATGGCCAGGTTGGCGCCCTCGCCGGCCGGCGGGGCCAGATGGGCGGCGTCCCCCAGCAGCGTGACGCCCGGGACGCGGTCCCAACGGTGGCCCTTGGGCAGGGTGTGGAGGGGGCGCGGCACCGGCGGCGTGTCGCTGTGGGTGATCAGCGCGGTCAGGGCCGGCGCCCAGCCGTCGAACTCGGCCGCGATGCGCGTCTTGGCCGTGGCCGCGTCGCTGAAATCAATGGCGGCGATCCAATCGGCCGGCCGCTTCAGGCCGATATAGGCGTGCAGGGTGCCGCCCGGTTCGCGGTGGGCGAAAATGCCCTGGCCCGGCGTCATGGCGAACAGCGCCCCGCTGCCTACCGCCTGTGCTGCCGCCGGGTGGCGCGTGTCGGCGTCGAACAGATAGGTTTCGATGAAGGCCGCCCCGACATAGGTGGGCGTGGCGTCCGACAGCAGCGGGCGAACCTTGGACCACGCGCCGTCCGCCCCCACCAGCAACCGGGTGGTCGCGGTGGACCCGTCGGTGAAGGTCAGCGTGTGCCGGCCGCCGCCCAGCGCCGCGACGCCGGTGAGCTTCCGGCCCCACTGGATGGTTCCCGCCGGCAGGCTTTCCATCAACAGGCGCCGCAACTCCCCCCGCAGCACCTCGGGCCGCCCGCCCGTGCCGTCGTCCGGCTGTTCCATCAGCACGGCGCCCTGGGGGTCCAACACCCGCGACGCCTCCCCGCCGGGATGGATCAGGGCGCGGAAGGGATCAAGCAGGCCGGCAGCCCTCAGCGCCCACTGCCCGTCCCGTTCATGAATGTCCAGCATGCCGCCCTGCGCCCGGGCGCCGGCCGATGCCTCCGCCTCATAAATGGTCGCGGCGATGCCGTGGACATGCAACACGCGGGCGAGGGTGAGGCCGCCCAGGCCGGCGCCGACGATCGTGACGGGTGGCGTCATCACGGGTTCCTTTCAGGACATTGGAACGGCGTTCCATCGATATCAATTGGAACGCCGTTCCATGAATGTCAAGATGGCGGCATGACGAAACGGGCTGACCGGCGCGGCGACGCGCTTTCCAAGGAAAAGATCGTGGCGGCCGCGATCCTGCTCCTCGATGCGGAGGGGGAGGGGGGGCTAACCTTCCGCGCGCTGGCTGCCCGCCTGGCGACGGGCAGCGGGGCGATCTACTGGCATGTCGCCGACAAAGGCGACCTGTTGGCGGCGGCCACGGGCACGATCATCACCCAGGCCCTGGACGGCGTGGCCCCGGACCTGGACCCCCGACAGGGCATCCGGGCCTTGGCCCTGCGGCTGTTCGACGCCATCGACGCGCACCCCTGGGTGGGCGCCCAAGTCTCGCGTGAGCCGTGGCAGCCCGCGATGCTACGGATATTCGAGGGGATAGGCGGCCGTCTGATGGCCCTGGGCGTGCCGCAGCCCGCCTGGTTCGACGCCTGGTCCGTGCTGGTCAACTACATCTTCGGCGTCGCCGGGCAGAACGCGGCCAACGCCCGCCTGCATGCCCCCGACACCGACCGATCGGCCGCCCTGGCCACCATCGCCGCGCGCTGGGCGCAGTTGGACGCCGCCGAGTATCCTTTCCTCCGCCAACTGGCGGGGCCGCTCCGGGACCATGACGACCGCGACCAGTTCCTGGCCGGCCTCGACCTGATCCTGGCCGGTATCGGGACGGTGCGATAGAAATTCCCCGCCGGCGTGGCAACCGGCGGGGATCAAGCAGCGATCCCAAGCGGGGAACCCAAGCGGGGATCCTAAGCGGGGATCCCAAGCGGGGATCAGGGTGCGGAGTGATAAATCTCAGCTCCCTGCGCCAGGAAGGCCTCCGACATCTCGGCCATGCCCTTCTCGGCTTCGACGAAGCTTCCCTCCACCCCGGCCAGGTCGCGCACCTCCTGGCTGATCTTCATGGAGCAGAACTTCGGCCCGCACATGCTGCAGAAGTGCGCCAGCTTGGCGCCGTCGGCGGGCAGGGTCTGGTCGTGGAACTTCTCCGCCGTTTCCGGGTCCAGCGACAGGTTGAACTGGTCGCGCCAGCGGAACTCGAACCGGGCGCGGCTGAGGGCGTCGTCGCGCAGCCGGGCGGCGGGGTGGCCCTTGGCGAGATCGGCCGCGTGCGCCGCGATCTTGTAGGTGACGACACCCACCTTCACGTCGTCGCGGTCGGGCAGGCCCAGATGCTCCTTGGGCGTCACGTAGCAGAGCATGGCGGTGCCGAACCAGCCGATCTGGGCGGCGCCGATGGCGCTGGTGATGTGGTCGTAGCCGGGGGCGATGTCGGTGGTCAGGGGCCCCAGCGTGTAGAACGGCGCCTCGCCGCACCACTTCAGCTGCAGGTCCATGTTCTCCTTGATCTTGTGCATGGGCACATGGCCCGGGCCCTCGATCATCACCTGCACGTCATGCTTCCAGGCGATCTGCGTCAGCTCGCCCAGGGTCTTCAGCTCGGCGAACTGGGCGGCGTCGTTGGCGTCGGCGATGCTGCCGGGCCGCAGGCCGTCGCCCAGCGAGAAGGCCACGTCATAGGCCTTCATGATCTGGCAGATTTCCTCAAAGCGGGTGTAGAGGAAATTCTCCTTGTGATGCGCCAGGCACCACTTGGCCATGATGGACCCGCCGCGCGAGACGATGCCGGTCACGCGCTTAGCCGTCAGGGGGATGTGGGCCAGGCGCACGCCGGCATGGATGGTGAAATAGTCCACGCCCTGTTCGCACTGCTCGATCAGGGTGTCACGGAACACCTCCCACGTCAGATCCTCGGCCTTGCCGTTCACCTTCTCCAGCGCCTGGTAGATGGGCACGGTGCCGATGGGCACGGGGCTGTTGCGGATGATCCATTCGCGGATGGTGTGGATGTTGCGGCCGGTGGACAGGTCCATGACCGTGTCCGCACCCCAGCGGATGGCCCACACCAGCTTGTCCACCTCTTCCGCGACGCTGGAGGTGACGGCGGAATTGCCGATGTTGGCGTTGATCTTGACCAGGAAGTTGCGGCCGATGGCCATCGGCTCCGATTCCGGGTGGTTGATGTTGTTGGGGATGATGGCGCGGCCGCGCGCGATCTCATCCCGCACGAACTCCGGGGTCACGAAGTCCGGGATGGCGGCGCCGAAGCTCTCGCCGTCCCGCTCCAGCTGTTCCTTCAGCGCCTGGCGGCCCAGGTTCTCGCGGATGGCGACGTATTCCATTTCCGGCGTCACGATGCCGGCGCGGGCGTAGGCCAGCTGGGTGACAGCCCGGCCATCCTTGGCGCGCAGGGGCAGGCGGCCGGCGCGGTCGAACACCGGCACGGGGCTGCTCTCGCCCTCCTTCAATCCATTGTCCACCGCCTTGATGGCGCGGCCCTCATAGCGCTCCACATCGCCCCGGCCCTCGATCCAGGCGCGGCGCAGCTCGGCCAGGCCTTGGCGGATGTCGGTGGTCACGGCCGGGTCGGTGTAGGGGCCGGACGGGTCGTAGACGCGCACCGGCGGCTCATTGGCGCTGGGCGACAGGTCGATCTCGCGCATGGCCACGCGCAGGTCGGGGTGCAGGGTGCCCGGGATGTGGACCTTGCGAGAGGCGGGCAGGGGCCCGGTGGTGACGGCGAAGCCGTCGCCTCCCGGAATCGCGGCCGGGGTCAGGGTATCGGGCATAGGGTCGTGCTCCTCCGTAGTCCGGCGCCCTTGGCTCTCTGGCCGTTGATGCGTCCGGCACGTCACATGTCGCCAACCCGGGGCAACGACGGTGGGGAGGAGGAAGGCGGCCGCTTGCGGTTCGCGGCCTACAGGGCGGATGCGCGTGTGGTCCCCAATGGCGGGTGGATACGCGAAGGCCCCTGTTCCCATCCCTACGCCGGTACGATCCGGATCAGGTTCAAAGGGTCCCCGCGTCTCTCCGCGGATCTCAGCGCCCTCCGGCGCACCCCTGGAACGAAGGCTGCACTGTGCGCGCCCGAAGGCACGGGTGTCAATGGGCGGGAAAATGGGGAGGTGGGGGAATGATGCCCCCGGCTACGCGGTCAGGGCTGCGGCGTGACCTTAACCACAGGCACGCCTGTGCGCTTCAGGGCGATGACGTAGCCGGCGACGGGCGTCAGCGTGTCACCTACATTGCGCCAGGCACCCAAGATGTAGGTCGTATCCTCCCGCCAGCCCAAGGTAGCGTGGGACAGGCGCAGGGTAAGGGACTTGCCGGGTCCTCGCCATGTGAGCAGCGGGGCTTCGGTGACGAACAGCGGCCAACTGGCTTGCGCCATATCCGGCACCAGTTCCAGGGTTCCTGTCGGCGGCAGGCCACCGGCGACAACGCCAGGCAGGGCGGGAAAGGTTTTATGTGCCCCTGGTCCGCTGGCGTCTTGGCTCCACCCGCTCTTCTCCACCATCGCGGCCCAGCCGGCCAGCTGGCCCTTCAGGGCATCGCATAGGGCGGTGTCGGCCGTGCATCCGCCCTCGGTTACCTCATAGGTTGTGCTGTACTCGGCTGCGACCTGGCAACTGTCGGTCCAGGCGCCGTTTACCAGGCTGTGGGTGCGCAAGGTGGCGGCAGTGATTTGGTTCTCACTCACGATGAAGGCGGCGGTGCCGGTGACGCCCGTGCTGATCTCGCCCGCCGTGGCACTGGTGGATAAGGCCCCGGCGTTCAGACAATAGCTGCTTTCGTCGGCCTTTTCGGGTGGGGGCAGGGGCGCCACGGCGTCCGGACCGTTCAGCTTGAACCAATCGAAGTACTGGCAACTCATGGAACCACCCACGGTCGACAGTACCATGTAGGCGGGGGGCGTGCCGAAGCGGTGTAGGTCGATCTGGCCGTTGGTTATCTTGTTCAGGTATGGGGCCAGGCGGCGGTTCCAGACGGGGGTCAACTCCTGGTTATCGGTGGCGGCATGCACCAGGCCGGCCTTGATCGCCTGGTCGCTCAGGTTGTCCCCCGGTGGGGCGCCGTCGGGCATGCGCGCAGCGCCCAGGGTGGCGGCTACCCGCTGGCAGAAGGGGGCGAAGGGCGTGCCGTCCGCCAGAACGGACAGGGCAGCTCGGCGGAAGGGCAGGGTCTTCGCCAGGCAGGCCTGTGTTTCCTTGCGCACCCAGTCTTCTGGCAGGGGCGGGGTGGAGGTCTTGTCGCAGCTCTGGTTGCGGTAGGCCAGCCAGCGGCGCTCCTCCGCCCGGATGGCCTCTGCATCCCGGCCTGCCTTGGCCAGGGCCTGTTTGTAAAGCCGCGCGATGTCCGCATCCATAGCCGCCAGCGCCGGATCGGCGCAGATCGCCTGCTCCGTCAGGGACTTGGCGTCGGCGCAGTTGAAGCTGGGGGTGGGGGTGCCGGCAAGGGCGGTGCCGGCCCACAGTAGCAGGGTAATGATGGCGAGCGGACGGGGCAGATGGGGCACGATCAGGCGATCCGGGGAGTGAAACAAATGCGGGGCGTGAGGTGGGCGTATTATGGCTTGCCGGTCTCTGCCGGGGTAACGGTGGCCTGTACCGTCGGCGTGCCGACGTTCTCGGGGCTGGTGATGAAGGCGGCGGCCGGCACCCACTTTTCACCCTTCTTCCGCCAGACGCTGATCATGAAATCATGCAGCGGGTCCCCGTGAGAGGTGGACAGCGCGTTGATACCGACCACCATCGCTTCCTTCGGCCCACGCCACAAATAGTGGGGACCACCCTCGACCTGGGAGTAGGACCAGCCTTCCAGGCTGGGAAAGGCGTTCAGGACCGGGTTATGCATCACCGTTTCGTCCACCTCGATGGTCGTGTTCTCCAGGCCGGGGAAACGATATCCCGGCCCAGGGCCGTGGGTGTCCGGTTCCGGGCCGCCGAAGATGCGGGACCATTCCAGCACATGGCTTTTGAGCGCCTGGCAGGTCGCCCCATCCGCGTCACAGGCGGACTCCCTCAGGAAGTAGTCCTTGGCGTAGGTGACGTCGATGTCGCAGGCGTCGCCCCATTGCGCGCCCTGGGCCTGGTGGATGCTCAGGCTCTCGGTGTTCCACATCACCAGGGCCGGATGGCTGGCCGCATCGCCGGCTAGGGTGACCATGTCGAAGCCGGTTTCATTCAGCCCGTAGTCACAGAAGTTGTCGTCAGGCTCGGTCAGCAGGGGTAGCGCCCGGGCCGCGCCGTCGGGCCCGCGCTGGAAGACGACGAAGTTGGAGCAGGCCATCGAGGGCTTGCTCACGACGCTGATTTGGGCGAGAGCATACTCCTTGCTGAACGCGTCGACCCGACCATCGTCAGACTCATCCTCATCAAGCAGTTCGTGGGCCATCCGGGACATTTGCGCCACTTGCTCGGACGGTAGTGGCTTTTCCGGTGTTGGCTCAGAGAGTAGGCCAGCCACTTCCAACCGGTCCTTCAATGTGCCGTCTGGAACGCTGCCATGGGCATTACGCAGGACACGCAAGGTGGCGGCGGCCCGCTCGCAAAGGGGCAGTGGCGCCTTTTGGGCGGCCAGCACGGACAAGGCGGTGCTGCGGGCGGTCAGCCATTTGGGCAAGGTGTTTTGGGCCACCCCTTTCTGTGCCTTGGCGTCCAGGACCTGCCCATCCCTGACGAACAGGGCGTCACGTCCCAGCAGCCAGCGTCGCTGCTCGATCTTCAGGGTTTCCGCCGCCGGTCCGGCCTTGGCCAGGGCCTCCTTGTAGAAGCCGGCGATCGCCACATCCAAGGCGGCCAGCTTGGGATCGGCGCAGATGGCCTTCTCCGCCGGCTTGGCGGCGGCGGTGCAATCGAAGCTGGGGCCGGTGGTGGCCGCGTGGGCGATGCCGGAAAGAAGCAGAGCGGCTGCGGTCAGGGCGGGAAGGCGGTTCACGGTGGCAGGCAACCGGCGGTGGAGGGTGCCGATAGAATTAAGCATCGCTGCCAGGAATGCCAGAGGATGTCGGCGGCGGATGTCAGGGCCGGGCCGCCACCGTCACCGTCGGCACCCCCACCCGCACCTGGTTGATGGTGTAGGCCGCCACCGGGACCAGGGCGGCGCCCTCGCGCCGCCAGGCGCCCAGGATGATGGGGCCGGGGCGCCAGTTCAGCATGCCGGGCGACAGGCGCAGGATCAGCGGGCCGCCTGGGCTGTGCCACGCCAGCAGGGGCGCCTCCTCCTCGAAATTGGGCAGGCCGGTATAGGTCCAGCCCTTGACGCTGGGAATGGTCAGGAAGGCGGGGACGAAGGGGCCGGCATAGGGGGCCAGGCCGTCCAGGGCGGGATAGTCGGGGCGTCCTGGCGGATGGTCGGCGCCGATGGACCAGGGGCTGGCGGCCAGGGCGGTGGCCCAGCGCGGGGCCGCCTCGGTCAGCGCCTTGCAGGTGGCGGCGTCGGCGGCGCAGCGGCCGTCGCCCAGCCGGAACTCGGTCTGGTAGGTCGCCTCGACGCGGCAGGCCGCGCCCCAGCGGTCGCGATGCACGGGGTGGATGCGGACCTCGGCCCGGGTGGGGCGGGCCATGGGCCGGCTCGGCCCGGAATCCTGGGCGAAAAAGACGGGGACGCCGGTTGCGTCCAGGCCGAAGCCGGCGCTTTCCGACCAGCAATAGGCCGGCTTGTCCGCCGGTCGCGCCTCGGGCGGCGGCAGGGCGGGGCCGCCGTTGCCGGCCGTGTCCAGCCAATGGACGCTGAAGCTGGTGCAGGCGGCGGCGTCGTCCAGCGCCGTCACCGCCACATGGGCGCGGCCGAAGGGCACCACGGCCATCTGGTCGCCCGCGTCCTGGGTCGCCTCGGGCGGCAGGCGGTCGCGCCACGCCTGGGTCAGTTCCTGCTCCGGCGCCGGGGTCAGCAGGCCGGCGCCGATGAGCTGCTCATCCAGGTCGCCCACGGGCGGGCCGCCATCCAGCCCGCGCGCGTCGGCCAGGGTGGCGGCGGCGCGCTCGCAGAAGGGCTGGTCCGGCTTGGCCGCCTGCACGGCCAGGGCGGCGCGGCGCAGGGGCAGGGCGCGCGCCAGGCAGGTGCGCGCGCGCTCGTCATCCGCGGGGGCGAGGTCGCCGCATAGCCGGTCGCGCGTCGCCAGCCAGCGCGCCTGCTCGGCGATCACGGCGGACGCGTGCGCCCCCGCCTTGGCCACGGCCAGCGTGTACAGGCGCGTGATCTCCGCATCCTCGGCCCGCAAGGCCGGGATGGCGCAGATCATGCGGTCCGTGGGCTTGCCTGCCGTGGCGCAGGAAGAGGCCGCCAGGGCCGGTGGCGCCAGCAAGAGGGCGGCGATGGCGGGCAAAACACGGTGTCGGATCACGGGACTGGCTTAAGCTGCGTCGTCGGCGGGGCCGACAAGATCAGGCATAACGCCCGCGAATGCCACAGGATCGTTGGGCCCGCGCGCCCTATCGCTTCGCCAGATAGTCGACGATGGCCGGGACGTCGCCGGCGTCGATGGGCGCCTTGTAGGTCTGGATCATCTTGTTCACGATTTCCGCCCACTTTTCCCGTGGGAAGGGGGGCTGCCTCAACACCATGCCCGCCGAATGGCAGGTCAGGCAGTTGTTGTTGATGGCCGCCGCGTCGGCGCCGGGGAACTCCCGGTCCGACTGGGGCAGGTCCACGGTCACGGACCGCAGGGTGATGCCGCCGGGCCCGGTCACCGTGCTGCTCTTCGGGGCGGCGAGGGCCGGCGTGGCGAGGCTGGCGGGGGCGAGGCTGGCGGTGGCGATGGCCAGAAGAATCCAGGCGCGGGTCATGGTGCGACCTCCTCCGTCAGGCGGCCGTCAGCGTGGTCGTCTCGACCACGTTGCGCATGAAGCCGTTGGGGTTCCAGTTGGCCTCCAGGGGTTGGGTTTCCCCGGCGGTGTTGGTGCAGCGGACCATCAGCCGCACCGGGCCCGCGGCCGGGCCGGGGGCGGTGAGGTGCCATTGGCGGAAGCTGTAGCGCCCCTCGTCCCGGCCCAGGTGCGCCCCGCGCCAGGTGGCGCCGCCGTCGGCCGATACCTCCACCGCCGCCACCCCTTGGTCGCCGCCGAAGGCCAGGCCGCGCAGGGCCAGGGGCTTGCCCGCCGCCACCCGCGCGCCGTCCTCCAGGTTGGTGATGAAGGAGCGCGGCACCATGCGGTTGATGGGAACCTGGGCGTAGCCGGTTTCCCCTGGCGTCACCGACGCGTGCGGCGTGTCGGGAATGCGGTAGGCGGTCTTGGTCCAGTATTGGTCGTCGGCGGTGGCCAGCACCTCGATATCGCACAGCATCTTGACCCAGTAGGTCGAATACCAGCCCGGCACCACCAGCCGCAGGGGGAAGCCGTTCAGCAGGGGCAACTGCTCGCCATTCATCTGGAAGGCGATCATGACCTCGCCATCCCGCGCGTGGTCGATGGCCAGGGACTTGCCGAAGGCCGGGGCGTCGGGCACTACCGGTTCATCCAAGCCCCGGGCGCGGATCGCCACGGCGCCGGCCTTGACGCCGGCCCGGTCCAGCACGGCCTTCAGCGGCACGCCCACCCAGCGGGCGTTGCCCATGGCCCCGTGCCGCCACTGCGCCCCGGCGACGCGGGGGGTGAACAGGCTGCGCGAATTGCCGGAGCATTGGTTGACCGCCGCGTACTCGAGCCGCGGCATGGCCAGCAGCTCCCCCAGGCCCAGTGTCAGGGGCCGGTCCACATGGCCATGCACCTTCAAGGTGAAGGTGGCCACGTCCACCTGCTCGGGGATGCCCGCCCAGTGCCAGCGCACGAAGAAACGGTCGTTGGGGGTGAAGACGCCCTGGTCGAACACCTCGAACGGCGTTTCCAGCAGGGGCGGGCGGGTCCGTTGCAGGATCATCCGCCCCTTTTGCGGGAAGGCGGTGGTGAAGACGGTGTCGCCCGCGTCTTGGGCAAGGGCGCCCAGCGCGCCCCGTGAAGCCGGCAGCGCCCCAAGGGCCGCCGCGCCCGCGATGAATCCCCGTCTGCCGATCAGGGGGAACCGATAGCCCTGGCCCATGGTCCCGACCTCCTCAATTGGGTGGCGCCAGGCCGGAACCATCGGTTCCGGCCTGGCCGCTGGCCCTATTGAGACGGAGAACGACCAATCCATCCAATGCTGTTTTGGTGTCGTACCGTTCGGTCAAAGAGAACAATCTAGGGCATACGCGGTGCCGGCTCGTTAGCCCGGGTTCTTCTTGTAGGCGTCGATGACGCCATTCCATTCCTCGATCACGCCCTTGTGCTCGGTCATGGCGTCGGTCTTGGCCTTGTCCAGGCACTTCAGGTAGGCGGTCATCTTGGTGGTGTAGTCGGCCACCTTCTTTTCCGCCGCCTCCATCTCCGGCCCCTTGGTCTTCTTGCCGGGGGGCAGCTTGGGGCGGTCGGGGCGGGTGCAGGCGGGGCCTTGCGCCGCCGCCGGCAGGGCGGTGGCGATGACGGGGGCGGCGGCCAGCAGGGCGGCCAGGGCCAGGGTGATGCGGCGGGTCATGTCGATAGGTTGATCAATGTTGACGATAGTCGGCGGATGGAATCACGCTCAGCCGCGGGCCAGGTTTTCCAGGGCGTGGGCATAGGGGCTCAGGTCATAGCCCTGGCGGCCGGCGGCCGCGATGATCTCGTTCACCGGGGTGCCGTTGGACGCGGCGCCCAGCGACCACAGGATGGTGCTGCGCGTGCCCGACCGGCAGTGGGCCAGCACCGGGCCCGGCAGCTTGGCCAGAGCCTCGGCGAAGGCGGCGGCCGTCTGCGGGCCCAGGTTCATGTTGTTGACCGGCAGGTAGACGTAGTCCAGGCCGGCCTCCTGCGCCAGTTCGGCGGCGCGGGTGGAGGTGAGCTGCCCCGGCTCTTCCCCATCGGGGCGGTTGTTGATGATGGTGCGGAAGCCCAGCGCCTTGGCCTGGGCGATGTCCGCCTCCTCGATCTGCGGGGCGACGCTGAGGTTGTCGGTCAGGGGACGGGGAATCAGCATGGGGCGGGCTCCGGTCATGGAACGGGCGGAAAGGTCGGGGGTGAAGCTACCCCCATTCCCCCGCCCGGTTCCAGCGTGCGTTACATCTTTCACAGGCCGGCGCGGGTTTCGCGGGTTGCGCAAGGCCTGCCAGGCCCGTGAGGCAAGCGGGCGGATGCCCGCGCCCGCCGCCTGAGGAAACTGGAAGACTCAGCGCGTTAGCGCTGGTCCTTCACCACCTCGCCGCCCTTGATGACGACGGGAATGTGTTCCAGCAGGGTCACGTCGGCCAGCGGGTCGCCCTGCACCGCCACCAGGTCGCCATAGCGGCCCACGGCCACGGCGCCGATGTCCTGCGATGTGCCCATGGCCTCCGCCGCGTTGCGGGTGGCGGTGCGGATGGCCTCCAGCGGCGTCATGCCCCACTGCACCATCTTGGCGAACTGCTTGCCGTTGTCGCCATGGGGATAGACGCCGGCGTCGGTGCTGAAGATCATCTTGACGCCGGCCTTGACCGCCTTGGCGAAGTTCTCGCGCTGGACGCGGCCGATCTTGCGCTCCTTCTCCAGGCTTTCGGGCAGCATGCCGGCCTTGGCGCCCTCCGCCAGGATGTAGTCGTCATCGTAGATGTCCATGCCCAGCCAGGTGCCGCGCTTCTTGGCCATCTCGATGCCCTCGTCATCGATCAGGCTGGCGTGCTCGATGGTGTCGATGCCGGCGCGAATGGAGGCCTTGATGCCCTCGGTCCCGTGGGCATGGGCGGCCACCCTCATGCCCAGGGCGTGGGCCTCCTTGGCGATGGCGTCCAGTTCCTCCTGCGTCAGTTGCTGGGCGCCGGGGCTGTCGCCCTTGGACAGCACGCCGCCGGTGGCGCAGACCTTCACCAGGTCGGCGCCGAACTTCTTGACCCAGCGCACCTTCTGCACCATGGCCCAGGGGCCGTCGGCCACCCCCTCGCCCACGCGGCCATAGTCGGCGGGCAGCAGGTTCTCGTCGCAATGGCCGCCGGTGGCGCCCAGCAGGGGGCCGGAGACCTTCATGCGCGGGCCGGGCACCAGGCCGCTGTCGATGGCGTTGCGCAGGGCCACGTCGGTGAAGGCGTCGGCGCCCACGTTGCGCACGGCGGTGAACCCGGCCATCAGCGTCAGCCTGGCGTTGGCCACGCCGGCGATGGCCTTGTCGGCGGTGCTCACGCCCAACGACTCATACCCATTCCAGGTGGGCTGGATGGTCAGGTGGGTGTGCATGTCGATCAGGCCGGGCAGCAGGGTCAGGCCGGGCAGCGCCACCGTGCGCGCGTCGGCCGGGGCCGTCACCGCCCCCTGCGTGCCCACCGCCGCGATGCGGCCATCGACGATCAGCACGGCCGGCCGGTCCACCACCTTGCCCAACAGCACGTCCACCATGTGGTCCGCCGTCACCAGCACCGCCTCCGCCCGGGCGGCGCCGGCGGCGGCCAGCAGGCCCAGGGCCAGGGCGCCCAGGCCGGCCATGAGGCGCCGGGCGGGCTTGGGTACGGTCGTGCGGTTGGACATGATGCGGAGAACCCCTGTCAGTTTGGATTTTGGATATTCGTTGCGGGGAAAGGTGCCGTTCCGCCCCCGTGGCGTCAACGTGACAATCGGGGTGACAGTCAGACGGCCCCACGCCTTCCGCGCCCCCCATTTCGGCCAAGATTAAAATTCTGTCATGACATTAAAAAAATGTCAGGAAGCGGCGACAGGTTGGCGCCGTCCGCGCGTGAAAGGGGTGTGGCGATCGAAAAACGGCCGCCCCTGTCAAAGCCCGGCGCAAAGGCGCGGGCTTCCTCTCCTTCTCCCAAACTGGGGTTTCATATCCGTCCGGGTGCCATCCAGGCAGTCCCCGGGCGCGACGGAGGCATCCACCGACCGGCCAGTGGCGAGAGGGCCGGGCGGATGGGCCACCGGGGCGCCGGGGATGTCAGTCGCGATGGGGTTCGGGGACTTTCCGCCGCCCTCGGGCGGACGGGGCCGGCTCCGTGTCGCTGTTGGCGGCGGCGGACGATTCCGGCTGGGCGGGTGATGCCGGAACCGGCTTAAAAAAAATGGCCGGCGGCCGGGCGGGCACCGGATCGGGCGCGGTGCCTGGTGGGGGTGTCCAATCCTTCAGGGCGGCGGCGACCAGCCTGCGCTCCACCCGCTCCATCATGCCGGGCGGCGGTTCGACCGCCGGCCCGTCCTGGGCGACCAAGTGTTCCAGGCGGCGCATCTCGCGCACACGGCCCCGCGCCTCGGCGGAAGATAACAGGAGTGCCACGACAGCCCGCTGCTGCTCGACCGGCCATGCGCGCAGCTGCGCCCCATACTGGCACAGCAGGTCGTCGAGTTCCTCAGGCGTCATCAAAAGCATCCCGCGGCCGTATCGCGGTCTTGCGGAAAGCGGAGCGAAGGCGCTGGCGCGCGCGCTTCAACAGGGCCTCCGCCGCCACGACGGTAGTGTTCATGGCCGCCGCCACTTCGGCCGCGGACATCGATTGGTCGTAATATAGGGCCAGCGCCACCTGCTGACTAGCCGGAAGTCGTTGCCGGGCTGTGCGCAGAACTGTGGCCAATTCCTTTTCCAGGACGATTTCGTCAAAGCTTTGACTGTCGTCCATGATGTCTTCGGTCAGTTCCAATGTATTTTCCGCCGGGCGGCGGCGGTAATCGATGCAGCGGTTGATGACGATGCGGTGGATCCAGGTGGTGAACTTGGCGCTGATGGGCTGCCAGGTTTCCCGATGGTTCCATACCTGCAGGAAGGCGTCCTGCACCACGTCTTCCGCGTCGCTGTCGTTGGGCAGGATGCGTCGGGCCACGGCGTACAGGCGGCGGAAATAGCGGCGGATCAGCAGGCGATAGGCGTCGACGTTCCCCGTTTTCAGCAGGGCCATCAGCATCTCGTCCGTGGCGTTGGCCAGGTCGGCGCCTTCCAGGATGGGGGTCAGCACCGGCGTCAGCACGCTCAGGCCGGCCCCGCCGCCGGCGGTCAGGCCGCCGGTGTCCCGTGCCCCGACGTCCAGGGTCGCCCCGGCGGGGATGCCGTGCGAGTAAGGGGAACTCGTCATAATCACCGCCATCTGTTTCTTGGCCCCTCCGAGGGCGCTGCCGTCGCCCTGGATTCTCATGAAATCGACACGCTCGCCCCAGAACGGTCCCCAACCCGCTCGGGCGTCATCCGGAAACCCCACCCCGCGTGGTTCTCCGAACGATGTGTATTAAACGGTACAGAAGCCGTTACCTGTTCCTGAAACTGCGCCTGTGACCGCATGTCGCCGTTCATTTCCCTCAAGTCCGGGGCGGACGCGCCCACAGCCGACGGTGCAGCGCCAGCCGCTCCTGGATGCGACGCACCCGGTTGGGCACGTCGCGTCCACCGGCCGCACGGCCCAGCGCCATGATGAAGGCGCCATAGAGCTGGCTCAGAGCCTTGCCGCTGGGGCCGCCCACCTGGTTGGCCATGACGACCTGCAGGCCGGTGTAGATGCGGATGGCATGCACGATGTCGGCGTGGAACTGGTCGAACTGGCCGTCCGCGGCGTGGCGCTCTGCGGCGGTGCACAGCTGCAGCGCCCGGTCTTGCAGCGCCTCCACCAGCTTGTGCGGGGGCAGGGTCTG
This sequence comes from Nitrospirillum goiasense, assembly GCF_034427435.1. NCBI lineage: Bacteria > Pseudomonadati > Pseudomonadota > Alphaproteobacteria > Rhodospirillales > Azospirillaceae > Nitrospirillum > Nitrospirillum goiasense. Next base: position 563,717 of record NZ_JAXQNP010000003.1, on the reverse strand, counting down.
CTTGGCCGATCCGTAGGCGCTGGAGGCGCGCTGGTACGCGGTGTGGTTCATGGCCGCTCTTTTCAACTCTCTGGAGGAAGGGAATGTCCGGTGCCCCTCCGGCCGACGCCGGCGGGATCGCCGGGCGTCAACTGCTGCTGCTGTTGCTGGCGTCGGAATACGCCTTCAGGGTCTTCAGCAAGGTGGCCGCCGTCTGCGCTTGCGCCTCCAGTTGGGCGTAGTAGGTCGCCAACTGGGTGCCATAGGCTTCCGCCTGGCTGCGGATGTCGGCCGCGTTGCTGGTCAGGGTTGTGTCGTAGTCCGTCAGGTTGTCGATGAGGTTCTGTAAGGTGCCGGTGTCCTTGTCCCCCGCAGTATCGGACGTGTTGTAGATCAGGTCGGCCAGGCCGCTGCTGGTGCTGACGCTGACCGTTTCGCTCTGGGACCCTAGATAGACCAGCGTCATGCCTGCATATGCCGTGCCATCCTTGCCGATGATGCGGGTGCCGCTGATGGTGAACAGCGACGTGTCGCCACCCACGCCCGCGGACGCGATGCTGCCGTCGGCGTTCATGGTGATGTCCAGGTTGAAGTTCAGGCTGTCGGTGCTGTCGGGGGACCGCAGCATCGACAGCTCGGTCGAGGAGGTTGAGTAGTTGAAGCCCAGGAGAGTCTCGAGATCGTCGAGATTGTCACTGAGCGCGCTGTCCAGCGTGGTGCTGTCGATGGCCAAGGTGTTGTCGCTGTTGAAGGAAAGCCCCAGGGAGGAGATGGAATAGGTGCCGTCGGTCAGGTTCAGCGCGTTCTGCAGAGCGGTGGAGATGGACCGCACCTGGCTGTCGGCGAACAGCACCGCGGAACTGGCCGGGCCACCGTCGGTGCCCGTGGCCTGCTGGGTGGAGATGAAGTTGCGGACGGCGTTGTAGGCCGTGACGAACGTGGAAATGCCGCTCTTGATGGCGCTGAGGTTGGCCGTCAGCTCCATGGTGATGGTGGAGCCGGTGCCGGTGCTGCTGTCGTAGTCGCTGGAATAAAGGTCCAGCGTCACCCCGGACAGCACGTCGCTGATGACGTTGCTAGAGCGCTGGATGTCGATGCCGTCGACCTCGATCTCCGATCCTTGGGCGGCCGTCAGTTCGTCGGCATAGCTGCCGTCGCTGTTGGTGACGCCCAGCGAGGTCAGGATGCCGCTGCTGTCATTGCTGAACTCGATGGCCTTGCCGGTGTCGGTGGCCGTCAGCACCAGTTCATAGGCGCTGTCCGACACCTGGATGATGCTGGCGGAGATGTTGGTGCTGTCGCTCTGCTTGTTGATGGCCGCGGCGACGTCTTTCAGGCTGTCGGTGCTGGCGACGCTGATGGTCGCGGTGGAACCGTCGGCCAGGCCCAAGGTGAAGGTGCCGGACAGGTTCAGGGCGCCGGTCTGGTTGGACTGGGTGCTGCTGCCCAGCTTTTCCGCCGTCGCCAACTGCTTGATGACGATGGTGTGGGTGCCGGTGGCGGTGCCGTCGTCCACCGACACGCCCAGCATGTCGCTGGCGGAAACGGTGGAGCTGCCGCCCGACAGAAAGGCCGTGCGCTCGGAAAACAGGTTGGTGCTGGAACTGTCCACCGGGTTGGACAGGGCCTCCGCCGCCGTCGCCAGCGTGTTCAGCAGCCCCTGGAAATCCTCATAGGCCGAGATCTTGGACTCATTGTCCGAGATTTCGCTGTCGATGGTGTCGGCCCTGGCCTCCTTCGAGGCCACCGCCGACGCGACCAGGGCGGAATAATCCAGCCCCGTGACGGACGAGGCCGAGGAGGATGTGCTGGCCGTCGATGTGCTCGACGTGCTGCCGGAAATGGTGGACACCGCCATGATTGATCCCCTGGCCTAACCTTCTCCTTTTCCGCGAACCGGGGGCGCCTGTCGCCAGACGCCCCCGTCGCTCGCCTTACTGCAGCAGCTTCAGCAGTTCGGACGGCAGCTGGTTGGCCTTGGCCAGGGCGTTGATGCCGGCCTGGACCAAGGTGTCCTCGTTGGACAGCTTGGTCTGTTCCGACGCCACGTCGACGTCCATGATGGCGGACTGCGCCGCTTCCTGGTTCTCGATGGAGGTGGAGATCATCTCGCCCTGGTATTCGAAGCGGGAGATCTGGGCACCGACCTTGGCGCGGGCCGTGGACAGCGCGCTGATGGCCGACTTGATGGTGGTGATGGCCGAGGTGGCGGCGCTGGAGGTCGCCACGCCGGAGCCGGTCAGGCCCAGCGAGCTGCTGTCCACCGTCGTCAGGGTGATGGTGATGGTATCCGTGGTCGCCGTGCCCACCAGGAAGGTGACGCCCGAGGACCAGGAGCCGGTGCCGTCCAGCAGGCTCTGGCTGTTGAAGCGGGTGCCCGTGGAGATGCTGTCCACTTCGTCCGTCAGCTGCTGGTATTCGGCATCGATGTAGCCGCGTTCCGTGTCCGTCACGGTGCCCGAGACGGATTCGGTGGCCAGCGATTCCATGCGCTGCAGGATGTCGGAGATGCGGGCCATGCCGCCGTCCGCCGCCTGCAGAATGGACTGGCCGTTCGAGGCGTTGGTCGACGCCTGGTTCAGCATGGTGACGTCGGACTCGATCTTGGTGCCGACGGCCAGGCCGGCGGCATCGTCCGATGCCTTGGTGATACGGGACCCGGACGCGATCTTGGAAACCGAGGACAATTCCGCCTCGGAGTTGATGTTCAAGTAACGCAGGGCGGAGTTCGCCGCTGTGTTGGTGGTGACGACAGGCATCATGGACCTCCATGTGGTTGGCGAGAGGTACGTGGGGCGACCGCCTTTTGCGGCCGGGCCATACTTCCCCTCACACGGTTCAACGGCAGGTCAGATGAAAGCGGGCGCACTTTTTTTCGCTATTTTGCGAAAAGTTCCGAGGCGTCACATGTAGTTCGCCAGACTCATTTTCTGTGACGCGGCAATAGCCTGCATCGTCGCCTCTAATGAGGTCTGTAGCGTTGTCACTGTTGTTGACACCTCCGCCAGATCAACACTTTTCAAGTCGCTACTCTGGGTGGTGGCGAAGGAATTTATATCGGACAGGTGGCTCGATGCTTTCTGTATTCTGGACGATGTGTCCGACAATGTTTGGCTGATGTCGCTCAATCCATCGGATGCGCTGTTCACCAGGTCCAGCGCCGTGTTGAGGGTCGTGTCGTCCAGCGGGTTGGTGTTGCTGACAATGCTCAAGGCCCGCATCAGCTTCTCGATGGACGGGTCGTCGGCGGTGACGCCGTAGCTGACGCTCTGGGTGGATGACAGGCGTACCGTGGCCAGGGTGTCGTTGCCGCTGTAATAGCTGGTGTCGGCGCTGCTGGACGATGTCTGGGCGGGATAGCTCGTGCTGTCCACCGACACTGGCGCGTGGTTGGTGTCGCTGCCGCCGAACAGGTACTGGCCGCCATAGGTGTCGTTCAGGATGGACGCCACGTCCTTCAGCCAGCCCGACGCCTCTTCCTGATAGGTCGACCGGCTGGTCTGGTCGGTGGACATGGCCTCGCTGATGGCCGTCTTCAGGCTGGTGGCGATGCTGGACATGCTGGTGATGTCGGAGGAGATGGCGTCGATCTTGGTGACGGCGTTGTCGGCGTTGGTGATCAGGGTGCTGGAATAGCTGACCTCGCTTTCCAGGTTCACCAGCAGCTTGACGTTGCCCCCGGCGGTGGACAGGCCGGCATAGGTGGTGGACTTGGCGCTGGTCAATTCCTGCACCTCCGCGCTGTTCAGCGCGGATTCGTTCTTCAGCATGTACTGGACAAGGGCGTTGTGCGCGCCGGCGGTCGATATCCGGTTCATCAGAGGCCCCTCAGTTGATCATCTCGATGGTGGCGGTGAACATTTCCTGCAGCGTCGACATGATCTTGGCGGCCGCCTGGTAAGCCTGCTCCAGGGTCGAGACCATGGCCGTCTCCTCATCCAGGCTGACCCCGGACTGGGAGCTGAGCGCCGTGGTCGCGTCATCCAGGGTGGAACTGGCGGTGTCGGCCTTGGTGCTGGCGGCGGACGCGGCGGTGGCCGCACTGCTGATGATGGTGGAGGCATAGCCCGACAGGGTGGTCGTTGCCTTGGCCAGGCCGCCGGCGCTGCTGAAGCTCTGCGTGCCGGTGAAGGCGTCCTCCAGCGCGGTGATGGTGCTGACGTCGCCCGAGGTGATGGCGCTGTCGCCCACGGCCAGGCTGCTGCTGTCCGACAGGGTACCGGTGGGCAGCAGCGAGCTGTCGGCCGACAGGCTCGCTTTGACCGCGATGTCGCTGGCGCCGGTGCCGGTCAGCACGTCGTTCAGCCCGAAATAGAGCGAGGCGCCCTCTTTGCCGGTGCCGACGCTGCTGTCCATCTCGTTCACGGCGATGCCGTCGCTGCTGTCGGCGGCGGCGATGGTCAGGTGGCCGTCGCTGGTGATGCTGGCGGTGAAGTTGCCGCTGGCGTTGATGGTGTCCACCAGGTCCTGCACGGTGGACACGCCGCTGAGGTCGACATTCAGCACCGCCGCCGCGTCGTCGTTGCTGTCCACCGCCACCAGGCGCAGCGTGCCGGTGGCCGACAGGCTGTCGCTGGCGCTGACCGTCGCCGTGCCGGTCAGCGAGGTCGCGGCCGGATAGCTGGTGCCCTGGTTGGACACGGTGTTGACCGTGGTGATGAGGGTGCTGGCCAGGTTGTCCAGGCGGGTCTGCTGGTCCACCAGCGTGTCGTCGCGCAGGGTGATCAGCCCGCCGATGGCCCCGGACTTGACGCTGCCGGTGATGTCGGTGCCATCCACGCTCAGCGCGCTGAAGCCCGTGGGGTAGGTGGTGCTGGCGTCGACGCTGCCGGCGGCGGTGTAGCTCAGCGTGTGGGCCGTGCTGCCCACCAGCACCTGGCCGGAGGAGGTGGACACCTGCATGGCGCCGGTATCGTCCACCGTGTAGCTGACGCCCAGATAGCTGGACAGGGTCTTCAACTGGCTGTCGCGCTGGTCCTCCAGATCGGCGGTGGACTGGCCGGCGGCCTTGGCGGCGACGATCTGCTTGTTCAGGCTGGCGATGGTGGTGATGGCGGTGTTGGCGGAATCCACGTCGCTGGCGATGTCGCTGTCCGCCTGGGCCCGCAGGCCCTGCACCGTGCTGGAGGCCTCGCTGAGGGTGCTGGCCATGGTTTCCAGCGCGGTCACGGTGGACGCCTTGTCCGTGTCGGTGCCGTTGCCCGAGGCCAGGGTGGACAGGTCGCTGGTCACTGTGTCGATGACGTCGGCGATGGAGGTGCTGCCCGATACCGTGCCGTAGGCGGTATCCACATCGCTCATGTAGCTGCTGATCACGCTGGCCTGGCTGTTGGCCGAGGTGGAGGACACCACCTGGCGCAGCAGGTACTGGTCCACATCCCGCGTGACGCTGCTGACGCTGACCCCGGACGCCTGGCCGTTGACGGTGACGGCCGTCTGGTTGGCCGTCTTCTTGGTATAGCCGTCGGTGCTGGCATTGGCCGTGTTGGCGCTGGTGACGGTGATGGCCGTCTGCGTGGCCGTCAGGGCGGACTGGGCGATGGAACCAGCGGTGCGGAGCGACATGGCGGGGGCCCTTCCTCAGGCGGTCAGCTGCACGCAGTGGCGGGCCTGATGGCTGTCCAGGCGGATCTGGCGGCCCCGCGCAGGGTAATAGCCGCGCACGTCCTGCGCCCGTTCCCGCGTCACGTGCAGCAGGCCCTGCAGCCGGGAGCGACGGCCCTTCAGTTCCGCCGCCATGCCGGTCTGCAACGCCGCCATCTCGGTCATCAGGCCCTGCAACTGGGGCGCCCAGTGCTGGCCGGTGGCGGCACGGCCCTGCGCGCCGCCCTGGGCGGCGCGGGACAGGGTGACGCGGGCCACGGCTTCGGCCTCGCGCAGGTGCTTCAGCGCGGTGTACATGGCGCGCCGCCGGTCCAGGCTGGCCTCCGGCAGGCTCGCCGCGGCCTGGAAGGCGGCGAAGGCCTCGATCAGCGCCACCGGGAACTGGGTGCCCCCCGGGGGCGGTGCGGGCAGCGTCACGGCCTCCGGCTGGGGCGCCGGCGCTACGGCGATGGTGGGTTCGGGGGCCGGCGCGCCGAACAGGCGGGAAAAGAGGCTGGTCATCGCGTACCCCGGCGGTAAGAGGGCAGGTAGGCGTTGTTGAGCGCCCGCGAATACAGGGTCAGGGCCCGCGCCCGCTGCTGCTGCGCCTCCACCAGGGGCCGCAGGTCGGCCAGCGCCTGCTCCAGCCGCTCCTGATAGCGCGTCAGGTCGTCGATCAGGGCCAACTGGGCGGCGTGGCGGATATGCCCGCCCACCCGCACGCCGGGGGTCAGCGCCGACCGCACGGCGGCGTTCAGCCGCTTGCCCTCGCGCAGCAGGCGCTCCAGGCGGTTGGCGTCGAAGGCGGGACCGATGGGGGTGGGGGCCGAGGGCGCGGTGGCGGGGGCGACGGATGCCACGGGCGGGGTGATGGATTGGGCGGCGAGCAGGGCGAGGTGGTTCATGGCCGGGTCCTCACCGCTTGGCCTGCAACAGGGTGTCCATCATGTCCTGCGCCGTGGACACGACCTTGGCCGCCGCCGAGTAGGCCTGCTGGGCGTAGATCATGCGGCTCAGTTCGTCCGAAGTGTCGACGTTGGAGCTTTCCAGCGACTTGGACTCGATGGTGCCGGCCCCGTCGCTGCCCGCCTCCTTAAGGGAATAGGCGCCAGAGGCGGTGGACTGGGCGTATGTCTGGCCGGATACGGCGGTCAGGCCGTCGGCGTTGGCGAAGGTGGCCACCGGGATCTTGTAGACCGTCTTGGACTGGCCGTTGTCGAAGTTGGCGACGACGCTGCCATCGGTGTTGATGTCCACGCTGTTCAGCGTGCCCTTAGCGTAGCCGTCCTGCTTGGGGGTGCCGGTGGTGGTGACGCTGGGGGTGGTCGACCCGCTGGCATACTGGGTGATGGAGCCGCTGCCGCCGTTCTCGCCGTAATCCAGGGTGATGGAGCTGTCGGTGGCGCCGCTGCTCCAGCCCGTGATGCTCAGCTGGATGTTGCTGGTGGGCGAGGCCAGCGAGCCGTCGCTGTTGAACACCAGGCTGACGGGCGTGCCGCTGCTGGTACCGGTGACGGTGGACCCGTCGGTGGCCGACACGGGATTGGACGCGTCCAGTTCCCAGGTGTTGGTGCCGGTCTTGGTCCAGGTCATGGTGACCGTGCTGCTGTTGCCCAGGCTGTCGTACACCTCCGTATCGGTGGTGTAGCTGCTGCCCACCGTGGCGTCGGACGGCAGGTTCAGGCTGCTGGTCACCTTGGTCGTGGCCTTGGGCGAGCCCGAGATGTTGTCGAGGTTGATCTTCTCCAGGCTGGCGGTGTCGCTGCGGTTGGTGGCCAGGATGTTGCCGCTGTCGTCGGTCGCCCAGCCCTCCAGGTAATACCCCTCGGTGTTCACCAGGTTGCCGCTGTTGTCTTCGCTGAAGCTGCCGTCGCGGGTGTAGTAGGACTGGCTGCTGCTGCCGTCGTTCACCACGAACATGCCGTCGCCATCCAGCGCCAGGTTGGTGGTGACGTCGGTGGAGGTGATGTCGCCCTGGCTGCTGACCGACTGGGTCGTGCTGGCGATGACGCCACCATAGTCGGCGGAGCTGCTCTGGCTGTCCGTCAGCAGGGCGGTGAACGAGGTGTCGGTCGCCTTGTAGCCGGTGGTGGACGAGTTTGAGATGTTGCTGGAGATCGAGGTGAACGCCTTGGACTGGGCGTACAAGGCCGAGGTGGCGGTGTTCAGGGCGCTGAAGATGCTCATGGCCGTGGTTCCTTGGGATCAGAAACGGCGGTTGCCGATGTGGCCGCCACCTCGATAAACGTGTTTTGGATCAAAGGATTGACGTCACGTCGTCCATGCTGATCTCATAAGAGCCCAGGGACAGCTGGGCCGTGCCGGTGGAGGTGTCGACGCCTGTGACCTTGCCGACGCCATAGGCGCTGACGCTGCTGGCGGCGCTGTCGGTGGTCGCGGTGATGGACAGGGTGTAGGTGCCCGAGGTGGCGGTGGCGCCATCCGTCTCGGTGCCCTTCCAGGTGATGTAGTTGGTGCCGGCGCTGGTGCTGCCGCTGCCGGAGTAGACGACGTTGCCGCTGCTGTCGCTGACCGTGTAGCTGACGCTGTCCGCCTCGGTCGGCAGGGTGTAGCTCCAGATCGCGGAGCCGTCCTGCAGGGGCGCCTTGTCGCTGTCGGTCGACACCGTCTGGCCCAGGTAGTTGTAGGCCGGATAGCTGCTGGTGAAGCTGCTGAGCGAGCTGCTGATGCCGTCCAGATAGGTGTTGGTGGCTTCCTGCGCCTCCAGGCTGGACATCTGCACCAGTTGAGTGGTGAAGGTGCTGGTGTCCATGGGGCTGGTGGGGTCCTGGGTCTGCAGTTCCTTCAGCAGCAGCGTCAGCATGCTGTTGAAGTCGCCCAGCGTGCCGGAGGACGTCGAGGACGCGGTGGTGCCCGTGCTCGTGGTGCTGCTGGAACTGGTGCTGGTCACTGACGTCATGATCCGACCCCTGCATCATCCGGCGGTGTCAGGGATCCGGGAACGGGACCCCTAGCCGGAATTGGCTTTCGATCGGTTCAACGCCGGCCCTTACAGAAGCGGGCGCACTTTTTTTGACGTTTCCAAAAAAAAGTTCCGGGCCATGAAGTCGTCGGCCGGCTTATATGCTTTCGATGGTCGGCGCTGTTCTCTGGAAACGAGATCAGCAGTATTCAGATAGGCAATTTTTTACTGGTCCAGTATTGCCGATAGGCAGTTTCTTCCTAGTTGAGCCTGGCCGGCGGTTGGTGACGTTCGCAAAAATGGCGGAAACGCTGGGTTGATGGCCTCCCACCACACCGGCCCTGGCCGGCAGATTTTGCCCACCCGCGCAGGGGCGCCCTCACGCGCGACGGCTTGTCCGCCGCCGCGCGTGAGGAAGGTATCGATGAAAGGGCGCTATCCCATGAACGCGACGCAGCCGTATGACCAGACGCCGGAACTGGGGCCGGAATTGGGAGAAGATCCGTCGCAGGCCGCGGCCGCGTCCCTGCTGGCGGCCGGCCGGGCGGACGCGGCCTGGATGTTGTGCCGCCCGGTGCTGGCGGCGGGACTGCGCACCCCGTCCTGGCTGGCCTTGGCCGGCCGCGCGCTGCTGGCCCTGGACCGGCCGGCGGAGGCGGAGCCCGTGCTGGCCTTGGCGGCGGGCACCGCCGGCGTGGCCGAGGCGACGACCCTGGGCCTGTTCACCCTGTGGGGTGTCGCGTTGCGCCGGTTGGGGCGCGTCCCCCAGGCGGAGCCGGTGCTGCGCATGGCTGTGCGCCTGTCGCCGACGGACGCGCTGTGCCGCAGCAACCTGGCGGCGGTTCTGCGCCGGCTCGACCGGCTGGGGGAGGCGGAGGACGAGGTCCGCGTCGCCCTGGACCTGGCCCCCGACCTGGTCAACGCGCATGTCAACCTGGCCTCCATCCTCATGGCGCGGGGTGACTTCCACGGCGCGCTGTCCGCCAGCCGACGGGCCCTGGCCGGCGACGGCACGCAGGCGGAGGCGCTCTATACCCAGGCCGCGGCCTTGCAGGCGCTGGGCGATGTCGCGGCCGCCGCCGACGCCTGGGCCGCCGGTGTCGCGGCCCACCCCCAGGACGCCCGCCTGGTCTTCGGGCGTGCCAACCTGGATTTGGCGCGCGGCGCCCTGGCCGCCGGCTGGGCCGGCTATGAGGCGCGCAGGACCGCCGACCCGCAGCGTTTCCGCCCGCCGGCCGGCCTGCCGCCTTGGCGGGGGCAGCGCCTGGACGGCCCGCTGCTGATCTGGCGCGAACAGGGCCTGGGCGACGAACTGATGTTCGCCAGTTGCTATGGCGCCGCCATCGCCGCCGCCGGATCGGCGGTGGTGCGCTGCGATCCCCGCCTGACGGGCCTGTTCGGCCGGGCCTTCCCCGATGCCCAGGTGGTGGCCCAGACGCCGGTGGCGGAGGCGCCCGCCCTGGCGGAGGGCGCGGCGGTCGCCCAGGTCGCGGCGGGGTCGCTGCCCGCCCTGCTGCGAGGCCGCTTGGCGGAATTCGGGGCGGTGGCGCCGGTTGAGGGCGGGGGATATTTGCGGGCCCTGCCGGATGTGGTGGCGGGCTGGCGGCGGCGCCTGGCGGCGCTGGACGAGGGCGGCCCCGTCACCCTGAAGGTCGGCTTATGCTGGCGCAGCGGCCTGGATGTTGAAAGCCGCGCGGGGCGGCAGCCCGATTTGGCGGACTGGACGCCCCTGCTGGCCTTGCCGGGGGTGACGGTGGTGACCTTGATGTACGTGGACACAGGGGGGAGCGCGCGGCCCTGGGGACCCAGGCCCCCCATCACTTTCCCGATCTGGACCAGCGCCATGACCTGGAAGGGCTGGCGGCCCTGCTGTCCGCGCTGGATCTGGTGGTCACCGTGCCGACGGCGACGGGGGAACTGGCGGGCGCGCTGGGCGTGCCGGTGTGGCGGCTGGCCGGGGAATTGGATGTCACTTGCCTGGGCACGGCCTGCCGGCCCTGGTTCCCGTCCATGCGCGTCTTCCGCGCGGGTGCCCGCGACGGCCGGGATGTCATCCGTGACATGGCGGGGCAGATCGCGCGCGGCCTGGGGCCACGCCCCACGCCGTAGGACGGCCCGTTGCCGGACAGCACAAAGCGCGCCCCGGCCATCGGCGGGGGCGCGCTTCGTGGATAACGCCTCAGGAGGCGTGACGCAGGGCGTGCGGACGCTCGGCGTAGGGGCGGATGTGTTCCGCACGGCGCGACCGGTCGCGGATGATGCGCAGCGCTTCCAGCAGGGTACGGCGCTGGTGGCTGTCCAGGTCGGCCAGCAGCAGGTCGTTCACGGCTTGGCGCAGGGGCTGCAGCCGGCGCAGCACGGCCAGGCCCTCGGGCGTGGCGGACAGGAGCTTGCGGCGGCGGTCGCTGGGATCGTCCTCCTGCCGGATCAGGCCCTTGCGCAGCAGCTCGGTCACCGTGGCGCTGATGTGCGGGCGGGACAGGCCGCGGGCGGCGGCGATCTCGGACGAGAAGATGCAGCCCTGGCGGCCGATACCCAGGTCGGCACCGGCGTAGGCGTCGGCATGGGGATCGTTGGCCGGCTGGGACGGGCCATCGTTGAAGTTGCGGTCGCCCGCGACGTTCATCAGAACGGTCCACTGCGGCGCGGTCAGTCCGGCCTCTTCCAGCAGGGGCTCGCTATGGCGCACCAGGGCGTTGGCCACGTCGATGACGCACAAGGCGATGGCATCTTCGGCGCGGAAATGGGCAAGGGCGTCGGGCATGGAATGGAACCCCCACATAACTGTTTTCAGGCCCCCACCATGATGCGTCCGACCCACCCCAGCATTGACCAGGATCAATAGCGCTGCGTCCTACCCCAATGGATAAGTTAAAATAGAAACGGGCGGCCGTTGCAGGCGGCCGCCCGTTTCAATCAGGACAAACGTGGTTCGACGTCCGTATTACAGCGTCCGCAGGTTGCCGGCGGCCGACTTGCCCTTGCGGGGGTCGTGCTGCAGGTCGAAGCTGACCTTCTGGCCTTCGTTCAGGGAGCGCAGACCCGCCTGCTCGACGGCGCTGATGTGCACGAAGACGTCGGCGGTGCCGTCCTCCGGCTGAATGAAGCCGTAACCCTTGGTGCTGTTGAACCACTTAACGGTGCCGATAGACATGGTGTCTCCTTGAGGGGGTAGTTCCCGGTCCGATGTCGTCCGCCCCCGACGGGGCGGCGTCAAACATGACGGGAGCGAACCGGTGGACCGGGCAGGGCTCCGCGACAAATTCGACACCATAGTCATGAAACCCAAGGCGCTCCAGGACAAGCAAGAAAATCCGAACAATACTTAAAGTGCTCGAATGCTTGTCCTGATGGGTAACGAAGTATGGTGGATACATATTACCGGGACGGCCTTTCGGCCTAAAGGCATAGGCCGCCCGCGCGTCATCCGATACTAGGGCGCCACCCGCGTGCCGATGCCGAAGACGCGCAACGCCTCGCGCAATTCCGGCAGGGCCCGTTCCACCACGGCCCTGCCTTCGGCGATGGCCTCGTCCGCCCGGTCGAACTCCAGCAGGCCGATATGGCCCAGGCGGGGCTTCAGGTGGATGTCCGGCGGCTCGCCCGCCAGGCGGGACCGGGTGATGCGGTCCAGCGCGATGCCCAGCGAGGTGGCCATGACGCCGAACATGCTGGGCCCCTCGTACTTGGGCGGTTGTGGCCGCGTGCGGCGGGCCTGCAGGAAGGTCGACAGGAATTCGAAATTGTGTTTCTGCGGCGTGCCCGGCGCCTCATCGGCCAGCGCTTCCATGTCCTCGGTCGCGGGGGCCGCGTCGGGCGGGGCGGCGGCGCCGGCCTCGGCATCGTGGCGGCTGCGGGTGCGGCCGATGATGTCGGCGTTCAGGTCCACCGCCACCACCATGGCGGCCCCCATGGCGCGGCAGGCGGCCACGGGCACAGGGTCGACCAGGGCGCCGTCCACCAGCCAGCGGCCATCCACATGGGAGGGGGGAAGATGCCCGGCATGGCGTAGGAGGCGCGCATCGCCTCCACCACCGACCCGCGACGCAGCCACACCTCCTTGCCCGTCGCCAGGTCGGTGGCCACGGTGATGAACGGGCTGGCCAGGTCGTCAAAGGTGGACTCGCCCAGGTGCTGGTTCAACTCGGTCAGCAGCTTTTCGCCGCCGATCAGGCCGCCGCCGCTGCGCAGCCGCAGGTCCAGCAGGCCCAGGATGCGCATCTTGGTCAGGTTGCGCGCCCACTGCTCCAGCGTTTCCAGGTGATTGCCCAGATAGACCCCACCCACCAGCGCGCCGATGGAACAGCCGGCCACCACGTCCGGCTTGATGCCGTGCTGGGCCAGGGCCTGCAGCACGCCGATATGGGCCCATCCCCGGGCGACCCCGCCCCCCAGCGCCAGGCCGAGCGTGGGGCGGGGGGGATGGCGGTCGGCATGGCGGTCGGGCATGGCGGTCGAACACTCCAAAGGGGGGGCGGCTGGCACTGATGTAGGTGGTGCGGCCGGAAGGCACAGTACCGGCTTCTGATAAGCGGTGAAAGTGGCGCGGGTGGGGCCGGCCGGCGGTGACATCAGGGTCGCGGGCTGGCGCCGGCGGTTCGGTTTGCTATGGTGGCGGCCCCTGACTCCAGCCTGGAAAGCCCCGTCATGACCGGCACGTCCCCGCTTTTGTTCCCCGTCCCGCGGCCCGTGGTGCCGGTGGTGGGTGAGGATGCCGTCTTCCCCGTGCACCGCATCTATTGCATTGGACGCAACTATGCGGCGCATGCGCGCGAAATGGGCTCCGACCCCACCCGCGAGCCGCCCTTCTTTTTCCAGAAGCCGGCGGACGCCGTGCAGGTGGTGATGCCGGGCACCGTGGCCGATCATCCCTATCCCACCCTGACCAGCAACTATCACTATGAGGTGGAGCTGGTGGCGGCCATCGGCGTCGGCGGCCGCGACATTCCGGCGGACCGGGCGCTGGACCATGTCCTGGGCTATGCCGTCGGCCTGGACATGACCCGCCGCGACCTGCAACGCGCCATGGGCGACATCAAGAAGCCGTGGGAGATCGGCAAGGCCTTCGACCGCAGCGCCCCCATCGGCCCGTTGCATCGGGTGGGCCTGGTCGGCCACCCGGCGGGGGGCGCCATCACCCTGGCGGTGAACGGCGAGATCAAGCAGTCCTCCACCCTGGACCAGATGATCTGGTCGGTGGCGGAGCAGATCGCCAACCTGTCCCGCGCCTTCGCCCTGCTGCCGGGCGACCTGATCTATACCGGCACGCCGGAGAATGTGGGCCCCGTTGTGCCGGGTGACGTCATCACCGCCCATGTCGACGGCCTGCCCGACCTGTCGCTGCGCATCACCGAGCGGGGGTGAGGGGAGGCCCCGCGTCAGGTCCGGCGCAGGATGGTGACCAGGTAGAAGGGACGCCGCGCCTGGCTCACTACCGTAAAGGTGGGGGACCAGGCGAACGCGTCATGGATACGCCGCGACAGCCGTGATTCAGGATCGCCCGAAAAGAAGTAGTGGTTGGCCACCAGGCACAGACCGCCAGGCTTGAGCAGCCGCGCCATGCGAAGCGCCACCTGTTTCAGCAGATCGTTCCCGATGGGCGGCGGCAGGTAATAGAGTGTGTCGGCGATGGTGATGAGGTCGAAGCTGCCGTCAAGCGCGGGGTCGAGGTCCAGCACGTCGCCCTGACGGAAGCGGACCGCCGGGCCGCCGAACCGTGCGGACGCGCGCTCAACCGCGGCCTGGGCGATGTCGATTCCCAGCACCTGATCGGCGCGTTTGGCCAGGTGCTGGCTCAGCAAACCCAACCCGCAGCCCAGGTCCAGGGCGTGGGCGAAGCGCTGGCCCGCGGGAAGGCAAGCGACGATGCGTTCGTATTTCCAGGCCTGGTAGCGATAGCGGCTGTCGGCGGAGGCCCAAGGGTCCCTGGCCTCGACATAGACCGCTTCGAAAGCGCCGCGCTCCCCGACCGTGGTTCGTAGACGGCTGATCGCCTTGTCGGTGCGCGCGCTCTGGAGGAACAGGGGCACGTCCGCGGGCGACATGAAGCGCATGGACCGCCATAGCCGGGCCAGGTTTCGGGCCGGGGAGGGCTGGGGGCTCGCTTCCGGTGCAATCGACATGGGGCTCCATCTTTTTCGCATGCGTCCGCCGCGCCGCCGGGCGGGCGGACTCTGGGTGTCGGCGGAATTTTGATGGTCGAACCGGCGCCAGAAAATGTGCCCGGCGCCCCGGGGCTGGGGCGGGGCCCTGGTCGTGGTCTCTGTCGCTCGGATACGGGCTCGGGCAGGAGCCTATCCCAAAAGGCTTGGTCAGTGCATAAATGTCCGGGGCAAATGGACGTGTCAGATCGACGCAATCCAAGAGTTTAACATCTAAAAGATCATCAACCGGCGACAGGTCCGCCGCCCCCGCGCCCAGTAATATCGAGGGCCTGGCCACGCCGGGCAGCCCGGTTCTGGCTGGGGGAGCGCCTTCGTGTTAAGCATGGCCCGTCCTTATCTTGGCGGGTGTCCGCCGCAGTCCGAGGTTCGCCGGTCCCTTGTCCAAGAAGCCTAAGCAGAAGCCGCAGCACACCGCCACCCTGCCGCTGGTGAGGCGCCTGGCCGGCAGTTACCTGCGGCCCTATATCGGCATGGTGCTGCTGGCCAGCATCCTCATCGCCGTCAACGCCGGCAGCTCCGCCGTGCTGGCGCAGAAGCTGGTGCCCCTGATCGATGAGGTGCTGAGCGGCAAGAACCCCGGCTACCTGCGCACCTTCGCCATCATCGTCTTCGCCACCTTCGTGGTGCGTGGCTTCTCGGGCTATTTCTCGGCCGTGCTGATGAACAACGTGGGCCAGCGGCTGGTGGCGGCGTTGCAGAAGCAGCTCTACAACCACCTGATCCAGGCTGACCTGGCCTATTTGCACTCCCTGCCGTCGGGCCAGCTGGTGTCCAGCCTGGTGAACGACGTGAACCAGGTGCGCCAGGGCACGGCGGAGGTGCTGACCAACTACGGCCAAAGCGTGCTGACGCTCATCTTCCTGGTGGGCGTGATGTTCCAGCAGGATTGGCTGCTGGCCACCATCTCGCTGACCGTGGTGCCCTTCACCACCCTGATGCTCAGCCGCATGACCGGCCGGCTGCGCCGGGTGGCGGGGCGCACCCAGGCGGCCCTGGGCACCTTCGCCAGCATCCTGACCCAGACCTTCCAGGGCGCCCGCCATGTGAAGGCCTATGGCATGGAAGAGTATGAGATGCGGCGCGTGGCCGGCATCGCCGACGATTTGCGCAAGCTGACCAACAAGTCGTTCCGCGTCTCCTCCTCCCTCATTCCCATCAATGAGGTGTTGAGCGGCGTCATCTTCGTCGGCGTCATCATCTATGGCGGGCTGGAGGCGGCCGCCGGCCATGCCACGGCCGGCACGCTGACCAGCTTCACCGGCGCCTTCCTGCTGGCGTTCGAGCCGCTGAAGCGCCTGTCCAAGCTGCAGACCCAGTTGCAGGTCAGCCTGGCCTCGGCGGAGCGGGTGTTCGAACTGCTGGACACGCCGCCCCGCATCGTGGACCGGCCCGACGCTGGCGAACTGGCCGTGGCCTCCCACGCCATCCGTTTCCAGGACGTGCGCTTCGCCTATCAGGACGGCACGGTGGCCCTGGACGGTGTCTCGCTGGAGGTGCCGGCGGGCAAGACCGTGGCCCTGGTCGGCTCCAGCGGGTCGGGCAAGACCACCATCCTGAACCTGATCCCCCGCTTCTACGACGTCACCGGCGGCGCCGTGACCCTGGGTGGCCAGGACGTGCGCGACGTGACGCTGGCCTCGCTGCGCAGCGCCATCGGCCTGGTCAGCCAGGAGACGGGCCTGTTCGACGACACGGTGCGTGGCAACATCGCCTACGGCCGCGTCGGCGCCACGGCGGAGGAGATCGAGGCGGCGGCCAAGGCGGCGGCGGCGCACGACTTCATCCTGGGCCTGCCCCAGGGCTATGAAACCCCGGTGGGCGAGAACGGCGTGAAGCTGTCCGGCGGTCAGCGCCAGCGCATCGCCATCGCCCGCGCCATGCTGAAGAACGCCCCGGTGCTGCTGCTGGACGAGGCGACCTCGGCGCTGGACAGCGAGTCCGAGCGCCTGGTGCAGGACGCCCTGCGCCGCTTGCAGCAGGGCCGCACCACCCTGGTCATCGCCCACCGCCTGTCCACCATCATCGATGCCGACCGCATCTATGTCATCGATGGCGGCCGAGTGGTGGAATCCGGCACGCATGATGAGCTGTTGGCGCTGGACGGCGCCTATGCCCGCTTCCATGCCTTGCAGGCCGGCGGCGGGCACGGCCCAGCGATGGACGGCCCAGTGGTGGAGGGCCCGGCGGAGCTGGATGCGGCACCGGCCACCGCGGCCGGCGCCCTGTCGGCGGCGGGCTGAGGCGCGGACGATGGCGGCCGGGGCGGTCACGAACATGGTCTACATGGTCGTGCTGATCGCCCTGGTCATCGGCGTGCTCTTGCTCGGCAGCCTGGTGATGACCCTGTCCCGCGAGGGCGGGGCCGCCTTGTTCGTCCATCCGCGCCTGCCCGACCCCGGTGCCCCGCCGGATGGGTCCGGCCTGCGCGCCGTCGCCTATCCCACCGCCGACGGCGCCACCCTGACGGCGTGGACGGCGGAGCCCACGGGCGCCCGGCCGCTGGTCCTGATCCTGGCCGGCCCCGGACAGCGTCGCGCCGACCTGGCCGGCCTGGCCTCGGCGCTGGTGGCGAACGGCTATGGCGTGATGCTCACCTGCCGCCGCCCGGCCTCGCTGATAACGGGGGAGTGGGGGGAGGCGGCCCTGCTGGCCGACGCCCGCGCCGCGCTGGACCACCTGACGGCGCGGGGCGTCTCCGGCTCGCGCCTGGTGATCCTGGCGGTATCGGCGGCGGCGGCCCTGGCGCTGCAAATGGCGTGGGAACGCCGGCCGGCGGCCCTGGTTCTGGCCGCCCCGCCTACTTCCGGGGCCGAGCTGCTGGTTGGCCGCTGGCATCTGGCGCCCTTGGCCGGCATGGCCGCCAATCCCCTGGCCGTGGTCCGCCGCTTGGCGGTGGCGCCGCCCGCCTGCCCCTTGCTGGTGCTGCACGGCCTGGCCGACCGCAGCGTGCCGCCGGCCATGGGGCGGGCGGTGTTCCAGGCGGCGCCGGAGCCCAAGCAGGCCGCCTGGATCAAGGGGGCGGGCCATGCCGACCTGTGGGACAAGGGCGGCACCGACGCCCTGCTGGACTTCCTGGCAGGGCGCAAGGGCCCGGCAACCACGCTGGAGCAGGAGGCGCCCCGGCGGGCGCCCGGCCTGCCGGCCGTCAGGCCCTAATCGACAGAGCGCCGCAGCCTGAAGGCGGAGGAGCCGTCGGCGTAGTAGTCCTCCTCCACCGAGGTCTGGTGGAAACCCAGGCGATCATACAGGGCGCGCGCGGCCGCGTTTTCCGGATGCACCTCCAGCGACAGCCAGTGGTGGCCGGTGGCCCGGGCGTGGTCCAGGGCGGCCTGCATCAGGGCCTTGGCCAAGCCGTGGCCGCGCTGGCCGGGGTGGACCGCCAGGGAATAGACGCGCAGGCCCCGCGTGCCTCGGCGGGACAGCAGCACCGCGCTGGCGGCCAGGGTGCCGGCCGGACCATCGATCACCAGGATGTGGGCGGATGGCCGCGCCAGCAGGCGTTTGAAACTGCGCCGGCCCATGCGGTTGAACTCGAAGCACAGGGCCTCGAGCGCCAACAGGGCCTCGAGGTCGGCCAGGGTGGCGGGCCGAGGGGCCGGAAAGGGCGCCGGGAAGGGAGAGGGTGTCATGATGAGGATCACGGTACGGGAGAGGCATCGCGGGGCCTAATTAAAACCCCTTTATCTTCCGCCCCCGCCATTGGCATGGAGATTTAATGCGGGCTGCCCGGACACTGGGGACACCACGGCGGGGTTGATGCTGTGGGCTTTTCCCAAAGGAACGCATCATGGCACGCACCATCGTCATCGAACGCGGCCCCGGCGGCTTGTGGGCCGCCCACGACAGCGCCGGCCTCATCGGCGGCGTCTTTAAGGAGCGGCGGGCCGCCGTCGCCTTCGCCATCTTCCAACCCGACCGTCCCACCGTGCTGCTGCGCGCCGGCGGGGCCGGTGCGGGCCCCGGCGCCGGTGCGGCGAGGAGGGCCGCCCCCCGCTTCCCCAGCAGCCGGTTTTAGGGGGAGCGGCGCCATGCCGGACTGTTCCCCAGCGGTCTCCAGACAGCTTGACCTCAACCCTGTTCCGGCCCGCCCCCCGGTGCTGGCCGGAACCGACCTCATCGTGGTGGTGGAGCGGCGGCGCGACTTCCGCTGGCCCGATCCCGGCGGCCGCATCATGACCGCCGGCGCCTATGCCGCGGCCGGGCCGGGGCGCCCCCGCCGCGTCATCAACCTCTGCCGCCATGTCGATTACCTCTCGGCCGGCTATTACACCTCCCTGTTGGCGGAGGCGCGGGGCGCCCGCGTGACACCCGCACTGCGCACCCTGGTGGATCTGGCTGACCGGCATATGGCCGACCGGCATGACCTGGCCGACCTGAACGCCGGCCTTGCCCACCTGCCGCCCCCGCCGGCCGGCATCACCGAACACACGGCCAACATCTATTTCGGCCGGACGCCCGATGTGGGCTTGGGCGATGTCGCCGCCCGCCTGTTCCAGCGGCTGGACTGTCCCCTTATGCGGCTGACCCTGGTTCATGCCGATGGCCGGGGGTGGCGCATCGCCGGTGTGGCCGCCCTGGGGCTGGACGCCGTGCCCCTGGCCCATGACCTGGTGTTCATGAACGCGCTGGAGGGCCATGTCCGCCGGCGCTGGCTGCGGACACGGGCGCCGGCGCCCGCTTTCACGCTGGCGGTGCTGCACGATCCCGCCGATCCCCTGCCGCCCAGCAAGGCCGAAACGCTGGATCATCTGGCTCGGGTGGGCGCCGACCTGGGCGTGCGGGTGGAGGTCATCGCCCGGCGCGACTATCGCCACCTGGCGCGGTTCGACGGCCTGTTCATCCGCGAGACGACGGCCGTGACCCATCCCACCTTCCGCTTCGCCCGCAAGGCGGAGGCGCTGGGCATCCCCGTGGTGGACGACACCACCAGCATCCTGCGCTGCACCAACAAGGTCTTCCTGGCGGAGGCGCTGGCCGGGCACGGCGTGGCCACGCCGCGCACTCGGCTGGTGACCCGCGCCACCGTGGCGGAGGTCGCGGCGTCGATGACCTTCCCCGCCGTGCTGAAGGTGCCCGACGGCGCCTTCAGCCGGGGGGTGGAGCGGGTGATGGACCCCGACGCCTTCCACCGCGTGGCCGCCGCGCTGCTGGCGCGGTCGGAAATCATCCTGGCGCAGGACTATGTGCCCACCGCCTTCGACTGGCGGGTGGGCGTGCTGGGCGGCCAGGTGTTGTTCGTGGCCCAATATCATATGTGCCCCCAGCACTGGCAGATCGTCCGCCATGGCGCCGACGGCAGCCATGAGGAGGGCGCGACGCGCGCCGTGGCCGTGACCGACACGCCCCCCGCCGTGCTGGCCGCCGCGGTGGCGGCCGCCGGCCTGATGGGCAACGGCCTGTACGGCGTGGACCTGAAACAGACGGCGGCCGGGGAGGTCATGGTGATCGAGGTCAACGACAATCCCAACCTGGACGTGGGCATGGAGGATCGCGCCGCCGGCCCCGTGCTGTGGCGTCGCCTCATCGGTCACTTCCTCACCGCCGCCGGTCGGGTGCCCATGCCCGGCAGCATCACCCCAGCCGCCACCGA
This sequence comes from Nitrospirillum goiasense, assembly GCF_034427435.1. Taxonomy (NCBI): domain Bacteria; kingdom Pseudomonadati; phylum Pseudomonadota; class Alphaproteobacteria; order Rhodospirillales; family Azospirillaceae; genus Nitrospirillum; species Nitrospirillum goiasense. Next base: position 543,478 of record NZ_JAXQNP010000003.1, on the reverse strand, counting down.
GCACGCCGCCACCGAACACGCTGCCTTGGCCCGGCTGGCCGCGGTGCGGGCGGCGGTGGCCTGAGCCGGCCCGCCGCCGGTAGGGGCGGATGGACCGGCGGGAAGGGGGCCACTTCGCTTTTTTGGTTGGAAGCGTGCGGGGGTGCGGGTATTCAAGGCGCTTGGTTTAACCGGCCCGTGGTGGGTGTTCCACCCGGGCCGCCTGTTCCCTGGCGGCGGCCCCCTTCATGGTGGGCCGCCCCTGCGGGTTCCCAAGGACGTCGTACCCTATGCTGCGCTTTTCACCGCTCAAGTCCGCGTTGATCGCCCTGGTCTGTTTCCTGGGCGTGGTCTTCTCCCTGCCCAGCCTGATCAGCAAGGATTACCTGCCCGGCTGGATGGCCGACCGGCATGTGAACCTGGGCCTGGACCTGAAGGGCGGCTCCTACCTGCTGTTGCAGGTGGACAGCGACGCGGTGGCCAAGGCGCGCCTGGAAAGCCTGACCGATGAGGCGCGCACCGCCCTGCGTAGCGCCAAGATACAGGTCAGCGGCATCACCCCCGCCGGCCGGTCCATCGCCATCGCCCTGCCCGAAGGGGCGGATGTTGACGCGGCGCGCAAGGCCCTGGGTCCCATCGCCACCGCCACGACCGGTGGCGGCGTGCCGGAGATCGATCTGCGCACCGAGGGCCAGACCATCACGCTGACCCTGACCGACGCCGGTTTCAAGGACCGCATCGACAAGGCGATGGCGCAGTCCCAGGAAATCGTCCGCCGCCGTATCGACGAGACGGGCGTGAACGAGCCGGTGGTGGCCCGCCAGGGCAGCGACCGCATCCTGGTGCAGCTGCCCGGCGTGGACGATCCTGGCCGCATCAAGAAGCTGATCGGCACCACCGCCAAGATGACCTTCCGTCTGGTGGTGACGGATGAGCCCATCCGCGCCGACGGCGCCGCCCCCCGGGCACGCAGATCATGTCCGTCGCGGACGGCCGGGGCGACCGCAAGATCCTGGTGCGCAAGAAGGTGGAGGTCGACGGCGCCAACCTGACCGACGCCAGCCCCACCACCGACCAGAACGGCCGCTGGGTCGTCAGCTTCCGCTTCGACAGCATCGGTGCCCGCCGTTTCGCCGAGACGACCACGAACAATGTGGGCAAGCCCTTCGCCATCGTGCTGGATGACAAGGTCATCAGCGACCCCGTCATCCAGGAGCCCATCACCGGCGGCCGTGGCCAGATCAGCGGCAGCTACACCGCCCAGTCGGCCAACGACCTGGCCGTGCTGTTGCGCGCCGGCGCCCTGCCGGTGCCGCTGACCGTGGTGGAAGAACGGACCATCGGGCCGGAGCTGGGCGCCGACAGCATCCACGCCGGCCTCACCGCCGTGGCCGTGGGCTTCGTCCTGGTCGTGGCCTACATGATCGTCAGCTATGGCATCTTCGGCCTGTTCGCCAACATCGCCCTGCTGTGCAACCTGTTCCTGACCCTGGCCCTGCTGGGCATCCTGCAGGCCACGCTGACCCTGCCCGGCATCGCCGGCGCCCTGCTGACCCTGGGCATGGCCGTCGACGCCAACATCCTGATCAACGAGCGCATCCGGGAAGAGCTGCGGAAGGGGGCGACCCCCCTGGCGGCGCTGGAGGCCGGCTTCTCCAAGGCCTATGCCACCATCACCGACAGCAACCTGACCACGCTGATCAAGATGGCCATCCTGTTCTCGGTCGGCACCGGGACCATCAAGGGCTTCGCCGTCACCATCAGCCTGGGCATCATGACCTCGATGTTCACGGCGACCGTGGTGGCGCGCGCCATCACCGCCAGCTGGTTCCGCCGCTTCCGGCCCAAGACGCTGACCGTGGGCACCCGCCTGCGCCCGGCCCCGGACCACACCAACATCTCCTTCATGAAGGGGCGCCACATGGGCATCGGCCTGTCGGTGCTGTTGTCGGTGGCCTCGGTGGTGCTGTTCTTCAAGCCCGGTCTGAACTACGGCGTGGACTTCGCCGGCGGCGTGGTCATCGAGATCCGCACGGAGGGCCCGGCCGATTTCGCCAAGCTGCGGTCCAAGATGGAAACCCTGCACCTGGGCCCCGTCCAGTTGCAGCAGTTCGGCTCCCCCTCCGACGTGCTGATGCGGCTGGAGCAGCAGGCCGGTGGTGACGCCGCCCAGCAGGGTGCCGTGAAGGTGGTGCAGGAGGAACTGAACAAGGACTTCCCCGGCGCCGTCATCCGCCGCCAGGAAGCCGTGGGCGCCTCCGTCAGCGCCGAGCTGTTCCACGACGGCATGCTGGCCCTGGGCCTGGCGGCCATCGCCATGCTGGGCTACATCACCTTCCGCTTCGAATGGCAGTTCGGCATCGGTGCCGTGGTCACCATGCTGCTGGACGTGACGAAGACCGTGGGCTTCTTCGCCATCACCGGCATGCAGTTCAACCTGACCTCCATCGCCGCCATCCTCACCATCATGGGCTACTCGATCAACGACAAGGTCGTGGTCTATGACCGTGTGCGTGAGAACCTGCGCCTCTACCGCAAGATGCCCCTGCGCGAGCTGATCGACCGCAGCATCAATGAGACGCTGAGCCGGACCATCGGCACCTCGCTGGCCATCTTCCTGGTGACCGTGCCCCTGGCCCTGCTGGCGGGCGAGCAGCTGCGCGAGTTCGCCTGGGTGCTGTTGTTCGGTGTGGTGCTGGCGACCTCGTCGTCCATCTTCATCGCCGCCCCCATTCTGCTGTTCCTGGGCGAGAAGAGCCTGCGCCGGCCCGTGCCGGCCGACGGCTCCGCCGCCCCGGCCGCCCCGGCGGAGTAAAGGACCGTACTGGCTGCCGGTTGTCCGGGGCGGCGCCCTTGGCAACCGGCATGCCAAACAAAAACGCAATAAAAACAGACGGTTGCAAAATAGCATAAGTCATATTTGCAACTAATAGGGCATAAATTTCCTTGCCGCCGGCAGGGTATGCCGGGTCATTCCTGCCGATTTAGTCGCAGGTTTGTTGGCTTGTTCTGGCCAATTCAATAGAAATCAAGGTTTCTCAAGGGTTTGCGGGCTGGTCCCGGGCTTGCGAAGGGCACGCTGGTGCGCGCGCCATTGCGCCACCCGTGGGGGCGGCTGGCCGGGGGGCAGTTCCAGGCCGGCCCCACCCAGGTCCATGGCCAAACCGGGGAGAACCTTCCGTGAGTTCCATATCTTCCGTGGGGTCGTCCCAGGCGTCTTACGGCGCTTGGAAGGCCCAACAGGCGTCATCGGCATCGGGCGCCGACGACACCTCGTCCACCAGTTCCACGTCTTCCGCCGCCACGCTGCTCGGCGCCGGCGGCACCACGGTCAGCGGCACCAGCAATCCCTTCGGCTTGCAGTTAAGCGGTGATCTGCTGTCGGCCCTTCAGGGTGTCACTCCCGCCCAGGGGACGACGGCCGATTCCACCACCACCGATCCGACCGCCACCGACCCGACCATTGATCCGGTCACCGGGCAGCCTATCGATCCCGCCACCGGCTTGCCGATAACGTCAGGGTCGCAGACGGCGGCGGATGGCACGCAGGCCGCCTCTGGGACGGGCGCGCAAGGGGATGCGACGGAAGCGTCCCAGGGGACGGGAAAAGCCCATCATGGCGGCCACCATGGCCATCACGGCGGCATGAAGATGGACGAAGGCTCGTCCGACGTCCAGACCGCCTCCACCAGCGCCAGCGGCACGGACACCGCCGCGGGCGCCGACGCCACCGGCACCAGCGCCGATGGCAGCGGCACCTCGGCCAGCGATGCGCTGAGCACCTTGCTGAGCAGCACGACACCGGTTAGCGGTTCCTCGGCCGCCTTCTTCGCCCAGCTTCAGAGTTCTCTCATGGCCGCCTAGAGTGCGATCGCTTCAGATGGACTCATCTGAAGCGTGAGTCGCACGAGGGAGCAGAAGCTTAGAGTTTCCCTGACGCTTCAACGAAAGTCAGAAAAACTCCAAGGCGCGCAGGGGCGGACACAGCCATCCGGAAAAAGCCATCCACAAGGGATGGCATTCCATTCAGCGATATCGCGCGGCGGCGCATGAAACCATGCGCGCCCGCGTGCCCCGTTCGGGTCTGGACGCTCAGCCCAGGTTGACGATCTTGACCTTGCGGTTTTCCATGGCCAAGGCCAGCTTGCCATGCTTCAGCGCCAGGGCCTGGCTGCCGAACAGGTCGAAGCGCCAGCCGGACATGGCCGGCACCTTGGCATGGTCGTCGGCGGCGATGGCCTCCAGGTCGGCGGCATTGGCCACTAGGCGGCTCGCCACATCCTCGTCGTCGCACACCAGCTTCAGCAGCACGCGCAGCAGCTCCACCGTCGGCGCGATGCCGGCCGGCAGCTCGGCGCGCGGTTCGGCGCGGGGCAGGGCGCTGTCGGGCAGGCTGCGCGCCTTCTCGATGGCCGCAAGGATCTCGGTGCCGTAACGACCCGCTGCCATGCTGGGTCCCAGGCCGCGCGTGCGGGCCAGGTCATCCACCGTGCTGGGGGTGTGGGCGGCGATCTCCATCAGGGTTTCGTCACGCACCACGCGGTTGCGCGGGATGTCCTTGCGCTGGGCCTCGCGCTCACGCCAGGCGCACAGCTCCTTCAGCACGGCGATGAAGCGCGGCTTGTCGGTGCGTGGCTTCAGCCGGCGCCAGGACTCGTCCGGGTCCTGGCGATAGGTCTCCGGGCTGGTCAGGATGGCCATCTCATCGGCCAGCCAGTCCTCGCGGCCCGTCTTGTCCAGGCGGCGGCGGATCTTCTCATACGCCGGGCGCAGGTGGGTCACGTCCGACAGCGCGTAGGTCAGCTGCCGGTCGGTCAGCGGCCGGTTGGACCAATCGGTGAAGCGGCTGGACTTGTCGATGCGGGCGTTGGTCAGCTTGGTGATCAGCGTCTCATAGCCCACGCTGTCGCCGAAGCCGCAGACCATGGCCGCGACCTGGGTGTCGAACAGGGGGGCGGGCACGGCACCGGTCAGGTTGAAGAAAATCTCCAAATCCTGGCGGGCGGCGTGGAAGACCTTCAGCACGGCGGGATTGGCCAGCAGCGCGAACAGCGGCGACAGGTCAATTCCATCGGCCAGCGGGTCGATGGCGGCGGCCTCGTCGGGGCCGGCCACCTGCACCAGGCAGAGCTGCGGGTAGTAGGTCTTCTCCCGCATGAATTCGGTATCGACGGTGACGTAGGCGGCGGTGGCCAGTCGGTCACAGAAGGCGGAGAGGTCGGCGGTCGTAGTGATCAGCGTCATGGGGTTCTTCACATACTATAGCTGAGCGCGCGTGCATAGGGCCTCAAGGCGCGGCCGTGATGGAAAACCCGCATCGCCCCGCACGCGAAACCGCCCGGCCGTCTTGACAATCCGCCCCCGTCCGGCCCTAGTGTCCGCCGGTCCGTCAGTCCCGCGTTTTCGCGGGCCGGCGGCGCTATTGCCCAACCCGCACTCGTCAAGGTCCGGCCCCATGCATCCCTATCGTTCCCACACCTGCGGCGCCCTGCGCCTGGAAGACGCCGGCAAGACCGTCCGCCTCTCCGGCTGGATCCACCGCAAGCGTGACCACGGCCAACTGCTGTTCGTCGACCTGCGCGACAATTACGGCCTGACCCAGTGCGTGATCGATATCGACAATCCCGGCTTCAAGGTGCTGGAATCCGCCCGCCTGGAGTCGGTCATCACCGTGACCGGCCGCGTGGTGGCCCGCACGGCCGACACCATCAACGACAAGCTGCCCACCGGCCATATCGAGGTGAAGGCGGATGAGATCGTGGTGCAGAGCTTGGCCGACCAGCTGCCCCTGCAGGTGAACTCCGACCAGGACGCGGGCGAGGACATCCGCCTGCGTTACCGCTTCCTGGACCTGCGGCGCACCAAAATGCACCGCAACATCCACCTGCGCTCCAACGTCATCGCCTCGGCCCGCCGCCGCATGATCGAGGCCGGCTTCACCGAGTTCCAGACCCCCATCCTGACCTCGTCCTCACCCGAGGGTGCCCGCGACTTCCTGGTCCCGGCGCGCAACCACCCGGGCAAGTTCTATGCCCTGCCGCAGGCGCCGCAGCAGTTCAAGCAATTGCTGATGGTGGCGGGCTTCGACCGCTATTTCCAGATCGCCCCCTGCTTCCGTGACGAGGACAGCCGCGCCGACCGTAGCCCAGGCGAGTTCTACCAGCTCGACTTCGAGATGAGCTACGTGACGCAGGACGACGTGTTCGCCGCCATCGAACCCGTCATCCACGGCATCTTCACCGAGTTCCGTGACTTCACCGGCGTCGCCAAGACCGTCAGCCCTTATCCGTTCCCGCGCATCCCCTATGCCGAGAGCATGCTGAAGTACGGCAACGACAAGCCGGACCTGCGCAACCCGCTGGTGATCACCGATGTGTCGGCCGTGTTCCGCCGCGACGACGTGGAGTTCAAGGCCTTCCGCGGCGTGTTGGACAAGGGCGGCGTGGTCCGCTGTGTCAAGGCGCCGGCCGTGGGCGACAAGCCCCGCAGCTTCTTCGACAAGCTGAACGATTGGGCCCGTGGCCTGGGCGCCCCCGGCCTGGGCTACATCCTGTTCGAGAACGGCGCCGGCAAGGGCCCCATCGCCAAGTTCGTGCCCGAGGCGGCGCAGGTCGTGCTGCGTGAGTTGACCGGTGCGGTGGACGGCGACGCCGTGTTCTTCGTCTGCGACCTGGAAGGCCCCGCCGCCAAGCTGGCCGGCCAGGCCCGCACCCGCATCGGCGAGGAACTAGACCTGATCGAGAAGGACGCCTTCCGCTTCTGCTGGATCGTCGACTTCCCGATGTACGAGAAGGATGAGGAGACGGGGAAGATCGACTTCTCCCACAACCCCTTCTCCATGCCGCAGGGCGGCCTGGAGGCCCTGACCAGCATGAACCCGCTGGACATCAAGGCCTTCCAGTACGACATCGTCTGCAACGGCATCGAGCTGTCCTCGGGCGCCATCCGCAACCACAAGCCCGAGATCATGTACAAGGCGTTCGAGATCGCCGGCTACTCCGCCGAGGATCTCGAGACCCGCTTCGGCGGCATGCTGTCGGCCTTCAAGCTGGGCGCCCCGCCGCATGGTGGTTCCGCGCCTGGCATCGACCGCATCGTCATGCTGCTGGCCGATGAGCCCAACATCCGCGAGGTCATCGTCTTCCCGCTGAACCAGCGCGCCGAAGACCTGTTGATGCAGGCCCCCAACGCCGTCGACACCGCGCGGCTGAAGGAACTGCACATCAAACTCGACCTGCCCAAGCCCAAGATCACCACCGAGGCCAAGGAAGGCTGAGGCTCAGGCTCTCAGGGTTGAAGTGAAGCGGGCGGCGTTCGAAAGGGCGCCGCCCGCTCTGTTTCAGGGTGGGGCTACTGCCAGTCTTCCAGGCGCAGCCCCGGCACCCTTTGGAATTCCCGGGTGTTGTGCGTGACCAGGGTCAGGTCACGCGCTAGCGCCTGGCCTGCAATCAGAACATCATAGGGGCCGATGGGCGTGCCGGCGGTGGCCAGGTGCGCCCGGATAAGGCCCGCCTGACGGGCATCCTCCCGGTCGAGGTCCAGGACAGGGAAGCGCAGGGCCTCGACACGGGCCATGTTCTCCGCCGCGCGCTGGCTCTTGGCGGCGCCGAAGTATAGTTCGTGGGCGACGATGGCGGGCAGGCCGAAATCTTCCGGTCGGTGCTGCCGCATGCGGTCCAGGAAAGTGGTGTGGCCTTTCATCACCGCGATGACGGCGTTGGTATCCAGCAGGAACTTCACTCGAAGAAGTCCAGGGCTGGGCGCTCCTGCTCGGTCGGGCGCTCCGTCGCGACCTTGGCGAAATCTTCATCCACCGGCCCGACGACCTCCGCCAACCAGTCCCAGCCGTCGGCGATGGGTTCCAGGATCACGGCGTTGCCATGGCGACGAATCCGCACCTGTTCGCCCTCGAACCGGAAGTCCTTGGGCAGGCGCACGGCCTGTGAGCGGCCGGACCAGAAGAGTTTGGCGGTTTCCAAAGGGAACTCCGTTGGTATCCACCAAAAATATATACCGCGATGACGTGAGGGGCAAGGCTCACCCATGTCTGCCCCTTGCACGTACACCCTCCCTCAGGGAGGGCCAATCACAGGAACGTGACGGGGATACGGATGGGGTTGCCCTCCAACTGGGCGCGGATGCCGTTCTCGCCAAAGGAAATCGTCGCGCAGACGACGTCGCGGGGCGTCAGCCCGAAATCATGGGCGACGGAGAACAGGCAGTAATACGACAAATCGTAGCCCACGCCCGTTTCCGGCGCCTTGAAGCTGTCGGCGCACACCAGGAAGCCGCTGCCGATCTCCTTGCCGGAGCGTTCCTCGGAAAACAGGATCCAGCAGGGCGTGTCCTGGGTCGGCATGTTTTCCAGCGTGAATCCCAGGTCGATGATCAGGCCGCCGCCGGAGACATCCGCCTGCGCATAGCCGACGCTGATGCTGGCGCTTCTGCCGATCCGGCCCTGGTGTCTTTTGATGGCGTCGATGGTCGCGTTCATAATCGTTTTCCTTCTGGTCGCGGCCTAGGGAGCCGCCAACGTGCCGGTTGCGGGGCGAAGCAGATTCCGGGCCACAAGATTTTCCAAGGAATCGTAAGGCTTTGCCGGTCAGCCCGTCTGTCTCCGCCAGTGTCCGACAGGGCGGACACGTCGGACATGCCCCGCCCGCGCTGCGGATGCTTGGTCAGTGGCGGACCGTGCAAAACACTCAACGCGGCAGGGGGACAACTCCAAACAACTCCACACGCCGGCCCCTTAGGGTGGGCGCGTCCATGGGTGCGGTGCGGTAGGAATTCCGCGCCGCACCATCGTGGCCGTGACAATGGCGGGGGTGGATGATGGTGGTTCATAGGCGCGCGTACAGTGCCGCGCAGATTTACGCCCATTGGGCCGGCGCCGCGCTGGTGATGGCGCTGTTCGCGACCGCGTGGGGGCGCGAGGGGGTCGAGGATGCCGCCTTGCGCCGCCTGCTGTTGGATTGGCACCGGCTGGTCGGCCTCGTCCTCATGGCGGTGTCCCTGGCCCGCTTGGCCCTGCGCTTGACCCGTGCGGCCCCGCCGCCGCCGCCGGGGATGCCGGTCTGGCAGCGCCGCTTGGCGGGCTTGGTCCATGGGGGCCTCTACGCCCTGCTGTTCCTGCAACCCGCCAGCGGCTGGCTGCTGGCGTCGGCCCGGGGCCGGGCGCTGGATCTGTTCGGCTGGCTGCCGCTGCCCACCCTCATGGCCAAGGATGCCGAGCGGGCGGAATGGCTGGGCCTCGCGCACGCCTCCCTATCCTGGGCCTTGCTGGCGCTGGTCGCCCTGCATGTCGGCGCCGCGCTGGCCCATGCCGTGGTCCTGAAGGACGGCACCATGGACCGCATGCGTCCCCCGGGGCGTGGCTTTGCCCGCCCGGCCACCATCCCCGAATCCTGACCAGCCGAGGTTGCCCCATGGTCTCCTTCCCCAAAGCGCGCGGGCACGGTGGGTGCCGCGCCCCTATCGTGTTCGTGTTCGCCGCCCTGCTGCTGGGTGTCCTGGCCGCCACGCCCGCCCGCGCCGTACCGTCCTTCTCCGACCAGACGGGCGAGGCGTGCAGCGCCTGCCATGTCGGCGCCTTCGGCCCGCAACTGACGGCGCACGGCCGCGCGTTCAAGCTGACGGGCTATGCCGATGGCCAGGCGCCGCGCCAATTCCCCATGGTGTCCGGCATGGCGGAGGTGTCGCTCACCCACACGGCGCAGGGCCAGGACGGCGGGGCTGCTTCAGGCTTCGGGCCCAACAACAATGGGGCGGTGGATCAGGTCAGCGTCTTCGTCGCCGGCCGCATCTATGATCACCTGGGCGTCTTCTCGCAAACCACCTGGGATGGCGTCGGCCACCATATCGCCTGGGACAACACCGACCTCCGCTACGGGCGTGAGGCCACCCTGGCGGGGCTGGAGAGCATCCTGGGCCTGTCGGTGAACAACAGCCCGACCGTCTCGGACCCCTATAACACCACCCCGGCCTGGGGCTTCCCCTATGCCGCGGCCAAGTTGGCGCCCCATCCGGCGGCGGCCACCCTGATCGAGGGCGGTCTGGCGCAACGGGTGGTGGGGATGACCGCCTATGGCCTGTTCGCCGACCTGCTCTATGTCGAGGCGGGCGGCTACCGGGCGCTGGGCGGCGGCCCGCTGAATACCCTGGGGGTGGCGATCGCCGACGGCCCGGTGGTGGACGGCACCGCCCCTTACGCCCGGATGGCGCTGCAACACGAGGATCTGCAGCACTCGGCGGCCCTCGGCGTGTTCGGCCTTTCGGCCCATGTCTTCCCCAACAACGACCGCAGCGCCGGCACCGACCGCTATACGGATGTGGGGTTGGACGCCAGTTACCAATGGCATCCCAACCGCAACCACGTCCTGGGTGCCAACGCCACCGCCATCCTGGAGACACATGACCTGCCGGCCAGCGTGGCCCTGGGCCTGGCCGACGCCGCGTCCGGTCATCTCAACAGCTATCGCCTGAACGCCTATTACACCTTCCAGCAGACCTACGGCCTGACGGCCGGCGTGTTCCGCAGCACAGGCTCGGGCGATGCCGCGCTTTATGGATCGGACCCCCTGACCGGCAGCGCCAACGGCAAGCCGAACTCCAGCGGCTATGTCCTGCAGGCTGACTGGACGCCGTTCGGCAAGACGGACTCCTGGGCGGCCCCCTGGGCCAACCTGCGCCTGGCGCTTCAATACACCGGCTACACCCAGTTCAACGGCGCCAGCCGCAATTACGACGGGAACGGCCGCAACGCGTCGGACAACAACACCCTGTGGCTACTGACATGGCTGGCTTTCTGATGAACCATTTCCCCCTATCCCGGCGCCGGGGCCGCATCCTGGCCGCCCTGGCGCTGCTGGCCGCCGCGTTGCCGGCGGCGGGCCGGGCGGCCGACGCCACCCGCGGCGCCGACCTGTTCGACAACTACTGCGGCGAATGTCACACCACCCGGCCGGGCGGCAGTTCGCGCAGCGCGCCCAACCTGTTCGGGCTGATGGGCCGCCGCACCGGCACGGTCGAGGGCTTCGCCTATTCCGACGCCAACCGCGGGGCGGGCTGGATATGGTCGCCGGAGACGCTGGACACCTACCTGGCGGCACCCAAGACCGCCATGCCGGGCACGGTGATGAAGTTCCAGGGCGTGAAGGACGCCGCCGAGCGGGCGGACATCATCGCCTTCCTGGCCACGTTGCACGCGTGACGGGGCGTGGGTGACGCGGGCGCAGATGCCTCCACCCGTCGGCGTGTCACCCCGCGATGGCGGCCGCGTTATGGATGCGGCCCTTTTCATAAAGCTCATACTCATCCGGGAACAGCTTTTCATAAGCCGATCGCCAGGAGGTGAAGTCGCTGTCCCGTTCGGTGGCGTTGCTATGGGGCGGCGGCAGGCGGGGCTTGCCCAGCGCGGTGGCAAGCGCATCGAGGGAGGCGGCGTAGCGTTCCATGATGCCGACGAACACGAAATGCCGGGCGAAAAGCGTGTCTGGATCGACGGTGCCGGGCGGCAGCGGCATTTGCCAGATGAAGGAGTAGGGGTTGCGGCCCTGGGCCTGCGCCTCGGCCCGGCGATGCAGCCAGGTGTCGAAGCTGGGGTCATCGGTCAGGTCGGGCTCGGGATAGCCGGCGCGCTTGCGCTTGTTCAGGTAGAACCACTGCGACAGGAAGCGGTCGAAGGGATCGCGCAGGAAGGTGATGTGCTGCGTCACCCCGGGATAGTACTGCCAGGCGCCGATGCCCCGCGCCCCGTTGAAATGGCCATGGATGCAGGTTCCCCCGCGCGGTTCATGCCGCGTCGGCGGCTCCGCGCGGTCGCGGTAGTGGAACAGCAGGCTGCCCCCGGGAACCAGGTCGCCAGCACCGCGCGCAGGCTGGAACCACCGGTCTTCGGGATGTGCAGGGAGATCAGCGGCGCGGTGGGATCGTAAGTCTGCATCGGTTGGGGGCGGCATCAGTGGGGCCGGCGCATTGAAGCGCCGGGGAGGGGAGGCCGCAACCGCCAATGCGCCGCCGCGATCAGAACCGATAGCTGGCGTGGACCCGGTAGGTGCGGGGGGTGCCCGGCGTCACCCACAGGCGGGAGTAGGAGGAGGGGTAATAGGTTTCGTCGAACAGGTTGTTGATCTCACCGGAGATCTTCCAGCTCGCCGTCGGGGCGTAGGCGGCGATCAGCCGGGTCAGGGTATAGTCCGGCAGCGTGAAGCCCGTCCCCGTTTCGCCCAGGCGGCTGCCGACATAGTTGACGCCGCCGCCTAGGGTGACCACGCCGTCGCTGCCGACGCTGAAGTCCCGCGTCAGCAGGACGCTGCCGCTGTGCTTGGGAATGTTGATCAGCCGGTCGCCCTTGTGGATGGCCAGGCCGAAGTTGGGGTCCAGGAAGTCCTTGGACACCTCCGCGTCGGTGTAGGCGTAGGAAAACCAGAGCTTGAGTTCCCCCGGCAGGGTGCCGTTGATGTCCACCTCCACGCCCTTGCTCTCCGCCTCGCCGATGGCCAGGGAAAAGCCGGCGTTGACCGGGTCGGCGGTCATGATGTTGCTCTTGGTCATGCTGTACAGCGCCACGGTGCCGCTGAGCTTGCCATCCGGCGTCGACAGCTTGGCGCCGACTTCCCGCGATTCCGTCTCCTCCGGCTTGAAGCCGTTGCCGTGCGCGTCGGTGCCGGTGTTGGGGCGGAAGCCCCGGCCATAGCTGGCGTAGAACGACAGGCCGTCGTCCACCTCATACACCAGGCCGGCCTGGGGGCTGGCGGCGGTGTCGGACAGGGTGGTGCGGCCCCCTGTCAGCCGGTTGAGGATATCCTGCCTGTAGTCGTCGTAGCGGGCCCCGACGCGCAGTTTCCAATGGCGCGTCAGGTCGATCTGGTCCTGGAAATAGACGCCGCCGGAATTGTCGATCTCCAGCGCGTTCATGAAGTTGCCGACGGCCGGCTGCGCGCCATAGACGGGGTTGAAGATATTGATCCCGTTGGGATTGGCCAGGGTGGGGCGGAAGCGCCGCTGCACCTGGTCATAGCTGAACCGGTCCCAATCCGCACCCACCAGCAGGTGATGGGTCAGCACGCTCGTCTCGAAGGTGCCGCTGAGCTCGGTCCGGCCGACCAGGTCGCCGGTCTCATAATCGCGGTAGCGCCGCTGGCGCGACAGGGTCTGGCCGTCGATGTCCAGCGTCTGGCGGGCGGCGGTCAGTTCCGCCTCGCTGGAATAGCCTTTCAGGGCGGTTTCGCGATAGGACAGACCGACCAGCAGGGCCCAGTTCCCGGCGAAATTGTCCTCGAACTGTAGCTGGTGGCTGAGGCCGTCGATGTCCATGGCGCCGTCCCCCGGTTCCCCGAGGAAGCGGGAGGCGGGGATGGTGCCCAGCTGTCCGTTCACGGCCACGACGCCGCGGTCGAACGGCACCTCCTGATGCACGGCCTCCATCTCATAGCTGAGGGTCATCTGGTCGTTCAGCCGCAGGAAGGCCGACGGCGTCGCCGTGTACTTGCTGGTGCGGACCGTGTCGCGGAAGCTGTGGCCGTCCTCATAGGCGCCGTTCAGGCGCAGGGCCAGCGTGTCGGCCACGGGGCCGGTCACGTCCGCCTCCACCCGCCGGTCGGCGTAATTTCCCGCCGTCAGGGTGACGCTGCCCTGTGGGTCGAACTGCGGCTTCTTGGTCAGGATGTTGACGGTGCCGCCCGGCTCCCCCCGGCCGAACAGGGCGGAGTTCGGACCCTTCAGGATTTCGATGTGGTCGATGTTGGAGGCGTCGCGCGGGCCGCCGAAGCCCCGGCTGGCGTTGAAGCCGTTGACCAGATAGCCGCTGGGGAAATTCTCATCGCCCGCGAAGCCGCGGACGGCGTAGCTGTCCCACATGCCGCCGAAATTGTTTTGCCGCGCCAGCCCCGCCGCCATGTCCAGGGCGGTGTCCAGCCGCGTCGCGCCGATATCCGCCAGCAGTTCGCTGGAAATGACCTGCAGACTCTGCGGCATGGACCGCAGCGGCACGTCACCGCGATAGGGCTGCTTCTGCGCGGTGATCGTGATGTCGTCAAGGCCGTCGCCGGCCCCGCCCTCATCGCCGGCGGCATACGCCGCCGGGGCCAACATCAGGCACGCCGCCGCGGCGGCGCCCAGGAACCGTGAACCGTACAAGCCACTCATGATGCCCGGCCCCGCGCGCCGCCTCGCCCCAAAATCTCCCCGGCCGGTGGCCGGGGAGGGCACTGCTTACCACCGATAGCTTACATTCGCCTTCACGTCCCGCCCCGGGCCGTACCAGCACCAGATGCTACTGTAGCAGGACGAAATATACCGGCGGTCCAGCAGGTTGCTGGCGTCGACGTTCAGGGTCAGGCCGTCCAACTGCGGGGCCAGGTGCTTGAAGTCGTAGCTGCCCATGAGGTCGAACAGCGTGGCGCCGGGAATGGTCAGGCTGCCGCTGCCGGCCACCCCGTTGAAGCCGCGGCCGATGTAGCGCACGCCGCCGCCGAAGCCCAGGCCGGCCAGCGGCCCCTCCTGCATCACATAGTTGGCGTAACCGTTGGCGGTGGTCTGGGGCACGGCGTAGGGCCGCGTGCCTTCCAGCCCCGAATTGTCTTTGGTCACCTGGTTGTCGATGTAGGTGTAGCTGGCATGCACGGTCAGCCCGGTGATGGGATGGGCTGACCCTTCCAGCTCCACGCCGCGTGACCGCACCTCGCCCGCCGCGATGGAGGCGGTGGGGAAGCTGGGGTCGGTGGTGGCGACGTTGGTCTCGCGCAGCTCATACAGGCTGGCGGTCAGCAGGGCGTCCCACACCTTGGGCTGGTACTTCACGCCCACCTCGACCTGCTTGCCCTCGGTGGGGGCCAGCACGTTGCCGTTCCGGTCCACGGTGGTCTGCGGCAGGAAGGAGGTGGCGTAAGAGACATAGGGCGCCACGCCATTGTCGAACAGGTAGAGCAGACCGGCGCGGCCGGTGAACTTGCTGTCGTCCGTCGAGGTGGTGCCGTTGCTGAGATGGTCCAGCTGGCTGATGTCCAGCCAGTCGTTGCGGCCGCTCAGCACCAGGCGGAAGCCGCCGTACGAGATCTGGTCCTGGGCGTAGACGCCCGTCTGGCTCATGTGCAGGCGCACGTCGAAGCTGGTCGCCGGCAGGGTGAGGGCGGAGCCATAGACGGGATTGAAGACGTCGATGTCGGCGACGCTGCCACCGAAGCCCGCCGCCTCCGTCTGCACGGTGTTCTGGAAGTCGACGCCGAAGATCAAGTTGTGGGTCAGGGCGCCGGTGCGCACCACGCCCGTCACGTTGTTGTCCAGCGTGACGTTGTTCAGTTCTTCCTTGGCCACGGCCAGGGCGCGGGCCAGCTTGGTCTCGTTGGCGTCGGTGAAGTAACCGGCGTTGTAGACGCTGTTGTACAGCGTGGTCAGGTGCATGTAGCGGGTGTTCTGATGCACCGCCCAGTCATCGTCGAACTTGTGGGTGAACAGCGACGTGACCATGTTTTCGGTGCGGTTGAACCGCTCGAAATCCGGCTCCCCATCATAAAAGTCGCGCGGGATCTGGCCGTTGGGGTTGGACAACAGCGAGCCCTGGACCGGCACCGCGCCATAGCCGCCGCTCTTGGGGTCCTGCTGGTGGACGTACAGCACGGTCCAGCTGGTCTTGTCGTCGGGGCGGTAGGTCAGGCTGGGGCTGACGCCGAAGCGCTGGGACTCGGTGTGGCTGATCTGGGTGTCGGACCGGTCGTTCACGCCCACCAGGCGATAGCTCAGCACGCCATTGGCGTCCAGGGTGCCGCCGATGTCCGCCGTCTCGCGCACGGTGCCGTAGCTGCCGGCGGTCACGCTGACCTCGCCGAAGGTCTGGCCGGTGGGCAGTTTGCTGCTCAGGGCGGCGATGCCGCCCGGGTTGGCGTTGCCGTACAGCACGGAGGCGGGGCCCTTCACCACCTCGATCCGCTCCAGGAACGCCAGGTCGATCTGCGGGATGGCATAGCCGTTGACCGAGCTGATGAGGTGCAGGCCGTCCAGGTACTGGTCGGCGTTGAAGCCGCGCACCGTCATCAGGTCATAGCGGCCGGCGGTGTTGCCCCGCGTGTCGGTGGCCACACCGGCGGTATAGTTCAGGGCGTCGTTCAGGTTGTCAGCCACGCGCAGGTTCAGCTCATCCCGGGTGATCACGCTGACCGACTGCGGCGTCTCCACCAGCGGGGCGGCGGCTTTCAGGGCGCTGGCCGCGTCGGTGGGGGAGCGCTCGCCCATCACCAGCACGTCGCTTAACGGGGCGGCGGAATCCGCCGCGTCATCGGCCCAGGCGGGGCCGGCGGCCAGGGTGATCGCCGACACGGTGCAGGCCAGCAGGGCCATGGGGGTGAGGGCCAAGCGGGAGGAGGCCAAGCGGGAGGGGGCCAGAGGGGACGCGAACTGCCGAACGTTGGACATGGAGAGGCTCCAGCAACTGATAATTATTATCACTTTGGGCGATGGTTAAGGTGGCTTGGATGTGAATGCAAGTGACTTTCACTCCGGCATGGCAGCCCTCCCCCGGGCGTATGGCCCGTGGATGCGCCCCGGCGCCCTGGGGATGGGGAGCGGCGTTCTGTTACAAGGAATTAACGAAATGCCCCGCCGCACCTGGGTGGTTTTGGGCTATTTAGGGAACAGTCCATTTCCGGCGCGCTCCCGTCGCGCCGGTCAGCCCAAGAAGGAAGACGGCACCCATGACGCGCTTCACCCGCACGCTCGCGGCCCTGGCCCTGACGACGGCCCTTTCCTCCAGCCTGCCCGCCTTCGCGGCCGGAATGGGGGCCGCTGACGCCCCAGCCGCAGCGGCGGCGGGGGGACGGTGTCGGTGCCGCCGCTGGCGTTCACGGAGCGCACGCTGGCCAACGGCCTGAAGGTCATCGCCCTGCCGGACACGTCCACGCCCACCGTGTCGGTGCAGGTGTGGTACAGCGTGGGGTCCAAGGACGATCCCAAGGGGCGCAGCGGCTTCGCCCATCTCTTCGAACACATGATGTTCAAGAGCACGCGCGACATGGCGGCGGAACAGTTCGACCGCCTGACGGAGGATGTGGGCGGCTACAACAACGCCTCCACCAACGCCGATTACACCGATTACTTCGAAACCGTGCCCGCCAATCACCTGGAGCGCATCCTGTGGGCGGAGGCGGAGCGCATGGGCTCCCTCGTCGTGGACGAGGAGAACTTCAAGTCCGAGCGCGACGTGGTGAAGGAGGAACTGCGCCAGCGGGTGCTAGCCCAGCCCTACGGCAAGCTGTTCTACCTCATGTTCCCGCAGGTCAGCTACAAGGTGCACCCTTACGGCCGCCCCGGAATCGGCAGCATCGAGGATTTGGATGCCGCCACGCTGAAGGATGTGCAGGCCTTCCACGCCACCTATTACCGGCCGGACAACGCCACCCTGGTGGTGGTGGGCAACTTCAAGCCGGAGGAGCTGAACGCCTGGGTCGACAAGTATTTCGGGCCCCTGACCCATCCGGCCGCCGCCATTCCCCGCGTGACGGCGGTGGAGCCGGCGCGGACGGCGCCGCAGACCCTGACGGTGACCGAGGCCAATGCCCCCCTGCCGGCGGTGCTGCTGAGCTATCCTTTCCCCAAGGCGACGGACAAGGACCTGCCGGCGCTGATCGTGCTGGACAGCATCCTGGGCCATGGCGACAGCAGCCGCCTCAACCAGTCCCTGGTCTATGAGAAGCAGGTGGCCAGCCAGGTCTTCACCTTCCAGGAGGTGAACCAGCAGCCGGGCGCCTACGCCATCGGCGCCATCCTGGCCGGCGGCGCCACGGCCGAGGCGGGCGAGAAGGCGCTGCTGGAGGAACTGGCCAAGGTGTCCAAGGACGGCGTGACGGCGGCCGAGCTGGCCGCCGCCCGCAACCAGTTGGTGACCGACGAGTTGCAGGAGCGGGAGACGGCCAACGGCCGCGCCAGCCTGCTGGCCCGCGCCGCCGTCATCTTCGGCGATCCCAAGCGCGCGGACAGCCTGTTGGCCGACATCCAGGCGGTGACGGCCGACGATGTGAAGCGGGTGGCCGCCACCTGGCTGAAGCCCGAGACCAAGATTTCCGTGCGCTATGTCCCGGCCGCCGAGGGCGCCAAGGGGGCCCAGGCAACGGACACGGTGACGACCTCCCCCGCCATTGATGCCGCACCCCTGGTGGTGCCGGCCGACCTGAAGGTGGTGCAGCCGGCGCCGGCCGACCAGCGCCAGGCGCCGCCGGCGCCCGGCCCGGCTGTCGAGGCTGCCTTGCCGCAGCCGGTGGAAAAGCGCCTGGCCAACGGCCTGCGCGTCATCGTGGCGCCCACCCACGGCGTACCCCTGATCCAGGCCAGCTTGCGCATCGGCGGCGGCGGGGCGGTGGACCCGTCGCGCCTGCCCGGCACGGCCGCCATGACGGCCAACGTCCTGACCAAGGGCACCAAGACCCGCACCGCGCCGGAGATCGCCCGGGATGTCGAGGCGCTGGGCGGCAGCCTGGCCGCCGCCGCCGGCTGGGACGGCTCGGAACTGTCGCTGATGGTCAAGGCTGACGTGCTGGACCCGGCCATGGACATCTTCGCCGATGTCGCCCGCAACCCCGCCTTCCAGAAGGAAGAGCTGGAGCGGGAGCGTCACCAGGCGCTGGACGGCCTGTCCGTGACCCTGAAGGACCCGGCGGGCCTGGCCAAGCTGGTGGGGCCGCGCGTGCTGTACGCCGATGCCGCCTACGGCCACCCGCTGGCCGGCACGCCGAGGTCGCTGGCCGCGTTGAAGCCGGTGGACCTGACCGCCTATCACCACACCTGGTGGCGTCCCGATAACGCCACCCTGGTGCTGGCCGGCCCGCTGACGGCGGAGCAGGGCTTCGCCATCGCCGAGAAGCTGTTCGGCGATTGGGCCAAGCCGGCGGCGGCCCTGCCGGCGTTGCCGTCCTCCCCGGCCCAGCCGGCCGGTCGGGCCGTGGTGATCGACCTGCCCAAGTCCGGCCAGGCGGCGGTGCTGGTGCTGCGGCCGGGCCTTGCCCGGTCCGACAAGGACTATTACCCCGCCTCCGTCGCCAACGCCGTGCTGGGCGTGGGCTATTCCTCGCGCCTGAACCAGGAAATCCGCATCAAGCGGGGGCTCAGCTACGGTGCCGGGTCGGCCCTGGACTTCCGCCGCGTGCCGGGGCCGTTCGTCGCCAGCACCCAGACCAAGAACCCCTCCGCCCCCGAGGTCGCGGGCCTGATCATGACGGAGATGGGCAAGCTGGGCACCCAGGCGCCCAGCGAGGCGGAACTGGCCGGCCGTAAGGCCGTGCTGATCGGCAATTTCGGCCGCACCGTGGAAACCACCCACGGCGTGGCCAGCCTGGTCGGCAGCCTGGCGCTGCAGGGCGTCGACCTGGGCGAAATCGGCCGCTACATCGGCCGCATCCAGGCCGTGACCCCGGCCGAGGTGCAGCAGGCCGCCGCCCGCACCCTGTCCCCCAGCCAGAGCAGCCTGGTGGTGGTGGGCGACAGCGCCCAGTTCCTGACCGCGCTGAAGCAGAAGTACCCCAAGGTGGAGGTCATCCCCGCCGCCCAGGTGAACCTGGACAGCGGCAGCCTGAAGGCCGCGCCCAAAAAGGAAGAGGGCAAGGCCAAGGCGTCGGCCCCGTCCCAGCAGCCCTGAGGGCCAGGGCCATGCGGGAGGAGATGCGGCGGCTGACCGCCGCCTTCGCCGGTGACTGGGTGGGCACGGACACGGTGCAGCCCAGTTCCCCGGGCTCCAGCGGAACGGGCCGCATGACCGTGCGCCCCGCCCTGAACGGTCACCATCTTCTGTTGGACTACGTCTTCGACCGGGGGAGGCCGGCGCCTTCGCCGCCCACGGCGTCCTGACCTGGGACCCGGACGTGGCGGTGCACCTACTGTTCTGGTTCGATGACATGGGCTACGTGCCGGCCAACCCGGCGCCGGGCCTGTGGGGACCGGTGGAGGGGGCTGATGAGCTGGGCGCCGAAGGCTACACCTTCATCCGTACGTCCCCGCGTGGCCGCGCACGGCACCGCTATTGGTGGCCCGTGCCCGACCACATGGAAACCGCCATCGACCGTTCGACCGACGGCGGCCTGACCTGGACGCCCTTCCTCAAGGGCACCTACCGGCGGCAGGGGTAGGCGCAAATGAAAAAGGCCCCAGGCTCAGTGAACCTGAGGATCTTTCTCTGACCTACGCCGCCCATTACCTGGAGCGAAGCGACGAGCCCACGACTGTGGGCGCCGGACCTTTCTGGGGAACGCAGTGGACCGGAAAGGGAGGATGGCAAGGCCGCGGATGCGGCCGCCCGCAGGGCATGGGCGGCGTCAAGCCGCCTTCGAGGCCGCCTTGGTCTGGTACATGAGCACGTCGGCCCGGTGCAGCACGTCATCCTCGCGGTCGTCGGCGCCGTAGGCCTGGCAGCCGAAGCTGGCCTTCAGCGGCAGGCGCTGGCTTTGCCAGTCCAAGGCCGCGTGGTGCAGAGTTTCCGACAGGGCCTGGGCGCGCTGCATGCCCTGGTCCGGCGCCACCCGGGTCAGCAACACGGCGAACTCATCCCCGCCCAGGCGGGCGACCACGTCGTGGGCGCGCACATGGTCGGCCAGGGTGCGGGCCACCAGGCGCAGATAGGCGTCGCCGGCCTGATGGCCGTGAATGTCGTTGATGCGCTTGAAGCCGTCCAGGTCCACCATCACCAGCACGCCGCCCCGGCTGCCGCGCCGGGCACCCGCCAGCTCGCGCCGGAAGGCGACCTGGAAGCCGCGCCGGTTCAGCAGGCCGGTCAGCTCATCCGTGGTGCTCAGCGTTTCCAGGTAATCGATGCGGTCCCGCTGCTCGGTGATGATGCGCTCCGCGTCCGCCAGGCGCATGGCCAGCTCCTGCACCAGCAACTGGTTCAGGCTGGCCGCCGCCTCCGGACCGCGTAGCCCCACCGGCATATGGCCC
The DNA here is from genome assembly GCF_034427435.1 of Nitrospirillum goiasense. NCBI lineage: Bacteria > Pseudomonadati > Pseudomonadota > Alphaproteobacteria > Rhodospirillales > Azospirillaceae > Nitrospirillum > Nitrospirillum goiasense. The sequence continues at coordinate 522,589 of NZ_JAXQNP010000003.1, read as the reverse complement.
CGGGGCAGGGTCAGATTGACGGCGGGCATCAGGGGCAGGGCGGTGTCCGGCGGGGTCATTGGCGCTACTCCGTTGGGGGCGTCGTGGGTGACGCAAGACGGAGATCGCAAGGGGCATGCCGCTCAATAACCTGTTGATAATGAATGGATTTGCGTTTTGCAACAGGGGCTCCACCGCCCTCGGGGCAGTTTTTGCCGATCCCCTTTCGGCAGAGCCCATCGGCAATGTCTGCCGCCGCCGGCGTCGGGGCGGGCGACGGCCCCCTGGGTGTCGGCCGTATCATCCAGGGACGGGGCGCCCCCCTGTGACGACAAGAATGCTTGGCGAGGGCCCCTTGGACGCGGCATGCTGCGTTCCCTGGCTTTGCCTGTGCCGGACAGCACCCGGAGCAAGTTAGCGCCAGAGCAAGGTAGCGAAAGTGACGAAAAGAATGCGCGCACGTCTGGTGAGCATGGGTTTGGCGTCCTTGGCCGTTCTGGCCTTGCCGGCGGCGGTCGACGCCGCACCCCCGGTGGCGCCGGCGACCACGTCGCCCACCGCTGCGCCATCCGCCCCCCGCCGCCGTCCAGTGGTGGCCCCATGGCCGCCACGGTGATGGCCCTGGGCGCGCAGATGTCGCCGCATCGCGCCGCCTATCGCCTGACCCTGGCCTCCTCGCGGGAAGGCAGCCGGGTGACCGGCGTGGTCGGCGCCATGAACTTCGCCTGGAACGACGTCTGCCGCGGCTGGACGACGGAACAGCGCTTCCAGATCCAATTCCTGTACTCGGAAGCCGACGACCAGGAAATGACCACCAGCTACACCACCTGGGAGGCCAAGGACGGCAGCGTCTATCGCTTCAACGTCCGCAAGCAGACCAGCGGCCAGCCGGATGAGGAGATGAAGGGCGTCGCCACCCTGAACGGTGAGGAGGGCGGCGTCGCCCATTTCGAACGCCCCAAGCCGCTGGACGTGGAACTGGCGCCCGGCACCGTGTTTCCCACCGCGCACACCCTGCTGCTGATCGACCAGGCCCGCCGCGGCGACACGCCCGTCTATGTGCGCCCCGTGTTCGACGGGTCGGAGGCGGAGGAGGCCGGGCCCGTCTCCGCCGTCATCGGCAAGGCCAAGCCCTTGGCCAAGGACGCCATCGTCGTGGCCGCCCTGCACAAGGACAAGGCCTGGCCCGTCCATCTGGCGTTCTTCGCCAATGACGAGCAGCAGGCCCTGCCGGATTACGACACCGCCATGATGCTGATGGACAACGGCATCGTGCAGTCCATGCTGATCGACTACGGCGACTTCAAGGTGCGGGCCGAGCTGGTGGCGCTGGAGCCGCTGCCCAAGCCCGCCTGCTGACGTAGTCCCATCATCAGGTCTTGGATTTGCCCTGCTGGTCGGCCAAGGCGACGCCGGGAACCAGCTGCCGTGGCCCCGCTTGCCCAGGACCGAACGGCCCACTGCCGGGCGGCAGTCGTCCCGGTCCGCCCGGCGGGGGACCGCCCGCGAAGGAGCCATTCGGCGGACCATCCGGCGGCGGCAGTGGCCTGCCGTTCGCATCCTTGGGGATGACACCATTGGGGGCGCCGGGTGGTGGCGGGCCGCCGGGACCGCCGGGGCCGAAGTCGGCCTTGACCTGGCCCTGTCGGTCCACGCCCAGAGTCAGGCTGGCGACGTAGCCGTCCTTTTCCTCCTTCACGGCGGCGTAACAGGCATGATCGCCATCGTCGGACGCGGCGACGGGGTCGGTGGCGTTCACCATGTCCCGCACCTGGCCCCGGTCGCAGTAGGGGCGGACGGTGGTGTACAGGAATTCCGACAGGGCATCGGGAAAGTACATCTGGGCCATCAACACGGTCCTGCTGTCCAGGAAGACCTTGAAGTGCAGGTGGGTGGTACGGCCGGCGTACCAGCCGGGATAAATGGTGCGGAAGCTGACGCCGCCGTCCGCGTCCGCCATCTGGGTGCCGCGCAGGAAGGTCTGGCCGCGCGTGTCCGTTCCGCCCTGGGCGCCTTGGTGGTCATAGCCGGAATAGACCCCCGTGGCGTCGGCGTGCCAGATATCCACCCGCGCGCCGGGTAGGGGCGCGCAATCAGCCCCGTTCAACACCTGGAAACGCACCGTCAACGGCACGCCGGCCTTGCCCTCCCGGATGTCCGACCGCACCAGGCGTGGGTCGATGTAATAGGGCCCCTCGATGGACTGGGGTGTCATGCGGCACAGCGTGCCCATGGGAATTCTGGCAGCGGCGCCGGGGGCTGTCGCGGCGGACGCGGGCACACCGGCCAGGGCGACGCCGGTTCCGGCGGTGGCGAGACGGGTCAGCGCCTGGCGGCGGCTGAGGGATGCGGCGGACATGGGCGACGGGGCCTTCAACAAGTCGGGGGACATCCCCCTCACGCCCCACCCGCGTCCGGTTGTCGCGGACTCTTTCCGTATTAAAACCGCAGGAACAGGCTTTTCAGCCATACCGGGCTGGTCTTGGCCGCCTGGCGCCAGTCGGCGATGTCCTCCTCCGCCCCCCGGCGTAGCCCCAGGGGTTGAAGACCTTCAGGCGCCCGGTGCGATAGGCCGCCGCGTTGGGCGTCACCAGCGTCAGGCCGTGCACCAGCGCGGTGGCGGCCAGCAGGGCGTCGCGGTTGTTGGGCAGGCCCACGCCCGTCCGCCGCAGGGCCACGGCCGCGTCAACGGCCAGGATGCGCCCCTCGAACGCCACCATGACCCGGTCGTCCAGCCAGGCGCGCAGGGCGGCGCCGGTCGCCTTGTCCGCCCGCTCCGCCTTGGCGACCGACTCCGCCAGCTCCATCAGGCTGAGAGCCGACAGGAACAATTGCTGGCGGGGCACATCGGCGGCCCAGGCGCGCACGCCGGCGTCCGGCTTGGCGCCGCGCAGTTCCACCACGACGGGGGTGTCCAGCAGGTACATCAGCCGATGTCCAGGCGTGGGATGTCCATCCGCGGGGTGTCCAACGGGGCGGCCTTGTCCGGGGATAGGTCGTCGGGCAGGGCCAGCAGGTCGACGATGCTCTGCCCATCGCCGGTAAGCCTCAGGAAGGTCTCGAAATTCATCAGGACGTGGGTGGGCTTGCCCCGGTCGGTGATGAACACCGGCTCGCTCAGCGCTGCCCGCTTGGCCCCGCCCACGTCCTGGTTGAAATCCCGGCTGCTCATTGTGGTCACGTTGCTACATTCCTGGCGCTGTGAATGTTGCTACATTCCTACGTTTTTTATTCTTTGACAACATCCAGCACCCGCCCCTAAGCCTGGTATCGCTACCAGATGCAAGGCCGGGAAACGGCCCAAGAAACAGGGTGGGATCGCGTCATGGCTTCAGACTTTTTTTCAGCCGGCACGGTGCAGAACATCGTCGATACGGCCTCACACATGCTGTCGCCGCACGGGCCCAACGGGGCCATGACGCCGACCGATTTCAGCGTCCATTTCTTCCTGCAGTTGTCCGCCATCATCCTGACCTGCCGCGTCGTCGGCTGGCTGGGGCAGAAGCTGCTGGCCCAGCCCCAGGTGGTGGGGGAGATGATCGCCGGCGTGGTGCTGGGCCCGTCGCTGCTGGGCCTGCTGTTCCCCGGCCTGGCGGCCGAGCTGTTTCCCAAGGAAACGAAGAACGTGCTGTATGTCGGCGCCCAGTTCGGCGTCGGGCTGTACATGTTCCTGGTGGGCACCGGGTTCCGGGGCGACCATTTCCGCACCAACGGCAAAAGCGCCTTCGCCGTGTCCCTGTCCGGCATCCTGGCGCCCTTCCTGGTGGCCTTGCTGATCACACCCATGCTGCTGGACGTGCCCGGCCTGTTCGCCGATGGGCTGCCCCGGACCCAGGCCACCCTGTTCCTGGGCGCCTGCATCGCCCTGACCGCCTTTCCCATGCTGGCCCGCATCATCCATGAGCGCGGCCTCAGCGACAGCGCGCTGGGCACCTTGTCGCTGACGGCGGGTGCTTTCGACGATGCCGCCTCCTGGTGTGTGCTGGCCGTGGTGCTGGCGGTGTTCGGCGCCGGGCCGGGCGTCGCCGTGCTGGCCATCGGCGGCGGGGTGGGCTTCGCCCTGTTCGTCATCCTCTTCGGCCGCCGCCTGCTGGCGCCGCTGGGCCGCGCGGTGGAGCGCCGGGGGGAGATGACGCACACCGTGCTGGCCATCACCCTGGCCGTGTTCTGCCTGTCCGCCTTCGTCATGGACGCGGTGGGCATCCATGCCATCTTCGGCGGCTTCATCGTCGGCACCGCCATGCCGCGCGGCCTATTCGTGGAGGAATTGAAGAAGAAGGTGGAGCCGGTGGCCGTGGTCCTGCTGCTGCCCATGTTCTTCACCTATTCCGGCCTCAACACCCGCATGGACATGGTGAATTCCGCCTCCCTGCTGCTGATGGCGCTGGGCGTGCTGGTGGCGTCCATCGTCGCCAAGGGGGTCGCCTGCTATGCCGCCGCCCGCCTGTGCGGCGAGGACAACCGCACCGCGCTGGGCATCGGCGCCCTGATGAACTCGCGCGGGCTGATGGAACTGATCATCATCAACATCGGCCTGCAAAAGGGCATCATCGGGCCGACGCTGTTTTCCATGCTGGTGCTGATGGCCATCGTCACCACTATGATGGCGTCCCCGCTGTTCGAACTGGTCTATGGCCGCAAGGCCCGGGCCAGCGGTGAGCTGGGGGCTGTTCCGGAACGAGCCTGAGGCGGGCCCCATGACGCGCACGCGGACCATCCTGATCGTCGGGGGCGGCACGGCCGGGTGGCTGGCCGCCGCCTACCTCGCCCGTTACCTGGGCGTGCGCGAGGATGGGCCGATCCGCATCACCCTGCTGGAATCGCAGGACATCGGCATCGTCGGGGTGGGGAGGGAACCTTTCCCACCATTCGCGGCACCCTGAAATTCCTGGGCATGGACGAAGCGCGCTTCATGCGCGAGACCGCCGCCACCTTCAAGCAGGGCATCCGCTTCGACCGCTGGGTGACGGGGGCGGAGGACGACAGCTTCTTCCATCCCTTCGAGGCGCCCTTTCCCCTGGAGGGCGCCGGCCTGGTGCCCTATTGGCTGCTGCAGGACCGGGACGCCCGCCCGCCCTTCGCCCAGGCCATGACCTTCCAGCCCCGGGTGGCGGAGGCCCGGCGCGCGCCCAAGCGGGGGCCCGAGGGGGATTTCGAGGCGCCGCTGAACTACGCCTATCATTTCGATGCCGCCAAGGCGGCGGCGGCGCTGGCCCGCCGCGCCCGCGAGCTGGGTGTCCTGCACCTACAGGGCACCGTGACGGACGTGGTGCTGGGGCCGGACGGCGCCATCGACCATGTGATCACGCGGGAGCAGGGGCCCCTGTCCGCCGATCTCTACCTGGATTGCAGCGGCTTCCGCGCCGAACTGATCGGCCGCGCCCTGGGCGTGCCGCAGAAGCCGGTGAAGCCCATCCTGGCCACCGACCGCGCGCTGTCCTGCAAGGTGGCGCATGGGGTGCCGGACGCGCCGCTGGAAAGCGTCACCCTGGCCACCGCCCATGCCGCCGGCTGGACATGGGACATTGGCCTGGAAGGTGGGCGGGGGATAGGCTGCGTCTATTCCAGCGACCATATGTCGGACGACGCGGCCGAGGCCACGTTGCGCGCCTATCTGGCGCCGCTGCTGGGCCGGGACGCGGCCCCGCCGCCCCTGCGCCGCATCGCCTTCGACCCCGGCTATCGCGAGACGCCCTGGGTCGGGAATTGCGTCGCCATCGGCCTGTCGGCCGGCTTCCTGGAGCCCCTGGAGTCCACCAGCGTGGTGCTGGTGGAGGTGGCGGTGGGCATGCTGGCCGAGTTGTTCCCGCATGACGGCGACTGGCAGGCGCCGGCCGCCCGCTTCAATGAGCTGATGACCCGGCGGTTCGAGAACATCGTCGCCTTCCTCAAGCTGCACTATTGCCTCAGCCGGCGGGAGGAGCCGTTCTGGCGGGACAACCGCGACCCCGCGACCATCCCGCCCGGCTTGCGCGACCTGCTGGCGCGGTGGCGCGCGCGCCCGCCCAGCCGGTTCGATTTCGCGCTGGATCTGGAGGCCTTCGCCTACTTCAACTACCAGTACATCCTGTATGGCATGGGCTTCGAAACCGACCTGTCGGCGGCCCGCGGCGCCTATCCCGATGCCGATGCGGCGCGCAAGACCTTCGCCCGCATCCAGGCCTATGGCGACCACGCCATCCGCGATCTGCCGGCCCACCGGGCGCTGATCCGGCGCTTGAACCAGACCAGCGCCCCGGAGGACCGGGTGGCGTTACGCCGATAGCGCCGCCGGCGCCGGCTCGGCCAGCATGCTGCCGGTCTCGCGGGCGCGGATGTGCCAGCTGAACGCCTCTTCCAGGATGTGCGGCGTCTGGCCGCCCCGGGCCACGGCCCGACGCACATAGTCGGCCATCTGCTCCCGATAGCTGGGGTGCAGGCAGTTCTCCATGATGGCCCGGGCGCGTTCCCGCGGGGCCAGGCCACGCAGGTCGGCCAGGCCCCGCTCGGTGACGATCACGTCCACGTCGTGCTCCGTGTGGTCCACGTGGGTGACCATGGGCACGATGCTGGAGATGCGGCCGTCCTTGGCCAGCGACTTGGTGACGAACACCGAGAGCTGGGCGTTGCGGGCGAAGTCGCCCGATCCGCCGATGCCGTTCATCATGTGCGTGCCGTTGACGTGGGTGGAGTTCACGTTGCCGTAGATGTCGCACTCGATGGCGGTGTTGATGGCGATCAGGCCCAGGCGCCGCACCACCTCGGGATGGTTGCTGACCTCCTGCGGGCGCAGGATGATGCGGTCGCGGTAGCTGGCGATGTTGGGCATGACGCGGGCCATCACCGGCGCCGTCAGCACGATGCTGGAGGCCGAGGCGAAGGCCAGCTTGCCGGCGTCGAACAGGTCGAAGGCGCTGTCCTGCAACACCTCGCTGTACAGCTCCAGGTCGGTGAAGGGGCTGTCCTTCAGGCCGGCCAGCACGGCGTTGGCGATGGCGCCGATGCCGGCCTGCAAGGGCGGCAGATGCCGGGGCAGGCGGCCGGCCAGCACCTCCTGCTCCAGGAAGGTGATCAGGTGGCGGGAGATGGCGGTGGTGTCGGCGTCCGCCGGCTGCAGCGTGGTGGCGCTGTCCGGCTGGTTGGTCACCACGATGGCGGCGATCTTGGCCGGATCAATCTGCACCGCCGGGGTGCCCACCCGGTCCGACGCCTTGGTCAGCTCGATGGGTTCGCGCGCCGGGCGGCGCTTGGGGATATAGATGTCGTGCAGCCCCTCCAGGTCCGCCGGCTGGGCCAGGTTGATCTCCACGATCACCTTGTCGGCCAGGATGGCGAAGCTGGCGGAGTTGCCGACCGAGGTGGTGGGGACGATGGCGCCCGTCTCGGTGATGGCCGTGGCCTCGATCACCGCGCAGTCCAGGTGGCCCAGCGCGCCGGAGCGCAACTGCTCCACCATTTCCGACAGGTGCTGGTCGATGAACATCACCTCGCCGCGGTTGATGGCGGCGCGCAGGCGGGCGTCGGCCTGGAAGGGCAGGCGCCGCTTCAGCATGCCGGCGTCCGCCAGCATGCCGTCCAGGTCGTTGCCCAGGGAGGCGCCGGTCAGCAGGTTGATGTGCAGGGGCTCGGCCCGCCCGCGATTGATCAGGGCCAGGGGGACGGCCTTGGCATCGCCGGCCCGGGTGAAGCCACTCATGCCCACGGTCATGCCGTCCTGGATCAGGGCGGCCGCCTGCTCGGCGGTCATGATGCGATCATGCAGGCTGCTCAGACGAATTCGCTCTCTAACCATGTTCTTGTCCGTTGTTCGGCGCCGTCCCCTGGGGGCGGTCCCAGGGATTCGACGACCGCAGGCCCTGGCGGGCGTTGGCCGTTGTGGTCCCTTCGGGGTGCGGGCACCGAATATTTGGGACCCGGCACCCCTACCCCTCCAATAGTTTCTCACAGGCGCAACGATCACGGATTCTGATCGTGGGGTCGGGGTCAATCCATATCTATAAGATATCAAAGACGCCATTCCGATATATTAGACGCACGGCGGGAAGCGGGCGCATAGTTCATCTCACCAACGACCGCGCTGACTGAAGGCGCTGGACCTCACAGGACGCGGCCCGGTTGATTGATGGAGATGATGGAATGTTCGCCCCGCTGAAGAATTCGTCCCGCACGTATGCCTTTGCCGCCGCCCTGTCCGCCCTGGCGCTGTCCGCGCCGCTGGTGGCCTGCGCCGGCACCGGGACGGAGGTGGTGGTGACCCCGGCCGTCCACCAGGCTTGCGAGGCGATGGGCCTGCATCCGGCTAACGCCGACTTCGCCGCCTGCACCGCCGCGCTGACCCATGTGCAGGGTGAGCACGCCCAGGTTTCGCCCCAGGTCGGCCGTGAACAGAAGGCGTGCGCCATGGCGGGTGCGGCCCCCGGCTCCGCCGCCTTCGCCTCTTGCGTCGACACTCTCGACGCGGCGCTGACGGCCCAGACCCTGACGGCCAATTGATGAGCCCCCTGCGGTAAAGCCTTTGGGGCGGGGGGACCCGGCGGTTGATCCGGTTCCGCCCCCTCCGCCCCTCACGTGACGGCGCCCGTCCGCCCTCCTCCCATCGGGTTGCCGGGAGCCGTCACGCATAGGAAAGGACGTGGTCTGCGGGCCGCGTCCTTTTCTTTTCCGGATCAATCCAACCTGAGGTTTCTTCCGTCATGGCCGAATTGGATGTCGCTGGCATCTTCATGGCCCCCATTGTCGGCTATGGTGCCGTCACCCTGCTACTGTTCCTGATCCTGCGCGGCCTGCTGGCCCGCCTGGGGTTCTGGCGGATCGTGTGGCACCCCGCCCTGTTCGAAGCGGCGTTGTTCTCCATCCTGCTGTCCGGCCTGGTGCTGCTATGAACGCCCGTCTGGCTCCCCTGCTGCGGGCTTTGGGCCGGGGCGGCGCCACCCTGGCCATGGTCGGCGTGGCCGTCCTGCTGATCGCCGCCCTGTGGCAGCGCTACATGTTGGCGCCGTGGACGCGGGATGGCCGCGTACGGGCGGAGGTGGTTGACGTGGCGCCGGAGGTGGCCGGCACCATCGTCGACATCCCCGTTCACGACAACCAGTTGGTGCGCAAGGGCGACGTGCTGTTCGTCATCGACCCTGTGCGCTTCCGCATCGCCCAGGCCCAGGCCCGCGCCGCCGTCGCCGCCGCCCGGGACGAACGCGCCCTGAAGCTCAGCGACGCCCAGCGCCGGCAGGGGTTAGCCGGCGTGGTGTCCGACGCGGAGCAGGAGCGCTTCCGCAGCACGGCCAGCGTGGCCAACGCCCAGCTGGAGGCGGCGGAGGCCGCGCTGGACCTGGCCAACCTCAACCTGGAACGCTCCGTCATCCGCGCCCCGGTCAATGGCTATGTCACCAACCTGCGCCTGCGGGTGGGCGACTACGCCACCACGGGCCAGCCCCGGGTGGCCGTCATCGACACCGATAGCTTCTGGGTCAGCGGCTATTTCGAGGAAACGAAGCTGGCCCGCATCCATGAGGGCGACACCGCCCGCATCAAGCTGATGGGCTACACCCCGCCCCTGACCGGCCATGTCGAGACCATCGCCCGCGGCATCAACGACCGCAACAGCGCCCCCAACGCCTATGGGCTGCAGGACGTGAACCCCGTCTTCACCTGGGTGCGGCTGGCCCAGCGCATTCCCGTGCGCGTGGGCATCGACACCGTCCCCCCGGGCGTGGTGCTGGCCGCCGGCATGACCTGCACGGTGTCGGTGGGGGATGAGGCGCAGCGCCCGCAGGGACTGGTGGGCCGTGTCCTGGCCCGCCTGGAATCGAGGATCTGAGCCATGACCCGCTGGAAAGCCCTGGCGGCGCTGCTGCTGGGGGGCGTGGTATCGGCCTGCACCGTCGTGGGCCCCGATTACAAGCCGGTTCCCCTGGATGACCTGCCCAAGGGCTGGACGGAACAGTTGCCGCCGGCGGCTGGCGTCAATGCCATGCGCGCGTGGTGGGACAGTTTCCAGGACCCCACCCTCAGCCGCTTGGTCCAGGCGGCCATCGCGGATAACGAAGACCTGAAGATCGCGCGTCAGCGCCTGGTGCAGGCCCGCGCCGCCCGCGTCATCGCCAAGTCCGCCGACCTGCCGGATGTCCGCCTCGGTATTGATCCGGCCCTGCAACGATCCAGTGAAAGCGTGGATTGGCCGGCGGGCATCGGCAGCTATCACACCTGGCAGGCGGAACTGGACGCCACGTGGGAGATCGACGTCTTCGGCGGCACCCGCCGCGCCGTCGAGGCGGCCGACGCCGACATCGCCGCGACGGAGGAGGGGCGCCGCGCCATCCTGGTCAGTCTGTTGGCGGAGGTGGCGACCGATTACGCCCGGCTGCGTGCCGCCCAACTGCGCCTGACCATCGCGGAAAACAACATCGCCGTCGCCGCCAAGGCCCTGGACCTGGCCCAGCGGGCCTATCAGCGTGGCCTGGGCACCCTGCTGGACGTGGCGCAGGCCAAGTCACAGCTGGAAACGGTGCAGGCCGCCACCCCGCCGCTGCAGGCCACCGTGGCGCGTATGAGCCATGCCATCGCCATCCTGCTGGGCCGCTATCCGGGGGAACTGGAGGCCGAGCTGTCCCAGCCCGCGCCCTTGCTGACCGTTCCCACCAGCCTGCCGGTGTCGCTGCCGTCGGAGGTGGTGGCCAACCGCCCGGACATCCGCCGCGCCGACCGGCGCTATGCCGCCGCCAACGCCCGCATCGGCGTGGCCACGGCCGCCAGCCTGCCCCATTTCGCCATCCCGTTGACGCTGATGCCCCAGGCGGCGGACCTGGGCAAGCTGTTCAGCCTGGCCAGCCTGACCTATTCCCTGGGCGCGCAGGTCGCCGGCCCTCTCTACAACGGTGGGCGCGACGACGCCCGCATCGCCATGGCCAAGGCGGAGGCCGAGGCCGCCCGCATCGATTATGAGCGGACGGTGAAGGAGGCGCTGCGCGATGTGGAGGACGCGCTGGTCAACTACCAGACGGAAACCCGTCGGCAGCAGAGCCTGGTGGCCGCCCGTGTCGATGCCGCCCAGGCCCTGGACCACGCCACCCGCCTTTACGGCGCCGGCCTCACCGATTTCCTGAAGGTGCTGGACAGCGAGCGCCAGGCCTACCAGGCGGAGGACCGGGAGGCGGAAAGCCGCCTCGCCCGGGTGGAGCACGTCATCACCCTGTACAAGGCGCTGGGCGGCGGCTGGCAGGGAGTGGACCTGGACGCTGCCGCCGTCGACGCAGCTGGCGGGGCGGCGGCGGCCCGCGATTAGGGTTCCGCCAGCGTGCCCGCCAGGGCGATGAAGGCGCGCACGGCCGGCGCCGCGTCCTGCGCGCGGTGGGCCAGCGCCAGGGTGTAGCGGATGTCGTCGTCGGCCAGGGGGCGGTAGACCACGCCCTCCACCGCCATGCAGGCGATGGTTTCCGGCATCAGGGAAACACCCAGGCCGGCCGCCACCAGGCGGATGGTCAGCGAGATCTGGGGCACGGATTGCACCACCTGCGGCGCGAAGCCATGGCGGGCGCACAGCTCGTCGATCAGGCTGCGCAGTTCGGCGGCGCCGGCGCGGTGGTTCAGCACCATGGGCTCCCCCGCCAGGCCGGCCACCGGGACGGCCGGCAACTGGGCCAGCGGATGGCCTGCCGGCAGCGCCACCACCAGCCCCTCCGGCCGCAGCGGCAGCACCGCGACGCCGCCCGGCAGGCTGAGCGGCGGCAGGCGGACGAAGCCGACATCCACATCGCCGGCGGCGATGGCGGCCAGTTGCGGTCCCACCGCCATTTCCACCAGGTTCAGATCCACGCCCGGATGGGCCTGCCGGAAATCGCGCAGGATGGCCGGCATCAGGGCGCTGAGGCCGGCGGAGCCGACGAAGCCCACCTCCAGCCGGCCGACCTCCCCCCGCCCGGCCAGGCGGCCGATGGTTTCCGTCCGCGCCGCCTGTTCCAGGGTCTTGCGCGCCTCCGCCAGGACCAGGATTCCGGCGTCGGTCAGGCTGATGCGTCCGCGCGTCCGGTTCAGCAACTGGGTGCCGATCTGCCGTTCCAGCGATTGGATCTGTTGGGTCAGCGCGGGCTGCACGATGTGCAGCCGCTCCGCCGCCCGGCCGAAATGCAGTTCTTCCGCCAGCAGGACGAAGGACCGCAGCAGTTTCAGTTCCAGCATGATGCTCTCAGGGCTTGGTGGCGGCGTTATGGACGGCGGCGGCGCGGCGGGCCTGGGCCACCAGCGCACGTGTCGCGGCCGCCCCCTCGTTCGCGCGGTAGACCAGCATGATGGGGGCGGTGTCGTACCCGCCTTTCAGATCCAGCAGCCGCACGCCCTCCTGCCCCATGTTGCGCATGCTGTCCGGCGCCAGCGCCACGCCCAGCCCGGCCTCAACCAGGTTCAACAGGGGCGGGAAGGCCGGCACCTCCTGCACGATGCGGGGGCTGAACCCGGCCTTGCGGCAGGCGGCGATCATCATGTCATAGATGTTGGGGCCGGCCGTGCGCGGGATGATCAGGAAATCCTCATCCGCCAGCTCCGCCAGATCCAGGGTGCCGGCCTCCGCCAGGCGGTGGCCCAGGGGCAGGGCCGCCAGCAGCTTTTCCTCCACCACCGCGTAGGTGGTCAGGCCCGGCATCTCCGCCGTCCGGCCGCGCACCAGGGCCACGTCCAGCGCGCCGTCGCGCACCGCGTCGGTCAACTGGCCGAAATCGTTCAGTTCCAAGGTCACCTGCACGCCCGGATGCTGGGCGCGGTAGTCGCGGATCAGCCGGGCGATCCAGGGATGGGCGGTGACCGACATGCTGAGCCCCATGCGCAGGCGCCCCTTTTCCCCCCGTGCCACCTGCCGCGCGCTGGCCAGGGCCTGGTCGATCTGGGCCAGGATCGCCTTGGCGTCCTTCAGGAAGGTGAGGCCCACGGCCGTCAGCTCCACCCCCCGGGACAGCCGGTGGAACAGCGGGCTGCCAATCTCCCGCTCAAGCTGCTGGATTTGCTGGCTCAGCGGTGGTTGGCGGATGCCCAGCTTTTCCGCCGCCCGGGTGAAGTGCAGTTCCTCGGCGACGGCGATGAAATAGCGCAGGTGGCGGATGTCCAAGACGGGGTGTCCTGTGTGTTTTAGATATCGAAAACCGTACTCCCATATATTGGACTGTAGTCTGGATGGCGAGCATCATGCAAATCGATGAACTGGCTGGCGTTCCGCTCATGGGCGGCCCCAGGCCCAACCCTGCGTGGCGTTCCCCCGTGCCGTCCCTCAGCCTTGACCCCGCCGTCGCCACCCTGCGCCCCGTCTTCAAGAGCGCAGGACTTCCGCGCCTGGGGGAATGGCTGCCCAGCCGGGGAGCGCTGGGGCATGCGGTGCGCACCGCGATGGCCGCCTTGCTGGCACTCTACCTCGCCTACGCCCTGCAGTTGGAAAGCCCGCAGACGGCGGCGGTGACGGTGCTGATCGTCAGCCACCCCATGAGCGGCGCCGTCATCGCCAAGAGTGTGTGGCGCATCGCCGGCACCCTGGTGGGGGCGACGGCGGCCCTGGCGCTGATGGCGGGCTTCGGCCAGTCGCCGGAGGCTTTCCTGCTGCTGTACAGCCTGTGGCTGGCGGGCTGCGTGGCGCTGGCCAACCGGCTGCGCCGCTTCCGGTCCTACGCGGCCGTGCTGGCCGGTTACACCTTGGCCCTGGTGGCGCTGGGCGCGGTGGACGATCCCTTGCGCACCTTCGACATCGCCGCCGCCCGGGTGGCGGCCATCGTCGTCGGCGTGCTGGCCAAGATGACGGTATCCGGCATCCTATGGCCGGTGACGGCCGCCCAGCGCCTGGAAAGCCGGGTGGCCCGCGTCACCGCCGCCGTGATCGGGGCGCTGGCCCATGACCTGACCGGGGCGGACGCGCCTGGCCGCCGGCACCGGGAGCTGTTGGCCGACCTGCAGGGCCTGGACGACCTGGCGACCTATGCCGCGGTGGAATCGGCCGCGTACCGGCGGCAATCCGACGGCGCGCGGGTGGCCGCGGCCGCGCTGTTCGGCCTGCTGGCCCGCGTGGACGCCGCCCGCCGGGCGCTGGCGTCGCTGCCGGCGGCGGCGGAGCCCTTGCTGGCCTGCCTGACACCGTTGGCGGGGGGCGATGGCCCGGCCTTCCGCGTCGCCGCCGCCGCCGCGCGCCGTCGCCTGCGGGTGGCGCTGCACCTCGCCCACCGCGCCGGCGACACCGCCGCGCTGACGGCCGCGCACCAGTTGGGGGAGGTGCTGGACCTGCTGGTTCAGGTGGCGGTGGCGCGTGACCCGGCCCGCCGCCTGGCCTTCACCCTGCCCGAGCCGGCGGACGGCCCCCTGGGCAGTGCGATCATCGCGGCGCTGCGCACCCTGATCTCCGTCGGCCTGGCGGCCGGCTTCTGGGTCGCCACCGAATGGCCGGCTGGAACCATCATGCTGAGCTGGACCAGCGCCTTCGGGGCCCTGCTGGCCAGCCGCTCCAACCCGGAGCAGGTCAGCGTCCAGGTCTTTCGCGCCGCCCTGTGGGCGGGGCTGCTGGGCCTGCCCGTGACTTTCCTGCTGCTGCCCGCCTTGTCGGAGTTCTGGGGCCTCTCGTTGGTGCTGGCGCCCATCATCGTGGTCGCCGCCCTGATGTCGCAGCGACCGGGGCGGGGGGATTTCGGCAGCTTTATGCCCTTGCTGTTCCTGACCCTGGTGGCACCCACCAACCCCATGAATTACGACCTGCAGGCTTTCCTCAACGCCGCCGCCGCCATCGTGCTGGCCGCGATATGGATCCTGCTGACCTACCGGCTGATCCTGCCGGTGGATGGGCGAGGGGAGGTGCGCCGCCTGCTGGCCAGTTTCTCCGCCAGTGTGCGGGCCTTGGCGTCGGGGGCGTCATCGCCCGACGGCAGGGCCTGGGAATACCGCCACCATCACCGCCTCGCCCGGCTGGCGGTATGGGAGGTGGCCTCCGGCGGCGGGGTCGCCGGGAATGGGGAGGGTGCCCTGGCCCAGGCGCGCGCCCGCATGGACGTCGGGCGGGCGCTGATCGCCATGCGTGGTCTGCTTCCCGGCCTTGCTCCTCAAGACCGCCGCCGGGCCGAGCTGGTCATGCTGGCGCTGGGGCGGCTGATCGAGGATCCGCCCCGCCTTTCCGCCTTCGCCCGCCGCGCGGGTCGCCGGCTGGAGGTGACGGCGGACGATGCGGAGGGGCCGCGGCGCCGCGGCCTGCTGGACCTTGCCGCCTGGTGCCGGCAATTGGCGGGGGCCCGCCAGGACTGAAATTATCGCGTGCCGCGATCTTCCAGGCGATTCCCTCTAGTCCAACGTCAATTGTGGACTACCTGTTCGGACGGGGCCGGCGCCTTAGGGCTACCCATATGGCCTATAACAACGGTTGGCAGGTACGGATGGCAACGCGACATCGAACAGGCGGCGCATAACCTGCGGGCGCTGTGCATCATGGTTGTACCCGCCCCACTTGTCCTTTAGTGTAGCCCCCACATCGCTACGGACCGCCTCATGGCCACGGTTGCCGCCGCCAAAAAATGTGTCCTCATTGTTGAGGACAACGAACTCAATATGAAGCTTTTCAATGATCTGCTGGAGGCGCACGGCTATCGCACGGTGCAGACCCGCGATGGCAGCATGGCTGTGGATCTGGCGCGGCAGCATCGCCCGGATCTTATCCTTATGGATATACAGCTTCCGGAGCTTTCCGGTCTGGACGTGACGCGCTGGTTGAAGGAGGATCAGGATCTGGGATCGATCCCGATCATCGCCGTCACGGCCTTTGCCATGAAGGGCGATGAGGAGCGTATCCGGGAAGGCGGTTGTGATGATTACATCGCCAAACCCATCTCGGTCGCCACTTTCATCCGGACAGTTCGTCGCTTTCTGGATTAGGGTGCGCGATAGTGCCTTTTGATCAAGCTGCGGCGTTTCCGCCGCGGCCGGAATAAGTGGTGTCATGTCGGCTCGCGTCCTGGTCGTTGATGATGTCCTGCCCAACGTCAAGCTGCTCGCGGCGAAGCTGACGCGCGAGTATTTCGACGTCATCACCGCCAGCAGCGGGCCGGAAGCGCTGGAGAAGATCAAGGCGCACGCGCCCGACATCGTGCTGCTGGACGTCATGATGCCCGGCATGGACGGCTTCGAGGTGTGCGAGCGCATCCGCAGCGACCCCGCCATCATGCACATCCCCGTCGTGATGGTGACCGCCCTGTCCGACATCGCCGACCGCGTGCGGGGGCTGGAGGCCGGGGCCGACGACTTCCTGACCAAGCCGGTCAACGACGTGGCGCTGTTCGCCCGCGTGCGCTCCCTGGTCCGTCTCAAGATGATGATGGACGAATGGCGCCTGCGTGAAAGCACCTCGGGCCAGCTGGGCATGCTGGTGTCCACCGACAGCATGCACAACCAGTCGGCGGAGGGCGCCAACGTCCTGGTGGTGGAAGACAGCTCCATCGATCTGGACAAGATCACCGAGACGCTGTGCCGTGACCGCGGCCGGGTGGCGGCGGCCGACACCTGCGCCAGCGGCCTGGAGCAGGCGCTGGCGGGTGACTTCGACTTCATCGTCATCAGCCTGACGCTGATGCGGGAGGATGGCCTGCGTCTGTGCTCCCAGCTACGCTCGCAGGAGAAGACCCGCCAGGTGCCGGTCCTGCTGGTGGCGGACGAAACCGATATCGACCGCGTGGCCAAGGGCCTGGAGCTGGGCGCCAACGACTATCTGATCAAGCCCATCGACCGGAACGAGTTGATGGCCCGGGCGCGCACCCAGATTCGCCGCAAGCGTTATCAGGAGCGGTTGCGCGCGAATTATGAGCAGAGCCTGTCCCTGGCCCTGACCGACAGCCTCACCGGCCTGTTCAACCGCCGTTACCTGAGCGCGCACCTGCCGCGCCTGCTGGACCGGGGCGGGGACAACCACAAGCCGGTGGCCGCCCTGTTGTTCGATATCGACCATTTCAAGGTCGTGAACGACACCTACGGCCACGGCGTGGGGGACGAGGTCTTGAAGGAGGTGGCGCAGCGCGCCAGCCGCAACCTGCGCAACTTCGACCTGGTCGCCCGGTTGGGCGGCGAGGAATTTGTCGTCGTCATGCCCGACACCGATCTGGCCGCCGGTGTCCTGGTGGCGGAACGCCTGCGCCGTCGCATCGCCGAGACGCCCTTCAAGGTCAGCGTCGATGGCGGGGAAATCACGGTGACCATCTCCGTCGGCGTGGCCGTGGCCGATGGCGCCCTGGGCGATGGCCGCATGGAAACGGGCGACAGCCTGCTGCGCCGGGCCGACATGGCCCTCTATGAGGCCAAGCGCGCCGGCCGCAACCGCGTCGTGACCGACAGCAGCCTGGAGGCGCCGCCGCTGGCCCATGCCGCCGACACGCCGGATCTCACCCTGCCGGGTTGATGTTCGCTTAGTCCGGCCTATCAGCCCCGGTAGAGGCGTTTGCGCACGCTGTCCGACAGGCGCTGCCAGCGACGGGCCAACTGTATGGCCAGGGGTTGGCCCTCGTGCCGGCCGGCGGGGCGGGCGCCGATGCGCGAATCCATGTCGGTGCGCTGGCGGACGGGGATAGGGCGCACCAGGTAGGGGGCGATGCCGTTGTCCCAGTAGCGGTCCATGGTCTGGTCCACCGGCATGAAGATGCGCCGGCCGTAGTCCAGCATGCGCCTGGCCCCGTCCAGGCGGATGAGGTAGGCGCCGAAGCCCAGCACGTGGGTGCCCAGGCGCACCAGTTCGCCATCGCGCAGGGTCTTGATCGTGCGGCCCCGGAACTTGGGGGTCTTGGGCTCGCGCACGCGCGGGCGCAGGGATTCCAGCCGCACCACCTGCCATTCCGGCGCGGGGTCGGCCAGTCAGATCCTCCACGATGCGGGGCAGGGCGGGGCTCAGCTCCACATCGTCCTCCAGGATGAGGGCGGCGGGGATGTTCTCCCGCACCATGCGCTCATACAGGCGATAGTGGCTGAGGTAGCAGCCGATCTCCGTGTCCAGCATCTCCACGCCATAGACACGCAGCGCCCTGGCGCGGTCATAGGCGGCGCGGTCGGCATCGCCAAGCGCCCGGCCGTTCACCGCCGGCACGAACTCCGCCGACAGCCCCAAGCGCGCGCACTGGTCCGTCATATGCGCGCGCCGCACCCCGTCATGCTCGAGATTGATGACGAAGACGGGGCATGGAATAGATGGGCTGGAAGGCACGGAAGCGGTGTTCCCAAGGTTCTGGCGCGCCGGGGAGAATACCCCAGCCGCCAGACATGCCAATAGGAAAGGGCCGCTCGAGGAGCGGCCCTTTGCCTGACCAGTGTCCTTGACGGTTCCGGCATTCTGTCGCCCGTGGGGGCGGGGTATGGGCCGGAACGGCGCGCCCGAGCGGGCGCGCGGGACTTACTTGATCTTGGCTTCCTTGAACAGCACGTGCTTGCGAGCCACCGGATCGTACTTCCGGAACTCCAGCTTCTCGGTCGTCTTGCGCGGGTTCTTCTTCTTCACGTAGAAGAAGCCGGTTTCAGCGGAGCTGATCAGACGGATCAGCACGGTATTCTGCTTGGCCATGACCTTTAATCCCACCTACGACAACCCCGTTCGGTCGCCACTCTGGCGGGTCGGGGGCGGTCAAAAACAATTCCGTACCGTGGCCCTCTGGGGCACGGCGTCGCGGCACTTTAGTCAGCGGGCCCTGAGAGTCAAGGCCAAAGAGCCATACGCCGTGGGAACGGGCGCTGCGGCGGGGGATGCGCGCCGTGCATGAGCCATTTCCGCCGCGACAGGGCTGTCCGGCAGCCTGGCGGGCCTCAGGCGCACCGCCCGACGGGGAGAATCAGCGACGCTGTCGTCACATCCCGCCCTGGTCGGGCGCCGCCGACGGCTGGTCGGCCAGCAGCGGCTGGCCCGCCAACTGGGCGCGGCGCAGCAGGGGCGGGTTGGTCAGCAGGTCCTCCGCCACCGTAAGGTCCACCGGCGCCGGGCGATTGTGCTCCGCCGGGCAGGTGGCGGGCGTGCCGGCGGGACGGGGCTGGGCGCGCAAGGGGGCCAGAATGGCGGCGGGGTCGGTCAGCCCGGCCGTGCAGATGGCGGGCGCCAGGCCCTTATGGTCGAACATGTGGCCGGCCGGCGTCAGGATGCGCGACCAGGTGATGAACAGCTCCCCGCCATTGGGCAGGGGGGCAACGGTCTGGACCACGCCCTTGCCGAAGCTGGTGGTGCCCACGTCCAGCGCCCGGCCACTATCGACCAGGGCGCCCAGCACGATTTCGGCGGAGGAGGCGGTTTGCCCATCGGCCAGCACCACCAGGGGGGCGCCGTCCAGGATGTCGTCCGGTGTGGCGTCGTAGTGCTGCACGCTGTCGGGGTGGCGGCCCACGGTGTTCAGGATGGGGCCGCTGGTGATGAACA
This sequence comes from Nitrospirillum goiasense, assembly GCF_034427435.1. Taxonomy (NCBI): domain Bacteria; kingdom Pseudomonadati; phylum Pseudomonadota; class Alphaproteobacteria; order Rhodospirillales; family Azospirillaceae; genus Nitrospirillum; species Nitrospirillum goiasense. The sequence continues at coordinate 503,253 of NZ_JAXQNP010000003.1, read as the reverse complement.
GGTCGGCCACGGCCACCGCCTGGTCCAACAGGCCGCCGGTGTTGCCGCGCAGGTCCAGCACCCAGCCCGTGAGCGGGTTCACCGTGCCGGCGGTGTCGCGCAGGTGATGGACGGCGGCGGCCAGCGCATCCGCCGTGCCGGCGTTGAACCGGCTGACATGCAGCACGCCCACCGTGCCCGTCCGCTCCGCCATCACCGTGGGCAGGATGATGCGCTGACGGCTGATCAGCAGCGTCACCATGCCGCCCGTGCGGGCGACGCGCACCGGCACGCCGGTGCCCTCCGGCCCGCTGAGGCGGTTCATCACCGCCTCTATCGTCAGGGTGGGGCCGCCCCCGCCGGCGGTATCCACGGGCAGGCCGCCCACGGCGACGATGACATCGCCCGCCAGCAGGCCGGCGGCGGCGGCCGGGCTGCCGGGCGCCACGGCGATGATGCGAAAGCCGCGCGGCGTTTCCTCCAGCGTCACGCCGATGCCGACATAACCCTCCCGCCGCGTGCGCTCCGTCCGCGCCGCCGCCGGCACGGAATAACGGCTGTAGGGATCAAGGTCGGCGGTGGCGCCCTCCAGCATGGCGCGGAACAGGGTTTCCCGGTCCTGCCGGGCCGACGACAGGTCGGTGGATTGCGCCACCACCCAGTCGGTGATGCTGGCGGCCAGGTGCGCCCAGGGCGCCGCGTCTTGGCTTTGGGGCAAGCCGTTGGCGGGCAGGGCGAAGGTGCGGGGGGGCCGCTTGCCCACCGCCAGGGTCACGGTGGCCTGATCGGGTGGGACGGTCACCGTCAAGTCCGGCACCACACGGCCGGCGTGGATCAGGCCATCGACCACCAGGCGGCGCATGTCCACCGGGTCCAGGTACAGCTCATCAATCTTGCCGTAGGCGCTTTGGTAAAACTGCTCGGCGGTGACGCCTTGGCCGCCGGGGCTGCCGGCGCAGGCGGCCAGGGTGAGCATCACGGCAAGCGCCCATAGGCTCCGGGCCAGGGCGCCGCCCTGGCGGATAGGCGCAGGCCTGACACTGGCGATCCGGGCGTGATCCGCCCGGCTGGTGGCCTGGGCCACGGCGCCTCCCGATATCGTTTTCCCTTAGCCGCGGATGCCCATGGCCCACTGCACGCCGATCACCGCCCCCTTGAACAGGGGCAGCAAGGCCAGCGACAGGCCCAGGGTCAACGGACCCCACAGGGCGGCATGCACCCACAGGGGGGGATGAAAGTTCTGTTCCACCGCCAGGGCGGCGCCGACCACGATATGGCCGACGACGAAAATGGTAAAGTAGGGCGGCGCGTCGTCGGCGCGGAAATTGCCCGTCTCCAGCCCGCAGTTGGTGCAGACCGGCGCCACCTTGGTATAGCCGACGAACAGGGTGTGGGCGCCGCAGTTGGGGCAGCAGCGGCGCATGCCCCGCATCATGGCGGTGCCGACCATGCCCTTGGGCGGGGCGATGATTTCCTCTTGCGTGTCCGTCAAGGCATCATCCTCCCTCTCACCGGCGACACGGGGCCTCGGGGTCACCCTGACGGGATTATCGGGGGGAACGGGGTCGGTCGTCATGCCCTAGATGATGGGTATGGACGGCGCCATGGTCCAGGCGCGTTTGCCAGACCTCAGCCTTGCCATCCACACCTGTTGTGATTTGCGCGAATTGTGCGCCGGCGAAATCAGACGTTGAGCTGCAACAGGTCCCAGCGGGTGCCGTAGAGGTCTTGGAACACCACCACGGTGCCATAGGACTCGACGCGCGGCTCCTCGCAAAAGGTCACGCCGGCGGCCGCCATGCGGTGGTAGTCGCGCCAGAAATCGTCGGTGCGCAGGAACAGGAAGACGCGGCCGCCGGCCTGGTTGCCGATGGCGGCCTCCTGCTCCGGCCCCACCGCCTTGGCCAGCAGCAGGCGGGTCTCACCAGAGCCCGGGGGTGAACCGGGCGGCGCCATGACCACCCAGCGCTTGCCCCCGCCCAGATCCGTGTCCTCCACGGCGTCGAAGCCCAGCACGTCGCGATACCAGGCCTTGGCCTCGTCATAATCGCGCACCACCAGGGCGACACCACCGATGAATTGCCGGGGGGTGGTCATGCTCAGTCCTTCTTCGGCGGTGGGCGCTTGATGCGGGCCTTGGTGGCGGTCTTCTTGGTCAGCCGGGCGCGCCCGCCTTTGCTGTCCGGCCCTTTGCCCGGCCCTTTGCGCGCGGATTGGCCGCCGGCCAGCCAGGGGGCGTCGTCGGTGTCCTCGCCCAGCAGGGCGAAGACCATGCTGCCGGAGATGCGGTCGGCTTCCACCAGGCGCACCTTGACGACCGTGCCCAGGCGGTAGGTGCGGCCCCAGCGCCGGCCCACCAGCTGGTGGTTGGCCTCGTCATGGTCGTAGAAGTCGTCCGGCAGGGTGGAGATGGGCACCAGCCCATCGGCGCCCGTCTCGTCCAGGGTGACGAACAGGCCGAAGCGGGTGACGCCGCCGATGCGCCCGGTGAAGGTGCCGCCCACCCTGTCCGACAGATAGGCCGCGACATAGCGGTCCAGGGCGTCGCGCTCCGCCGTGGCGGCGCGGCGCTCGGTGACGGAGATGTGTTCCCCCACTTGCACCAGGCGGCCCGCTTCCTCCTCATCCAGCCCACCCGGCCCCAGGCCGTAGGACTTCACCAGGGCGCGATGCACCACCAGGTCGGCATAGCGCCGGATGGGGGAGGTGAAGTGGGCGTAGCGCGGCAGCGCCAGGCCGAAATGGCCGATGTTCTCCGGCTGGTACAGCGCCTGGGATTGGCTGCGCAGGATGACGGTGTTCACCAGATCCGCCTCCGGCGTCTCCGCCGCCTTGGCCAGGATGCGGGTGAACAGGATGGGCTTCATCACCTGGCCTTTGGCCAGGGTGTAGCCCAGGGAACCCAGGAACTGGCGCAGCGCCTCCAGCTTGTCGCGCGCGGGCTCGGCGTGCACGCGGTACATGCAGGGGCTGTGCTTGGCTTCCAGGGCCTCCGCCGCCGCCACGTTGGCGGCGATCATGAACTCCTCCACCAGGCGGTGGCTGTCCAGGCGCGGGCGCACGCCGATGCTCTGGATGGTGCCGGCCTCGTCCAGCTTCACCAGCCGTTCAGGCAAATCCAGCTCCAGCGTGCCGCGGGCGTCGCGGGCCTTCAGCAGCACGGTGAAGGCGCCGTAGAGCGGATTGATCACCCGCTCCATCAACGGGCCGGTCAGGTCATCCGGTTCGCCATCGCGGGCCTTCTGCACCTGGGTGTAGGTCAGGCGGGCGACGGAACGCATGAGGCCGCGCACGAAGCGATGGCGCTTCAGGCGGCCTTGCGCGTCGATCCACATATGGACCGCCAGGCAGGCGCGGTTGACCTCGGGCTTCAGGGAGCACAGCTCGTTCGACAGCGCCTCGGGCAGCATGGGCACGACGCGGTCGGGGAAATAGACGCTGTTGCCCCGGTCGAAGGCGTTGCGGTCCAGGGCCATGCCGGGCCGGACGTAGAAGCTGACGTCGGCGATGGCCACCAGCAGGTGCCAGCCGCCGGGGTTGTTGGGGTCGGTGTCGGGCTCGGCGAACACGGCGTCGTCGAAGTCGCGCGCGTCCTCGCCATCGATGGTGACCAGGGGAATGTCGCGCAGGTCGGTGCGCCCCTCCACCGTGGGCTCGGGGGCGGCCTCCGCCTCCTCGATGGCCGCCTTGGCGAACTGGGTGGGGATGGCGTGCTGGGCGATGGCGATCAGGCTGACGGCGCGCGGCTCCTCGATGCTGCCCAGCCGTTCCACCACCCGCACCTGCTTCAGGCCCAGGCGGGAAGACGGCAGCAATTCGGCCACCACCAGCTCGCCCGGCTGCGCCCCTTCCGCGTTGGCGTCGGCCACGGCGAATTCCGCCTTGGCGCGGCGGTCCACCGGCTTCAGCCGGCCGCCGTCCCGGGCGCGCTCATAGATGCCGACGATGCGGGTGGCCGTGCCGCCGTCCAGCTTGCGCATGGTGCGGCCTTCGTACACGTCCTCCGCCCCGTGCGGCCCATTGTCACGTAACTGGGGCTGGCGCGACAGGCGGGCCAGCACGCGGTCACCCACCGCCAGGGCGGGATGGCCGCGCTTTTCGGCCGCCATGTAGATGCGGGGCGGCGGCGCCTCATGCGTCCAGGTGGTGGGGCGGGCCAGCACCTCGCCGTCCGGCGTCACCTCGGCCACGACCAGCACCGCGACCTCGGGCAGGGCGGCGGGCACGGCCACGCGCCGGCCCTCGCCCTTCTCGATGCTGCCCTCGCCCTCCAACTCCTTCAGCAGTTCCTTCAGGACGATGCGGCCGTCGCCGGTGATGTTGAAGGCGCGCGCGATCTCGCGCTTGCCCACGGGCACGGGGCTGGACTGGATATAGTCCATGATCTCTTCCCGGGTGGGGAAGGGGGCGTCGGCCGCACGGCGGGCCGGCACCGGCCTGGGCAAAGCCCGCCGGGGGCCCTCCGGACGCTTCGGCATGGGAACTTCCTTAAACTGGACGGGCCTTGAACTGGACAGGCGGTGGCGGGCTCAGTCGCCCGCCGCCGCTTTCTTGGTCGTCGCCTTGGGGGCTGCGGGTTTTTTCGCCGCTGTCGTGGTCTTCTTCGGCGCGGCGGCCTTCTTTTCCGCCGGAGCCTTGGCTGCCGCTTTGGCGGGCGCCTTCTTGGCCGCCGCCTTCTTCGGCTTCTCCTCGCCGTCGGCCGTGGTCGCCGCCTTCTTGCCGCTGTCCTTGGCCGCCTTGGCCGCCAGCAACTCCACCGCCTGTTCCAGGGTGATGGTGTCGGCGTTGATGGCCTTGGGGATGCTGGCGAACAGCTTCAGATGCTTGACGTAAGGGCCGAAGCGGCCGCTGCCCAGGGTGATGGGCTTGCCGTCCTTGGGATGGTTGCCCAGCTCGCGGCCCGCCACCGTCTTGCGCGCGGCCACGCCGGCCAGCAGCACCACGGCCCGGTTCAGGCCGATGGTCAGCACGTCGTCGTCCGGCGTCAGGTTCTTGTACGCGTCGCCATGCTTGAGGTAGGGGCCGAAGCGGCCGATGCCGGCCGTGATCTCCTGCCCCGTCTCGGGATGCGGGCCCAGGCTGCGCGGCAGGGCCAGCAGGCGCAGCGCGATGTCCAGATCCACGTCCTGCGGGTTCATGGCGCGCGGCAGGGACACGCGCTTGGGCTTGGGCTCATCCGGCGCGCCCGTCTGGACATAGACGCCATAGGGGCCGCGCTTCATGGACACGGGGTAGCCCGTCTCCGGGTCATTACCCAGCTCGCGGTCGGCGCTGCCTTCCTCGCCGCCCTCGACGCTCAGGGGGCGGGTGTACTTGCAGCCGGGGTAGTTGGAACAGCCGATGAAGGCGCCGTTCTTGCCCAGCTTCAGCGACAGCCGCCCGTCGCCGCAGACCGGGCAGACGCGCGGGTCGCGCCCACCTTCGCTGGGAGCCGGGAAGAAGTGCGGACCCAGCGCCTCATCCAGGGCGTCCAGCACCTGGGTGATGGTCAGGTCCTTGGTGCCGTCCACCGCGCCGGAGAAGTCGCGCCAGAAATCCCGCAGCACCGTCTTCCAGTCGATGCGGCCGCCGGAGATGTCGTCCAGCTTGGTTTCCAGATCGGCGGTGAAGCCGTACCCGACATACCGGTTGAAGAAGTTCTCCAGGAAGGTCGTGACCAGGCGGCCGCGGTCTTCCGGCTCGAACCGGCGCTTTTCCAGGCGGACATAGTTCCGGTCTTGCAGCACCTGCAGGATGCTGGCGTAGGTGGAGGGGCGGCCGATGCCCAGTTCCTCCATCTTCTTCACCAGGCTGGCCTCGGTGTAGCGCGGCGGCGGCTGGGTGAAGTGCTGGTCGGACTTGACCTCGCCCTTGGCCAGGTCGTCGCCGTCCTTCATGGCCGGCAGGCGGGTGTCCTTGTCCTCGTCATCGCCGGCGTCGTCGCGATCCTCCTGGTAGACCTTCAGGAAACCGTCGAAGGTGACGATGGAACCGGTGGCGCGGAACTGAGCCTCGGATTTCGGCGACGTGATGTCGACCGACACCTGGTCCAGCTCGGCACTGGCCATCTGGCAGGCGATGGTGCGCTTCCACACCAGCTCGTACAGGCGCTGCTCATCCTTGTCCAGGAAGCGGCCCATCTGGTCCGGCCGGCGGAACATGTCGGTGGGGCGGATGGCCTCGTGCGCTTCCTGCGCGTTCTTGGCGCTGGACTTGTACATGCGCGGGGCGTTGGGCAGGTACTCGTTGCCGAAGGCGGAGGAGATCAGGCGGCGGGCGCCGTCGATGGCCTCGTTCGACAACTGCACGCCGTCGGTACGCATATAGGTGATCAGGCCCACCGTCTCGCCGCCGATGTCCACGCCCTCGTACAGCTTCTGGGCGATGCGCATGGTCTTGGTGGCGCCGAAGCCCAGCTTGCGGCTGGCCTCCTGCTGCAGGGTGGAGGTGGTGAAGGGCGGGAAGGGGTTGCGGCGCACCTGGCGCCGTTCCACCGACCGCACCATGAAGGACAGCGGGCGGATGGTGGCCAGTGCCGCGTCGGCGTCACCCTTGTTGCCCAGGGTGAACTTGTCCAGCTTCTTGCCATTCAGGCCCACCAGGCGGGCGGTGAAGGGCGTGCCGGCCGGCGTGCGGAACTCCGCCTCGATGGTCCAGTATTCCTGCGGGCGGAAGGCCTCGATCTCCGACTCGCGCTCGCAGATCAGGCGCAGGGCCACGGACTGCACGCGGCCGGCCGAGCGTGAGCCCGGCAGCTTGCGCCACAGCACCGGCGACAGGGTGAAACCCACCAGATAGTCCAGCGCGCGGCGCGCCAGGTAGGCGTCGACCAGTTCCTGGTGCACCTCGCGCGGGTGGGCGATGGCGTCCAGCACGGCGCTCTTGGTGATCTCGTTGAAGGTGACGCGCTTCACGTCCACCTTGCCGGTGATGCGCTTTTCGTCCAGCAACTGCTTGACGTGCCAGGCGATGGCCTCTCCCTCGCGATCCGGGTCGGTGGCGAGGTAGATGCGGGTGGCGCCCTTGGCCGCCTTGGTGATGTCGTCGATATGGCGTTTGGAGCGGTCGCCCAGCTCCCACTCCATGGCGAAGTCCTCGTCCGGCTTCACCGAGCCGTCGCGGGCCGGCAGGTCGCGCACATGGCCGTAGCTGGCGAGAACGGTGAAATCATCGCCAAGGTACTTGTTGATGGTCTTCGCCTTGGCCGGCGATTCGACGATGAGGACGTTGCTGCCCGACAAGGGGACCCCGCACTGCAATAGGTGGCGATGCTTTCCGAAACGCTCCCCCGCGGCGGGACCGCCAGCTTCACGCCAGGCTGACCCGGCCGCCGGGATGGCGGTGCAGACGGCCCGCCAGCTCAAGTTCCAGCAGGATGGTCAGCACCACCGCCGCAGACAATTGGCAGTCCCGGACAATTTCGTCAATGTGTACCGGGGTGGGGCTTAAGCACAGGGTCACCCGCGGGCGGGCCGCGTCTATGTCCTTTTCGCCGGGATCGGGCCGCGGCGGGACCGGTCCGCCGCCCGGTGGCGGGGCGTTGAACGACGCCAAAGCCTGCGGCCCCAGATACGCCAGGATGTCCTCCGCCGTCTCCACCAACACCGCGCCATCCTTCAGCAGGCGGTTGCATCCCTGGGCGCGCGGGTCCAAGGGTGAGCCCGGCACGGCGAAAAGGTCGCGCCCCTGTTCCAGCGCCAGCCGGGCGGTGATCAGCGACCCGGACTTCAGCGCCGCCTCCACCACCAGCACGCCGCGCGACAGGCCGGAGATCAGGCGGTTGCGGCGGGGGAAATGGCGGGCCTGCGGCTCCGTCCCCGGTGGCGATTCGGCCACCAGGGCGCCCTGGTCGGCGATGCGGCGGTGCAGATCCGCGTTTTCCGGCGGGTAGATGACGTCGACGCCGCCGGCCAGCGCCGCGACGGTGCAGCGGTGCAGGGCCGCCTCATGCGCCGCCGTGTCGATGCCGCGCGCCAGGCCGGAAACGACGGTGATGCCGGCCTCCGCCAGGTCGCGGGCGATCATGGCCGCCAGCTTGCGCCCCGTGAGGGAGGCGTTGCGGGCGCCCACGATGGCGACGGACGGGCGGCTGAGCCGGGCCGGGTCGCCCAGCACGGTGATGACGGGCGGCGCGTCCTCGATGGCGGCCAACTGGGCGGGATAGTCCGGCTCGCACCAGCACAGCAGGCGGGCGCCCAGGCGCTCCAGCGCCGCCAGCTCCCGCTCCGCCGCCGTGCGGGGAACGATGCTCAGGGGACGGTCGCGCCCGCCGCGCCGGGCCAGGTCGGGCAGGGCCTCCAAGGCCGCCGCCGGGGTGCCGAAGCGCTCCATCAGCCGGTGGAAGGTGATGGGCCCCACCGACTCCGTGCGCGTCAGGCGCAGCCAGTCCAGGCGCTCGACGGGGGAAAGGGGGCGGCCACGTTCCATTAGAAAGGATTCCTCAATTCGGCTGTTCCGGAATCTTGAAGCCCAGATAGGTGCCGGCGCTGATGCCCAGCACGCCCAGGCTATAGGGGTCGAAATCCGGCATCTTGCGGTGGACCACCGTCTCGATCAGGAACAGCACGCCGATGACCACCGTCCATACCGCCGTCTGGAAACGGTGCAGGCTGATGCCGTTGGCGTCGGTCAGGATGTCGTGGACGAAGTCATGCGACGCCAGCTGGCGCGCCAGGGTGTCGCGGGTGGCGGTCAGTGTGGGCAGATCGGCCGCCGGCGTCGCGGGGTCCGCCACCTGCGCCAGCACCCCCTGGTAGGCCACCAGGATGGGGTTGGTCTTGTTCTGCTCCACCATCGCGGCGCCCATGGCGGTGCCGGTGCCCAGGCCCATCAGGCACAGGGCCTGGCCGGTCAGGGTGTCCAGCTCCCCCGTCACCAGGAACAGGTAGAGATAGGCCGCCAGCACGATGACGAACCACCAGGCCATCTGGCTCTGCGCCAGGCTGAAGGCGCGGCGCAGCGGCTTGCCATGGGCGCCGGTCACGCCGGCGAAGGTGCTGGGCGCGTTGTCGCGCAGCATGTCGGTGGACATGGCGAGGTACAGCAGGGCGGCGGTGACCGCCACCAGCACCAGCACGCTGCCCACCGCCAGGGTCTTCTGGTTTTGCGGCATGGCGCGCCAGGTCGCGGACATGCTGGGTTGTGGCGTGCCGGTGCCTGGTTCGACCAGGATGGTGGTGCGCGGGCTGGTGGGGATTGATGTCGTCGTGCCGTTGGCCGGGTCCGTACCGGCGGGCGTCTCGGTCATGGTCACTGGTGCCGCCGTTTGCGCATCCGCCGGGACCGCCATCATGTGCAACCCGGCGCCCAGCAGCGCCAGCAACGCCGTCACCAGAAATATCCTGCGCACCACGCCCCTCCCAACCGCAAGGCCCTGCCTGAGACCGCTAAATCTATCGCGACACACCTATTGAGGGAACGACCAAACGGCGTGGCGCAGTAAAGTGGTGGTGGGAGACGGCTGTCCCAAATCGTCGTGCGGGGCTGATATACGAAGTTAAACTTCGCAGTTTCCCTTCATATCTGGCATGCTTGACCGTATGAACGATTCCACGACCCTTCCGGACAGCGACGCCCAGGCCGTCATGGCGACGGCGGTGGAACTGCGCGTGGTGCTGGGCCAGTTGCGACGCAAGCTGCGTGAGCAGGGCAACGTCGGGGACTTGACGCCCTCGCAAATCGCCGTGTTGCGCCGCCTTGACGGCGGGCCGGCCACGGTGACGGCCCTGGCCAAGGCGGAGGGGGTGCGGTCCCAGTCCCTGGGCGCCACCGTCGCCGCGCTGGAGACGGCGGGCCTGGTGGCCGGCAATCCCGATCCCGCCGATGGACGCCAAACCTTGTGGGCGCTGACGCCCGCCTGCCGGGAGTGGCTGCGGGTAAGCCGCGCCGCGCGGGAAGACTGGTTGTTCCGCGCCATGAACGTCCGCCTGACGGCGGCGGAACGGGCGGACCTGGCGCGCGCGGTCGACCTTTTGAAGCGTCTGATTGCCGATTGAGGCCCTTGATTTGAGGAAACCGGCATGACCGCGCCCGCTGTCTCGACCAGCACCTCCACCGGCACCTTCCGGGCCCTGGCCAACCGCAATTTTCGCCTATGGTCCGCGGGCGGCATCGTGTCCAACGTCGGCACCTGGATGCAGCGCACGGCGCAGGACTGGCTGGTGCTGACGGAACTGGCGCATGTCAACGGCGCCTCCGCCGTGGGTGTCGTCATGGCCTTGCAGTTCGGGCCCCTCGCCCTGCTGCTGCCCTTCACCGGCTTTGCCGCCGATTATTTCGACCGCCGCCGCCTGCTGTTCTGCACCCAGGCGGCGTCCGGCCTGCTGGCGCTGGGCCTGGGCCTCCTGACCGTGTTGGAGCTGGTGCAGTTGTGGCATGTCTACATCTTCGCCTTCCTGCTGGGCTGCGTGGCGGCCTTCGATTCCCCCGCCCGCCAGACCTTCATCGGTGAGTTGGTGGGGGAGGTCGATTTGGCCAACGCGGTGGCGCTCAACTCCACCTCCTTCAACGCGGCGCGCATGATCGGGCCGGCGGTGGCGGGCGTCATGATCACGGCCGTGGGCACGGGCTGGGTGTTCCTGCTCAACGCCGCCTCTTTCGTCGCTGTCATCGGGTCCCTGTGCCTGCTGCGGCCGGCGGACTTTCAGTCCCGTGTGCGGGCGGTGCGCAGCCGGGGCAGCCTTGTCGAAGGCTTCCGTTATGTCTGGCGCCGGCCGGATTTGCTGGCCGTGCTGCTGATGCTGTTCCTGATCGGCGCCTTCGGCCTGAACTTCCCCATCTTCATCTCCACCATGTCGGTGCACGCCTTCCAGGCCGGGTCCGGCGAATACGGCGTGCTCAGCTCCACCATGGCCATCGGCTCCGTCGCCGGCGCCTTGCTGGCGGCCAGGCGCGCGGCACCTTCCGTGCCCCTGCTGATCGGCGCTGCGCTGCTGTTCGGTGCCGGATGCGCCCTGGCGGCGGTCATGCCCACCACCTGGACCTTTGGTGCCGTGCTGGTGATCATCGGCGTGGCGGCCCAGACCTTCACCACCTCCAGCAACAGCCTGGTGCAGCTCTCGACCGACAGCGCCATGCGCGGCCGGGTCGTGGCCCTGCTGCTGGCCATCGGCGTGGGCGGCACGCCTCTGGGCGCGCCCGTTGTCGGCTGGGTGGCCGACGTGGCCGGCCCGCGCTGGGCCCTGGGGGTGGGCGCCGCGTCCGGCCTGCTGGCGGCGCTGGTGGGGGTGCGCTACCTGGTCAAGCAGCGGCGCCAGCGACCGGCCACCGCGATCAAAACCGCAGCGTGAACACCGTGCCGCCGCCTTCCACCGGGGACGCGGCGATGGTGCCGCCGTGGGCCAGCATGATCTGGCGGGCGAGCGGCAGGCCGATGCCGCTGCCCTCGCGCTTGGTGGTGTAGAAGGGCACGAAAATCTTGTCGGCCACATCGGGCGGGATGCCAGGGCCGTTGTCGCGCACCAGCAGGTTCAGGTGACCCGTCACGTCCAGGTGGCCCGCCAGGGTGATGGCGGGTGGGCGGGCCGCCGTGCCGCTGGTCTTCGCCTCATCCAGGGCCTCCACCGCGTTCTTCACCAGGTTGATCAGCACTTGGTCGATCAGGTCGGGGTCGGCGCTGATCTCCAGCGATGGCGGCAGCACCACCACCTCCAGCGCCACGCCATGCTCGGCCAGGGCCGGGCCCATCAGCCGCTCCACCCGGGCGAACAGCTCCCGCACCTTCAGGCGCTCCACCTGGGGGCGGGGCATCTGGGTGAAACGGCGATAGCGCTCGACGAAGCGCAGCAGGCCGCCGGCGCGGCGGGTGACGGTGTCCATGGCCTCACCCGCGTCTTCCGCGTCCACCAGCACGGCGGGCGGCAGATCGGGGATGGCGGCCAACTGGGCGCGCAAATCGGCCAGCAGCGATTGCGCCGTGCCCGCCAGGGAAGAGACGGGCGTCAGCGAATTCATCATTTCATGCGTCAGCACCCGCACCAGGTCCGACCAGGCCTTCACCTCCGTCGCCTCCAACTCGCCGCCGATATTCTGCAGGGAGATCAGCAGGCGCGGGCCGTCGGCCAGGGTCAGCTGGGTTGCGCGCACGGTCAGGTGCAGGGGGGTGACGCCGCCGGCCACCTTCAGCAGCGCGCTCTGCCCCGGTTGCAGCACGCGCAGGGCGCTGTCCAGCGTGCCGCCGTCCACCAGGCGGCGGTTCAGGTCGTCATGGCCGATGAGGCGGCGGGCGACGTTGTTCAGCAGGTTGACGCGGCCATCGGGATGCACCTCGGCCAGGGCCACCGGCACATGCTCCACCAGCACGTTCAGGTAGTCCGCCTTGCGCTCGGTATCGGCGCGGGCGGCGCGGAACTTGTCGAACACCCCGGCGAAGGCGCGGCCCAGCTCCTGGAAGCTGGGGCCCATGGCGCGATAGCTGAAGCTCTGGGTGAAGTCGGAATGGCTGAGCGCGTTCAGGAAGCGGGCCAGCTCGCGGTTGGTGGTGTTCACCACCCGCACCACGCCGCCGATCTGGAAGGCGATCAGGAACAGCACCAGCAATTCGGTGGCGTGATAGTCCGTCGACCGCAACAGCAGGCCCAGGGCCACGCAGCTGAGGCACAGCAGGGTGACCCGCAGGGTCAGCGCCGTGCTGAACGACGCCTTAAAGGCCATGCTTCTCCATCCGGCGGTAGAGGGAGGTGCGGGTGATGCCCAGTTCCGCCGCGGCGTGGCTGATGTTGCCCTGGTGCTTGTCCAGCGCCCGGCGGATCACCTGGGCCTCCACCGTCTCCAGATCCAGGGTGCCCAGGGTCAGCGCGTCGGCGGGGCCGGTGCCGCCCGGGGCGGGCGCCGGCGCCGCCGGGCGGGGGGCTCCGCCAGGTGCCGACGGCAGGGAGAAGTCCTCCGCCTCCAGCACCTCGTCGGCGCCCAGGATCATCGCGCGTTCCACGGCGTGGCGCAGGGCGCGCACGTTGCCCGGCCAATGATAGGATTTCAGCCGCCGCAACGCGTCCTCCGACAGGCGGCGGGGCGGGATGGCGTACTTGCGGGCGTACAGCGCCATGAAATGGGCCACCAGCGCCGGTATGTCCTCCGCCCGGTCGCGCAAGGGGGGCAGGCGCAGCTCCACCGTGTTGATGCGGTACAGCAGATCCTGGCGGAAGGTGTCCGGGCTTTCCAGCTGTTCCACCGGCATGTTGGTGGCGGAGATCAGGCGCACGTCGATGGGGATGGGGCGGTTGCCGCCCACGGGAATGACCACGCGCTGTTCCAGCACCGACAGCAGCTTGCTCTGCTGATAGAGCGGCAGGTTGCCGATCTCATCCAGGAAAAGGGTGCCGCCGTTGGCCGCCACCAGCCGGCCCACGCGGTCCTCCTTGGCGTCGGTGAAGGCGCCCTTCTTGTGGCCGAACAGCTCGCTCTCGAACAGGTTCTCGGCGATGGCGCCCAGGTCCACGGCGACGAACACCTGGTCCGCGCGGCGCGACCGGCGGTGGATCTCCCGGGCGATGACCTCCTTGCCGGTGCCGTTCTCACCCAGGATCAGGACGTTGGCGTCGGTGGGGGCGGCACGGTCCACCAGGGTCAGCACCCGCGCCATGGCCGGGCTGCTGCCGATCAAGGTCTGGCCCGGCTGGTCCAGGGCGGCCGCCAGTTCCTTGTTGCGGGCGCCCAACTGCGCCGCCTCCCGCCGCGAGGCGGTCAGGGTCATGGCGCTCATCAGTGTGGCCACCAGCCGCTCGTTGGACCAGGGCTTCAGCACGAAGTCGCAGGCGCCCTGCTTCATCGCCTCCACCGCCGTGCCCACGTCGCCATAGGCGGTCATCAGGATGACGGACAGGGTGGGGTCGATCTCCAGCACCCGGCGCAGCCACTGGAAGCCCTCGCGCCCGGTGTTGGCGCCGATGGCGAAATTCATGTCCAAGAGGACGGCGTCGAACGCCTCATCCTTCAGCAGCAGGGGGATGCGGTCCGGCTGGCTTTCGGTATGGACCAGGATGCCTTCGCGCTTCAGCAGCAGGCGGGCGGCCACCAGGATGTCCTGGTCATCGTCCACCATCAGGATGCGGCCGCTTTTTTGTGTCATGCCAAGCTCTCCAAAATACTGTCCGGAAACGTACACCGGGTGCGGCCTTGGCGCATGTCCGTTGTGCGATGGTTCCCCCTGGCGTTGCCGGAGTGGCTCCCCTCCAATGACCGGAACGATCATCAGTGAAAGGGAGCGACCTCATGGCCGGCAAGCAGCACACCTATCGTGTCACTGTCACCTGGACCGGCAACACCGGGCGGGGCACCGCCCATTACCGCGCCTACACCCGCGACCATGAGATTGAGGCGGCGGGCAAGCCGGTCATCCCCGGCTCCTCCGACCCCGCCTTCCTGGGTGACGCTACGCGCTACAACCCGGAGGAGATGCTGGTCGCCTCCCTCTCCGCCTGTCACAAGCTCTGGTATTTGCACCTGGCGGCGGCGGCCGGGTTGACCGTCACGGGCTACCGCGACGCGGCCGAGGGCACGATGGTGGAAACGGACGACGGCAACGGCCACTTCACCGGCGTGACCCTGCGCCCCGTCGTGACCATCGCCGCCGGCGGGGACCCCGCGCTGGCCCAGGCCCTGCACGACAAGGCGCACCACTTTTGCTTCATCGCCAACTCGGTCAATTTCCCGGTGGTGACCGAAGGGTTGGTGGAGACGGCCTGAGGGTCCGCGGGCTATCCTGCGCCCAGACCCGCTTATCGGACCCGCCGCCCTTGTCCCGCTCCGCCCGACTGCTCGACCTCATCCAGGCCCTGCGCCGGCATCGGCGGCCGGTGACGGCCGCTGAACTGGCGGCCGAATTGAACGTCTCCATCCGCACCGTCTACCGCGACATCGGCACCCTGGCGGGCCAGGGCGTGCCGGTGGAGGGGGAGGCGGGGCTGGGCTATGTCCTGCGCCCCGGCTTCATGCTGCCGCCGCTCATGTTCGGGGACGATGAGATCGAGGCCCTGGTGCTGGGCCTGCGCTGGGTGGCGCAGCGGGGCGACGGGCCCCTGGGGCTGGCGGCGCAGAACGCGGCCGCCAAGATCATGGCCGTGCTGCCCGCCGACCTGAAGGCGCTGGCGGAGGATAGCGGCCTGCTGCCCGTCTCCCTCCAGCCCAGTGTGGCGGAACCGCGCGACCTGACGGAGATCCGCCGGGCCATCCGCACGGAGCGCAAGCTGCGCATCGCCTACACCGACGGCCAGGGGCGGGCCAGCGACCGCGTCATCTGGCCTTTCGCCCTGGCGTTTTTCGAGCGCATCCGCATGGTCGCCGCCTGGTGTGAGACGCGGCAGGCATTCCGCCATTTCCGCACCGACCGCATCGTCGAGGTGGCGGTGGCGTCGGACCGTTATCCCCGTCGTCGCCATGCCCTGCTGGCGGACTGGCGGGCGGAGATGGATGCGGCGCGGGCGGAGGAGACGTAGGCCGGTGCCCCGCCCCTTACGGCGCCGGCTTGGCGCTGTCGTAGGTCAGCAGCACGTCGGTATGGCCATCACCGACGCTGTGGAACAGCGTGCCGGTCACGGCCATGCGGCGGCCCAGCGGCGGCTTGACGCCCTGGGGCAGCTTCAACTGCAGGGCGTCGATGGACTCCACGTCCTCATCCGTCTCCGCGGTGCCGCCGGCGACGCAGATCATCTGCGGCAGGGTCAGCACATAATAATCCTCGCGGGTGACGCCCTTGGGGCCGTTGCGGGTGCCGTGCTGCAGGGTGATTTCCCCCGTCAGGGTCACAGGCTCCGGCTGGTACGGCTGGCAGTCATGGGCCAGGGCGGGGAAGGTGCCGCCGATGGCCAGACCCGTCAGCAGCAGGGTCCTGAAACGCATAAAAGTCTCCCCAGGGTGGGCGCGAAAGGCCGGCAGACTAACGTTTGGCTAAAGGTTTGGCGAGGGCATCGATACTGCTGACAGGACTTGTCAGGGGGTGGGGGTATGGTGTGGCTCTATTCGATGGAGCCGCCGTCATGACCGCCGAAGCCGCCTTCCCCCGTTTCCTGCCGCCGCCCCCCTCGTACTCTTGCGCCACCGGCACCCCCGGTTGGGTGTGGGTGGCCTCTGTCGGTGCCATCGGCCAGGGCCGCGAGGCCGGGGACGTGCGCCTGCCGGCGCGTCATGGCGGGGTGCTGCGCCGGCTGGGGGCGGGGGACCGTGTGGCCTGTTTCGCCCCGGATGCCCTGGGGGGCGCCGGTTTCCTGGCGGTGGGCCAGGTTCTGCCGGGCGGCATGTATATCGAGCGTGACGCGATGGGGCGTGACTGGGCCTGTCTGCCGATGGCGTATTGGCCGTCCCGGCCCGTGCGGCTGGCCACCGTCATCGACGGGGCCCTGGCGGCCATGGGGTGGGGGCTCAGCCTGCCCGTGGGGCTGATGCGGCTGGAGGGCGCAAGCCTGGACGCCATCGCGCTGGCCGTCGTCGGACATGACCCTGATCAAACCGGCATGGCCTTTCCGCCGGTCCGTATTGCGTCGCTTGAAGACGCTGATTGATGCATGTCAGGGATACGGTCCCCGGGATGCAATAAAACACCTCTCATTGAAAATAAGTGTGGCGCCAAGGCGGTGGAACATTCGCCGGCCTCACTATTTAAGGAGGGGTAAGTGATGAAGTTCTTGTCCGTCACGGCAGCCGCTGTTGCTCTTCTGGCTGGTGTTTACGGTGCCGCCTCGACGGCGCGCGCCTCCGACGCGGGCGATTTCCTGATCCGGGGCCGTGCCCTGGTGGTGGCCCCCGATGTCGGCAGTTCCTTGTCCCTGGGCGGCGCCGGCATTCCCGGCCACACCGACATCAGCACGGCCATCGTCCCGGAACTGGACTTCAGCTACTTCTTCACCGACAGCATCGCCGCTGAGCTGATCGCCGGCACCACGCCGCACAACGTCAAGGCTTCGGGCACGCCGCTGGGCAAGGTCGACCTGGGCAATGTCTGGCTGCTGCCGCCGACGCTGACCCTGCAGTACCACTTCATGCCGCATGAGAAGATCAGCCCGTATATCGGGGTGGGCGTGAACTACACGCTGTTCTACGGCGTGGACAAGGGCGATGCCCTGGGCCTGAAGTACGACAACACCTTCGGCTATGCCTTCCAGGCCGGCGTCGATTACAAGCTGGACGACCACTGGTCCCTGAACGTGGACCTGAAGAAGCTGATGCTGAACACCACGGCCACCGTGAATGCCGGCCTGGGCACGCCCATCAAGGCTGACGTTGACATCAACCCCTGGCTGGTGGGCTTCGGCGTCGGGTATCGCTTCTAAGACCTGACGCGCTCGCCCAGAGCCTGCGCGCCAAGAGCCTGCACAAGGGCCGCTCCGCCACCGGTGGAGCGGCCTTTTTGCCTCCCGGCGGTTTAGGCGGATGGACCCAGGACCGGGGACGGGAGACTTGCGTCGGTGACCCAATACTTCAGGTTAGCAATTAACGCCGTGTGAATATCAGCACAAGTATTTGATATAAAAAGATTATAATGGCATCTTGGGAATCTGGGGGCTTAAGGGAAACTTAAGGATGTGAACCTAACTTTTGGGTGTCCAGCCGGTACTTTCGGCCTATGCCAACAGTTAGGAATGGGGATCATGATGAGGAGCGGCTTGTTTTCCCAGGGCGCGGGGGCGGATTCGCGCGCCGTATTGGACGCCGTGAACCGTTCCCAAGCCATCATCGAGTTCGCGATGGATGGCACCATCCTGACGGCCAACCAGAACTTCCTGGACGCCATGGGCTACACGCTGGGCGAAATCCGGGGCCGGCATCACAGCCTGTTCGTGGAGGACGGGGTCAAGGCCAGCGAGGAGTACAAGCGCTTCTGGGCCGCGCTGAACCGCGGGGAGTTCCAGGCGGCGGAATACAAGCGCCTGGCCAAGGGCGGGCGGGAAATCTGGCTGCAGGCCACCTACAACCCGATCATGGGCGCCGGCGGCCGGCCGGTGAAGGTCATCAAGTTGGCGACCGATATCTCTGAGGCCAAGCGGCGTTCCCTGGACGTCATGGGCCAGTTGGAGGCCATCCACCGCAGCCAGGCGGTCATCGAGTTCGCGATGGACGGCACCATCCTGACCGCCAACGCCAACTTCCTGAACGCGATGGGATATACCCTGGCGGAGATCCAGGGGCGGTCCCACAGCCTGTTCGTGGATGACGCCTTCAAGACCAGTGAGGCGTACAGGCGCTTCTGGGCGGCGCTGGGCCGGGGTGAGTTCCAGACCGCTGAATACAAGCGGCTGGGCAAGGGCGGGCGGCCGGTTTGGATCCAGGCCACGTACACCCCCATCTTTGACATCAACGGCAAGCCCTATAAGGTCGTGAAGTTCGCCACCGACATCACGGCACAGGTGGAGTCCCGCGAGCAGCGCGTGGCCACCCAAAAGGGCATCGCCCAGGATCTGAAGGGCTTGGCCGGCGCCATGTCCGTGGCCAACGACCAGGTCGGCCACGCGTCCAACGCGGCAATGATCGCGTCCGGCAATGTGCAGGCCATCGCCGGCGGCGCCACCGAACTGGTGGCCTCGATCGAGGAGATCAGCCGCCAGATGGCCGAGGCCTCGAAGATATCCGAGGATGCGGTGCGCCAGACGGACCTGACCAACACTTCCGTCACCGGCCTGCTGAACGCCGCCCAGCGCATCGGCGAGGTGGTGAAGCTGATCAGCGACATCGCCAGCCAGACCAACCTGCTGGCGCTGAACGCCACCATCGAGGCGGCGCGGGCGGGCGAGGCGGGCAAGGGCTTCGCCGTCGTCGCGCACGAGGTCAAGCAACTGGCCACCCAGACGGCCAAGGCCACGGGTGAGATCGCCGAGCAGATTGGCACCGTGCAGCTGGCCACCACCGACTCGGCCCGCGCCATCCAGGGCATCGGCGGCATCATCAACCGCATCAACACCATCTCCAGCGCCATGGCGGCGGCGGTGGAGGAACAGAACGCGGTGACCCGCGACATCTCCCGCAACATGCAGACCGCGGCCGACGGCGTTTCCAGCATCAGCGAAAGCCTGACCAAGATCGCCGACGCGACCGAGGGTGCCAACGCCCTGACCCGCCGGATCAACGAGGCGTCGCTGGCCATGGTGGGCTGACGCCCCGGGGCCCCGCCCGCCTCCCCGGAGGCGGGCGCATCGCGCCCGCAACGCCCCCCCTCGAAATGCAGGGTTCAAATCAAGGCCCTGAGCGGGTATCTAAGCGGTCCGTTACAAGACCATTTCATGACCCGAGACGAGGAGGACCGCGATGCGGGCCGAGATCGAGGCGGTCGTCGAGGCTGTGCGACAGTCCTTGACGCTGCTAAGGAGGCATCTTTGACTGGGAGAATGCCCTCCGCCGCTACGACGAACTGAACGCCCTGTCGGAAGATCCCAAGCTGTGGGACGATTCCGACCGCGCGCAGAAGATCATGCGGGAAAAGACCCAGCTTGAGACCGCCATCGAAGGCTATCGCGCTCTGGAGCGTGATCTGAACGACGGCATCGAGCTGATCGAGATGGGTGAGCTGGAAGGCGACCAGGAGATCATCACCGACGCCGAGCAGGGCCTGGTCGCCCTGCAGAAGCGCGCGGCGGCCCTGGAGCTGGAAAGCCTGCTGTCGGGCGAGGCCGACGCCAACGACTGCTATCTGGAAGTGAACGCCGGCGCCGGCGGCACCGAGGCCCAGGACTGGGCCCTGATGCTGCTGCGCATGTACACCCGCTGGGCCGAACAGCATAAGTTCAAGGTGGAACTGCTGGACGAGACCAACGGTGAAGAGGCGGGCATCAAGTCCTCCACCATCCAGATCAAGGGCCACAACGCCTATGGCTGGCTGAAGACGGAATCGGGCGTGCACCGCCTGGTGCGCATCAGCCCGTTCGACAGCCAGGCCCGCCGGCACACCAGCTTCTCCAGCGTCTCCGTCACGCCTGTCATCGATGACAAGATCGTGGTGGAGATCAACGAGAAGGACGTGCGCGTGGACACCTACCGCGCCTCCGGCGCCGGTGGTCAGCACGTCAACAAGACGGACTCGGCCGTCCGCCTGACCCACATGCCCACCGGCATCGTGGTCGCCTGCCAGCAGGAGCGCAGCCAGCACAAGAACCGGTCCAAGGCCTGGGACATGCTGCGCGCCCGCATCTATGAGATGGAGCTGCGCAAGCGTGAGGAGGCCGCCGCCAACCTGGAAGCGCAAAAGACGGAGATCGGCTGGGGCCACCAGAATCCGCTCCTACGTCCTGCAGCCCTACCAGATGGTGAAGGACCTTCGTACCGGTGTCGAAACCAGCCAGAGCGGCGCTGTTCTGGACGGCGATATCGACGAGTTCCTGCAAGCGGCGCTGGCCCACCGCATCAAGGGCCAGGGCGACGAGGCGGACGCGTAATCGATCCGCTAATTGTTTTGATACTGTAATGAAAAAGCCGGGGCGTCTTCCCGGCTTTTTTATGGGCTGGGACCCCGTCCGCCCGTCAAGGGGCGCCGGGTCCCGGCGCTTGGGCCCGCCAACGCTGGGCCGCCGTCGCCAGGTCCTTGACCGCAGAGCAGCCCGTTTGCCGCAGCTTCCGCATGAATGCCGTGTGATAAGGCTGGGGAAGATCGTCGAAGTAGACCAGGCGGCCGCCCATTGTCTCATACCGGCGCAGGTTCGCCACCAATGGGGCGGCTTCGGCCTGGGACGTGGCGAAAATACCGACGACACGGTCGCCGAACAGCACGTTCTGCGGTCCCACCCACAAGGCGACGATCCGCCAGCCGTCAGGCAGGACATGCGCGATGGGGTCCCAGCAAATCTGGATGACGGCCAGCGGCGCCCCGGTCTGCCGGGTCCAAGCGTCAACGGCTTGCCACGACAAGCCGGATGGCGATAGCCGCTGTCGCGCGATGTCGTTGTTGGCGAGGCCCGCCAGATCCAGCACCCGCGCCTGGGGGGCGAGCCAGGCCATGACGCCGATATCATTCACGATGACTGGCGACGTCCCATAGAAGCGCGCCACGAACGCGGCGGGCTCGACATGTTCCCATCGTCTATCGTGGGGGGCGGCGGTCGCCAGCGTGACGGCATCCGCCGTCCGGTAGCCCGCCACCGCGACCAGGGCCAGCAGCACCAGGGCTTGGACCCGCAGGCGATGGTCCTGAAGCAGGATGACGAAGGCGGCCAGCATGTTCAGGGCGATGGCGGCGGCTTCATACCGATAAAGCCATCCCGCCATGCCCAGCACGATCTGGGCGGCCGCGCAGCACAGGGCGATCCCACCGAGAACCAGGACCCAGTCATGACGCAGACTGCCGAGGCCGAGGTCGCACCAACGCCCATGGGCGCGAAGGGCGACCAAGCCGGCGGTGATGGTCATGACCCCGAACAGGGTCCAGGCCGCCGGAAAGAACTGGATGACATGCTGACCGTCCTGATCATGCAGCATCAGCTTCATCAGGATAGAATTCGGAACCGGCCATCCGCCATCCGCGACCCAGGCCAGGCCGAACGCCGCCATGGGCACCGCGGCGCCCAAGGCCATGGCGGCCGCCAGGCGCAGCCGGCCATTGATCACGGCGACCAGGCACAGCGGCCCGATGATCAGTACGGCCTCATACCGCAGGGCGGCGACGGCGCAGGCGGCGATGGCCAGGTGGATGATGGTGCGGCCTGGGCAAGCCTCGCGGTCCGCCACCGCCCGGCCGCCGTGATAGGCGAGAAGGCTGTAGGCCAGCACCTGTGGTGTGTGCTCCATGCCGATGAAGGCCGTCACGAACAGGGGTGTGGCGGCGGACAACGCCATCAGCATCCCGACGCGCATGAGGGACCGGAGACGGGGGCTTGGCCGTGATCGCGTCCCGTCATCCGCCGATGCGACGTCCAGGATGGCGTCCCATGCCAGCACACAGCCGATCATGGCGGCCGCGTTGATCGCCAACGGCACCAACTCGAAACCCGCCCGCGCGCCCCACAGCAGGTGGATTGCCGCCAGGACCAGGACGAACAGGGGCGATGAAGAGGCCGCGGCCGGGTCGAGGCGGTCTATGCCCCAGACGCCGCTGTCGCCCCATGTCCGGGCGATCGCCATTTGTATGTAGGTATCGTCCAGGGGGTAGGTGAACGGCTTTCCCGCCGCGACCGCGATGGCGCCGAGAATCAGCAGGTTGGCCAAGCCCGCGACCCATTGCTCGGACTTAAGCCATAGAATCTGTGGAATTCTTTTCGAATCCACGACGTTCAACGCCGTTTCCATTCCAACCGCCTATGATTCTAATTAATTCTTACGCGCCTGCGCGCGATAAAGCCGGGCGGCGCCAATATTTTTCAATATTCTTGGAGTAAATATTGGGCTGCCGTGCCAATTTTTATTATATCAATTCTGGCGCCGCAGTACTCTAATTATAGAGTTCCTGTCCTGTCAGTCAGCGCCCAGGCGCGCAAGCGCAGGCCCGGTTCCGAACCGGGCTCGATGGAGAGGCGGAATGGGATAGAAGACCGTCGTTAGTGGACGATCACACCCTCGTTGTTCACCATCGTCAGCTCGTCCCCCGCCTGAACCAGGCGGGGCGGGTGGCCGAAGCGGGCCAGGAGATCCTCGGGCGTGGTAAAGCGGGCGACGTGCCAGGCCACGCCCTGTTCCACATAGGGGTGGGCCTCGTCGAAAAAGTATTCCCCCTGGCCGGAGGTGGGCATGCCCGTATTCAGGTTGGACTTCTTCAGGCGCCCGTCCGCCTCGTACAGATCCGGACAGGGATTGTAGCATTTGTAGTGCAGGTAGATTGGCACCAGCGTGGGGATGGCATCCCCCATGTAGTTCATGGGGATCACCGTCGTGCTGGGCGTGGTGCTGACCAGGTCCCACACCGGCTCACGCACCAATTTCCACATGCGATATTCGCAATGGGGCACGGCCCCGCGCCGCCACCAGAAATAGCGGAACAGGGTCGTCGGGTTCCGGCCCTCGGCCGCGCGCCACGCCTCGATTTCCGTCGTGTGGGGCAGGATGTGCAGCGGCAGCCACATCATCACACTGGCCTGTAGGGATAGGAAGGATCGCGGGTCGTGGATCAGGAACTCGTCGGGGTGGGCGGTGAAGAACCAGTCCCCCTCCGCCACCGCGTCCCGCAGCATTTCGTACCCGCGATGCCGCAGGGTCTGATCGGTGATTGGGCCGGGCGGGTCGCGGTCATAGCGGACGTTGGCATAGTCGGCGCACAGAGTACGAGTGTAGGAACCATCGGAGCCATCGACCACGGCGATGGTGTCGAAAAAACCGTGATGCCGCCGCAGCCAGTCCCCAATGATGAGGTCGTCATTGCGGGTGATCAGTATGGCATGCAGCTTCATCTATGGCCGTCCAGCGTCGTCCTCTCCCTGGTATTGCCATGATAGCGTGCAATTGGCCTGGGCGTAAACGCCCGCGCGGGAAGATCTATTCTAGGGCCGGTTGACAGGCGCCCGCGGCCCCTTCAGGGACGCGAAAAGGGCGGCATCCTCCAGGACGCCGCCCCCGCACACACGTGAACTGCCAAAGCTCTCGTTCGGACGGGCGCCACTTTGGGTTGGGCTGCCCTTTGACCGTTGATACGCGGCACCCTGCCCGGACCTGTCGCCGACGGCCACAGATTTATGTGATAATATAACGCATACCCGTTATGGCGCTGGCGGCGCCGTGCCTGGCATGGGCGCCGCCTTGGCCGCAAATCAGGCCGCCGTCCGCTTCACCCAGTCCTGCACCAGGACTTCCAGGACCGGCAGGTTGACCGATCCCGAGGTCAGCACCGTGTCGTGGAAGGCGCGGATGTCGAACTTCGCGCCCAACTTGGCCTTGGCGGCCTCGCGCAGTTCCAGGATCTTGTTCATGCCGATCTTGTAGGCCAGGGCCTGGCCCGGCCAGACGAAGTAGCGCTCGATCTCGGTGATGTTGTCGTGCTCGGGGTTGGCCGTGTTCTCGTTCATGTAGGTGATGGCCTGTTCGCGCGTCCACCGCTTCAGGTGGATGCCGGTGTCCAGCACCAGTCGGGCGGCGCGGAACAGTTCCGAGGCGATGCGGCCGGCGTCCGAGTACGGGTCCTGGTAATAGCCGTATTCCTTGGGGAAGCGCTCGGCATACAGCGCCCAGCCCTCGCCATAGGCGCTGTTCCAGATGAAGCGGCGGAAGGTCGGCAGGTTGGCCATCTCCTGCGCGATGGCGATCTGCATGTGATGGCCGGGAATGCCTTCGTGATAGCAAAGGCTTTCCAGCATGGGGATGGGGTTGACCGACATGTCGTACAGGTTGGCGTAAAACACGCCGGGCCGCGACCCGTCGGGGGAGGCCGGCTCGTAGAACGCGCTGGCCGTGGCCTTTTCCCGGAAAGGCTCCACCGCCTTCACCACGATGGGGGCCTTGGGCTTGGTCAGGAAGAACCGGTCCAGGTCGGAGCGCATGCGGTCGATGATGTCGCTGGACCGCTTCAGGTAGGCGGCGCGGCCCTCGGGCGTGGCCGGGTCATAGAAGCGCTTGTCGGTGCGCAGATAGTCGAAGAAGGCGCGCAGGTCGCCCTTGAAGCCCACCTTGGCCATGATGCCGCGCATCTCATCCTGCAGCGCCGCCACCTCCTTCAGCCCCTGCGTATGCACGGCCGCCGGGTCCAGGGGCAGGGTGGTCATCAACTGCACCTGGGCGCGGTAGAAGCGCTCGCCATCCGGCAGGGCCCAGACGCCATTGCTGGCGGTCGCCTTGGTCTCCAGCGCCGACACGGTGCCGATCAGCTTCTGGAAGGAGGCCTGGACCTGACCGGTCAGGGCCTTTTCCGCCGCGGTGAGCAGGCGGGCCTGATCCGCGTCGGGCAGCTTCAGCGCCGTCACCTTCTCGGTGAAGTCGGCCAGCAGCGGGCTGGTTTCGGTGGCGTTGGATGTGAAGGGCTTGCCGGTGATGACGTTGCGCGCCGCCTCCAGGATGGATTTGAAGGCGAAGGCCGGCGGCAGGACGCCCATGTCCGCCTGCTTGGCGATGCGCCCCAGATAGGCATCCATCAGCGGGGCGATGCCCACCAGGCGGGCCACGTAATCCTCCGCGTCCTGCACGCTGCCCACGGCGTGGTAGGTGATCAGGAAGCTGGCGATATCGGTGTGCGGGCCGGTCAACTGGCTGATCACATAGCTGTGGTTGCGCCAGGGGTACTGGGTGATGGTCTGCTGCAGCTCATTCTCGAACAGCTGCTTGCTGACCAGCGCGCTGGGCGACAGGTCCGCCTCCTTGAAGCCCTTCAGGGTTTTCAAGCGCTGTTCGGCCAGGTGGAAATTCTCCAGCAGGCGGGCGTCGTCCGGGATGGTCCACTTGTCATGCGGGCCCGGCAGGCCCAGGACGGTGCGCTGCTGCGGGTCGCGGGCCAGGTCCTCATTCCAGCAATCCTCGAAGAAGGCGTTCAACGCCTTCTCCGTCGCCGATGGCTCCGCCGCCACGGCGGGCTGGCTCGCCAGACCGGGCAGGGCGGTCAGGGCGACCAGGGCGGTGCCGGCCATCAGGCCGCGGCGCAGCAGGGTACGGCGGGACATCGTTTCACCGGAGGAAGAGGCGGTCATGGGCGTTCGGGTACCATGGTCAGGGCTGGCGGGGCAGCGGAGAAGGAAGGACACCGCGCGGGGGCGGCCGGTTGGCGCGGATGGTAGCAAGGGCGGGGCGACGGGCCCAAGATCAGTTTGTTACCTAACGGTAACCGGGCGGATCAGTCCGGCCTTTCCATTTCGGATTCCCGCCTGGACAGGATGGTTTCCACCGGCGCCAGCGGCTCATACCAGTCCGGCGGGAAGTTGGCCTTGGCGCGGCTGACGTCGTTGAAGGGGCGCTTGATGTCGCCCTTGAAGTACTGGCGCACCAGGGCGCGCCAATGCTCCGCCGGGGCGCCGCCGGCCGCCGCCGCGATCACGCCGAACCAGTGGCGGCCGGCGGCGACATGGCCGATTTCCTCATCATGGATGATTTGCAGGATGGCGGCGCTATCCTCGTCGCCCACCTTCTTCAGGTTGGCGATCATCATGGGGGTGACGTCCAGTCCGCGCGCCTCCAGCACCATGGGCACCAGGGCCAGGCGGGCGGCCAGGTCGTGGGCCGTGACCTCGCTGGCCTGCCACAGCCCGTCATGCGCCGGCAGGTCGCCATAGGCGGCGTCCAGGGCGGCCAGACGCCGGGCCAGCAGGGCGTGGTGCTTGGCCTCCTCATCCGCGACCTTCACCCAATCATCCTTGAAGGCGCGGGGGGCGGGGGTGCCGTCGGGGAAGGTGGGGAAGCGGGCGACAATGTCCCAGGCGAGGTCGATGGCGTTCAGCTCGATATGGGCCAGGGCGTGCAGCAGGGCCACCCGTCCCGCCACGCTGCCGGCCTTGCGCCGCTTGGGCATGTCGCGCGGCAGCTTCAGTTCCGGGCGCGCGGGCCGCGCCGGCCGGTCCGGAGGGGCCAGATCGCTGGGGCGGTCGGGCAGCAGGCCGGCGCGCCAGGCCGCGGCGTAGGCTTGCGTCAGCCGCACCTTCTCCATCGGGGCGGCCGTGGTCAGCACGGTCACGGCCGCGGCCGCCAGGCTGGGCGGCAACGGTTGACCGGCCGAACCATCTTGGAATGGTTCTAAAGTATCGCCCGGGGCGGCATCGGGAACATGATAAGGTGCCATGGCGTTTTGGACGCCAACCGGCGGGGTGAAGTCAAGGGGCGTCCAGACCAGAACCGGCACGGGACACCGGACACCGGCCACGGGAAACGGGGGTGCCTGGTACGGCGGCCGGCATAAAATAAGGCATGGGGGGAGGATGCGTATCATGAGGCGGGCGGGGATGGCGCTGGCGATGGCCTGGCTGCCGACGGTGGCGTGGGCGGCGGGGGAGGTGGATCAACTGCCCACCATCATCATCACGGGGCGCGTGCCGCCCGACGCGGCCACCGAACGCATCTATGGCACCGTGCAACTGGATGGGCCCTGGCTGGACGCGGCGCCGGAAAGGCGACTGGATGAGGCCTTGCGCAGCGTGCCCGGCTTTTCCCTGTTCCGCCGCACCGGCAGCACCAGCGCGCACCCGACCGCCCAGGGAGTGTCATTGCGCGCCCTGGGCCCCAATGGCGCCGGCCGCACCCTGGTGCTGGTCGATGATATCCCGGTCAACGATCCCTTCGGTGGCTGGGTGTATTGGAGCCGCCTGCCCACCGCCGCCATCGCCAGCGTGGCGGTAACGGAGGGCAGCGGCGCCGGTCCCTGGGGCAACCAGGCGCTGGACGGCGTCATCCGCATCACGACCAAGCCGCTGGAGGGGGGCGAGGTTCGCGCCGGCAGCAATGGCCTGGTGGAGGGCACGGCCGGTGCCGCCGCTGGCGGCGTCTCCATCCTGGCGCACGCCAGCCGCAGCGATGGCAGCTATCTGGTGCGCTCCGACCAGCGCGGCCCCATCGACACCCAGGCCGGCTGGGACGACGCCTGGGTGGATGTGAAGGCGCAAGGGGAGGCCGGGCCCCTGGCCTTGGCCGGGACCGTCTCCGCCTTCCATGAGCATCGCGGCAACGGCACGCCCTTCCAGGAGAACGGCACCGATGCGCTGGAGGGCAGCCTGCGCTTCAGCGCCGCCGACGGCCCCCTGGGCCTGCCCTGGCACGGCACGCTGTACCTGCGGCGCTACGTCTTCAAGAATCGCTTCTCCTCCGTCAACGCCAGCCGCACGGCGGAAACGCCGGCCCTGGACCAGTACCGCGTGCCGGCCACAGCCGCCGGCGGGTCCCTGTCCACCACGGTGGAGGAGAGCGGAGGACGCCGCACCGTGCTGGGCGCCGACCTTCGCTGGGCCGAGGGGGCGACGCATGAGCGCTTCCAGCCCGTGGCCGGCGTGTTCCAGCGCGACCGCGATGCCGGCGGCGACCAGGTGGTGGGCGGCGTCTATGCCGAGCAGACCTGGCCGCTGACGGAGACCATCGACCTGCATGGCGGCGTGCGCCTCGATGGCTGGACCACGGGCGACGGCCACCGGGTGGAGCGGTCCTTGGTGCAGACAGGGGGCCAAGCCGGCGCCTTGACCCGGAACGATCATTACGATGACCGGGGCGGCGCCCTGCCCACGGCGCGGCTGGGGGCCGACTGGCGGCCCGAGCTGTTCGGCAAGCCGGGCGACTGGACCCTGCGCGCCGCTGCCTACACCGGCTTCCGCCTGCCCACCATCAATGAGCTGTACCGCCCCTATCGCGTCGGCAACGATATCGTCGAGGCCAACGCACGGCTGAAGCCGGAACGCCTGGTGGGGGCGGAGGCCGGGGTGACCTGGGCACCGGCAAAAGGGCCGACCGTCAGCCTGACCGCCTATCATGATGGCGTGACCGACGCCGTCGACAATGTGCAGATCACCGATCGGCCGGGCACCGTGCCGGGCTTCGGCGTGGTGGTGCCCGTCGGCGGCACCTTCGCCCAGCGCCGCAACCTGGACCGCGTGCGGGCCGAGGGGGTGGAGATGCGGGCGACCTGGGCCCTGGACCCCACGCTGGACGCCGGCCTGGGATATCTGTGGAGCCGATCCACCGTGCTGCGCGCCGATGGCCTGCCGGCCCTGGTGGGCAAGCGGTTGTCGCAGAGTCCGCTGCACACCGGCACGGCGGACCTGACCTGGACGCCGGTGGCGGCCGTCACCACGGCCCTGCGGGTGAAGGCCAGCGGTCAGCAGTATGAGGACGGGCTGAATACGCGCCCGCTGGCGCCCACGGTCACCGTGGACCTGTCGGCGGCCTGGCGGGTGCGGGAGTCTCTGGAGGTGTTCGCCACGGCGGAGAACCTGTTCGACCGCACGGTGGAATCAGGGCGCCGCGTCGATGGCTTGGTGGCGATCGCACCGGGCCGGATCATCTCAGGCGGGGTGCGGGTGAATTGGTAGGCTTGGGCTGAAGGTCTCGTATCCCCGCAGCAGGTATTCAGCGCGGGGCGACGGGGTTTGACGGCTGCGGGTTCACGTAGAACTCGGCCGGGTAGGCGGGCTTATAATAATGGCCGGCCTTGACCAGCGCCCGCTCATGCTCTGATCGCATGTAGCTGACCACGGGCAGGGACCAGGCTATGCCCAACAATAGTACCCACAGGCACAAAGTGACCAGGCGATCTTTATTGAACACGGCGGTCATGATCCCTACTCCTGAACTTCCTCTAACCTCATCCTTTATTGTGGAAGGATTATGGCGGGAAGTAGCGCGTTGCGGCTCATGACGGTATTTTTACGCCCTGGAAGATGAACAGGTCGCTAACGGCGGGGGCTGTGAGGCCAAATTTTTCGCAAGGCGGGATGCTCAAGCCATTCCGTCGGCGCAGACCTCAGCCCTCGACCGGGTCGCCGATGGTGTAGAAGTGGCCGCCGGCCACGTGGTGCAGGCTGCGCCAGGCCGGGTCGGCCGTCTCATACGTCCAATGACCATCCTTGAAGACGCGCGTATCGGCCCAGGCGGCCGTCACCTCACCGATGAACAGGTCGTAGGTTTGCTGGTTGTGGGGTTCGGGAATGACGCGGCAGGACAGCCAGGCGGCGCAGCCGGTGACCAGCGGCGGGACATGGCCATCCATGCGGAACAGCTCCACCCCGTGCCGGGCCAGCTTGTCGGCGTTGTCAGCCAGGCTTTCGCCGCCCACGCCGCGGGTCAGGCGCACCTGGGCCCGTGTCGGCACCTGCAGGGCGAAGGTGCTGCTGCCTTCGATCAGGGCGCGGGTGGCGGTGGCCTTGTCCAGCACCACGGTGATCTTGGGCGGGTCGAAGTCCAACGGGCAGGCCCAGGCGGCGGCCATGACGTCATCCGTCCCGTCATGATGCGCGGAAACCAGCACGGTGGGGCCGTGGTTCAGCAGGCGATAGGCCTTGGCAAGGTCCACGGGCTGGATGAAAGGGCTTTGGGGAAGGATGTCCATGGCGTCCGTCTTGCGGCGAAATAGGGCGAAGGGGGCGGAAGAATAAGGGAAGAAGGAAATATCGGCCCCGTCCCCTACAGTTTCCTGGCTGGCGTCGGGACCCTGCCGTCGCCGGTCGGCGTCACCCTATTAGTGACACGTCGGGATGGGGAAGGGACATGGAACGAAGCCCCGTTCCTGGCAGGATATGGGAAAAGAATCGATAATAGGACACCCTTGTTCGCGGTGGCTTGCGCCGCCGCCGCCCTTGTTCCTCCAGCCGCTCGTCGGGCGGCTGACAGGTGATATCGTCGTGAACACGCCTTCGGCGGCGGCATCCTGCCTGCTGTCCGCCGAAGGCACCTTGATTTTCCTTTCCCCGACAGCGGTGGATGCCGTCGCCTTTCAAAAAATGTCACCGGCACAAGAATTGGATTGGCCCATCCCAGGGGGCGATCTAACGTTGCGGCCCCGCGCCGGTGTCCGTTCCCGGCGCATCGCCCACCGTTGCCGTCGGATCGCCGCCATGTCCCCCATCCTGGGCCTTTACCTCGTCGCCGTCCTCATCTGGGGATCGACCTGGTATGTGATCGAGTTCCAGTTGGGCGCCGTGGACCCGGCGGTGTCGGTGGCCTATCGCTTCGGCCTGGCGGCCGTGCTGCTCATGGGTTGGCTGCTGGCACGGCGGCAGAGGGTCATTCCGCCCCGCCATGCCTGGCGGCAGGTCGCGCTGGTGGGCACCTTCACCTTTTCCACCAACTACCTGCTGGTTTATCTGGCGACGGAGCGGTTGCCATCCGGCCTGGTGGCGGTGGCCGGTTCCGCCCTCAGCCTCATGAACGTGCTGAACGCCCGCATCTTCCTGCGCCAGCCCATCCGCCCCCTGGTGCTGCTGGGCGGGCTGATCGGCATGAGCGGCGTGGTGCTGCTGTTCCTGCCCGAGTTGCAGGTGGATGGGCTGACGGGCAAGTCAGCGGTGGGCCTGGCGCTGGTCATGCTCAGCAACGTCAGCGCCTCCCTGGGCAGCATCTGCGTGCAGCGCGGCGCCCGCATGGGCGTGCCCCTGTTACCGGCCACGGCGTGGAGCATGGCCTTCGGCGCCGTCCTCATGGTGGGCGTGGCGTTGGCCCGGGGTGCCGTCTTCAGCTTTCCGGCCAGCCTCAGCTACACCGTGTCCCTGGGCTATCTCGCCCTGTTCGGCTCGGTCATCGCCTTCCTGGCCTACTTTTCCCTGATCGGCCGCATCGGGGCGGACCGCGCCGGCTACGTCGCCGTGATGATCCCCATCCTGGCGCTGGTCATCTCCACCATCTTCGAAGGCTACCACTGGTCGGCGGCGGCCTTCGTCGGCCTGGCGCTGGCGGTGGCCGGCAACCTGCTGGTTCTGGGCCCCAAGACCTGGCGCAAGCCAGGCGCCGACACCGCGACCGCGGCCGCCCGTTAAGACGCTTTCGCCTCAGCTAAAAACCAACCCGGCCGCCGCGCAGGCGGCCAGGGTGGGCAGCAGGCCCAGGCGGGTATGGCGCAGGGCGATGAAGGCCAGCAGCGCCAGCAGGGCGGCGGGGATGTCCAGGCCGGTGGGCAGGGGCAGGGCCAGGGGGCCCAGGTGAAGCGGCCGGCTGCCGCTGAACAGCACATGGCCGCCGAACCACACCGCCAGGTTCAGGATGACGCCGACCACGGCCGCCGTGATGGCGGCCAGGGCGGCGGTGATGGTGGTGTGGGTCCGCACCCGCTCGACATAGGGACCGCCCAGGAAAATCCACAGGAAGCAGGGCGCGAAGGTCACCCAGCTGGTCAGCAGGGCGCCCAGGAACCCGGCCAGCAGCGGCGACAGCGTTCCCGGAGTGTGGGCGGCGGCCAGGAAGCCGACATGCTGCAGCACCAGCACCAGCGGGCCGGGGGTCGTCTCCGCCAAGCCCAGGCCGTCGATCATCTCCCCCGGTGTCAGCCAGCCGTATCCCGTCACCGCCGCCTGCGCCACGTAGGACAACACCGCATAGGCGCCGCCGAAGGTGACCAGCGCCATGCCGCTGAAGAACAGCGCCAGGTGGGTCCACACGCTGTCGGCGCCGGTGGCCAGGCGCAGGACCGCCAGCGGTCCCAGCCACAGGGGCAGCCACAGGGCCAGGGTGGACAAGGCCCTGCGGCGGCTGGGCTGGGCATGCGCCGGTACGGCGGCGTCCAACTGCCGGTCCAGCAGAGCCCCGCCCGCCGGGGCGGCGGGGGCGGCGGTGGGGGCGAAAGCCGGCCGGGCCGCCATGCCGATCAGGCCGGCCGCCAGGACCACCACGGGGAAGGGCACATGGCCGACCGCCAGCGCCAGGAAGGCGGCCCCCGCCATGGCGAGGCCGTGCCATCCGCGCAAGGCCCTCTTGCCCACGCGCAGCACGGCGTCCAGCACCACCGCCAGGACGGCGGCCTTCAGGCCATGGAACAGGGCGCCCGTGAGCGGCGCCTGGTGGTAAAGGACATACAGCGTGCTCAAGCCCAGCATGATCAGCACGCCGGGCAGGATGAACAGCAGGCCGGCGATCAACCCGCCGCGCCGGCCATGCAGCAGCCAGCCGACATAGGTGGCCAGTTGCTGCGCCTCCGGCCCCGGCAGCAGCATGCAATAGCTGAGCGCGTGCAGGAAGCGCGCCTCCCCGATCCAGCGACGGTTTTCCACCAGCTCGCGATGCATCAGCGCGATCTGCCCGGCGGGGCCGCCGAAGCTCAGCAGGCCGATGCGGGCCCAGACACGGGTGGCCTCGCCCAGGGTGGGGGCGGCCAGGCTGGGGGCATCCAGGCCGGGCGGGTGCACGCTGGGTGGGGACATAGGGGCCGCCGGGCGGGTGGTGGATACGCTACCCGGCGACTAAGCCCCGGCCCCGTTGGGGCGTCAAGGGGCCGGCATCAAGCGGTGGGTGTTCAGAACATGCCGTCGGGGCTGCTGGCCGGCACCGGCTGGCTGACGGACCAATGCTCCACCACCCGGTCGTCCGCCACGCGGAAGATCTCGACCACCGCCTCGCCCCGGTCGCCGGGTACTGGGATGCGGTGGACATGCAGCACCACCAGGTCGCCCTGGGCGACGCTGCGCACCACCTCCGCCTTCGATTCCGGGTGGCGCTGGAAAATCTCGGCGTAGGCGTCCTGCAAGGCGCGACGGCCATCGGCCAGGCCGGGGGTGTGTTGTTTGCAGTCCTGCGCCACGTACCGGTCCGCCGCGGACAGGTCATGCTTGTTGAAGAAGGCGTCGTAGAAGTCCAGGACCGTCCGGCGGTTGGCCTCCCCCTCCGCCATGCTGCCCGGTATGCGGCTGCTGGTGGCGCCGCCCCATTGGTTGCCTGCGGCCGGGCTGGCCGGCGATTGGGGGGACGGGGTGGCGGAGGACAAGGGGACCTCCGCTGATGCCAGGCCGGAACCGGCCAGCGCGGCGCCCAGGACCAGGGCGCGGATGATCAGACGCATCTCTTCCTCATGGGCTGCGCGGCGCGGGAAGGCGGGCACAGGGGCAATCCCGCCCCGTCAGCACCCGTCCCGCGTCGCCTCTACCTGCACCGGCATTGTGGCGACTCTGGGGTGACGGCGGGGAAGGGTTAAGGCCCCGAACGATTATACGGCCCAGGGGCCTGTTTCCGTGCCCCCGGCGCGCGGCGTCGGCGGGGATAAAATATTTGACATACCGTATCCGGAAACAGACGCTGGCGGCAAAATGGGGACGATAGGGGCATGCATATGGGCGCGACCATGAAGCGGGCCGTTTTGGCCTTGGCTCTCAGCCTGGCGGCGGCCTGTCCGCTGGGCCCGTCCGCGCAGGCGAAACCGGCCGCCGCTGCGGCTGCCACCGCCACCGCCGGCGGCGTCGCCTCCGTCATCGCCGATTATGAGGCGCTGGCCCGCCAGACCGACGGCACCGACGGTCCCGGCTGGCCGGACGTCAGCAAGGGCGCCGCCGACCGCCGGGCCCAGGGCTACGCCGCGCTCAAGGCCCGCTTGGACGCTCTTCCCCCGTCCGCCCCCGATGGCGAGGAGGCGCTGACCCGCCGCCTGCTGGACTGGCGCCTGGGCGTGCTGGTGGAGGCGGCCAAGTTTGATGAGGATCGCATCCCCTTCGACAACGGCGACGGCTTCTTCAACGTCGCCAACTACGCCGCCGCCACCACCGTCATCCGGACGGAGGCGGACGCCCAGGCATGGATCGCGCGCCTCAGGGCCTTGCCCGCCTTCTATGACCAGCAGATCGCCAACATGCGCCGCGGGCTGGAGACGGGTTTCATCCAGCCCAAGCCCACCGCCGCCTCCGTCCTCGCCATCCTGAAGATCGCCGCCGACCAGCCGGCGGAGGCCAGCCCCCTGCTGGGGCCCTTGAAGATCCTGCCCGCCACCATCCCGGCCGACCGCCAGGCGGCGCTGCGGGCCGACGCCCTGGCGGCCGTGGCCCAGGCGGTGAAGCCGGCGCAGGCGAAGATGGTGGCCTTCTTCGACCAGGATTATGTGCCCCGTGCGCGCGACACGCTGGGCGCCAGCAGCCTGCCGGGCGGGCGCGACTACTACGCCTTCGCCGTGCGCCGCTCCACCACCACCGACCTGACGCCCGACGCGGTGTTCGCGCTGGGCGAGCGGGAGGTGGCGCGCATCCGGGGGGAGATGGAGACGGCGATGCGGGCCGCCGGCTTCACCGGCACCTTGCCCGAGTTCATCGCCAAGCTGCGCACGGACAAACAGTTCTATGCCCCCGACCTCGCCACCTATGTGGAAAAGGCCAGCGAGATCGGCAAGCGCGTCGACGGCCTGCTGCCCCTGTGGTTCGGCACGCTGCCGCGCCTGACCTGGACCATCCGGCAAAAGCCGCCGGAGCAGGAAGGCTCATCCAGCGGCTATGACCTGGGCGACCCGGTCAAGGGCGTGCCCGGCCGGGTGGTCGTGGGCTCCCGCTCCTTCGAGGATCCGCTGTTCGGCCTGCCCGCCTGGATCCTGCATGAGGGCGTGCCGGGCCACCATCTGCAGATCGCCCTGGGGCAGGAACGCACCGACCTGCCCGCCTTCCGCCGCAAGGACGAACCCACCGCCTTCATCGAGGGCTGGGCGCTATACGCCGAGCAATTGGGCGAGGATATGGGCGTCTACCGCACGGCCTATGAACGCTTTGGCCGCCTGTCCTTCGACATGTGGCGGGCCTGCCGCCTGATGATGGACGTGGGCATCCACTGGAAGGGATGGAGCGCTGAGCAGGCGGCGAGCTGCCTGCGCGACAACACGGCCCTGCCGGAACGCGCCGTGCGGGGCGAGACGCAACGCTACATCGCCTGGCCGGCCCAGGCCCTGGCCTACAAGGTGGGGGAGCTGAAATTCCTGGCGGAACGGCGGCGGGCGGAACAGGCGCTGGGATCGCGCTTCGACATCCGCGCCTTCCACGACGCCCTGCTGGACGACGGCCCCATGCCCATGGACATCCTGCACGACCAGATGGGCCGCTGGCTGGCCCGGCAGGGCGCGCGTCCCTGACTGGGGTCGGGGAGAGGCCGAGCTGGGGCTGAAAAAAGCGGAGAGTGGCGGCTCAATGAGGGCCGCAAGCATCTATGGCTTCACAAGCCGCAGGCGGGGTGGCGAAGGGTAGGTGGAGGCGTCGCTGGAGGTGTTGAAAAAGTCTCTGATGGCGCCGATGTAACGGTTGTCGGCGAAGGCGATGACTGGGCCTTCAAAACAGGGCAGTGCGATCATGAGGCTGGTCACTTCGGTCTCGGCCATACGGATATAGTTGCCGTCCCCGAGGGGGGCGGCCAGTTGAAGGGCGAGCCCCGCTTTCCCGTGGCCTAGGCCGATGACGAGACAGTTCGCCACCACATGGATCATCAACCTGCCGTCTTGCTGGTAGCAGGTAATGTAGGCGACGGAAGCGCCAAAGCATATTGTGTCGTTATCGAGGCAGTACTCCCGAATTCTCATAACGTTCTCCGCAGAAAATATCTGTTGATTTATGAAATTATGTTCCGGAGCCATTTTGGTTCCCCAATCAAAGGAAATGGGATCTGCGGTTTGGCAGGTGGGGCAGTGACTATATTATTGTTGGGCTGTATTATCCCGACCCGGTATATGGTCTACGCCTGCCATTATTAATTGTTGTTTTCTTCGGCATTTTTTAGCGCAAAAATGCACGATGGCCAATATCCCGATTTTTAGGGAGGCCAATCCGACGCCAGGTGCGGAGAAATACCGGTGGGTGGTTCGCCCCTAAATCCGAATGAGGCCGTGCGCGATAGCGATGGATGCGGCTTGGACCTTGTTCCGGGCGCCCAACTTCTTTCGGGCGCTGTCGATATGCTGGTGAACGGTGTGTGACGAGATGTTCAGGCGACCAGCGATTTGCAGGGCCGCCTCACCAAGAGCGGTCCATGTCAGGATTTCAGCCTCGCGAGGGGACAGCGAAAGGGAGGCTCTTGGTTTGCCGACGTCCAACTTGATTATCTGTTCCTGGGCATATGTCGCGATCACCTGCAGTTCGTGCCGATGATGTACGAAAAGGCGGTTGAAACCCTCACCTGTCAGGGAACTGCTGACGGCCAGCACGCTTTTGCCGGGGCCGGGGCCGTGGACCGGCACAATGGCTCCGGATCTCAATCCAGCCTCCGCACCTTCCTCAAGGACGATGCGCTGCCGTTCCGTCAGATGCAGGTGGGTCGCAGGCCCACCCCAGGCAATGGGAACGACTGACGACATCGCCCGGATCATGGCGATGTCGTCGCGGGTATAGCGCTGCTGGATATAATGATCGACCCAAGCTTGGGGATAGTTTCCACACACTAGCTGACCGGTCCAGCCGTTGGGATTCACCAGGACGTCATAGACAAACCATTCGAATCCCATGCGCGCGGTTTCCGCGCCCAGCGCCTCGGCGATCTGCGGAATGGTTTTCGCCGCTGCCAGCGTGTCAAGGGACCGGTCAAGTTGGTTCATGGGGACGCTCGCCCACCACAATGGTTGCCAGCGCGAGTATGGCCTGCGTGGGCCTCTCCGTCCAATCCCCAGCCACGGCAACGGGCGCACGGATGGGCGGCGCCCTGGCACAGAAGTAAAAAGTCGTTGGGGGATGGCGACCCCAGCTGGATTCGAACCAGCGACCTACCGCTTAGAAGGCGGTTGCTCTATCCAACTGAGCTATGGGGCCCCAGGGCGGTCCCGATCCCAGGGCCGGGACGCCCGATATCGACAGGGTATCAGAAACGGCCGACGCGGGGACGGTCGGCGCGGAAGTTGTCCGCGTAATTCTTCGGCCGGACGATGCGGTCGTTGTGGGTGATGACCTCGTAGGTCCAGCCCTTGCGCGTCGCGTAGGCGATGGCCTCCTCCGCGTTGTCGAAGGTCAGCTTCACCTGGTTCAGGGTGTCGCCCGAGCTGGTCCAGCCCATCAGCGGTTCCGGCCGGCGGGGGGTGGCCAGTTCATATTCCAGGATCCACGACTGGGTCTTGGCGCGGCCGGACTGCATGGCCGTCTTGGCCGGCTGATAGATACGAACCTGCATCTCTGGAACGTCCCCGGTTGAACACAACGCTTGGTGCCCGCCGTCCGGCTTGAACGGCCGCCGGGCGGCTTTGGAGCCGGACGTCGCCCGTCGGCGCCGATCCGGGCGATGGTCGGGGCGCCCGGATTCGAACCGGGGGCCTACGGTTCCCAAAACCGTCGCGCTACCAGACTGCGCTACGCCCCGGGACCATCGCGAGCTAGGGTTTACGCGGTTCCCGGGCCCATGGTCAATCAGGAAAGCGGCTTGCCGCCGGCAAGCCTGATGCGCCCCCCACCCCGGTTCCGTCCGGGGGCGGTCCGCCAGGAAATCCCGACCGCCCCTGACCGGGCCGCCCGGCAAATTTGACCGGGCGCCGGGAAAATATGGCCGGCCCATTTGTTTGCGAACTTGTCGGGGTTTTGCCCGTAAACGCCAAAAATCCCTTTATTCACAGATACGTAAACATCTTCCCCGGCTGTTGGCACGGTTTCTGCGGATCGTGAGCCGAACCTAACCGTCCATCAGAGGAGGTTGATGGCGCCCATGACAGCGTAGTGCCCCCGGACTTTCCCGGACGGACCCATTCCCGCCGCGTCGGCGGGGAGGGACCGCCGCCCGGAGACGGGGACTTAGGCCCCCCCGGCATCGGGCGGGTGGCGCTTTCGGTGACATGGGACCAGCAGCTTGCTCTCGCCAGAAGGATCAGACCGGCCCAAACGGCCGCCCTCCGGCAGCTCAAAAGGAGATGAATGATGTCCTCTCAAGTCGCGCTTTCTTCGGCAATGCGTTCGAACCTGCTGTTGCTGCAGAACACCAACAGCTCGATCGATAAGCTCCAGGCTCAACTGTCCACGGGCAACAAGATCAACAGCGCGCTGGACGGCCCCACGTCCTTCTTCGCCGCGCAGGGTCTGAACCAGCGTGCCAGCGACCTGTCCACCCTGAAGGATGCGATGGGCCAGGCCATCAGCACCATCAAGGCGGGCAACCAGGGCGTCACCTCCATCCAGAAGCTGATCGACCAGGCCAAGGGCCTGACGACCTCGGCCTACTCCAACCTGGGCAACGATCCGGGCGCCATCGCCACCCGCAAGTCGCTGGCCGACCAGTTCAACGCCATCAAGGACCAGATCGACAAGCTGGCGGCCGACAGCGGCTATGGTGGCAAGAATCTGCTGGCCGGCAGTGGCCAGACCTTCGACGCCACCTCCGTGTCGCGGGCGACCATCAATTCCATCACCGGCCTGTCCAACAGCCGCGTCACCAACGTGACCACGTCGGATACCTATTCCATCCGCGTGTCCGGCACGGGTGATATCTCCGGCAACGCCGGCGACATCGCCGCGACCGAAACCGCCCGTGGCCTGTTCGGCTTGAAAGTTTCCGGCAAGCTCAGCGCGACCGCCGGCAACTTCTCCGACGTGTCGATCGAAATGCGCGGCGCCGTGGGCCAGACCCGCACGGCCGTGATCACGGAAGGCACCGAATCCCGGTCCATCACCTTCTTCGACAACACCCAGGCCGTCTCCAACTCGCTGACCACCGTCGGTGTGTCCGGCACGAAGCAGTTGTCGACCGTCAGCATCACGGGCAACGTCGATCAGGGCGACACCTTCACCGCCACCGTCAACGGCACGTCCTTCAGCTACACGGCGTCGGCGGGTGACGTGGCGGCGCCGGACGCGGCCACTCGTCAGGCGAACATCGCCGCTGGCTTGGCCGCCAAGGTCTCGTCCGCGACTGTCGCCGGTGGCTCGCTGTCCACCTTTACGGTGACTCCGAACGCTGGCAGCAACACCTTCACGATCCAGGCCCCTGGCCTCACGGGCACGGCCAACACCTTCACCCTGGGCACCTCGGCGTCCAACGCCCTGACGAAGAATATTTCCGTGTCCTTCTCGTCGGGCACGGTGGTGTCGTTCACGGTGGACCGGACCACCCTTGAGGCGCTGGGCACGTCGGGCAATGGCACCTCGACCGTTGAAAAGGACGTGGATGTCGCCGTCACCGCGACGGACCTGAACGGCGTGTCCATCACCCGGTCGGGCAACAACGATCGTGGCAGCGGCAAGCTGGCGGACGGCGAAAACGCCATGTCCTTCACCACGGGCACGGTGCGCATCAACGTCGACTCGACCAAGATCATGCAGGCGGCGTCGGTCAGCGCCTTCGCCAACCTGACGACGACGCAGCAGACGCCGGCGAACACGCAGAACGACCTGTCGGTGCAGTTCAACGAAACCAACACCAACTCGCTGACGGTGAAGTCCACCAACGTCACCACCGACGGCCAGGGCCTGCGTCTGGACTATGCCCAGAACGACTTCCTGGACCGCTCGGACATCGACGCCGCGGTGGCCCAGCTGACCTACGCCACGAACCAGCTGCGGTCGGCCGGTCAGACGCTCAGCACCAACCTCAACGTCATCCAGACCCGTTCCGACTTCACCGACGCCTTCAACAACGTCCTATCGGATGGCGCCGACAGCCTGGTCCAGGTCGACCAGAACCAGGCCGGTGCGGAATTGCTGACCTTGCAGACCCGTCAGCAGCTGGGTGTCACCACCCTGTCGCTGGCCAACCAGAGCCAGCAGGCCATCCTGAAGCTGTTCTAAGGGGTGATGGCGGGATGGGGCGCCGTCCCCATCCCGGCCAAGCCCAATTTGGCCGGCTCCCATTTGGGCTGGCCTCATTGGGGTTGGCGAGCACGACGAAAAAAGGGCGGATCCGCAAGGGACCGCCCTTTTTTCATTTCAGTACGTGTCAGAAAACCAGGGTCATTCCGTTCCCAAAACAACCAGGCGGGCGGGCTTACGGAAATTCATGGTGATCATCAGGGTGGCCCGACCCTTGATGACATACAGCGCCTTGTCGGACACGACGGGCAGGGGAACGTTGCGCGACATGCAATAGCCCACCAGGGCCGCCTGTAGTTCCTGCTCGGGGATGGCGACATCGTTGGCCGCCCCTTCCAGGGTGACGGACAGGCGGGCCGTGACGCCGCGGTTGATGGTGTATTCCAGGGCGCTGACCTCGCCCTCGGGGAAGGCCTCGTTCAGCTTGCGCCGCCGTTCGGTGATGGCGCTCACCACTTCGCGGTCGGTAAAGACGATGCAGCGGAGTTCCTTCATGCGCTCGCGTTCCGACAGGCCAGGGACGTCGAACCTTACGCCAGCTTCCGGCACCGCCGCCAGTTGCAAATGGGATATGGCATCCCCTCCCGGGGCGCCTCCAAGGCCCGCTCCGTCTCCCGCGCGGGGCTGCGGCAAATACGCCGATGCTTGCGAATGTGGGAATTTTTTTCGCCAACCCGCGCCGGGATTCGATCGCCACCGCGTGTAACCGGGGCCGTAGGGACCGTGATCAGGTCCCGCACCACCACCGTAACCCCAGCCGACCCCTCTCCGCTCGTGTCCCCTAAGGCCGGCTCCGCACTTCTTAATTCGTCTGAACAGGCAGGATTTCTCAGCAAATGAAGCGTCTTCTCGCGCCGGTGGCCGCCGCGCCCCTGTGCCTCGCCGCCCTGACCGATCTCCACGCGGCGACGACGATCTCCGACACCCGGTCCAGCGGGGTGGCGACGTCCACAGCCGGCGACCTCACCATCACCGGCACGGTCAGCCCCTCCAGCGGGGCGGCGGTGACGCTTGACAGCAGCAACGCCGTCAGCAGCTCGGGCACGATTTCCATCACCGGCAGCGATGACACGACCGGCGTCCTGGTGAAGGGGGGCAACACCGGCAGTGTCAGCCTCAGCGGCACCCTGACCCTGACCGATAGCAGCGTCAGTTCCACCATTCCGCTGACCTCGGCCGAGCGGCGCAATGGCATCTGGGTCACGGGCACGGGGGTGTTCACGGGCGACATCAACACCTCGGCCACCCTGACGGTGCGGGGTAACGATAGCGCCGGCATCCGGGTCGCGACCGAGATGGACGGCAGCCTGACCATGAGCGGCACGGTCTCGGTGACCGGCAACAACTCCTACGGCATCCAGACCACGGCGATCACCGCCGGCACCATCCTGATTTCCGGTACCGTCAGCGCACTTGGCACTGGTTCGGTTGGCGTCGCGCTGGACGGTGTGACCGAAGGGACGGTGCAGGTTTCGGGCGCCGTCAGCTCCACCGGCTATCTGTCGACCACCCGCCCGACCACCACCGCCGGTTTCGCGGCGCTGACCGCCAATGACGAACTGCAGGGCGGCGCCGCCTTCCGCATTTCCGCGACCACGACGGGCGGCCTCAACCTGCTGTCGACGGGGTCCATCACCTCCAACGGCTCCGCCCCCGCGCTGCTGATCGGCGATGCCGGAAATACGGTCGAGTTGGGCGCCGTGCCGGGCAGCCCCTATGGCCTGGTGCTGGCGGGTGCCGTCGTGGCCAACGGCGTCTATGACGGCTTCAGCACCACCGGCGTGCAGATCGGGGGCCTGGGCAGCCCGGTCCTGGTCGATGGCGGCATCGATGTGGCCGGCAGCCTGACGACCCTGTCCTACAAGGCGGACTCCACCGGCATCCAGGTCGGTTCGGGCACCACCTCGCCCAACATCACCGTGTCCGGTTCCATCAGCACCACCGTTTCCTCGCAGTCCTCGCAGGCGACGGCCATTTCCATCGCCAGTGGCGCGTCCATCAGCAACTTGGTCATCAGCGGCAGCGTCGCGGCCTATGCCACGGGCTTCGCCGGCGCCACGACCCCGGTCGCCAGCAACGCCGTCGCGATCTACGACGCGTCCGGCACCGTCACGCAGATCACCAACACCGGCACCATCCTGGCCAAGGTGTCGGAATCGACCGACAACACCGGCACCACCGGCACGGCCACGGCCTTGGACCTGCGCGCCAACACCAGCGGCGTCACCATCGACAGCTCCGGCACCATCACCGGCGACGTCCTGCTGGGGTCCGGCGACGCCACCGTCAACCTGACCGGCGGCACCGTCACCGGCGCGCTGTCCTTCGGCAGCGGCACCAACACCCTGACCATCGATGGCGGCGCCGTCTACTCCGGCGCCTTGACCAGCGATGGCACCCTGGCCGCCACGGTGAACAACGGCAAACTGCGCGACACCAGCACCAGCACCATCAACATGCGGTCGCTGACCGTGGGCTCCAGCGGCGAGATCGACTTCACCGCCGACCCGGTCAACAACACCAACACCTTGTTCAACGTTTCCGGCGCCGCGTCGCTGGCCTCGGGCACCAAGATCGGCCTGATCTTCAAGAGCAAGGTCACCGACAGCAACAGCTTCACGGTCATCAAGGCCAGCAGCCTGAGTGTGGGAACCACCGACCAGTCGCT
Organism: Nitrospirillum goiasense; assembly: GCF_034427435.1. Classification (NCBI taxonomy): domain Bacteria; kingdom Pseudomonadati; phylum Pseudomonadota; class Alphaproteobacteria; order Rhodospirillales; family Azospirillaceae; genus Nitrospirillum; species Nitrospirillum goiasense. The sequence continues at coordinate 460,683 of NZ_JAXQNP010000003.1, read as the reverse complement.
GCTGGGTGACGTGTCCTACTGGTACAAGGCCAACATCGCCGCCGACACCACGGCCGGCACGGTGACGGTGAACGTGGCGCGTCGCACCGCGGCCGAGGCGGGCATCACCGTCGGCGCCAGCGCCTTCAACGCCGTCTACGGCGCCTTTGACAAGGACACGCAGATGGGCGAGGCGTTCTTCAACGCCACCAGCGCCAGCACCTTCGGCAGCCTCTATGAGAAGATGCTGCCGGATTATAACGGTGGCCCGTTCCAGTTGCTGAACCGCGGCATGATGGCGCTGGCCCGTACCGAGGCCGACACCAGCGTGGCCATGGTGGATGAGAAGCGCGGCGCCTGGGTGCAGGAACTGGGCTTCGCCGTGTCGCAGAACCGCGACCAGGGCCCGGGCTACAACGGCAATGGCGTGGCCCTGATGGGCGGCTATGAGAAGTCCGTCGAGAATGTCGGCGTCGTCGGCCTGTCCAGCGCTTACATGATCACGGCGGTCAACGACCCCGATGCCTCCAGCGGCAACCAGGTGAAGGGCCAGGTCTTCACCGGCGGCGCCTACTGGCGCGACCGCTACGGCGGGCTGATGGCCAACGCCAGCGTGAACGCCGGTTATATCCGCTTCTCCAGCACGCGCGTCTTCACCGGCACGGACGACAACAGCGCCTCGTTCGAGCGTGACGCCAGCGCGCACTGGACCGGTTACATGGGCGATGCCCATGTCGGCCTGGGGTATGAGCAGTCACTGGGCTTCATGTTCGTCCGGCCCACGGCCTCGCTGGACTATTTCGTCCTGTCCGATGGCGCCCACCAGGAAAGCGGCGGGACCGACGCCTTCAACCTGAATATCGCGGAGCGCACGGGCCAGCAGGGCAACGCCGAGGCGGCGCTGACCTTCGGCACCCAGCTTGGCGGCGATTTCCAATGGAGGCCGGCGCTGACCGTGGGCTGGAAGCAGGTGTTCGGCGACGGTCCGGGCGACACCACCGCCAGCTTCGCCGGCGGCTCCAGCTTCACCCTGGTGCCCCAGTCCATGGTCGGGGGCGGCCCCATCGCCCGGTTGACCGTGCAGGGCGGCAACCGCTACTCCGACATCGCCTTGGAACTGGGGGGCGAAAGCCGCCATGGCTACATCGGGTACGATGCCCGGTTCGTGAGCAAGTTCCGCTTCTGAACCGTCCGGTCCGTTCCGCGCTCAAGAGGGCCGCTCCGCTTGGGGCGGCCCTCATTATTTACGGGATGCGGATCGTCAGGATACCGGTTCCCCCAGAAAGCGTTGGCGCAGGGCGTCCCAGGAGCGATGGCCCATCTCCGCCAGCGGTGGCAACCGGGCCGCCATCTCCGATCCGGCGTCGGTGCCGGCCAGGCTGTCACCCAGCCGCCGCGCCTCGCGGGCCAGCTTCACCAGGCCACAACTGTCGGCCATGGCCACCAAGTCGCGCGTGGCGTCGCGCAGCGCCGCCGGCGCATCCGCCGCCGCCAGATCCAGCACGGTTTCCAGGCGGCTCCGGCCACGGTTGATGATGCCATCCACCAGGACGCGGAACTCTTGGGGGGCAGGGTCCGCTCCAGCCGGGCCAGCACCCGCGGTTCCAGCAGCAGGGTGTCCTCCTCCGGTTCGGCGGGCTGGGGGGCCCGCTCCGCCAGCCAGCGCGCCACCATGCCCAGCAGGTGGTCGGTCTTGAACGGCTTGGAGACATAGTCGTCCATGCCGGCCGCCAGGTAGTCCTCCCGCATGCCGGTCATGGCGTTGGCGGTCATGGCGATGATGGGCATCAGCGGCGTGCGGTGGTCCGCGGCGCGGATGCGGCGCGTCGCCTCGATGCCATCCATGATCGGCATCTGCACATCCATCAGCACCAGGTCGAACCGGGTCTGCAGGCAGGCGCGCACGGCCTGTTCGCCGTTTTCCGCGATCTGCACCTGGTAGCCCGCCTTTTCCAGCAGCACCGACGCGATGGTCTGGTTGGTGACGTTATCCTCCGCCACCAGGATGCGCCCCTGGGCGGCCTCGGGCGGGGGAGGGGCGGTTGGCGCCGCCGCCGGCTCCGGCTCCATGAGCAGCCCGCACGCCTGGCCCAGGGCCTCCAGCAGCTGGGGCCGGCGTATGGGCTTGGGCACCACGGCGTCGAACAACTTGTCTCCGGCCGCCGCCGGTGTCTCCAGCGAACTGGCCAGCAGCAGGCGGACCCCGGCCAGCCGTGGCTCCGCCCTGATCCAGGCGGCCAGGCCGGGGCCGTCCAGGTCCGGCATGTGATGGTCGATCAGGATGACGTCGGGCAGGACGGCCCGGCTTCCCTCCGCGCAGGCCCCGGTCAGGCTTCCGTCCTGCACGGCCAGGATCCACAGCAACTGGTTGCGGGCTTGGATGCCGCCTGGCGCCTCGTCCACCGTCATGCCGCAGGTCATGAGGTGATGCACCAGGATCAGGCGGTTGACGGGGGTGTCATCCACCACCAGCGCGTGGCGGCCGCGCAGGCGATCACCCAGGGGTTGCGCCGTGCGGTTGGGTGCCACGCCCCGTTCCAGCGGCACGTCGAACCAGAAGGTGGCGCCCTCGCCGGGTGTGCTCTCCACACCGATGCTGCCATCCATCAGCTCCACCAACTGGCGGCTGATGGCCAGGCCCAGGCCGGTCCCGCCGAACCGGCGGGTGATGGAGCTGTCGGCCTGCTCGAACATCTGGAACAGCTTGCCGGCCTGGGCGGGGTCGATGCCGATGCCTGTGTCCTGCACCTTGACGCGCAGCCGCCGCGACTGTTGTGGCTGGGCGGGACCATCGCCCAGCAGGGTGATGTCCACCGATACCGCGCCCTTGGCGGTGAATTTTATGGCGTTGCCCACCAGGTTCAACAGCACCTGGCGCACCCGCGTGGGGTCGCCCCACCACATGCCGGACGCGTCGTCATGCACCAGGGCGCCGATCTCCAGCCCCTTGTCCCGCGCGCGCGGACCCAGGATGGCCAGCACGCCGTCCACCAATTCATCCAGGTTGAACTGGATGCGTTCCAGCGTGACCTTGCCGGCCTCCAGCTTGGAGATGTCGAGGATATCGTTGATGACGCCCAGCAGGGCGTCGGCGTTGTCGCGGATGATCTCGGCATAGCCGCGCTGTTGCGTCGTCAGGGGCGTGTCCAGCAGGATCTGCGCCATGCCGGTGATGCCGTTCATGGGCGTGCGGATCTCGTGGCTCATGTTGGCCAGGAAATCCGACTTGGCGGCGTTGGCCTGCTCCGCCACCTGGCGGGCCTCCTCCGCCGTCCGCCGGGCCCGGTCCAGGTCGCCGGTCAGGGTCAGCAGCCGTTCCCGCTGGGCGTTCAGCTGCCCGTTCATCACATGCACGCGCCGATACAGGCTGACCATCTCCGCCAACAGCAGCACCAGCACGACGCTGGACGCCACGGCGCCGTCGGCGCGCGCCAGGAACCAGCCCAGGGTGAAGCGCGCCAGCCCCAGCCCGTTCAACAGCGTGTCCATCGCCAGCGCGACGGTGGAGATCAACAGCCCCAGATGGCCCACCGTCCGCACCTTCGTCACCGAGGCCAGGACAGCCGGGGTGCAGAAGTTGATCAGCAGCATCACCAGGTAGACGGCCTTGACCGCCACGTCGTTGTTGTAGGTGTTGACCAGAGTGACATGCGGCAGCCAGCGGTCGATGGACATGAGCACGGCGACCATGGTCAAGGCCGCCGTCACCAATGCGCCTATCCCCACGCCCTGAACCAAGAGCCGCCGGGAGTCGACCGCGACCGGCACCGGCTCCCGCCGTTGCCCATAGGCGAAGCCCAGCACCGCCATGGGGAAGGCGGTGTGCCACGCCATGTACAACCACAGGGCTGATTGCGACAGCGCCCCATCGGGGTCCAGGGGGGCGAAGGCGCCGGGCAGCGCCGCCACCTGCAGCACGGCCATGAGGCCGGAATAGGCATAGCCGCCGACCAGCCACAGCAGGGGGCGTTGTCCCGACAGCAGGAACTGGCTGGCGATCAGGAAGGCCGTCAGCAGGTCGGTGACCAGGATGATGACGGCATAGGCGGGCAGCAGGCCGGGTATGTTGCCAACCGGCGTTTTCGCCCCCATGGCCCCGACCAGGAACAAGCCCAGCAGGGCCAGACCGACCAGGAAGGCCGCCGCATGCTGCGACGGCGTGGTGGGGGCCATGAACAGGGTGGTGGCCGGTGCCACGCCCCTGGAGCGAGGGGATGCCAGTCCCCGTCCGCCACCAGCCCCCTGAACAGCGCCAGTCATACCCGTCTTCCCCCACGGGGAACCGTCGGCTCCACCCAAAAACCGGCCCGGTTTCCACTGCCAATCATTGGCGGCCAAACAGAGGCCGTCAATCGACGACAATACTTCAAACGGATAAGGAGTGTTGATCTTTTAGCTAGGGCGTGGGGTGGCCATGGCCCTGCGCCGGATACAGGGCCAGGGGATCGGTGATCACCTCGGCGATTGTCGACAGGCCGTCCGGCGTGGCCGCCCGATAGAAGCAGGACCGGCGGCCGGTGTGGCAGGCCACGCCCACCTGGTCCACCAGCAGCAGCAGGGTGTCGCCGTCGCAATCCACCCGCAGCTCCCGCAGGTGCTGCACCTGGCCCGAGGTGTCGCCCTTGCGCCAGAAGGACTGGCGGGACCGCGACCAGTAGCAGGCGCGGCCGGTGGTCAGGCTCTCCGCCACGGATTGGGCGTTCATCCAGGCCATCATCAGCACCTCGCCCGTGTCATGCTGCTGGGCGATGGCCGGCACCAGGCCGTTGGCGTCGAAGCGGATGGCGGCCACCGTCGCCTCGACCACCGATGGGGGCAGGGGCCCCGGGGGTAGGGGATAGCTGATCGCTGTGGTCATGCGGCGGCTCCCGTCATGCGGTTCAGTCCACGCTCCAGGTCGCGGATCAGGTCGTCGGCATCCTCCAGCCCGGCATGCAGGCGGATCAGCGTGCCGGTGCCGGTCCACGGCGTGGCCGTGCGGATCTTGCGCGGGTCGGTCGGCAAGATCAGGGACTCGAAGCCGCCCCAGCTGAAGCCGATGCCGAAGTGGGACATGCCGTCCACCAGGGCGGCCACGGCGGCGCGCGGCTGCTTTTTCAGTTCCACCGTGAACAGCCCGCTGGACCCGGTGAAATCCCGGCGCCAGATGTCATGGCCGGGGCAGTCGGGGAAGGCGGGATGCAGCACGCGCTGCACCTCCTCCCGCCCTTTCAGCCAGCGGGCGATGGCCAGCGCCGTCTCCTGGTGGCGGGCCATGCGGGCGGCCAGGGTGCGCATGCCGCGCATGGCCAGATACAGGTCGTCGCCGCCCACGTTCTGGCCCAGTTGCAGGGCGGTGTGCTTCACCCGCTGCCACGCCTCGCGCGTGCCGACGATGACGCCGACCGTGGCATCGGCATGGCCCACGAAATACTTGGTGGCGGCGTGGATGACGACGTCGGCGCCCAAGGCCAGCGGCTTGCTGCAAATGCCCGCGGACCAGGTGCTGTCCACCAGCACGGCCACGCCCCGGTCATGGGCGGCCCGGGATATGGCCGGGATGTCCTGCACCTCGAAGGTGAGGGATCCGGGGGATTCCAGCAGGATGGCCGTGGTTTCGGGACGCAGCTTGTGCGCGATGTCGGCGCCGATCAGCGGATCGACATACTCCACGACCACGCCCAGGCGCGTCAGCACCGTATCGCAGAAATCCCGCGACGGGCCGTAAACGGTGTCGGCCACCAGCAGGTGGCCCCCGGCCTTGGCATAGGCCAGCAGGGCGGTGGTGACGGCGGCCAGGCCGGAACTGGCCACCACGGCGCGGTGCCCACCCTCCAGCGCCGCCACCGCGTCCTCGAAGGCCAGGCTGCTGGGGGTGGAGCGGCGGCCATAGCGCGGGGCGCGATGCTCGGGATCGTGCCCCTCCAGCTCATCCAGGCAGGAGAACAGGATGGTGGACGCGCGATAGGGCGGCACGTTGACCACGCCGTAATTGTCCAGCGGGTTGCGGCCGGCATGGACCAGCAGGGTGGCGGGGCTTGTCGTGTCGCCGGATTTCTTTGTGTCGCTGGACATGGAGGCCAAGTCATAAACGGAAAGGGGACGGCCATCTTGGCACTGCCCCCGGGTCGCAGGGAAGCGGCCGCGCCGCCGCGCCCCGTCATGCCTCCGTTGCGTTACAGCCCGTACAGATAATCCACGGTCAGGTGGGCCAGGGTGCGGGCGCCCACGATCAGGCCGGACTCGTCTACGAAGAACTTGGGCGAGTGGTTGGAGGCGGCCTTGGACAGGTCGGTGTCCGGCGGGGTGATGCCCACGAACAGGTACACGCCCGGCACCTGCTGTTCATAGAAGGAGAAGTCTTCCGACGGGGTGACCTTGTCGATCAGCTTCACATGGTCCTTGCCTGCCACCCGCTGCAGGGTGGGGACGATCTTGGCCGTCAGTTCCGGGTTGTTGATAGTGACGGGATAGCCCTTGATGACGTCCACGTCGGCGGTGGCGCCGGCGGACTCGGCGATGCCGGCCACGGTGCGCCGCAGGCGCTTGTCGATGTCGGCACGCATGCCTTCGTCAAAGGTGCGGATGGTGCCGTTCAGGGTGACCGTGTCGGGAATGATGTTGTTGCGGTTGCCGCCGTGGATGCTGCCGACGCTCAGGATCGACGGCTCCTTGATCACTTCCATCTGCCGGCTTTCGATGGTTTGCAGGCCCAGCACGATCTGCGAGGCGGTGACGATGGGGTCGACGCCGGTCCAGGGCAGGGCGCCATGGCTCTGCCGGCCATGAACGGTGATGATGAACTCATCCGCCGCCGCCATGAAGGGGCCGGGGCGGTAGCCCACGTCGCCGGCATGCAGGGTGGAGATGACGTGCACGCCGAACACGGCGTCCGGCTTGGGGTTCTCGAACGCGCCTTCCTTCAGCATCTGTTCCGCGCCGCCGACCTCGCCCTTGGCCAGGCCCTCCTCCGCCGGCTGGAAGATGAACTTCACCGTGCCGGGCAGTTGGTCCTTCATGCCGGCCAGCACCTCGGCCACGCCCATCAGCATGGCGACGTGGGTGTCGTGGCCGCAGGCGTGCATCACGCCCACCTCATGCCCCTCGTATTGAGTCTTCACCTTGGAGGCGAAGGGAAGGTCCACCTGCTCCGTCACCGGCAGGGCGTCCATGTCCGCGCGCAGCGCCACCACCGGGCCAGGCTTGCCGCCCTTCAGCACGGCGACCACGCCGGTCTTGGCCACGCCGGTGCGCACCTCCAGCCCCAGGCTTTTCAGGTGCTTGGCCACCAGGGCCGCCGTGCGCGTCTCCTGGTTGCCCAGTTCGGGGTGCTCATGGATGTCACGGCGCCAGGCGATGATCTTGGGCTGTTCCACCGCCGCGCGGGTGTCCACCGTGGCCTGCGCCTGTTCCCGGTCGCCCGCCCAGGCCGCTGTTCCGGACGCCAGCAAGGCCCCCACGCCCGCGCCCAAGGCCAACGTCCAGCCGAAATGCCGTTTGCCCATCTGTCATCGCCCCCTTGTTGTTTGCCGCCATCACGTTGGAATGGCTCTGCCTTCTCGGGGGAAGGGTACCCGGATGCCCCCTCCCGGCCAGCCCGTGGCATTGGCGTGACAACGCATGGCAGCTATGCGGCTGGCTTATTGACGGTGGCGGCCTCTCCCATTTGAACCGGCGGCCCTATTGCCTTGGCGCCGGCGCCTTTACCCTCCGCGCCGTTGATCCTGCGCCCGCCTCAGGCGCAGCGTTATTGGGGAAGATGCGATCATAAATATGCTTGGCGGCCCCATCGAGGGGGGCGGGTGGCGCCGCCCGTTCTTGAAGGAGACGACCCATGACGCTTAAACCCCGTTTTGGCAAAACCCGCTTTGGCGCCTGCGCCTTTTCCGCCGCCCTTACCCTTGCCATGGCCGGTGCTGCCCCCGCGGCGGACGTGGGTGCCAGATCCTCCGGCGCTTGCGGTTCCGCCCCCGTGTTGTCCCTGAAGCGGCTGGACGCGCCGCCCGCCGCCATCGACGGCGACGCTTTCGTCGCCCAGGTCAACCACTACGCCGCCAAGGCCAAGGCGCGTGGCGCCTGCTTGGCCCAGGTCGCCGCCAATGGCGATGCCGCCGCGCGGACCAACAGCCCGGCCATGGCTCCCCCGCCCTCCGGCGACTGAGCCCAAGACCTGTCCAACACGCCCCTTACGAAGGCGGCCGGGAAACCGGCCGCCTTCGGCGCGTTTGGCGCATGGTCTGAATGTGGAAATTGCATGGCGGAAGGTCGGAAGCACAATCGTCTTTTTCGACAACATGTTGCGGCCACGCCCGTCATCGTTGATAGCGTTATCACGGTGGGGCGCGATGGTTGACGGCCCAACCTGGCGGCAGTAACTTTGCCGCAACGCACAATAAATATGTGCGTATGCGAAATCGCTGTTTCGCCAATCAATCCGCGGGGGAGGGCGCGACCGTCAAGGGCACCACCTTTCGCCATCGGAGATGATTATGGCTTCTGTTTCCCGCGTTTTCGCCGCCCTGATCCTGGGCGGCCTGGTCACCGCCGCGGCGCCCGCCATGGCGCAGTCGCTGGGTGTCGAGCGCGCCTGCGGCAAGCCCCCCGTCGCCCCGGTCAACCACCTGTCCGCCACGGCCACCCCGGCCGATGTCAGCGCCGCCACGGCTGAGGTTCGCGCCTATGGCAAGGCCGCCCAGGCCCGTCTGGCCTGCCTGGACAATCTCAGCGCCAACAGTGTCATCGCCTGGACGCCCGATGGCCGCGCCGCCATTGCCAGCAGCTATGACCGCACCATCCGCGACCTGAAGGTCGTGGCCCGCGACTTCGCCACCCTGCCGGCGGAGCAGGTGGCCGACACCGCCCACTAAGGGCTCACCCCTTACGCTGACGGGGGTTCCGCCGTCGGGGGAACCGCTGTGGGTTGAACCGCCGCCGCATCGGCTTTCCGATCCGTGGCGATGCCTTGTCCGTGCCGGGGCGGCGGGATCATTTCCGCCGTGCGCGCATGCAGGTCCGTCAGGTCCTGGGTCAGTTGCTCCAGGGCGAAAGACAGGGTGTAAATCTGCCCCGTGACGCCACGGGGCAACTCCCTCAGCACGCCCTCCGCCCGCAGCGTCTGCACCGTATCCAGGTAGGCGCGGGCCGCCGCCTGCACGGGTTCGATATCGGGCGCCTGGGTTGGGGACGCCTGGCCTTGCGCGCGCAGGGCGGTGGCGGCATGGCGCAGGAACAGCACCCCTTGGCGCCGTAGATCCCCCTGGGGGCCCTCCAGCCGCCGGGCCGCCGCCCCGTCGGACGCGGCGCGGTCGGCGGTGGCGCGGCCGACCATCACCAGGTCATGACGCACCCGGGTCAGGGTGCGGACCAGGGGGGCCGGGTCGCGTTGGTCGCCCAGCCAGGTACGGCGCTCGCGCTGTGCCTCCTCCACCGCCGTGTCCAGGGGACGCAGGGCCGCCCAGAGCTGCGCATGGCGCTTGGACAGGCCCTGGCGAACCTCGTCCGGCAGCGCCGGATCCAGCAGCGCGTCCAGCATGTCGGCGCACAGGTCGGCGACCCGCGCGGCGGTGGTCAGCACCGTCCCGTAGGCCCGCGAGGGCAGCACGAACAGGGCGACGGCCAGGCCGACGATGTTGCCGATCACGATTTCGAACACCCGGTCCATCGCCAGCGCCAGGGACGATTCCGTGCTGCTGGCGGAGGTCAGCAGCACGATGGTCGCGGTGACGGGGGCCAGCTTGAACACCGGGTGGCGTGCCGCCAGCCAGGCCAGCGGCGCCAGCGCCACGGCCAGCGTCAGGCACAGGTGAAGCGGGGAATCGCGCAGCCCGACGGAGGCGACCAGGGCGCCCCAGGCCGCCCCTGCCAAGGTGCCGGCGAAGCGATCCAGCGCCGCCTTCAGCGAGCCGCCGATGCTGGTCTGCATGACCATGATGGCGGTGATCACCGCCCAATAGCTCTGGGGCAGGTTGACCAGGCGCGCCATGGCCAACGCCGCCACGCCGGCGACCGTGACCCGGAACGCCAGACGCAGTTCCGGCGCGCGTAAGGTCGCCATCACCGTCATGAACGGGAGACCGGGGGACGAGGGGCCAGGGGGCGAAAGGCGATAGGGGGGCGTGCCGGCGTGGCGGTTGACGGCGTCGGGGTGTCCGCCGGGGGCGCAGATGCGCTGGGCGGCTGGGCCAGCGGAATGTGGGGCCCGGCGGTGGGGGGCAGGGCGCCGGTCCACCGGGGGTCGTCGACGAATTTGCGCTCCTGCCGCAGGCGGCGGAAGCCGGTGCGCAAGTACAGGGGCAGGGCCGCCGGATGGTCGAAACTGCAGGTGTTGATGGTCAGGCGGCGAACGCGAGGCCGTTGCCACACCTGATGAACCGCCCAGTCCAGCAGCCAGGAACCCAGGCCCCTGCCGATGGCCCAGGGCATCAGGCCCAGATAGTCGATGGCCACCGTGCCGTCGGCCGGCAGCAGGCGCCAGTCCAACTCCACAAAACCGGCGGGCATGCCGTCGACATGGATCACGTGCACCTCCACCTGCGGGTCGGCCAGCATGCGGGACAACTCATCCTGGTCCATGCTGCGCCGCAACGACCACAGCCATCGTTCGCCGATCGTATCGTACAGGAAACGATAATAGGCCAACGTGCAGTTCCGGGCCAAGACCGGACCCTGCGCGATATCGGGGGCGGGGCGGGGCGGTGTCTCCGGCGGCTTGGCCATTTCCATGAAGGTGATCACGACTGGCAGCTTGCCGGGCGGCACCCCGCCCATCTCCCCGATCTCCATTTTCGCTCAGCCCCGTAGCGGTTTCCGATACGGGGTGTAACGACAGGGTTTCCATCAACCCTGCGCCGCTGACGTGCGGCATATCGCGGCAGTTCAGGGACGCCGGGCCAAGGGTATTTGGGGGGCGGCCGACAGGGGCAGCAAGCCGGTCAGGCGCGGATCGTCCACCAGCTTGTCCTCGGTGCGGATGGGGCGGAAGCCCACGCGCCGGTACAGGCCCAGCGCCGAGGGGTGGTCGAAGGTGCAGGTGTTGACCGTCAGCCGCCGTACCCCCGGCTTGACCCAGGCGCGGCGGACACCCCAGTCCAGCAGCCAGGGCCCGATGCCCCGGCCAATGGCCCAGGGCATAAGGCCGAAATAGGCCACGTCCATCGTGCCGTCGGTCGCCAGCTTGTCCGCGTCCAGCTCGATATACCCGGCGGGCACGCCCTGGATGGAGACGACATGCACCTCCACCGCCGGGTCGGCCAGGATTTCGGCCAAGCGTTCCGGCGCCATGCGGCGGCGATATTCCCACAGCCAGGGCTCCCCCACCGTGTCGTAGAGGAAGCGGTAATAAGCCGGTGGGCAGTTGACGGCGTGCGCCGGCCCGTCCACGCCAGCGGGCCGCGTACCCGCCGGCCCGGCGGGTGGCTCCGCCATTTCCAGATAGGTGATGGTGACGGGCAGCTTGCCCGCCGGCACGCCGGCTTCCCGTTCCATGCGCGGCCTCAGGCGGGGCCGGTGGCGACGGGCAGATCCGCGCGCCCGCCCCATTCCGTCCAGGACCCGTCGTAGAGGGCGACGTCCGGTTGCCCGATCTCATAAAGCGCCAGCGCCAGGATGGCGGCGGTCAGGCCGCTGCCGCAGCTGGTGACCAGCGGGCGATTGACGTCCACGCCGGCATCCTGGAAGCGGGCGGCCAGCTCATCCGCCGGCTTCAGGCGGCCGCCGGCGATCAGTTCATTGAAGGGGACGTTGCGGCTGCCCGGGATGTGGCCGCCGCGCAGGCCGGCGCGCGGCTCCGGCGCCGTCGCCTCGAACCGGCCTTGCGAGCGGGCGTCCACCACCTGCTCCACCTTGCGGTCGATGTTGGCCAGCACGGCATCGGCGTTGCGCACCAGGGCGGGGTTCAGGTGCGCGGCGATCGGCTCCCCCGCCGGCTTCGGCGTGGCGGGGCCGGCCTCCACCGGCCGCCCCTCCGCCAACCATTTGGGCAGGCCGCCGTCCAGGACATAGACCTTGTCATGGCCGAACACGCGGAAGGTCCACCACACCCGGGCGGCGCTGAACAGGTCATAGACGTCGTAGACGATGACGGTGCTGTCGCGGCCGATCCCCAGGTCCGTCACCGCTTGGGCGAATGTTTCCGCCGTGGGCAGCATGTGGGGCAGGGGGATGGTCTTGTCGGCGATGCCGTCAATGTCGAAGAAGACGGCGCCGGGGATATGCTGGGCCGCGAACTCGCCCTTGGCCTCACGCGGCACGGCGGGCATGTGATAGCTGGCGTCGACGACGCGGATGTCCGCGTCATTCAGGTGCTGGGCCAGCCAGTCGGTGGTGACGAGCGCGCTCTGGGTCACGGGGCCAGGCCTCCTTTTGTTACAGCCAACCGGGAACGGGCAGGTTCCGTTCCTTCAGGAAGTCGGGGTTGAACAGCTTGGACTGATAGCGGGTGCCGAAGTCGCACAGGATGGTCACCACTGTATGGCCGGGGCCCAGGTCGCGGGCCACGCGGATGGCGGCGGCGACGTTGATCCCGCTGGATCCGCCCAGCACCAGGCCCTGGGTCTTCACCAGGTCGAAGATCAGGGGCAGGGCTTCCTCATCGGGGATCTGCACCGCGTCGTCAATGGGCGCGTCCGCCAGGTTGGCGGTGACGCGGGCCTGGCCGATGCCCTCGGTGATGGAGGTGCCGGTGGACACCAGGTCCCCGGTCTTCTTCCAGTTGTAGAGGGCGCTGCCCATGGGGTCGGCCATGACGATGCGGACGTTGGGGTTGCGGTCCTTCAGCGCCAGCGCCACGCCGGCCAGGGTGCCGCCGGTGCCCACGGCGCAGGTGAAGGCGTCGACCTTACCGTCCGTCTGCTCCCAAATCTCCACGCCGGTGGTGGCGCGATGGCCCTCGCGGTTGGCCAGGTTGTCGAACTGGTTGGCCCAGATGGCGCCGTTGGGTTCCGTCGCGGCCAGCTCCTCCGCGATGCGGCGGCTGACATGGACGTAGTTGCCCGGGTCCTTGTACGGCACCGCCGGCACCAGGCGCAGGTCGGCGCCGATCAGGCGCAGCATGTCCTTCTTTTCCTGGCTCTGCGTCTCGGGCATGACGATCACGGTCTTGAAGCCCCAGGCGTTGCCCACCAGCGCCAGGCCGATGCCGGTGTTGCCGGCCGTCCCTTCCACGATGGTGCCGCCCGGCTTCAGCGCGCCGCGCTGGATGGCGTCCTGGATGATGGCCAGGGCCGCGCGATCCTTGACCGAGCCGCCGGGGTTCAGGAACTCCGCCTTGCCCAGGATGTCACAGCCTGTCGCCTTGGAGGCCGCTTCCAGCCGGATCAGGGGGGTGTGGCCGATCGTTCCGATAAAACCGTCACGTATGTCCAAGGCTGTCTTCCATATCACCAGGGGTCGGGGCGCCGCCCCAGCGGGCCGCGATGGCCCGCGGGGGGAAAACCAAAGACTAGTGAGCCTGGGCCCGCCCTTCAAGCGCGGCCCCCGCATATTGGCGTTGAATGGAACGGAAATCACACAGCCTGCGCTGCTAAACCGTCCACGCCTTCCTGCCCGCCACCCCTGGGATCAACCGGGGGATGTCCTTGTAAACCGCCAATGTTAGCGGTAACGTGCCGCCATAAAGCCAAGCATAAGAATATCGGGAGGATCAATGCGTCGCTTGCTCGGTCTCACCTTGCCCGCCTTCGGTGTGCTGTGTGCCGCCCCCTTCGCCCTGGCCCAGGACAAGCCGGCCGATGCCGCGGCCCAATCGGCCGTCCAGAATCCGGTGACCCAGAATCCAGTCGCCCTGAACGGCAAGCATTTCCTGTCCCAGCCCCTGGTGACGGAGATTTTCACGGCCGATCCCTCGGCGCATGTCTTCGATGGCAAGATCTACGTCTACCCCAGCCACGACATCGATGCCGGCATCCCCGACGACGATCTGGGCAGCCAGTACGCCATGCGCGATTACCGCGTCCTGTCCATGGACCGGATCGGCGGGCCGGTGACCATCGGCGGCGTGGCGCTGTCGGTGGAGCAGGTGCCCTGGGCCAAGGAATTCATGTGGGCGCCCGACGCGGCCTACAAGAACGGCACCTATTACCTCTACTTCCCCGCCAAGGATAAGCAGGGGGTGTTCCACATCGGCGTCGCTACCGGCGACAAGCCCATGGGCCCCTTCAAGGCGGAGCCGACGCCCATTCCCGGCAGCTTCTCCATCGATCCCGCCGTGTTCACCGACGCCGATGGCAGCTGCTACCTGTATTTCGGCGGCATCTGGGGCGGCCAGCTGCAGAAGTGGGCCACGGGCCATTACGACGCCGCCATCGGCGACACCGACCTGAAGCAGGATGACAAGCCGGCGCTTGCGCCCAAGGTCGCCAAGCTGTCCCCCGACATGAAGACCTTCGCGGAAAAACCGCGCGATGTCGTCATCCTGGGGAGGACGGCAAGCCCCTGCTGGGCGGCGATCATGAGCGGCGCTTCTTCGAGGCGTCGTGGATGTACAAGCGCGGCGGCACCTACTACTTCACCTATTCCACCGGCGACACCCACTTCCTGGCCTACGCCACCGGCGACAACCCCTATGGCCCGTTCAAGTACCGGGGCCATTTCCTGCTGCCGGTGCAGGGCTGGACCACCCATCATTCCATCGTGGATTGGGGCGGCAAGACCTGGCTGTTCTACGCCGACAACCAGCTGAGCGGCAAAAACCACCTGCGCAACGTCAAGGTGACGGAGATGCACTTCAACGCCGACGGCACCATCCAGCCCATCGATCCGTTTGTGCCGTGATGGGGCGGGGAGGGCGGAGGTCGTCCACCCTTCCCATTGGCGGCTGTGGCCATGTTATAACGGTGGCAACAAGGTCCGCAGCCGAAAGCCTGGTCCCATGGCCGTCCGCCGTTCCGAGATTTGCTATACCTGCCGCCATTGGTTGGGCGGCGGCGTGCGGGAGCGGGGCCCCAAGGGGCAGTGCCGGCGCTATCCGCCGGTGGTGACCGACCGGGCGCCGGCCGGCGTCTTCCCCACCACCCTGTCCACCGACTGGTGCGGGGAATGGCTGCGCAATGCCGGCTTGAAGCCGGAGAGCGATCCCGGCCCGGACACCGATGAGGACGTGATGGTGGACGACCGTCCCCTGGCCGCCGTGCGGGCGGACGCGGCGGCGGCGCGGGCTGGCGGCGCCCGGCAGGAGGCGCCGGCACGTCCAGCGCCGCGCGCCCTGGAAGAGGGCACGCTCTACGACGACCTGTGATCCCCGGCGGCCCAGGAATTACGGGTCCGGGACTATTGGTCCAAAAACTCCAGCGCCGTCTTGTTGAACGCGGCCGGCCGTTCCAGGTGGACCAGGTGGCCGACGCCGTCGAACACCACCACCTGGGCGTTGGGCATGGTCGCCGCGATGGTCTTGGCGTTGTCGGCGTTGCGGCCCATGCCGGCGCCCAATTCCTTGGTGGTGTAGGGCTTGCCCGGCGCGTTGTGGTCGGCCGACCCCATGATGAACAGGGTGGGGGTGGCGATCAGCGGGTATTCATGCACCACCGGCTGGTCGTGGATCATCTGATAGGACTTGATGAAGGACTTCACCCAGCGCGGATACTCGCCGCTGGCCTTCAGCCGTTCGCGCAGGGCGACGAAGGGCTCGATCTCCGCCACCGGCACGGACAGGGAATAGGTGTTCTTCAGGAAGGCGCGGTAGGCGTCGGCCGACAGGGCGTATTCGCGGTCATAGAGGAAGGTGTCGCTGACCGGCGGCACGGTCATGCGGTAATCCTCCAGCCCCACCGGCGCCTCCAACACCAGGCGGCGCACCCGCTCTGGATAGGTGCGGGTGAAGCGGGCGGCCAGCATGCCGCCAATGGAATGGCCCACCAGATCCATTTGGCGGATCCCCAGGCTGTCCAGCAAGGCCGCCGTATTGGCGGCGAAGAAATCGAAGCTGTAGGGCAGGTCGGGCTTGGACGATTTGCCGAAGCCGATCTGATCGGTGGCGATGACGCGATAGCCGTCCGCGGCGAAGGCGCGGATGACCGTGTCCCAATAGCTGGCGGGGAAGTTGCGGCCGTGGAACAGCAGCGCCACCCGGCCATTCGGTTTGCCGGTGGGCGCCACGTCCATATAGGCCTGGCGCAGGGTCTGCCCCTCCACCACGAACTCGAAATAACTGACGGGGAAGGGATAGGGCCATCCCTCCAGCGCGATGCCGATGGGCTCCGTTGTCGCCGGGGCGATGGTGCTTGCCGTCGCTGTGGTGACGGCGGCGGGGCTGGCGGCCAGAACGGCCGTCAGGGCGAGGCAAACGAGACGCCGCATGAAGGATGGCCCTTTCCCGATCAGGCGATGAAGTCGACCACGCCGCCATCGACGCGCAAGGCGGCGCCGTTGGTGGCGGAGGCGAAGGGGGAGCAGGCGTATACCACCATGTTCGCCACCTCCTCCACCGTTGCCGTCCGCTGGATCAGCGAGGTGGGGCGGAAGGCACGGACGAAGTCGGCGCCGACCTCCTCGATCGACTTGCCGGTCTTGGCCACCTGATCCTTCAGCATGGCCTCGACCCCTTCCGACAGGGTGGGGCCGGGCAGGACGGCGTTGACGGTGACCTTGCTGCCGCGCGTCAGCTTGGCCAGGCCGCGCGACACCGCCAACTGGGCGGTCTTGCTGAAACCATAGTGGATCATCTCCACCGGGATGTTCAGCCCGGATTCGGAGGAGATGAAGATGACGCGGCCCTGGTTGCGTTCCAGCATGCCCTTGAGGTAAGCGCGGGACAGGCGCACGCCCGACAGGACGTTGACCTCGAACATGCGGGTCCAGTCCTCATCCGGCGTCTCGAAGAAGTCCTTGGGTTCGAAGATGCCGGCGTTGTTCACCAGGATGTCGGCCTGGGGCACCGCCTCCAGCAGGGCGGCGGCCCCCTCCGCCGTGCTGACGTCGGCGGCCACGCCGCGCGCGTCGGCGCCGGGCACCAGCTCGTTCAGCTTGGCCACGGCGGCGGTGACGGTGGCCTGGCTGCGGCCGTTCAGGATCAGGGACGCGCCGGCCTTGGCCAGGCCCAGCGCGATGGCGAAGCCGATGCCGGCGGTGGAACCGGTGACGATGGCCGTCTGGCCCTTCAGGTCGATCTGCATAATGTTTTCTCCATCAGGAAGGGCGTCGGATGCGGCGCCGTGCATGGCCCTTGATGTAGCACCGGCGGCGGCTGGCAAGAATGGGCGCCGTTGCCAAATCACTCTTTCCAAAACGTGAAGAGTGTTTCCGTGACCGTCCCGTTTTTCGCAGACGCAAAAGGGGCGAGGGTGGGGACGACACCAAACAGATAGGCCGCCGACGCGATTTTTCCCGTGCGGCCGATTGCATGAGGCGGAGTGATAGCCATGCCCCTTCCCCTTTTCGCCCTGGCGGCTGCGGCGTTCGCCATTGGCACCACGGAATTCGTCATCATGGGCCTGCTGCCCGACGTGGCGATGGACCTGGGCGTTTCCATCCCCATGGCGGGCCTGCTCATTTCCGGCTACGCCCTGGGCGTGGTGGTGGGCGCCCCCATCCTGACCCTGACCACGGGCAAGCTGCCGCGGAAAGTCCTGCTGATCAGCCTGATGGGCCTGTTCATCGTGGGCAATGTCCTGGCCGCGCTGGCCAGCAGCTATACCCTGCTGATGGCGGCGCGCATCGTTGCTAGCTTCACCCACGGGTCCTTTTTCGGCATCGGTTCCGTCGTCGCCGCCAGCCTGGTGCCGGCGGAGCGGCGGGCCAGCGCCATCGCCCTGATGTTCACCGGCCTGACCCTGGCCAACATCCTGGGCGTGCCGTTGGGCACCCTGATCGGCCAGCATTTCGGCTGGCGCGCCACCTTCTGGGCCGTGGCCGGCCTGGGCCTGGTGGCGGCCGTCGCCGTGGCGGCGCTGGTGCCGCCGGTGGCGGCGTCTGAGCAGGGCAGCCTGGCGGCGGAGGTCGCGGTCTTGAAGCGGCCGGCCGTGCTGGTGGCGCTGGCCACCACGGTGCTGGGCTTCGGCGGGGTGTTCCTGGTCTTCACCTACATCACCCCCATCCTGGAACAGGCGGCGGGATTGTCACCCACCGCCGTCACCAGTGCCCTGCTGGTCTTCGGCCTGGGCCTGACGCTGGGCAACGTGCTGGGCGGCAAGCTGGCGGACAGGGCCCTGATGCCCACCCTGGTGGGCGTGCTGGCGCTGCTGGGCCTGGTGCTGGCCGTGTTCTCCGTCACCATGCACAACGCGGTGGCGTCCATCGCCACCCTGTTCGTCTGGGGCATGGCCGCCTTCGCCACCGTGCCGCCCCTGCAGATGCGCGTGCTGGAAAAGGCGGGCGACGCGCCCAATCTGGCGGCCTCGCTCAACATCGGCGCCTTCAACCTGGGCAACGCCGGCGGCGCCTTCCTGGGTGGCCTGGTGATCGACGGCGGCTACGGCTATGAGGCCGTGGCGTTCGCTGGTGCCGCCGTGGCCGGCGGTGGCCTGTTGCTGGCCCTGCTGGGCTGGGCCCAGGACCGGCGGGCGGCGGCCAACGTGACGGTGGCGGCGGCATCGTGCTGACCAATACCCCCCTGTGATTGGGAAAATGGGATCGGAAGGGGCCGGCCCACGCCGTGTGGACCGGCCCTCCACATAATCTCCACGAAGCGCGCGTACCCCATCTCGGATTACTGGCCATTTTGCTATCTTGGCCCCGCCACCCGGTGGCGTGGACGCCGGGTACCTATCACCTATGGCCGCCGTAACCGTCAGGATGACGACCGAGATGTTGAAGCGACTGAGTTTTTCGGCCCCTGTGGGCGCCCCCCTGCTGAGCCTGCTGGTCCTGACGGCGTGCGACAAGAAACAGGAGGTGGCGGCCCCGCCGCCGCCGCAGGTGGGCTACGTCGTCCTTCACACCCAGACGGTGCCGCTGAAGGCCGAGCTGGCGGGCCGCACCAGCGCGCATCGCGTCTCCGACGTCCGGCCGCAGGTGGCCGGCATCATCCAGAAGCGTCTGTTTGAGGAAGGCGCCCTGGTCCAGGCCGGTCAGTTGCTCTACCAGATCGACCCCGCGCCCTATGAGGCGGCGTATGAGCAGGCCCAGGGCAATCTGGCCAACGCCGAGGCCAACCTGATCAGCCTGAAGTCCAAGGCCGAGCGGTATGCCGAACTGGTGAAGGTCGAGGGTGTCAGCCGCCAGGATTACGACGACGCCCGCGCCGCCTACCAGCAGGGCCAGGCCACCATCGTCGCTGACCGGGCGGCGGTGAAGGCCGCCAAGGTGAACCTGGACTATACCCGCATCACCGCCCCCATCAGCGGCCGCATCGGCCGGTCCAGCATCACCGAGGGCGCCCTGGTGACGGCGGACCAGACGACGGCCCTGGCCACCATCACCCAGCTGGACCCCATCTACGTCGACATCACCCAGTCCAGCATGGAAATGACGGCGCTGAAGCGTCGCCTGATGTCCGGCGGCCTGGGCAAGGGGGATGCGCAGGCGACCCTGAAGCTGGAGGACGGCAGCGCCTATCCCACGCCCGGCACCTTGAAGTTCGCCGAGGTGTCGGTGGACCAGGATTCGGGCGCCGTGACCCTGCGCGCCCTGTTCCCCAACCCCCAGGAAATGCTGCTGCCCGGCATGTATGTGCGCACGACGGTGGAACAGGGCGTGATGCCCAACGCCATCCTGGCGCCGCAGCAGGGCGTGTCGCGCAATCCCAAGAGCGATCCCATCGCCCTGGTGGTGACCGCCGACAACAAGGTGGAGCAGCGCCTGCTGACGGTGGACCGCACGGTGGGCGACAAGTGGCTGGTGACCGATGGCCTGAAGGAGGGGGACCGCCTGATCGTCGAGGGATCGATGAAGGCCAGGGTCGGCCAGGCGGTGACGCCGGTGGAGGTCGACCTGTCCGCCAAGGCGCCCACATCGGGCAGCGGGAAGTAAGGCGCCATGTTCGCACGCTATTTCATCGACCGGCCCATCTTCGCCTGGGTCATCGCCATCGTCATCATGCTGTTCGGCGTGCTGGCCATCTTCACCCTGCCGATCTCGCAATACCCGGACATCGCCCCACCCTCCGTCTCGATCAGCGCCTCCTACCCCGGCGCCTCGGCGGAGGCGGTGGAAAGCAGCGTGGTGCAGGTGCTGGAACAGCAGCTGACCGGCATCGACCACCTGCTGTACTTCAGTTCCAGCAGCAGCTCCGACGGCGACGCCAGCATCAGCGTGACGTTCGAGCAGGGCACCAACCCCGACGTGGCCCAGGTGCAGGTGCAGAACAAGGTGTCGCAGGCCACCAGCCGCCTGCCCACCCAGGTGCAGCAGCAGGGCATCACCGTCGCCAAGGCGCAGACCGATTTCCTGATGGTCGTCGCCGTCTATGACGAGACGGACAAGGCGACCAGCGCCGACGTGGCCGACTTCCTGGTCAGCAATCTGCAGGACCCGCTGAGCCGCGTCAGCGGCGTGGGCGCAACCCGCGTGTTCGGCTCGCAGTACGCCATGCGCATCTGGCTGGACCCGCACAAGCTGCACAGCTATGGCCTGATGCCGTCTGACATCGAGTCCGCCATCGAGGCGCAGAACACACAGGTGACGGCGGGTGAGATCGGCGCCCGGCCTTCCGCCGCCACCCAGCAACTGAACGCCACCGTCACCGCCATGTCCCGGCTGCAGACGCCGGACCAGTTCCGCGCCATCATCGTCAAGACGCTGACCGACGGCGCCACCGTCCACCTCAGCGATGTGGCGCGGGTGGAACTGGGCAACGAGGATTACAGCGTCAGCACCCGGCTGAACGGCCACCCGGCCTCGGGCATGGCCTTGCAGCTGGCCTCCGGCGCCAACGCCATGAAGACCGCCGCGGCCGTGAAGGCCAAGGTAGAGGCCATGGCCCACAACTTCCCCGCCGGTTACAAGATCGCCTATCCCCGCGACAGCACCGCTTTCGTGAAGCTGTCCATCCATGAGGTGATCAAGACCCTGATCGAGGCCATCATCCTGGTGGTCATCGTGATGTTCGTCTTCCTGCAGAGCTGGCGGGCGGTGCTTGTGCCGGCCATCGCCGTGCCCGTGGTGCTGCTGGGCACCTTCGGCGTGCTGTCGGCGGCCGGTTACTCCATCAACACCTTGACCCTGTTCGCCATGGTGCTGGCCATCGGCCTGCTGGTGGACGACGCCATCGTCGTGGTGGAGAACGTCGAGCGCATCATGCGCGAGGAGAAGCTGTCCCCGTACGAGGCCACGGCCAAATCCATGGATGAGATCACCGGCGCGCTGGTGGGCATCGCCATGGTGCTGTCCGCCGTGTTCCTGCCCATGGCCTTCTTCGGCGGCTCCGTCGGCGTGATCTACCGCCAGTTCTCCATCACCATCGTCTCGGCCATGGCCCTGTCGGTGGTGGTGGCCCTGGTGCTGTCGCCGGCACTGTGCGCCACCTTGCTCAAGCCCAATGGCCACGGCCATACCAAGGGCCTGGCCGGCTGGTTCAACCGCAATTTCGACCGGGGGCAGGAGGGCTACGCTCGCCGCCTGGGGGGCATCATCGGCCGGCCGGCCCTCTTCATGCTGACCTATGGCGTTATCGTCGGCGCCATGGCCCTGCTGTTCGTCCGCCTGCCGACCAGCTTCCTGCCCGATGAGGATCAGGGCAGCATCATGGTGCAGTACACCCTGCCGGTGGGCGCCACCTACGCCCGCACCGACCAGGTGTCCCGCGCCATCGAGAAGTATTTCATGGAGAATGAGAAGGACACGGTGCGGACGCTGTTCACCGTGGCCGGGTTCAGTTTCGCCGGGTCGGGTCAGAACGCCGGCATGGCCTTCCTGGCCCTGAAGGATTGGAGCCTGCGGCCGGGGGCAGAAAACAAGGCGCAGGCCATCGCCGCCCGCGCGACCAAGAGCCTGTCCAGCGTCCGCGACGCGCAGATCTTCTCCCTCATCCCGCCGTCCATCCA
The DNA here is from genome assembly GCF_034427435.1 of Nitrospirillum goiasense. Taxonomy (NCBI): domain Bacteria; kingdom Pseudomonadati; phylum Pseudomonadota; class Alphaproteobacteria; order Rhodospirillales; family Azospirillaceae; genus Nitrospirillum; species Nitrospirillum goiasense. Next base: position 438,814 of record NZ_JAXQNP010000003.1, on the reverse strand, counting down.
GGGCCTGGGCCAGTCCAACGGCTTCGACATGTGGCTGCAGGACAACGGCACGCTGGGCCATGCCGGCCTGATGGCCGCCCGCAACCAGCTGCTGGGCCTGGCGGCGCAGGATAAGACCCTGCAGGCCGTCCGTCCCAACGGCCTGGATGACACGCCGCAGCTGAAGATCGACATCGACCAGGCCAAGGCGACGGCCCTGGGCCTGTCCATCGGCGACGTGACCAGTACCCTGAGCGGGGCGTGGGGGTCCAACTACGTCAACGACTTCATCGACCGGGGGCGCGTGAAGCGCGTCTATGTCCAGGCCGACGCGCCCTATCGCTCCTCGCCGGAAGATCTGGCGGCCTGGTACGTCAAGGGCTCCAGCGGCACCATGGCGCCCTTCACCGCCTTCGCCAAGGCGCGCTGGGAGATGGGGCCGCCGCAGTTGCAACGGTTCAACGGCCTGGCCGCCCTGGAAATCCAGGGTGCGGCGGCGGGCGACACCAGTTCCGGCGACGCCATGAACACCATGGAAAAGTTGGTGGGTGAGTTGCCGCCGGGCACCAGCCTGTCATGGAGCGGTCTGTCCTATCAGGAGCGGTTGTCCAGCGGCCAGGCGCCCATGCTCTACGCCCTGTCCATCCTGGTGGTCTTCCTTTGCCTGGCGGCGTTGTACGAAAGCTGGTCCATCCCGGTGTCGGTGCTGCTGGTCATCCCGCTGGGCGTCCTGGGCGCCGTCACGGCGGCCACCCTGCGCGGCCTCAGCAACGACATCTATTTCCAGGTGGGCCTGCTGACCACCATCGGCCTGTCGGCCAAGAACGCCATCCTGATCGTGGAGTTCGCGGAGGCGGCGGAGAAGCGGGGCGTGCCCACGGTGCGCGCCGCCATCGAGGGCGCGCGCCTGCGCCTGCGCCCCATCCTCATGACCTCGCTGGCCTTCGTCGCCGGCGTGGTGCCCCTGGCGCTGGCCACCGGGGCCGGTGCCGGCAGCCAGAACGACATCGGCACCGGCGTGGTGGGCGGCGTGGTCTCGGCCACGGTGCTGGCCATCTTCTTCGTGCCCTTGTTCTACGTCTTGGTGCGCAAGCTGTTCGGCGGCGATCTGGCCGGCAAGCATGGTGGCGGGCCCAAGGAAGATACCCAGTCGGAGGGCGTGTGATGACGCGCGGACCCATGCGTAGCGCCCCGTCCCTGCTGGTCCTGGCCCTGCTGACCGGCTGTATCTCGCTGGACCCCGACTACCAGCGGCCGTCCGCCCCGGTTTCAGCCGCCTGGCCCAAGGGCAGCGCCTATGCCCCGCCGGCGGCGGGCGCGCCGGTGGCCGAGACGGGGTGGCAGGACTTTTTCGTCGATGCCGACCTGCGCGCCGTCATCGGCCAGGCGCTGGACAACAACCGGGACCTGCGGGTGGCGGTGCAGAACGTGCTGGCCGCCCGGGCCAAGTACCAGGTGCAGGACGCCGCGCGGCTGCCCACGGTGGATGCCACGGGCAGCGCCGGTTACAGCCGCACGGGCGCCGGCGGCACGCGGCGGGAGACCAAGTCGCTGTCCGCCGGCATCGGCGTCAGCGCCTTCGATGCCGACCTGTTCGGCCGCGTCGCCAGCCTGACGCGGGCCGAACTGGAAACCTACCTGGCGCAGGAGGAGACGACGCGGGCCACCCGCATCAGCCTGATTTCCGAGGTCGCCACCGCCTACATCACCTACGCCGCCGACAAGAGCCTGCTGCGCATCGCGCAGACGACGATGGAAAGCGCCCAGCGCTCGGCGGAGGTGACGCGCAAGCGCCTGACCAGTGGTGTCGCCACCCGGCTGGACGCGGCGGAGGCCGACACCGTCTATCAGACCGCCCGTGCCAACGTCGCCAGCTACACCACCCAGGTGGCGCAGGATCTGAACGCGCTGGAGATCCTGACGGGTGCGCCGGTGGACCCCGCCCGCCTGCCGGACGGGATCGAGGGCCGCGCCTTTACCCTGGCGGCCCTGCCGGCGGGGATGAGCACCGAGGTGCTGCTGAACCGGCCGGACGTGCTGTCGGCGGAACACAGCCTCAAGGCGGCCAACGCCAATATCGGGGCCGCCCGCGCCGCCTTCTTCCCCACCGTCAGCCTGACGACGGCGGCCGGCTTCGCCAGTTCCGCCTTCGGCAACCTGTTCCAGGCCCGGTCGCAGTCGCTGAGCTTCACGCCGTCCGTCTCGGTGCCCATTTTCGACAATGGCGCCAACCAGGCCAACCTGGACTATGCCAAGGCCACGCAGCAGGCGGCGGTGGCGACGTATGAGAAGACCATCCAGACCGCGTTCAGGGAGGTGGCGGACGCCCTGGCCCGCCGCGGCACAATCGCCGAGCAGCTTGACGCGCAGCAGGCCACGGTCCGCAGCGCCCAGACCAGCTACGACCTGTCCCAGGCCCGCTATGCGCAAGGGGCGGACAGCTACCTCAACGCCCTGGACGCCCAGCGCACCCTGTATTCCGCGCAGCAGACCCTGGTGTCGGTCCGCCTGACGGACGCCAGCAACCTGGTCACCCTGTACCAGGTGCTGGGCGGCGGCATCAAATGACCCGGCCGGAAACGGCGGTGAGGGGGTGACGCGATGAGTTCCCTGGTGCTGATCGCCGAGGACGAGCCCGAGATCGCCAGCATCCTGCAAGGCTATCTGGAGCGGGAGGGCTTGCGCACCGTCACCGCCATCAACGGCCAGGTGGCGCTGGACCTGCATCGGGCCCTGCCGCCCGACCTGGTCATCCTGGACGTCAAGATGCCCAAGGTGGACGGGTACGAGGTGCTGGCGGAGCTGCGCCGGCGGGGCGACACGCCCGTCATCATGGTGACGGCGCTGAGCGAGGATCTGGACAAGCTGCAGGCCCTGCGCATCGGCGCCGACGACTATATCGTGAAGCCGTTCAACCCGCTGGAAGTGGTGGCCCGGGTCAAGGCCGTGCTGCGCCGCACCCGGTCCGCCGAAGGGCAGACCCTGCTGCGCCTGGGGCCGCTGGAACTGGACCTCACCGCCCACATGGCCACGGTGACGACCGACGCGGGGCGGGGCCGGCTGGACCTGACGCTGACGGAGTTCCGCATCCTGGCCCACATGATGCGGGCCCCGACCCGCGCCTTCACCCGGGCGGAGCTGATCGACGCCTGCCTGCCGGAAGGAGACACGCTGGAACGCACCATCGACAGCCACGCCAGCAACATCCGGCGCAAGCTACAGGCGGCCGGGGCCGGCGGTTACATGGAAGGGGTGCGCGGCGTGGGCTATCGCCTGGGCCCGCCGCTCTGACAGGGGGATGGACCATGGAACTGCGGAGTCTTAGGCGGATCCGGGGCCTGAACCGCCAGCTGGTGCTGTCCATGGCGGCGGTCACGGGCTTGGCCCTGGTGCTCATGACCGCGGGCATCACCACCTTCTTCACCGTGGTCTTCCGCCTGTGGCCCGAGGTTCTCCACCATCCGCCGGGTATCTGGCAGCGTGTGATGGACTGGACGGTCACGGCGGTGCTGGGCATGCTGGGCGTGGCCCTGGCCGCCCGCGCCGCCGTGCGCTTCGCCCGGCGGCTGATCGCCCCCCTGGACGCCGTGGCGGGGGCGGCCCAGCGCATCGCCGGTGGCGACCTGACCGCCCGCGCCCAGGTGGACGCCAGCGCCTTTCATGAGACCAAGCAGCTGGTCCAGGACTTCAACGCCATGGCCGCGCAGCTGGAGCGCGCCGCCATCGAGATGCGCACCTGGAACGTCGCCATCGCGCATGAGCTGCGCACGCCGCTGACCATCCTGCGGGGCCGCCTGCAAGGCTACGCCGACGGTGTCTTCACCCCGGATATGGAGGCGTTCCGTGGACTGGTGGGGCAGGTCGACCTGCTGACCCGCATCGTCGACGACCTGAAGCTGCTGACCCTGGCGCAGAGCGGGCGCCTGGAACTGCGCCGCGATCAGGTGGACGTGGCGGCGGAGGCGGCGGCCGTGGTGGCGCTGGTGGGGCCCAGCTGCGCCGCCGCCGGCCTGGCCATCGAGACGGAGTTGCTGCCCGTCCAGGTTTCGGCCGACGGCGCCCGCGTGCGCCAGGCCCTGCTGGCCCTGCTGGAGAACGCCCGCCGCTACGCCGCCCCCGGCCGGGCCCGGGTGACGACCGGCCTGGAGGGCGCCAGCGTCGTCCTGCGCGTGGTGGATGAGGGCCCTGGCCTGCCCCCGGGCATGGAAACCCACGCCTTCGATCCCTTCTGGCGCGCCGATGAATCCCGCGCCCGCATCAGCGGCGGCACCGGCCTGGGCCTGGCCGTTGTCCAAGCCATCGCCCGCGCCCACGGCGGCGACGTGCGCGCCGAACCGGTGACGCCCCAGGGCGTGGCCTTTGAGATCAGGCTGCCGGCGGGGGCGTGACGGCGGCATATGGAGCTGGCGGTGATAGCTGGGTCTGTTTCCCCGCAGCGCCTTGCTGCCTGGGCTAGAGCCATTACTTACGACAGAAAGTCACGCAATATAACTATTTAAAATAGAAAATGCCAAAGTATGACGTTGATTTAGTTGATAAAAATGATCGATAAACAATCGGAGAACGTTATTCTTAATCTTGGGAGAGCATCGTGGAACCGTTCATCGGTACGATCGTCCTGTGGGCTGGCCAGTCGATTCCCAATGGTTGGGAGGCCTGTAACGGTCAGGTCCTCTCCGCCGGCGCCAACCAGGCGCTCTTTGCGGTCATAGGCTTCAAGTTCGGCGGCAACCCCGGCGCGGCCCAATTCCAGTTGCCATCGCTCAACAAGACCGCGCCGCTCGGCACCCAATGGATCATCGCCACCACGGGTGTCATGCCGTGACACCGGGCGCTGGCCGTTTGGTACCCGACGTAACGCAGACCACAGTCATCATGGGTCTTTCCGGGGTACTCGATTAGCCACCTCCCAGCACGGGTCGGCCTTCAGTTCCGCTGACAGGAAGTCCAGGAAGGCGCGCAGCTTGGCGGCGGCGTGGCGGCCGGCGGGGTAGACGGCCTGGATGGCGGGCGCTGGGGAGTGGTAGTGCGGCAGCAGGCCCTTCAGGCGGCCGGCCGCCAGGTCATCGCAGATGTCCCAGATGGATTTCATGACGATGCCGGACCCGGCCAGGGCGGCGGCATGCCCGACCTCGCCGTCGTTGGTCTGGATCAGGGGGCGGATTTCCACCGCCACCGGTTCGCCCTCCGCTTCCCGGCAGTAGAAGCGCCAGGTGGACATGGGCGGGTCGCCCATGACGATGCAGTGGTGGTGCAGCAGGTCTTGCGGCGTCGCCGGCTCGCCATGCTGGGCCAGATAGGCGGGTGCGGCGCAGGGGACGCGGTAGTTGGGTGCCAACAAGCGCACCATCAGGCTGCTGTCGGGCAGGGCCGCCTGGCGGATGGCGACGTCGATGCCGGCCTCCACCAGGTCCACCACCGTGTCGGTCACCAGCACCTGCACCCGCACGTCGGGATATTGGGCGTGGAAGCGGGGCAGGCGGGGGGCGATGTGGCGGCGGGCGAAGGCGGCGGTGGCCGTCACCCGCAGCAGGCCGGTGGCGGCGCGGCGGCGGCTGGCCACCAGATCCTGCGCCTCCTCCAGATCCGCCACGATGCGCACGCAGCGCTCATGGAACTCCAGCCCCTCATCCGTCAGGCTGAAGCGCCGGGTGGTGCGGTTGGCCAGGCGCACGCCCAGCCGTTCCTCCAGCCGCGCCAGCCGCTTGGACACCACCGCCAGGGACAGGTCGAGCTCCCGCGCCGCCGCCGACAGGCTGCCGGTGGCGACCACGCGGATGAAGATGGTGATGTCGGTCAGGTTGTCGATCAGCATGGAAAGAACACCGTTGCCAGGGAAAGCGATACTATAGTCGGGCGGACGGAACCGCCCACCTTGGCGTAAGGTGACGGCTCACGGACCGGCTTCCCCCGCCCCGGGCGCTGACTTGGGGTGGGGGATCGTGCCGGCATTAATCCTGCACCAGATAGGAAACGCACCCATGAAGACCCGTGCCGCCGTGGCGTTCGAGGCGAAGAAGCCCCTTGAAATCGTGGAAGTGGACCTGGAGGGCCCGAAGACGGGCGAGGTCCTGGTCGAGATCATGGCGACCGGCATTTGCCACACCGACGCCTACACGCTGGACGGCCTGGACAGCGAGGGGCTGTTCCCCTCCATCCTGGGCCATGAAGGCGCCGGCATCGTGCGCGAGGTGGGGCCGGGCGTCACCAGCGTGAAGCCGGGCGACCATGTCATCCCGCTGTACACGCCGGAATGCCGCCAGTGCAAATCTTGCCTCTCCGGCAAGACCAACCTGTGCACCGCCATCCGCGCCACCCAGGGCAAGGGCCTGATGCCCGATGGCACCAGCCGCTTCAGCTACAAGGGCCAGCCCATTTTCCATTACATGGGTTGCTCCACCTTCTCCAACTTCACGGTGCTGCCGGAAATCGCCGTGGCGAAGATCCGGGAGGACGCGCCCTTCAACACCTCCTGCTACATCGGCTGCGGCGTGACCACGGGCGTGGGCGCCGTGGTGAAGACGGCGAAGGTCGAACCCGGCGCCAACGTCGTCATCTTCGGCCTGGGCGGCATCGGCCTGAACGTCATCCAGGGCGCCAAGATGGTGGGCGCCGACAAGATCATCGGTGTCGACATCAATGACAGCAAGGAGGAATGGGGCCGCCGCTTCGGCATGACCCATTTCGTGAACCCGAAGAAGGTGGAGGGCGATATCGTCCAGCACCTGGTGGCCCTGACCGAGGGCGGTGCCGACTACACCTTCGACTGCACCGGCAACACCGTGGTGATGCGCCAGGCGCTGGAAGCCTGCCATCGCGGCTGGGGCGTTTCCGTCGTCATCGGCGTGGCCGAGGCCGGCAAAGAAATCTCCACCCGTCCCTTCCAGTTGGTGACGGGCCGCGTGTGGAAGGGCTCGGCCTTCGGCGGCGCCCGCGGCCGCACTGATGTGCCCAAGATCGTCGACTGGTACATGAACGGGAAGATCCAGATCGACCCGATGATCACCCACACCCTCAGCCTGGATGAGATCAACAAGGGCTTCGACCTCATGCACGCCGGCGAGTCCATCCGCTCGGTGGTGGTGTACTGAGTTTCCTCAAATGCCGGGCGGGCGCTTCCGCCCCCTGGCTTACGGGCCTGAGCAGCCCGCGCCGGCAGTCACCGGCGTCCACGGATAGGGGCTAACGGCTCATATCCGTGGTTTGAGGTCCTGTGAGAATCCGGGCGCGGCCGCCGCGCCCGGTCTTTCCTTGTCTGGAGGCACCCCATGACCCTTGAGACCGTATCCACCAGCCGCAGCCACGGCGGGATCCAGGGCGTCTATCGCCACGCCTCGGCCGAGACGGGCACACCCATGGTGTTCAGCGTCTTCCTGCCGCCGCAAGCCGCCCAGGGCACTGCAGCCGGCGGCGCCAAGCTGCCCGTGGTCTGGTACCTGTCGGGCCTGACCTGCACCCACGCCAACGTCACCGACAAGGGGGAGTTCCGCCAAGCGGCGGCCGACCTGGGCCTGATCATCGTCTGCCCCGACACCAGCCCGCGGGGCGAGGGCGTGGCCGATGACACCGCCTGGGACATGGGCCAGGGGGCGGGATTCTATGTCGACGCCACGCAGGCGCCGTGGGTGCCGCATTTCCGCATGTGGTCCTATGTGACCAAGGAATTGCCGGAAGTGGTGGCCGCCAACTTCCCCGTCGACATGGACCGCCAGGGCATCACCGGCCATTCCATGGGCGGTCACGGCGCCTTGACCGTGGCGCTGCGCCACCCCGGCCGCTTCAAGTCCGTCTCCGCCTTCGCGCCCATCGTGGCCCCCACCCAGGTGCCGTGGGGACAGAAGGCGCTGCCAGGCTATCTGGGCGACGACCCGGCCGCCTGGCGCCGGCATGACACTGTGGCCCTGATCGAGGATGGCGCGCGGGTGCCCGACCTGCTGGTGGACCAGGGCACCGCCGACAGCTTCCTGGAAAACCAGCTGCGGCCGGAACTGCTGCGCCAGGCCTGCGCCACCGCCGGCATCCCCCTGACCCTGCGGCTGCAGGAGGGGTATGACCATTCCTACTTCTTCATCTCCACCTTCATGCGCGACCATCTGGAATGGCACGCGGAACGGCTGAAGGCCTAAGCGCGTTCCACCTTCCGTCGCCGTTGACGTTTCCCGGGCGTGCCCCACCTATGGCGGGGCCGCCCGTTTCATGTCGGGCGGCGGCAAGACGGTCCAGGCCGGTGGGCGCAGGCCAGTGGGCCTAGGCGATGAATGGGAGGGAACGATGGCGAAGCAGGGCCGGATCCGCGTGGGCATCGGCGGCTGGACGTACGAGCCGTGGCGCGGCGCCTTCTACCCCGATGGCCTGACGCAGAAGCGGGAGCTGGAATACGCCAGCCGCCAACTGACCTCCATCGAGATCAACGGCACCTATTACGGCTCGCAAAAGCCTGAGAGCTTCGCCAAGTGGCATGACGAGACGCCGGACGACTTCGTCTTCGCCCTCAAGGGCCCGCGCTTCACCACCAACCGCCGCGTGCTGGCGGAGGCGGCGGAGTCCGTGCAGCGCTTCATCGACAGCGGCGTGCTGGAGCTGAAGGACAAGCTGGGCCCCATCAACTGGCAATTCATGCCGACCAAGAAGTTCGATCCCGAGGATTTCGGCGCCTTCCTGGCCGCCCTGCCGGCCGAGGCCGGGGGGCGGGCGCTGCGCCATGCGGTGGAGGTGCGGCACGACAGCTTCCGCGATCCCCAGTTCGCGGAGCTGGCGCGCCGGCACGGCGTCGCCGTCATCCACGCCGCCGACAGCGACTATCCGGAAATCGAGGTGGATACCGCGCCCTTCACCTACGCCCGCATCATGGGCACGACGGAGGGGGAGGAAAAGGGCTACAGCGAGGCCGCCCTGGACGCCTGGGCCCGGAAGGCGAAGACCTGGGCGTCGGACGGCAAGGACGTCTACCTCTACGTCATCAGCGGCCACAAGGTGCGCAATCCCGCCGCCGCCATGGCCCTGATCGAGCGCCTGGGCTGAGGCGACCGATGACGAGCGACCTTCTGGCGGGGCTGGAGCCGCCCCCACCGTCGCGGGCAGGGATAGGCCCCGGCGCTGTGGTGCTGCGCGGCCGGGCGCTGGGCCTGGTGCCGGCGCTGCTGGCCGCTGTCGAGCGGGTGGCGGAGGCGGCCCCCTTCCGTCACATGGTGACGCCGGGCGGCTTTGAAATGTCGGTCGCCATGACCAATTGCGGCACCGCCGGCTGGATCACCGACCGGGCCGGCTATCGCTATGCCGCCGAGGACCCCATGACCGGCCGGCCCTGGCCCGCCCTGCCGGAGGTTTTGCGCGACCTTGCCCATGAGGCGGCGGAAGAGGCGGGATATCCCGGCTTTGACCCCGACGCCTGCCTGATCAACCGGTATGAACCGGGGGCGCGGCTGACGCTGCACCAGGACAGGGATGAGCGGAACAGGGGCCATCCCATCGTCTCGGTGTCCCTGGGCCTGCCCGCGACCTTCCAGTTCGGCGGGCTGAAGCGGACCGATCCCCTCCTGCGGGTTCCCTTGACCCATGGCGATGTCGTGGTCTGGGGTGGGCCATCGCGCCTGTTCCATCACGGCATCCTGCCGCTGAAGGAGGGGGAACATCCGGAGCTGGGCGCGCGGCGCCTGAACCTGACCCTGCGCCGGGCGCTCTAACCCGCCGCCAGCCGGCGGGACCCTTCCGGCAGGGTGGCGCACCCGTAGAGCACGGCGCGGCACATGGCGCGATAATGGGTGGTCAGCATCTCATCCGGAACGGCCGGCAGGCCGTGGCTCACCGCGCTGCCGCCATCGGCCAAGGTTTGCGCCGCCATGGCATGGGTGAATTCCGGCGACAGGCGCAGCAGGCCATCCCCCTCCAGTTCCCGCAGCAGCTTTTCCAGCAGGGACTGGAAATGGGTCGCCGCCTCGACCATCTGGTCGCGGCAGCGCTTCAGCACCTCCGCCGTCAGGTCGATGATGTGGGGGGATTTGGCCAGGACGCGGCGGGCGTAGCCATAGCGCACGTCCATGATCTCGGTGATGATGTCCAGGGCGCTGCCGCCCGCCTGGCGCACGCGGGCGCCGGCCTCCAGCCCCGCGCGGATCAGCATGGCGTTCTCGTGCCGGGTGCTGGCCTTGAAGGCGTCTTCCTTGTTGCGGAAATAATGGTACAGCGCGCGGCGTGTGAAGCCGCAAGATTCGGCCAAATCCACCATGGTCAGGTCGCTGTAGCCGTAAGTCAGAAAGGCTTGGCGCACCCGATTCATCAATTCGGGGCCAGGCTTTAGTGTCTTTTCAGCCATTTTCTCAGCCGTGTCTGTAGTTCATCCCGGAAAGGCGCCATTACTAATGGCGCGGTCACCCTGACGCACCAGGGCAGATGCATTAACTCTTTCTACAGTGGCAAGATCATGGCGCTGTCGCACAGGGGCGGTTAGTACACCGATGGCGGATTATCCTTCGGCGCCATCGATACCTCCCTTCCATCCTATCGTTTATGCCGCCGCTGGTCGGGCCGCTATCGTGCGGGATGAACGGAACCAGTGGCGAAGGGACGCCTTATGAGGATCATCTTGACCGGTGCCGGCGGCTTCGTCGGCCGCCATCTGGCGCGGCGCCTTCTGGCCCAAGGCCTGGAGGGTCGGGTGGTGGACCGGCTGGTGCTGGCCGACCTCGAGCCGCCGATTTGCGACGACGTCCGCGTGTCCCGGGTGCCGGGTGACCTGTCGGACCCCGCCGTGCGGACCCGGTTGGTGGCCGACGGGGCCGATGTGCTGTTTCACCTGGCGGCCTTGCCCGGCGGTGCGGCGACGCGCGACCCCGCCCTGTCGCGCAAGGTGAACCTCGACGGAACGCTGTCCCTGATCGAGGCTGTGGCCGACGCGATGGGGGCGGGCAGCCCGGCGCCCCGCGTGGTGTACACCAGCACCATCGCCGTGCTGGGCCATCCCCTGCCGGCGCGGGTCGATGACACCACGCCGCCGCAGCCAGCCATGACCTATGGCACGCACAAGCGCATGGTGGAATTGGCGCTGGACGACTACCGCCGCCGGGGGGTGGTCGATCCCGTGGCCATCCGCCTGTCCGGCATCCTGGCCCGGCCGGGGGGGCCACGGGCCTGAAATCCGCCTTCATGAGCGATGTGTTCCATGCCCTGGTGGCGGGACGGCCCTACACCTGCCCGGTCTCACCCGGCGCCACCATTTGGGCCATGTCGCTGGACCGCTGCGTCGACAATCTGCTGCACGCCGCCACCGTCGACGGCGCGCGGTTGCCCGGCGCCGTCACCCTGCCGGCCCTGCGTGTTCCCATGGGCGCGCTGGTGGAGGCCATCGCCCGGCGCACCGGCGCGGACGCCGGTCTGGTGGACTACGTCTCCGACGCGGCGTTGGAGGCCGCGTTCGGCGCCTATCCCCCCTTGGCCACGCCGGCCGCCGACGCCGCCGGCTTCCGCCATGACGGCACGGTGGATGCCCTGGTGGCCTCCGCGCTGGCCACCCTATAAGGCCGGTCCGATCCGCGGTCGGATGCGTACCGGGCCTCACGGGGACAGGGTGGGCGTTCCCGCCCACCCTTCACGCGGCCCTCAAGCGATCATTCGCCCCGGCTGGGTGGGATGCTGGTCGCCAGGCGCAGGATTTCCGACGGGATGTCCCGCTCCGGCAGCACCACCTGCACCAGCCAGACATGGTCCGGGTCGGCCTTCACGTCCGCCAGCGCCTGTTCCAGATGCTCCAGCGTGGTGACGCGGGCGGCCTTGGCGCCCAGGGCGCGGGCGAACTCCGCATACTCCCACTTCGGGATTTTGTTATAGGCGTTGAACGGTTGGTCATCGGTGTAGGTCGCTGAATTGGTCAGCGCCTGCTCGATGCCATAGATGGCGTTCTCCATGACGAAGACGACCGGGTTGCGGCCGTAATGCGCCATGCTGGAGATGGTCTGCGCCACCATCTGGAAGCCGCCGTCGCCCGCGAACACCACCGGCCGGGCGCTGGGGTCGGCCACCGACAGGCCGAAGCCGGCGGCCGAGGCATAGCCGATGGCGCCCCAGGCCGCCTGGCTGACGAAGCCGTTGGCGCGGTTCACCGGGATGTTGCAGCTGACATACATGCTGCTGCTTTCATCCGGCACCAGGGTCATGTCGGCCTCCACCCATGTCTCCATGCGCGTGAAGAAACGGGCATAGGTGATGAGGTCGGGCGGGAAGGGCTTGTAGTCCGGGTCGATGGTGGCGGGGCCCTTGGTGGCCCAGGGCTGGCGGGTCGGTTGGTCCTTCAGGGCGCTGGCCAGGGCGGCCAGAAAGTCGGCCAGCGGCACGCCGCTGTAGGTGGCGGCGCCGATGCGCACGCTGTTGTCATAGGCCACGATCATGGTGTCGAAATCGGCCTCGATGATCTCTTCGTAATCATCGGTGATCAGGTCGCCGGTCACCACCAGCAGGTCGGCGTCCTTCACGGTCTGATAGGTCGTATAGGTGGATGAGGGCCCGGTATAGGTGCCGACGAAGCCCTCCGTCGTTTCCGCCAGCACACTCTTGGCCAGCAGGCTGGTGACATAGGGCAGGCCGGTCTGCGTACGCAGGTCGCCGAAGGTCTCCTGCAGGCCATAGCGCTGCAGCTCGATGCCGGCCCAGAACAGGGGCCTTTCAGCGGCGGTGATGCGGGCGGCGGCGGCGGCGGCGGCCTGGGTGATGGCCGCCTCGTCACGCGGCAGCTTGGGCACCGCCAGCGGACCCTGCGGTCGGGCGCATTCGGCATCCCACAGATTGCGCCACAGCTCCAGGTAGACGGGGCGCTTGTAGGCCAGCGCCAGGCCCAGGGCGCGGTCGATCTCCGCCGGGGCGTGCGCCGCGTCGCGGATGATCTCCGCGGCCACGGTGATGTGCTGGTAGGCGTCGCGGTCGGCGCGGTAGTTGCCGGTGGCGTGGTGCAGCAGGATCTTGTAGGTGCGGGCGAAGGGCCGGTCGGTGGTGGCGGTGCCGGGGCTGCCGGAAATGGCGACCACCGGCAACCGCTCCACATACGATCCCGCCACCGGGTTGACCAGGGAGAAGGCGCCCACGCCATAGGTGACGGCCGCGCAGCCGATGCCGCGCAGGCGGGTGTAGGCGTCGGCGGCGTACCCCGCCTCCAGCTCCGACCGGCAGCCGAGGCGGGTCAGGGGCGTGTCCGGGTTGCGGGCGGGATCGTCGATGTAGTCGAACCAGCGGGCGACATAGTCGCCGGGCACGGTGAACACGTCGCGCAACCCCACCTCATAGAGGCGCTGGATGAGGTAGTCGCTGACGGTGAAATGGTCGGGCAAGGGGTTCATGGGAACGGCACCCTTCGGGGATGGGAACGGGAAGGGGGGCCGCGGCCGATGGCGCCGGCGGCCCCCTTGACGGATCGGCGACGGACGGTCAGGGCCCCAGGATCTTTTCCGGCGGCAGGCCCGTGAGGTATTCCGGCCAGGGCAGGTGGAACTTGTCGCGCAGGACATGCTCCGCCGTTTGCAGGCAGCCCTCGACCCAGCCCTGGTTGTTGGAATAGGCCTCGCCGCAGATGTAGACCTTCTCCGCCGCCAGCGGCTGGCGGATTTTGGGCATCAGCAGGTTGTAGCGGAAGCCGGCCTTCCATTCGTGCCAGCCGCCGCCGTAGGGGTCGCCCGACCAGTCGTGGTAGATGGCGGAATAGGGCTGGTCCACATCCACCAGCCCGTGCACCTCCAGGATCTGCTGGTGGGCGCTGGACACCATGGCGTCGGTGGCGACGCATTCCGCCAGGGGCACCACGCGCTGATCGTCGCCGCTGGCGGCCGCCTCTTCCTTGGCCAGCGGCGTCACGTTCTTCGGCCGGCGGCCGACGAAGGGCGGGCCATGCTCCAGGCCCTTCCAGAAGGGGACGGTGGTGATGTCGTTGTAGGACGCCATCATCAGGGAGCGCATGTTGCCCTTCTCCCCGCCCGGCTGGTCCTCTTCCGTGCCGAAATAATAGATCTGGCGTACCGGCAGGTCGGTGATGGACCGGCCGGCCACCAGGTTCATGGCCCGCCACCACGGATAATCATAGGCCAGCAGCAGCTTGAAGGCGTCCTGGATCAGGACGCTGGACAGCATCTCCTTGACGCCCTTCTGGTCCCAGCCTTCCCAGTCGATCAACTCCAGCGAGCGGCGGGGCAGGCCCAGGATGATGTCACGGGCGTGCACGATTTCCGGCGGCACCCCTTCCTTGTCCTTGGTCTCCTCATGCACGCCGCCGAAATCGCTGTCGACCACGCGGGTCTCGGTGACGATGAAGGTCAGCTTGTAATGACCGTCGGCGTCCTTCTCGATCTTGGCCAGGCGCCGGTTCATGTGGATCTGGGCGCCCTGCTCGGCCGCCTGCTCGGCCAGGGTCAGGGGCAGGCGTTGATAGCCGCCGGTGATGGCGCGGAAGCCGTCGGTATTGGCGTATTCCGTGGCCGGCAACTGCGCCACCGCGTTGGCGTTGGCGACGTTGGCGTCATAGCCGCCGGCGTCCTTCATGAACTGATAGGCCTCGGAACTCAGGGTCTGCGACATCAGGTTCCAGAAGCCGTAGGTGTACAACGGGTGGCCGTAGACCCGCGTCTCCATCCACTGTTCCAGGGTCAGGTTCTGGTTGTTGGGCACTAGCAGGTTCATGGCGAAGACCTGAAGGTCGTTCACCGTCTTGCCGCGTTCGTTCCAACTGAGGTTGTAGGGCACCTGGGCGGGGTCGGACTGCTGCTTGACCAGCAGGTGCTTGCCCCGCAGGTACAGGATGTTTTCCTTTTCGCCGATGGGCTGGCCATCGGCGCCCTTTTCGGGATTGCCCATGAGGAAGACGTGGCTGGGCAGGTCCAGCGCCTCGATCAGGTTGCTGACCATGGGCTGGTTGGAGGTGGGGTCGTCCTTCTCCGGCACGATGTAGCGCATGCCGCCCAGCTCCGCCGCCACGTTGGGCATGCCGGGAAAGGTCTTGGTGTACAGCCGGCCGCCGATGCGGTCGCTGTATTCGAACAGGGCCACGCGCCGCTGGCCTTCCTTGAGGCCCTGCGGGCCCGTCAGGCGCCAGGCGCAGTAGGTGCCGGCGACGCCGCCGCCGATCACCGCCACGTCCAGGATCTTGCTCATCCGATATCCTCCCCAAGGGCGCCGGCCGCACCGTGAGGCCGGCGAACAATCGGGGCAAGATACGCGTTAAGCGAGCAATATGAAAATCAATGCTTCGTTAACGGGCATTGGTGGGGTTGTGCCCGCTCACGCCCCGCCCGGCATCCGGCGCCAGTCTCCAGGCGTCGTACAGGCTGAGCAGCACGGCCGCCCCCATGACGAAAAAGGCGTTGCGGAAGTCGGTCAGGTCGGCGTGCCCCTGGGGATGGCCGCGGAGGAAGGCCCCCAGGTTCAGCGCCAGGGCGCCCGCGACCACGCCCAGGCCCGAGGTCAACTGCCCCAGCATGGCGGCCAGCGTGTTAGCGGCCGAAACCTCCTCCTTGGGCACGTCGGCGAACTGGATGGTGCTGATGCTGGTGAACTGCATGGAGCGGAACAGGCCGCCCAGGAACAGCACCAGGCCCACCAGCGCCTTGGGTGTCGTGGGCGTGAACAGGCCGCACGCCGCCAGCGACACGGACATCAGCACCCCGTTGACCAACAGCACCCGGCGAAAGCCGAAGCGGCGCAGCACCTGGCTGGTCACCAGCTTCATCGCCAGGTTGCCGGCGAAGATGCACAGCACCAGGGTGCCGGATTGGAAGGCGTTCAGGCCCAGCACCGTCTGGAACAGCAGCGGCGTCAGGAAGGGCACGGTGCCGATGGCGACGCGCTGCACCGATCCGCCCCAAACGGCGACGGCGTAGGTCGGCAGGCGCAGGGCGTCCAGCTTGAACAGCGGCGTGGGGTGGCGGCGGCAATGGCGCACCGTCAGGACCGACAGCGCCAGGCCCAGGCCGATCCCGGCCAGGGCCTGGACGGGTGCCTGCGACCCCTGGCCCACCGTGTCCAGGCCGAAAACCAGGGCCACCAGCGCCCCGCCCGACAGCAGGAAGCCCCCAAGGTCCAGCGGCCGCGCGCCGGCCGGCCGTTCCTTCGGCACCCAGGCGATGGTCAGGGCCAGGGCCAGCAGGCCCAGGGGCAGGTTCAGGAAGAAGATCCAGGGCCAGTCGGCATAGGTGACGATGAAGCCGCCCAGCGGCGGCCCCAGCACCGGCGCCACCAGGCCCGGCCACACGGTGGTGCCGATGGCCCGCATCAGGTCCTTCTTCTCGGTGATGCGCAGGATGATCAGCCGCCCCACCGGCACCATGGCGGCCCCGCCCAGACCCTGCAATATGCGGGCGGCGGTGAAGCTCCACAGGCCCTGGCTCAGGCCGCACAGCAGGGACGACAGCGTGAACAGGGCGATGGCGCCGCCGAACACGGTGCGCGGCCCCAGCCGGTCGGCCACCCAGCCGCTGATGGGGATGAACACGGCCAGCGCCAGCAGATAGGCCGTCATGCCGATGTTCATGTCCACCGGCGCCACGCCGAAGGACCGCGCCATCTGCGGCATGGCGGTGGCGATGACCGTGCCGTCCAGCAGCTCCATGAAAAAGGCGCCGGCCACCAGGTAGGTGACGGCTTGGGCGTGGCGGCCCCGGGTGGCGGCGGGACTGTCGGGCATGAAGGGGAACCAGGCGGGGATGGCAACGGGGACGGGGTCGACTATGGCGCGCCGTCCCGTCCCCGTCCCCTGCGTTTAGCTCACCCCACCTTCCAGGCCAGGGTGCCCTTGGGCGCCTTGTACCAGCCGGGGTCGCGGTAGTCGGCGGCGACCTCGTCCCGCACCTTGATCACCGTCACCATGCCGCCCATGTCCAGGCCGCCATAGGGGCCGGTGCCGGTCATCATGGGCGGGGTGTTGGCGGGGCCGGGCATCATGCCGGCCATGGGGCCCATGTCGCCCATCCCCCGTTCACCCATGGGCATGTAGCCCGGCAGTTGGGCGCCCAGGCGCCGCGCCACCTCACCCTGGCTGACGCCCAGGAAATTGGGGATGTCGTGGCCCATGGTGTTCATGGCGTGATGGCTCTTGTGGCAGTGGAAGGCCCAGTCGCCCGGGTTGTCGGCCACGAACTCCACCGTGCGGGTGGTGCCAACCGGCACCTGGATGGTGGTTTCCGGCCAGCGCGCGCCCTCCGGGATCATGCCGCCATCGGTGCCGGTCACCCACATGTGATGGCCATGGATGTGCATGGGGTGCTCATGCATGGACACGTTGCCGATGCGCAGGCGCACCCGCTGCCCGGTCTTCACCACCAGATGCTCCACAGCGGGAAACACCCGGCCGTTGATGGTCCAGGTGTCATGCTCCAGCATCACCGCCGGGTCGGGGCGCGAGGTGCCGGGGTGGATGGCCCAGGCGTGCAGCATCATGGTGTAGTCGCGGTCCACCTGGCCCACGGCAGCGTCCTTGGGGTGGATGATGAACATGCCCATCATGCCCACCGCCATCTGCAGCATCTCATCGAAATGCGGGTGGTACATCTGGGTCCCGTGCTGGCGCAGGGTGAACTCATAGGCCCAGGTTTCCCCCGGCGGGATGGGCGGGGCCGACAGGCCGCTGACCCCGTCCATGCCCGAGGGCAGCAGTACGCCATGCCAGTGGATGCTGGTGGCCTCCGGCAGTTTGTTGGTGACCAGGATGCGCACCCGGTCACCCTCCACCGCCTCGATGGTGGGGCCGGGACTGCTGCCGTTGTAGCCCCAGACCTTGACCTTGAAGCCGGGCGCGAACTCTTGCTCGAACTCATGCGCCGTCAGGTGGAATTCCTTGACCCCGTCCTTCAGGACATGGGGCAGGGTGGTGCCATTCAGGGTGATGGTCGCTGGCCGGTCGGTGCCGGGCACCAGCCGCGGTGGGCGCGGCGGCGTGATGGATGTCGCCACCGCTTTCCTGTCCATGCTCATGGCGCGGGTTTGGGCGGTGGGCGCCGGCGTGGCTGGGGCCGTGTGGTGCGCGTGGTCCTGCGCCGACGCCGGCGTGCCGCGCAACAGGGCGCCGGCCCCGCCCAGCAGGGCGGCGGACTTCAGCAACTGGCGGCGGCCCCAGGGAAGATAGGTGGTCATGACGGGCCTCCCGGCTGGGTCGCTTCAGGGGTGTTGGACGGGGAAATGGTCTGTCGGCCGCCGGCCAGGCGGATCAGGTCGCCGTCGGCCAGCCAATAATCGCGCACGGCGTCGATGTAGTGGCGATAGGCCGTCAGGCGGGCCTGGCGCGCGGCCATGACCTCGAACGGGCTGGTCAGCATGTAATTGTATTCAGCCATGCCCAGGCGGACCAACCGGTCCTGCAGGGGCAGGACCGTGTGCAGGTAATGGTCTGCCAGGTCGCGGGCCCGCACCAGGCGGTCGCGCGCCTCCCGCGCTTCCGACCGCAAATCCACGGCCAGTTGCAGGGTGCGCCGCGCCTCCTGCCGGTACTCGGCCTCCGCCTTGGCCACGGCCGGCTGGCCCTGGTCGAACAGGGGCAGGGCCAGGGTCAGGGACGGGCCCAGCACCAGGGAGCGGTCGGTTTCCCGCTCGCCGCCCACGCCCAGCTCCGCGTCCGTCCACAGGCGGCTGGCGTCCGTCAAACCCAGGCCCGCGGCCTTGGCGGCGGTCGCCCGCCGGGCCGCCGCCAGCTTCAGGTTCCCGGCGATCACCGTCGCCTCCACCATCGTCAGGTCCGGTTCGTGGGGCGGCAGGGGCGGCAGGTCGCCATCGACGCTCCACCGCGCCTGCGGGCCCCACAGCCCCATGAGGCGGTTCAGGGTTTCCCGCGTGGCGGTGACCTCGCCGGCGGCGTTCAGGCTTTCCGCCCGGACATCCTCCAGGGCCGCCTGCTCGGTGGCCAGGCGCCGCTCGCTGACGTTGCCGGCTTGGCGCAGGCGGGCCATCAGGTCATAAGCGGCCTGGGCCGCCTCCAGCGCCTGGTCCAGGGTTCGCGCCTCCTCCAGGGCGGCGCGGTGGCGCAGGTAGGCGGCACGCGTTTCCGCCGCCAGGTCCAGCACCTCGGCGCTGACGGTCAGCTTCACCTGCTCGAACCGCTCCGCCGCCACCTTGCGGCGGGCGGGCAGCCACAGCAGGTCCAGGAAATTGGCGACCACGCTGAAGGTCAGCTTGGGCGGCTCGGCCCCGCTGTTCTGGCCTTTCAGGGGAAATTCGCTGGCCAGGGAAAGCAGCGGGTTGCGCAGCAGCCCCGCCTGGACCAGGTCGGCCTGGGCCACGCCCAGATCCTCATAGGTCGCCTGTAGGCCGGGATTGTTCAGCAGGGCCACCTGCACCGCCCCGTCCGCCGTCAACGGCTTTGCCAGCAGCGTGGCCACGGCCTGCGCCGCGTCCGCGTCGGCGGCGCTGTCCCGGTTCCAGGCCACGCGCTGCGGCAGGCGATCCTCCAGCCGCTTCTGCACATCGGGGAAGCCGGCCTCGGGCGGCACGGTGGCACAGCCGGCCAGCGCGCCCGCCAGCACCAGCGGCGCCAGGCGCTTCATTGACCGCGCGCTCATGGCGTGTCCCGTCCCTGGTGGTGGCTGTGGTCCATGCCCGGCATGTCCGGCATGGGCGATGCGTCCGCCGGGGGCTGGGCGGACAGGGGGGCGCCGGGGCGGGGCTGCGGACGCGACCAAGGCGTCGCCGGGGCGCCGGCGTCGGCGGCGGTGGGACCCGGGCCGACCGGGAAGGGGGGCGGCGTCAGGGGTGCGCACCCTGCGGCGGCCGCCAGCAAGGCGGCGCGCGCTATGAGTCTGGGCATGGGAAGTCTCGGGGGAAAGGGGAACCGCGGTCGCGTGAAGACGATGCCGGGTTGGCCGAACCGAACCCGGGCGTCAGGCGAAAGCGGTCGGTCTGGGCGGCCCCAGGGCGGGCGCCAGGGCCAAGCCGGCCCCGCCCACGTCCCCGGCGGGCGTCAGGGCGGACAGGGTGGCGGTTCGCGCCGCGTCCGGAAGAACGGGGGGCACCAGCGCGCCGGCGCAGGCGGCGGCGCATCCGGCCATGCCGCCGACACAGCAGCAATCGGCGGCCTGGTGACACGCGTGGGCGGCCACCGCGACCGTATGGCGGGTCGTCAGGGGGGAAGGGCGCGCCGTCTGGTCGTCCATGGTCCGCTGCGTGGCCATTTGCGGATGTTGCACGCAATCATGCGCCCGGGCGGTGCCCGACCAACCCGTGACCACGGCCACGAGGGTCAGGAACGCCAACAGCAAGGGCAGGGACGACCGGATCATGCCGCCGACTATAGCGCCCCCGTCGGCCGGGGCAAGCGCCATGGGGAAAAGCGCATGGCGCCTAAAGGATCAGCGCCCGTCCCGCGCGTGTTCCGGCTTGCCCTTGCGCTTGGTCGAGGCCAGGTCGCGCAACTCCTTCTCGCTCATCGATTTCTCCATGGAGCGGGAGGCGCCCTTCAGGTCGCTTTCCTTGATGTCGCCCCGCTTGGCGGCCAAGGCGGCGCCAGCGGCCTTTTGCTGGGATTTGGACTTGGCGGGCATGATGCTCCCTTTCCTGGAAGATGGAGGCCAATGGGAAATCAGGCCCCTGCCACTTTGTTCCGCCCCGGCTCAGGCCCGTTGGCAGGCCCCCTTTGAAACCTCCTCCAGGGCGGTCCCGGACGTGGGATGGGAACAATCGACCGCCGCCCCGGTTGAGAAGGCCAGCGACTAACCGCGCAATCTTGTTGGGGAGGCTTTCATGATCGGAACCATCCTGTTGGTTATTTTGGTCCTGTTGCTGATTGGCGCGTTGCCCAGTTGGCCCTACAGCAGCGGTTGGGGGTATGGCCCCAGCGGCCTGTTGGGCCTGGTGCTGATCGTCGTGCTGGTCCTGGTGTTGACCGGCAGGGCGTGACGGTACGCCGTCGCCTGTTCCCGTCCCCGGTTTCTCACTGACGGAGGGCAAGATGACAAGTCAGGACATCGGTCGCCTGCTGGGCGACGTTTCCAGCCATTTTGAACGCCCCCATGACATCGTCGTGTCCGACCAATACACGCGGGAGCAGAAGATCAACCTGCTTCGCCATTGGGAGCATGACCTGCAGTTGCTGATGGTGGCATCGGAGGAAAGCATGACCGGCGGCACGCCCGGCCAGACGGCGGAACAGATGAAGGCGGTCTGCGACGCCTTGTCGGCGTTGGAGGGCCTGCAACGGCCTGGTGGGCCGGCCAAGGTGGGATGATGACGCTACGCGAATGGGCGTCCCCGGCCGGAACCATTCAGGGCGCAATCGGGTTTACCACCATCGGGCCCAACTTCCGGATCCCGTTCCCGGAGATGATAAGGAGAACAAACCTATGGCGAGCATGAGCATCGACGACGTGACCGGCAAGGCCTCGGACATCGCGGCGGATACCGCCGCCGCCGCCAGCAAGGTCGGACGCACGGCCTATGACGCTGTGCGTGAAGGCGCCTACGCCGCGGCGGACTTGGCCAAGGCCAAGGGCGACCAGGCGGTGCAGGAGGTCAGCACCCACGTGGCGGCGCGGCCCTTGACGGCCATCGCCTTGGCGGGGGCCGCCGGCTTCATTCTGGCACGGTTGTGGAACCGGTGATCTTTCCGGCATTCAGCGACGGCCCCGGTTTTCCGGGGCCGTTCGCTTATGTCGGCCCTATCCGGTTTGGAAAGGCGCCCATCCGCGGCGATTGCGCGCTGTCCGTGCAAGACCCGGGGCCGCCGCCATGGTCAACTGAAACCGGTCTGCCGCCTGAGGCCCACCACCTGGCACAGCCACCACTAACCCGCCACCAAAGGGGATGACATCCGTGCCCACCGCCGCCCCAGCCTCCGCCGACACGCAACCATTGGCTGGGTCCCTGACGCCGCTGCCGGGCTTGCCACCCATGGGGCACCGCCGGCACGCGGATCCGCAGGCGCGCTATCGTGTCGTCAGGGGCGAGACGGTGGCCCGCACCCGGGGCCTGACGCCGGAAGACCAGACGCTGCAATCCATGCCCGACGCCAGTCCCACCAAATGGCACCTGGCCCATACCACCTGGTTCTTCGAGACCTTCCTGTTGACGCCATCGGTGCCGGGATACCGGCCGTTCGATCCCACGTTCCGCTATCTTTTCAATTCCTACTACGACGGTGTCGGCGACCGGTGGCCCCGGGCGGCGCGCGGCCTTCTGTCCCGTCCCACCGTGGCGCAGGTGATGGCTTATCGCGACCATGTCGACCAGGCCATGGACACCTGGTTATCGGGGGACATCGACGCCCGTGCCGCGGCGCTGCTGGAACTGGGGTTGCAGCATGAGCAGCAGCACCAGGAACTGATCATCACCGACATCAAGCACGCGCTGCTGACGCATCCCTTTCCGCCCCCGGTCTTTCCGCCGCCCACACCGGTGGTGGCCCCCAGGACCGATGACATCGTTTGGCGGGCGATGCCGTCCGGCCTCTACGCCGTTGGCAGCGACGGTGGCGCCGGCGAGGGGACGGACTTCATCTTCGATAACGAAGGACCCCGGCATAAGGTCTGGCTGGAGGCGTTCGAGATCGCCGACCGCGTCGTGACCAATGCCGACTACCTGGCCTTCATCGAGGAGGACGGCTACCGGCGGGCGGACCTCTGGCTGTCCGATGGCTGGGCCACGGTGCAGGCCCAGGGCTGGCAGGCGCCCCTGTATTGGCGGCGGGGGGAGGAAGGCGCCTGGCATGTGGGCACCCTGTCCGGCGTCCGCCCCGTCGATCCCAACGATCCCGTCTGCCATGTCAGCCTTTACGAGGCCGACGCCTATGCCCGGTGGGCGGCGGCGCGCTGGCCCGGCGCCCGCCTGCCGACGGAGGCGGAGTGGGAGATCGCGGCCGGCGAACCCAGCGCGGGTCCTGGCGCGGGTCCCGACATGGGCTCCGGCGCGGCCCACGCCGACGACGACAGTTTCCACCCCCGCGCCGTGGCCGGATTTTACGGCGATGTCTGGGAATGGACCGCCAGTCCCTACACCGGCTACCCCGGCTATCGCCCGCCCGAGGGGGCCATCGGTGAATACAACGGCAAGTTCATGAGCGGCCAGATGGTGCTGCGCGGTGGATCGCGCGCCACCCCGGCCGGCCATATCCGCAAAACCTACCGCAATTTCTTCCCGCCGGCCGCGCGCTGGCAATTCTCCGGCATTCGACTTGCGAGGACGCCATGATCGTGACGGACGTGATCGACCGTGTGAGCTTCATGGATTTTGAGCCGGCCGCGGCCAGCTTCCGTGACGATGTGCTGGCGGGCCTGTCGCACCCCATCCGCCGCATCCCCTGCAAATACCTGTACGACGCCACCGGCGCCGCCCTGTTCGAGCGCATCTGCGAGCTGCCGGAGTATTATCCGACCCGGACGGAACTGGGCATGCTGCGCCAGAGTGGCGACGAGATCGCCGCCCTGGCGGGGCCGGAGGCGCAGGTGGTGGAATTCGGCACCGGCGACGGCCGCAAAAGCCGGCTGCTGCTGAGCGCCCTGGACCGCCCGGCCTCGTACGTCTCCATCGACATCTCGCGCGACCAGTTGATCCGCGAGGCGGCGGCGCTGGCGCTGGACATGCCGCAGGTGGAAATCACCGCCGTCTGCGGCGACTATACCCAGCAGACCCTGTCGCTGCCCGCCATCGGACGGCGGCGCATCGGCTTCTTCCCTGGCTCCACCATCGGCAATCTGACGCCGGTGGCGGCCACCGCCTTCCTGGCCCGTTGCGCCCACCTGCTGCCGGGCGGCGCCATGCTGGTGGGTGTTGACATCCCCAAGGACGTTTCCGTGGTGGAGGCCGCCTATAACGACAGCGCCGGCGTCACCGCCGCCTTTTCGCTGAACCTGTTGGCCCGCATCAACCGCGAGCTGGGCGGCACCTTCGACCTGTCGGGCTTCCGCCATTACGCCTATTTCAACGAGGCCCAGTCGAAGATCGAGATTTTCCTGATCAGCCAGCGGGAACAGCGCGCCGCCGTGGCCGGCCGCTTCTTCCACTTCCGTGCCGGCGAACGCATCCATATCGAGGATTCCTACAAGCTGGCGCCGGCCACCTTCCAGAACATGGCGCGTGCCGCCGGGTTCGAGCCCACCAAGGTCTGGGTGGACCCGGATGGCTTGTTCAGCCTGCACTGGCTGTTGGCGCCCCTATAAGCGGGCCGTTGTGAGGTTAAGGGAACCGGTGGACAAAAGCGCTCCCGCCAACGAAGCTCCGGTCCGGGAGTGAACAGCCTGGAAGGATGGGCGATGGCGTTGGGCG
Source organism: Nitrospirillum goiasense (assembly GCF_034427435.1). NCBI lineage: Bacteria > Pseudomonadati > Pseudomonadota > Alphaproteobacteria > Rhodospirillales > Azospirillaceae > Nitrospirillum > Nitrospirillum goiasense. The sequence continues at coordinate 414,628 of NZ_JAXQNP010000003.1, read as the reverse complement.
ATACCGGTTTCCGATCGCGCGGGGCGGCCGCGTGCTGAGTGGCGATCTCTGGCTGATCCTGGCGGCGGGCGGCTGCATCGCGCTGGCCGTGATCCTCATCATCCGTCTGAAGCTGCACCCCTTTCTGGCCCTGCTGTGCGCGGCGTTGGCCTTGGCGGTGGCGCGGGGCATGGCGCCGGATCGGGCCATCGGCGCCGTGCAAAAGGGGTTCGGCGACATCATGGGCGGGGCGGGCCTGGTGGTGGCCTTGGGCCTGACCCTGGGCACCATGCTCCAGCTATCGGGCGCCGCCGCCTCCCTGGCCGGGGCCACGGTGGGGGCGGTGGGTCCGCGCTGGCGGCCCTGGGGTTGCCTGCTGGCTTCGCTGGTCCTGGGCCTGCCCCTGTTTTTCGAGACGGGCGTCGTCCTGCTGCTTCCCATCATCGCGGCGCTGCCCCTGAGGGGGGATCGTGATGGCCGGCAGCACCTGCGCCTGATGCTGCCGGCCTTGGCGGGGCTGTCGGTTCTGCACGCCCTGGTGCCGCCCCATCCCGGGCCCATCATCGCCGTGGAGCAACTGGGCGCCGGCGTCGGCCCGACATTGGTGTTGGGCGTGCTGCTGGGCTTGCCCATCGCGGTGCTGGCGGGGCCGGTGTTCGCCGGCCTGATCGTGCCCCACGTCGCCGTGTCCCCTGTCTCCGTTCGGGACGGCGCGGTGGACACGGTTCCCCGTGACGCCTTGCCGTCTCCTTGGGTGGCCTTGGGCGTCGTCCTGCTGCCTGTTCTGCTGATCGCCGCGAAGGCGGTGCCGGCCCTGGGCCACGACCCCGTGCTGGCCCTGCTGGGGGCGCCGCCGGTGGCCTTGCTGCTGGCCAATCTGGTGGCGCTGGCGGTCTTCTTCGGCCCCCGGCGCGGCCCAGGGGATAGGGCCCATGGGAACAAGGGCGTCGATTGGGACGCGCTGTGGCATGAGGCCATGGCCCCGGCCGCCGGCATCCTGCTCAGCATCGCCGGTGGCGGCGCCTTCAAGCAGGTGCTGGTGGAGGCCGGGTTGGCTGACACCCTGGCGCGCATCGCCCAGCAGGGGGCGGTCTCGCCCATCGTGCTGGCCTGGGGCATCGCCGTGCTGATCCGCCTGGCCACGGGCTCGGCCACTGTCGCCACCATCACCGCGTCGGGCGCCTTAAGCGCCGTCGCGGGGACGTCCGGTGTGGCGCCGGAATGGCTGGTCTTGGCCGTGGGGGCCGGCTCGCTGTTCTTCTCCCACGTCAACGACCCCGGCTTCTGGCTGGTGAAGAACTATTTGGGCCTCAGTACCGCCGACACGCTGAAGACCTGGTCGGTGATGGAAACCATCGTCTCCGTCACCGGCCTGATCCTGGTGCTGGCGGCCAGCCACCTGTTTTGAACCGCGCGCACTAACGGCTCATGCCTGCGGTAGCCCGCGACCGCGGGCGCCGGAGCTTTCCGGGGAGCGCAGCGGACTGGAAAGCGAGGAAGGCAAGCCGGCGGATGCCGGCGCCCGCCGCCTGAGGTCGCGCCTAAGCCGCCAGGCCGTAGCGCTTCAGCAGCGCGTCGTTCTGCGGTTCCCGGCCCCGGAAGGCGATGTAGCTGTCCAGCGCCGGGCGGGAGGAGCCCACGGCCAGGACCTGGGTGCGGAAGGCCTCGCCAGCCGCCGTCCTGTCGCCTTCCAGGAACTTGCCGAAGCCGTCCAGCGACAGCCGCTCCGCCCACAAATAGCTGTAATAGCCGGCCGCGTATCCGCCCGCGAAGATGTGGGTGAAGGCGTGGGCGAAGCGGTGCCATTCCGGCGGGGTCAGCACCGCCACCTCCGCCCGCACCCGTTCCAGCAGGGCCTGGATGCCCGCGGCGTCGGTGATGCCGGCGTCCAGGTGCATCTGCAGGTCGAACAGGGCGAACTCCACCTGGCGCAGCAGGGCCAGCGCCGCCTGGAAGCGCTGGGCCCCCAGCATGGCGTCGAACAGGTCGTCGGGCAGGGGCTCGCCCGTGTCGACATGGCCGGACATGGACCGCAGCACCTGCCGGTCCCAGGCGAAGTTCTCCAGCAACTGGCTGGGCAGTTCCACCGCGTCCCACTCGAACCCGGTGACACCGCTGATGGAGGGATAGTCGACCTCGCTCAGCACGTGGTGCAGGCAGTGCCCCATCTCATGCAGCAGGGTCAGCACGTCGCCATGGCTCAGCAGGCTGGGCTTGCCGCCGGCCGGCGGGGCGAAGTTGCAGTTGAGGTAGGCGACGGGCAGTTGCGTCCCGTCCTGGCCCCGCAGGCGGGCGCGGCACACCGCCATCCACGCTCCGCCCTTCTTGCCGGTGCGGGCGTACAGGTCCATGTACAGCCCGGCGAAGGGCACACCATCGCGCGACAAGGTGTAGTAACGCGCGTCCGGGTGCCAGACCGGCGCCGGCTGTTCCGCCAGCGTGATGCCGAAGACATCGCGCAGCAGGCTCAGCAAGCCGTCCAGCACGCGGGGCAGGGGGAAGTAGGCCTTGACCTTCTGGTCATCGACGTTGTGCAGGGCCTGGCGCAGCTTCTCCGCGACATAGCCGTTGTCCCAGGGCTCCAGCGTCGTGATGCCCAGGGTGTCACGGGCGAAGGCCTCCAACTGCGCCTTGTCGGCCAGCGCCGGCTGGCGGGCGCGGCGGGCCAGGTCGCGCAGGAAGTCCACGACCTCGGCGCCCGTGCGCGCCATCTTGGTGGCCAGCGACAGGTCCACCGGGTCCTTGAAGCCCAAGAGCGCCGCCGCCTCGCGCCGCAGGGCCAGGATGGCGCCCATGCGCTCGCTGTTGTCCAGGGTCTCCGGCCCGTTTTTCTGATCCAGAGGCCCCTGATCCGACGCCCGCGTGCCATAGGCGCGGTAGACGCGGGCGCGCAGGTCGCGGTTGTCGGCGTAGGTCAGGATGGCGCGGACCGAGGGCTGGTGCAGGGTGACGGCCCAGCCATCGAGGTTGCGCGCCGCCGCCAGGCTGGCCAGCATGGCCTTGTCCCCCGCCGGCACACCGGCCAGCAGGGCCTCGTCCGTGATGTGTTCCACCCAGGCCTCGGTCGCGTCCAGCACGGCGCTGCTGTAGGCGGTCTGCAGCCGGCCCAGTTCCACCTGCAGGGCGGCGAACCGTTCCCGCTCCGCCGGGGGCAGGGCGACGCCGCCCAGCTTGAAGTTGCGCAGGCTGAGGTCCACCAGGCGCCGCTCCGTCGGGCCCAGGGCCGACTGGTCCACGGCGGCGTAAGCGGCATAAAGCTCCGGGTTCTGCGCGACGGCGGAGGAATAGCCGATCAGCCGTTCCAGGGCGGCGGCGTGGGCGGCGCGCAGTTCCGGCGTGTCGGCCACGCTGTGCAGATGGCTGACGGTGGCCCACAGGTCGGACAGCTCCGCCTCCGCCTGTTCCATGGCGCGGCAGACGGCGTCGAAGCCGCGGTCGTCGCCCGTGACGATGGCCTGGACCACGGCGTCATGCCGGGCGATGGCGGCCTCCAGCGCCGGGGCCACATGCTCCGGCTTCACCGCGTCGAAGGCGGGCAGGCTGCCGGGGACCAGCAGCGGGTTGTCGGTGGCGGCTTCCGGGGCGGTGCGGGCGATGGTCATGGATGCGCTCAAGTCCTTGATCTAAGACGGCGGATGTCGGAACCAGAATCCCATATGGGATGCCGCCCGCGCAATTGGGAGAGGGGGCACCCACGCGCCGCGCCGGTCCCGCTGCCCCGGTCGGGCTACCCACGACGCGCCTGTTAACGGGCTGGTTACGGGAATGGTGGAAAATACATCGGGAAAACGGCATTTTTCCGACTGACCCTCCTGGACGCCATGCGCCCGGATTGTCGGCGAGGGTTCGGGGCTGGAGGCGGATTTGGTGGAGCAGGGTAACGCGGCTGGCCGGTTTGACGACCGGTCCGGCGCATGACGACGGGGTCCGACATCCCCGCGCCGATGACCGCTGGGCACCGCATTCTGCTGGTCGAGGATTTGCCCACCCAGGCCCTGCGCCTGCAAATGACCCTGGAAGGCCAGGGCTGGTCCGTCACCGTTTGCGGTGACGCCGAAAGCGCGCTGGACCATCTGGGCCGGGAAATGCCGGACCTGGCGCTGGTCGACTACCACCTGCCCCGCATGAACGGGGACGAGTTCGTCCGCCGGGTCCGCCTGGATTTGCGCACCCGCGGCCTGTCGGTGCTGATGCTGACCGACAGCCACGCCGCGGACCGGGAGCGCCAGGGCTATGACAGCGGCGCCGACGCCTATGTGCCCAAGTCCGCCGACATCGACATCCTGCTGAGCCGGGTCGCGGCCCTGCTGCGCAAGACCACGGCTGGGGCGGTGGCCGGCCTGGCCCCGGTGGCGATGCGTCGCAGCCGCCTGCTGGTGGTGGACGACAGCCCGACCTACCTGTTCTTCATCACCGCCCAGCTTCAGGAGGATGGGCACGAGGTGGTGGGCGTGTCCGGCGGGCGCGAGGCCTTGGAGCGCATCGAGCGCGAGAGGTTCGACTGCATCGTCGTCGATCTGGTCATGCCGGAGATGAGCGGCACGGAATTGTGCCAGCACCTGGACCGGATGCGCCGCCAGCATGACCGGCTGTTCCAGATCATCATCCTGACGTCCCGCGACAACAAGGAAGACATGATGCGCGGGCTGGAGGCCGGCGCCGATGATTTCGTGGGCAAGGCCAGCGAAAGCGAAATCCTGAAGGCCCGTATCCGCGCCCTGCTGCGCCGCAAGTTCCTGCATGAGGAAAACCTGCGCATCACCAGCGAATTCCGCGACAAGGAGATGGAGCTGGAGCGGACGCGAGACGAACGCCGCATCGCCCAGGAGCGCGCCGCCATGGCCGAGGCGCTGGAGCGGTCGCACGCGGAACTGGAAGAGGCCTATCGCGAACTGCAGGACACACAGTCGCAACTAGTGCAGGCAGCCAAGATGGCCTCCCTCGGTGCGCTGGTGGCCGGCATCGCGCATGAGCTGAACAACCCCCTGGCCTTTGTCGGCAACCATCTGGGCACCATCGCCCGCTGCCTGGAAAACATCACGCCGGAAATCCAGGGGCATCTGTCGGAAAAGGGCGGACGCGACCTGGATAAGATGCGGCAGCGGCTGGCCGCCACCCGTCTGGGCATCGACAGGGTCGAGGATCTGGTGGTGAAGCTGCGCACCTTCTCCCGCCTGGATGAGGCGGAGGTGAAGGAGGTGGAGATTGAGGACAGCCTGGAATCGGTGCTGACCCTGTTGCAGCACAAGCTGTCGGAACGGATCGTGGTGGAGCGCAAATACGCGGGTCCCAAGCGCATCACCTGCCAGCCGGGGCCCCTGAACCAGGTGCTGATGAACGTCGTGGGCAATGCCATCGACGCCATCGACGGGGCCGGGACCATCACGCTGGAAACGGGCCGGAATGGCCCAATGTTCCGCCTGTCCGTGCGCGACACCGGCCACGGCATCCCCGCCGCCATCCGCGACCGCATCTGCGAGCCCTTCTTCACCACCAAGCCGGTGGGTTCCGGGACTGGCCTCGGCCTTTCCATTTCCTATAGCATCATCCAGCGCCATCGCGGGCGCTTGGAATTCCATAGTGAAGAAGGACAGGGTACCGAGGTGGTGATCGAGATCCCCCTGGACGGGACATCGGCGGCCGGGGCATCGGCGGCCGGGGCATCGGCGGCCGGGGCATCGGCGGCCGGGGCATCGGCGGACGGGGTGTCGGCGGACGCCGCGCTAGGGAGTGCATGATGAACGGCCAGCAGCTTCCCACCGTCATGGTGGTCGATGATGAGCCGGAGGTGTTGATGGCGGTGGCCGACGCGCTGGAGGACGAATTCAATGTCCTGACCAGCACGTCGCCGCTGACGGCGCGCGCCATGCTGGAGAATGAGGACATCGCGCCGGTGGTCATCATTTCCGACCAGCGCATGCCGGGTGTGGCGGGGCATGAGTTTCTGCGCTGGGCACGCGAACTGTCGGATGCGACCCGGGTGCTGATCACCGGCTACACCGACATCGACGCCCTGGGGGCGGCCGTCAATGCCGGCCAGATTTTCGGCTACCTGCCCAAGCCCTGGACGCCCGAGCGCTTGCGCCGCCTAATCCGCGAGGCGGCGGAGCACTGCGCCGTGCGCCGCGCCCTGGCGGAGGAACGGCGCTTGCTGTCCCATCTGATGGACAGCGTGCCGGACGCCATCTCCTTCAAGGACAGGAACCTGCGGTACTTGCGGGGCAACCGGGCCCACGCCCAGGCCCTGGGGCTGGGCGACCCCGGGGATCTGATCGGCCGCACGGACGCGGAGATGGGTGTCGCGGACGCCGCCACCCGCGAGGCGGCGGACCGGGCGGCGTTGGAGGCCGGTATCATCGTCGCGGAGGCGCCCCATGACGCCGCGGGCCAGCGCTGGCATTCCGTCGTGCGCTCCACCTTCAAGAATGGCGAGGGGGCGACGGAAGGCCTGGTCACTATCGCCCGCGACATCACCGCCGCCAAGGAGGCGGAGCGGGCGTTGAGCGAGGCGCACGCGACCCTGGAACGCCGCGTGGCGGAACGGACGGAGGATCTGGCGGCCACCGCCCGCGACCTGCTGGCCGCGCGCAAGGCCGCCGACCTCGCCAACGAGGCCAAGTCCCGCTACCTGGCGACCGTGGCCCATGAACTGCGCACCCCTCTGACGGGGGTTATCGGGTTTTCCGAACTGCTGTTGCGCGGCGGGGTCAGCCCGGGGGAATGGCACCGCCTGCTGACCTTGCAGGCGGAGGCCGGGCGCACCCTGCTGGGCTTGCTGGACGATATCCTGGATCTGTCCAAGATCGAGGCCGGCCGGCTGACGCTGGAGAGCCTGCCACTGGATTTCCGCGCCCTGGTGGAGGATTGCGCGGCCCTGGTGCAACCCTCAGCCATGGGCAAGGGCTTGGCGTTCCGCGCCTCGGTGGCCGCCGCCGTGCCGGCCAGGATCATGGGCGATCCCACCCGCCTGCGGCAGGTCGTCCTTAACCTGCTGACCAACGCGGTGAAGTTCACCGCCACCGGCGGCATCGACCTGGTGGCGGAAATCCTGCCCGGCAGCCAAGGCCCGGGGGGCGGTCCTCGTCCTTGCGCGTATCCGTGACCGATACCGGCATCGGCATCCCGGCGGAACGGCTATCCGGCCTGTTCGAGGAATTCAGCCAGGTGGATGAGACGACGGCCCGCCGTTTCGGCGGTACCGGCCTGGGCCTCGCCATCTGCCGCCGCCTGGTGGAGCATATGGACGGCCGCATCGGGGTGGACAGCACGCCCGGCCAGGGGAGCCGCTTCTGGTTCGAGCTGCCGCTCATCCTGCCGGCGGCGGAGCCTGTCGCCCCGGAGGCCCCGGAGACGGCTGGGCCACCACCCCGGCCGGCGGCGGGCCGGCGCATCCTGCTGGTGGAGGATGACCGCTCCACCCAGGTTCTGGTGTCCACCGTCCTGCGCAGCGCCGGCCATGAGGTGGAGATCGTGGACGATGGCGCCGCCGCCGTGCGGGCGGTGGACACGGGCACCTATGATCTGGTGTTCATGGACATGCACATGCCCCGCATGGGCGGGCTGGAAGCCATAACCCTTATCCGGGCGCTTCCCCGCGCGCCGGACCGCCCCCTGCCGCCGCTGGTGGTGCTGACCGCCGGTGTCTCGGATGAGGAGCGGGAGCGGTGCCGCGCCGCGGGCCTGGACGCCTTCCTCAGCAAGCCCGTGGATCTGGAGCAATTGTTGAAGGCGGCGGCCACCGTCGGTCTTTCGCCCGAGGATGAGGCCGCCGAGGGGGCCGGTAAAGGGGATGCCCATGGCTGATCCGGGCCAGACTTCCGGCGCCCTGCTGCTGCGGTTCGATTTGGCGGGCCAAGCCTACGGCCTGCCGTTGGCCATGGTCGAGCGGGCGGTGCGCGCCGTGGCGGTGACGCCCCTGCCGGGCGCGCCGGGTCTGGTGCGCGGCGTCATCAATCTTCAGGGACAGGTGGTGCCGGTCATGGATGTCCGCCGCCGCTTCGGCCTGGACTCCCGCCCCCTGTCGCTCAGCGACCACATGATCGTGGCGCGCGGGCCCTACCGCACCGTCGTCTTGCTGGTGGACAGCGTTGTGGGCACGGTGGCCGCGGCTCCCATCGATTGGGTGTCGGCCCAGGGCCTGGTGCCCGGCACGGACGACGCCATCGTCGGCGTGGTGCGGCTGTCCGATGGCCTGCTGCTGATCCATGACCTCGACCGCTTCCTGTCGGCGGCGGAAGAGGAGCAGTTGTCGGCCGCGCTGGCTGGCGTGACGCGGCCGGGCACGGAGGAAACAGGGGGGGCGGATGCATCGCACCCTGCCTGATACCCTGCTCTCCGCCATGTCCGACCGGTTGAGCGCCAGCATCGGCCTGTACTTCCCGGCCGACCGCTGGATGGATATGGAGCGCGGCCTGGAACGGGCGGCGGTGGAGCTGGGCTATCCCGACACCCTGGCGGCCGTGCGGGACTGGCTGTCGGCGGGCCCCCTGGACCGGACGCAGCTGGAGGCGCTGGCCGGCCAGCTGACGGTGGGGGAAACCTATTTTTTCCGTGAGCCCAGAAGTTTCGACGCGCTGCGCCAGACCATCCTGCCCGACCTCATCGCGCAGCGTCGGGCGGCCGGCACGCTGACCCTCAGGATATGGAGTGCCGCCTGCTGCACTGGGGAGGAGGCGTACAGCCTGGCCATGCTGCTGGACACGCTGTTGCCCGACCGGCCGGCCTGGACCATCACGTTGCTGGCCACCGACGTGAACCCGCGCTTCCTGCGCCGCGCGGCCGAGGGCACGTACGGCGAATGGTCGTTCCGGGGTGTCGAGCCGGCGCTGCGCAGCCGCTATTTCACCGCGTTGCCAGGGGGGCGCCACCGTATCAGCCCCGACATCGCCCGCATGGTGACCTTCGCCTACCACAACCTGATGGACGACCCCTACCCGGCGCTGGAAAGCAACACCAACGCCATGGACGTCATCCTGTGCCGCAACGTCCTGATGTATTTCAACGCGGATCAGGCGGGCCGCGTGGTGCGGCGCCTGTCGCACGCCCTGGTGGACAATGGCTGGCTTTTGCCCAGCTCCGTCGATGGGGCGCCCACCCTGTTCGCCCCCCTGACCTTCGTGCCGTTTGACGGGGCGACGATCTATCGCAAGGTGACCGTGCCGGAATCCGCGCCGCCGCCGGTCCCCCGCCACTCCCCACCGGCGCCCCCGCCCATGGATACGCCATCCCTGCCACCGGCCGTATCCGTCAAGCCGCCGGTTCCGACCTTGGCCCACTCTTTGGCCCACTCCTTGGCCCATTGCCGCGCGCTGTATGATCTGGGCCGGTACGGCGACGCCGTTGAGGGACTGGAGGCGCGGCTGGCCGCGGCGCCGGCGGATGAGGCGGCCATGCTGCTGCTGGCGCGGTGCTACGCCAACCAGGGCCGCTTGGCGGAGGCCGCGCATTGGTGCCAGGGCGTGCTGAACCATAACCGCGTCAGCGCGGAAGCCCACCACCTGCTGGCCATGATCCAGCAGGAGCGGGGGGACGCCGCCGCCGCGGTCCTGTCGCTGCAGCGCGCCCTGTTCCTGGCGCCCCAGTCCATCGCCACGCATCTGGCCATGGCCAACCTGGCGCGCAGCCAGGGCCGCACCCGCGACGCCCGCAAGCATTACCGGAACATCCTGGGGCTTTTGCAGGACCACCGCCCGGATGACATCCTGCCGGAGCTTGAAGGCATGACCGTGGGGCGGCTGATGGATGTCGCCGCGCACGCCCATGCGGCGCTGGGCGGCGACCCGGCGGGGGAGTTCTAAGGGATGGCCATGAGCCGGGGTATGGGGAGCCAGGGTAGCGGTGAGCGGAGCATGGACTGGGACAGCGCCCACCGCCGGCTGGCCGCTTGGGCGGCGACTCTGGAACGCGGCTGGGTCCCGGATGAGGAGACGACGCGGCGCATCCTGCACCGGCGTGGGCTGGAGTTGGCCAAGCCGCCCGCGCTGGCCGACGATGGCGACGTCCTGGAACTGATGGAATTCACGGTGGGGACGGAGCGCTACGCCTTCGAAACCGCGACCGTGGCGGAGGTGATGGCGCTGAATGGCTTGACCGCCGTGCCCAAGGCGCCGCCCTTCATCGCCGGCCTGACCACCGTGCGCGGCCAGGTGCTGCCCCTGGTCGATCTCGGCCGCCTGCTGGGCCTGGCGCCGGTGGCGCCGGCGGAGTTGCGGCGGGTGGTGGTGCTGGGCCAGGCGCAGGCGCCCGGCCAGTCCGCCGGCGGGCTGGGATTGCTGGTCACCGCCATCGTCGGCGTTTCCCGGGTGCCGCGTGCCCAGGTGCAGGCGCCGCCGGCGGTGCTGGCCGGACGCCAACGCCATTACCTCGCCGGCGTCGTTCCCCCGCACCTGGCCCTGCTGGACGCCCGGCGTCTGGCGGCCGATCCCGACCTGATCGTCGACGGCCGCCCGGCCGCCCGGTCGGGCTGAGCCCCATGCGGTCAAGCACGCGCCCAGTCACCCCCAAGCCCATCCCAAAACCACGATCCACGCACAGCCCCTCGGGAGCGCCGGTCATGAAGTATTCTGTCGGAATGAAAATCTGGATCTGCTTGTGCAGCGTCCTGTTCATTCTTCTCGTGGTGGCTGCCACCTCCTACGGCAACATTCGTCAGTTGACGGAAACCACCTCGCTCCGCTCCCATTCCTATGAAGTGCAGGCCCGCCTGCTCAGCCTGCTGACCGCCGTCCAGGACATGGAGACGGGGCAGCGCGGCTATCTCGTCACGGGGGAGGAACGCTATCTGGAACCCTATCGCCAGGGCATGAACACCCTGGAACAGGTGTTGCAGACGGTGACGACGCTGACCCAGGACAACCCGGTGCAGCAGCAGAACCTGGAGCGTTTGCGCGCACCCCTGAAGGACAAGGTGACGGAGCTGAAGGAAACCATCGACCTACGCCGCCTGCAGGGCTTTGACGCGGCGAAGGCGTTGGTGCTGACGGACCGCGGCAAGCAGTCGATGGACGACATCCGCCGCATCGTCGCCACCATGCAGGCGGGGGAGGGCGAATTGCTGCGCGCGCGGGAGACGGCGGCGGCGGCCAGTGCGGAAAGCACCGTCCTGGTCATCGCCGGGGGCACGCTGCTGGCGGCGGTGTTCGTGGTGGTGGCCGGGCTGTTCCTGGGCCGCAACATCGCCACGCCGCTGCGCGCCATCACCACGACGGCGGAGCGCATCGGCGCGGGCGACCTGACGGTGGCCGGCACCATCGAGGTCAGCGACCGGGGCGATGAGGTGGGCAGCCTGGGCCGAACCTTCCACGCCATGGCCGGCAACCTGCGCCAGCTGATGCGCGACCTGCGCGAAGGCACCACCGTGCTGGGCACGGCCAGCAGCCAGATCGTGACCATCACCGCCCAGGTGGCCGCCAGCGCCGCCGAGACCGCCACCGCCCTGGCGCAGACCAGCGCCACCATGGAGGAGGTCAAGAAGACCTCCCAGGTGTCCAGCGAGAAGGCGCTGTACGTCTCGCAGACGGCGCAGAGCACGGCCCAGATCTCCCAGAACGGCAAGCAGGCGGTGGAACAGTCCATCGACGGCATCACCAAGGTGCGTGAGCAGATCATGGCCATCGCCGAGGCGGTGATGCAGCTGAGCGAGCAGAGCCAGGCCATCGGCGAGATCGTGGCGACGGTCAACGACCTGGCCGAGCAGTCCAACCTGCTGGCCGTCAACGCCGCCATCGAGGCCGCCCGCGCGGGCGAGCAGGGCAAGGGCTTCGTCGTGGTGGCGCAGGAGGTGCGCAGCCTGGCCGAACAGTCCAAGCAGGCCACCACCCAGGTGCGCTCCATCCTGGGGGACATTCAGAAGGCCACCGCCACGGCGGTGCTGGCGGCCGAGCAGGGCAGCAAGGCGGTGGATGCCGGCGTGAAGCAGTCGGTGGCGGCGGGCGAGGCCATCGACCGCCTGGCCCAGAGCATCGCCGTGGCGACCCAGGCGGCCACCCAGATCGCCGCGTCCAACCAGCAGCAGCAGGTGGGCATCGACCAGGTGGCGCTGGCCATGGAGAACATCAAGCAGGCCAGCATGCAGAACATGAACGCCACCAAGCAGGCGGAGACCGCCGCCCATAACCTGAATGAGCTGGGGCATAAGCTGAAAACCGTCACCGGCCAGTACCAGGCCTGAGGACCGGCGGATGAGCCAGTCGGACGATCAGCTCCTGAAAAGGTTGCTGGCCATGTTCGAGGTGGAGGCGGAGGAGCACCTCTCCGCCATCGCCGCCGGACTGCTGGCCCTGGAGCAGGCGCCGCCGCGCGACCGCGCGCAGGAGCTGGTGGAGACCACCTTTCGGGAGGTGCACACCCTCAAGGGGGCCGCCCGCGCCGTGAACCTGGGCGCGGTGGTGGCCGTCTGCCACGCCATGGAAAGCGTCTTCGCGGCCTTGAAGGGCGGGCGGCTGGCGCTGACGCCGGCCGGCCTGGATCTGCTGCACCAGGGCTATGCCCGGGTGCGGGGCCTGCTGGATGGCAGCCTCGTCGCCGGTCCGGACCAGGATGTGCTGGTGGCGGCCCTGGACGCCTATGCCGAGGGGCATAAATCGGCAGCGGCGGCGCCGGTGCCGGCCCCGCCGGACACTCCCTCCGCCGCCACACCGGTTTTGGCGCGGGCACCGGAAACGCCGGAGCCCGAGGCGGCGGCCCCGGAGGGCCCCCGCGTCGGCAGCCGCCCCACGCTGCGTATCGCCACGTCCAAGGTGGACGCCCTGCTGCGCCATGCGGAGGAGCTGGTGTCCGCCCGGCTGGCCGCCGGCCGCCAGGTCGCGGAACTGGGGGGACTGGCGTCGGAGGTGGCGGAGCGCGTCCGTTCCCACGAGCGGGCCCGCCGCCGCTTGGTGGAGGAGGGGGAGGACAGCCCCACCGTCCGCCTGCTGAAGCAGCAGGGCGACACGCTGCGCTGGCTGTCCGGACGCATCGCCCAGTTGGCGAACGCCGGCCGCCAGGACGTGCGCATCTTGGGCAAGATGCTGGACGGCCTGTTGGACGAGGCCAAGCAGGTGCTGATGGTGCCGGTGTCGGTGCTGCTGGACCCCATGGCGCCGTTGGTTCGCGACCTGGCCCGCGCCGAGGGCAAGGATGTGGATTTGATCATCCGGGGCGGGGACCTGGAAATCGACCGCCGCATCCAGGAGGAGATGAAGGACGCGCTGCTGCACCTGGTGCGCAACGCCGTCGCCCATGGCATCGAGACGCCGGAGCGGCGGGAGGGTCTCGGCAAATCGGCCCGGGGCACCCTCGCCATCACCGTGGCCCAGACGGAGGGGGGAAGGGCCGAGATCGCCATCGCCGATGACGGCGGCGGCTTCGACGTGGCGGGCCTGCGCCTGGCGGCGGCGGAGCAGGGGTTGATGACGCCGGAGGCCGCGGCCGCGCTGGACGACGACGCGGCCCGCGCCCTGGCCTTCCATTCCGGCCTGTCCACCAGCGGCCTGCTGACCGACGTGGCCGGCCGGGGGCTGGGCCTGGCCATCGTGCAGGAGAAGGTGGAACGGCTGGGCGGCAGCCTGGCGGTGGAATCGACCCCGGGCCTGGGCACCGTCTTCCGCATCCGCCTGCCCGTCACCCTGGCCAGCTTCCGTGGCGTGCTGGTGGAGGTGGAGGGCGCCTGTTTCATCCTGCCGACCGGCGGCGTGGAACGGGTGGCCCGTATCGCCCAGGGCGCCATCGCCACCGTCGAGAACCGCGAGACGGTGGTGTTGAACGGGCGCACGCTGGGCCTGGTGCGGCTGGCGGACGTGTTGGGCCTGTCGCCCGCGCGTACCGTCCAGGCGCCGCCCAGCCACCACACCGTGGCGGTGCTCAGCCGGGGTGGCCAGGCCACCGCCTTCATCGTCGACCGCGTGCGCGATGAGCAGGAGGTGCTGATGAAGGGCCTGGGGCCGCAGTTGGCCCGCGCCCCCTACGTCACCGGCGCCAGCGTCCTGGCGACGGGCGAGGTGGCGCTGATCCTGAACGTCGCCGATCTTCTGGCCGGGGCGGCCCAGGCGCCGGCCACCCCACGCTCGGCGGTGACCGTGTCGCGCAAAAAGTCCATATTGATTGCGGAAGACAGCATTACTGCACGCACGCTATTCAAGAACCTGCTGGAAGCGGCGGGGTACCAGGTGCGCACCGCCGTGGACGGCGTTGACGCCTGGGCGGTCCTGACCGGCGGGGAGGAGTTCGACCTGCTGGTGTCGGATGTGGAAATGCCGCGCATGGGCGGGTTCGAGCTGACCGCCAAGGTGCGCGGCACCGCCAAGCTGGCGGAATTACCGGTGGTGTTGATCACCTCGCTGGGCTCACGCGAGGACAAGGAACGGGGGATCGATGCCGGCGCCAACGCCTACCTGGTCAAGGACAGTTTCGACCAGGGCAACCTGCTGCAAATCGTCAGCCATTTGGTTTAAGGAAAGTCTCTAATGATCCGGGTTGTCGTCGCCGAAGACTCACCCACGCTGCGTGAATATCTGGTCGCCATCCTGTCGGCTGAACCCGATATCGAGGTGGTGGCCACCGCCGTCGACGGCCTCCAGGCGGTGGAGGCCGTGGCCCGCCATCGTCCCGACGTGGTGACGATGGACATCCACATGCCGCGCCTGGGCGGCCTCGCCGCGACCCGGCGCATCATGGAGGAAACGCCCTGTCCCATCGTGGTGGTCAGCAGCACCATGAGCGACCAGGTGGCTGCCACCTTCCGCGCCCTGGACGCCGGTGCCGTGGCCTTTGTCCACCGGCCGGTGGGGCTGGGGCATCCCCGCCAGGCCATTGAAGCGGCGGAGCTGGCGCAGACCGTGCGCCTGATGGCCGAGGTCAAGGTGGTGCGGCGCTGGGCCAACCCGGCCAAGCTGCCCCGTCCGCCCGTGGCCCGCCCCATGCCGGAGGCCAGCCTGCCCGGTGGCGTTCGGCCCGCCGTCATCGCCATTGGCGCCTCGACCGGCGGCCCGGTGGCCTTGCAGGCCATCCTGGCGGGGCTGCCGGCGGACTTCCCCATTCCCCTGATGGCGGTCCAGCACATCTCCCCCGGCTTCGTCGGCGGTTTCGCCGAGTGGCTGGCGGGGGGCTCCGCCCTGCCGGTGCAGATCGCCAAGGCGGGGGAGGTGCCGCGTCCCGGCCATTTCTACCTGGCGCCCGACAATGCCCACATGGGCTTGGGCGGCGATGGCGCCATCACCCTGGACCACGGCCCGCCTGAGAACAGCGCCCGGCCGGCGGTGTCGCACTTCTTCCGCTCCGTCGCCCGGGTGCATGGGGCCCGTGCCGTGGGGGTGCTGCTGTCCGGCATGGGCGTGGACGGGGCGGTGGAACTGCGTGAGATGCGCGACGCCGGCGCGGTCACCTTCGCGCAGGACAAGGAAAGCAGCATCGTCCACGGCATGCCCGGGGCCGCCATCGCCCTGGGCGGCGCCACGGCCGTGCTGAAGCCGTCCGATATCGCCGCGCGCCTGGTCACGCTCGTCCGCAAGGGGGAAGAGCGCTAGGCCTGCTGCCGCGCCCGGAAGGCGCCGGGCGCCAGTCCCGTCCATTTGCGGAAGGCCCGGTGGAAGGCGCTGGTCTCGGCGAAGCCCAGGCGGGCGGCCAGGTCGGGGATGGCCTCCGTCCCCGCCGTCAGCGCCGCTTCGGCGGCGCGGCGGCGCAGGTCATCCTTGATGGCCTGGAAGGGCCGCCCCTCCTGCCGCAGCCCCCGGCGCAGCGTGGCGGGGGAGCAGCGCAGGGTGCGTGCCACGGTGTCGAAATCCGGCCAGGCCGTGGGGGGCTGGCGATCCAGCAATTGGGCGACGCGGCGGGCGTAACTGTCCGGGTTGCGATAGCGCACCAGGAAATTCTCCGGCGCGCGGTTCAGGAAGGTGACCGCCGTGCGTGCGTCCTGCGCCACCGGCAGGGCCAGCAGGGCGGCGTCGAACCATAGGCGGGCGGCGGCCTGGTCGAAGCGCAAGGTGGAACTGTACAGCACGCGGTATTCCTCGGCATGCGGCGGCGCCGGATGGGCGAAATCGGCGGCACTGATGGGGATGCGCCGGCGCACCAGCCAGCAGGCCAGGCCGTGCAGATAGGTCATCAGCGTCTCTTGCGCGAACAAGGCCAAGGGCGTGCCGGGTGCGGCGGGGCTGATCTCCAGGCAAGCCAGGCGGCCCTGGCGGCGGAGGCCCAGCCGGATGCCGTCGAACACGCTGTTGTATCCCCGGCAGGTCAGGTCCAACGCCCGGCCCAGGTCCCGGCCGCCCAAGGCCAGCAGGCAGATGATGGAAAAGGTGCCGATCTTCATGCGGCGGGCGTCCAGGCCGAAGAATTCGTCATCCATTACCTGGGCCAGCAGGCGCAGCAGCGTGCCGTAGGTGCTCACCGGCACGCGGGCGCCGGCGGGCATACCGTCCAACCCGGCCTTGCGCTGTAAGGGCGTGGCGTCCAGGCCCCGCATGGTGGCGCAGGCCAAGGCCGCCTCCACGAAATAGGGGGCGACGCTGTTCTTGTCCTGAAGGATGCTGCCCACGTGCCGCCGCTCCGACCAGGATTGACAAAAACGATCACCGGATTTGATCCGGTTGGTCATTCCGGATTGGATCGATCATGTCTAGTGTGGCGGCGGCTGGCAAGCCGGCCCCAAGAATGTGGAGGAAACGTCCCCATGCTAATCACCGAGGAACAGGCTATGGTGCGCGACATGGCGCGCGCCTTCGCCCGGGAGCGGTTGGCCCCCGGCGCGGCGGAGCGTGACCGCACCAGCGCCTTTCCGGCCGATGAGATCAAGGCCATGGGCGAGCTGGGCCTGATGGGCATGCTGGTGCCCGAGGAATGGGGCGGGGCCGGCACCGACATCCTGTCCTATGTCCTGGCGATCGAGGAGATCGCGGCCGGTGACGGCGCCATCTCCACCATCATGAGCGTGCACAACTCCGTCGGCTGCGCCCCGATCCTGAAGTTCGGCAGCCCGGCCCAGAAGGACCGCTATCTGCGCGCCATGGCCAGCGGCCGGATGCTGGGCGCCTTCTGCCTGACGGAGCCTCAGGCGGGTTCCGACGCGTCGGCGCTCAAGGCCCGCGCCGTGCGGGATGGCGATCATTGGGTCATCAATGGCGCCAAGCAGTTCATCACCAACGGCCAGAACGCCGGCGTGGCCCTGGTTTTCGCCGTCACCGATCCTGCCGCCGGCAAGAAGGGCATCTCCGCCTTCCTGGTCCCGACCGACACGCCGGGCTATACCGTGGCGCGGCTGGAGCACAAGCTGGGCCAGCGCTGCAGCGACACGGCGCAGATCGTGTTCGATGATGTCCGGGTGCCGGCCGATGCCATGCTGGGTGAGCCGGGGCAGGGCTATCGCATCGCCCTGGCCAACCTGGAAGGCGGGCGCATCGGCATCGCAGCACAAGCGGTGGGCATGGCCCAGGCGGCGTTCGAGGCGGCGCGGGACTACGCGCGCGGCCGCACCAGCATGGGTGTCGCCATCATCGAGCATCAGGCCGTGGCGTTCCGCCTGGCGGACATGGCCACCCGTATCGAGGCGGCGCGGCAGCTGGTGCTGCATGCTGCCAGCCTTCGCCAGGCGGGCCAGCCCTGCCTGAAAGAGGCGTCGATGGCCAAGCTGTTCGCGTCGGAAATGGCGGAGCGTGTGTGCTCCGACGCCATTCAGACCCTGGGCGGCTATGGCTATGTCGAGGATTTCCCGGTGGAGCGCATCTATCGCGATGTGCGCGTCTGCCAGATTTACGAGGGCACCAGCGACATCCAGAAGCTGGTGATTTCCCGCAACCTCTAAAGGATCGGTAAGCGATGAAAGTACTGGTCGCGGTCAAGCGGGTCGTTGACTACAACGTGAAGGTCCGTGTGAAGGCGGACGGCACGGGTGTGGAGACGGCCAACGTCAAGATGTCGATGAACCCGTTCGACGAGATCGCGGTTGAGGAGGCTGTGCGCCTGAAAGAGGCGGGCAAGGCCACCGAGATCGTGGTGGTGAGCGTGGGCCCGACACAGGCGCAAGAGACGCTGCGCACGGCGCTGGCCATGGGGGCCGATCGCGCCATCCTGGTGCAGACGGACGCGGAGACGCAGTCGCTGGGCGTGGCCAAGGCGCTGAAGGCGCTGGCCGAGAAGGAGCAGCCCGGCCTGGTGATCCTGGGCAAGCAGGCCATCGACGACGACGCCAACCAGACCGGCCAGATGCTGGCCGCACTGCTGGGCTGGGCCCAGGGCACCTTCGCCAGCAAGGTGGTGCCGGCCGAAGGTACGGTTGCCGTGACGCGGGAGATCGACGGCGGGCTGGAGACGGTGGAGCTGAAGCTGCCGGCGGTGGTGACCACCGACCTGCGCCTGAACGAGCCGCGCTACGCCTCGCTGCCCAACATCATGAAGGCGAAGAAGAAGCCGCTGGAGACGGTGGACCCGGCCAGCCTGGGCGTGGACCTGACGCCGCGCCTGAAGACGCTGAAGGTGGCGGAGCCGGCGAAGCGCGCCGGCGGCGTCAAGGTGGGCTCCGTCGAGGAGCTGGTGGCCAAGCTGAAGACCGAAGCGCGGGTGATCTGACCATGACGACTCTTGTGATTGCCGAACCCTCGACGGAAGGTTTGAAGGCCCCGACGCTGACCACCCTGGGGGCGGCCGCCAAGCTGGGCGGCGACGTCCATGTGCTGGTGCTGGGCCAGGGTGTGGGCGCTGTCGCTGACGCCACCGCCCAGGTCGCCGGTGTGGCCAAGGTGCTGACGGCGGACGCCGCCGAGCTGGCGCACGGCCTGGCGGAGAACGTGGCCCCGCTGGTGGTGGGCCTGGTGAAGAGCGGCGGCTACAGCCACGTCTTCGCCCCCTCCACCACCTTCGGCAAGAACGTGGCGCCGCGCGTGGCGGCCCTGCTGGACGTGGCGCAGATCAGCGACATCACCGGGGTGGAGGGTGCGGACACCTTCACCCGTCCCATCTACGCCGGCAACGCCATCGCCACCGTGCAGTCGTCCGACCCGGTGAAGGTGGCGACGGTGCGCGGCACGGCGTTCGAGGCGGTGGCGGCCACGGGCGGCAGCGCGTCGGTTGAGGCCGTGGCGGGCGCGGCGGACGCCGGCCTGTCCAAATTCGTGAGCCAGGAAGTGTCGAAGTCGGAGCGGCCGGAGCTGACCAGCGCCCGCGTCATCGTCTCGGGCGGGCGCGGCATGCAGTCGGGCGACAACTTCCCCCTGCTGGAGGCCCTGGCCGACAAGCTGGGGGCGGCGGTGGGCGCCAGCCGCGCGGCCGTGGACGCCGGCTTCGTGCCCAACGACTACCAGGTCGGGCAGACAGGCAAGATCGTGGCGCCGGAGCTGTACATCGCCGTGGGCATCTCGGGCGCCATCCAGCACCTGGCCGGCATGAAGGACAGCAAGGTCATCGTGGCCATCAACAAGGACGAGGAGGCGCCCATCTTCCAGGTCGCCGACTACGGCCTGGTCGCCGACCTGTTCAAGGCCGTGCCGGAATTGACCGGCCAGCTCTGAAGGATTTTCCAGGAATAACACCGTGGCCTGGCCGGGCGCTCGTGAGGGCGTCCGGCCAATTTTTTATTCCGCCGCGTGGTGCAGCACCTGCACAGCCGACAGGTCCACGCTTTGGTGGGCGCGGGCCAGATTGTGCGTGGTTTGCAGGTTTAACCAAAACTGCGCCGTGGTGCCCAGCGCCTTGGCCAGGCGCAGGGCGGTATCGGCCGTCACCTCCGTCTGTTCGGTTGCCACCCGCTCAATACGGGTGCGCGGTACGCCGCAGGCTTTGGCGATTTTACCCGCCGTCAGGCCCAGGGGCTCCATGAATTCCTCCCGCAGGACTTCGCCGGGATGGACGGGGCGCATGGCGATCAGGGCATCGAGGGTCATGGGGCCGCTCCGTTCAATGGTAGTCGACGATCTCAACGTCATGAGCATCTTGGCCTTCCCAGCGAAAGCACACACGCCACTGATCGTTGATCCGGATGGAATGCTGGCCTTCGCGGTCTCCCGACAGCTTTTCCAAGCGATTGCCGGGCGGAATGCGTAGATCGTCCACAGTGGTTGCCGCGTGAAGGATAGCCAATTTCCGCTGCGCCGCGTGCACCAAGTCCGCTGGGAAGCCTTTGGTCAGGGTGCCGGTGAGCACCGCCTGACTGATCTTCCCCTTGGTGCTTTTAATCATTGCGACCGCTTACCCACCAATGCCATTTATGTATCACGATAAGATACGGGCAACAAGAGGATTCGGTATCATATTACGATACGACGTGCCCCGCCGCCCTCAGCAGGGACAGGGTACGACCCAGGTTCTCCGCCTTGACCATGAGATGGTCGGTGTTGAAGGTGGAGGTGACGAAGATGCCGATGCCATCCTCCGACAGCGGGCGGATGACCGACAGCAGGATGCCGGCCTGATCGAAGGCGAAGGGGCCGACGAAGGTCAGGCAGACCCAGTCGCCGTCGGCCCTCACGTCCTGCGGCACCCGCTCTTGCTGGCAGATCAGCGACAGTTCCTCATCATCCCGGGCCAGGGCGGTGAAGCCCTTGCCGTCCCACCAGGCTGGGATGGGGCTGTCGGGCGGAAGCTGCACGATGGCGTAGCGGCCATCCAGGAGCCGCAGGGTGATGCCCATGGGATGCTTTTCCATACAAGGTGGCAGTGGCGCCGATGACGGTGCCACCTTACCGGAAAGTCCCCGCAAAGCATAAGGATGGCGGCGGTCACCCTAGGCCGCCGCCCCACGCCTTATTCCACCGTGTCCACCGGCGTGGCGGCCACCACCACCGGCGCCTCGGCCAGCAGGTCGCCCACCGCTGCGCGGAAGGCGGTGTAGTGCGGGCTGGCGCGGTGGGCCTCGATGGCGGCCTCATCGGCATAGATCTCGAACACATGGAAGCGGACCGGCGTGTCCGTGCCCCGGAACAGGTCGTAACGGCGGTTGCCCGGCTCCGCGCGCGAATGGCCGGTCAGCGTGCGCATCAGCGCCTCCACCTTGTCCACGGCCTCGGGCTTGGGCGTGACGGTGGCGATCAGGGAAATGCTCATTGTTAACTCCTTTTGCGTCCGCCGGCGCCGGGCGCCGGCATCCGCCGGCTGGGCTTCCTCGATTCAAGGGCGGCGTTAGCCGTCCTAAAATCTCCGGCGGACGCGGTCGCGTCCTACGGCGGCATGGGTCATCCCATGCCGCCGTTGTTGGTCAGGCTTCGACGGCGTAGCGCTGCAGCCAGTGGGCGTAGGGGGCGGGCAGCACCCAGGATGGGCGCTCGATGCCCAGCTTCAGGGCGGCGGCGTACGGCCAATGCGGGTTGGCCAGGTGGTTGCGGCCGACCAGGACCTGGTCCAACTGCTGCTCCCGCACCGCGCGGTCGGCGACCTCGGGGTTGGCGAAGCCCCAGGCGGAGGAAACGGGGATGCCGGCCTCCTGACGCACGCGGGCGGCGATGGGTGCCAGGAAGGCGGGCCCCCACGGCACGTTGCCCTTGGGCGTGGAGAAGCCGACGCTGACGCTCAGCAGATCCAGCCCTTCCTGGCGGAAGCGGCGGGTCAGGGCGATGGACTCCGCCATCGTCTCCTCATCCCGGCCGTCATACTCGATGACGCCGAAGCGGGCGGTCAGGGGCAGGTGCTCCGGCCAGACCTGGCGCACGGCGGCCAGCGTTTCCACCAGGAAGCGGCCCCGGTTTTTGGCGCTGCCGCCATAGGCATCGGTGCGCTGGTTGGCGTCGCGGTTGAAGAAGCTCTGCGCCAGATAGCCGTGGGCGAAGTGCAGTTCCAGCCATTCGAAGCCGGCATCGCGGGCGCGCTTGGCGGCGGCCACGAACTCCTCCCGCACCCGGGCGATGTCGTCCAGGGTCATGGCCTTGGGGGTCTTGGGCAGATTGCCGCCGAAGGCGATGGCCGACGGGGCGATGGTGTCCCAGCCGCGCGGATCGCCCTCGGCGATGTGGTCGTCACCCTCCCAGGGGCGGTTGGCGCTGGCCTTGCGGCCGGCATGGCCGATCTGGATGCCGGGCACCGCACCCGCCGCCTTGATGGCGCGGACGACTGGCACGAAGGCCTGGGCCTGGGCGTCGTTCCACAGGCCGGTGCAGGCCGGGGTGATGCGCCCCTCCGGCGCCACGGCGGTGGCCTCCACCACCACCAGGCCGGCGCCGCCCCGGGCCAGGGTGGCATAGTGGCTGAGGTGCCAGTCGTTGGGCAGGCCGTCGGTGGCGCTGTACTGGCACATCGGCGGCACGGCGATGCGGTTGCGCAGGGTGACGTCCTTGATCTTCAGGGGATCGAACAAGGTGGGCATGGGGAAGCTCCGGATGAACGGGAACGGTAGGGGATTAGACGGGGGCGGTCAGCGTCGAAGCGCCGCCAGCAACAACTCGGCCGTCTTTTCGGACGAGGCGGGGTTCTGCCCGGTGATCAACAGGCCGTCCTGGACGGCGTGGGGCTGCCAATCGCCGGTCTTGCTGTACAGGCCGCCCTTGGCCGTCAGCATGTCCTCCACCAGGAAGGGGACGACCTTGGTCAGGCCCACGGCCTCCTCCTCGCTGTTGGTGAAGCCGGTGACCGTGCGGCCCTTCACCAGGGGGGCGCCGTCCACCGCCTTCACGTCGCGCAGCACGCCCGGGGCGTGGCAGACCAGGGCGACCGGCTTGCCCGCCGCGACGGTGGTTTCGATCAGGCGGACGGAGTTGGCGTCGTTCGCCAGGTCCCACAGCGGGCCGTGGCCGCCGGGATAGAACACGGCGTCGAAGCCCTCATGTCCGACCTCGGCCAGGGGCCGGGTGGTGGCCAGGGCCTGCTTCGCCGCGGCGTCCGCCTCGAACCGGCGGGTGGCGTCCGTCTGGAAGCCGGGATCGCTGCTCTTGGGGTCCAGCGGCGGCTGCCCGCCCTGGGGCGAGGCCAGGGTGACGGTCGCCCCGGCGTCCTTGAAGACGTAATAGGGGGCGGCCAGTTCCTCCAGCCAGAAGCCGGTCTTGGCGCCGGTGTCGCCCAGCTGGTCGTGAGAGGTCAGCACCATCAGGATGTTCATGATCCAAGTGTCCTTTCGGTCGGAGGGGTGGAATAGACCAGTCGTCTAGTTGTTTGGGCGCGGAAACGCTGGCGAGGGAGGCCGCCAGCGGGACCGCGTCAGTGAGGGGTGTCGAGGTGCAGCATCATCCGGGTGGCGCGCATGGCGGCCTCCAGCGGGGTGGCGCTGCGGGAAATCTTGGCCATCAGGCTGGCGCCCAGCCAGGTCTGATACAGGGTTTCCGCCGTGGGACAGGCGGGGGCGGCAACCTTCAGCGAGCCGTCGGCCATGCCGTCTTCCAGCGCCTGGCCCAGGCGCTTGATGATGGCCTTGGTGCCCCGGTCCAGCACGGCGCGCATGGCCTCCGACAGGTCGGCGACCTCGGCCCCCAGCTTCACCGCCAGGCACTTGCCCTCGGCATCGCAGTCGCCCTGGGTATCGATCCAATTCTGCCAGTAGGCCAGCATGCGGTCGACCACCGGCTTGCCCGGCGCCGACAATTGCCGGTCCAGATCCGCCAGATAGGTCTCGAAATAGCTTTCCAGCAGGGCGGTGCCGAAGGCGTCCTTGGAGTCGAAATAGTGATAGAACGACCCCTTGGGCACATTGGCGGCGCCCAGGATCTCGTTCAGCCCGACCGCGGCGAACCCTTTGCCGCCGATAATGCGCTGGGCGGTGTCGAGGATGTGCTGGCGCACGTCGATGCTGTGGGGCTTGGCGATCATGGGTACGATATAAGCACGATTAGACCAGTCGTCTAGTGACGGTCGTCACCTCTCAATCGAATTCCACCACGATCTTGCCCACCGCCTGGCGGGCGCCCAGGGCGGTCAGGCCTTCGGGCGCGCGCTCGAAGGGCAGGCGCAGGCCGATGTGGGGCCGGATGGTGCCCTCGGCCAGCCAGCCCATGATCTCCCGCAGGTAGGTCTGGTTCAGGGCCGGGTCGCGGCGGGTGAACTCGCCATAGAACACGCCCAGCACGGCGGCGTCCTTCAGCAGGGTCAGGTTCAGGGGCAGCTTGGGGATGCCGGCGGTGAAGCCCACCACCAGGTAGCGGCCGCGCCAGCCCAGGGCGCGGAAGGCGGGTTCGGCATAGGGGCCGCCCATGGGGTCGTAGACCACGTCGGCCTCGCCCTTGGCGGAGACGGCCTGGCAGGCGGCGCGGATGTCGGCGGTCAGGGCCTTGGCGGCGGCGGGGTCGTCCAGGGTGGCGGGATAGACCACCACGGCGTCGGCGCCGTTGTCGCGGGCGATGGCGGCCTTCTCCGGTGAGGAGGCGGCGGCCACGACGCGGGCGCCCATGGCCTTGCCCAGGTGCACCGCCGCCAGGCCCACGCCGCCGGCCGCCCCCAGCACCACCAGCGTTTCCCCGGGCGCCAGCTTGGCGCGGTCGCGCAGGGCGTAGTGGCTGGTGCCGTAGGTCAGCCGCAGGGCGGCGCCGGCGGCGTCATCCACGCCATCCGGCAGGGGCAGGCAGTTCGACGCCGGTATGGCCAATTGTTCCGACAGGCCGCCATGCGGCACCACACCGATGACACGGTCGCCGACCGTGAAGTCCTGGACGCCCGCGCCCACGGCCGTCACCCGGCCGGCCACCTCCAGCCCGGGGGCGAAGGGCCGGGGCGGGCGGGCCTGGTAGAGGTCCTGGATGACCAGCAGGTCCGGGTAATTCAGCGCCGTGGCGCTGACGGCGACCACCACCTGGCCGGGCCCCGCCACCGGCGGGGGCAGGTTCGTGTCCAGCACCAGGGTGTCCGGTCCCCCCGTCTGATGGCTGCGCCAGGCCCGCATCGCTGTCCTCCCAAGACACTCTCGTTTATTGGGCACCAGAGTGGGGGAGGCGGCGGGGCGGGTCCATCATTCATATTGACCGGTCCCCGTACCCTTTCCAGGATCGCGGCGTTGCCGGTTCGCGCGCAGTGCGCTGCCGGGCCGGGTTTTCGAAAAAGGGAGTGTCCACGCATGATCGGCCGCCTGAACCATGTCGGCATCGCCACACCGTCGATTGAGGACGCCATCACCGTCTACCGCGACCTTTTGGGCGCCACGGTGATTCGCGAGCCTTTCGACTTGCCGGCCCAGGGTGTGCGCGTCTGCTTCATCGACACGCCCAACAGCCAGATCGAACTGATCGAGCCCTTGGGTGAGGCCTCGCCTGTCCACGCCTTCCTGAAGAAGTTCCCCCAGGGTGGCCAGCACCATGTCTGTTTCGAGGTGCCGGACATCCACGCCGCCGCCGCCGACATGGCGGCCAAGGGCGCCACGGTGCTGGGCCAGCCCCGCATCGGCGCCCACGGCACGCCGGTGATCTTCGTGCATCCCAAGAGCATGGGGGGCGTGCTGGTGGAACTGATGGAAACGCCCAAGGGCGATCATCACTGACGGCGTGCGCCCGGGGCGAAGCCCTTAACTTCCGCTCAGGATGCTCTTGATGCGGCTGGCCAGCGCCTCCATGGAGAAGGGCTTGGTCTGCACATGCAGGCCGGGCGCCAGCCGTTCATTGCCGATGACCGCGTTTTCGGCATAGCCGGTGATGAACAGCACTTTCAGGCCGGGGCGCAGGTCCCGGCCGGCGTCGGCCAATTGCCGGCCGTTCATGCCCTGGGGCAGGCCGATATCCGTCACCAGCAGGTTGATGGGGGTATCGGATTGCAGGATGCGCAGCGCCTCGGGGCCGTCCATCGCCTCCAGCGTGGTGTAGCCCAACTCATCCAGCACCTCGGTCACCAGCAGGCGCACGGTGGGCTCGTCATCCACCACCAGCACGGTTTCCCCGCGCTTGGCCCTGGGGGCGGCCTGGGCGATGGCCAGCATCTCCGTCGCCTGCTCCTGCCCATGATGGCGGGGCAGGTACAGCGACACGGTGGTGCCTTGCCCCACCTCCGACAGGATGCGGATCTGGCCGCCGGATTGCCGCACGAAGCCATAGATCATGGATAGGCCCAGGCCGGTGCCCTGGCCGATGGGCTTGGTGGTGAAGAAGGGGTCGAAGGCGCGGGCGATGACCTCCGGCGGCATGCCCACGCCCGTGTCGGTGACGCTCAGCAGCACGAACTGGCCGGGCGTCATGTCATGGGCGCTGGCGGTTTCGCCGTCGATCTCGCGGTTGCTGGCCTCGATGGTGATGTGGCCGCCGCGGGGCATGGCGTCGCGGGCGTTGATGCACAGGTTCAGCAGGGCGCTTTCCAGCTGGTTGGCGTCGATCAGGGTGGTCCACAGGTCGGGCGGCGTGTCGACAATCAGGGCGATGGCGGGGCCCACCGTACGCCGCACCAGATCCTCCATCTCCAGGACCAGGCGGCTGACGTCCGTCGGGCGGGGATCCAGGGTCTGCTGCCGCGAAAAGGCCAGCAGGCGGTGGGTCAGCGCGGCGGCGCGGTCCACGGCGCCGCGTGCCGCCGTCATGTAGCGGTCCAGCGCGTTCAGGCGGCCCTGGCGGATGCGCTGGTCCAGCAGTTCCAGGCTGCCGCTGATGGCCGTCAGCAGGTTGTTGAAGTCATGGGCCAGGCCGCCGGTCAACTGGCCGACCGCCTCCATCTTCTGCGCCTGGCGCAACTGCGCCTCAGCCAGGCGCAAGGCTTCGGCCTGGCGCTTCTCCTCCGTGATGTCGCGGCCATAGCCGTAGACCACGTCCCCTTCGGCGAAGGAGTTCCAGGAAATCCAGCGGAAGCCGTCATCCTGGTGCCGCAGGCGGTTTTCAAAGCACAAAAGCTGCCCCTCGATCAGCAGCCCCTCATGGGCCTGGACCGTGGCGCGGGCGTCGTCGGGCCAGACCATTTCCACAAAGCTGTGGCCGATCAGCTCCTCCGGCTCCTGGCCCAGGATGGCCTTCCAGGCGGGGCTGGCGTCGCGGATTATTCCGTCGCGCCCGATCACCAGCAGCAGGTCGCGGGAAAAGCGCCAGACGCGGTCGCGCTCCGCCGTGCGCTCCGCCACCCGTTCCTCCAGGTCGGCGTTCAGGCGGGCCAGCTTATCGGCGGTGACGCGCAGGGTGCGCTCCGCCCGCACCTTGGCCGTCGTCTCCACCACGATGGCGATGACGCCGGCGGGCTTGCCCGCCTCATCCAGGATGGGGGAGTAGTCCAGGTTCATCCACACCTGCTCCGGCCGGCCGGAGCGATGCAGCGTCAGTTCCTGGTCCTGATAGGCCAGCGTGCCGCCGGCCAGCCCCACCTTCATCACATTGTCGTTGAAGTCCGCCACCTCATGCCAGCCTTCCCGGACCTTGGATCCCAGAAGCTGGGGATGGCGGCCGCCGGCGAAGACGGAATAGGCATCGTTGTAGATCATGATGCCGTCCGGTCCCCACAGGGTGACGATGGGCACGGGCGATTGCAGGATCAGGCCGACGGTGGTGCGCAGGCTTTGCGGCCATAGCTCCAGCGGCCCCAGGGGTGTGCCCGCCCAGTCATAGGCCGCGATCAGCGACGCCAATTCGCCGCCGCCGGACAGGAAAGCCGGTATCACCTCTTGCGCCATATGCCGCCGTGCCCCATCCAACCGCATTAGTCGCCTTCACACCGAAAATCCTACGACGCTTGTTATGTCACGCGAGGAAGGCGGGCACATCGCCAACCAAAGACTATGTCGCGGCGCGAGATCCCCCTCCAAAAGGCAGAGGTGCGGGGCATCGGGGTCAATGCTGGTGGTGAAGGTCCATCATCTCCAGCGGCATCATGTTGGCGCTGAGGTTGGCCATGATCCACAGCGACCCCGCCACCACCAGGAAAACGATCAGCACGCCGAAGGCCAGGGCCAGCACGTTGTTGGTGTTGTCCGGCCCGGTGGTGATGTGCAGGAAAAACACCAGGTGCACGCCCATCTGGGCCACGGCCAGGACGGCCAGGCCGATGGGCACCCCCGGCGGCCACAGCACGTGGGTGCTGGCCGCCCAGAAGGACGTGGCGGTCAGCAGGATGGCCAGCGCCAGGCCGACGACATAGACCTTGAGGCTGGCCATCAGCTCCCCCCGGCTGTCGCCCGGCGCGCTGTCCAGGGGGGCCGGGCTGTCCAGGTGGTCAGCGTCATGGGGGATGCCATCGGGGGCAGGGCGATCCGTTTCGGCCATCTCAGCGTCCTCCCATTAGGTAGACGATCGTGAACAGGGCCACCCAGATGATGTCCAGGGCGTGCCAGAACAGGCTGAAGCACATCAGGCGATGCCGGACGGTGGCGCGCCAGCCCTTGTCCGCCACCTGCGCCACCATGACCACCAGCCACAGCAGCCCCACGGCGACGTGGGCGCCGTGGCATCCCACCAGGGTGAAGAAGCCGGACAGGAAGGCGCTGCGCTGCGGGGTGGCGCCCTGGGCGATCATGCCGGCGAATTCGCGCATTTCCAGGACCAGGAAGCCCAGGCCCAGCAGGAAGGTCAGGGCGGCGGCGCCATGGAAGGCGGTGCGGTGGCGCGCGCCCATGGCCAGCGACATCATCCCGCAACTGAAGCTGGAGAACAGCAGCAGGGCCGTCTCCACGGCGACGTTCGTGGGGTCGAACAGCTCCGCCCCCGTCGGCCCGCCGGCCGTCGCCTTGCCCACCACCGCGTAGGTGGCGAACAGGGCGGAGAACATGACGATGTCGCTTAGCAGGAACAGCCAGAAGCCATAGGCGATGATGATGCGCTTAGGCGCCGGCCCCGCGGTGCTGGTGCCGGTGGGGATGCCGTGCGCGGCGTCGGGGGCGTCATGGCGCAGCGTGGCGGCGGTCATGGCGCCGCCCCCGTCCAATAGGCGTCCTGGTGGGCGCGGTCGGCCTGGGCCACCGCGTCGGCGGGGATCTCGAACTCGCGCTCGTCCCGCCAGGCGAAGACCAGGGTGGTGGCCAGGGCCCCGGCCAGGCCCAGCGCCACCAGCCACCAGATGTGCCAGATCAGGGAAAACCCGGTGATGACGGCGAAGAAGGCGGTGATGAAGCCGGTGGGGCTGTTCACCGGCATGTGGATGGTCTCGTACACCAGCGCCTTGGCGGCGGCCACGCGCTCCTCCCGCGTGCGCCGTTTCAGCTGCCAATAGGCGTCCTCCCGCTCCACATGGGGCAGGATGGCGAAGTTCCAGGCCGGTGGGGGCGAGGGTGTGGACCATTCCAGGGTGCGGCCATTCCACGGGTCGCCCGTCAGGTCACGGCGCCGGTCGCGGGTGCGGATGGAAACCACCAGTTGGACGATCAGGGCCAGGATGCCGGCCAGGATGAAGGCGACGCCGACGGCGGCCACGATCAGCCAGGGCTGCCAGGACGGATCGTCATAGTGCTGCAACCGCCGGGTCATGCCCAGCATGCCCAGGTAGTACAGCGGCATGAAGGCCAGGTAGAAGCCGACGAACCAGCACCAGAAGGAAACCTTGCCCCAGCCTTCGTCCAGGGTGAAGCCGAAGGCCTTGGGGAACCAGTAAGTGTACCCGGCCAGCACGCCGAACACGACGCCGCCGATGATGACGTTGTGGAAGTGGGCGATGAGGAACAGGCTGTTGTGCAGCACGAAATCGGCCGGCGGCACGGCCAGCAGCACCCCGGTCATGCCCCCGATGACAAAGGTCACCATGAAGCCCACGGACCACAGGATGGGCACCTGGAAGCGGACCCGCCCGCCGTACAGGGTGAACAGCCAATTGTAGACCTTCACGCCGGTGGGCACGGCGATGATCATGGTCATGACGCCGAAGAAGCCGTTGACGTTGGCGCCCGCCCCCATGGTGAAGAAGTGGTGCAGCCAGACGATGAAGGACAGGATGCAGATGGCCATGGTGGCCGCGACCATGGAGCGGTAGCCGAACAAGGGCTTGCCGGAGAAGGTCGAGACGACTTCGGAAAACACGCCGAAGCAGGGCAGGATCAGGATGTAGACCTCCGGATGCCCCCACACCCAGATGAGGTTCACGTACATCATCGGGTTGCCGTCGCCGTCCGCCGTGAAGAAGTGCATGCCGAGATAGCGGTCCAGCAGCAGCATGGCGAAGGTGGCGGTCAGCACCGGGAAGGCGGCGATGATCAGCAGGTTGGATGCCAGCGAGGTCCAGCAGAACACGGGCATGCGCATATAGCCCATGCCCGGCGCCCGCATCTTCAGGATGGTGGTGGCCAGGTTGATGCCCGACAGCAAGGTGCCCACGCCTGAGATTTGCAGGGCCCACAGGTAATAGTCGACGCCCACGCCCGGGGAATATTTCAGCTCGCTCAACGGCGGATAGGCCAGCCAGCCGGTGCGCGCGAATTCCCCGATCACCAGCGACAGGTTGGTCAGCAGGATGCCGGAGGCGGTCAGCCACAGGCTGACGGAATTGAGCGTGGGAAAGGCCACGTCGCGGATGCCCAGTTGCAGCGGCACGGCGAAATTCATCAGGCCGATGATGAAGGGCATGGCCATGAAGAAGATCATGATGGTGCCGTGGGCGGAGAAGATCTGGTTGTAATGCTCCGGCGGCAGATAGCCGGAGTCCGGACCCACGGAGATGGATTGCTGAATGCGCATCATGACGGCGTCGGTGAAGCCGCGCAGCAGCATGACCAGGGCCAGGACGACGTACATGACGCCGATGCGCTTATGGTCGACGGACGTCAGCCATTCCTTCCACAGATAGGGCCAATGGCCCTTCACCGTCACCCAGGCCAACACGCCCAGCACCGCCAGGACCATGAGGCCCGAGGCGATCATGTCGATGGGCTCGTTGATGGGGATGGCGCTCCAGCTCAGCTTGCCGAACATGCTGCGTCCTTCTTCAGGGGCCCGGCTTCACGGCGCCCGGATTGGCGACGGCGGTGAACAGGCCCGGTGTCACGTCGCGGAAGGTGCGGGGGCGGTCCGCCCGGCTGGGCTGGGCCAGGCGGCGGAAGGCGGCCTCGTCCAGCGCGTCGCCCTGGTCGCGGGCCATTGCGATCCACCGGTCGAAGGCGTCGCGGGGCACGGCCTCCACCGTGAACAGCATGTCGGGGAAGCCGGCGCCGCTGAACTGGGCGGAGAGGCCAGGATAGCGGCCCGGCTTGTCCGCCTGCAGGTTCAGCCGCGTGATCATGCCGGGCATTGCGTAGATCTGGCTGCCCAGCTGCGGCACGAAAAAGCTGTTCATGACGCCGTCGGACGTCAGCTGGAAGCTGACCGGCGTGCCGGCCGGCACGACCAGCCGGTTGACGCTGGCGAGGCCCTGCTCCGGATAGATGAACAGCCATTTCCAATCCAGCGACACCACCTGGACCGGCACGGCGCGGGTGGCGGCGGCCAGGGGCTTGGGCGGGTCCAGGTCGCGGGAGCTGACCCAGCCGATGCCGCCCAGCAGCAGCACGGTCATGGCCGGAATGGACCACACCACCAGTTCGATGCGGCCGGAATATTCCCAGTCGGGGCGGTAGCGGGCGCGGGCGTTGCCGGCGCGGAACCACCACGCCACCCCCAGGGTCGCCAGGATGGTGGGCACGACGATGGCCAGCATGATGCCCAGGGAATCCATCAGGATGGTCAATTCCTGCGCGGCCACCGGGCCCTGCGGGTCCAGGACGCCGCCGGAACAACCGGCAAGGCCGGTCAGCACCGATGCCAGGGCGGTGGCCAAGGGGAGGGCTGTGGCGGGGCGGGCCATGGCTTTCCTTGGATGTGGTAGGTGGGCGGTCGAGAGGCGGGAAACGGGGGGCACGCCCGGTCAATGCGTCCGCCCGCCAGAGGTTCCGGCCGGGGGGTGGCGAAAAATGTCGCAGGTGGCACCGCCACAAATATCGCAGGCGGGAACGCCCCAGCGGCAATGGCGACCGAAAGAGACAAAACACGGCATGGCCGGCCAATCCACCGCTACGCCGGCCCCATAATGTGGTGGGGAAACCGCGCCGGACGCGGTGGTCCATCTTGGTCCCGGAGCCCGCCGCGCACGGGATGCCGAGCCTAAGCTCGCGTTGGGGGAAGGATGTCGTCCATCACCATGCCGTCGCCACTTCGCCACCTCTATCCCTTGATCCTGGCGCTGGCCCTGTCCGCCTGTGGCGACAAGCATCCGCCGGCGTCCGCCGTCACCCCGCCAGCGGTGACGGTGGCCCAGCCGCTGCCCCGCAAGATCGTGGACTGGGACGAGTTCACCGGCCGCTTCGAGGCGGTGCAGACGGTGGAACTGCGCGCCCGCGTTTCCGGCTATCTGGAGCAGATCAAGTTCCGCGACGGCCAGCTGGTGCAAAAGGGCGACCTGCTGTTCGTTATCGATCCGCGCCCCTTCCAGGCCACGCTGGACAAGGCCAACGCCGATCTGCAGCGGGAAAAGACCCGCCAGGCCCTGGCCGTTTCGGAACTGAAACGGGCGGCCCAATTGCTGGCGGCCCGCGCCATCAGCCAGGAAGAGTACGACACCCGCGCCCAGGCGGAGCAGGAAAGCCAGGCGGCGGTGGCCTCGGCGGCGGCGGCGGCGCGGTCGGCGGCGCTGGATCTGGAGTTCACCCAGATCCGCTCCCCCATCTCTGGCCGCATCGGCGACCGCAAGATCGACATCGGCAACCTGGTCAGCGGCGGGTCGGCGCAATCGACGCTGCTCGCCACCGTGGTGACCCAGGACCCCATCTATTTCGTCTTCGACGGCAGCGAGGCGGATTACCTGCGCTACAACCGCCTGGCGCTGGAAGGCAAACGCGCCTCGTCGCGTGACAAGGCCAACCCCGTCTTCGTCCGGCTGATGGATGAGACCACCTGGACCCACAAGGGCGAGATGGATTTTGTCGACAACCGGCTGGACCCCAACTCTGGCACCATCCGGGGCCGCGCCGTCATTCCCAACACGGACAACTTCCTGCAGCCCGGCACCTTCGGCCGCATGCGCCTGCTGGGCTCCGGCGACTATGACGCCCTGCTGGTGCCGGACGAGGCCATCGCCTCCGACCAGTCGCACAAGATCGTCATGACGGTGGGCGAGGATGGAACGGTGACGCCCAAGCCGGTGGTGCTGGGCAATGTCGCCTATGGCCTGCGCGTCATCAAATCCGGCTTGGCGCCCACCGACCGCATCATCATCAGCGGCCTGACGCGGGCGCGGCCCGGCGCCAAGGTCACGCCCCAGCCGGGGACCATCACCCCCGCGGCCGAACAGTAAGGGCCGCCATCATGAAGTTTTCCCATTTCTTCATCGATCGGCCCATCTTCGCCTGTGTCATCTCCATCCTCATCACGCTGGTCGGCGGCCTCGCCTATTTCGCCCTGCCGGTGGCCCAATATCCCGAGGTGGCGCCCCCCACCGTGGTGGTGACGGCCACATATCCCGGCGCCTCGGCCGAGACGGTGGCCAACACGGTGGCCGCCCCCCTGGAGCAGGAGATCAACGGCGTCGATGACATGCTGTACATGGTCTCCCAGAACACGGGGGACGGTGGCCTGTCGCTGACCGTCACCTTCAAGCTGGGCACCGACATCGACAAGGCGCAGGTGCTGGTGCAGAATTGGGTGTCGGTGGCGCAGCCGCACCTGCCGGACGAGGTGAACCGCCTGGGCGTCACCACGCGCAAGAACTCCCCCAACCTGATGATGGTCATCCACCTGTATTCCCCGGATGACAGCCTGGACCAGCTCTACATCTCCAACTACGCCACCTTGCAGGTGCGCGATCCGTTGGCGCGCCTGGACGGCGTGGGGGATGCCCGCATCCGCGGCGCCGGCGATTACTCCATGCGCATCTGGCTGGATCCGGAAAAGGTGCAGGCGCGCGGCCTGACCACGGCCGAAGTGGTGCAGGCGCTGCAGGGCAACAACGTGCAGGTGGCCTCGGGCCAGCTGAACCATCCGCCGGTGCCCAAGCCCGCCGCCTTTGAGGTGCAGGTGCAGACCCTGGGCCGGCTGACCGACCCCGGCCAGTTCGCCGACATCGTCATCAAGTCCGACGCCCAAGGCCGGGTCACCCGGGTGCGCGACGTCGGTTGGGTGGAACTGGGTGCCCAGGACTACAACACCTATTCCTATGTCGACGGCAAGCGCGCCGCCGCCATCCTGATTTATCAGCGCCCTGGTTCCAACGCCCTGAAGACCGCCGCGGCCGTGCTGTCGTCCATGGAGACGATGAGCCACGACATGCCCAAGGGCCTGGCTTACAAAGTCGTCTACAACCCCACCCAATACATCGCGGAATCGGTGAACGAGGTTTACCACACCATCTTCGAGGCGATGGTGCTGGTGGTCATCGTCGTCATCGTCTTCCTGCAGTCCTGGCGGGCGGCGCTGATCCCCATCGTCGCCATTCCCATTTCGCTGATCGGCACCTTCGCCGTCATGGCGGCCGTGGGCTTTTCCCTCAACAACCTGTCGCTGTTCGGCCTGGTCCTGGCCATCGGCATCGTCGTCGACGACGCCATCGTGGTGGTGGAGAATGTGGAGCGCAACCTGGCCCAGGGCCTGTCGCCCCGGGAGGCCGCCCACAAGACCATGGATGAGGTGGGCGAGGCGCTGATCGCCATCGCCCTGGTGCTGACGGCGGTGTTCCTGCCCACGGCCTTCCTCACCGGGATCTCCGGCCAGTTCTATCGCCAGTTCGGCGTCACCATCGCCGCCGCCACGCTCATTTCCATGCTGGTGTCGCAGACCCTGAGCCCGGCCCTGGCGGCACTGCTGCTGAAGCCGCACGACGCCCAGCACGATGTGGCGCAGGGCGCTGCCGCCCGGCGCGGCTTTCATCCCATCGCCCGTTTCTTCGCCGGCTTCAACCGCGGCTTCGACTGGCTGTCCGACCGGTATGGCCGCCTGACGGGCCATCTGGTGCGGCTGGCCACGGTGGTGCTGGTGGTCTACGCCGGCCTGATCGTGCTGGGTGGCGGCCTCATCTCCCGCACCCCCACCGGCTTCATCCCGTCGCAGGACCAGGGTTATTTCATCACCGTCATCCAGTTGCCGCCGGGGTCCTCGCTCAGCCGCACGGACGCCGTCCTGCGCCGTGCCCAGACCCTGCTGGCGGCCCGTCCGGGCGTGGCGCACACGGTCGGCTTCGCCGGCTTCGATGGTGCCACCTACACCAACGCCCCCAACGCCGGCGCCGTGTTCGTCGTCACCAAACCCTTCGCCGAGCGCGTCAAGGAGGGGCTGACCACCCAGGGGATCTTCAGCGATCTGCAGAAGACGTTGCAACAGATCGACGGCGCCCTGACGTTGCTGATCCCGCCGCCCACTGTGCCGGGCATCGGCTCCTCCGGCGGGTTCAAGCTGTATATCGAGGACAGGCGCGGCCGTGGCTTGCAGGCGCTGGCCGACGCCACGCAGGAGATGATGCTGGCCGCCAACAAGACGCCGGGCCTGGCCAACGTCTTCAGCCTATACAACACCCGCACGCCCCAGGTTTACGCCGATATCGACCGGGTCAAGGCCGATATGCTGGGCGTGCCGCCGTCGCGCATCTTCGATACGCTGAACGTCTATCTCGGCTCCGCCTTCGTCAACGACTTCAACCTGTTGGGTCGCACCTACCGGGTGACGGCGCAGGCCGATGGCGCCGGCCGCACCAGCGTGCGCGACATCGCCTATCTGCGCACCCGGTCCGACAATGGCGGGCTGGTGCCCCTGGGCTCCGTCGCCACTTTCCGGGATGTGACCGGGCCCTATCGCGTGCCGCGCTACAACCTCTATCCGGCGGCGGAGCTGCAGGGATCGCCGGCCCCCGGCTATTCCACCGGCCAGGCCATCGCCGCCGTTGGAGAGCTGGCGCGCGAGCATCTGCCCGACGGCTTCTCCTACGAATGGACGGAGCTGACCTATCAGCAGATCATCGCCGGCGACACGGCGCCCATCGCCTTCGGTCTGGCCGTGGTGTTCGTCTATCTGCTGCTGGCGGCGCAATACGAAAGCTGGATGCTGCCGCTGTCGGTCATCCTCATCGTGCCCATGTGCCTGCTCACCGCCCTTTCCGGCGTGAACCTGCGCGGCATGGACAACAACATCCTGACCCAGATCGGCCTGGTGGTGCTGGTGGGGCTGGCGGCCAAGAACGCCATCCTGATCGTGGAGTTCGCCAAGCAGGATGAGGAACAGGGGTTGGACCGCTTCCAGGCCGCCATCCGCGCCGCCCGCACCCGCCTGCGGCCCATCCTCATGACCTCCTTCGCCTTCATCCTGGGCGTGGTGCCCCTGGTGATCGCGTCCGGCGCCGGGTCGGAGATGCGCCAGGCCCTGGGGACGGCCGTGTTCTTCGGCATGCTGGGCGTCACCTTCTTCGGCCTGTTGTTCACGCCGGTGTTCTACGTCGTCTGCCGCTGGCTGGCGCAGTGGGGCCAGCGACGCTTCGGCAAACGGCGGGACGCGCCGCCAGCCGGTTCACACGGCCCGCACGCGGCCTGACGGGGAAGGGATCGGCCCATGCGTATTCCAGGCGCCCTATTGACCCTGCCGCTCCTGCTGCTGCCCCTGGCGGGCTGCGTGACCGTGGGGCCGGATTACCACGCGCCCGCCACACCGGCCGCCGCCGGCGCGCCCTTCACCCGGGCCGTTTCCGCCATGGACGGGGACGCCAAGCTGCTGAAGGCGGAGGAACCGCTGGAGGATTGGTGGCGGCAGCTGGGCGACCCGGTGCTGGACCGGCTGGTGGCGGACGCCATCGCGGCCAATCTGGACCTGAAGGCCGCCGATGCCGCCGTGCGCAGCGCGCGGGCGGAAGCTGAGGCCGTGGGCGCCCGCAACCTGCCGTCGGTGGGCGCCAGCGCCAGCTACAGCCGCGCCCGCGCGGCCGCGGCCACGCAACAGGGCCTGCCCGACGCGCAACTGCCCGACAGCAATGTCACCAGCCTGGGCGGCAGCCTGTCTTGGGAAATTGACCTGTTCGGCCAGGTGCGCCGCGCCATCGAGGCGGCGGAGGCCGATGCCGGGCGGGCGGAAGCCCTGCGCCATCAGGTGCTGACCGTCCTCATCGCCGACGTGGCCAGCACCTATGTCGATCTGCGCGGCGCGCAATTGCGCCTGTCGGTGGCCCTGCGCAACGCGGAGAACCAGCGCGGCACCTTCGACCTGACCCACACGCTCAGCGATGCCGGCCGGGGCACCGACCTGGACATCGCCCGCGCGCAGGCGCAGCTGGAAACCACGCTGGCCTCCATCCCGCCGCTCCGTGCCACGGTGGCGGCGGATGAGCATATCCTGGCCGTGTTGACGGGGCGGGAGCCGGGGGCGCTGGCGGCCCTGCTGGACGCGCCGGCCCCGCTGCCCGACCTGCCGGACAGCGTGGCGGTGGGCACGCCCGCCACGCTGCTGGGCAGGCGGGCCGACGTCGCGGCGGCGGAGCGGGCGCTGGCGGCGGCCACGGCCCGCATCGGCGTCGCCACCGCCGACCTTTACCCCAAGATCTCCCTCACCGGGTCGGTGGGGGTGCAGGCCCTGCAACCGGGGGACCTGGGTGCCCGTGGCGCCTTCACCTATGGCATCGGGCCCAGCATCAGCGTGCCGCTGTTCGACGCCGCCCT
This sequence comes from Nitrospirillum goiasense, assembly GCF_034427435.1. NCBI lineage: Bacteria > Pseudomonadati > Pseudomonadota > Alphaproteobacteria > Rhodospirillales > Azospirillaceae > Nitrospirillum > Nitrospirillum goiasense. Next base: position 377,298 of record NZ_JAXQNP010000003.1, on the reverse strand, counting down.
CTACGCCCGCATCCGCGAGGCCAACGCCAACACCGACCAGGCCCTGGCCAATTTCCAGAAGGCGGTGCTGACCGCCTGGCAGGAGGCGGAGACGGCGCTGGCCCGCTACGCCCAGGAACGGGCGCGTCGCGCCTCCCTGGACACCGCCGCCATGGCCAGCACCCGGGCGGCCAGCCTGGCGGCCACCCGCTACCGCTATGGCGCCGACAACTTCCTGACCGTGCTGGACGCCCAGCGCACCCAACTGGCGGCGGAGGACCAACTGGCCCAAAGCCGCATCCAGGTGGCGCAGGACCTGGTGGCCACCTACCGGGCGCTGGGCGGCGGCTGGACGGTCGCCGGTGAGGTGGCGCCCGCAGCCACGGCCGCCGCGCGTTAAGGCAGGACGGCGCCGGCCCCGTGGCGCCTTTCCAGCGCCAGCAGATACTCCTTGGCCGCCAGCCCGCCGGCGAAGCCGGTGAGGGCGCCGTTCAGCCCCACCACGCGGTGGCAGGGCGCGATGATGGACAGCGGGTTGCGCCCATTGGCGGCCCCCACCGCCCGCACGGCCGCCGGCTTGCCGATCTGGCGGGCGATGTCGGTGTAGCTGCGTACCGCGCCGTAGGGGATGGTCAGCAGCGCCTGCCACACCTGCCGCTGGAAAGCGGTGCCGGTGAAGGCGAGCGGCACGGTGAAGGTGGTGAGGTCGCCCGCGAAATAGGCCAGCAACTGGCGCTCCGCCTCCCGCAGGATGGGGTGGTCGGGCTGGTGGGCCAGGGGGCCCAGGCGGACCCGGCGGGGCCGGTCATCCTGCCACAGCACCGCCGCTAAGCCATCGTCCCCGGCCACCAGCGTCAGGCGGCCGACAGGGGAGGGCAGGGTCTTGAAGGCGAACGGGGTGGCGATGGCCATGACGGTTCCTCCGGCGGAGGCGCAGGGTGGCGACGGCCCGCCGCCCGCGCAAGGGCCTTCATGCAGGCGACAGGACGGCAACCGTTATATTCAGGAAAATATAGCGATAGGTGGGGAGGCGTGTATCGGCCCGTATCCGGGCTATACTTTTAGTTTGGTAATACAGTTTGCGCATGACGCAACCAATTTTCTGAATTTGGTTAATGAGAATGGTTATCAACTGCCCTGTCTTCATTCGCTCTCGTATAGATTAGCCGGCAATAACTTGACGGGGGGCGCCGCCGTCTTATGATGCCGCATTGGTCTGCCGGCGTCTGCTTGCCCTCCGGTTGGGGCGGGGCGTTCCGGCAGGGTCGATTTTCACGGGAGCGTGTGAGACATGGATCTCAGTCGTCGCGGCTTTATCAAGCTGTCCGGCGCGGGACTTGCGGCTTCCAGCCTGGGCGCGTTGGGCTTCGGCCTCGCGGGTTCGGCGCTGGCGGCCTCGGTCCGGCCGTTCAGGCTGACCGCCGCCACCGAAACCCGCAACACCTGCACCTACTGCTCGGTGGCTTGCGGCATTCTTATCTACAGCCAGGGCGATCGCGCGAAGAACGTGAAGTCCTCGGTCATCCATATCGAGGGTGATCCGGACCATCCGGTGAACCGCGGCACGTTGTGCCCCAAGGGTGCCGGCCTGCTGGACATCGTGCGCGCGCCGGGCCGTCTGACGGTTCCGAAGTACCGGCCCGCCGGGGCGAGCGAGTGGAAGGAAGTCTCCTGGGACTTCGCCCTGGACCGCATCGCCACGCTGATGAAGCAGGACCGCGACGCCCACTTCGTGGAGAAGAACGCGGCGGGTGACACGGTCAACCGGTGGCTGTCCACCGGCATGCTGGCGGCCTCCGCCTCGTCCAGCGAGACGGCCTACGCCACGTGGAAGGTCGCCCGTTCGCTGGGCATGTTGGCATTCGACAACCAGGCGCGTGTCTGACACGGACCGACGGTGGCCAGTTTGGCCCCAACATTCGGTCGCGGTGCGATGACCAACACCTGGCAGGACATTAAGAACGCCAATGTCGTGCTGGTGATGGGCGGCAATGCCGCCGAGGCGCATCCTTGTGGTTTCAAATGGGTGATCGAGGCCAAGATCGAGAACAAGGCCAAGCTGGTCGTTGTCGATCCCCGCTTCACCCGCACGGCCTCCGTGGCCGACGTTTACGCCCCCATCCGGCCGGGCACCGATATCGCTTTCCTCAGCGGCGTCATGCGCTACCTGCTGGAGAACGATGCGATCCAGCACGCCTATGTGAAGGCCTACACCAACGCCAGCCTGATCGTTAAGGAAGGCTATGGCTTCGAGGATGGGCTGTTCACCGGCTATAATGAGGAAAAGCGCAGCTACGACAAGTCCAGCTGGGATTACGAGCTGGATGAGCAGGGCTACGCCAAGTCCGACGACACCTGGCAGCACCCGCGCTGCGTCATCAACCTGCTGAAGCAGCATGTCGACCGGTACACGCCCGAGCTGGTGTCCCGCATCTGCGGCACGCCCCAGGACAAGTACCTGGAGATCTGCAAGATCTTCGCCAGCACGGCGGCGCCGGACAAGGCGCTGACCAGCCTGTTCGCGCTGGGGTGGACGCAGCATTCCGTGGGGGCGCAGAACATCCGCGCCATGGCCATGGTGCAGTTGCTGCTGGGCAACATCGGCGTCGCCGGTGGCGGCATGAACGCGCTGCGCGGTCATTCCAACATCCAGGGCCTGACCGACGTTGGCCTGATGTCCAACCTGCTGCCAGGCTACATGACGATTCCGAAGGATTCGGACGTCACCCTGGACAAGTATCTGGAGACCAAGCAGTTCAAGCCGCTGCGGCCGGGGCAGACCAGCTACTGGCAGAACTACCGCAAGTTCTTCGTCAGCTTCCAGAAGGCCCTGTACGGCGATGCCGCCAAGGCCGAGAACAACTGGGCCTACGACTGGCTGCCCAAGCTGGACGTGGACGGCTACGACGTGCTGCGCGCGTTCGAGCGCATGGATAATGGGCAGATGAACGGTTACATCTGCCAGGGCTTCAACCCCATGCAGGCCTTCCCCGACCGGGGCAAGATCCGCCGCAGCCTGTCCAAGCTGAAGTATCTGGTGGTCATCGACCCGCTGGATACGGAGACGGCCAACTTCTGGCAGGACTACGGTCCCCAGAACCCGTCCAAGCCGGCCGAGATCCAGACCGAGGTGTTCCAGCTGCCCACCACCTGCTTCGCGGAGGAGGAGGGCTCGCTCGTCAACTCCGCCCGCTGGCTGCAGTGGCACTGGAAGGCGGCGGACGCGCCGGGCGAGGCCAAGCCGGACCTGTGGATCATGGCCGGGCTGTACCACCGCCTGAAGACCATGTACGCCAAGGACGGTGGCGCCTTCCCCGACCCGATCCTGAACCTGAGCTGGTCCTATGCCGACCCGGCGGAGCCGCAACCGGCTGAGCTGGCGCGGGAGATGAACGGCCGCGCCCTGGTCGACATCAAGGACGACTCGGGCGCGGTGGTGCTGAAGGCCGGGCAGCAGCTGGACGGCTTCGCCCAGTTGCGCGACGACGGCACCACCATGTCCGGCTGCTGGATTTTCGCCGGCAGCTGGACGGAGAAGGGCAACCAGATGGCCCGGCGCGACGCGTCGGATCCGCGCGACGCCGGCATCGCCCCCAACTGGGCGTGGGCTTGGCCCGCCAACCGCCGCATCCTGTACAACCGCGCCAGCGCCGACTTGGACGGCAAGCCGTGGAACCCGCACAAGCCCGTCGTCCAGTGGAACGGGTCCAAGTGGGTGGGCTTCGACGTGCCGGACTACGGCCCGACCGTGAAGCCGCAGGACGGGGTCGGCCCCTTCATCATGAACCAGGAAGGGCAGGGTCGCCTGTTCGCCCGGGGCCTGATGGTCGAGGGTCCGTTCCCCGAGCATTACGAGCCGTTCGAAAGCCCGGCGGAGAACGTGCTTCACCCCAAGGTGAAGAGCAACCCGGCCGCCCGCGTCTTCCCCAACGACCGCAAGGCGATGGGCACGGCGCAGGACTTCCCCTATGTCGGCACCACCTACCGCCTGACCGAGCACTTCCACTATTGGACCAAGCACGCCCTGATCAACGCCATCCTCCAGCCGGAGGAATTCGTTGAGATCGGCGAGGCCCTGGCCAAGGAGAAGGGCATCGAGCAGGGCGGCTGGGTCAAGGTGTCGTCCAAGCGCGGCCAGGTGATCTGCAAGGCCTTCGTGACCAAGCGCATCAAGCCGCTGATGGTGGATGGCAAGCCGACGCACGTCATCGGCTGCCCCATCCACTGGGGCTTCACCGGCGTGGCCCGCAAGGGCTATGGCGCCAACACCCTGACGCCGTTCGTGGGCGACGCCAACACCAACACGCCGGAGTTCAAGGCCTTCCTGCTCAACATCGAGAAGACCAGCGCGCCGCCCGCGGTGGACGTGGCCCAAGGGCCGCGTGACGCCCAGGGCGTGCCGAAGTCTCTCACCAAGGTGGGGAGCCTGTGATGGCCGACCTGCAATCCCAGGACTATATCCGCCGGTCGGCCACCAACCTGACGCCGCCCTCGGTGCGCCACCATGAGCTTGAGGTGGCCAAGCTGATCGACGTCAGCCGCTGCATCGGCTGCAAGGCCTGCCAATCCGCCTGCATGGAATGGAACAACCTGCGGCCGGAGATGGAGGAGTTCAACGGCGCCTACGAGAACCCGCACGACCTCAACCCCGGCACCTGGACCCTGATGCGGTTCGCCGAGTACGAGGACGAGCAGGGGAACCTGGAGTGGCTGATCCGCAAGGACGGCTGCATGCACTGTGAGGATCCGGGCTGCCTCAAGGCCTGCCCGGCCCCCGGCGCCATCGTCCAGTACGCCAACGGCATCGTCGACTTCATCAGCGAGAACTGCATCGGCTGCGGCTATTGCGTGAAGGGCTGCCCCTTCAACATCCCGCGCATCAGCGCCCAGGACCACAAGTCGTACAAGTGCACCTTGTGTTCCGACCGCGTGGGCGTGGGGCTGGAGCCGGCCTGCGTGAAGACCTGCCCGACCGGCGCCATCATGTTCGGCTCGAAAGACGACATGAAGGACTGGGCGGGCGAGCGCATCGCCGAACTGAAGGAGCGTGGCTTCCAGAACGCGGGCCTGTACGACCCGCCGGAGGTGGGCGGCACGCACGTCATGTACGTGCTGCACCACGCCGACAAGCCTTCGCTCTATTCCGGCCTGCCGGACAAGCCCCATATCAGCGCGCTGGTGGGGGCGTGGAAGGGCTTCCTGAAGCCCTTGGCCCTGGCCGGCCTGGCCTTCGCCGCCGTCAGCACCTTCGTTCATTCCATCGTCTCCGGTCCCAACGAGACGACGGAGGAGGATGAAGAGGCGGCGCGCCGGGAGATGTCGGGCCAAGGGGAATCAGAAGGGAAGGGCACGCCATGAGCTATCCCAAGGGCACGCTGGTCCGCAACTCGACGGCCACCCGCCTGAACCACTGGATCACCGGCATCTGTTTCGTGCTGCTGACCCTGTCGGGTCTGGCCATGTTCCACCCGGTCTTCTTCTGGCTGTCGAACCTGTTCGGCAGCGGGCAGTGGATGCGGGCGGTGCATCCCTGGCTGGGGGTGACCCTGTTGGTCAGCTTCATCGGCCTGTTCGTGCAGTTCTGGCGGGACAACCTGTGGAACCGCGACGACACCGCGTGGGCCAAGAAGCTGGACCGCGTCATGGCCAATGATGAGGAACACGTGCCGCCCGTCGGCCGCTTCAACGCTGGCCAGAAGGTGGTGTTCTGGGGCATGGCCCTGATCATCCCGGTGCTGTTTGTCACCGGCATCCTGATCTGGGAGGTCTATTTCGGCGCCGCCACCTCCATCGAGACGCAGCGCGCGGCCGTGCTGATCCACAGCATGGGCGCCATCGGCGCCATCCTGATCTGGATCACGCATGTCTACGCGGCCATCTGGGTGAAGGGGTCCATGCGGGCCATGCTGCACGGCTGGGTCACGCCCGGCTGGGCCCACCGGCACCATCGCAAGTGGTTCCGCGGCCTGGTCGCCAGCGGCTCGCCGGGGCCGACGCCCAACAGCACGGCTAAATTCCGCGAGCACTGAGCGGCATCTGGGCCTATCTATCAGGGGCGCGGGTCCTGCCGGGGCCCGCGCCCCATTTCTTTCAAGTCACACGATGAAGGGGCGGCGAAGCGGCCACCCCGGGAGAGACCGGTCATGAGACAGGGTGAGGTGGCGCCCAAGGCGCCGTGGATGGGCAACCCACAGGGCGGGGTGACGGCTCCGGCCCCGGTGATCCTGCCGGATCCCACCACCCGGTTCGCCCGCACCTCCGGGCGGCTGGGCGTGCTGGCCGTGGACCACCCCATGGCCCAATGGCTGGATTTCCTGTGCGAGCTGTCGCAGGCCCAGCAGGAGGCCGCCGATATGATCGACCTGCCGGCGGTGGATGCGGAGGATGTGGCCAAGGCCAATGGCGCCGGCATGCCGCCGCTGGCGGCCGATGGCCATGACCGCGACGTCGCCTGGCGCGAGGCGCTGACCCTGATCCTGCGCTATTTCGACCGCCTGCCGGAGGTGCCGGACCTGGTGGCCGCCGTCATCGACAGCCTGAACGACGTCGATGGCGAGACGCTGGAGCATCTGGCGGACGACTTCCTGCACGGCGCGGTCAATCCCGACGACGCCGGCCGCGCCGTCTTCATCGCCGCCGCCCTGCAGGTCTATTTCACCAAGCTGGCCGGCGGCCTGGAGGAAAGCCAGGCGCCCCTGTTGCCGGAGCGCGGCCTGTGCCCCTGCTGCGGCTCCACCCCCGTGGCCGGCGTCATCACCGCCTCGGGCGCCACGCCGGGTGTGCGCTATCTCTATTGCTCCCTCTGCTCCACCGCCTGGAACCATGTGCGGGCGGTGTGCATCACCTGTGGCCAGTCGGCCCACCTGTCGCTGAAAAGCGTGGAGGGGGAGAATGGGGCCGTGCAGGTGGAAACCTGCGACGACTGCCACACTTACGCGAAGATGCTGTACCTGGCCAAGGACCCCAAGCTGGACGCTTACGCCGACGATTTGGCCAGCCTGGGCCTGGACCTGATGGTGGCCGAGGTCGGCTGGCTGCGCCACGCGCCCAACCCACTGCTGTTGGCCTGACGCGACGCGGCCCCGGGACCTCATGGCACCGGGGCCGCTTCCACTCGGACGTGCGGGGACGGGATTAGAACAACGCTACCGCCAGATAGCCGCCGACGATGCCCAGCAGCACCACGCCGGCGATGACCGCCGCCAGCGCCTTGGGCGGGAAGGAGCGGTGCAGCATGGCGATGGACGGCAGGCTGACGGGCGGCAGGGTCATCAGCAGGGCGCCGGCGGGGCCCACGCCCATGCCCAGCGACAGCATGGCCTGGATGATGGGAACCTCCCCCGCCGTGGGGATGACGAACAGGGTGCCGGCGATGGCGAAGGCGGCGATCCAGATGAATTGGTTGCCGACCTCCGGCCCGATGGCGGGGAACAGCCAGGCGCGGGCCGCACCCAGGGCCAGCACGATGACGATGTATTCCGGGATCAGGCGCACCGCCATGCGGCCCAGGATCTTCAGCCAGCGGACGAAGGGGTTCTGCGCCTCCGCCTCGGCCTGAAGGGCCAGCAGGGCGGCCTGCTGGTCGGCGATGGGGCTGAAGCGGTTCACCAGGGCGCCCAGGCCCAGCACCATGACCAGGCCCAGCGCTAGGCGCAGCCCCGTCCATTGCCAACCCAGGACGAAGCCGATGAACACCAGGGTGGCCGGGTTCAGCACGGTGTTGCCCAGCCAGAAGGCCATGGCGGCGCCGGGGGCCGCCTGCTGCCGGCGCAGGCCCATGACCACCGGGGCGGCGCAGCAGGTGCACATCATGCCGGGCAGGGACAGCAGGCCGCCGGCCAGCACGCTGCCGAAACCGGTGCGGCCCAAGGCGCGCGCCACCCAGTTGACCGGCAGCAGCGCCTGGATGGCGGAGCCCAGCAGCAGGCCCAGCACCATGGCCTGCCAGATGGCCTTGCCATAGGCCAGGGCATAGCCCACGGCCGCGTCCCAAGACGGGGCGGGGGCCGCGGCCTCGGTGCCCATCAGGATGGACTTGCCGATGGCGTGGTTGGCCGCGGCGACGAAGGCGCGGGCGTAATAGGGCGACCACTTCACATAGAACAGGCCGGCGACGGCGATCAGCGCGACGATGGCGGGGCCGATCATCGGGTTGATGGCCGGGTTGATGGTCCGGTTGATCTTGGGGGCTTTTTGTACTGACATCATGATCCGGTGGGCGTGGGGCTGGGTCACGCGGGCGCCCGGCTGGGCCTCGCGCGGGTGTCGGGCCCGGCCGGGCCACGGGTTCCGCATCGGGCGCCGCTGATCGCCGGTTCAGGCGATAGGCGTCCTCGATCGGAACAAAACCTGTCTTAACGTCGCTTGCAAATATTGGCAATGTCCTTATCTGCAATGCGGTGCCATGTCTGCATACAAGGGGCTTGGCCCAAATCCATACAAGTAAAGGCGATAGAAATGTCCAATGACCCGATACGTTTGACCGATCTTGCCCATGGCGGCGGCTGCGGCTGCAAGCTGGCGCCGGCGGTGCTGCAGCAGTTGCTGGCGGGTCAGGCGCAGACGGCCGCCTATGCCAACCTGCTGGTGGGGACGGAAACGGGGGATGATGCCGCCGTCTGGCAATTGGACGACCGCCACTGCATCATCGCCACCACCGACTTCTTCATGCCGGTGGTGGATGACCCGCGCGACTTCGGCCGCATCGCCGCCACCAACGCGCTGTCCGACGTGTATGCCATGGGCGGGCGTCCCCTGTTCGCGCTGGCCATCCTGGGCATGCCCCTGGGCAAGCTGGCGCCCGAGGTGGTGCGGGAGATCCTGGCCGGCGGCGCCGCCGTCTGCGCCGAGGCCGGCATCCCCGTGGCCGGCGGTCATTCCATCGATTCAGGGGAGCCCATCTACGGCCTGGCCGTCATCGGCGTGGCCCCGCCCCAGGCCATTCGCCGTAATGCCACGGCCCAGGCCGGCGACGCCCTGATCCTGACCAAGGGCCTGGGCGTGGGCGTCTATTCCGCCGCCTTCAAGAAGCAGACGCTGGATGCCGCCGGCTATGCCGAGATGATCGCCAGCACCACCCTGCTGAACAGCATCGGCGCCACCCTGGCGCAGGACGCCGACGTGCACGCCATCACCGATGTCACCGGCTTCGGCCTGCTGGGCCATGGGCTGGAGATGGCGCGCGGCGCCAAGTTGACGCTGGCGGTGGAATGGGACCGTTTGCCCTTCCTGTCCCAGGCCGCGCACCTGGCCCAGGCCGGCTTCATCACCGGCGCCTCCAACCGCAACTGGGCCAGCTATGGCGAGGAAACGCGCCTGCCCGCCGATCTGGCCCCGTGGCAGCGCGCCCTGCTGACCGACCCGCAAACTTCCGGCGGCCTGCTGGTGGCTGTGGCGCCGCAGCGAGCGGAGGAGATCTGCCGCCAGATCGTGGCGGCGGGGTATCCTATGGCGCGCATCATCGGCCGCGTGACGGAGGGGGAGCCGGTGGTGCGCGTCGTCTGACCTTCAGGAGGCTAGATTTAGGCGATAGGCTTGGCGTCGACCTTCAAAGGGCCTGCGCCGTGGATCGCCAAGATCCGATTCTGAAGCAGCTTTACAATATCATCGGGTGTGTCCCACACAATTGTATTGTATTGCCGGATATCAAAATGCAGCTTATCCAGATGATCTTTTTGGCACATGAAAATGACTCGCCGCCCTAGCCCATGAGCAAATCCGGCTTCATAATATACGCCCCCTCTGTGCCCAGTAAAATCTGCAATCAAAAATGAAGATCGACGAATCTCAGCAATAATTCGATCATCAATTTTGCCGTCGTGTTCAGTTTTATCAATGCGAATAGGAGCGTATCCAGCATTAAGGACGGCTGGCTCAATTCCTGAACTGTAAACATCATTCATAGAAGAATCAAACCACATTGCGACGAAAACCTGAGAAGATGCAACGCGGACGCCAATCATCTCATCGTAAATAATATGTCCTTTTGCTATTAGAGATATCTGTGGGCCAAATGGAGCCCTTTCAAGGGCGCCTTGCTCAATTAGGTATTGACACAAATCAACAACATCTTGTGCGGATGTACAGCAAGAGACCATTTGTAGTCTTCGATCTGCAAAATTAATCTCGGCCCTTATTTTTCCCTTGCTCTCACTTATGAGATAACCAAGCAACAGTTCAGATCTTTTTTTGACGCTCGGTAATCCCAAGGAAAGAACATGGGAGATAGTTTCTGAGGTTATTTTTGGTTCGTTGCCGAATAAATTTTGTTGTGCGACCCAGAATGCAAGCTCGAGCGCACGATTACTTTGAGATTGCAGATGGAGTCCAGCTTCAAGTGTTAACTGATATTTTCCACAATCGGGACAAGACACAATATGAGTGCGTGTAAGTGGTGGCGGCATATCTGCTTTAAGTGACTGGCACAGGAAGCAAGGCATCGGTATGTCTCCGTACGTTGGCAACGGATGCGCCTGCGGCGCCCAAGAGCACCAAAATTTGGCGGAAGGGAATGGGAGTCGAACCCACCCGGGACAGTCTCGCTGCCCCACCCGGATTTGAAGTCCGGACGCCCCACCAGGGACGATTCCCTTCCGTCTAGGCCACGCTCATGGAAGCGGGGACCTCACAAAACCACAGGCGGGCCGAACAAGTCCAGCCGGTGCGGATTGATGCGGCGCAGGTCACCCCGGCGCAGGGTGACGCCATGCCGGTCGAAGAAGTCCAGGATCTGGATGGCGACCTTGCGCCCGTTGTCCATGCGGTCGCGGAAGGGGGCCACGACGAAGGTGCCGCCGGGGGCCTGCGCCGCCACGTCCACGGCGATGGCCACCATCTCCCGCACCGTGTCGCGCAGGAAGAAGTGGTCGTGCGCCACCTGGTCGGCCCAGCCCATGCGGCCGGCCAGCTTCAGGATGCGGCGCACCTCCGTCTCCTCCCGCCCGGTTTCGGTGGCGATGTCACGCACGCGCGGCGGGCGGAAGCGCACCTCGCCGCCCAACAGGGGCGCCATCTCCGCCCAGGCCGCCTCATCCGCCGGCGCCAGGCGCACGGTGTGGCCGCTGAGCCGGATGAAGGACCCGTCCAGCGCCACCAGGCCCTGCGCCACCGCGCGCTGCACCGCCACGGCGAAGACGGCGGCGGGCAGGCGGGGCTGGACCGCCAGGCGCAGCTTCTCCCGCCCCATGCCTTGAAGGTCCGGGTTCTCCGCGTGATAGGCGGCCAGCGTCTCCGACAGGTGGGCGAGGAAGGCGGCCCACTGCTCCGCTGACAGGGCGGTGCGCGCCTCCCCCTGTTCCAGCACCACCAGGTCCAGCTCGGCGGCCAGTGCCTCGGCGGCGTCACCCGGCAGGGCGTGGTCGCGGACGAAGGCCGTCAGGTCCACTGTATGCGGCGGGATGGCCAGCAGGGCGCCCAGGGCGGCCTTGGCATCGGGCAGGGCCAGGGCGATGCGCTGGGCGACACGCTCCGCCGTGCGGCGGCGGCGGGGCGGGGGGCGCAGGTCGATGAAGCGGCCACCGCCCAGGGTGTGCTGGGCGGAAACGTCGCGGATGACGTAGCGGTCACCCACCGCCGCCGCGATGGGCCGCTCCAGCACCAGTTGAACCTGGGTCGCTTCGCCGCCCGCCAGCGTATCCTCCGACAGCAGGACGACGCGGGCGCCCACCTCCGCCGCCGCGTGGTGCAGCCGCACGGGGAACCATTGCGGCAGCGGCTTGGCCCCCGCCTCGCGCGGCAGCAGGCGCAGGCTGGCGTCGACGCGGTCGGTGGGGGCGTGCAGGGCCGGGGCCAGCACCATGTCGCCCCGGTGCAGCGCGTCCTTCACGATGTCCGGCCCGGCCAGGTTCAGGGCGCAGCGGTCGCCGGCCCGGCCTTCCTCCGCCACCATGTTCTGGGCGTGCAGGGAGCGGACGCGCGCCTCCAGGCCGGAGGGGCTGACCGTCACGGTGTCTCCCACCCGCACCCGGCCCGACAGCACCGTGCCGGTGACCACCACGCCCACGCCGGTCAGGGTGAAGGCGCGGTCGATGGCCAGGCGGAAGGCGCCGGTGTCTGCCGTGCTCTTGGCCGCCGCCTGGGTGCGCGCCTCCATCTCCAGCCGGGCGCGCAGGCCGGCGATGCCGGCGCCGCTGAGGGCGGAGACGGGCAGGATGTCGGCGCCGTCCAGGCTGGTGCCCGCCAGGGCCGCCCTGATCTCCGCCGTCACCTCCGCCAGCCGCTCGGGCAGGGCCAGGTCGGCCTTGGTCAGGGCCACCAGGCCGTGGCGGATGCCCAGCAGGTCGATGATGGCCAGATGCTCGCGCGTTTGCGGCATGACGCCATCGTCGGCCGCCACCACCAACAGGGCGTAGTCGATGCCGCCGGCCCCCGCCACCATGGTATGGACGAAGCGCTCATGCCCCGGCACGTCGACAAAGCCCAGCGTCGGGCCGTCGGGTAGGGGCAGATAGGCGAAGCCCAGGTCGATGGTGATGCCCCGGGCCTTCTCCTCCTTCAGGCGGTCGCCATCCACGCCCGTCAGGGCGCGGACCAGCGCGGTCTTGCCGTGGTCGATATGGCCGGCGGTGCCGATGATCATGGCCGGGAAAGCTCCGCCAGCGTGGCCACGAACCCGGCCTCGTCGCGCAGGCAGCGCAGGTCCAGCACCAGGCGCCCCTCCTCGATGCGGCCGATGATGGGGCGGGACAGGGCGCGGAAGGACGCGGCCAGTTGGGTTAGGGCGCCGCCGCCCGCGCGCACGGCCAGGCCGGCGCTGGGCAGGGTGTCCAGGGGCAGGGCGCCGGACCCGATCTGGCTGGCGCAGTCGCAGACCTCGACCGTGTGGCCGTCGCCGACCCCCTGTGCCAGGGCCTGCGCCAGGATGGGCGCCAGGCGCCGCGCCTGCGCTTCGATCTCCGCCTTGGGGCGGGACAGCAGGGCCAGGGTGGGCAGGCGCTGGGCCAGGCGGTCGGGGTCGCGGTACAGCTTCAGCGTCGCCTCGATGGCCGCCAGCCGCACCTTGTCCACGCGCAGGGCCCTCTTCATCGGGTTGCGGTTGACGGCGGCCACCAGGTCCCGGCGGCCGACGATGAAGCCGGCCTGGGGTCCCCCCAGCAGCTTGTCGCCGGAGAAGGTGACCAGGTCCGCCCCCTCCGCCACCGCCTCGCGCACCGTCGGCTCCCGCTTCAGGCCGTGGGTGGAGAGATCCACCAGGGTGCCGGAGCCCAGGTCGTTCAGCAGGGGCACGCCGGCGCCGTGGGCGATGTCCGCCAGCTCCGGCGCCAGCACCTCCTTGGTGAAGCCCTGGATGCGGTAATTGCTGGTGTGCACCTTCAGGATCACGCCGGTCTCGGCCGTCAGCGCGCCCTTGTAATCCTTGGCGTGGGTGCGGTTGGTGGTGCCGACCTCCACCAGCCGGGCGCCGGCCTGGGCCATGATGTCGGGCATGCGGAAGGCGCCGCCGATCTCGATCAGCTCCCCGCGCGAAACGATGGCGTCGCGGCCCTTGGCCAGGGTGTTCAGCGCCAGCAGCACGGCGGCGGCGTTGTTGTTTACCACGGTGGCGTCCTCCGCCCCCGTCAGCTCGCACACCAGGGCGCGGACATGGTCGTCACGCTCCCCCCGCTTGCCGCTGTCCAGGTCGAATTCCAGCGCCACCGGGTCGCCCATGGCGGCCAGGGCCGCCTCCATCGCCTCGGGCGCCAGCAGGGCGCGGCCCAGGTTGGTGTGCAGCACCGTTCCCGTCAGGTTGAACAGGGGCCGCAGGTTGGACCGGCTGGCGCTCTCCAGCCGGGTCAGGGCCAGGGCCACCACCGTTTCGGTATCGGGCACGGTGTCCCCGCCGGCCAGCAGGGCGGCGCGGGCCTCGGCCAGCACGGCGCGGAGGGCGTCGGTCGTCGCCGCGCGGCCATGGCGATCCAGCAGGGTGGACGCGGCGGGGGTGGCAAGGACGGCGCTGATGGAGGGAAGATCGCGGAGACGCACGGGACGGGGGCGCTTTCGTTGGGGACAAGTCCCTTGTGGCCCCCTTTTAAAATTTGGTCAATCCCGCCGGAATCAACGCCTTGGCCATCCTGCCGCCGTACGGCCTCCGGCCCCTGGCGACGGCCTCAGAACGCCAGGCCCAGCCCGACGGTCCAGCCGCGGACCCCGTTGCCGACGATGGCGGAGCCGCGCAGGGTGACGCCCTCCACCCCATAGCCCAGGTGGGGCGTCACCACCTCCAACCCGCCGCCCACCTCCAGGAACTTGTCGAAGCCCAGGAAGGCCTGTTGGGCGCCGATCAGGACGTTGCCCCGGCCGAAGGCGATCCAGCGCAAATCCTCGGCGAACAGATGGCCCAGCGGGCCGTCCAACTGCGCGTTGACGGTGGCGAAGCCGAAGCTGCCCGTGGTTTCCAGCGAGGGGTCGCTGACGCGGTTGGGGATGTCGGCGAACTCGCTGAAGCGGCCCATCAGGTGCAGCCGCAGGTCATCGGGCAGGGCGCGGTCGTGCAGCACCTCCACCCCGCCGCCGGCCAGGAAGCTGTCGATGCGCATACTGGTCAGGATGCCGCCCGTGCTTTCCCGCAGCAGGTCGGCGTCGGCACCGCTGAACTCCCCGCTGCCGCGAATGCGGGTGTAGCCGCCCAACGCCACCGGCCGGATGGTGGTGGATGGGCCCACCGGGATGTCCAGGCCGAAGCCGCCCAGCGCGGAATAGGACTTGAAGCTCTGCTTCACCTGTCCGGTGTCGGCCCCGGCGTCGGCGGGCGTGCTGCCGGTCGCCAGCGCCGTGTCCTGCCAGGCGCTTTCATAGCCCAGCGTCACCTCCAGGTAGGGGGCGACGCCGTCCGTGTCGTCCTTGTCGCGGAAGCTGTGGGTGATGGGCAGCTTGTAGCCGTGCAGCGTGATCTCGTTGCTGCTGTAGCGCGCCGCGCTGGCGTCGGGCGTACCGCCAAAGACGCCCAGCGTTTCAAAGCCGTGGCCGATATCCTCCGCCTTCAATTGTTGGCGCACCGCGTCGCGGATGGCCTGGGGATCGGTCCCCACGGTTTGCGCCCCCGCCGCCGGCCCCAACAGCATCGCGGCCACGGCGCCCGCCATGGCCGCCCACCGCAAACCGATCATTCCCGCGCCAGACTGTCCCGCGCCAGACTGCGGATTTCCCATGCGCATCGGCTCCAACCCTGCAACGCCCCTCCCAGGGAAATGCCATGCGGTGGCCGGTGGGCAATGGGCCAAGAGTAATAACGAAAATATGATGTTAAATAATTCGTATTGACGACGATTGTCATTGGTGTTTGAAATCATCCAACGGCATAGGCTGGAGGAATGATCATGAGAATGACGGCAACGGCGATGGCGCGTCCCCGGACGGAAGCGTGGGCGGGGGCCTGCCTACCCCTGGTCGCCCTGCTGTATCTCATGCTGCTGGGCACGATCTTCCCCGCGTAGGCGGCTTGTAG
The DNA here is from genome assembly GCF_034427435.1 of Nitrospirillum goiasense. NCBI lineage: Bacteria > Pseudomonadati > Pseudomonadota > Alphaproteobacteria > Rhodospirillales > Azospirillaceae > Nitrospirillum > Nitrospirillum goiasense. Next base: position 361,895 of record NZ_JAXQNP010000003.1, on the reverse strand, counting down.
GCTGCCTGTGGAATAGTACTGTTTCCATGTGTGGAATAAGTTTCCGCGATCCCGGAAACAGGTGCGGCGGCCGCGGGTTTCCCCGGGCCGCCGCTCGTCCGCGGATCGCGGCGCTACCTCAGTTGGTGGTGGGGCGCTGTGCCGTCCGGTCCACCAGCCCAGCCCAATTGCTGACCGAAACAAAATGGGCATAGACCAGGGGCAGCCACCCGCGCTGCCGCCAGCGCTCGAACTCCTCGGCGCTCAGCTGGTTGAACTTGCCTTCGTCGATGACCTTGAAGCCCGCCAGGCTTAGCTTCTGGCCATCCTTCAGCGTCACGTCGGCGCGGTTTTCCACCAGCAGGCCGGCCTTTCGCAGCGCCTCCACGAACTCGGTGGTCGCGTTGTAATGGCCCTGGTAGTCGCTGCAGAAGGCCAGGGCGTTGCGGGTCACCTCGGTCGGCTGGCCGCCCTCGAACAGCTTGTTGGCGCCCCCGAGGCTGACGCTGGGGGCCGCCTCGTCGATGCACAGGGTGAACTCCGCCCGGTCCCGGTTTTCCATGAAGATGAAGGGGTAGCGGCGGACATAGGCGGGAATGTAGGCGCCGGCTTCCCAGCCGCCGTCGGCGTCCACGAACAGGTTTTCACCGTTGCGCATGCCCAGCAGGACCACGGCCTGGGGCGGGGCGCCATCCAGGAACAGGATGGGATAGTGCTTGCACGCCAGCGTGAATTCCGCCGCGATGACGGGCACCGAGTTGGCGCCGGTGGCGAACCGGTAGTCCGTGGCCGTCGCCAGCGACAGGTCGCCGTCGCGCTCCGCCGCCAGGGGGCGGGGGCGCTGGTAAAAGGCGGGAAGGGTTTGCTGCGTGCTCATTTCTGTTCCAGATCCCAAGGTGGATTAGGGTGCCGTTCCGGCCGTCGCCGCGACGACGGGACGCCCTGATGTTAGGGGGCCTGTCCCGCGCGCGGTCAACACCGGTGACGGGGTATTGCCCGTCACCGCCACGCTACCACCGATGGCGGAGCGAGGGGCACCGTTATCCACCTTCGCGATTGCTCAATCCCGTCCGGCCCCTCCCGGGTCCGGCCCTGGTGCCGAAAAGGGCGGACGGGCTGATCCGGGTTCACTCCGCCACTTGGGCCAAACGGACGCTGTGGCGGTTGACGGGCACGTCCAGGCCCAGATGGCCGCGCAGAGTGCTGGCCGTGTAGTCGGTGCGGAACAGGCCGCGACGCTGCAGGATGGGCACCACCTGCTCGGTGAACTGTCGGAAGGCGCCAGGCTTGCTGACATGGATGTTGAAGCCATCGGCGGCCCGGCCCACGAACCAGCGTTCGATCTCATCGGCCACCGTCTCCGCCGTGCCGATGAAACTGCCGCGCCAGCGGCCGAAGCGCCAGGCTGCCGCCCGCAGGGTCAGGCCTTCCTCCCGCGCCGTGCGGATGATGCGCTCCGCATGGCCCTTGTAGCCGTTCAGGCTGACATGGCTGAGGTCGGGGAAGGGGGCGTCCAGGTCGTATTGCCGGAAGTCGTGGTAGTTGAAGGGGCGCCCCAACTGGACCAGCAGCTTGTCCAGGTCCGCCTCCTGCTCCGCCGCCAGGCGTTCCGCCTCCTCCTGCGTGTCGGCGATGGTGACCGTCAGGCCGGGCAGAACGACGATCTTGTCCGGGTCGCGGCCCTTGGCGGCGGCGCGGGCTTTCAGGTCGGCGTAATAGGCCTGGGCGCCTTCGGAGGTGTCGGGGGTGGCGAAGGTGGCGCCCGCGATCTGGGCGCCCAGGTCGCGGCCGGCGTCGCTGTCCCCGGCCTGGAAGATGACCGGCTGCCCCTGCGGGCTGCGGGTCAGGGCCAGGGGGCCGGCGACGGAGAAGAAGCGGCCCTTGTGGTTCAGGGCATGCTGCTTGCTTTTGTCCAGGAACACGCCGGCCGCCTTGTCGCGGGGGAAGGCGCCATCCTCATAACTGTCCCAGAGACCCTGGACGACGGAGACGAACTCCGCCGCGCGCTGATAGCGTTCCGCATGGTCGAAATGCTGGTCGCGGCCATAGTTGCGGGCGGCCCCTTCCAGCCCCGTCGTCACCACGTTCCAGCCGGCGCGGCCCCGGCTGATGGTGTCCAGCGAGCCGAACTGCCGGGCAACGTTGTACGGCTCCCAGTAGGAGGTGGTGAGGGTGCCCACCAGACCGATGTGGCTGGTGGAAACGGCCAGGGCCGACAGCAGGGTCAGCGGTTCCAGCCGGTTCAGGAAATGCGGGGCGCTGTCGGGCGTGATGTAGGGGCTGTCGACGATGAAGACCAGGTCGAACTTGGCGGCCTCCGCCTGGCGGGCGGCGTCGATGTACCAGTTGATGTCGACGCTGGCGTCACCGGGCAGGTCGGGGTCGCGCCAATCGTCATGGGTGGTGCCGACGCCGGCCAGGATGGCGCCCAGGTGCAGGGTACGGGTCATGGTGTGGATCTCCCAGGCGGGGGCCAGGGGCTGGCCGCCAATGGTGGGTTCGGGGAAGGCTGTCGGTGGGAAGTCTAGCGCCGCCCGGCGCGCCGGAAATTTTGGAAATCGTGCAGCGATTGTTTGGCGGCGCTGAAGGATGGCTCAGAACTTCACCGACACGCGGCTGTAGTAGTAGCCGCCGGTGATGCCGAAGGGGGAGAACAGGCCGTATTTGTTCAGGCCGGTCTTGGCGTCGACGATGCCGATGGCGTCGGGATAGACGTCGAACAGATTGTTGGCGCCCAGGCTGATGCTGACGCGGTCGGTCACATCCACGCCCACGTCCAGGTCGGTGATCCATTTGGCGCTGAAGGTGCGGTCGTTGCTGGCCACGGTGCCGGCCTCGGTATAGCTGCCATAGCGGGTGACGCGCGTGCCCACATGTAGGCGGTCCCAATGCCAGTTGGCCGACAGGATCAGCTTGCCGCGCGGGGTGCCGTCGGTCAGGTCCGCCTGCCGCTGCCGGTCGAACAGCGCATAGCCCAGGGTGGCCAGTTGCGTGGGCGTCGGCTTGATATGGGTGATGGTGGTGCGCGTCCAGCTGTAGGCGGCGCCCAGCCGCACGTCGCCAGCATTCCCCAGATCTGCCAGGTAGTTGGCCACGGCGTCCACCCCGTCCGTCCGGGTGTCGGCGGCGTTGGTGTAGTACTGCGCCGACAGGCCGGGTGCGAAGCCGGCCCGCTGCAGGATGGTGGACACGGCGCTGCCGGTCAGCAGCCCGGTTTCGACGATGCGGTCCGTGATGTCGATGCGGTAGGCGTCCAGCGTCAGTTGCAGGTTGCGCACCGGTTCGGCCGTCACGCCCACGCTGTAGTTGGTGGAGGTTTCGGGCGTCAGGGGCGTGGCGCCCAGGGCCTTGGCCTCGCCCGAGGTGGCGGGCAGCACTTTGATGGGCAGGGTGATGTAATTGCCGGCCGCGTCCACCGTGCCGGTGAAGGTGGAGGAGGCGTAGATGCTCTGCGCCAGTGAGGGCGCGCGGAAACCGTTGCTGACCGTGCCGCGCAGGGCGTAGCCGGGCGCCAGCTCATAGCGCGTGGCGATCTTGCCGCTGGCGGTGTCGCCCACGGCGCCGGTGTAATGCTCCACCCGGCCGGCGGCGTCCACCGACCAGGCCGGCGTCAGGTTGGTGGCCAGGTCGACATAGGCGGCGCCGTTGTTGCGGGCGATGGCGCCGCTGTCGGCGGGGGAGGTGCCGTTGTACGAGGCGAGGCCCGGCTGGGGATGCTGGCCGGCATAATAGCCGCTGGGAATGACATAGCTGCCGATGGCGTAGCTGGCGGGGTCGCCGGGGGCGATCTCATAGCGTTCATACCGGTGCTCGAACCCCCAGGCGACCGTGACCGGGGCGGGCAGGCCGAAGTCCAGCGGGCGGTTCACGTCCAGGTTGGTGGTCACCTGGTCGAAGGTCTGGTCGGCCAGGTGGAAATAGGTGGGGCTGGTCGGCCCCAAGGTGGCGTTCAGCGTGTTCTCGCCATCCAGCTTGGCGTCATCCCGGCCATAGGTGGTGCTGAGGTCCCAGGACCAGGAGGCGATCTCACCCCGCCCGCCGACCGTGGTTTGGAAGTCCGTCTCCCAGATGCGGCGCAGGGCGTTGAAGCCGTTGGGATAGACCTCGGGCAATGAGTTGAGGTTGTTGGGCAGGAAGCTGCCGGTGTTCTTGCGCGACCGGCGCTTGGACACGGTGCTGAAGGAATAGAGCGTGACGTCGTCGCCGACCGGCAATTCGGCATTATACGATCCGCTGTAGATCGTCTCCTGTCCGGGGCCGTAGCCGCCGCCGTAGAAGGTGCGGTCGGCCGTGGCCTCGCGCGGGTCCCGGGCGCCGTTGGGCAGCGGATTGTACAGGTTTGCCACGCTGGTGGGGGCGGCCCGGCTGGCCGACTGGTTGTCCTTGTAGTCGGCGGACAGGTTTATGAAACCCTGTCGCGGCAGCTCCAGCCCATAGTTGGCGGCCACGTGCTTGGTGAAGCCGTCACCGCCATAGTTCTGGCCCAGGCTGCTCTCGACACTGCCGCCCTCGGCGTTTTTCTTCAGGATGATGTTGATGACGCCGGCGATGGCGTCCGATCCATATTGCGCGGCGGCGCCGTCGCGCAGCACCTCGATATGGTCGATGGCGCCCACGGGGATCAGGTCCAAATCCACCGGGACGCCGCCGTTGGCGATGCGCGCCAAGTTGTTGATCAGGGCGGTGTTGTGCCGCCGCTTGCCGTCGACCAGCACCAGCGCCTGGTCCCCGTTCAGGCCGCGCATGGTCGTGGACCTAACGGTCCAGCTGGTGCCGCCGCCGTTGACGCCCGGCAGGTTGAAGGAGGGTACCAGCTGGTTCAGCAGCTCCTTCAGGCCCACCTTGCCCGTTTCCGCCAAGGCGGCCGATCCCACGACATCGATGGGGGAGGGGCTGTCGATGGCCGCCCGGCTGCCGCCGCGCAGGCCTGTCACCACCGTTTCCTGCACCGCGTCCCTATCCGTGGCGTCACTGGCGGGGGCCGTCGCCGGGGGCGCCGGTTCCGTCGCCCAGGCGGTGGCGGTGCCAAGGGCGGGTAAGACCAGGGCGGTGGCCAGCAACAGGACCTTATGGCGATTTAGAATGGCGGCGGCGTTCATGTAAAACCCCCTTCGTCCCGGCTTGGCACCCCTGCCGGGCTTCCCCGATGTTGAATAAACCGATGGGTTTTTAGACAGGCCGCCGCCCTGGCCCGTAAATCGACTTATCCTTGAGAATTTGATGAGGGCACTAAATTGGTAGTCAGGCCGACCATCATTGAGATCAGCCCTCTGGGACGAAGTCTAGGAAAGCCGGGACTCTTATATTGCGGCAAATGAGTGTGAAATAAAGAGCTATGCGATATATTGTACATCGTTATGCTGCGGACTCGGGTTGCTGGTTTGCGTCCTGCCATGTGTAATTGGGGCAATGAGAAACCATGGACAGTGAGGACCGTGCCCCATGCCCCCGAATCTGCCCACCGAGCTGCTGCGCACCTTCGTCGCCATCGTTGACGCCGGCACCTTGCAGAAGGCCACGGAGCGTATTTTCCTCACCCAGTCGGCTCTCAGCCTGCAGATCAAGCGGCTTGAGGACCTGCTGCAGACGCAGTTGTTCCTGCGGGAGGGGCGGCGCCTGACCCTTGCGCCGGCGGGGGTGACGCTACTGGGCTTCGCCCGCAAGATCCTGGAGATGAATGAGCAGGCGGTCAGCGCCGTCACCGCCGGGGCCTTCGCCGGGCCCGTGCGCGTGGGCATGGTGCAGGACATGACCGACAGCCTGTTGACCGGGGTGCTGGCCAGCTACGCCCAGATCCATCCGCAGGCGCAACTGCACGCCCGCATCGCCGGCACGGCGGAACTGCTGGATCTGCTGACGTCCGACCGGCTGGACGTGGTGGCGGGTTTCGGCCCGGCGGGCGATCCCAACGGCGTGCTGACCGTGCCAGTGCGCTGGATGGGCAATCCGGAACTCTTGAGCGCTGACGTGTTGCCCCTGGTGGTGCTGGAAACGCCCTGCCGCTTCCGCGAAGCGGCGCTGGCGGCCCTGGACCGCATCGGCCGACCGCACCGCATCGTGGTGGAAACCCCCAACCTGTCCAGCCTGCGCGCCGCCGTGCGCGCCGGCCTGGGCCTGACCTGCCGCGCCATGGCCTTCGACCCGCTGCCGCCCCTGCCGCATGGGGTGCTGCCGCCGCTGGCGCCCGTCAGCGTGGTCCTGGCCCACCGCCCCAACCCGTCAGAGTCCATCGCCAGCCTGATCGGCTTGGTGCATCAGGCGATTGGCACCCAGGGCGCGGGCGACGATGACGGCGAGGAGGATGAGCCGAGGGCCAACGCGGCGTGAGTGGAAGGGAGGCATCGTCTGGCGTCCCCTTATTCCGGTAATTCGTCGCCGGGTTGTGGCGGCGTGTCGGGCACGCGAGCCAGGAAGGCGGCGAATCCTTGGCCTGAAGCGCCTGCAGCCCGCGCGTGCAGGAACGCAGCGGCGGTTTCGACAGAGCGGTCCTGGGCCGGTACTGACGGTTTCAGCGGATCGGTTTCTTTGATCATCTCGTGGCTACCTGATGGTAAGGCAGCGAAATTTCGCACGGATGACGATAGCGAAGCGCAAATGGCCGAACAACAGCCCGGCCATCCTGCGTCCTCTTTCAAAACTTACGCATCATACCCCGGCGATTCCCGGGCCAGGCGGCGCAGCAGGCCGGCCCAGGGCAGTTGGGCGTGGTCGGGGCGGTGGTTGGCCACCTGCTGGCGCACCTCGGCCTGGGCGTGTTCCGGGGCCAGCAGGATGCCGTCGCGGCCGGCGCTGAGGGTGCGTACCTGCAGGGTGGCGGAGCGTTCCAGGGCGTGGATGCCCAGGAAGGCGTGGGCGGCGGTGGGGCCCAGCGCCAGGGTGCCGTGGTTGCGCAGCAGCATCAGGCTCTTGTCGCCCAGGTCCGCCACCAGCCGCTCCCGCTCATCCAGGTGCAGGGCGATGCCCTCATAGTCGTGATAGGCCAGGCGCGGGATCACGGTCAGGGAATGCTGGTTCAGGGGCAGCAGCCCTTCCTTGTGAGCCGAGACGGCGATGCCGTCGGCGGTGTGCAGGTGGATGACGAACTTGGCGTCGGGCCGCGCGCCGTGGATGGCGGAATGGATGGTGAAGCCCGCCGGGTTGATGCCGTATTCCGTGTCGCCCCACGCTGGCGCCTGCAGGATGTTCCCGTCCAGGTCCACCTTCACCAGGCTGCTGGCGGTGATCTCGTCGAAGTACAGGCCGTAGGGGTTGATCAGGAAATGCTCCTCCGGTCCCGGCACGCGGGCGGAGATGTGAGTGTAGATCAGGTCGGTCCAGCCGAACAGGGCCACCAGGCGGTACAGCGCCGCCAACTCCACCCGCACCTGCCACTCTGCCGCGTCCACCCGCCCCTTCAGGGATTGGATGCCCAGATAAGAGCCGTCCGCCATCGTCATTCTCCACTGCGTTGATTGGCCTTCAGCGTCGATCCACGCGGGCGAAACGTCAAATTGGGGTTTTTAAAGCATGCCTTGAGCGGCCGTGCGGGCGACGTCCTCTCAAGCGATTGTTGAAACTTATCAAACAGTCGGCGGCGCGCGCGTCCGCTAGCCTGGGCCCCGGCAGCAATGGCTCGGGGTTCGGGTGCATCATGGCGTGGGGGCAGGATTGGTCGCGGCGGGGTTTCTTACGGGCGGGCGCGGGGCTGGGGGCGGCCGTCGCCGTTCCGGCGCTGCTCACCGGCTGCGATGACAAGAAGGCGCCGGGCGTCCTGAAGGTGGGGGACCAGCGCGGCGGGTTGCAGGCGCTGCTCAGCGCCTATCCTGACGACAAGCCCGGCCTGGACTATCAGGTGGAGTGGGCGCAGTTCCCCAACGCCGCCCCGGTGATCGAGGCGCTGAACGCCCGGGCCATCGACGTGGGCGCGGTGGGTGACGCACCCTTCGGCTTCGGCCTGGCGAGCAAGGCGCAGGTCAAGGCGCTCGCGGCCTACCGCTCCAGCGGGGCGGGGACCGCCATCCTGGTGAAGGGCGACGGGCCGGTGCGGGCGGTGGCTGACCTGGCCGGCCATACCGTCGCCACCAGCAAGGGCTCCATCGGCCATTTCCTCGTCCTGCGCGCGCTGGCGGAGGCGGGGGTGCCGGTGGACAAGGTCACCATCGCCTTCCTGGCGCCCAACGACGCCAAGGCCGCTCTGCTGGCCGGCAGCATCGACGCCTGGGCCACCTGGGACCCCTACAGCGCCCTGGGGGAGTTGCACGACGGCCTGACGGTGCTGGTGAATGCCGAGGGGCGCATGCCCGGCCTTTCCTACCTGCTATCCACGCCCACGGCCCTGTCCCAGCGGCGGGCCCTGCTGCGGGACTTCGTCGGCCGCGTCAACCGGGCCCGCGACTTCACCCGCGCCCAGCCGGACAAATACGCCGCCGTCTTCGCCGAGCAGACGGGCGTGCCGGCGGAGGTGGCGCTGCTGATGATCCGCCGCACCAACTTCCAGCCCGTGGTGATCGACGACGGCATCATCGCCGACCAGCAGAGCGTGGTGGACCAGTTCGCCAAGGTGGGGCTGGGGGGCGATGGGCTGGATGTCCGGCCCGCCTTCGAACGGTCGCTCTGACGCGAAGAAACTCAGATCAAAGGCCGCGCAGCATGGCCATGAAGAGGGCGACCCGTGACTGGTGGGTTTCAACCGCCTCACCCAGATCGGCCCCACCCAGGTTGGCATCGCTGCAAAGCCCCAGGAAAAAGGTGGCGATCATTCCCGCCACCGCCCTGGCGTCCAGCGCCGGGTTCGCTGCCGCCACGTTGCGCTCAAGGCTGTCCAGGCGCCGCGTGTTGTAGGACCGTATCAGGTCCGCCGCCGCGTCCGGCAGGGCGCCGATGGCGCCGGTGGCGTTGACGACGAGGCAGCCGGGCTGGCTTTCCAGGATGAACGGCGCCTCGGTCAGGAATTTTTCGATATTCGCCCAGCCCAGCGGTTCGCGCGCCAGCAGGCGCAGGACCGGCCCGGTGTCCAGGTAGCGGTGAAGGGCCGCCAGGAACAGGTCCTCCTTGCCCGAGAACTCGGCATAAAGCCCCGACTTGTTGACGCCGGTCGCCTGTTCCAACTGCTGCACGTTGGTGCCGGCGTAGCCCTGCCGCCAAAAAAGAGGGATGGCCTTATCCAGGACGGCGTCCCGCGTGAATTGCTTTGGTCTGGCCATGCCGCCCACCCCACCGGGTCTGTATCGATCGGTTCAATAATCGCGTCTGGAATCTATAATGAACTGTTTGGTTCAGAAAGTCATTGACGGAATGCCTCTCCAGGGTTATGAACCAAACAGTTCGAAATGCGCCGGGCCATGGCCTGGCAGGGAGCGATGAATGCGCCTTACGGTATCGAATAGGACCGGCTTCTGGATCGCCGCCGGGGTGGTGGCGCACACGCTGTGGACCAGCGCCGCGCCCGCCATGGTCTATCCGCTGTATGCCAGCCATTGGCATCTCAGCCCCACCATCACCACCGGCATCTTCGCCGTCTATCCGGTCACGGTCGTCGCCGTGCTGGTGCTGTTCGGCAACCTGTCCGACCAGCTTGGCCGCCGTTTGGCGATGCTGTGCGGGGTGGCGGCCTCGGCCGCCGGTGTGCTGTTGTTCGCCATGGCTGGCGGCGTGGCGCACCTGTTCATCGGCCGCTTCCTGATGGGGGTCGGTGTCGGTCTGTCGGCCGGCCCATCGGCCGCCGCGCTTGCGGATTACGCTGGCGGCGTGGACGGGGCGGCACGCGCCAGCGCCGCCACCCTGGGGGCGCAGTCGGCCGGCCTGGCCGCGGCGCTGCTGGTGGGCGGGGCCTTGGTGCAGTACGCGCCCTATCCCGCGCATCTCGGCTTCTGGGTGCTGGCCGCCCTGCTGCTGGCGCTGCTGGCCGGTGTCGCGCTGCTGCCCCGCCGGCCAGCGGCGGTCTCTTCGGTGGGGTGGAGGCCGGCGTTGCCGCGGGTGCCGGCCGGTTTGGGCGCGGTCTTCGGAATCGCCGCCTTCACGGTCATGACCGCTTACGTCCATGGCGTCATGATCGCCTCCCTGGGGGCGCAAGTGGCGAGGGACCTGGTGCGGTCCGACAACAGCCTGGTCAACGGCGCCGCCCTGGCGTTGTTCGCCATCGCCCTGGGCGTCACCGGCCTGTTCGCCCGCCGGCTGCGGCCGGAGCCGGCCATCCTGATGGGGGCCGGCGCCTCCATGGCGGGGATGGGTTTCCTGGCGACGGCGGTCCTGGCGCACAGCCTCGCCTCCTTCCTGGCCGCCACCGTGACCTCGGGCATGGGATACGCCTGGTTGGTCTATGGCGGCTTGGCGGCGTTGAACGCGGCGGCCCCTCAGGGGGCGCGGGGCGGGCTGCTCTCCGCCGTGTTCCTGCTGGCCTACCTGTTCACCGGCCTGCTGGCCCTGGCCCTGGGACGCTTGGCCACGGCCACGGACATGGCCATCGCCGTCCTGACCGGGGCGGCGGTCATGACGGCCCTGTGCGCCATCCTGTTGGTTCTGATGGCCCTGCGCGCGGGACGGGGGTTGAGCGCCCGCGTCAGCGCGCCTTTCGTTTAAGTATTTTGAACCATTTGGTTCTGAACCGTCCAAATTCGCCCACTTCATCCAAGCCCACTTCATCCAAGCCCACTTCATCCAAGATTGGAGACATCAGATGGCCCTTCGGATTTTCCCCATCAATCTCGGCAACCTGACAATGGATGCCTCTGGCCTGGTCCTGTTCCGCACCCCCGGTGTGAAGACCACCATTCCCTTCCTGGGCTTCCTCATCACCGGTGGCCAGGAGCCGATCCTGGTTGACACCGGCCCCCGGGATCCGGAGGCATTCGCCGCCTTCGGCATGGAGTGCGTCCGGACGCCGGAGATGACGCTGGACCACCATCTGGCGCAGCATGGCCTGCGCCGGCGGGATATCCGCCAGGTCGTCCATACCCATGCGCACCTGGACCATGTCGGGGGCGATGATCTGTTCCCCATGACCACGACGGTGGCCCTGGCCCGGCGGGAGTTGGAGTTCGCCGCGTCCGGCGTCATGGGGCCCGGCATGTACACGGCGCATGATACCAAGCACCTGATCGACCGCCTGCACACGCGCGGCGCCTTGCGGCTGTTCGATGTCGACGGCACCTTTGAGGAAGAGGTCATTCCCGGTGTCGCCGTGCGGCTGTCGGGGGGGCATACGCCCGGTTCCCTGTCCGTGCTGGTGGAAACGGATGAGGGGATGGTCAACATCGCCGGCGACATCGCCTACAACATCGATGACCAGCTGGTGTCACCCTTGCTGGACCAGGCGTCGCACGAGCCGACCATCACCGGCAACCACGCCATGACCAGCCTGGAGGAGAAGCGCGCCTTGAAAAAGGCCTTGTCCGACAGCCGGTTCCTGTTGGTCGGGCACGATCATCCGGCCCTGGTCGCCGGCGGCCGCATCGTCGGCCGTTACACCGACGCCATCAGCAACCCCGCCGCGGATGTCACCAAGGCGGCCAATTACCAGCCCATCCCCGTGGCCGCCGCCGCCGCGTAGGCCGCTCGCCGCTGGCGGGGGCGGGGTCAGTCCTCCGCCTCCGCCAGCAGGGTTTCCACCTCCGACGCGCGGGTCAGGGTGATGTCCACCGGGCAGCGGTTGGCGATGGACAGCAGCTTGGCCCGCTGTTCCTCGTCCAAGGGGCCTTCCAGCACGATGGTCCGCGTGAACAGGTCGGCTGGTGTCTGGTCCGGCCGCTTGGTGTGGGTCACGCGCGTCTGGGCGCGCACCAGGGGCAGGCCCTTGCGTTCCGCGTACATGCGCATGGTCATGGTGGTGCAGGCGGCCAGGCCCGCCGACACGAAGTCATAGGGGGCCAGGCCGCTGTTCAGGCCGCCCACGTCCACCGGCTCATCCGCCAGGAACTGGTGCGGGCCGCTGCGCATGGCCAGCTGATAGCGCCCGCGGCCGGTTTCCACCGCCAGCACGCCGTCCGCCTCGCCATGGGGGCTGGGCGCCTCCCCCTGCCGTGGCAGGTAACGCTCGGCCCAGGCGGCGATGACGGCGGCGGCATAGTCGGCATCGGCCGGCCGGGTCAGCAGGTGGTCCGCGTCGTCCAGCGAGACGAAGCTCTTGGGATGCTTGGCCGCGACGAAGATGCGGGTGGCGTTGTCGATACCCACCGTCATGTCACCCGGGGCGTGCAGGACCAGCAGCGGCCGGCGCAGATGGGCGATGCGCGACGCCATGTCCTGTTCACGGGCGTCGTCGACGAAGCTCTGGCGGATCACGAAGGGCCGGCCGGCCAGGTCGACCTCCGCCTCGCCCTCCGCCTCGATGCGGTGCAGCGCCTCCGGCCCGAAGGTCCGCAGCACGTGGGCGACGTCGGACGGGGCGGCGATGGTCACCACGGCCTTGACCGTGGGCATGTCGCCGGCGGCGGCCAGGGCCGCGGCGCCACCGAAACTATGCCCCACCAGCAGGCTGGGCGGCATGCCGGCCTGGGTCATGGCGGCGCCCGCCGCCACCAGGTCATCGACGTCGGCCGCGAAGCCGCCGCCGGCGAAATCGCCGCCGCTTTTGCCCAGGCCGGCGAAATCGAAGCGCAGCACGCCGATGCCGGTCATGGCCAGCGCGCGGGCCAGCCGCGTGGTGGCCAGGCTGTCCTTCCCGCAGGTGAAGCAGTGGGCCAGGATGGCCCAGCCGCGCGGCGCGCCCTCGGGCGGCTCTATCCGGCCGGACAGGCGATAGCCTTTGGCGCTGTCGAAGTCGAATTGCTGGCTGGCCATGACCGCCTCCTTATCCCTCTATGCCGGTCCCTCTTGTACCACCGCCGGTGGGGCGATGGCCAAGGGGGCCTACAGGGGAGGGGGGCCAAGGGGCCGGGGCGCCGAGGCGGGCGGCTACCGTCCCGACACCCGGCGCAGATGGCGCTTCAGACTGTCCTTGGGGATGCGCAGATCCTGGCTCCAGGCCTCGATGTCACCGGGGTGGCGCTGCATGACGTCCAGCAACTGCTCCGTCGGGATGTCGCCAGCGCTGCGCAAGGCGGGGGAGCGTTCCATCAGGCGGTACAGGCTGGTGCGGGACACGTTCAGCAACTCGGCCGCCGCCTTGACGTTCCAGCCCGCCCCCTCCAGCGCGGCCAGCAGCTCCGCCTCGTCCACCGTCGCCGGGTCGCGGCGCTTGCGCTCCGCCGCCGCGTCGGGCGACGCGGCGCGCGCCGACCCAACCGCCACCCCGCCCGCCACTCCACCGGCAGCCGGGCTGGCCGTCGCCGGCCGGGGCGGGGGAAGATCGGTCGCCAGGGTCACCGGTGTCCCCAGCCGGATCTGCCGGGCGACGCCGATCAGCTCCCGGATGTTGCCGGGCCAGCTGTGCAGCAGCAGGGGCATGACCTTCACCGCCGGCAGCGCGGCGGGGTCGTAGGCGTTCAGGTTGGGCTCCCCCCGGGTGAGGAAGTGGCGCAGCAGCAGGCCGATATCCACGCGGCGTTCGCTTAGGGGCGCCAGCTTGATGATCACCCCCTCCAGCCGGCGGCGCAGCGGCTGGTTGAAGGCGGGGTCGTCCAGCGGCCTGTCCGTGGCGGAAATCACCCGCACGTCGGCCTTCTGGTTCCGGGAATCGCCCAGCTTGCGATACTCGCCGCACTCCAGGGCGCGCAGCAGCATGGGCTGCACCTCTTTCGGGGTGTCGCCGATCTCATCCATGAACAGCGTGGCGCCGTCCGCCAGGGCGAACAGGCCGCTGCGTTCCCGGGTGGCACCGGTGTAGGCGCCGGCCGCGGCGCCGAACAGTTCCGCATGCGCCAGCGCCGGCGACAGCGTCGCCATGTTGATGGTGTGCAGCTTCTGGGACGCGCGGCCGCTCAGCGCATGGATGGCAGAGGCCACCAGTTCCTTGCCCACGCCGGTGGCGCCGCTGACGAACACGGGCAGGGCGGTCGGCGCCGCCTGGCGGATCAGGCCCCAGGCCACCTGCACGCTCTGGCTGATGCCGATCAGCCCGTGCTTGGCCGCCTCCGTCTGAATGGGCAGGCACGCTTCGAAGATGGACAGGATCACCGTGTCGGACAGGCAGATCAGGATGTCCGCCCCCAGCTCATCCAGGCTGACGGTCTGCGGCCCCTCGATCACCCGCCCGTTGACGGAGACGGACATGCGGCTTTCCGGCGGCCGGATCTCAAAGCCGCGCGGGCCCCGCCGGCGGATTTCCAGCGGCTGGCGCGAGATGTGGCGGTCTTCCAGCGCGCGGAGATTCTGCCCCACGGCGGAGCGGAACAGGGGCTGGAACCGGCTGAGGGCGAAGGCGCCGTCCGGCCCGAAGGCCAGGGGGGTGATCATGCCGACCAGGCTGGGGTCCGGATGCCAGACGATGCCCAGGCAGGCGACCGTATGGTCCCGACCACTCCACGGCGCCGCCCCGTGCAAGGTCGGGGCCGCCGTGGCGTCGGGGTTGTAGCTGGCGTGCATATTTTCCTCAGAGTCTCGGAAAAAATGATCAATTCTTATAAACCACGCCATATGCGGGTATAATTATGTATCACCTTGGCGAAACAAGATATACTTCTACTGGTAGTCAGTGGAAATCACACCGTGCCCAAACGGGGTAGGCGCACATTAATGATCATGGATGCCGACGGGAAGGATGTCGGCGCGCCCAAATCGCGGTTGGGGGAGATGGATGTTCGCGCAGACCATCAGCAAGTATAAGATCGAACGGATTATTGGCTCGGGCTCCTACGGCACGGTGGTCCAGGCCACGGATCCGGTATTGAACCGTACGGTGGCGCTGAAGATACTGCGGCAGGCGGACGCACCGGCGGATGGCCTGAAGACCCACATCCGTGAGGCGCGCGCGCTGGCGCGGCTGCAGCACCCCAACATCGTCGGCATCTTCGGGCTGGAGCAGGAGGGCGACCAGACCTACCTGGCCATGGAACATGTGGAAGGGGAGACGCTGGCCGCCCGGCTGGCGCAGGGCCCCCTGCCGCTGGATCAGGCGCTGGACATCGCCGCCCAGCTGGCCGACGCGCTGGCGGCCGCCCACGGCCAGGGCGTGGTGCACGCGGACATCAAGCCCGCCAACGTCATCCTGGACCAGCGCAGCCACCCCCGGCTGGTGGATTTCGGCCTGGCCCGCCTGTCCGGCATCGCCCGGGCGCAGGACACCCTGGCCGCGACCATGGAACGGGGGACGGCCTGCGCGGCACCGTCAGCTATATGGCGCCCGAGCTGTTCATGGGCGCCCAGCCGGACACCCTGTCCGATATCTTCTCCTTCGGCGCCCTGGTGTTCGAGATGCTGGGCGGCCGCCGCGCCTTCGACGCGCCCAGCGAGGGCGCCGTCATGCAGCGCATCCTGAACGGCCGCCCCGACAGCCTGTACCTCCCCGGCACCCCGCTGCCCAAGCCGCTGTGCGACTTAGTGGACCGCATGCTGGCCGTCGACCCCGCCGCCCGTCCCGCCACCATGGACGCGGTGCGCGACGCCCTGCGCGCCATCGCCGCCGGCGCCAGCCCGGCGCTGCCGCCCGCGCGGGCGCCCAGCCGCGCCGCCGCCCTGGTCCGCCGCCACATCCGCGCCCTCGCCGCCGCCGGGGTGGCGGGCGTCCTGCTGGCGGCCGGCGTGGCGCTGGACTGGCCGGCCTTAAGGGACCGCGTGGCGGGGCACGCCGGCACCGCCAGCATCCAGTCCATGCTCGATACGGCCATGGACCGCCTCTATCACGCGGAGGACAAGGGCGCCATCGACGCGGCGGTCAGCGGCTTCCAAAAGGTGCTGGCCCGTGATCCTAGCAATGCCGCCGGCACTGCAGGTTTTAGTCTAGCGCTTGTTCAACGCTACAGGGCGCAAAGCCCAGATCCGGCAACTTTGCAGCAGGCGAACGCCGCAGCCCACCTTGCCCTATCCTTGGATGATCAGTTAGCATTGTCTCATGTCGCTATGGGCTGGGCTGAATACTACGCCAATAATAAGGATGATGCGGCGCGCCAATTCCAGAAGGCCCTTTTGCTGGAAGAGCGGAATGTTTTTGCGATAGAAGGGATGTCCCTTCTATACATTTCAAAGGGGGATTTAAATTCGGCGATTGATTCATTAAAGTCTGGTATAGAAAAATACCCCGATTTTTTTGATTTTTATTATAATATTGGGAAAATTTATTTCAATCAAGCGGCCTACGCTGATGCTGAGAAAATGTTCCAAAGAAGCGTGGAGTTGGCGCCGGACAGTGCCTATGGCTATGCCAATCTCAGTGCGGCGCAGCATATGCAAGGCCGGACCCTGGAGGCCATCCAGACGGTGCAGCGCGGGTTGCGCATCCAGCCCCTGCCGCATTTATATAATAACCTGGGCAATTATTTCTATTTCCTAGGCCAATACCCCCAGGCGGCAGAGGCGTTTGAGCGTCTGACGCGGGTGGAGGGCTTTAGCCAGCATTACATCACCTGGGGCAATTTGGGCGACGCCTATCGCTGGACGCCAGGCAAAGCGGCGGAGGCGCGGGATGCCTACCGCGTGGCCCTGCGTCACCTCGACGGCCAGTTGGCCAGCGCCCCCCGGGATCCGTTGCTCAACGTCAAGGTCGCGGTCTTTCACGCCAAGTTGGGCGAGGAGGCGTCCGCCTTTGCGGCCCTGGACCTGGCCTTGGCTGGAAATCCGGCGCCCAATATTCTGTTTAATGCCGCCGTTGCCAACGAAGTCCTGGGCCGGCGGGAGCAGGCGCTCGACCTCCTGGCCCGGGCGCGGGCGGCGGGTTATGCCGCCTCTGAAATCGATCATGAACCGGAACTGGCGCAATTGCGCCTGGACCGTCGCTATCAACTATCCCTGATCAAGAAGGAGGAAAACCAATGAGCAGTGACAGCGGTGCCCCGCCAACCGTCTACACCATGCGTCTGGACTTCGACGTGCGCCAGGTTAGCACGGCCTTGCGCTTCAACCTGCTGGGGAATACGGGGTCGGATCCCACAAGCGTTCAACCCAACGGAACACCGGCCATGCAGGCGTCTGGGCCGGCCGCCGGCGGCTATCAGTTGCAGAGCGGTGACGGAATTAACGTTGTCATTTTCGCGTACTACGATCCGAGCACGACGTCTGACATTGCCATCAAGGGTCTGACGCTGGTGTCGCTTCCCGCACCCTACAGCGCTGCCGCCCCATTACCCGCTCAAGAACAACTCTATCTTTCACCTTGCGACGCCAATTACGCGGCCTGCCATTTCAACATCTGGGAAACCAATGACGATGCTGTGAGCGCCAGTGCGGCGCTGGACGCTACGTCGACCACGACGCAAGCTTTTACGACGCAACAGGCATTTAATCCGCCTCAGCAACCGCTCGCCGGGACGACTTCGCCGGGGTTGAGTGCGGCCGACGATTCCATCAGCACGGGCGCCGCGTCTAATTTAACCATCTGCGCCCCGTCTGGCCTATGGCAAATCACGGGTTTCCTTTCGGTCGTGGTGACGTCTAAGACGGGCGGGCAAACACACCGGGTTTACACATTCGATCCGGATTTGATGGTTGGGGGGGTGTTATCGCCGTTTTGATACGGCGGGCGCCGTTTGTTACGGGCGTTCCACTTGCCCTGACCTCAGCGATTAAATCACCGCGGGTGCCATCCGCACTCGGCCTCGTATCTCCGTAAGGGCACCCGTGGACTTTCATTGTCCAGAGTGCGCAACGCTCACCACACGTCGCCTTCCATCGCGGCGCTTGGTGCTGACCGGCGCTGTGGTCTCCGCAGCGCCGGTTTTCGTATCGTCCTTCCCCACCCTTGAGAATTTTAAAAGATTCACAGCACCAGAAGTCCATTGCCGCATTAAATCCCACGTCATTTAATGGGGATTAGTGATCCTTGATCACCGAAATTTCCATGTGAAATGAGGTGCGGCTTTGTCCCTGGTCCTTGACGACCCCCAGGCCCCGGCGTTGCCCGGGGCCGTGCGGCCCGCCGGGGTGCCCCTGGCCCGGCGTGTTCTTTCCCGTCTCGGCAACTCCCGCTGGACCGTGCCCCTGGCCCTGGTGCTGGCGTGGGAGGTGGGGTCGCGGGTGGGGCTGGTGCCGGCGCGGGTGCTGGCCGCACCCAGCGCGGTGCTGGTCACCTTCTGGAACTTGCTGGTGTCGGGGGAGCTGCCGTCCAACCTGCTGGTGTCGCTGGCCCGCGTGGTCACCGGGCTGGGCATCGGGGTCGCCGTGGGCACGGTGCTGGCCGTGGTCGCCGGCCTGTTCCGGCGGGGGGAGACGCTGGTCGATCCCCTGATGCAGATGCTGCGCACCTTGCCCTTCCTGGCGCTGGTGCCCCTGTTCATCGTCTGGTTCGGCATCGGCGAGGTGCCCAAGGTGGCGCTGATCGCCCTGGGTGCCGCCTTCCCCACCTATCTCACCCTGTTCTCCGGCATCCGCGCCATCGAGGCCAAGCTGGTGGAGGCGGGGCGCAGCTTTGGCCTGTCGCGGCTGGAGCTGATCACCAACGTGGTGCTGCCCGGCGCCACCCCGTCCTTCCTGGTGGGCCTGCGCTACGCCCTGGGGCACGCCTGGCTGAGCCTGGTGGTGGCGGAGCAGATCAACGCCTCCGCCGGGCTGGGCTACCTCATCAACAACGCCCGCGACTTCATGCGCACCGACATCATCGTCGTCTGCCTGGGCGTCTACGCCGTCCTCGGTCTTGGCACCGACTTCCTCGTCCGCTTGCTGGAACGCCGCCTGCTGGCCTGGCGTCCCACCTTCCTGGAGCGCTGACCCATGGCTTCCAACCCCGCCTCCTCCTTGGTCCCCCCCCGGCTGCCCCAGTGGCCGCCCCCGTGGCTGCTGACGCCCCTTCCGAACCGGGTGCCGTCCGGGTACGTGGTTTCACCCGCCGCTTCGGCGACGTCACCGTGCTGCGCGACCTGAACCTGGACATCGCCCCGGGTGAGTTCGTGGCCCTGCTGGGGCGCAGCGGCTCGGGCAAGACCACCCTGTTGCGCACCTTGGCCGGCCTGGACGCCGCCCCGGCGGAGCGGGTGTCCACCCCCGGCGCCCGCGCCGTCGTGTTCCAGGAACCGCGGCTGCTGCCGTGGAAGCGTGTCTGGCGCAACGTCACCCTGGGCCTGAAAAGCGGCCGCAGCCGGCTTCAGGCCACGGCGGCGCTGGAGGAGGTGGGCCTGGGCCACCGGGTGGACGCCTGGCCCGCCACCCTGTCGGGCGGGGAGGCGCAGCGCGCCGCCTTGGCCCGCGCCCTGGTGCGGGAACCGCAACTGCTGCTGCTGGACGAACCCTTCGCGGCGCTGGACGCCCTGACCCGCTTGCGCATGCACCAGCTGGTGCTGTCGCTGTGGCGGGCGCACCGCCCCGCCGTGCTGCTGGTCACCCACGACGTGGATGAGGCGATCGCCCTGGCCGACCGCATCCTGGTGCTGGCCGATGGCCGCCTGGCGGTGGAGGAGAAGGTGACCCTGGCCCGCCCGCGCGAGGCGGGGCCGGAGTTCCAGGCCCTGCGCCGCCGCCTGCTGGGCCATCTGGGGGTGGAGCAGCCGGGGCCGCGCGATACGGCGCCGCTGGCCTTCATTCCGCCCGCGCCGCCGGCCGGTGGCATCCGCGCCCCGTGGAACCGGCCGTCCGCCGCCGCCGTCAACGGTCATAACGGCCATGGGGGCGGCTTCACCAACGGCGCCCGCGCCGGCGCCCAGCTGGGTGGGGGGCTGTCATGACGGCGGCCCTGCGCCGGGTGGCGGCGGAACTGGCGGCAGAGGTGGCGGCAGATCGGGACGGGATCGACGAGGGCGCGGCGCTGGACGTCGTGCTGGCCGGCCTGACCGCCGAATTCGCCGCCGGGGCGGCCGCGCATGACCGCGACGGCAGCTTCCCCTTCGAGAATTTCCGCAGCCTGCACGCCCAGGGCCTGCTGGCCCTGACGGTGCCGACCGCCCTGGGCGGGGCCGGGGCGGACCTGGCCACCACGCTGAAGGTGGTGCGCGCGGTGGCCAAGGGCGATCCCGCCACGGCCCTGGTGCTGGTGATGCAGTACCTGTTCCATGCCTCCTCCGACCTGCGGGCCGTGCCCGATGCGCTCTACGCCCGGGTGGCGCGGGACGCGGTGGAGAATGGCGCCCTGGTCAACGCCCTGCGGGTGGAGCCCGACCTGGGCACGCCGGCGCGCGGCGGCCTGCCGGCCACGGTGGCGCGGCGCACGGCGGACGGCTGGTCCATCAGCGGGCACAAGCTCTATTCCACCGGCATCCCGGCCCTGACCTGGCTGGTGGTGTGGGCCCGCACCGATGAGCCGCAGCCGCGCGTCGGCGGCTTCCTGGTGCACCGCGACAGCCCCGGTATCCGCGTGGTGGAAACCTGGGATCACTTGGGCCTGCGCGCCAGCGGCAGCCATGACGTGATCCTGGAGGATGTGCCCACGCCGCTGGACCATGCGCTGGACCTGCGCGCGCCTGGGGTGGCCGGGCCACGCGACGCCCTGTTCGGCGCCTGGGCCGCCGTCCTGACCGCCGGCATCTATGACGCGGTGGCGGAGGCGGCGCGCGACTGGCTGATCGCCTTCGCCCGCCAGCGGGTGCCCAGCAACCTGGGGGCCGCCCTGTCCACCCTGCCGCGCTTCCAGGAGGCGGTGGGCATCATCGATGGCCTGCTGCTGTCCAACCGCGCCCTGCTGGCCGCCGCCACGCGCGGGGAGACCAGCGCGGTGGAGGCCGGCTTGGTCAAGCATCTGGTGACCGAGAACGCCATCCAGGCGGTGGAGACGGCCCTGCGCCTGACCGGCAACCCCGGCACCACCCGCCACAACCCGCTGGAGCGGCATTACCGCGACGTGCTGTGCGGCCGCATCCATACCCCCCAGGCCGATGTGGTGCTGGTCGGCGCCGGCCGCGCCGCCTTCGCCGCCGTCCCCCCTCCTGAAGCCCCCCCTCCTGAAGCCCCCTATCCTGAAAGGTTCCGCCATGTCCAACACCTTGCAGTTCATCGGCATCATCGGGTCGCAGGATGGGTCCGAGACCCGGCCCGGCAGCGGCCCCATCATCGACCGCGACTATATCGGCACCCTGGCGCGGGCCCATGAGTATGCCGGTTTCGACCGCGCGCTGATCGCGCACTCCAGCGCCTCGCCCGATGGCTTCCAGATCGCCGCCTACGCCGTGCAGCAGACGGAGCGGCTGAAGATCCTGCTGGCCCACCGTCCCGGCTTCGTGGCGCCTACCCTGGCCGCCCGCCAGCTGGCCTCGCTGGATCATTTCAGCCAGGGCCGCCTGGCCGTCCACATCATCACCGGCGGGTCGGATGAGGAGCAGCAGCGCGACGGCGATTTCCTGAACAAGACGGAACGCTACGCCCGCACCGACGACTATCTGGAGGTGGTGCGCAAGGTATGGACCAGCACCGCGCCTTTCGACCATGACGGGCCTTATTACAAGTCGCGCGGCTCGCATTCCTACGTGCGGCCGGTCAATGGCACGCTGCCCATCTATTTCGGCGGGTCGTCGGACGAGGCCATCGCCGTGGCTGGCAAACACGCCGACGTCTACGCCCTGTGGGGCGAGCCGCTGGACGATGTGCGCGAGACCATCACCAAGGTGCGCGCCGCCGCCGCCCTGCATGGCCGCCAGGAGCATGTCCAGTTCAGCCTGTCGCTGCGCCCCATCCTGGGCCGCACGGAGGAGGAGGCGTGGGCCAAGGCCGAGCGCATTCTGGAACAGGCCAAGCACCTGCGCGCCACCCAGTCGACCTTCCGGCCGGTGCGCGCGGGAGAGCCGCAGAACGTGGGCTCCCAGCGCCTGCTGGCCGCCGCCGCCGCCGGCAAGGTGCGGGACAAGCGCCTGTGGACGGAGATCGCCGCCCTGACCGGGGCCCAGGGCAATTCCACCAGCCTGGTGGGCACGCCGGAGCAGGTGACGGAATCGCTGCTGGATTACTATGATCTGGGCGTCCGCACCTTCCTCATCCGGGGCTTCGACCCGTTGGTGGACGCCATCGAGTATGGCCGAGACCTGATCCCCCTGGTGCGCCAGGCGGTGGCCGCGAGGGAGGCGGGACACGCGACAGCGGTGGCGGCCGAATGAGCCCCATCCGTGTGGTCAGCCAACTGACCGAGCCCATCAATGCCGAGGTGGCGCGGCGGGTCAGCGCCGCGACAGGGGAGGGGGCGGTCGAACTGATCACCCTGCCCCGGGGAGTGCCGGCCGAATGGCCGCGCGACGCCGATGTCTTCGTGGCCGCGCCCTTCCGCCGTGCCGGTGGCGACCTGCCGGCCCAGCCGCCGGGATGGCCCTTCAACCTGCGCTGGGTGCAACTGGTTTCCGTCGGCATCGACTTCTATCCCGACTGGCTGTTCGATGGGCCGGTGGTGACGGCGGCCAAGCGCACCTCCGCCACCGCCCTGGCCGAGTTCTCGCTGGCCGCCATCTTCGCCGCCGCCAAGCGTTTCCCCGAGATCTCGGGTCAGCCGGGCGGCCGACTGGCAGCCCACGCCCCTGGGCCTGGTGGAGGGCGCCACCCTGGGCATCGTCGGCTTCGGCGGCATCGGCCAGGCCCTGGCGCCCAAGGCCCTGGCCCTGGGCATGACCGTGCTGGCCACGCGGCGCGGGGCGGGGGATTTGGGTATGCCGGGCGTGGAACGGGCGGATGACGTGGCGGCGCTGTTCGCCCGCGCCGACCATGTGGTGCTGGCGGCACCGGCCACGGCGGAAACCCACCACCTGGTGAACGCCCGCGTGCTGGCCGCCGCCAAGCCCGGCCTGCACCTGGTCAACGTGGCGCGCGGCGCGCTGATCGATGACCAGGCGCTGCTGGCCGCGCTGGCCGATGGCCGGGTGTCGCTGGCCACCCTGGACGTGACGCATCCGGAACCGTTGCCCGACGGCCACCCCTACTACAGCCACCCCCGTGTGCGCCTGTCGCCGCACACGTCCGTCTACACGCCGGACACCCACGCCAACCTGGCGTCCCAGTTGGCGCACAATTTGATCCGTTTCCGCCGCGGGGAGCCGCTGGAGGACGTGGTCGATCTCGCCCGCGGCTACTAAGGATAAGGAAAGATCGAACCCATGATGCTGATATCGCGCCGGTCCGCCTTGCAAGGGCTGGCGGCGGGGGCGTTGGGCCTGGGCGCCCTGAACCTGGCGGCCTGTGGCCGCAAGAAGGACGCGGAGCTGGCCGGCGTCACCCTGCGCGCGGCCACCTATCGGGGCAACCCGGACTCCTTCTTCGAGCAGGCGGGCGTGGCCGACACGCCCTATACCCTGGAAACGGCCCAGTTCGCCGGCGGCAACCTGATCGCGGAGGCGATCAACGCCCATTCCCTGGACGTGGGCGGCATGAGCGAGATCCCGCCCATCTTCATCGCCGCCGCCAACCCCCTGGTGCGCATCATCGCCGTGTTGCAGGGCGACGTGAACAACCAGGTGCTGCTGGTGCCCAAGGACAGCCCGCTACAGACCACGGCGGACCTGAAGGGCAAGCGCGTGGGCTATGTCCGCGCCACCACCTCGCAATACATGCTGCTCAAGATCCTGAAGGAACAGGGGCTTACCTTCGGCGACATCACGCCGGTGGCGCTGTCGCCGCAGGACGGCCTGGCGGCCTTCAACCAGGGCAGCCTGGACGCCTGGGTCATCTATGGCGTGGTGGTGCAACTGGCGCGTGAGGCCGGGGCGCGGGTGCTGACCACCGGCCTGAACCGCTTGTCCGGCAACTATCTGGTGGCGGCCTCCAAGGACGCTCTGGCCGACCCGCTGAAACGGCGCGCCATCACCGATTACCTGCAGCGCTACGCCAAGACCCTGGCCTGGATCGAGGCCGATTACACCCGCTGGGCCCGCCTTCGGGCGCAGCTGACCAGCATTCCCGAGGCCGCCTACCTCCAGGAATACCGGGAGCGCAGCGCCGCCTATCGCCTGCTGCCCGTCAGCGACGCGGCCATCGCCTCGCAACAGGACGTCGCCGACACCTTCGCCGCCGCCGGCGTCATCCCCGCCCCGGTGGGTGTGCGCCCGCTGTGGGACGACAGCCTGCATGAGGCGCTGGCGAAACTATAGGGATCGCCTGATTGCGGGCTCATAGGATCTGCGGTAATTTCTGAGGGCAACCGGGGGGAGCTGCTACTCCCCCCGGCGCCCTTCACCTCCCCAGTTTCAGTTCAACGGCCATGCCGAGGAACCGGAAGCGGAGATGAAGGAAGAAGGATCGGATGAGCATCCAGTTTCCTTTCTTCCTGTGGCGGGGTGGCGGCCCATCCGCCCCCTGACCACGGGGAAGATATTCATTGAAAACCCGGACACCCCACAACCCATAGATTGCTCTTTCGGCATCTCGCATTGGGGGCGGATTTTTTCGGCCGCCATGTCACACGGCCATGAAGTCCTCTCGTCTTTGGGTCATGCGATGACGCATAACCTGATGGAGATGACGATGAGCGCCCATACCCCCCGCATCAATGACGCTTTCAAGCTGGCGCCCGAGGCCATCAAGGGCTTGCTGGTGGCCAGCAACGCCCTCAAGGCCGGCGGGTTGGAGCCGGCGCTGATGGAACTGGTGAAGATCCGCGCGTCGCAGATCAATGGCTGCGCCTTCTGCCTGCACATGCACGTCACCGACGCCCGCAAGATGGGAGAGACGGAGATGCGGCTGCACCTGCTGAACGGCTGGCGGGATTCCTCCCTATATACCGACCGGGAGCGCGCCGCCCTGGCCTGGACGGAGGCGTTGACCCGCGTGGCCGACACCGGCGCGCCGGACGAGGACTACGCCCTGGTGCAAGCCAACTTCACGGAGACGGAGCAGGTGCAGCTGTCGCTGGCTATCGGCATGATCAACCTGTGGAACCGTCTGCAGGTGGGTTTCCGCGCCGCCCATCCACCCGTGGCGCACATCCAGGGGGCGGCCGCCTGATGAACGGAGGGGACGCCACCGCGATCTTCCAGGCGCAGCGGCCCCGGCTGGTGCGCCTGGCCTACCGCATGCTGGGCTCGGTGGCGGAGGCCGAGGACGTGGTGCAGGACGCCTACCTGCGCTGGCGGCAGGCGGAGCACGCCGCGGTGGACGTCCCCGCCGCCTTCCTGTCGCGCATCGTCACCCGCCTGTGCCTGGACACGCTGAAATCGGCCCGGGTGCGGCGGGAGACGTATGTCGGCGCCTGGCTGCCGGAGCCCTTGGCCGGCAGTGATGAGGACGCCGGCGAGGATGACCTGACCCTGACGTTGATGATGGCGCTGGAGCGGCTATCGCCCTTGGAACGCGCGGCCTTCCTGCTGCACGACGTGTTCGGCGTGGCCTTGGACGAAGTGGCGGGCACCCTGCACCGCGATGCCGCCGCCGTGCGTCAACTGGCCGTGCGCGCCCGCCGCCACGTGCAGGAGGCCCGTCCCCGCTATCCCGTGGCGCCGGAGGAGGGGGAACGCATCGCCCGGGCCTTCTACGCCGCGTCGCACCTGGGTGATGTCGACGCGTTGCGCGGCCTGCTGGCGCAGGACGTGGTGCTGCGGGCGGACGGCGGCGGCAAGGTCCGCGCCTTCCTGAATCCCATCCGGGGGCTGGACCGCCTGACCCGCCTGTTCGCCAGCCTGCACGCCAAGGGAGAGTTCCAGGCCGCCGTCTTCATCCGCCCCCTCCGCATCGACGGCCTGCCTGGCTATGCCAGCGTGGAGCGCGGCACGGTGCTCCAGACCACCGCGTTCGAGATCGAGGATGGCCGCATCACCGCCATCTACATCACCCGCAACCCCGACAAGCTGTCCCACATCGCCCAGGCGCTGGGGATGGTCATCGGGAACTCATGACAGGGTCCCCGGGCGCGGGATTCATTGTGAAGCTTTGCCTTCGGCTTGGTGGATACTTGCGTCGTGGCTTCCTTCCTTGCATCCTCTCGGCGTAAATCCAGGGGAGTTTTGCGCCATGGCCCATCGCATCCTGATCGTCGGCCAGGATCCCGACACGGTTGACTACACGGCGCCGGGGATCATCCCGGGCATGACCGCCGACAAGGTTCGCGCGGGTGTGTCCGCGTCCAAGCAGTCGCTGGAGGGGCAGGGCTGCATCTGTGACAACCTGTATGTCCAGCCCGCCCCCGCCGTGGCGGAGGTGGAAGTCGCCACCGCCTTGTCCCGCGCGACCTATGACGTGGTGGTGATCGGCGCCGGCATCCGCAACCCGCCGGCGAACCTGATCCTGCTGGAAACCGTCCTCAACACCATCCATCGCGCCGCCCCCCAGACCCGTATCGCCTTCAACACCCGGCCTGATGATACCGACGCGGCGGCGGTGCGCTGGCTTGGGCGATAGGACCCATCCGGTTGTGCAGGACGGCTGACGCCCAATTCACAGTCATTTGACGGGCAATCACGGATCACATAAACAAATCTCGTTTTTATGGAACTGTGAAATACGCCAAACGAGTGCTTCCCCATTCGTTTCGCGGAGCGCTGTTTCATGGTTCGGGTCCCGTCCTCCCCCATCGCCGTTTCCTCCTTGCTGCTGGGGACCGCCCTGTGCGCGCTGACGGTTTCCGCGTCGGCTCAGACTGCCCCAGCCCCCGTGGCCGGGGCGGCGCCGGACCTGGAGGCCAGCGGCGGCATCGCCGACATCGTGGTGACGGCGGAAAAGCGGCAGACCCGCCTGCAGGAAACGCCCATCGCGCTGACCGCCTACACGGCCGATACCCTCCAGGACCAGCACATCAGCACGGTGCGCGACCTGGCGGGCCTGGTGCCCGGCCTGACGGTGCCGCGCGGCGGCATCACGCCGACGACTCAGCTGTTCTTCCTGCGCGGCATCGGTGAAACCGACCCCATCTTCGATCCCGCCATCGCCCAGTACGTGGATGACGTCTACATCCCGCGCTCCATCGCCGCGTCGCCCCTGCTGGCGGAGTTGGAGCGGGTGGAGGTCCTGCGCGGGCCGCAGGGCACGCTCTATGGCCGCAACACCAGTGCCGGCGCCATCCGCTACATCACCCGCGACCCGAATGACGAGGTGCGGTTGTCGGTGGATGCCGGGGTCGGTACGTGGGGCGCGTTCGAGAGCCATGGCTACGTCTCCGGCCCCCTGATCGCCAACAAACTGTTCGCCAGCCTGGCCTATGGGCATGAGCAGCACGACGGCTACACCCACGATCCCACCATCAACAAGGACGTGAACGACCTGAACGTGGACAGCGCCCGGGCCAAGCTGAAGTTGCAGGCGACCGAAGACCTGGACATCCAGTTGACCCTGGACGCCAAGCGCGACCGCTCCACCACCGCTTATTACACACCCCATAACCAGCCGGGCGGCGGCTTCGACCCGTCGCTGTCGTTCGCGGAGCCGCAGCCGCAGAACAACTCCAACTCCGGTGGGGCGGCGCTGCGCATCACCCAGGCCCTGGGCGACAAGCTGACCCTGAAGTCGGTCACCGCCTATCGCCTGTTCGGCCAGGCGCCCGTCACCTACGACAATGACGGCGAGGCGGCGGTGAAGCAGGTGAACTTCATCCGCTATTACGAGAATGAGCTGACGCAGGAGTTCCAGGCCAACGGCAGCTGGGGTCCGCTGGACTTCACCAGTGGCCTGTTCTACCTGCACGAAAACTTCTCCAGCGACCGCAACGGCTTCAGCTATCCCAGCCTGGCCAACCCGCCACAGGACCAGGTGGGCAACACCAAGACCGACAGCTACGCGGCCTACGGCCAGGGGGACTACCATGTCACCGACAAGCTGACCGGCACGGTCGGCCTGCGCTACACCATTGAAAGCCGCGACTTCACCTATCGGCAGTTCGACGACACGCTGGACGGCACCCGCATCACCGATGCCGCCGGCAACCCCATCGTTCCGGCCACCGCCACCAACAAGGCGGGTGCCTTCCAGACCAAGTCGGATGCCACCTGGTATTCCCTGACGCCCAAGTTCGCCGCCTCCTACCAATGGACGCCGGACCTCTTGACCTATGCCAGCTATTCCAAGGGCTTCAAGGCCGGCGGCTTCGATAACCGCGCCAGCGTCCTGATCAACGCCCAACTGCCCTATCAGCCGGAAAAGGTGGAGACGTACGAGGTGGGCGTGAAAAGCCAATGGTGGGAACGCCGGGTACTGGTCAACATGGCGCTTTACTACAACGACTACACCAACCTGCAGGCGACGGCGACCGATCCCGCCACCCTGCGCTCCCGCCGCCTGAACGCGGCGTCGGCCTATACCGAGGGGTTTGAGCTGGAAACCACGATCCAGCCGTTCGACGGCCTGCGCTGGGACAACTCCGCCAGCTACACGCTGGCGCTGTATGACCAATTCCCGAACTACGCCGGCATCGGCACCAGCGCCAGCGGCAACCGCTTGCCCTACGCCCCGCGCTGGACCTTCCGCACCGCCCCCACCTACACCCTGCCGCTGGCGGTGCCGGGCCAGGCGCAGGTCGGCGTGGACGCCCAGTTCCAGACCCTGTCCTACGCCGACGTGGCCAATTCCTGGCAGGTGGCCATCCCCGCGCAGTGGAACGTCAACCTGTTCGCCAAATACACGACGGAGGACGAACGCTGGACCTTCTCCGCCACCGTGCGCAACCTGGCCGACCGCCGCCTGCCCCAGGGCGGCAGCTACTCCGCCTCCGCCGCCGGCACGGTCTGGACCTTTGTCGAAAGCCCGCCGCGTACGGTGTTCTTCAAGGTGGGGTATAAGCTCTAGGACTTGCCGGCGGGGACCAGGGTCAGGAACCCGGGCGGAACGTGGTCCGTCAACCACACACCGTTGTCCGCCTGCTGGAAAATCAAGCCCTGGTCGTGCATGCGGCGGGCGTCGACCGTGAACAGGGCGGGTTTGCCATGGCGCTTTCCCACCTTCAGGGCGGTTACCTCATCCGCTGACAGGTGGACCTGTTGGCGTGTCTGGGGTGTCAGGCCCTGCGCCAGGATGGCCTCGACGAACCGAGTGGCCGTGCCGTGGTAGAGCACGTCCGGTGGCTGGCGGGGGTCGAGATTGAGGTTCACGGTGACGGAATGGCCCTGCGCGGCGCGGATGCGCGTACCGTCGTCGGACAAGGAAAAGCGCTTCTTGTCGCTGGTGGCGATCACCGCCAGCAGGTCGTCCCGGTCGAAGGGCGTGCCGGCGGCGTTGCCCTTTGCGATCAACTCATCCACCGATGCCCAGCCTTCCGGGTCGAGGGCCAGGCCGATGGCGTCTGGCTTGTGGCGAAGGACGTAGCTCAGGAACTTGCTGAGATGCAGCGGATCTGTCGTCATGGTCGGGCGCGCGAGTATGGCAGTGTTTCTCTTTCGCTGATCAATGCCATAGCGTCCGCCGATAAGCGAGGGGCAGGGTAATGGCCTGCGATCCTTATTGCGGGCGCTATACATACAGCCTCGGAGGAGGGGACCATGCCTGAAGAAAGCAAGCCAGGAGCTAAGGACACTGAGCGGACGAGAGTAAAGCCAACGGATTGGTCGGGCTTTTGGGCGGCGCTTGAAGGAGTGGAGATTCCGGAAGATTTCCTGGCCCCACAGGAGCGAGGCCAGGGATCTCACGACCGCGACCCGTTCCAACCGACGCCGGTTTAAGCGCAGCTTGAAGAAAACTCGATTTCCCCGGCCCTGGTCCAGCCCCTAGGGTTGCTGTCCACCCACCCATTGATGCCACCAGGCGGAGGGACAAGATGAGCGAGACCACCAATCCCGAGGCGCCGGCGCGGCTGCGTGCCTTCATCGGCCGGCTGGACGCCTTGGTGAAGCAGCGCCTGCCCGAGGGCGCCTTGCTGGACCAGGCGCGCGACGCGCTGGCCGAGTTGGTGGCCCAGGATGACTGGCTGCCGGCCGCCTATGCCGAACCCGATCCGGTAAGGTATCGCCAATTCCTGCTCTATGCCGACCCCGATGGCCGCTACTCCGTCGTCAGTTTCGTCTGGGGGCCGGGGCAGGAGACGCCGGTGCATGATCATACCGTCTGGGGCTTGGTCGGCGTCTTGCGGGGGGCTGAGTATTCCCAGCGTTTCGTCGTGGGGTCGCGCGATGAGCTGGTGGCCATAGGCCCCAAGCAGCGCTTGGAGGTGGGGGAGGTGGAGACGCTGTCACCCCAGGCGGGCGACATCCACCGCGTCACCAATGCCCATCTGGACCGCACCTCGGTCAGCATCCATGTCTATGGCGCCGATATCGGCCAGGTCCGGCGCTGGGTCTATCCGGCGCAAGGCCCGCGCAAGCCCTTCATCTCCGGCTACAGCAACGCCGGCGCCACGCCCACCTTCACCATCACCCGTACGCCGTCCCTGGAGCCCGCCTGATGTCCTTGGTCCCCGCCGCCGCCACCGTCTCCCCCGCCGACGTCCGCCTCACTCTGATCGCCCGGCGCGAACTGGCCCTGCTGGACGTGCGAGAGGAGGACCCCTACGCCCAGGCCCATCCGCTGTTCGCCGCCAACCTGCCCTTGTCGCGGCTGGAGCTGGAGGTGTTGGACCGTGTGCCCCGGCGCGATACCGCCATCGTGCTGTATGACAATGGCGAGGGGTTGGCGGAACGGGCCGCGGCCAGGCTGGCGGACCTGGGCTACACCAACGTCCGGCTGCTGGCGGGCGGGCTGGAGGGGTGGCGCGCCGCCGGCTATGAGGTCTTCCGTGACGTCAACGTGCCGTCCAAGGCCTTTGGCGAACTGGTGGAGACGGAGGCGCACACGCCGTCGCTGGCGGCACCCCAGGTCAAGGATCTGCTGGACGCCCATGCCGACGTGGTGGTGCTGGACAGCCGGCGGTTCGAGGAATACCGCACCATGAGCATCCCCACCGGCACCAGCGTGCCGGGGGCGGAGCTGGTGCTGCGCGCCCGCACCCTGGCGCCCGATCCCGCCACCACCATCATTGTCAATTGTGCCGGCCGCACCCGCAGCCTGATCGGCGCCCAGTCGCTGCGCAACGCCGGGGTGCCCAACCCCGTCTACGCCCTGCGCAACGGCACCATCGGCTGGACCCTGGCCGGTTTCAGCCTTGAGCATGGGCAGGAGCGCCGCTTCGGTGACGTGGACGACGCGGCGCGGGAGACGGCCCGCGCGGCCGCCCGCACCGTGGCCTATCGCGCCGGCGTGCGGCGTCTGCCGTACGCGGCGCTTGAGACGCTGGAGGAGCGGGGGCGCACCCTCTACCGCCTGGACGTGCGCACGCCGGAGGAATACCAGGCCGGCCACCTGGCGGGCTTCCGCAGCGCGCCGGGCGGCCAGCTGGTGCAGGAAACCGACCATTCCGCGCCGGTGCGCGGGGCCCGCATCGTGCTGTTCGACACCCTGTCGGTGCGGGCGGACATGAGCGCGTCCTGGCTGGCCCAGATGGGGTGGGAGGTGCTGGTGCTGGACGACGTTCCCGCGTCCGGCCTGACCGTGACGGGGCCTTGGCAGCCCACCCTGCCGCCGCTGCCGACGGTGGAGGTCATTCCGCCGGCCCATCTGGCGCGGCTGCTGGCCGAGGGCGACATCACCCTCCTGGATGTGGGGCCCAGTCCAGCCTATCGGCGGGGCCGCGTTCCCGGTGCCCGGTTCGTCATCCGCGCGCGGCTGGCGGTGGACCTGCCGGCGGCGGCGCGCGAGGGCACGATTGTCGTGACCTCCCCCGACGGCGTCGCCGCCCGTTTCGCCGCCGCCGACATCCAGGCCCTGACCGGCCGGCCCGCGCTGGTGCTGGACGGCGGCACGGCGGCGTGGACCGCCGCCGGCCTGCAGTTGGAAACCGGGGAGGGTGCCTACCTCTCCGCCCCCGATGACGTCTATCGCCGCCCCTATGAGGGTACGGACAACGCGGTGGAGGCGATGCAGGCCTACCTGGATTGGGAATACGGCCTGGTCGGGCAATTGCGCCGCGACGGCACCCACGGCTTCTTCGTCATTCCGCCCTCGCGGGATGCCCACGACACGCCACCCTCCCTGTCTCCGCATCTGGCCCAGGAAGGGCATGGGCACTGACCGGGCATGGCGCCCTGTCACTCCCGGCTGATCGAGACCACGACCTTGCCCTTGGCGC
Organism: Nitrospirillum goiasense; assembly: GCF_034427435.1. Taxonomy (NCBI): domain Bacteria; kingdom Pseudomonadati; phylum Pseudomonadota; class Alphaproteobacteria; order Rhodospirillales; family Azospirillaceae; genus Nitrospirillum; species Nitrospirillum goiasense. Next base: position 330,001 of record NZ_JAXQNP010000003.1, on the reverse strand, counting down.
TGCGGGCGGTGAGCGCCGCGTGGGCGTCAGCCACCGTGTCCAGGGTGTAGGGACGCGGGTCCAGGCGGGGCAGCAGCTTGCCGGCCTCGACCAGGGTGCTGATCTGCGCCAGGATTTCGCCGTGGTGGGCCCGGCCCACCCCCGTCAGCAGCGGGGCCAGGGTGAAGACGCCGGAGTAGGTGGCGCCTTTGAATGACAAGGGTGCCAAGGCGTGGCTGCCCCAGCCCAGCGCGCTGACCACATGGCCGAAGCGGGCCACCGCCTGGAAGGAGGCGTCCAGCACCGCGCCGCCGTTGGTGTCGTACACCAACTCGAAGCCGTTGCCACCAGTCAGCCGGCCCACGTAGTCGGTCACCGTCTCGGCGGCGTAGTCGATGGGCGTGGCGCCCAGGCTGCGGATGTAGTCGGCATCCTCCGCACTGGCGGTCGCATAAACCGTGGCGCCCAGCGCCCGACCGATCTGCACCGCCATGTGGCCGACGCCGCCGGCACCGCCCTGGACCAGCAGGGTCTGGCCCGGCCGCACCTTGGCGCGATCCACCAGGCCTTCCCAGGCGGTGATGGCCACCAGCGGCAGGGCGGCGGCCTCGCGCATCGTCAGGTTGGCGGGCTTCAGCGCCAGCAAATCGGCATCGACCGCGGCGTATTGGGCCAGGGAGCCTGGGAGCCCGCCCACGCCGCCGGTCATGCCATAAACCTCGTCACCCAGACGGAAGGTGGAGACGCCGGGGCCCACCGCCTCGACCACGCCAGCCAGGTCCAGGCCCAGGATGGCGGGCAGGGGGTGGCGGGCATGGGCGGCGGCGCCGGCGCGGATCTTGGTGTCCAGCGGGTTCACGCCGCTGGCCAGGATGCGGACCAGCACCTGGCCGGCCGCAGGCTGGGGACGGCCGATGTCGGTGACACGGAAGGGGCCGTTCTGCGTCTCGACGATCGCGGCCTTCATGGTGGTGGGCATGGTGGGGATCATGGTGTTCTGCTCCGGCTTTGGGTGGGGCGCCCTTATCGGCGCCCACAAATCTTGTGCCCAAGACGGATGCATGGAAATCTTAACAACTGTACGAAGATCATGCGATTTCGTTTGGGTGATTCGATGCGTGTGCTGGAATGGAGTGACCTGCCCATCTTCCTGGCCATCGCACGGGAGGGCACCTTGGGCGCCGCCGCCCGCAAGCTGGGGCAGACCCAGCCGACCATGGGCCGGCGTCTGCGCGCACTGGAGGCCGCGGTGGGCGCCACGCTGTTCCAGCGCACCAGCGACGGCTTCGTCCTGACCGATGAGGGCCAGGCCATGCTGGGGCCGGCCCTGCGCATGGAGGAGGAGGCGCTGGCCCTGCAGCGGCAGTTGGCCGGCAGCGTCGGCGGGCTGGAGGGCATGCTACGCGTCTCCTGCTCCGACTGGTTCGGGGTGAGCATGCTGTCGCCCGTGCTGGCGGAGTTCGCCACCCAGCATCCGGCTGTGACGGTGGAACTGCTGACCGACCCGCGCCTCTACAGCCTGCCCCGGCGGGAAGCGGACCTGGTGATGCGCATCAAACCGTTTGATGAGCCGGAGGTCATCGCCCGCAAGCTGCTGACCATTCCCTACGGCCTTTATGCCAAGCCGGGCTTGTGGCACCCGGTGGCGGGCGATGGCGCCGGTTGCCGTTTGGTGCTGATGGACACGGACTTTGGCGGCATGCCCGACGTGGGCTGGGTGACGCGCCTATTGCCCAAGGCCGCCGTGGCGGCGCGCAGCAACAATCGCCAGGTCCAGGCCCGCCTGTGCGCGCTGGGGGCTGGCTTGGCCGTGCTTCCCCGTCCCTTGGGGGACAGCACCCCGGGTATCGCGCTGGTTGATCTGGGAGAGGCGCCGCCCAGCCGTGACACCTGGATCGGCTATCACCGGGATTTGCGGCGATTGCCGCGCCTGCGGGCGCTGCTCGACCTGATCGTCCAGCGCCTGGCCAATTGACGGCTTAAGCCAGCGCGCTCCATCCCTGCCAACCAATATAAAGGCCGACCAGGATGATCAGCGCGCCCGACGCGTAGGGAGCCCGGCGGGCCAGGGTGGTGAAGGTCTCTCCCCAGCGGCGGGAGGCGTGACGCATGCCCAGCGCGGCCGCGGCACCCACGCTGACCATGGTCAGCGCCAGGCCGATGCTGAAACACAGCACCAGGGCCACCCCCAGGGTCACCTGCTTCAGTTGCAGGCACAGCAGCAGCACGGTGATGGCGGCGGGGCAGGGGATCAGTCCCCCGGTCAGGCCGAACAGGACGATCTGGCCCGTGGTCACCGTCCGATTGGCGAAGCGTCGTTGGATGTCGGCGGCATGCGCCCGTTCATGGGCGTCCTGATAGTCCGTCTCCCCCAGGGTCAGGCCTTCGGCGTGGTGGTCATGGTGGTGGTCATGTTCGTGATCATGGTGATGCCCGTCATCATGGTGATGGTCGTGCCCATGATGATGCTCATGATCATGCGCCGCCTCTTCCCGCTGGGCGCGATAGGTGCGCCAGAGCATCCACAGGGCGATCAGGATGATCAGGAGGCCGGACGCGATCTGGAAATAGGGCTCCGTCGTCTCCGCGTTCCAGCTTTGGCCGAAGTGCAGCCCGGCCAGCGCCACCGCCCACACCACCAGGGTATGGGACAGGGTGGCGGACAGGCCCAGCAACACCGCCTGCCCCACCGTTCCCCGGATGGCGATGATGAAGGCCGCCATCATGGTCTTCGAATGCCCAGGCTCCAGCCCATGCAACGCGCCCAGCAAAATGGCGCTGGGGATGAACAGCCAGGCGTTGCCGGCGCCCTGTTGCAGCAGGTCTGAAAGCGGGGTCATGGGACGATGTCGATCTGGTCAAGGGATGGCATGGGCGCCGAACCTATCCCCCCCGAGGGGATATTGCAAGGCGGCGCGCACCGCTTCCGTGGTGCCGTGGAACACCCATTCCCATCCACCGTTGTCGTGCCCAGGGGCCGCCGATAGGGGCCGCGACAGGGATCAATGGCTATGGCGCAAGATGTGGATCCTGAAAGGGCGGAGGTGCAGGGGCTGGCGCGGGAGGCCGCGGAGTGTCGCCGGTGTGATCTCTACCGTGCCGCCACCCAGGTGGTTTTCGGCCAAGGACCGGCGGATGCCGCGCTGTTTCTGGTGGGGGAGCAGCCGGGGGACCAGGAGGACAAGGCCGGGCGACCCTTCGTCGGTCCCGCCGGGCGCATCCTCGACCAGGCGTTGGCGGAGGCGGGACTGGACCGGGGCCGTCTGTACGTCACCAACGCGGTGAAGCACTTCAAGCATGAGATGCGGGGCAAGCGCCGCATGCATCAGCGCCCCAACCAGGGGGAGATCGAGGCCTGCCGCTGGTGGCTGAACCGCGAGATCGCGGTGGTTCAACCGGCGGTCATCGTGGCCCTGGGCGCCACGGCCGCACGGTCGCTGATGGGCCGCCCGGTGGTTCTACTGCGGGAAGAAGGACGCCCGCTGACCTGGGCGGATGGGCGCCCGGGCGTGGCAACCTACCACCCGTCGGCGATATTGCGGGCCAGGGATGATGCGGCGCGCACCCGTACCTTTGCCGCCCTGGTGGCGGCGCTGACCCAGGCGCGGGAGATGGCCGGGGACTTCCTGCGGGCCACATCCAAGGCAAGGATGGGATGATTTTATGACAATATAGGAATAGAATAAGCGAAGCTTTGACGTGTCTATACTTCAATATTTTCAGATTCTCGGGAACGAAAGGGTGGGCTTTCCCCTTTATTATTCATCCGGCGCAAGGACGCGCCGGCGGCCCAGATGCCGCTAACGGCGGGGGCCCATCCCGAAGCAGACTAGAAGCAGAGTGGAGTGATCCTATGGCTTCCAACACTTCGAACAATACGTCGAACCGAGGGTTCGCCTCGATGGATGATGAAAAGCAGCGTGAAATCGCCTCAAAGGGCGGCTCCAGCGTTCCGGATGAGAAGCGCAGCTTCTCCAAGGACCACGAGCTGGCCGCCGAGGCGGGCCGCAAGGGCGGTCAGGCCTCGGGCGGGAACTTCGCCCACGACCGTGAGCGTGCTTCCGAAGCCGGCCGCAAGGGCGGCCAGCATTGAGGCCGAGCGTTAAGGCATCCAGGGACCGGATCCGCCAGCGCTTCGGCGCAAAACGGAATCCGGTCCAGAGTTGAGGGGGCTGGGCCTGCGGGTCCAGCCCTTTTCCTTTGGGGGCTTGTAGAGTGGAAATGGTTGATATTGCAAATGAAGCGAGCCTTGTTCTTTGCTGTATTCAAAAAATCTAATAATTCGAAATAAAACGGAACCCCTCTCGATGTGCCGCCTTGTATGCGGGCGCTGCCGAAGCTGAAAGGGCCGGCGGCGCGATGCGCAAAGGAGAGAGGACGTCATGACCAAGGACAGCAGCACCAGCGGCCGCGGCTTCGCCTCGATGGATGGCGAGAAGCAGCGCGAGATCGCCAGCAAGGGCGGCTCCAGCGTGCCCGACGAGAAACGGAGCTTCTCGCAGGACGCCGGCCTTGCCGCCGAGGCGGGGCGCAAGGGTGGACAGAACGTGCCGGATGAGAAGCGCAGCTTCTCCCAGGATCGTGAACTGGCGGCTGAGGCCGGCCGGAAGGGGGGCAGGCTTCGGGCGGCAACTTCGCCCATGATCGGGCGCGGGCGGCCGAGGCTGGCCGCAAAGGCGGCTCGGCGCACGGCCACCGCTGACAGGCGGCTTATCGGCCCATGGCCACGTCTATCCCGCGTTGGGCATTCCGCGCTGGACATTCCACGCGGGATGGACGTGGCCGACTGCGGCCGGAACTGGCGGGCCCGCCAGCGGTTTCCACCCTATCTATTCCTTGCCTACCTATTCTTGACGGAGCGCCACCATGGATGACGCCATTCCCCCGCAGCAGCAAGACCACCAGCCGGGTCGCGAGCGCGAGATGACACCGGCGCCGGACTATGCGCCCCGCTTCCCCGGTGCCGGTCGCCTGAAGGGCAAGGCGGCCCTGATCACCGGTGGCGACAGCGGCATAGGCCGGGCCGTCGCCGTCTCCATGGCGCGCGAGGGGGCTGATGTCGCCATCGTCTACCTCGATGAGCATGAGGACGCGGCCGACACCGTGGCGTTGATAGAGGCGGAAGGGGCCCGTGGCCTGCGCATTGCCGGTGACGTGGGGGATGAGAACTTTTGCCGCGCGGCGGTGGACAAGGTGGTTTCCACCTTCGGCAAGCTGGACATCCTGGTGAACAACGCGGCGGAGCAGCACACCACCAGCGGCCTGGGCGACCTGACGGCGCAGCAATTGGAGCGGACCTTCCGCACCAACGTCTTCGGCTATTTCTTCATGTCCAAAATGGCCTTGCAGCACATGACGCGGGGTGGGGCCATCGTCAACACCACCTCCGTCACCGCGTACAAGGGCAGCCCCCACCTGCTGGATTATTCAGCCACGCGGGGGGCCGTCCTGGCGCTCACCCGCTCCCTGTCCCAGCTTCTGGTGGAGGCGGGTATCCGGGTCAACGCGGTGGCGCCGGGCCCGATCTGGACGCCGCTGATCCCCGCCTCCTTCGCGGCGGACAAGGTGGCGGAGCATGGCAAGGACACGCCCATGGGCCGGCCGGGCCAGCCCAACGAGGTCGCGTCGTGCCATGTCTTCCTGGCCAGTGATGAGGCGTCCTACATGACGGGGCAAGTGATGCATCCCAACGGTGGCACCATCGTCAATTCCTGACCCGACGCCGGCATCAACCCTGGTGGACATAAAGGCCGGGGGCGGGCAGGGCGGGGGCCGTCGCGTCCGGCACCACGGCCGGCGGCGCCACCTGGGTGCTGTCGCCCTTGGCCGCCAGCCATTCCTGCCAGGCGCCCCACCAGGAACCTGGGTGATGCGGTGCCAGCCCCGCCCAGGTGTCCGGGTCGATGTATCGTTCATCCGCCGCGCGGGTCAGGGTCTGGTAGCTGCCCCGTTCGCCGACCGGCGGGTTGACGATGCCCACATTGTGCCCGCCGGATACCAGCGTGAAGGTGACGTCGGTGTCGCTGAACAGGTTGATCTTGTAGACGGAGCGCCAGGGCGCCACATGGTCGCGCACGGTGCCCAGGGCGAAGATGGGCACCTTGATGTCGCGCAGGGCGATCACCCGCCCCTCCACCGCGAAGCGACCGGCCGACAGGCGATTTTCCAGGAACAGGCTGCGCAGATATTCGCCATGCATGCGCGCGGGCATGCGGGTGGAATCCGCGTTCCACGCCATGAGGTCGGACATGGGTTCCCGGTCGCCCAGCAGATAATCGCGGATGACGCGGGACCAGATCAGGTCGTTGGGGCGCAGCAACTGGAAGGCCCCTGCCATCTGGGCACCGCTGAGATAGCCCTGGGACCACATCAGGTCGTCCAGCAGGCTGACCTGGCGTTCGTCCACGAACAGCATCAGGTCGCCCGCCTCCGCGAAGTCGGTCTGCGCCGCAAGCAGCGTCAGGCTGGCCAGGCGGTCGTCACCATCGCGGGCCATGGTGGCGGCGGCGATGGACAGGATGGTTCCGCCCAGGCAGTAGCCGCAGGCATGGACCTTCTGGCCGGGCACGGCGCGGTTGACGGCGTCCAGGGCGGCCATGACGCCCAGTTGGCGATAATCGTCCAGGCTGAGGTCCCGGTCGTCGGCGTCGGGGTTTTTCCACGACACCATGAAGACGGTGTGGCCCCGGTCCACCAGCCAGCGCACCAGCGAATTCTCCGGCCGCAAATCCAGGATGTAATACTTCATGATCCAGGCCGGCACGATCAGGATGGGCTCCGCCCGCACCGTCGCCGTGGTCGGGGTGTACTGTATCACCTCCATCAGGCGGTTGCGGTGGATGACCGTGCCGGGGGTAATGGCCACGTCCCGTCCCACCTGGAACTCCTCCGCCCCCGCCGGCGGGGCGCTCCGCATCAGGCGGCTGGCGTCGTCCATCCAATTCATCGCCCCGCGCACCAGGTTCATGCCGCCCTCTTGCATCGTCCGGCTGACGATGACGGGATTCAGCCAGGGCAGGTTGGTGGGGGACAGGACATCGGCCCATTGGCTGAACAGGAAGCTCAACTCATTTTCATGCTGGCGCGCCACGCCGGGGACGCGCCGCGCCGCGTCCAGCAACAGCGCCTCCCCCAGCAGATAGGCCTGGGCGATCGCCACATGCGGCCATTGCGACCAGACGGGATCGACAAAACGCCGGTCACCCGGCCGGGGCTCCACCAACGGGGCCGGCTTGCCGCCCGCCGCCGCCTCCGCCAGCCAGACGGTGAAGCGCCCGGCAGCATCCGTGGCCGCCAGCGACAGGGCCAGCCGCCGCCCCGGGCTGGCCGTTAGGTGTATGGCCCAGTCGGCCCATGCCTCCGCGATGACGGAGGGGGACAGGCCCTGGGTCAAGCGTGCCGCCGCGGCGCGCAGCGCCCGGTCCAGCGCGTGGAAGTCGGGGTCGGGGGCCGGTGTGACGGCCGGGGGAACGATAGGGGACCGGGTGTCGGGTGGCGGGACGACAGTTTGCGGGGCGGCGGAGAGGGGGGCGCCTGGGGCCTGCGCGGCCGCCGGCCGGTATCCTGGCCGGCGGCGTGGCCGCGTGCTGGCGGAAGGGTTCGCGAGGGTCATGGCGTCCTCCATTCATCCGTCCGTGCTGTGGACTACTGCATATACTTCCCGCCGTTCACCGACAGGGTTTCGCCGGTGATGAAGCCGGCCTCATCGGCGGCCAGGAACACGACGGCGCGCGCGATTTCCTCCGGCAGGGCCAGTCGCTTGGCCGGGATGCCGTCGACGATGGTTTGCAGGATGGGGGCGGGCACCGCCTCGACCATGGTGGTCTTGGTGTATCCCGGCGCCACCGCGTTGACGGTGATGTTGCGCGACGCGCCCTCCAGCGCCAGCGCCTTGGTGAAGCCGATCAGGCCGGCCTTGGCGGCGGCGTAATTGGTCTGTCCGGCCTGGCCCGACAGTCCGTTGACGGAGCTGATGTTGATGATGCGGCCGAAGCGGCGCTCCCGCATGCTTTCGATCACGGCGCGGCACATGTTGAAGCAGCCGCCCAGATCGACGTCGATGACCTGGCGCCATTGCTCCTGCGTCATCTTGTGCAGCATGGCGTCCCGGGTGATGCCGGCGTTGTTGACCAGGATGTCGACCGGGCCGTGCTTGGCGGTGACCTGGGCGATGCCCTCCGCGCAAGCGACGAAGTCGGCCACGTCCCAGGCGGCGGTGGCCAGGCCCGTCTCCCGGCGGAAGGCGGCGGCGGTGGCCTCCTCCGACGCCGGATAAGTGGCGACCACCGTGTGACCGGCGCTCTTCAGGGCCAGGCTGACCGCCGCCCCTATGCCGGTGATCCCGCCCGTGACCAAAGCGACGTGTGCCATCAGAACCTCCATTTCCATGAGTGCCTGTTGGACCGTAGGAGATCACCGGCGCGCCGCGGCCTTGGTGCGGTGCATCAACAATGGCGTTCAGGGCCCCCGGTTTGCGCCGCATCAATGCGGGGATGGGGGGACGGGGGTTCCCTGGGGGGTGGCCGGCGATCTGGGCGGCCCATAATCTCGGTGTGGGGTGACGTCATGCGCGCCATGGTGTTGGGAACGTCGGGGGCCTTGCAGGAGAAGCAGCTGCCGGACCCGGAGCCGGGCCCCGATCAGGTCCGTATCGCCATCCACGCCTGCGGCGTCTGCCGCACCGACCTGCATGTCATCGACGGCGACCTGCCGCCGGGCGGCCTGCCCCGCATACCGGGACATGAGGTCGTGGGCGTCGTCGACCGGCTGGGGGCGGGTGTGTCCGGCCTGACCGTGGGCCAGCGGGTGGGTGTGGGCTGGCTGGCGCACAGCTGCCGCCACTGCCCCTATTGCTTGTCGGGCCATGAGAACCTGTGCGACGCGCCAGGGTTCACCGGCTATACCCGCGACGGCGGCTTCGCCACCCTCATGGTGGCGGAGGCGCGCTACGTCTATCCCCTGGACGGCATCGATCTGGACGACGCCACGGCCGCGCCCCTGCTGTGCGCCGGGCTGATCGGCTGGCGGTCGCTGGTGATGGCGGGGCCGCATCGCAAGCTGGGCATTTACGGCTTCGGCGCCGCCGGTCACATCATCCTTCAGGTGGCCCGCTGGCAGGGGGCGGAGGTCTATGTCTTCACCCGACCCGATGATTTGGCGGCCCAGGAATTCGCCCTGTCGCTGGGCGCGGTCTGGGCCGGCGGGTCGGACGGGCCGGCGCCGGAACCGCTGGACGCCGCCATCCTCTACGCGCCGGTGGGCGCGTTGGTGCCCGCGGCCCTGGCGGCGGTACGCAAGGGCGGCCGGGTGGTCTGCGCCGGCATCCACATGAGCGACATCCCCGCCTTCCCCTATGACCTGCTGTGGGGGGAGCGGCAGGTGGTGTCCGTGGCCAACCTGACGCGGGACGACGCGTTGGACTTCCTGCGCATCGTGCCCCTGGCCGGCATCCGCCCCCAGGTCACCACCTACCCCTTGGCCCAGGCCAACCAGGCCATCGCCGACCTGCGCGCCGGGCGCCTCAACGGCGCCGCCGTCCTGGTGCCGTAAGGGCGCCTGGTCTCAGCGCGACGCCGCCAGGTGGCGGCGGAAGCGCCAGAGGCTGAGCAGGAAGAACAGCGATCCCATGCCGGCCACGGCGGCGAAATGGTGCCAGACCAGCGTGATGTCCGCCCCGCGGTACAGGATGGCCTGGGCGAAGGCCACGAACTGGGTGGCGGGGGAGAATTGCATGATCCGCTGCAGCCACAGCGGCATGCTCTCCAGCGGCGTGTTGCCACCGGACAGCAGGTTCAGCGGCAGCACGATCAGGATGAACAGCAGGCCCAACTGCGGCATGGAGCGCGCGACGGTGGCCAGGAAGATGCCCAGCGCCGTGGTGAAGAACAGGTAGACGGCCGTTCCCGCCATGAACAGGGGGATGGACCCGGCCAGATGGATGCCCAGGGCCCATCGGATGATGACGGCCAGCGACAGGCCCGTCATCGCCAGCACCACCAGGCCGTTGGCCAGCACCTTGGCGCCCATGATCTCCAGCGGCCGGACGGGCATGACCAGCAGGTGCTCCAGCGTGCCGTGTTCCCGCTCGCGGATCACGGCGGCGCCGGTCAGCAGCACCGACAGCATGGTGACGTTGAACAGGATGGCCATCATGCCGGTGAAGCGCGTCGTCTCCAGCGTCTGGTTGAAGGCGAAGCGCAATTGGGCGCTGACGGCGTCGGGGGTGGTGGCGGTCTTGTCGCGCGCCAGGAAGCGGCTGACCTCATCGCTCAGCACCGACTGGATCTGCGCCGCACCGATGCCGGCCTGCATCATGGCGGTGGCGTCCACCAGGATTTGCAGCTCCGCCCCATGGCCGGCCAGCAGGTCGGACTGGAAGTCCGGCGGCACGTCCAGCACGAAGGTATAGCGCGCATCCGCCATGGCGCGGTCCACCTCCCCCTTGCCGATCAGCGCGGGGGCCTGGAAGTCCGGCGGGCGGAAGGCGGAACGGAAGCGCAGCGACAGCGGCGACTGGTCCTCATCCACGATGGCGATGGAGGCGTTGCGCAGTTCGTGGCTGATGCCCGTGGCCTGCAGGTAGATCATGCCGGTGAAGGCGTACAGCACGAAGAACAGCATGAACCGGTCGCGCATCAGGCCGGCCAGTTCCTTGCGCGCCAGGGTCAGCAGGTTGCGGAAGGCGGCCATGGCTTATGCCTCCTGCTTGCGCAGCAGCACCGACGCCGTCAGCACCAGGACGGGGAAGAAGGCCAGCAGCGACAGGATGAAGGGTGTCAGCTCGGCCAGCGACAGCCCCTTGGTGAACGCGCCCACCACCGTCTTCACGAAATAGGTGGTGGGGAACAGCGTGCCCAGCAGGTGCGGCATGCCCGACAGGGTGGAGACGGGCTGCATCATGCCGGAAAACTGGATGGCCGGCAGCATGGTGGCGATGGCGGTGCCGAAGACGGCGGCCGTCTGGGTGCTGACGAAGCAGGACACCAGCAGGCCCAGGGCGGTGGTGGCCATGACATAGGCCAGCGCCCCCAGGCTGAGCCCCAGCAGGCTGCCTTTCAGCGGCACATGGAAGATGACCAGGGCCATGATCACCATGACGGCGTAGTTGAAAAAGGCGATGGCGATATAGGGCAGCTGCTTGCCCAGCAGGAATTCCAGCCGCGACACCGGCGTCACATAGAGGTTGGTGATGGAGCCCAGCTCCTTCTCCCGTACCACGCCCAAAGCTGTGAGGATGGACGGGATGAAGACCAGCAGCAGGCCGATGACGCAGGGCACCATGGCGTCCACGGAGCGGAAGGCCTGGTTGTAGCGGAAGCGCGGCACCAGGCTGAGCCCCGGGGCCGCCTCGACCCCCGCCTCGGTCGCCAGATCCTGCTGCAGGCGCAGGAACAGGCCGGCGACATAGCCCTGGATGGTCTCCGCCCGGAAGGGCATGGCGCCGTCGATGCGCACGGCCACCTCCGCCGGCGTGCCCTTCTTCACGTCGCGGCCGAAGTCGGGCGGTATGTCCACCACCAGGGCGACGTCATTGGCCTGGAGCCGCCGCAGGCCGTCCGCCGCGTCCGTGGCCGGTGGCGTCTGCTGGAAGTAGCGGGAACTGGAGAACGCCTCCGCCACGGTTCGCGACAGGGGGGAGTGGTCGCGGTCCAGTACGGCGAAGCGCAAATTCTCGACATCGAAGTTGATGCCGAAGCCGAAGACCAGCATCAACAGCAGGGTGCCCAGCAAGGCCACGGTCAGGCGCACGGGGTCGCGCCGCAGCTCCAGCCCCTCGCGCAGGGCGTAGGCGGACAGGCGGCGCGGGGAAAAGCCGCCGGACTCCGCCGCCGGGGCTTCGATCAGCGTTGCCGGGGCCGTTTCCGGCGGCGCCTCCTCCGGCTCGTTCTCCCGCATATAGGCGACGAAGGCGTCATCCAGGCTGCTGGCCTGCTTTTCCTGGCGCAACGCTTCCGGCGCCCCCACCGCCAGGACGCGGCCGGCCTGCATGAAGGCCACCCGGTCGCAGCGCGCGGCCTCGTTCATATAATGGGTGGAGACGAAGATGGTGACGCCCTGGTCGCGCGACAGCGTGGTCAGTTGGCGCCAGAAGGCGTCGCGCGCCACCGGGTCCACGCCTGACGTGGGCTCGTCCAGGATCAGCACCTCCGGCTTGTGCAGCACGGACACGGCCAGCGACAGGCGCTGGCGCACCCCCAGGGGCAGGCTGTCGGCCAGCGCCGGCAGATAGGGGGCCAGGCCGAAGTCGGCCACCACCTCGGCCACGCGCGCGTCGGCGGCGGCCCCCAGCAGGCCGAACAGTGTGGCGTGCAGGTCCAGGTTCTGCGCCACCGACAGGTCGCCGTAGAGTGAGAAGGACTGGGCCATGTAACCCACGCGCCGGCGCGTGGCCAGGTCGCCGGGGTCGACCGGCTGGCCGAACAGCAGGGGGGTGCCGGCGCTGGCCGGCAGCAGGCCGGTTAGCATCTTCATGGTGGTGGTCTTGCCGCAGCCGTTGGACCCCAGGAAGCCGAAAATCTCCCCCTTGGGGATGGCGAAGCTGACCGCGTCCACGGCCACGAAGTCGCCGAAGCGCCGCGTCAGTCCGCGCGCCTCGATGGCGATGGGTCGGCCGGCGGGCAGGGGCGGCACGGCGGCGCCCTCGGCGGGGCCGCGCCGGTCCGGCGGCAGCAGGGCGACGAAGGCGGCCTCCAGGTTGGCGGTGCCGGTGCGCGCCATCAGCTCGGCCGGCGTGCCGTCCGCCAGGATGCGGCCGCCGTCCATCATGACCGCCCGGTCGAAGCGCTGGGCTTCATCCATGTAGGACGTGGCGACCAGCAGGGTCATGCCCGGCCGCTCCGCCCGGATGCTGTCGATCAGGTCCCAGAACTGGCGACGGGACAGCGGGTCGACGCCGGTGGTCGGCTCATCCAGGATCAGCAGGTCGGGGTCGTGGATCAGGGCGCAGCACAGGCCCAGCTTCTGCCGCATGCCGCCCGACAGCTTGCCCGCCGGCCGGTCGGGGAAGGGGGCGAGGCCGGTGGCGGCCAGCAGGTGGTGGATGCGGCGGCTCCGCTCCCCCGGTCCCTGCCCGAACAGCTTGCCAAAGAACTCCAGGTTCTCCCGCACCGACAGGTCGGGATAGAGGTTGCGGCCCAGGCCCTGGGGCATGAAGGCGACGCGCGGCTGCAGGCGCCGCCGGTCGGCCCCCCGCGCCATGTCACCGCCCAGCACCTCCAGCGTCCCATCCTGCAGGCGCTTGGCCCCGGCGATCAGGCCCAGCAGGGTGGACTTGCCCACCCCATCGGGGCCGATCAGGGCCAGGGTGCCGCCTGCCGGCACCGTCAGGTCCACAGCCGCCAGCGCCCCCGTCCGGCCATAGCGGTGGCTGACGCCGGCAACCCGCACCGCCGTTGGCGCCTGGCCGGTCATTGCGGCGCCGTCGTCGTCAGTCGCGATTGCAGCCAGGCCGGCCAGGCGGCCTGCGCGTCCAGGCGGACATAGGCCGTGCCGCTGACGCCGGTCTTCACCTGCTCGATATGGCTGGTCACCAGGGCCTGGGGCACCCGCGCCTTGATGCGGAACATCATGCGGTCCCGCTCCGCCCGGGTTTCCACCTGCTTGGGCGTGAACTGGGCCTTGGGCGCCACGAAGCTGACGGCGGCGGGAAGGGCCAGGCCGGGCAGGGCGTCCAGCAGCAGCCGCACCTCGGCCCCCAGCGCCACGCGGTTGGCGTATTCCGTGGGCAGGAAGAAGGTCATGTAGACGTCCGACAGGTCCAGCAGGGTGGCCACCTTGCCGCCGGCGCCCAGCATCTCTCCGGGCTGGGCCAGCTTGTACAGGATGCGGCCCGTCACCGGCGCCTTCAGGATGCCGTCGTCGGCCAGGTCGCGCAGCCGGTCGGCGTCCGCCTCCGCCGCGTGGATGGCCTCGTCGGCGGCGCTCAGGCCGCTCTTGGCCGATTGCAGGGCGGCGGTGGCGCTGCGCAGCTGGTTGCGGTTGCTGTCCACCCGCTGCTGCGAGACGTTGCCGCGCGTGAACAGCTCATTCGCCCGGTTCATCTCCTTGTTGGCGAAGTCCAGGTCGCTCTGCCGCTGCACCACCAGGCTGGCGGCCTGGTCGCGGGTCTTGCGCGCCTGCGCCAGGGCGGCGGTGGCGGCCCGGTATTGGGATTGGACGTCGCGCACGTCCAGCCGGGCCAGGATGGCGCCGGCCTGGACCAACTGCCCTTCCTCGAACTCGATGCTCAGGACGCGGGCGGCGTATTTGGCGGCGATGTCCACCTCCTGCGCCTCGATGCGGCCATCGGCGGAAACGAAGCCGGCGGGCAGCACGGGCGGCCGCGTCCGCAGCCAGGCCCAATAGCCGCCACCGGCGGCACCGGCCAACAGGATGATCACCAGCAGGAACTTCAGGAGGCGCATGATCCGCGTGATCCTCTTCAATGGTCGGCTTTAGGGGGCGTCAGCAGGGCCGAGACCTGGCGCAGCAACGCCAGCCGCTGGGCATCGTCGCCGTGGCGCAGGCGTTCGCTCAGGTCCAGGACGGTGCGGGCGTACAGATTGTGCCAATCCTCATCCGGCACGGTGACCAGGCGCGGCTGGGCGGCGGGGACGCGCTCCGCCTTGCCGGGCCGCAGCACGATGGTCTCATCCAGCGCCGGCTGGTGGATGGGAACCGCCAGGCCGGTGGCGGCCAGGGCGTCCGCCAGCGCCTGCCGGGGGGCGGTTTCGCCATGCATCAGGGCGACGCCGCCGCGGATGGGGCCGCGCGCCGCCAGCCAGGCCAGCAGCTCCGCCTGGTCGGCATGGCCGGAATAGCTGTCCAGGGTGCGGATGCGGGCGCGCACCTCCACCTCCTCCCCATGGATGCGGACGGGGCTGCGGCCCTGGACCAGCAGGCGGCCCAGCGTCCCCGGCGCCTGGTAACCCACGAACAGCACCGTGGCGTTGGGTTGCCATAGGTGGTTCTTCAGGTGGTGGCGGATGCGGCCGGCGTCGCACATGCCACTGGCCGCCATGATGATGGCGCCGCCGCCCAGCCGGTTCAGGCGCTTGCTGCCCTCCACCTCGGTGATGGGGTGGAAGTAGGGGCGGTCGAACGGGTTGGCCACGCCGGCATGGTTGATGTCCGGCAGGTGCTGGCGGAAGACTTCCGTGACGTTCACGGCCAGTGGGCTGTCCAGGAAAATGTCGGTGCGGGGAAGCGTGCCATCATCGATCAACTGGTTCAGGTCATAGAGCAGCTCCTGCGTCCGCTCCACGGCGAAGACCGGGATCAGCAGCACACCGCCGGATTTCAGCGCCTCCGCCACCTCGGCGCCCAATTGGCGCCGGCGCTCCTGGTTGTCGACCGGCGGACGCACCGTGGCGCCGTAGGTGGACTCGCAGAAGACCCAGTCGGCGCCGGCCGGCCCCTCCGGCAGGCCATGGAACGGCTTGTCCCCGGGGCCCAGGTCGCCGGAGAACAGCAGCGTCTGCTCCCCGCCGTCGCCCGCCACCCTCACCTCCACCGAGGCGGAGCCCAGCAGGTGGCCCGCGTCCCAGAAGCGGATCTTCGCCCCCGGCATGACATCGATCCAGGTGCCGTAATCCGCCGCCTCCAGTTGGTCCAGGCAGGCCTCCGCAGCCTTGCGGGTGTAGATGGGCTGCACCTCCGCCCGGCCGCGCTGCCGGTTGCGCTGGTTCAGGTGCTGGACCTCGCTCTCCTGGATGAAGCCGCTGTCGGGCAGCATGAAGGTCAGCAGATCGCGGGTGCCGCTGGTGCAATGGATGCGCCCCTTGAAGCCCTGGCGGCACAGCTTGGGCACCAGGCCGCTATGGTCGATATGGGCGTGCGTCAGCACCAGGGCCGCCGGTTCGCGCGGGTCGAAGGGGAAGTCGCGGTAGTTCAGCTCCTTCACCGTCTTGGGTCCCTGGAACAGGCCGCAGTCGATCAGCAGCGCGCCGCCGTCATGGCGTATCAGGGTGCAGGAGCCGGTGACGGTGCCGGCGGCGCCGTGGAAGGTGACGCTGGGGATCATAGGGACGGGCCCTTCGCAGGATCAGGGGTTTTGGAACGCCGGGGACGTGTCGGGGGCGTGCTGTCGCGGCACCTTCAGGCCGTGGGCCACCAGGGCGCGCCATATGCCCTCGGCATCGTCGGCGAAGCTGAACAGCTCAAGATCGGCGGCGGAGATCATGCCGGTCTTGGCCAGCAGGCCGAAGTCAAGGACACGCGTCCAATAGGCCTTGTCCATCAGCACCACGGGGATGGGGGCGGACTTGCCGGTCTGGCGCAGGGTCAGGATCTCGAACATCTCATCCAGGGTGCCGAACCCGCCGGGGAAGATGACCAGGCCCGCCGCCCGCATGGCGAAGTGCAGCTTGCGCATGGCGAAGTAATGGAATTGGAAGGTCAGTTCCGGCGTGGTGTAGGGGTTGGGTTCCTGTTCATGCGGCAGGGCGATGTTGAAGCCGATGCTGGGCGCGCCCACCTCCCACGCGCCGCGGTTGACGGCCGCCATCAGGCCGCCACCCCCGCCGGTGGCGATGACATTGTCGCGGTAGCCGCCGGGCCAGCCGTCCAGCGCGCCGCCCCGCTCCGACGCCAGCCGGCCGAAGGCCAGCGCCTCGGCGTACCAGCGGGTGGATTGGGGGAACTCCGCCACCCGCGCCGTCTCTTCCGCCGTGGCCACGGCGTCGGGGGACCGCACCCGGGCGCTGCCGAAGGTCACCAGGGTGGACCGCACCCCCCAATCCCGCAGCCGTTCCTCCGCCTTCTCATACTCCAGCATCAGGCGGGTGCCCCGCATGCTGTCGCTCAGGATGAATTTGCTGTCCAAGGCCGGCAGGCGATAGGAGGACGAGGTGCGCTGGGCTTGGTTACTGGGCGCTTGGTTATTGGGGGCCTGACGCTCAGGCGCTGGGGGCGGGGACGGGTCGGTGGACATGGGGTAATGTGTCCTTGTCAGGCCCGGATGGGGGCGCTGCCATGGCGTCGCACCCCCATCCGTTCATGACCCAACCATTAACCATCCCGGCGATTGGCAAAATGATTCACCTCAATCCCTGGTTATCGCCGCCCCTGGGCTGCGCGGCCACCGAGGCCGCCGCCGCAGCCCAAAGTGGCATCAGGGGCTGATCACCACCTTCAGCGCCCGCGTGTCGGCGGCGTGGCCGAAGGTGTCATAGGCCGACAGGATGCCGTCCAGGGTAAAGCGGTGGGTGATCAGCACGCTGGGGTCCAGCTTGCGCGATTGCACGGTCTTCAACAGCATTGGCGTGCTGACGGTGTCCACCAGCCGGGTGGTGATGGCGATGTTTTGCGCCCACAGGCGGTCCAGATGCAGGTCCGCCTTGTGGCCATGGACGCCGACATTGGCGATGGTGCCCCCCGGCGCCACCAGGTCCTGGCACAGTTCGAAGGTGGCGGGAATGCCCACCGCCTCGATCACGGTGTCGACGCCGGCCCCATCCGTCCAGGATTTCACCGCCTCCACCGCGTTGGTGGCCGCGCTGTTCACGGTGCGCGTGGCGCCGAAGCGGCGCGCCACCTCCAGCCGGTTGTCGTCGACGTCGATCATGATGATCTCCGCCGGGCTGTAGAACTGGGCCGTGAGCAAGGCGGCCAGGCCGATGGGGCCGGAACCGACGATGGCCACGGTCGCGCCCGGCGCCACCTTGCCGTTCAGCACCCCGCATTCGAAGCCGGTGGGCAGGATGTCGCTCAGCATGGCCAGCGCCTCCTCATCCGCGCCTTCGGGGATGGGGTACAGGCTGGTGGCGGCATGGGGGATACGGACATATTCCGCCTGGGTGCCGTCGATGACGTTGCCCAGGATCCAGCCGCCGGTGCGGCAGTGGGAATACATGCCGCGGCGGCAATAGTCGCAGGTGCCGCAGGCGGTGATGCAGGAGATCAGCACGCGATCCCCCGGCTTGAACGTGGTGACGCCGGGGCCCACGGCGTCGATCACGCCCACGCCCTCGTGGCCCAGGATGCGGCCGGGCAGGCAGGTCGGCACGTCGCCCTTCAGGATGTGCAGGTCGGTGCCGCAGATGGTGGTCTTGGTGATGCGGACGATGGCGTCGCCGGGGTCCTTGATCTCCGGCTTGGGCCGCTGCTCCAGCGCCTTGCGGCCGGGGCCTTGATAGACAAGCGCCTTCATGGGGTGGTCTCCTATCAAGTATGGGTAAGGAATTGGGGGGCAGCTCCGCCCCCCTCATCAATGGGCCAGCAGGGCCGGGATGGGCGTCTTGGTCAGGATGTCGCGGGTGACGCCGCCCAGGGCCCATTCGCGCAGGCGGGACCGGCCGTAGGCGCCCGCCACGATCAGGCCGGCCTTCAACAGCTCGGCCTCGTTGAACAATCCGCCGGCGACATTGTCCCATTTGCCCAGCCGCCGGATTTCCGCGGTCACGCCATGGTGGGACAGATACCGGGCCAGATCCTCGGCGGAGTGGTCGCGATGGCCGTCCGCCGCGCGCCGGGCATCGGCCGCCGTTTCCACCACAGCGATGGCGACCCGGTCGGCGCGGCGCAGGAACGGCATGGCCTGCGCCACGGCGTTCGCCGACTCCCGGCTGTTTTTCCAGGCGATCAGGACCGTGTCCAGCGGCTGGAGCCGCAAGGGATCCTCCTCCGGAATGACGTACACGGCCCGGCCGGACCCGAACAGCGCCGCCTCCACCACGTCGCTGGCGCGGTTTGGCTGGGCGACCCGATAGGGGGTGCGGACGACCAGCACGTCGGCCATGCGGGCCTGATCGGCGATCAGGCCGCCGACCTCTGCCGCCACGCGATCGAACCGGCAGAGTTCATGACGCCCGGACAGGGCGTCCAGCCGCCGCGCCAGCGCCTGCTCGGTCAGCCGGCACTGCGCCTGGCACTCCCGCAAATGGTCGGCCAGGGCGCCGCGGGTGACGCTGTAGTGCGCGATGCTTTCCGGCGGGTCGGGCAGGACATTCAGGTACAGGCCGCGGACATGGGCCTGGTGCGCCACCGCCAGGCGGTCGGCATGCAGGATGCGGCTGTCGTCGTCGGCGCCGCCATCCAGGTGGACAAGGATTTCTTTGATCATGGTGCCGGCCCTCATGTGGGGTGCGGCCTGTTCACGCCAGAGGGGCGTGATGCCGGGTCGCCAGCCGTTTGGACAGTCGCCCAAACGGCGTCTTAGGGCATTGACCCAGGTCAACCTTGTTCGGCTGGGTGCCGGCGCCGTCGTTTCAGCCGGGTTCAAGCTTCCTGCGGCGTGGCATGGACTGCCAGCGGTTGGTGTTCGAGCGATGGGGGGAGGGGGGCGCCGCCAGGCAGGCATAGAGGCGCTGTCGCGCCTCCTCCGACAGGTCGGTTTCCTTCAGATGCCGGACCTCCGGCGGCTTGGGCGTTTCCGGGGCTGGTCCCGGATCGTCTCCGCCGGGGGTGTTGCCGTCCTTCGCCTGGTCTACCGGGGGCTTTTCCAAAGGGGTCTCCCACAAATGGCGTTGAGAGGGGACGGGGTGGGCGTCAGGCGGACGCGGGCGTCCGCACCGCTTCCAGCTGGCTTTCGCGCACAACCCGTTCCTGGCCGTCTTGGTCGACCTTGATCCGGTACTGCGGATCCCGGCCTCCCGCCACCCACCCTCAGCGCCGGCGCGGCGCTGGCCTATGCAGGGGAACGGTGCCGGGCCGTTCGTCCTTGTGGCGAAAGACGATCCGCCCCTTGGTCAGGTCGTAAGGGGTCATCTCGACAGTGACCCGGTCGCCAGCCAGGGACCGGATGCGGCTTTTGCGCATGCGTCCGGCGGTGTAAGCGATGATCGAGTGGCCATTTTCCAACATGACCCGGAAGCGGCCATCGGGCAGCGCCTCATCGATCTTACCCTCGAATTCGAGGTATTCTTCCTTGGCCATCGCGGCCTCCCGTTAGAGCGGGGCGCGATCAGATGGAATCACCTGATCGTAAAAATCCGCTCTATCATGAACAGGTTAGGGTCAGGACGCGATCTGATCGCATCCTGTTTCAGGCTGAAAAAAAAGCGACGGCATGGAGGCCATGCCGTCGCTCTTCAAAAGCCGAAACCACGAGCCTCAAGCGGCGCGCAGGTTCTCCGCCGACGACTTGCCCTTGCGGGGGTCGCGGACGATCTCGAAGCTCACCTTCTGGCCTTCGGACAGGTTGCCCATGCCAGAACGCTCGACGGCGGAAATGTGGACGAACACGTCGGCAGTGCCATCCTCGGGCTGAATGAAGCCAAAGCCCTTGGTGCTGTTAAACCACTTCACGGTACCGATAGACATGAGGTATCTCCTGGGGTTTTCCCGATCGGAGCTGCCCGGCGCGGGAGTGCGGCACGGGCGCCAAAATCACGACGGGGAAGGCCGGCATCCGCCGGTCAGTAGCCCAGCAGCAACATCGACCTGACCAACATGAGCCTCGGGGCTGCATATTGCAAGCCCCGTCTGGCACGGCGCTGGCGCAACGCTAGGGCGCCATCAGACGCGCCCCCTTTGGGGGCGGGGGTGCGGACTTTCATGGCCCTTCCCTTTTTCCGGGAACTTTTGCGGCCATGCCGATGTTTCCGTCACTTTCCGAGGTAGATCCAGGTGGGCCGGAACCGTGTCCGCGCCGTCATGCCTCGCTCCACGCTTGGCCTTAAGCCCCGCTTGGCTTGGGAAGCGACCGTTTATGAAGGCACGGGGGGCAGGAGTGTTTACGATGAAAATGCCGATGCACGACGTGGTGGAGAAAATCTCCACCGGCAATCCCGGGCTCGACGCCATCCTGCGCGGGGGATTGCCACCCCGGCGGCTCTACTTGCTGGAAGGAATGCCGGGGTCCGGCAAGACGACGCTGGCGCTGGAGTTCCTGCGCGCTGGCGCGGCGGCAGGGGAAAGGGCGCTTTACATCACCCTGTCGGAAACGCGGGAGGAGCTGGCGGTGGTCGCCGCCTCCCACGGCTGGAGCATTGAGGACTTCGACGTTTTCGAGCTGAGCGCCGTCGATGCGGTCCTGGGCGACGGGCGCCAGCAATCCATCCTGCATCCGTGGGAGGTGGAACTGGGCGAGACCGTGCGCCTGATCCAGCAGGAGGTGGAGCGCGTGCAACCGCAGCGGGTCGTTTTCGACAGCCTGTCGGAAATGCGCCTGCTGGCGCAGGACCCCTTGCGCTATCGCCGTCAGGTTTTGGGGCTGAAGCAGTTCTTCGCCGGCCGCAATTCCACCGTCATCTTCGTCGATGACATGACGTCGCCGGACGACGGCAAGGACTGCCACCTGCACAGCATCTGTCACGGCGTGGTGACCCTGGAACGGCTTACCCTTGACTTCGGCCCCGCCCGGCGTCGCCTGCAGGTGCAGAAGCTGCGCGGCGTGGACTTTGTGGCCGGCTTCCACGACTTCACCATCCGCACCGGCGGCCTGGAGATCTATCCCCGGCTGATCGCCTCGCAACACCATGCCTCTTATCGGGAGGAGCCGGTGGGCAGCGGCGTGAAGGAACTGGACGCCATGTTGAACGGTGGGCCCCTACGCGGGACCAGCACGCTGATCACCGGGCCGGCCGGGACGGGCAAGACGACCATCACGCTGCAATACCTTCATGCCGCCTGCGAACGGGGGGAGTGCGCGACCCTCTACGAATTCGATGAGCGCATCGGCACCTTGCTGTCCCGGGCCGCGGCCTTCGGCCTCGACATCTCCCGCCACCTTGAAAGCGGGCGCCTGCGGGTGGAGCAGGTTGACCCCGCCGCCCTGTCGCCGGGTGAATTCACCTACCGTGTCCGCCATGAGGTTGAGAGCCGCGGCATCAGCATGCTGGTGATCGACAGCCTGAACGGCTACATGGCGGCCATGCCGCAGGAAAAACAGCTCATCCTGCAAATGCACGAGTTGCTGTCCTATCTCAACCATCAGGGCGTTGTGACTTTCCTGATCAATCCGCAGCAGGGATTGATGGGAAGCATGGCCAGCAATCTCAATATCTCCTACATCGCGGATGCCGTTCTTCTGCTGCGCTTCTTCGAGGCGGAGGGGCGCATGCGCAAGGCGGTGTCGGTCTTGAAGAACCGGGCCGGGGCGCATGAGGACGCCATCCGGGAGTTCAAGATCGATGCGTCCGGCCTGCGCGTGGGCCGCCCGCTGACCGCCTTCCGCGGCGTCATGACCGGCACCCCGGAATATACGGGTGACCCCGGTCCCTTGATGAGGGATCGCCGGGCCGATGCATAGGAACGCTGAGGAGGGGCACCGCGTTTTGGTCTGCGCGCCGTTCGGGCGGGATGCGGAAAGCATCGCGGGCCTGCTGACGCGCAGCGGCTATCACGCCGCCGTTCATCCGGACATCGCGGCCTTGGCCCACGCCCTGGATGACCAGGCGGGTGTCGTCCTTCTGACCGAGGAGGCGCTGGGCCGGGATATCGGCCCGTTGCGGGCGGCGCTTGGGAGGCAACCAGACTGGTCGGACATTCCCTTTGTCCTCCTGGCCGCCCAGCGCACGGGCAGGACGCGGGCCATGGAGGCCACGCGGGCCCACCTATGGCACCTGTTCGGCAACGCCCTGGTCCTGGAGCGGCCGCTGAGCCAGCAATCGCTGCTGAGCGCGCTGGATTCGGCCATGCGCTCCCGGCAAAAGCAGTTCGAGATGCGCGACCGCCTGGAAGAACGGGACCGAGCGCGCCAGGCGCTGGTGGACAGCGAGGCGCAACTGCGCCTGGACGTCACGCGGCGGCAACGCGCCGAAGTGCAGTTGAAGGCGCTGAACGAGACCTTGGAGGAGAGGGTGGCCGAGCGTACCAGCCGTCTGATGCAGGCGGAGGCGGCCCTGCGCCAAAGCCAGAAGATGGAGGCGGTGGGGCAACTGACGGGCGGCATCGCGCACGATTTCAACAACATGCTGACAGGGATCATCGGCTCCCTGGATATCATCCGGCGCCGTATCGCCGCCGGTCAGGTGGACAGGCTGGAGCGATACATGGACGCGGCCTCCACCTCCGCCCAGCGTGCCGCGACGCTGATCGCCCGGCTGCTGGCCTTCTCACGCCGCCAGTCGCTGGATGCCAAGCCGCTCGATATCGGCGCGCTGGTGCGCTCGCTGGAGGATCTGCTGCGCCGGACCATCCTTGAGACGATAGAGCTGCGCGTCGTCGAGGCGCCGGATCTGCCCCATGCCGTGGCCGACGCCAACCAACTGGAAAACGCCCTTCTCAACCTTGTGATCAATGCCCGGGACGCCATGCCCGGGGGCGGGCAGCTCACCTTGGAAATGAAGGCCGTCCACCTGGACCAGGCCTATGTCGCCACCCGGCCGGAGGTCACCGCGGGCCGCTATGTCGTGATCACGGTTTCCGACACCGGCGTGGGCATGTCGGCGGACCTGATCGAAAAGGCGTTCGAGCCATTCTTCACCACCAAGCCGGTTGGCCAGGGCACCGGTCTGGGCCTGTCCATGGTGTATGGCTTCGCCCGGCAGTGCGGCGGGCAGGTTCGCATCCACAGCCAGCCGGGGGTGGGCACGGCCGTGTCGCTTTACCTGCGGGCGGTCGATCCGCCGCCGGTGGAGGAGGCCCCGTCCCAGGCGTCGGTGCCCCGCGAGGGCAGGGGGCAGCGCGTGCTGGTGGTGGAGGACGACGCATCCGTCCGCCTGTTGATCCGGGACGTCCTGGAGGAATTGTCCTATGAGGTCGAGGAGGCGGGCGAGGCCACCGCCGCCCTGGCCATCCTGCAATCCGACCGGCCCATCAGCCTGCTGGTGTCCGACGTCGGCCTGCCGGGCATCAATGGCCGGCAATTGGCGGAGATCGCGCGGGAGCACCGCCCCGGCCTGCCCGTGCTGTTCGTGACCGGCTACGCCGAAAACGCCGCCATCCGGGCGGGTTTCCTGGGCACCAACATGGACATGATCACCAAGCCCTTCACCCTGGACGTCCTCGCCGCGAAGGTGTCCGAAATGATGGAGCGTTCCGGCCCCGCTTGACCCCGGGGCCTATTTGATCGGCATCGGCCCGATGGCAGTCAACCGGGGCGGGTTGCCAATGCGATCAGCCGGCGCCCGCCGAAGCCCTGTGCGTCCCCGCCCCAGCCGTCCAGCAATTCGACATCGATGAACCCTGCCACCTCCAGGTGGAAGGCCAACTCCTGGGGGAACAGCAGGCGCAACGATTCCGCCGGGTCCTTGCGCACGGCGTGGTCCTTGCGCCGCCAGGTCACTTGCTCCGTCATCGTCTGGGCCCGCAAATCCAGGCCATGGCGTATGGTGGCGACGGCTTCCTCCCCTTCCCGATTGAAGCTGTGGCGGCTGAGACGCCGGAAGGGCTGGGCGCCGGTGAAGGCGATGGCGTTGACCACGTCCACGATCAGCCGTCCGCCCGGCCGCAGATGGCCATGGAAGTTCCGCAACGTCTGCGCCACCTGGCGGTTGGTCAGGTTGTAGGCAAAGGTGGTGCCCAGGCAGATCAACAGGTCGAAGGCGCGTGACAGCTGGAAGGTCCGCATGTCGCCGACATGATACTCCCCCGTCGGATCCTTGGCCCGGGCGGCGTCGATGAAACGGGCGTTGATGTCCACGCCGACGGGGGCCATGCCGGCCTCGCGCAGCGCGTGGCAGGTCATGCCGGTGGCGCAGCCGACATCCAGCACGGCGGGTCCCGCTTCCCGCGCCCGCGCCTCGATGAAGCGTAGGCGCTCCATCGGCATCTTGAAGACCACGTCCCAGAGCACAGGGTCCTCGGCGAGCAAGGTCATGGTGTCACCGCGATGGGAAGGGCGCTGGCGATGGACCACCCGGGGCGACCGCCACCGAAGACCGACAGCGGGATGGCCAGGACGCCGTGACGCTCCAGCAGCGCCGGCGCCGCGCCCTCCACGGGGATGAGGTAGCCCTGACGGGGGGCATGGGCCCTGATCCCGGCCGCCGCCAACTGGCCGGTGACCGCCGCCCGCCGCTCCGCCAGCATCTGGCGCAGCCGTTCCGGCAAACCGTCATGGTCGGTCATGATGCTCCGGGCGCGAAACAGCTCGGCTTGCGACGGCGGGTCTTGGCGAAAATCCCCGGCATGGCTGGTGAAGTCGCTTTCCGGCACGATGGCGACACCGAAGACCTGCGCGGTCAGCCAGCCCTTGGACAGGGAGTCGAGATAGATCGCCTGTCCCGTCGCCATCAGGTCCAGGACCGTTGGCGCCAGCGGCCCGCCGAAGGAATAGACCCCGTCCAGCAGCAGGCGCCGCGATGACGCCCCCGCCAGCCAGTCGCGGGCGACGCGCGCCTCCGCCGTTGTCCAATCCCGTCCATGCAGTTTAAGGGGGGCTGGCAGCAGCACGATGTCCGCCCTGGCGGCCTCCGCCGCTTGGAAGACCGCCACCGCGTCGAAATCGGGGAAGAGGCCGAAGCTGGTTGTCGGCAGGCCCGCCGCCGCCGCGATGCGCCCGTAGACCGGGTAGACGTCACCGGGAAGAAGAAGCCGGCGCCCCTGTCCGGCATAGCGGCGTAGAAGCAGACCCAGGGCGTGGCGGACCCCCCGGCACACCAGCGTCTCCCGCGCCCCCTCGGCAGGAAGGCCCCGCACCGCCCGCCACAACTGCGCCATGTGGCAGCGATGCACGGTGGGGAAGGTGTCGGGTACTTCCGCCCGGGGCCGCAGCAGGGTGAAGGCCTCGGCGATACGGGTTTCGGTCAGGCGAAGAACATCGGGGCGGTCGGCCACGGCCTGCCGCTCCCAGGCGAGGAACTCCATGAAATCCATCAGGCCGTCTCCAAGGCCGGCGTCGCGATCGGCGCCGCCATGATGCTGGCGCGGTCTTCCAACGAGGCGTAACAGCGCCCATCCGCCATGACGTTCCAGCTGCGGGCGATGCCGTTGGCCCGTTCCCAGAACAGGCTGGGTTCGGTATAGGCGGCCACGCGCAGGGGCTGGCCGTCCACCAGGCCCTGATAGACCGGCGCCCCCCAGGGCAGGCGCAGGGCCACGGGCCAACCCCGCCCTTGCGCCCAATCGTGCACCAGTGACAGCGGCGCCTGGTGCGCCTCGCTCCACCGGTTGACGTCATGGCTGTGGTGGACGGACTCCACGCTGGTGGAAACGTACAGCTCCTTGAAGCACACCTCGTCCACACCGCCGGCCACCGCCCAACGGACATAAGCGTCGATATCCGAAACGGAGGCCACGCCGCCCTGTTGCAGCACACACACCAGGCGCAGGCGCAAACCCGCCAGGGTGCCGCGATGCGCGCCCATCGCCTCCAGCAGGGCCGGCGTCGCCGTCTCCACCCCCATGAGCGTGGCATTGGCTGCCTCGTCCCAATGGTGGCGGGAGACGGCCAGCACGTTCAAGCCGGCCTTATGCACGGCCGTCAGCTCGTCGGCGGCCATGCGCTGATCCATGCGCGCCCAGCGCAGGCCGTTGGTGATCAGCACCACGGTGCCGAAACGGCGGCGGCAGCGGGTCACCAGCTCCCGCAGGGAGGGCTGTGGCCACAGCGTCGGTTCTCCCCCGCCGGTGATCACGGCGCGTTCGGCGCCGCTGTGCCAGGCGTGTTCGATCCAGCGGTCGATCAGGGGCCAGTCGGGCTTGCCGCCCGGCTGGTCGGCGGAGATGGAGGCTTCGGAGAAGCAGAAGGGGCAGGCCGCCTGGCAGCCGCGCGCCACCGGCAGGAAGGATAGGGAGCGCGGCCGCAGCGCGCTGAAGGACGTGAACCGCTGCCCCTGCAGATGCAAGGAGGCGGCCATGGTTTCTTCCAGACTCTGCCGGCTCCCCAGGCCCCCATCCGCGCCCACGGTCCAGGTTTCCGCCACGGGCAGGTCGGCGGATGGCCAAATCATTCCCAGGCCGTTGCGCAGGTTGGGGCGCAGCAGCGCGGGGTCCAGAAGGGATTTCAGCACCAGCGGGCGGTCGCCGGGGATGCCCAGCCGCTGCACCAGCCGTTCAGCCTTGGCCACACCGATGGCCAGCCGGTCCGGCGGCAACACGTAGAATTCACCCGGGTAGGTGCTCTCGGGGATTTGCCCTTTCCGATAGAGGCGCCGGTATTTATCGAAGGCGCGCGCGAAGTTCGACAGCGCGGTCACATGGTAGAAGGGAGGCAAGGCGTTCTCGCGTCGCAGGAAAACCCGGGCGGTCATAGAACTATGCCGCGCGCGCCGTCTGGCGAGTGGGGGCGTGCAGGACGACGATGATAAATGCGCGGCACCATCGTCCGCTTCCCTGGCGCCTCGCCGCCACCTTCCACGTTTCGCATGGTCCGAGGGCTCTGCCAGGGCCGTGCCGCCGGCGCGATGGCCGTCGACAATACGTCGGAAATATTCATGGATGGGGAGGGGTGGGCGTGGACAAGGAAAAACCCCGAAACCTTGCGGTTCCGGGGGTCTCTATTGGCTCCCAGGGAGGGACTCGAACCCCCGACCCGGTGGTTAACAGCCACCTGCTCTACCGGCTGAGCTACCTGGGATCAGCGCGCCTGCTTCGTTTTCGTTTGACCGATCAGTCAGCGGCGCTGCGGTGGGCGGTGATATAGCAAAGCGTTTTTGGGATTGGAACCCCTTTGTTTGGGAAAATCGAAAAAAATGTGACGCCCCCCTCGTCAATCCGGCGGGCACGGCTGGAAGGGCCATGAAAACAGGGGCTTGCGGCTCTTGGCTGAGCGGGGACGTGATGACGGCGTGCGGGATGGGGGTGAATGCCTGGGCGGTTTCCCGTATCTAGGGGGACATCCGCGCCGCGTGAGGAGCCCCGTTCATGTCGAAGTCCGACCCCCTGTCCAACAGCCAGAAGAATCCCTGGACGGTGCTGTCGCGGGAGGTGCGCTACGAGAACCCCTGGCTGCGGGTCGTGCATCATGAGGTCCTGCGTCCGAATGGCAGCCCCGGCATCTTCGGCACGGTGGAACTGGCCACCGTGGCGGTGGGGGTGCTGCCGGTGGCAGCCAACGGCGACACCTGGTTGATCGGCCAATGGCGTTTCGGCGCCGGCCGCTACAGTTGGGAAATCGTTGAGGGGGGCATCCCCCAAGCCGGCCCCAAGGCGCTCACGCCCCTGGCCGGGGCCGCTGAGGAACTGCGGGAGGAAGCGGGCCTCAGCGCCGACCGCTGGTTGGAAATCCAGCGCATGGACATGTCCAACAGCATCAGCAATGAGCACGCCCGCCTTTACCTGGCCTGGGATCTGGCGGAGGTGCCGGTGGCGCCTGATGAGACGGAGCAACTGACCATCCGCCGTCTGCCTTTGCGCGCGGTGCTGGACATGGTGCTGTCAGGCGAAATCGCCGACGCGATGACCATCGCCGCCATGCTCCGCGTCCGGCTCATGCATCTGGAGGGTACACTGCCGCCGGACGTGGCGCCCCTGGTGGCGGCCGGATTCGAGGCGTAGCCGGTGAGGGGACGCCGTGAGAGGGGGCCGGGCAGCCACCAGACACATATATATAAGAGCGTTATTTAGGGGGAAGTTGGAGGCACGGCCGGGAATCGAACCCGGATTCACGGATTTGCAGTCCGTTGCATCACCATTCTGCCACCGCGCCATCCACGAGAACCGACCGGAAGGGCCGTCGAGCGGCGCCTGCGGTCAGGGCAGGGCGCCTCTATAGCGTCGCCCGTCGGGGCGGTCAAGCGTGCTGGCGTCGCTTTCTGACGTTTCGGTGACGCAGGGGCGGGAAGGCCCCGCCACCATCCCCGACCGCCCTTCCCGCCGCAGGCCGCAATTGTCATCGGGCGACGGGGGAGATATATACCGATCCTGGTTTTTCAAGCATGTGCGGGCGGACCGGCCCGCTTGTGCCCCTTCTTCGTCCGCATCGTTTCCAGCAGATCGGTATATCCCATGGCCGCCGACTACTCCGCCGCCCGCGTCAACATGATCGAGGGCCAGATTCGCCCCAACAAGGTCACCGACCCCTTCGTGGTGGAGGCCTTCCTGGCCATCCCGCGCGAGCGCTTCGTGCCGGAGGCGCTGGCCGGCGTCGCCTACGTTGACGAGGATGTGCCGGTGTCGCCCGGCCGCTACCTGATGGAACCGATGGTGCTGGCCCGTCTGGTGCAGGAACTGTCCTTGAGCCGCGCCGACAAGGTCCTGGCCGTTGGCGTCGCCACCGGCTACTCCGCCGCCGTGATGGCGGAGATGGCGGGCTCGGTGGTGGCTCTGGAAAGCGACGGCGCGCTGGTCGAGGCCGCGCGCAAGGCGCTGGCCGGTGTCGCCGGCGTCACCGTCGTCCAGGGTGATCTGGCCGCCGGCCATGCCGCCAAGGCCCCCTATGGCGCCATCCTGATCGATGGCTCCGTGTCCGAGGTTCCGGCCAGCCTGTTGGACCAGTTGGCGGAAGGCGGGCGCCTGGTGGCTGTCGTCATCAATGCCGCCGGCCTGGGCGAGGCGCGTTATTACCGCAAGGTGGGGGGCGTGGTGTCGCACCGCATCCTGTTCGACGCCGCTGTCCGCCCGCTGCCGGGCTTCGAGCGCCGCGCCGAGTTCGTATTTTAAGGACGGTCGCGGGGCGGCGGCCGGATGCCGTCGTCCCCGCGGCTTTTGACGCGCTTCCAGAGGGTGTCAGGCGGCCGGATTTTTACGGGGCGCCTGGAACATGGCCTTAAGTGGACCTATGCCGGTCCATCGGACGTGTTAAAGAATATTTTATGGGGCGCGTTGGCGCCGATGGGGATTCGGGGCGACGCTTTGCCATGCAACCGTGTGCAGGGCATGCCCTGACTGATTTTTAAGGCGTTTGGGGAAATGGCGATGCAAATGAACACCGCTGGACGTGGGGCGAAGGGCATGGGAACCGGACATGGGGTTAAGCGGGCGCACCGACTGGTCGCTGCCCTGCCGTTGGCGGCGTTGACCTTGGTCCTGGCGGGGGGCGCTCAGGCCCAGTCGCTGGAAGATGCCCTGATCCAGGCCTATCAGAACAACCCCACACTGGAGGCCGGCCGCGCCGGCCAGCGCGCCACGGACGAAGGCGTGCCGCTGGCCCGCGCCAACATGCTGCCGACGGTCACCGCCGATGGTAACGTCGGTAAGGAGCGCCTGACCCAGGGCCGTTTCATCGAGCATATGAACCCGGCGCAGAGCGGTGTGACCATCAACCAGGCGATTTACGCCGGTGGCACCATCCAGGCGGGCATCAGCCAGGCGGAGAATCAGGTGGAGGCCGGCCGCGCCAGCCTGCTGGACACCGAGCAGCAGGTGCTGCTGGCCGCCGCCACCGCCTATCTGGACGTGGTGCGGGACCAGGCGGTCCTGGAACTCAACATCAATAATGAGCAGGTGCTGACCCGCCAGCTGGAGGCGTCCCGCGACCGCTTCCGTGTGGGTGAGCTGACCCGCACCGACGTCAGCCAGTCCGAGTCGCGCCTGGCCGGCGCCACGGCCGACCGCATTTCCGCCCAGGGCAACCTGGCCGCCAGCCGCGCCACCTATGCCAAGCTGATGGGCCAGGTGCCCGGCACGCTGAAGCAGCCGAACCGCTTGGCGCAGCTGCCGGTGAACCAGGAAGAGACCATGGCCCAGGCCGAGGTGTCGGCCCCGGTGGTGGTGGCCGCGCGCTACAATCACAAGGCGTCGCAGGACGCCGTGGACGGCGCGTTCGGCCAAATGCTGCCGCAGCTGTCCGCCAGCGCGCAGTACTACCGCAACTGGGACCAATCGGCCCCCAACAGCCAGTACGACACGGCCGTCATCTCCGCCCGCGTCACCATTCCGCTGTATGAGGGCGGCGGCACCTCGGCCAAGGTGCGCAGCGCCAAGCAGACGGAGCAGCAGCGCCGCACCCAGGTGATGGAGGCGGTGCGCTCCGCCGATGAGACGGCGGTGAAGGCCTGGCAGGCCC
This sequence comes from Nitrospirillum goiasense, assembly GCF_034427435.1. NCBI lineage: Bacteria > Pseudomonadati > Pseudomonadota > Alphaproteobacteria > Rhodospirillales > Azospirillaceae > Nitrospirillum > Nitrospirillum goiasense. Next base: position 299,274 of record NZ_JAXQNP010000003.1, on the reverse strand, counting down.
TGGTCACCGCCCGCGCCGCCATCGAGGCGTACAAGAGCGCCGTCGCCTCTAACGAGATCGCCTTGGAAGGCGTGCGGCAGGAACAATCCGTCGGCTCCCGCACCATCCTGGACGTCCTGAACGCGGAGCAGGAACTGGTGAACGCCAAGGTGGAACTGGTGCGCGCCCAGCATGACGAGCAGGTGGCTTCCTACCAGGTCTTGTCGGCCGTGGGTGACCTGACCGCCGCCAAGTTGGGCCTGAACGTGCCGCTGTACGATGCCAAGGCCCATTATGAAGAGGTCAAGGACAAGCTCTGGGGCCCGTCCATCGAGAAGTAAGGCCGGCAAAACGGAGGGCTGGCGAAACCTGACGCCCGATGTTCGCGGCGCGGCGGTTTGACAGCCCGGCCTCTGATGTTCGCCTGAGAGAAAAGGGGCGGTTCCGACGCGCGGGGCCGCCCTTTTCTTGTGGGGAAATACGCGCGTCGGCCCCTATTCTTGGGGGCGATGAAGCAACGGTGGGACCGGAGGCCGCGGGGATTGATCGGTGAGGGCTGGGCGCAGCATTGGCGGGCCGTGCCTCCAATGATTAACCCAATGGCATTTTTACTGTTCTTGCCCTAGGCTGCGCCAGATGTCGGTCCCCCCTGTCGGTGCGGGGCCGCGGGGTCTCAGGTCCACGCCGTTACAGGTCAGGTTAGGCAACAATGGCTGACAAGTCACAACAAGAACCTTCGATGGAGGAAATCCTCGCCTCCATCCGGCGTATCATTTCCGAAGACACCGACGCCCCACCGCCCGAGCCGGAGGCTCCGCCGCCTCCGCCTCCGCCGCCCCCACCGCCTCCGCCTCCCCCGCCGGAGGACGATATCTTCGAGGCGGTGCCCATGCCGCCACCGCCCCCTCCGCCGCCGCCTCCGCCGGAGGACGACGTGCTGGAGCTCACGGATATCATCCCCGACGAGCCTGAGCCGGAGCCCGAGCCCCTGCCGGACCCGTTCGCGTATGAGCCGCCGCCCCCGCCGCCGCGCCGCCCGCCGCCGTCCATGGGTGACGACCGCCTGATGTCGGAATTCACCGAGGAAGCGGCCAGCCGCGCCTTCTCCGGCCTATCGGGGTTCCGCCGCGGTGGTCCCAGCCTGACGGGGGAAGGGCCCATCGGCCGATCCGATGTCACGCTGGAGGAGATCGTGCACGTCCTGGTCCGGCCCATCCTGCGGGAATGGCTGGACGAGAACCTGCCCACCCTGGTCGAGCGTCTGGTCAAGCGCGAGATCGAGAAGGTGGTACGGCGCGGACTCGACTGACGCCCGCCGCCTCGATAAACCTTGGCAGACCCCAAGTAATTTGAGAGGGGGCGGCGCTGAACCCCGCGCCGCCCTTTTCTTTTGTTTTGAGCCCGTGATTTCAGGTGCCCGCCATGCTGGACAAGACCTTCTCCCCCGCCGATGTCGAACGCAGCCGCTATGAGCGCTGGGAGCGCTCGGGCGCCTTCGCCGCCCATGTCGACAGCAACGCCCAGCCCTACACCATCATGATGCCGCCGCCCAACGTGACGGGCAGCCTGCACATGGGCCACGCGCTGACCTTCACGCTGCAGGACCTGCTGATCCGCTATCACCGCATGACCGGCCGCGACGCCCTGTGGCAGCCGGGAACCGACCATGCCGGCATCGCCACTCAGATGGTGGTGGAGCGCAACCTGGCCAAGGAAGGCAAAACCCGCCAGGAGATGGGCCGCGAGGCCTTCCTGCAGAAGGTGTGGGAATGGAAGGCCGAGTCCGGCGGCACCATCACCCGCCAGCTGCGCCGCCTGGGCGCCTCCCCCGACTGGTCGCGTGAGCGCTTCACCATGGATGAGGGCCTGAACGCCGCCGTCCGCAAGGTGTTCGTCGAGCTGTACCGCCAGGGCCTGATCTACCGCGACAAGCGCCTGGTGAACTGGGACCCCAAGCTGCACACCGCCATCTCCGACCTGGAGGTCGAGCAGAAGGAGGTGAAGGGCAGCCTATGGTACTTCCGCTATCCGGTTGAAGGGATGGCGGATACTTTTATCACCGTTGCCACCACGCGGCCCGAGACCATGCTGGGCGATACCGGCGTGGCCGTGCATCCGGAGGATGAGCGCTACAAGGACCTGGTGGGCAAGAACGTCATCCTGCCCATCACCGGCCGGCGCATCCCCATCGTTGCCGACGAATACGCCGATCCGGAAACCGGCACCGGCGCGGTGAAGATCACGCCCGCGCACGACTTCAACGATTTCGAGGTCGGCAAGCGGCACAACCTGCCCATGATCAACCTGTTCGACCGCGACGCGAAGCTGAACGAGCATGCGCCGCCCGAGTACCAGGGGCTGGACCGCTTCGTCGCCCGCAAGAAGGTGGTTGAGGAGATCGAGGCCCTGGGCCTGCTGGAGAAGATCGACCCGCACACCCTGATGCAGCCGCACGGCGACCGCAGCGGCGTGGTTATCGAGCCGTGGCTGACCGATCAGTGGTATTGCGACGCCGTCACCCTGGCGAAGCCCGCGCTGGAGGCGGTGGAGCAGGGCAAGACCCAGTTCGTGCCCAAGCAGTGGGAAAACACCTATTACGAGTGGATGCGCAACATCCAGCCGTGGTGCATCAGCCGCCAGCTGTGGTGGGGCCATCAGATCCCCGCCTGGTTCGCGCCGGACGGCAAGGTGTTCGTCGCCGAGACGGAGGCCCAGGCCCAGGCGGAGGCGGACGCCCACTATGGCGCCGCCACGCCCTTGACCCGCGATTCCGACGTGCTGGACACCTGGTTCTCGTCCGCGCTGTGGCCCTTCTCCACCCTGGGCTGGCCGGAAAAGACGCCGGAGGTGGCGCGCTATTACCCCGGCGACGTGCTGGTCACCGGCTTCGACATCATCTTCTTCTGGGTCGCCCGCATGATGATGATGGGCATCCACTTCATGGGCGACGTGCCCTTCCGCACCATCTACATCCACGCCCTGGTGCGGGATGAGAAGGGGCAGAAGATGTCGAAGTCCAAGGGCAACGTCATCGATCCCCTGGACCTGATCGACCAGTATGGCTGCGACGCCCTGCGCTTCACCCTGACCGCCATGGCGGCCCAGGGCCGTGACATCAAGCTGGCGACCTCGCGGGTTGAGGGCTACCGCAACTTCGCGACCAAGCTGTGGAACGCCGCCCGCTACGCCCAGATGAACCAGGTGGCGCCCGTGCCGGGCTTCGCCCCCACCGGGCTGACCCAGACGGTCAACCGCTGGATCGTGGGTGCCGTGGCCGACTGCGCGGCGCAGGTGACCGAGGCGCTGGAGGGCTATCGCTTCAACGATGCCGCTAACGCCCTGTACCACTTCGCCTGGGGCAGCTTCTGCGACTGGTACCTGGAATTCACCAAGCCCATCCTGCAGGGCGAGGATGAGGCGGCGAAGGCCGAGACCCGCGCTGTGACCGCCTGGGTGCTGGACCAGATCCTGCACCTGCTGCACCCCATCATGCCCTTCCTGACGGAAGAGCTGTGGGAGAAGCTGGGCGAGGGACAGGATCGCGGCGAATTGATCACCGCCGCCTGGCCGCAGTACCCGGCCGCCTACAAGGATGGCGGGGCGCAGGCCGAGATGGATTGGGTGGTGCGCTTCATCTCCACCATCCGCACCATCCGGTCGGAAATGAACGTGCCGCCGTCCGCCCAGCTACCGCTGCTGGTGAAGGGCGCCGGGGCCGACACCGCCGCCCGCCTGGGCACCCACCGCGACCTGATCCAGAAGCTGGCCCGCTTGTCCGGCATCACCCTGACCGAGGAGGCCCCGGCCACCGGCGCTGTGCAGGCGGTGGTGGACGAGGCGACGCTGGTCCTGCCGCTGGCCGATTTCATCGACATCGCCAAGGAAAAGGCCCGTCTGGCCAAGGAAATCCAGAAGCTGGAGGGCGAGATCGCCAAGGTCGACGCCAAGCTGGGCAACCCCAACTTCGTCGACAAGGCCCCGCCCGAGGTTATCGAGGAACAGCGGGAGCGCCGGGCCGAGGCCGACGGCACCCGCGCCAAGCTGGCCGAGGCGTTGTCCCGCCTGGGCTGATGCGGGCCCGCCTGGGACCAGATGATGTGATGAACGGCCGCTCCGGGATCCTCCTGGGGCGGCCGTTTGTCGCATGGATGTGTTGATTGGAATAATGCCACCTATGCGGGAGGGGTCGCATGGGGCGGCATCCTGACTACCACCCTGAGGATGCGATGACCGCTGTGCGTTGGATGGTGATGGTTGCGGCCGTGGCCCTGGTGGCGGGCTGCGCGGAACAGCATGTGCAAGTCGTGCCCGTCACCATGAACGGCGGCGGCACGGCGCCCCGGCCCGTCGGCGCGGCCGGCACGCCGGAAAAGGTCATGCTGACCCGTACCGTTCCCGTGGGCCAGGAGCGCGAGCTGAATTTCTATCAAGGCCTGCATGAGGATTGCGCGCCGATTCCGGGCATCACGGTGCAAATCCTCACCGCGCCGGCCCACGGTACCGCCAGCGTGCGCGACGGCACGGACTATCCGACCTTCCCCGCCGGCAATCCCCGCTCCGCCTGCAACAAGAAGGCCATGCCCGCCCAGCAGCTGTGGTATCAGCCCGCCCCAGGCTATACCGGCGCCGACGTGCTGGAGGTACAGGTGTTCTATCCCATGGGGACAGCCCAGCGGCAGACCTACACCATCAACGTCCAGGGTGCCGCCCCATCCCAGCCCATCGCGCCGTAAGGCCGTTCAGGGGGCGAAGGGGCCGGGCGCGTCCGCCGTGGGTTTGTTCAGCCAGATGCCGGCCAGCGCCACGAAGGGCGCCAGGTGCAGCAGGGTGCGGGTCTCGTTGGTGAGGCCCAGGGCCAGGACGGCGACCACCTGCACCCCGACGAAGGCCGCCAGCGCCAGGGCGCGGGGGCCGTGCCGCATCACCATGAGGGCCGTCATCCCCAGGACGATGGCGAGGTAGACGGGAATCAGCAGCTCCAGGGACAGGCTGGGATCGGTGATCCAGTCATAGAACTGGCCGAAATTCTCCCCCACCTGGATATGGAAATAGCCATCGAAGGTGGTGGAGGATGACTTCTGGATTTCCTTGAACAGTTTCCAGCCCACCTCTTCCTTCAACAGGGTGCGCCGCAGGGTTTCGATGATGGCGAAGGCGGCGACGCTGCCGCCCACCCCGGCCCCCAGCCATCGCAGGTCCGGCCGCCGCTTTTCAACCCAGGCATCGACCAGGGCCTTGGCCACCATGTAGCCGCCGATGAACACGGCGGACTCATGATTGAAACAGGCGACGCCCAGCAGGGCCAGGAAGGCCCACCACGGCGCCCGGGTCAGGACCAGCAGGTAGAAGACCGCCGTGGTCAGCAGCAGCACGAAGTCCCAGATGTACAGCCAGGGCTTGGCCATCAGCGCCGCGAACAGGACATGCATGGCCAGCAGCGCGGTCCAGGCCTTCTGCCGTCCTTTGCTATCGGGGCCCCCCGCGGCCTGCGCGGCGTAGAACAGGGCGAGGCCGGCGCCGGTCAGGCCGAAGATCGCCACGGTGGCGTGCGCGTTGGTCAGGGGCACGCCCATCAGCTCGATCAGATGTTCCAGCACGGGCGCCAGCACCCGTGACTGGAAGAAGCGCCAATGGGGATAGCCGTGCAGCACCCCCACCTCCGCCTGCAGGTTCTGCAGCAGGAACTGATCGAAGAAGTGGACGACATGGCGCCATTGCGCCACGGCCAGCATGAAGGATGTGCCCGTCACCAGCAGGGCGTCCAGGATCTCTTCCCGTTCTTCCCGCAAATCGAAACCACGCATAAGCGACTTTTCCCCCAAAGCCGGGTCTCCCGGCCTGGCCGCGTCACCGCAGGGCCAGGTCCGCCAAGGCGGCCGGCAGGTCGTGGAAATGGTCCACCAGCCGGTCCGCCCCTAGTTCTTCCACGGGCATGCGCGGATAGCCATAGGTAACGCACACGACGCGGCAGCCGGCGGCGCGGCCGGCGGTCACATCGTTGGCGCCGTCGCCCACCATGACGGTTTCAGTGGCCGCCACACCCATCTGCGCCATGGCGTGGAGCAGGGGCCCCGGATGGGGCTTGCGCGTCGGCAGGGTGTCGCCGCCCACCACCGCCGTGAACAGGCCGTCGAGGCCGATGGCCCCCAGCACGGCGTGGGTCGCGCGCTCCGGCTTGTTGGTCACCAGGGCCAGGGGCATGCTCTTGCTCAGGCTGGCCAGCGTCGCCGCCACGCCGGGAAAAACGCAGGCTGGATCGGCCGGCAGGGACTCGTAGATGGCCATGTAGCGGTCGGTCATGGCGGGGACCGAGTCGGGGTCCAGGGGGCGCCCCACGGCGGCGAAGGTGCGGGTCACCAGCATGGGCGCGCCGTCGCCGATGAACTGGTGCACCTGCGCCAGATCCAGGTTGGGCAGGTTCTCCTCATCCAGCAGCCGGTTGATGCCGGTCAGGATGTCGGGCGCGCTGTCGATCAGCGTTCCGTCGAAATCGAACAGGACGGCGGCGGGCATGGGGCTCATGGGACGGCATCCGGGCGAAGGCGGTTTCGCAACACACCACCGTTGTGGCAGTAAGGGGGCCGCGCTGGCAATGGCGTCGGGATGGCCGGGCACCCGCCTCATCCCATCTGACGACGGCCCTTGCCCCCGCCAGGTCCAGAACCACGCCACCCCAAGGGTATCGCCATGACCGCTTCGACGCCGACCGCCACCCTCGCCTGCATCGTCCTGGCGGCGGGGAAGGGCACCCGGATGAAGTCCGACCTGCCCAAGGTGCTGCACCCCATCGCCAATGAACCCATGGTGGCCCATGTCCTGCGGGCGGCGGCGGCCCTGAACCCGGACCGCGTCGTCGTCGTCGTGGGGCCGGGGCAGGAAACGGTGGCCAAGGCCGTGGCGCCGCATGCCACGGTGCTGCAGCCCGAGCAGCTGGGCACGGCCGACGCGGTGAAGGCGGCGCGCGCGGCCTTGGGCGATTTCGACGGCGACGTGCTGGTGCTGTTCGGCGACACCCCGCTGGTGCGGCCGGAAACGCTGTCCCTGCTGGTCCAGGCGCGGCGCGGCGCCGGTGATCCGGCAGTGGCCGTGCTGGGTATGCGCCCGGCCGACCCCGCCGCCTATGGCCGCCTAGTGCAGGATGAGGCCGGTGGGCTGACCAAGATCGTGGAGTACCTGGACGCCACGGTGGAGGAGCGGGCCATCGGCCTGTGCAACGCCGGCCTGATGGCCTTCGACGGGCGCCGCCTGTGGGCTATCCTGGACGCCATCGGCAATGCCAACGCCAAGGGCGAATACTATCTGACCGACGCCGTGGCCGTGGCCCGCGCCCAGGGGCACGCCTGCGCGGTGGCGGAGGGGGACCCGGCGGATGTCGAGGGCGTCAATTCCCGCGTCGAGCTGGCCAAGCTGGAAAAGCTGATGCAGGCCCGCTTGCGCCGGCAGGCCATGCTGAACGGCGCCACCCTGGCCGACCCGGATACGGTGTGGTTCTCGGCCGACACGGTGCTGGGCCGCGACGTCACCGTGGGCCAGAACGTGGTGTTCGGCCCGGGCGTGGTGGTGGAAGATGGCGTGACCATCCGCCCCTTCTGCCATCTGGAAGGGGTGGTGGTGCGGCGCGAGGCCATCATCGGCCCCTATTCCCGCCTGCGCCCGGGGTCCGACATTGGCGCCGGCGCCCACATCGGCAACTTCGTTGAGGTCAAGGCCTCCACCCTGGGCCAGGGCGCCAAGGCCAACCACCTGGCCTATGTCGGCGATGCCGATATCGGGGAGGGGACGAACATCGGCGCCGGCGCCATCACCTGCAACTATGATGGCACCTTCAAGTATCGCACCCAGGTGGGCCGCAATGTCTTTGTCGGCACCAACGCCACCCTGGTGGCCCCGGTGCAGGTGGGCGATGGCGCCTTCATCGCCGGCGGCAGCACCATCACCGAGACGGTGCCGGCCGACGCCCTGGCCATCGGCCGTGGCCGCCAGGTGGTGAAGGAAGGCTGGGCCGCCGCCTTCGCCGCCGCCCAGAAGGCGCGCAAGGCGGCGCAGAAAAAAGGCTGAGCGGGAAAGGGTTAGGCCGGGATGGCCCGGTTGGGCGATGCTAGGGGACGAAGGATGGGGGCGGCGCATTAACGACAGGGGGCGTCATGCACAGGACAATGGCGGAGCCAAGCTGGCGGGAACTTTATAAACCCAAGCTGCTCACGGTGCTGCGTGAGGGGTATGGCCTGCGCGACCTGCGGGCCGACCTGGTGGCCGGCCTGACCGTGGCCATCGTGGCCTTGCCGCTGTCCATGGCCATCGCCATCGCCTCGGGCGTTACGCCGGACCGGGGGCTGTACACCGCCATCGTCGGCGGCTTCCTGGTGTCGCTGCTGGGCGGTAGCCGGTTCCAGATCGGTGGTCCGGCCGGGGCCTTCATCGTGCTGGTCGCCGCGTCGGTTGAGCGGCTGGGCGTGGGGGGCTTGGCGCTGGCCGTGGTCCTGTCCGGCCTGATCCTCATGGCCATCGGCGCCCTGCGCCTGGGCACCTTCATCAAGTACATCCCCTATCCCGTCACCGTGGGCTTCACCGCCGGCATTGCCGTCATCATCGCGGCCAGCCAGGCGCGGGACCTGTTGGGCCTGACGCTGCCGGGCAAGGAGCCGGGGCCGCTGGTGCCCAAGCTGCTGGCCTTGGGGCAGGCTATGCCCACGCTGAACCCCGCCGCCCTGGGGACGGCGGTGGCGACCATCGCCCTGATCGTGTTGCTGCGGCGCTGGCGCCCTCAATGGCCCGTCCTGCTGATCGCGGTGGCGGCGGCCAGCGTGGTCGCGGCGCTTGCCCACCTGCCCGTCGAGACCATCGGCACGCGTTTTGGCGGCATCCCGCGCAGCCTGCCGGCCCCCCATCTGCCGCCCCTGTCGCCGGACCTGGTGTTGGCGGTCCTGCCGGACGCGGTGTCCTTCGCGCTGCTGGGCGCCATCGAAAGCCTGCTGTCCGCCGTGGTGGCCGATGGCATGACCGGCCGGCGCCACCGCGCCAACGCCGAGTTGGTGGCGCAAGGTGTCGCCAACATCGCCAGCGCGCTGTGCGGTGGCATCTGCGTCACCGGCACCATCGCCCGCACGGCCACCAATGTGCGGGCCGGTGCGCGCGGGCCGGTGTCGGGCATGGCGCACGCCGTGTTCCTGGCGCTGTTCATGGCGGTGGCCGCCCCGCTGGCCAGCTATATCCCCCTGCCGGCGCTGGCGGCGGTGCTGGCGATCGTCGCCTGGAACATGGCGGAGAAGCATGCCTTCGGCCTGCTGCTGCGGGCGTCCTGGGGGGATGCCGCGGTGCTGCTCTCCACCTTCCTGCTGACTATTCTGCGGGACCTGACGCTGGGCATCGTCGTTGGCTTCGCCACCGGGTCGCTGCTGTTCATCCACCGCATGGCCGGGACGCTGCGGGTGGAGGGGGGCAGCCCCCTGGTGGCACCTGACGTGGCCGATCATGCCGGCCCGCTGCCGGACCAGCCTGAGGCGCGCGACGACGACATCCTGGTCTTCCGCCTGTCCGGTGCGTTCTTTTTCGGGGCGGCGGCCGGCGTGTCCGCCCTGTTCGACCGCATCGCCGCCCGGCCGCGGGCTTACGTGCTGGACCTGACGGCGGTGCCACTGCTGGATTCCACGGCCGTCACCGTCATCGATGGGTTGGTGGCCAAGGCGCGCAAGCAGGGGGCGGTTGTGGCCATCGCCCTGGCTGATCCGGAGGCGCGGCGCCTGCTGCTGACCCAAGGCCTGAGGCCGCCGCGGGTTCATGTCGGCCGCACCCTGGAGCAGGCACTGGCCCGCGCCCGCCATGCCCTGGGCCGGCCGGGGAACCTGCCGGACACGGATCACGAGGCGGCCTGAGCCCTAAGATCCAAATTGCTGCCCAGCCTGGGAACACGGGCCCGGTATGTCCGGTTGTGATCTGCCCGCCCGGGGCGCTATCCACGCATTGCAACGCCCCCGGACCCCGCCTACGTAAGAACCATGCCCCCGGTGGTTGTTATAAGAGGTTTGCCATGGACACCCCCGTCCGCGCCCCCCAAGTTCGCGCGCCCCACGGGCCCCTCATCCGCACGGCTCAGGCCCTTGGGCTGAACGATCCCGACCTGCTGCGGGACCAGGCCTATATTGGCGGGTCCTGGGTGGATGCCGACGGCGGCGGCACCCTGGACGTTGACAACCCCGCGACGGGCGAGGTCATCGGCACCATCCCCGACATGGGCGCCGCCGAGACGGCATTGGCCATCAAGGCGGCCAACGCCGCCTGGGCCGGCTGGCGCGCCCGCACCGCCAAGGACCGCGCCGCCGTCATGCGCCGCTGGTTCGAGATGATCATGGCGGCGCAGGAGGATCTGGCCCGCATCATGACGGCGGAGCAGGGCAAGCCTCTGGCCGAATCGCGGGGCGAGGTCGCCTATGGCGCCAGCTTCATCGAATGGTTCGCGGAGGAGGGCAAGCGCGCCTACGGCGACACCATCCCCAGCTTCGCCGGTGACAAGCGCATCGTGGTGGTGAAGGAACCCATCGGTGTCGCCGCCGCCATCACTCCCTGGAATTTCCCCATCGCCATGATCACCCGCAAGGTGGGGCCGGCCCTGGCCGCCGGCTGCCCCATCGTGGTCCGCCCGTCGGAGGTGACGCCCTACAGCGCCCTGGCGCTGGCGGTGTTGGCGGAGCGGGCGGGCGTGCCGCCGGGGGTGTTCAGCGTCGTCACCGGCCATCCCAAGCCCATCGGCGGGGAGATGACCTCCAACCCCCTGGTGCGCAAGCTGTCCTTCACCGGGTCCACGCCGGTGGGCAAGCTGCTGATGAAGCAGAGCGCCGACACGCTGAAAAAGCTGTCCCTGGAGCTGGGCGGCAACGCCCCCTTCATCGTGTTCGACGACGCGGACCTGGACGCGGCGGTGGAGGGGGCCATGGCCTCCAAATACCGCAACGCCGGCCAGACCTGTGTCTGCGCCAACCGCATCCTGGTTCAGGACGGCGTCTATGAGGCCTTCGCCGCCCGGCTGGCGGAGGCGGTGGGCCGCCTGCGCGTGGGCAATGGGGCGGAGCAGGGCGTGACCACCGGCCCCCTGATCAACGCCGCCGCCGTGGAGAAGGCGGAGCGCCACATCGCCGATGCGGTGTCCAAGGGCGCCCGCGTCGCCATGGGCGGGCGGCGCCATGCCCTGGGCGGCAATTTCTTCGAGCCCACCCTGCTGCTGGACGCCACGCCGGACATGATCCTGGCGCGGGAGGAAACCTTCGGCCCGGTGGCGCCGCTGTTCCGTTTCACGGATGAGGCCGAGGCCATCCGCATGGCCAACGATACCGAGTTCGGCCTGGCCGCTTACTTCTACAGCCGCGACATCGGCCGGATCTGGCGGCTGGCGGAGGCGCTGGAATACGGCATGGTCGGCATCAACGAGGGCATCATTTCCACCGAGGTGGCGCCCTTCGGCGGCGTGAAGCAGAGCGGCCTGGGCCGCGAAGGCTCCAAGTACGGGATCGAGGATTACCTGGTGGTGAAGTACCTGCTGATGGGTGGCTTGAAGGCCTGACGCAGCGGCTAAGACGCCGGCGGCGGTCCCTTTCACCGAGGCCCCGACTGGGGCCGCCGCAGCTTTCCGGGGAGCGTCAGCGGACTGGAAAGCGAGGAAGCCAAGCGGCCGGATGGCCGCGCCCGGCGCATGAGGGTGCTTTCGGTCGGTCACGGCCGAAAGCCGCACGGAATAGCTGTCATGTTACGGAATTACCGGAAAATCACCCGCCGAGTTACGAAGGGGGTGATTTTCCGGTGGCGCTTCCAGGGAATTGTGGTAGTGAAATAACCGCATAATTGATAACGGGCGGATGGCCCTGCCATCCCTGGGAACCTAAGCCAAGGCGCCATGATGGCTGAAGTGCTGCAAGTCAATCCCTTCGATTTCGTCGTTTTCGGCGGTACCGGCGACCTTGCCATGCGCAAGCTGTTGCCCGGCCTCTATTACCGGGAACGCGACCGGCAGATGACGGATGAAAGCCGCATCATCGCCGTCAGCCGCACCGAGCAGACGGTGGAGGATTTCCGGGGCACGGTATGGGCGGCGCTGCAGCGCCACGTGCCCGCCGCCGACCTGGAGCCGGCGGTGTGGGAACGGTTCTCCGCCCGGCTCGGCTACGTGTCCCTGGACGCGACCAAGCCCGCCGGCTGGGAGCCGCTGCAAAAGCTGCTGATGGGGCATGAGGACAAGGCCCGCGTCTGCTATCTGGCGACGGCGCCCAGCCTGTTTGGCGCCATCTGCCGCAATCTGCAGGCCGCCGGCCTGGTGACCGACACCTGCCGCGTCGTGCTGGAAAAGCCCATCGGCCACGACGGCCAGTCCGCCAACGCCGTGAATGAGGAGGTGGGCGCCGTCTTCCCCGAAGACCGCATCTACCGCATCGACCACTACCTGGGTAAGGAGTCGGTGCAGAACCTGATGGTCCTGCGCTTCGGCAACGCCCTGTTCGAGCCGCTGTGGAACAGCAGCTGGATCGACCATATCCAGATCACCGTGGCCGAGAGCGTCGGCGTCGAAGGCCGGGCTGAGTATTATGACAAGGCCGGCGCCCTGCGCGACATGGTGCAGAACCACTTCCTGCAGTTGCTGTGCCTGGTGGCGATGGAGCCGCCGGCCCACCTGTCCGGCGACCAGATCCGCAACGAGAAGATCAAGGTGCTGCGGGCCCTGCGCCCCATCACCCAGGCGGACGTGAAGTCCAAGACCGTGCGCGGCCAGTACCGCGCCGGTTCCATCAACGGCCAGCCGGTGCCGGGCTACGCCGATGAGTTGAACCGGTCCAGCAACACCGAGACTCTGGTCGCCATCAAGGCGGAGATCGAGAACTGGCGCTGGAGCGGCGTGCCCTTCTACCTGCGCACGGGCAAGCGCCTGCCGGTCCGGTATTCGGAGATCGTCGTCCAGTTCAAGGACGTGCCCCACAGCGTCTTTCCCAAGGGCTCTGGCGACCTGATGGCCAACCGTCTGGTTATCCGCCTGCAGCCGGACGAGGGCGTGCAGCTCAACATCATGACCAAGGTGCCGGGGCCGGGCGGTATGCGCCTGCGCTCCGTGCCGCTGAACCTGTCCTATGCCGAAGCATTCAAGGACCGGTATCCCGAGGCCTATGAGCGGCTGCTGATGGATGTCGTGCGGGGCAACCCGTCGCTGTTCATGCGCCGTGACGAGGTGGATGCCGCCTGGTCGTGGATCGACACCATCCTGGCCGGCTGGGAACAGGTGGACCTGCGCCCCGATCCCTACGCCGCCGGCGGCTGGGGCCCGATCAGCGCCGCCCTGCTGCTGGACCGCGACGGCCGCCGTTGGCACGACCCCGAACTCTAAGGGTTCGGCGGCGTTAATTCGACATCAGCCCCGGGGCCGGCACCGCATCGCCGGTCCCGTCGGCGCCCCCACGTTCATGGCTTTTCAGCCAGGGAGGACCCCATGGCGCTACACGACACCCTGCGGCGGGTCACAGACCGCGTCATCCAGCGCAGCGCGGACAGCCGCGCCCTCTATCTGCGGCGCCTGGACGCCCAGAAGGGCCAGAGCCCCCGGCGCGGCGCGCTGGGCTGTGGCAACCTGGCCCATGGCTTCGCCGGCTGTGCCGCCGATGACAAGGCGGCGCTGGCGGGCAACCGCAAATCCAACATCGCCATCGTGTCGGCCTACAACGACATGCTGTCGGCTCACCAGCCGTTCGAGCGCTTCCCCGCCATCATCAAGAAAGCGGCGCATGAGGCCGGCGTGGTGGCCCAGTTCGCCGGCGGCGTGCCTGCCATGTGCGATGGGGTGACCCAGGGCCGCGACGGCATGGAGCTGTCGCTGTTCTCCCGGGACGTCATCGCCCAGGCGACGGCCATCGCCCTGTCGCACGACATGTTCGACGCCGCCCTGTACCTGGGCATTTGCGACAAGATCGTTCCCGGCCTGCTGATCGGCGCCCTGTCCTTCGGTCACCTGCCGGCCATCTTCGTGCCGGGCGGTCCCATGCCGTCGGGCCTGTCCAACCCGGAAAAGGCGCGCATCCGCCAGCTTTACGCGGAGGGCAAGGCCACCCGCGACGACCTGCTGGAGGCGGAGTCCAAGTCCTACCACTCCCCGGGCACCTGCACCTTCTACGGCACCGCCAACTCCAACCAGATGCTGATGGAGATCATGGGCCTGCATCTGCCGGGCGCCTCCTTCATCAACCCGAACACTGAGTTGCGCGACGCCCTGACGGTGGCCGCCACCCAGCGCGTGGCCCAACTGACGGAGCAGGCGGGCAACTACCTGCCCATCGGCCGCCTGGTGGATGAGCGCAGCATCGTCAACGCCATCGTGGGCCTGCTGGCCACGGGCGGGTCGACCAACCACACCCTGCACCTGGTGGCGGTGGCGCGGGCCGCCGGCATCCGCATCGATTGGCAGGATTTCAGCGACCTGTCGGGGGCCGTCCCCTTGCTGGCGCGGGTCTACCCCAACGGCGTGTCGGACGTGAACCACTTCCACGCCGCGGGCGGGCTGCAGTTCCTGATCAGCACCCTGCTGGACGCCGGCCTGCTGCATGGCGACGTCGCCACCGTGGTTGATGGCACGGAGCAGGGCACCGGCCTGGACGCCTACCGCCATGAGGCCTGGCTGAAGGACGGCAAGGCGGCTTGGCGCCCCGGCACGCCGCACAGCGCCGACACCACCATCCTGCGCCCCGCCGCGGAGCCCTTCGACCCGTCGGGCGGCATCCGCCTGCTGACGGGCAACGCCGGCCGCGCCATCATCAAGGTGTCGGCGGTGAAGCCGCAGCACCGCATCGTCGAAGCGCCGGCCATCGTCTTCGACGGCCAGGACGAGATGCTGGCCGCCTTCAAGCGGGGCGAGCTGGAGCGGGACTTCATCGCCGTCATCCGTTTCCAGGGCCCCGCCGCCAACGGCATGCCGGAGCTGCACAAGCTGACGCCGCCCCTGGGCGTGCTGCAGGACAAGGGCTTCAAGGTGGCGCTGGTCACCGATGGCCGCATGTCCGGCGCCTCGGGCAAGGTGCCGGCCGCCATCCACCTGACGCCGGAGGCGCTGAAGGGCGGCTCGCTGGCGCGCATCCAGACCGGCGACGTCGTACGCCTGGATGGTGAGGCCGGCACGCTGGACATCCTGGTGGACGCGGCCGAGTTCGCCGCCCGCCCGGCCGCCACGCCCGACCTGACCGCCAACACCTGGGGCACCGGCCGCAACCTGTTCGGGGCCATGCGCGCCCACGTGACCGGCGCCGAGGAAGGCGCCCATAGCTTCGGAGAGGATTTCGCATGAGTTCGCAGAGCAAGTACGGCGTGGGCGAAATCCTGGCGCTGGGCCCCGTCGTTCCCGTCCTGATCATCGAGAAGGTCGAAGACGCCCTGCCGCTGGCCGAGGCCCTGGTCGAGGGTGGCGTGCGGGTGCTGGAAGTCACCTTGCGCACCGAGGCCGCCCTGGCCGCCATCGAGACCATCGCCGCCAAGGTGCCCGATGCCGTGGTCGGCGCCGGCACGGTGGTGACGCCGGACCAGGTGGGCCGGGTCCAGGATGCCGGCTCGCAGTTCATCGTCAGCCCCGGCTGCTACCCCGCCCTGCTGGACGAGGTGCTGGCCAAGGGCGTGCCCTTCCTGCCCGGCACCGCCACCCCGTCCGAGGTGATGGCGTTGCAGGCCCGTGGCCTGCGCCATGTGAAGCTGTTCCCGGCCGAGGCCGTGGGCGGCCTGAAGCTGATCAAGTCGCTGGCCTCGCCCCTGCCGGGCGTCACCTTCTGCCCCACCGGCGGCATCAGCGTGAAGACGGCGCCCGACTATCTGGCCCAGCCCAATGTCGCCTGCGTCGGCGGTTCCTGGCTGACCCCGGCGGACCTGGTGGCGGCCAAGGATTGGGCTGGCATCACCAAGCTGGCGCGTGAGGCGTCATCCCTGCGCGGGTGAGCCGCAGGGCACTCCAGTCCTGAGCGATCGCTCGGCCATCTGGCCGGGCGATCGTCGTTTGAGGTGTCGCGGAGGCGTCCAATGTGTGAGCTTCGCTTCTGAATTTTCGTTCGTGACAGACGGCATATGCCGGCACCTCTAGGTGTCCAATGGCGGTGACCTGAGCGGCCGGCGCACCGAGGTCAACATGCCCGGCCAGCACCGCTCCTGTCGAGCGTGAACTACGAATTCTGACCAGTAAGGATGGAACGTTTCGTTGGGGTGAAGGCCCGGGCGGATCATTGTTGGTGCGCCTTTTTAAGATTCCATGCGGGACATCTATCGAATGATCGTGAACCTTGGCAAGGCGGCCATGTCCGACGTGTCCGACAGTTCTGGCGGACGCAGCATTAGGAGATTCTAGGGGCTGAAAACATGGAAATTTACTTGGCATGATTAATGCTTGTTCTTCCTTGTGGGGTATCCCACTTCCGAATCCATATCCAACATATGAAGGACAGAAATCATGTCATCGTCAGTTCGGGGTGTCCGGAACCGTATTAAGAATTCTAATAATAAGAACGTCAATGCACCGGCGCAGGATTCACAGTTTATCGTAATCAGCAGGCCGGAGGCCTTTGTTGGAGATGGTGAATGGGATCTTGGATTTGACGTTTCCTCCTCAAATCCAGATATTTTCTTTAAAAATGTCTTTGTTCTGGTTGGGCGAATTGGTAGCAATGAAGCGTTTGCTGGTTCGCAATCGGCTCTAATTATCCCGAAAATTGATAATGATAGTGGGATGGATGGAACTAAATGGAGCTTTGACTACTGGGGGTTTACTGATATTGGAATTGTGGCTGGTGAAAAAATATGGGTATTTGTGAGCGTGGATTATAATGATAGCGGTTACGCCTCTACGCGCTTTGAAGTTGTTGTAGACGAACTATGAAAATGTGTGGCGTCGACGTTTGTCGTCGACGCCACTTCGCCAGAAAACTATTTAGTGAAGCGTTCTCAGGCAGTGATAGATTTTATTTATAGCCGTCGCGAATAACGAAACCGCTGAAGTGGCGGCCTGCGTAAGGAATAGGGGGCTTGCCGGGGCCCCGGCCGCCCGGCACAGTGCGGGCATGATCGATCATCCGTCCCCTCTGCACCTGACGCTCGACGACGACGGCATCGCCCTGGCGACGCTGGACGCCCCTGGGCGCGCCAACCTGGTGGATGACGCCCTGGTGGCGGCGCTGGATGAACTGGCCACCGTCCTGGAGGACCGGGAAGAGGTGCGCGGCCTGGTCATCGCCTCGGCCAAGGGGCACTTCCTGCTGGGGCGGGAGCCGCTGGGCCTGCTGGCCCTGGCGGATGCGGCACCCGGCCTGGCCGACGACGCGCTGCTGGCGGCCATCGCCCCCTATGGTGACATCCTGCGCCGTCTGGAAGGGACGGCGAAGCCCATCGCGGCGGCGCTCAGCGGGTCGGCCCTGGGACCGGGGCTGGAGTTGGCGCTGGCCTGCGGCTATCGCGTCGCCACGGACCATCCCGCCGCGCGATTCGGCTTCCCCGACCAGCGCCTGGGCCTGATGCCCATGGCCGGCGGCACCCAGCGCCTGCCCCGCCTGCTGGGCTGGGTGGGGGCGCACGGCCTGCTGTCCGGCGGGCATATGGTGACGGCGGCGGCGGCGCTGGAGGCGAAGCTGGTGAACGAGGTGGTGCCGGCCAGCCATGTGCGGACCGCCGCCAAGGCCTGGGTGCGCGGGCGCTTGGCGCAGGGGGCGGAGCCGCCCTTCGTCGTCGGCCAGAAGCGCAAGCCCATCGCCGTGGCCTCGGCCACCGCCGCCATCGAGACGGCGGTCAGCCAGGGGCTGAGCCTGGCGTTGGATGAGGGCCTGGCGCTGGAACGGGCGCTGGCCGCCGGCCTGTTGCGCCGGGGCGAGGTCGCGGCCCTGGTGCGCACCCTGGTCGTGGCGAAGGGGGAGGCGGACAAGGCCGCCTGGCGCCCGGCGCTGCCGGTGGCGGATTTGGCGCGCGTCGCCGTCCTGGGGCGCGGCCCGGCGGCGGACGCCGTGGCCCTGGCCGCCCGCCGCGCCGGCCTGGACGTGCATGTGGTGGCGGACGCCGACGGTCTGGATGAATTGGCGCCCGCGCGCCTGGGTGGCCGCAAGATCGAGATTCTGTTCGATGCCAGCCGCGAGGATCTGCCCGCCAAGCGCGCCCTGCTGGCCGCGGCGGAGGGGGTGCTGGGCGACGACACCCTGCTGGCGCTGACGGGGCCCCGCCTGCGGGTGGGCGCCGTGGCCCTGGGCCTGTCCTGGCCGGACCGGCTGGTGGGCCTGCACCTGCCGGCCGATGGCGGCGTGGCGGAGGTGGTGGCCGGCTCCGCGACCTCGGCCCCAGCCCTGTCCATCGCCGTCGATGCCGCCCGGCGCCTGGGCCGGACCCCCTTCCGGGTGGAGGACGGCGAGGGCCGCTTCCTCGGCCGGCTGAACGCGGCCTATCTGCGGGCGGCCCTGGACCTGGGCCCCACGGTCGGCGCGGCGGACGTGGATGCGGCGGCGCGGGGTGCCGGCTTGGCGGAGGGGCCCTGGTCCCTGGCGCGCCGGCTGGGATACGCCGCCGTCACCGACCTGGTGGGGGAGGAGGGGGCCGCCGCCGTCCTCGCCGCCCTGAAGCGCCCGCCAGACGATCCGCCCCCCGCCGATGCCGGGCGGCAACTGATGGCGGCGGTGCGCACCGCCATGGTGACCGCCCTGGCCGAGGGGCTGGTGAACGACGCGGCCTCCGCCGACCTCCTGGCCGTCCTGGGCTTCGGCTGGCCCGCCGCCAGCGGTGGGCCGCTGGGCAGTTTCGCCCGGCGGTAGGCCGCACCAATAGAAATGGAAAGGGGCCGGGCGAACACGTCGCCCGGCCCCATTTCATTACCAGCGGCGCACCGGTCAGGCGGCGCGGCGGCGGCTGTAGAGGAAATAGACGCCGAAGCCGACAACCATCCAGATGATCAGGCGCAGCCAGGTATCGCCCGGCAGGCCCGACATCAGATAGCCGCAGACCAGCACGCCCAGGGGGCAGACCAGCCAGAACAGAGGCGTCTTGAAGGGGCGTTCCATGTCCGGCTGGGTGATGCGCAGCACCAGGACGCAGGCGCACACGATGGCGAAGGCCAGCAGGGTGCCGATGGACACCAGTTCACCCAGGATGTCGATGGGGAACAGGCCGGCCAGGAAGGCGGCCAGTACGCCGGTGACGACGGTGGCCACATGGGGTGTGCGGTAGGTCGGGTGCACCTTGCCCAGGACCGGGGGCAGCAGCTTGTCCCGCGACATGGCGTACAGCACGCGGCTCTGGCCCAGCATCATGACCAGCATGACGGTGGTCAGGCCCGCCACGGCGCCCAGATCCACCGGCAGGGCCAGCCAATGCAGGCCCTTCACCGCCTCGATGGCCACGACCACCGGGTGGGGCACGTTCAGTTCGGTGTAGGGCACCAGGCCGGTCAGCACCAGCGACATCAGGATGTACAGCACGGTGCAGAAGATCAGCGACCCCAGGATGCCGATGGGCATGTCGCGCTGCGGTCGCACCGCCTCCTGCGCCGTGGTCGAGACGGCGTCGAAGCCGATGTAGGCGAAGAAGATGACGCCAGCGCCGCGCAGCACGCCGCCCCAGCCATAGTGGGAGCCTTTTCCGTCCACCACCTCGGCCGGGATCAGGGGCGACCAGTGTGCCGGGACCACGTAGAACAGGCCGAAGCCGATGACCAGGAACACCACCAGCAGCTTCAACAGCACGATCAGTCCGTTGACGCGCGCCGAATTGCGGATGCCCAGGTACAGCAGCACGGTGATCAGGCCCACCAGCACCACGGCCGGCAGGTTCAGGATGGCGCCCGTGGTTTCGAAGTGGAAGCCGTCCTTCACCGTCAGCGGGGCGGAGGTCAATGCCGGCGGGATGACAATCCCCACCTGCTTCAGCAGGTTCACGAAATAGCCCGACCAGCCCACGGCCACCGTGCCCGACGCGAACAGATATTCCAGCGCCAAGTCCCAGCCGATGATCCAGGCCAGGAACTGGCCGACGGTGACATAGGCGTAGGTGTAGGCGCTGCCCGCCACCGGCACCATGGCCGCGAACTCGGCATAGCACAGGCCGGCGAACAGGCAGGCGGTCGCCGCCAGCACGAAAGAGAGGACGATGCCGGGGCCGGCGTACTGGGCCGCGGCCGAGCCTGTCAGGACGAAGATGCCGGCACCGATGATGGCGCCAATGCCCAGTGCCGTCAGGTTCCAGGCGTTCAGGCTGCGCGCCAGGGTCGGGCGGCCTTCGTCGCCGTCATTGTCGGCACTGGCCTCCGCAATAGTCTTTTTCGTCCAAAGGCTCAAAACCACCTCTCCCGTATCTGCCCAACCGGATGGCGGCGCTGTGCAAGCGCGTGCCGCCGGCGTGATGTGATGCCCCGCGTATTGCTTGGATGTCGATGTACCCGCTGGCGGGGGCGCTGTCACCTTAAACGGCGACCAAAAATGTTGACGGGCTAAGCTTTTCCGATGGCGCGGCGGTCGGGGGGCGGGCGGTTCGCCCATCAGGTCCCCCTGTCACCGCGCCTCCGCCTGTCCAGGTGGCCTAGTCACTTGGTGCGCGTCCTTGATTATCCTGGATGGGATCGGAACCGGAATGATTGGCGCGAATTGACACAGGGGCCGCAAACGCCCGAAGATTCCTATTTAATCGGGCCAGGCCAGGGGCGGGCGCGGCATGGGGCCACGGGACGGGGCCTTGGGAGATTTTCCGTGCGTGGTCCTGCTCATAGGGGACATCGAGCCCCTCGAGTCTGGTCGGTGGCAGGGGCACCCTATGCGAATGCGCGCTTTATGGATTTGGGAACGCGTGGGTCCGCCTGATACCATCCCTGGTGCCGGGCGGTGTCCCGGTCCCGCCATTTGGAGTTCCCGCCGTGCGAGGCGACGCGCCCAACCCCTGGAAACGGCAGCCCGACAAGGGGCAGTTGTACACCCGCATCATCGGTGACATCCGGCAGTTGGAGCAGTCGGTGGGCGCCTTGCAGCGCACCTGCCAGATGGTGGCGCGGACCAAGGAGCTGAACGCCTTCCGCAAGCTGTGGGTGGAGGTGGGGGACACCCTGTCCTTCATCACCGTGCTGGCGTCGCGCGGGGAAAGCCTGGATGAGAGCAAGCGTCCGGCCACCCTGATCCGTCTGGCCCAGTTGCGCCAGACGGTGACGGAACTGCACATCCAGTCGGTGGAGCCGGTGTTGCAGGCGATCGTGGACCGGGCGGAACCCATGGGCCTGGGCACCGGCTATGTCATGGAAAAATGGATCACCCACCTGGATGTGACGGCCCAGGAGGTGACGCAGGCCGTGGCCGACCTGGAGCGGTTGCACCAGGACGTGCGGCACGCCGCCCTGTTGGCGGAAACGGTCCCTGTGGGCGACGCGGCGGCCCCCTTGCTGAAACAGGACGCGGTTGAGGCCTCGTATGAGGCGGCGGTGGCGGGCTACGGCCGCCTGGTCGGTGCCATCGCCCGGTCCCGCGCGCTGGCCCAGATCATCGTGCAGTCGGCACCCGCCCTGCGTGACTTCACCCATGATCGCCAGGAACAGACCGTCACCGCCTATCTGCGCGGCCCCGGTGACGCCGCGGGCCTGCCGGCGCCGGGCGGCGGCGGCGCCATGACCGGCACGCTGTATCTGATCCGCAAAGAGGGGAAGCTCTATGTCGATCCCGAGCTGTCGTCCGACGCGGTGAAATCCTTGCGCGGGGGCGGCCTGATGGAGGATCTGTCCAAGCGGGTGGATCTGCCGCGCCACAAGCTCACCACCCTGCTGGCGGGCCGCGATGGCATCAACTTCACCTTCCTGTCCAAGCTGAAGGCGGGGGTGGAGGGCATGACCGGCGCCGGCGGCGTGAAGGTGGAGGTCCTGCAGACCTGAGCGGGCTGGCCCGGCGCGCTTCTTCCATTGCCATCGCCCTCAAGGTCTGCCCCTAATCCAGCGCACCTTGCAAAGCGGTCCCGATGGTCAAGCCTGCCAGCCTTTCCCCTTCTCACGATGATGTTTTGTCCCCGGATGACGCCGACAACCCGCTGGCGCTGGACCGTCAGTTGTGTTTCGCCCTGTACCAGGCGACCAACCGCATCACCCGCGCCTATCGCCCCTTGCTCGAAGCCCTGGGCCTGACCTACCCGCAATATCTGGTGCTCATGGTGTTGTGGGAGGGCGCGCCCCATGCGGCCCCTGCGCGGGGGGTGGCCGTGGAGGGGGGGACCGTGCCGGCGGCGCCCATGACGGTGGGGGACTTAGGCGCGAGGCTGGATCTTGATTCCGGCACCCTGACCCCCTTGCTGAAGCGCTTGGAGGCGGCCGGGCTGGTGGCCCGGCGGCGCGACCCGGAGGATGAGCGCCGTGTGCGTGTGGAGCTGACGCCGGCGGGGTGGACGCTGCGCGACAAGGCGCTGGCCATTCCCGGCGCCATGTTCTGCCGCTTCCCCATGCCCCTGGAGGAGGTGACCGACCTGCGCGACCGCCTGCATCGGCTGGCGGCGGCGCTGGGCGAGGATTGAGCCCTTACTTCAGGGGCACCAGCTTGATCTCGAACACCTTGGGCCAGCGTTTGCCGGTGACGAACAGGCGGTCGCCCACCGCGTCATAGGCGATGCCGTTCAGCACGTTGTCGACGTTCGGCGCCCGGCCCGACAGGGCCTCCAGCGGGGTCAGGTCGATCCAGCCGGTGACGGCGCCGGTGGCCGGGTTGATGCGGGCGATCAGGTTGGTCTGCCAGATGTTGGCCAGGATCTCGCCCTTCACGAACTCCAGCTCATTCAGGTTGCGGATGGGGTAGCCATTGTCGGTGACGGTGATGCGGCCCGTTTCCGCCAGCGTCTCCGGGTCCAGGAAGCGCAGTTCTGGCGTGCCGTCGCTCATGATCAGCCGGTGGCCGTCCTGGGTCAGGGCCCAACCCTCGCCGCGATAGTGGAAGCTCTTCCGTTCCTTGAAATCGCCCAGGCCGTAGACGAAGCCGACCTCGCTCCGGTAGGTCAGCTGCACCAGGCGGTCCTTCCAGTTGACGATGCCTTCGCCGAAATACTGGGGCGGCAGGTCATGGCTTTGCACCACCTTGCCCGTCGCCAGCTCCACCTTGCGGACGGAGGACTGCCGTTCCAGGCCGGTGCTCTCGTACAGGAAGCCGTCCAGGTAGAAGAGGCCCTCGGTGAAGGCCTGGCTGTCATGGGGATAGGTGCGCACCACCTCCACCCCATATTTGGCCGGCGCCGCGACCTGGGGCACCGGCTGGAACGCCGCCTGGGACTGGGCGGCGACGGGCCAGGCCGTCGGGCACAGGGCCCCCAGGACAATAGCCATCAGCGGGGCGTGGAATCGGGACAGGGGCATGGGGGCGGCGCTCATGCGGCATCAGGGGCTGGGGCGTTATACGAGGGGCGGGCGCGGCCGTCGCCGGTCACGGCGCCGCAGCGGGGTCGGCCAGGGGATCGGGCACCCCATCCGACGGGGCGTCGCCTTCGGCCGGGGTGTCGGGCTTGAGGCCCTGGCCCGTCACCTCGATGCCCCATTCCTCCACCAGCGCCTGGCGTTCCTCATCCAACTCGCGGATTTTGGCCTGGTCACGGGCGACGGCCCAGCCGGCCACCAGTGGCGGTATGCCGAAATACAGCAGCCAGCCCACGCCGGCGGCGGAATACATGACCAGCCAGGTCACCGGCTGCACCAGCAGGCCGGCGGCATAGTCCATGGTGTGGCCATGCTGCCAAAGCTGGATGCAGAAGGGCATGACGCCGCACAGGTTCAGTCCGCCCACGGTCACCGCCGCCGGCTTGTCCGGGTCGCGGTCCACGATCCAGGCCACCAGGGTTGGAATCATGCCGATGACGGTCAGCACCGAGGTGGGCAGGACCAACGCGCCCAGGGGCAGCAGCAGCACGGCGGCGGCCAGCAGGCCGCCATAGCTGCGGCGTCGGGGGGATGAGGCGCTGTTCATGGCACCACCCTGGCTCACTTCACGCCCGCCATCAAGGTGACGATCAAGGCCAGGCCGGCCAGGGAGATGCCGCTGGCCACCATGGCGGCCACCCGCTTGCCCTTGGACACGGCGTCGTCGCTGCGATCGCCCAGCGTTTCCTCGATCTTGTTGATGCGGGCCGTCAGGCTTTCATGCCGGCGCATGGCGTCCAGGAAGCCGTGGTGGTCCTGGGTCAGGGCCTTGGGGTCGTCGACGATGCTGAGCAGGATGTCCAGCACACCCTCGCGCGCCGCCTTCTGTGCGGCGACGCGGACCTCCTCCCGCTTTTTCAGGTTGCGGAAGCGCTTGAACGACGGTTCCAGGATGCTGGTCATCCACAGGGCCAAGCCGGACACCTTGGGCGGGCCCGCCCGGCGCTGGGTATCGGCCAGGATGGCCAGCACCCCCACCGGCCGCCGCGCCGACTCCGCCGCCAGCGTGGCCAGCAGGCGCTCGTTCAGCTTGGGGTTGCGGGTGGCGACGAAGGCGGCGACATGGCGGTCCATGGGGTCCCGGCCCGGACCGGCGCCTGCGCCCACCGCGTCCAGCGCCGCCATCAGGTCGCCCAGCGTCAGGGGGTAATAGTCGGCCACGGCCGGACTGAGGCAGGGCGCTACCTGGTTCAGGCCGTATAGCGCGCGCTCGATGCCGAATCCGGGGCTGGTGTTCTCCAGCACGGCGCGCACGGCGTCGAACTGCTGGATCATCATCACCTGCTCGGCCTTGTACTCCGACTGCACGCTGATCCAGAAGGCCGGCAACTGGCCCACGATCATCTCCGCCAGGGCCTGGCCGCCTTCGCCGGTGGCCAAGGCCTCGGCCAGCGCGGTGCCGAAACCGTCGGGCATGATGGCCCGGCCCTTGTAGCGCAGGGGGCCGGGGGGATCGAGGGCGGTGCAGACGCGGGCCACCAGCCGTTCCTCCACGTTGGAGGCCCGGCCGCCCGCGGTGGCGGTGCGAACGGCGTTGGCCACGGCTTCCGCCCGCGGCTCGTCATTCAGGGAGCGGCGCAGCCAGCGATCCAACTCCCCCCGCTCGATCACCTGGGCGGCGGCGACGGGGGATTTGGAAAAGGCCCAGGCCGCCCCCCGGACGTGCCAGATCTCGCGGCCCTGGAACTCCATGGGGCGCGGCGCCCGCTTGGGCAACTGCGCCTGCTTGGGGCTGAGGCGGCGCCCCTGCATCCACATGTCCAGGTCGTTCAGGGTCCAGCGCTGGCGGGCGTCGTCGGTGATCAGGCCGCGCAACGGCTCCACCAGCGACTGCGGGACGCGCACGCCCGATGTCAGCGCCGAATACGTGCCCCTGTCCATGCGCGCCTGCAGCAGCGTCTGGTCGTCCAGGCCCCGGCCGGGCGCACGGCCCAGGTACAGGGTCAGCAAGGTCACGCCCAGGGCGTACAAATCGTCGGCGATGGTGCCGTTGCCCCGGCCGGCGCGGTCGGCCAACGCGCGCTCCAGCGGTTCGAACACCAGGGGCTGGGCATAGCCGGGCGGCAGGCTGACGCAATCGCCCAGCACCACCGCCGCCGCCGCCGATTCGCGGATGAACAGGTTGGTGGGGTTCAGCGCGCCACAGCTCAGGCTGCGCTGGGCGATGTCGCGCAGCACGGCGGTCAACTGCGGCAGCACCACCCGCACCAGCGCGTCGTCGGCGATGCCCTCGATGACGTCGTCCAGCCGTTCCATGATGCGGCGGCCGGAGGGCCGCTCGAACACACAGACGAAGCGGCGGCGATGTTCCGGCGTCCAATCGACCACGCCCCAGTCCATGAGGTGCAGCAGGTTGTTGTTGTCGATGGCGCGAAAGCTGCTCATCGCCTCGATGCGCGGCGGCACGGGCTGCTCGCAGACGATGGCGAACAGCTCCGTCTTCTTTTCGCGCATGCGGTGGCACAGATAGGCACGGCCGCCGGGCGTGTCGAAGGCGGGCAGGGGCGCGCTGGGCTGGATCTCCGCCCGGCCGCCCAGGTCGACGGGGCCCAGGTCGGGAACCGGGAACTCTCTATCTGCCGCCGCCATCGCACCCCATCCGGCTGGCGCCCGGCCAACCTCTCACCCCCGACCGCGCCCCTGCGCCCGGCATTCCCGATCATGCCCCATGGCGGGGGCGGCGAACAAGCCGGCTGGCCGGAATAGGCAGTCGGATCAATGTCATTGGCCTATTGGCCGTCCCGCCCCGGACAGCACGGCGGCGGGACGGCGCATGGCTGATTCCCAAACGGATTGCGATGGATCAATACCCCCGGCGTGGCGGCAGGCGCATGATGTCTGGCACATACCGTCCGGTGGCAACATCGTTGCCCTGCTAAACCACAGGGTTGATACTGCGTCCCGCGGATACGCGAAGGCGGGACCTTACTGATCAGGATGCCTTTCTAATGCTGTTTTCTGGCGATGATTCTTCCGGCGACGTGACTGCGCCTGCGGGCGAGGGCACCTTCGTCGTGGAACGTCGCTGGCGGCCCCTGGTGCTGGTCGTCACCTTGGCCGTCCTGTCCTTCAGCGGCCTGTTCGCCGCCGGTTTGGGGCGGGAAAACGGCATGGGCACCCCCCTGGTCATGGCATTGGGGGCCCTGGGCATCGTCGCCGGCCTGACGCTGGCGGCCCTGGTGCATGGACGCGTGCGCCGGCATGAGCTGCTGCGCAGCCAGGTGCGCCAGCGCACCTGGGAACTGGAACAGGCCCGCCGCCTGGCCGAGGAGCAGGCGGGCGCGCTGGCTGCCACTATCCGCGACCTGCGCGTCGCCGCCCGGGTGATCGAGCATAGCGTCGACGGCATCATCGTGACCGACGCCGACAACCGCATCGTCCTGGTCAACCGCGCCTTCACCGAAATCTCCGGCTATACGGCCGATGAGGTGATGGGCCAGGACCCCCGCCTGCTGAACTCGGGCCGCCAGGGCCCGGAATTCTACCGCGTCATGTGGCGGGCGTTGCGGGATGAGGGTAGCTGGACGGGCGAGATCTGGAACCGGCGCAAGGACGGCACCCTCTACCCCGAATGGCTGCGCATCACCCTGCTGCGGGATGAGGCGGGCGCCATCACCCATCACATCGCCGTCTTCAGCGACCTCACTGCCAAGAAGGAGGCGGAGGAGCGCAACCGCCATCTCTCCTATCACGATCCGCTGACGGGCCTGGCCAACAGGGCGCTGTTGATCGGGCGGGTGCGCCTGGCCCTGGCCAACAGCCGCCGCACGGGCGAACCGGTGGCCCTGCTGCTGCTGGATCTGGACCATTTCAAGCTGCTGAACGACACCCGCGGCCATCCGACGGGCGACGCCGCCATCATCGCGGCGGGGGAGCGCATCCGCCGCACGGTGCGGCCGGGCGACACCGTGGCCCGCCTGGGCGGGGACGAATTCGCCGTCATCCTGACAGGGCTGTCACAGGGAAGCGCCCCCCTCACCGGTGCCGACAAGCGGGAGGAGGCGCTGGCCGCCGTCGGCCAGGTGGCCGAGCGGCTGGTCGCCGCCTTCCAACAGCCCCTGATGCTAGAGGGTAATGGCGGGGGAGAGGTGCGGCTGGCCTGTTCCATCGGCGTGGCCGTGGCCCCCGCCGACGGTGACACGTGGGAGGCCCTGCTGCGCCATGCCGACGTGGCGCTGTACGCCGCCAAGCACGCCGGCCGCGACCGCTATCACTTCTTCACGCCCGAGATCGGCGACCGGGTGCGCGACCGCACCTGGATCGAGGAGGGCTTGCGTATTTCACTGGGGGTGGCCTCTGGGGGGGCAACGACGGCGTGGTGGAAGGGTTCAGCCTGGTCTATCAGCCGCAATACCGGCCCGCCGCCAACGACAGGGCCGCCGTGCTGATGGGGGCGGAGGCGCTGTTGCGCTGGAACCATCCGGAGGATTTGAGCCCCGTGTCGCCCGCCCGTTTCATCCCGGTGGCGGAGGAGACGGGCCTGATCGTGCCGCTGGGCGACTGGGTGTTCCGCACGGCCTGCCGTGCCGCGCGCAAGGTGCGCGAGCGCGGGGTGGTGGGCTTCAAGATGGCGGTCAACCTGTCGGCGGTGCAACTGCGCGACAAGGGCTGTGGCGAGCGCCTGCTGCAAATCCTGACGGAAGAAGGCTGCACCCCCGCCGATATCGCGCTGGAGATCACGGAAAGCGCCCTGATGGGCGATGCCGAGGGCAACCTGCAGGCGGTGCACGAGCTGCGCGCCAACGGCTTCCGCTTCGCCATCGACGATTTCGGCACGGGCTATTCCTCGCTAGCCTATCTGCGCAAGTTCGCCGCCGCCTATGTGAAGATCGACAAGTCCTTCGTTGACGGCCTGCCCGGCGATGACGCCAGCCGTCAGATCGTGGCCGCCGTCATCGCCATGGCCCACCATCTGGGCCTGGAAACCATCGCCGAGGGCATCGAGACCCAGGCGCAGCTGGACTGCCTGCGCGACCTGGGCTGCGACATCATCCAGGGCTATCTGCTGGGCCGTCCCATGCCCGAGGCGCAGCTCATGGCGCTGCTGGCGCCCAAAAGGGAAATGGAAGATATAGAATAGATTGGAATCTATTTCAGAATGTAAATATAAATATTTTGGAATATGCTAAATATTCCAAGCCAAATAAGAAGAACGACTATTTGTATTTTCCATTTTTTAATTGACTCCATGGGGATAAAATTAACATTTTCCCCATCTCCGGCTTTGGAGCGTGCGCGTAAAATAAGTGGAAGTTCGTGGATTGACAGCATTTCTATTGAAAAATGCTCGCCTGGGGCCAAGCTTTCAATTTGAATGGCGAAATGGCCTTCTGGATTCTTATTTGTTTTGTATATAATAGAAGGCCAAATCTGAAAATGTTCTGGCTCAGATCCAAAAATAATTTCTACATTTTCGGCTTGCGCTCTCCCGCTATTTCTAATAAATAATGTTTTTGTATAATATAATGCAGGTGCTTTTGTTTTGTCATGTTGAACAGAAAAAACAAATCCATGAGAAAATCCCCATTTTATCCTCGATTTTGGCGTCAGAATTATCTTAATGCCGGCGGCAATTAAGGTAATGATGCCGGGAATAATACTTTGCTGCAGGGTTTCTGACAGATATGAATCTATGTTAATGGCCATCATTTTCTCTTTATTTTAGTTTATAAGATATAATTTTATGAGAAAAGTGATGTGAACTCAATGACTGGTTGGCTCTAAATCGACCCCGGCCTTCCAGTCGGTGCCTGCCTTGTAGATGCCCAATCGCTTCATCTCACCGGTGAAGCTGTCCCAGCGGGCGGCGGTCATGCGGCCGACGGCGTCCGGCGCCGCTGGCGAGCCCTCCACGATGCCGTTGTCCACCAGGGCCTTGCGGCCATAGGCCAGGGTTTCCGCGTCCATGTCGGGGTTGGACTTGCGGATCAGGGCGTCGGCGGCGGCCGCGTCGCCGTGCAGGTAGTTGCGCCAGCCCTCCGCCGTGGCGGCGACGAAGGCCTTCACCGCCGCCGGATGGGCCTGGATATAGGCGTCGTTGAACATCACCAGGCCGCTGTAGCCGTCATAGCCCTGGTCGGCCAGCAGGAAGACTTTCACGTCCGCCCCGGCCTTCTTGGCGATCAGCGGCTCGCTGGTGACATAGCCCTGGGCCGCCGCGGTAGGGGTGGTGAGGAAGGGCGCCAGGCTGCCGGTGTAGCGGCGGATCTGGCCGTCTTCATAGGGGTACTTGCTCTTCAGCCAGCGCCACAGGGTGTTGATGCTGGGGTCGCCCAGGAAGATGGGGCGGCCCTTCAGGTCCGCCAGGCTGCCGGTGTTCTGGGCATGCGCCATCAGGATGGTGGGGTCCTTCTGGAACATGGCCGCCACCGCCTTCACCTTGGCGCCCGCCTCCACCAGGTTCAGCACGTAGAAGGCGTTGGAGCCTATGGTGCCGTCGATCTTGCCGGCGGCCAGCATCTGCTGCGCGCTCATCCCCGGGCCGCCGGGCACGATGGTCACGTCCAGCCCGGCCTTCTGGTACAGGCCCTCCGCCACCGCCTGGAAATAGCCGCCGTGTTCGGCCTCCGCCTGCCAGTCCAGCATGAACACCAGCTTCTCGGCGGCGCGGGCGGGGTGGCTCAGGACCGGGGCGGTCAACAGGGCGGCCAGCGCCAGGCCGGCCTTCAGCAGGGCGCGGCGGGGGTGACGGGCAGGCATGGGGGCTCCCTCATCTCTCTCGATGGTCGACGGGGGCGGAGCATACCCACAGATGCCGGCGGGCGGAAGCGGCGGCGGGATTTGCGGCTTGCGGCCGGGGAAGGCGGCCCTATAAGACTCCAGGGTGGTTAACCCCTTACGCTGGAAAGTCCCTCCCGACCATGCCGTGCCGCCTCTCCTTTCGCCGGAACGCCCATGCCTGCGCGGGGTGCGGGTCATGAGCCGCTGGCTGCTGGTGACGGGTGGGGCCAAGCGCCTGGGGCGCCTGATCGCGCTGACGGCGGCGGGGGCGGGCTGGGACCTGGCCCTGCATTGCCACGCTTCGGCGGAGGCCGCCGAGGCCACAGCGGAGGAGGTGCGGGCGCTGGGCCGCCGGGCTGTGGTGGTGCGGGCCGATCTGGCCGAACCGGCCCAGGTGGAAACCCTGCTGCCACAGGCGGCCAGCGCCGCCGGCCAGGCCATCCAGGGCCTGGTCAACTCCGCCTCGCTGTTCGAATGGGATGACGCCGCCAGCCTTACGGCGCCGGGATTCCTGACGCACCAGACGGTCAACACCCTGGCGCCCGTGCTGCTGATCCGCGCCCTGCATCAGGGGCTGGCGGCGGAAGGGACAGACCAGCGGGGGGCGGTGGTCAATATCTTGGATTTCAAGCTGGCCAATCCCAACCCGGACCACCTGTCCTACACCCTGTCCAAGTACGCGCTGGCCGGTGCGTCGCGCGTGCTGGCCCGCGCCTTGGCGCCCAGCGTGCGGGTCAACACCGTCTCCCCCGGCTATGTCCTGCCGGCACCCGGCCAGGATGAGGCGGAGTTCCAGCGCCTGAGCCGCCGCAACCCCCTGGACCGCGCGCCGGATGCGCAGCAGGTGGCCGACGCCGTTGTCTTCCTGCTGAACCACGACACCATCACCGACCAGGACATCGCCGTCGATTGCGGCCTGCATTTCCTGAGCCTGGCGCGCGACATCGGCATCGCCTGACGGGGCATGCCGTAGAGGGCGCCGCCCTGGCGCCGTCGCTCGATTTGGTATGTCTGGAGAAGGGGACGGATGGTGGGCGCGGTAGGGATTGAACCTACGACCCCCGCCGTGTGAAGGCGATGCTCTCCCGCTGAGCTACGCGCCCATCCGTCCGGGCTTGCCAGTCTGCGCTGGCGGCAGTGCGATCTAAGGTGTTGATCGTACTGGTTTCGAAGGATGGTGGGCGCGGTAGGGATTGAACCTACGACCCCCGCCGTGTGAAGGCGATGCTCTCCCGCTGAGCTACGCGCCCATCCGTCGTGGGGGCGGTTTGTAGAGGGATGGGGGGCTGGTGTCAATATGCTTGTTCGGGGGCGATGATAAATCCATTCTGGGCCCGTCCCGGGGACCGGTCGGTGCTGGGACAAGGGTTTCTGAGGGAAGGAATGGGTATGCGCGTCGCCTTGTGCCTGAGCGGCCAGCCGCGGACCTGGCGTCATTGCATCGACAGCCTGCGCCGCTTTGTGGCCGGCCATGAGGTCACCACCTTCCTGCATCTGTGGGATGAGGTGCCGGAGGCGGAACGGGCGGAGATTCTGGCCGCCTACCAGCCGGCCGCCCACCTGGTGACGGCGCGTCCGCCCTTCGCTGCGGAGAAGCGGCGCATGGCGGAGCGGTGGCACTACCGCCCGCCCTTTTTCATCTTCGACATGTTTCATGCCGTGCAGCAGGTCCTGACCCTGGCGCTGGGCCATAAGGGGCCGGACGGCAAGGCGGCCCCCTTCGACGCCATCATCCGGGTGCGCTATGACAGCCGTTTCGATGACACCCTGCCCGAGGATTGGTTCCGTACCCCCGGACTGATCACCCCCGACAACTGGGCGCCGGCCGCCGGGTACAACGACCAGTTCGCGTTCGGCCGCCCGCCCTTCATGCGCCTCTATGCCGCCTTCGCCACCTGGCTGCCCCGGGGGATGGAGGGACATGAGCGGCCGGTGTTCCAGCCGGAGGTGGTGCTGCGCCATTACTTGGACCGCGTGGCCATGGTGCCGGTGCGTCAGGCGCCGCTGCGCATCACCCTGCTGCGCGAAGGGCAGGAGGATGTGCCCTTCGACAGGCTGACGGACCTGCCCATGGTCCACGCCCAGAAGGCCGCCGCCTGGAAGCGATACGCGGTCGAGGGCCTGCCGCCCGAACTGGTGGAAAAACTGGACTTCTCCCACTACGCCGAGGCGCCGCTGGTGGTGGACCAGCAGCTGGAGGCCCTGCTGGCCCCCCTGGATGAGGCGGCGCAACACGCCCTGCTGCGGTCGCCCTGGGCCGATCGCATCGTGGCCGTGGATGCCTTCCTCGCCGGCCAGGTGTCGCAACGGTCCGGCAACGGCACCCTGACGGGGGAGGAGTATGAGCGGCTGCGCCTGCTGTGCGCCGGCCTGATCTACCGCATGCCCCGGGAAAGCACGATGGATGCGGACGCCGCCATCCTGCATGTGCTGTCCTGCAACGTGGTCGACGCCACGCGGGTTTCCGAATGGCTGCAGGTGGTGGGCGATCCGGGGCGGGCCGCGCTGAAGCGCCGCCTGACGCGCCTGACCATCCTGGCGGCGGCCGTCGCCCACGCCGATCCGTTCAGCCAGGATTTCCGCCTGGGCTGGCGCATGAACTGACCCCCCGTCATGGCGCCGCTTCAGGCGAGCGATTCCGCCAGGGGGGCCAGGTCGCGCAGGGCGGCCAGCGCGTCGGGCGTGTCCACGTCCAGGTGAACGCCGCTGTCAGCCGGCACCTCCGCCACGTGGTCGGCATGAAGCGCCAGCAGCCCGCGGGCGCCTTGGTCACCGCTGATCCCGGCCATGGCGGGGATCAGGTCTGCCGGCCACAGCACCGGATTGCCGCGTCGCCCGTCCGCCACCGGCACCACGATGGCGCGACCATGCCCTTGCCGGAACCGTGCCAGCAGCCGGCGCTGCAGGTCCGCGGTCACGCGCGGCATGTCGCCCAGGCAGACCAGCACGCCCGCCGCGCCGGCGTCCAGACTGGCCAAGCCGGCCTTGAGGGAGGCGCTGAGCCCCATCGCGTGGTCCGGCGCCTCGATGAAGCGGACCGCCAGCCCGGCTAGCGCGGCCCGCACCTCGGTCGCCTGGTGGCCCAGCACCACCGTGACCCGGCCCGGGTTGGCCGACAGCGCCGCCGTCACCGCATGCCACACCAGCGGACGCCCGGCGTAATCGGCCAGCAGCTTGTTGCTGCCCATGCGCCGCGCGGACCCCGCCGCCAGCACCAGGGTGGTGACGGCTGGCGGCGCCTCCGCCGGCATGTTGGCGGGTGCCACGCGCTGGCGCGGCATGGGGCGGCTGGGGATGTCGTTCAGCAGGCCGCCGACGCCCATGCCCATGATGTCGTCCGGCGTGACCTCCACCCCGGCGGCGATGCGCTGCAGGATCCAGTCGAAGCCGTTGACGCGGGGGGAGCGGGCGCAGCCCGGCAGGCCCAGCACCGGCACGCCACCCAGCCGGGCCAGCAGCATCAGGTTGCCGGGGTCCACCGGCATGCCGAAATGCAGCAGCTCGCCGCCCGCGCGCTCGATGCCGGTGGGCAGGACGTCGCGCCGGTCGGTGATGGCGGAGGCGCCGATGACCAGCAGCAGGTCCAGGTTCAGGCCCGCAAGCGCCTCCAGCGCGCCGGCCACGGACGCCGCGTCATGGGCCGTGCGCCGTTCGGCCACCAGGGTCCCGCCCACCTGGGCCAGGCGGGCGGCGGTGACCCCGGCGGTCTTGTCCAGGGTGACGGCCTTCAGGCCGGGCAGACGGGTCTGCACCAGGCCGGCGCGGACGCCGCGCCACGGGGCCAGGCGCAGGATGGGCCCGGCATCGGCCGAGCTATCGCCGGTGGCGACCGCCGTCACGCGGGTGAGCAACTCGGCCGGTACGGCGAAGGGGATGATCTTGACGGTGGCGGCCATGGCCCCCGCCTCCAGGGGGGCATGCGCGGCCACGGTGGCGACTGTCACCGCCTCATGAACCCGGTTCAGGCGGGTGAGGCGCGCGGCGTCCACCAGCAGCAGGCCGGCGCGCTCCGCCATCAGGTTGACGCGGCCGGTGGCGGCCCGCGTCAAGGCCAATCCCGGACCGGCGATGGCGGCGGCCACCTGGGAGGCGGCCGCATCCTCCCCCACGTCGCCCGCCTCCAGCCGCACGGCGACCACTTCGGTCACGCCGGCGGCGGCCAGGTCCGCGAGATCGGCCGATGTCAGCCGCCGTCCCTTGGGATAGCGCAACGCCCCGGCCTTCAGGCTATGGGCCAGCACGGTCCCCTCGGCATCGGCGACGGGCAGGGGGCCGAACAGCATGGCGTCAGCGCCCCGCGCCGATGCGCTCGGCCTTGGCGCCGCGCAGGGCCAGGGTCACCTGCGCCAGGATGGAGACGGCGATTTCCGCCGGGGTCAGGGCGCCGATGTCCAGGCCGACGGGGCCATGGATGCGCTCCAGCGCCGTGGGGCCGAAGTCGGCCATGCGGTCCAACCGCCGCTGATGCGTCTTGCGGCTGCCCAGGGCGCCGATGAAGAAGGCGTCGCTTTCCAGGGCGGCGCGCAGGGCCGGCTCGTCCAGCTTGGCGTCGTGGGTCAGGGTGACCACGGCGGTGCGCCGGTCGGGCGCCAGGGCCGCCACGGCGTCATCCGGCCATTCCCGTACCAGCGTGATCCCGGCGGCGTCGGGAAAGCGGGCCGCACTGGCGAAGGCGGCGCGCGGGTCCACCACGATCACCTCATAGCCGGCCATCCGGGCCATGGGCGCCAGCGCCTGGGCGATGTGCACGGCCCCCACCAGGACCAGGCGCAGGGGCGGGTTCCACACCTGCGCGAACCATTCCCCTTCCGCTTCCTCTCCTTCCGTGTCACGGGGGGTGATGAGGGTGGAGCGGTCGCGGGCCAGGGCGTCGAGCACCTGGGCGCGGATGTCGTCGGGCAGGGCGGTTTCGCCCTGCTGGCGGTCGGCCTCCACCAAGGTTTGCTGCCCCGTGGCGAGGTCGGTCACCAGCGCGGCCGGCCGCTTGGCGTCCGCGGCGGCCAGCAGGGCGGAGAGCAGCCGCCGGCGCGTGGCGCCATGGCCGGGGCCGACGGGGGCGACGTAGATGCGCACGGTGCCGCCGCAGGCCAGCCCGACCTCCCACGCCCGCTCATCGGGCACGCCGAAGGTCAGCAGCCGCGGCTCCCCATCCTCCAGCGCGCGCAAGGCCTCTTCCACCACCGCGCCCTCGACACAGCCGCCGGAGACGGAGCCGATCATGGTGCCCGCCGCGTCCACCGCCAGCTTGCTGCCCACCGGCCGGGGGGAGGAGCCCCAGGTGTCGATGACGGTGGCGATGGCCGCCGCCTGGCCCTGGGCCAGCCAGCCCTCGACCGCGCGCAGGATGGACAGCTCGTCCACCGGCGCGTTGACCGCCGCAGCGCCCTGCGGCGGCGTGTCGTCAGACGGCGGCGCGGCCAAGGTGGTGATGGCAGGAAGGGGGGCTGCCTCGGGGGCGGACGGATCGACGGTCATGGACACCAGCGCATGGGACACCACTGCGGACCTGGGCTGCGACACTATCGACAGCGGCATGCCCAGTCTTTCCCAGATAAGGGGTGCTGCCGCTCTTTGCCAGCGCGGATATGGGGGACGAACAAGGTTCCCAACGGACCGCACTTTGCCAAGCGGGCCGTACTTTGGGAGTGTTGCGCGGATAAATCGTAAGTCTTACGCTGTCTTCATCCTGTCACGCGTGCGAGGCTTGGCCATGATGTGCGGCGAGATTCGGTTTTCCTCCAAGATTGTCCTGATTCTCCTGGGGGCGGTTGCAGGGCTGATTGCGTCCATGGGCCTGTCCGGCCTGATCCTGGCCGCGCTCTGGGGGGACGCCGTGCCCCCGTCCTGTGTGGCCGGTGGCGGCCTGTTGCTGTTCCAGGCGGCAGCCACCGCCATCCTTTATTGGCGTCGTATCCACACCGCGCGGCGTGTGGGGCAAGTGGTGTCCGCCCAGGCGATGCGGGGTGTGCGCGTCATGGGAGCGCAAGCCGCTTTTCTGCCGGTCATTATCTGCGTTCCGGCCATGGCGACGGCGCGTGGCGCCACGTTTCAGGAATGGACGCCGGTCCTCGTGACGCTGCTGGTCGCCGGTCTGCTCGTCATGCTGTCGGCCTTTTGCCTGACGCGGGCGGAGCCATAAGCGGCTGGGCCGCTTAGCGGATCAGCACGATCAGCAGCAGCAGGACCAGGACCAGCAGCGGGATCCAGATCATGGGGCGCAGGCCGGCGTGCGTGACCGGATGCGCCACTGTGGGCGCCGGCTGGGCGTCATCGTGCGCCGCCGCCGGGGGGGCGGGTTCCGGGGGCAGGGAAATGCCAGCCGATCCCAACGCCTCCGCCTCCGTCGGCCGCACCTGATGCTCAATGGCGCGGGCGTGGGTTTCCGGTTCCAAGGGCAGCGTGGCGGCCACGGGCTGGGTGGCCTCGGCCTGCGCGGCCATGACCAGGGACGGCGCCAGGGCCTCGCTCAGCGGCGCCATCTCAACCAGCGGAATGGACTCCGCCGGCATCGCTTCTGAAATGGCGGCGGCGTCGACGGCGGGTTCGGCCAGGGCCACGTCCGCGACCAGGGCGGCGTTCGGGCCCCCGGCCGATGCCAGCAGGTCCGCCAGGTGGGCGAAGAAAGCGCGGGTGTCCTCCTCCGCGCCCGCGTCGATCTGCGCGTCAAAGGTCAGGCGTGTCCGGCCGTCGCCGGTCTCGGCCAGCCGGATGCGGGCCCGTTGGCCGTCGCCGTTCAGGACGCAGGCGTGGGGCGGCTCCAGGTCCGACAGGGTGAGGGTGCTGGAATAGCCCGGCGGCACGCTCTGCCGCAGCACCTCGGCGTCGTTCAACGCCGCCCACACCCGGTCCTGCGGGGCCGCGATCAAATATTCGCCGGTAATGTCCATCGGGGACGTCCTCATTCTGCCAATTCCCGCGACCGTACTGGGCACGCGCTTCCGGGGCAAGTGTCCGGAAAGCCGCGCGTTCCATCCCCATGGGGTGTATCGGCGGGGGCCGTGCCGGCGGATGCCTGGCCAATCGGCATAGGCTTGATTGCGGCGTCCTAGCAAAAAAAGCCCATTTTCACTGCCCGATTGAACGGCCAATCCTCGACCCCGGCAATAACCGCAGGGATCATCTTGGCCGAGTTCCACGAGCGCTGGGAGCTTCTATTAGGGCACTTCGGGGCTTCCCTTGAGCTCCGCCCCGATTCGCGTTAGGGTGGTGCATCATGATCATGATACCGCCGCCCCCTGTCCTGGACCTCAGCCCCGCCCACCCGCCGGCGGCGTCGCTGCATGTCGACCGGGTGGACGCGGTGCAGGAGCGTGAGGCGCGGCAGCGGGACCGCCGTCGGCGCCCGCCCGCCGAGGCGGGGCAGCGTCATGGCCGTTCCCTCTTCGATGACATCGTGGATGAGGCCGACCCAACCGGCGCCCTGGAACCCCACCATGAGGAACGGCTGCGCCAGAACCTGCGCGGCCTGGTCCGCAGCGGGGCCCCGGTGGCGCCGCCGGCCCCGGGCCAGGAACTGGCCCATGTGGTGGAACACCTCGCCCCCCAGCATGCGGAACTGAGCGATGCCGAGCGGCTGGAGAACGCCCGCCTGGCCGACGCCCTGCGCCAATGCCTGGCGGTGCACAGCGACGGTGCCCGCAAGATCGCCAGCTATCTTGAGGCCCTGTTGGCCCAGAACGGTGAGATCCACCATGTGGAACTCACCGTCTGACACGACCGCTTGGCGTGAGGCTATCCGATTGGGCGTCAGCTGGTGCGCCGGGCGCCCAGGGGTAGGCTCAGCAGCGCCTCGCGCCGTTGTTCCTGCCGCAGGCTGAGATGGCGGACCGCCAACAGGTCGCGCTGCGCCACCAGGCCCACCAACCGCCCGCTTTCGCGTGATAGGACGGGCAGGCGGCTATGGTCCGTGGCCCCCATGCGGTCGGCCACCCGGCCCACCAGCTCGTCATCATAGGCGACGGCCACCGATCCATGGGCGCACTGGTCGCCCAGCGTCCAGCCCTCTCCCCGCCCGCCGTCCTTGCCCCACTGCCCATCCCGGGCCCAGCGTAGGGCATCGGTGCGCGACGCCATGCCCACCACCTGGCCGTCCGCGTCCACCACGGGATAGCTGCGGTGCCGGGCCTTGGGTGCCTGCCCCGCCTCCTCGGCCCCTGTGAAGAAGGCCAGCGCGTCGGTCAGGGGCATGGTGGCCGGCAGGGTGTCCACCGGCTGGGCCATCACCTGGGCCACGCGCATGGTCTCAAACGGGTCGACGGCGTATTCGCGCACGATGTGATGGCCGCGCCGGGCCACCTTCTCGGTGAGGATGGAACGTTTCAGCAGCAGCACCGTGGTGCCGTGGGACAGGGCGCAGGCGATGGCCAGGGGCAACAGCGCGCCGACGTCGTGCGACAGTTCCAGCGCGAAGATCATCGCGGTCAGCGGGGCCCGCATGGTGCCGCCCATCATGGCCGCCATGCCCGCCAGCGCCCATTCGCCGGCCTCGCCCACGGGCGCCACGGCGCCGAACAGGGCGCCCAGCGCGCCGCCCATCATCAGCAGGGGCGCCAGCACCCCGCCCGAGGTACCCGACCCCAACGCCACCGACCAAATCACCGCCTTCACCGCCACCAGCGTGAGGGCGGAGGCCGGCGGGATTTGCCCGTGCAACAGCCCGGCGATGTTGTCATAGCCCACGCCCAGGGCGCGCGGATCGATCAGGCCACCCAGGCCGATGAAGACGCCGCCGATCATGGGCCACCACATCCAATGCAGGGGCAGGCGGCCGAACAGATCCTCGAACCCGTAGACCAGGCTGGTCAGAAGGCCGGAGCCCAGGCCCGCCAGCACGCCCAGCAAGGCGCAGAGGGCCAGGCCCGTCGCC
Source organism: Nitrospirillum goiasense (assembly GCF_034427435.1). Classification (NCBI taxonomy): domain Bacteria; kingdom Pseudomonadati; phylum Pseudomonadota; class Alphaproteobacteria; order Rhodospirillales; family Azospirillaceae; genus Nitrospirillum; species Nitrospirillum goiasense. The sequence continues at coordinate 260,323 of NZ_JAXQNP010000003.1, read as the reverse complement.
GGCAGCGCGGCGCTGTCGGCCAGGGGGAACAGTGGGCCGGCACCCAGCAAGGCGGGACGGCAGGCGGCCGCCACGGCGGCGGCGATGGCCACCGGGATGAAGCTGCGCGGCTTCCACTCGAACAGCAGCAGTTCCACTGCCAGCAGCATGGCCGCCACCGGGGTGCCGAAGGTGGCGCTCATGCCGGCGGCGGCCCCCGCGACCAGCAGGGTTTTGCGCTCCGCATCCGTCAGGTGGAAGAACTGCGCGAAGAGGGAGCCGATGGCGCCGCCCGTCATGATGATGGGACCCTCGGCGCCGAACGGCCCGCCGCTGCCGATGGAGATGGCGGAGGACAGGGGCTTCAGCAGCGCCACCTTGGGCTGGATGCGGCTGCGGCCCACCAGGATGGCCTCCATGGCCTCCGGAATGCCGTGCCCCCGGATCTTCTCGCTGCCATAGCGCGCCATCAGCCCGATGATCAGGCAGCCGACGACGGGCACCAGGGGCATGAAGGGCCCCCAGACGCTTTGGGCGATCACGGCCGGCGCGGTGCTGAGCCGCCCGAAGTAGAACAGGTTGGTTGCCAGGTCGATCAGGCGCAGCAGCACCCAGGCGGCGCCCGCGCCGGCCGCCCCCACCACCCCGGCCATGGCCATCAGCATCAGCAGCCGCCGGTCGGCGCTGAAATCGCCCAGAATATGATCTTGGGGAATCCGGGAGGCCTCTTGCGGCTTCCCCCGCGGCGCTTGGGTGGGCTGGCCGTCCATCAGCAAATCATTCGCCATCGCATCAACAACCGTTAAAAAAGGGAAGCCGGACCCACCGGCTGATGGCTTTAATATATCGTACTGCGATATTTATGAAGGGGCCATCCGACAGTGCTGTATTGCGTCCCGACTGCAGGAGCGGCCATCCCATGCCCGAAACCGTGGAATCCTTGGAAAAGGCGGACTATGAGCTGCTGGCGGAGTTCCGGCACATGCTGCGCTGTTTCCTGTCCTTCAGCGAGGACGCGGCGGCGGAGGCCGGGCTGACGGCGCAGCAGCATCAGGCGCTGCTGGCCATCAAGGGCTATCCCGGGCGCGACCATGTGACGGTGGGGGAGCTGGCGGAACGGCTGTGCGTGCGCCCGCACAGCGCGGTGGGCCTGATCGACCGCCTGGAAAGTCATGGCTGGGTGCGGCGGGCCCCCGGGCCGGAAGACCGGCGCCAGGTGGTCATCAGCCTGACCCCGGCGGCGGAGGAACTGCTGGCCGGCCTGTCGCGGGTGCACCGGGACGAAATCCGCCGCCTTTCGCCCCTGCTGCGCACCCTGTTCGACCGGCTGGAGGGTTAAGGGACGCGCGCCCGCAATTCGGCCGCGAAGCTGTAAATCTGCACCAGATAGCCGTCCAGGTCGCGCATGAACGCCGAAGGATAGGGCGTATCCATGTCGCGCCGTTCCAGCAACTGCCCGCCAGCGGCCAGCCATTCTTGTACCAGGCCTTCGAGCTCCGCCGGCTCGTCCACCTCTATGCCCAGATGGTCGATGCCGCCCAGGCTGCCGACAGCGGCCGTGGGGCCGGTGTCATATTCCCGCGTCTCTTTCTGATCGGTCAGGTTCATGACATAGCGCAGGCCCGGGGCGGCCAAGGTGATGGTGTGGGGCTCCGTCCGCACCCGAGCCAGACCCATGATGCGCTGGTAGAAGGTGGCGGCGCGGTCGATGTCGGTCACGACCAGCACGATGTGGCGGAAGCCCAATGAGGCGGCCATCGGCGTCCCCCTACGCGGCGCGGGTGAGGGTGATGGCGTGCTCCGGGCAGGCGGCCACGCACAGGCCACAGGCCCGGCACTGGTCCGCCCGCACGGCGAAGGCCTGGTGGTAGCCGTGGAAGAAGCCCTTTATCCGGCCGCCCAGGCTCAAGTCCCGGCGCTCCGCTTCCGGCAACACCCCGATCTCAAAGACGTCGTAGGGGCAGACGCGCACGCAATCGTCCTTGCCCTCGCAGCGGTTGCGGTTGATGTGCGGGACGATGACGCCGGGGTCCTGCTTGCAGGATGGGTTGCCGCTCACGATGATCCTCCGTAAACATGAGTAAAAGCTCGCATCATAGTAGGAGGGCGCGTCCTGGCTGAAAACTCGCGTTCCGAACGGCCCGCAGCGGCGGGCTCAACCCCAAGGAAACGGCCGCGCCAGGCCCGGTCCCGTGCTCTGGTGGACGCCATCCTGGACGCGACCGCTCGCGTTCTGGTGCGCGACGGCTACGCCGCCTTGACCACCAACGCCGTCGCGGTCGCGGCGGGGGTCAGCATCGGCTCGCTCTACCAGTATTTCCCCAATAAGGAGGCGCTGGTCCTGGCACTGCGGGAGCGCCATGTGCGGCATATGAGCGCCCTGATGATGCGGGAGGCGGTGTTTTGGGACGCGGCGGAGCAGGGCGTGCCCCTGGAAGCCTTGATCACCCGCACCATCCATGTCGCCATGGCGGCGCACCGGCTGGAGCCCGCCCTGCATAAGGTGTTGGCGCTAGAGGCAGCGCACCTGGAAGCCCGCCATGAGGAGGACGGAACGGAAGGCGTGCTGAGGGCCCTGCTGGAACGCTATTCCCGGGGACCGGATGCCGAGGTCACCGTGCCCGATCTGGATGTCGCCACCTTTGTCGTGGGACGCATGGCTCATGCCCTGATCCATGCCGCCGTCCTGGACCCACCGCCGGGCGCCGACCCGCACATCCTGGAGCGGGAGACGGTGCGGGCGGTGATGGCCTATCTGACGGCGTAGCGTGGGGGTTAAGGAAGCGGGTCCAGGCGTAACGATCGGCTTGCCGGTGGGGGACTATGGCACAGGGCGGAAAGTGGCGGGGCGCCATCCGGCCGGTTCAGCGCCACATCCTGGTCGGCGGCGCACCGCGCCACAACCGCCTGGAACAGGGCCATGGCGTCACCCGCCAGAGGATGCCCTTCGATGCCGGTGATCACCGGATCGCCCGACAGGGGGCCGCAGCGGTTGCCGGTATCCAGCGTGTAGTTGGCGCCCCGCCAGAAGCCATGGGTGCCCGTGCAATTTTGCTTCAGCACATGCTCCAGCACCTCATCCGCCGACGGCGCCCCCGCGTCCACCCAGCGGGCCGAGACACCCAGCCCGGCCAGGCTGGCCGCCCAGCTCGTCCAGCGCTCCGGTCCGCTGCCGGTCAGCAGCAGGGATAGCGCCCGGGTGGCGGCAGGGCTGCCCGCCACCGCCTGGCGCAGGCTGTCGCTGGCGGTGACGCCATCGTGCGCCACCATGTCGGCCCATAGCGCGAACAGGCCCACGTCGTCGGGCTTGCCGGTCCGGCGCAGCGCCTTGTCCACCAGCCAGTGGGCGACGAAGCCGCAGGCATAGGGCATCCGGTTGCGCGCCGTGGTGGCGGGGTTGTCCAGCGGACGGTCGCCCAGGCTGGTGACGCACAAATCCAATTGGATCTGAACCTCCGCCAGGGAGGGCAGGGCGCCCTGGCGTATGACCAGGCCTGCGGCGTAGTCGGCCGCCCCCTCGTTCATCCAATCGGGGAAATCGGCCTTGTCATGGCGGCGCAGGAACAGGTGGAAGGTTTCATGCGCCAGCACCCGGTCCCGCTCCGGCTTCAGTTCCAGGCGCGGCATCCGCCAGACGCCGCCGACCTGCAGCAGCATCATGCCGCCACCGGTGACGCTGCCCCGCAGGAAGGGGGCCGGCTGATCCTGATAGACGATGATGGGGGAGACGGTATTGCCGCGCGGCGGCAGGCGCGCCCGATAATAGGCCAAGGCGCGGGCCAGGCCGGGCGCCACCTCATCCCGCCAGGTGGCGGGCAGGTCCGGCCGCGCCACGATACGCCCCAGGCCCGGACGGGCCGCGTCAATGGGCCTGACGTAACCCGCCGGGCCGACGAAGAAATACCCCTCCAAGGCGCGGCCACCCGCCGGTTCGGTGGCGACGGCACCCTGGCTCAAGCCGGTCGCCAAGCTGTCTGAGCGCACCAGCAGGAAAGGCCCATAGACCAGAAACCCTTGCGGCCCCAGCCGCAGCATCACTGGATAGGTGCGGTCGACGAAGCGCTTATCCTCATCGATCAGCAGGCTGAATTCCTTGAAGGCTCGACCATCCGCCGCCCGCACTTCCTGGTTCTGCAGAACCAGGCCGGGGGTTTCCATCCGCCATACCGGATTCCGCCAGGCGACCGGACCTTCGCCCAGGCTCAGGCGTGTGACAGGGGTGTCCAGGCGGTAGGTGGCGCGCAAGCTGGCGCCCTGGGGGCTGAGCGTGATGTAGGCGGCCGGCGGGACCGGCGGCACGGTTGCCCGCGCCGGCCACCCTATCAACAGCGCCAGGAGTACCAGGGCGATAGAGGCGCACTGTCGCGGCATTGTCCCTTACCCGGTCATTTGAGGGGGCCCCGGCCGGACGGGGCGGCCGTCACGCCCGCCGGCCGCCGAAGGTCAGGATCAGGAACAGCGCCAGCGCCGCCAGGCCCGGCCAGAACAGCAGATGGTTCAGCCCCTCCCAATGCGCCATGTCGCGCACCGAGGTGTAGGGGTTCACGAACAGGTCGATCTTGTCGCTTAGGCTGAGATCGCCGGCCTTGAAGCGGTCCGGGGACTGGCCGAAGATCTGGCCGATGGCCCCCGCCATGTCCGCCAGCGCGCGGGAGGGCGCGCGGATGCGGTCCACCGCCTGCTGATAGGCCAGGACGTGGTTACCCGCCAAGCCGATGATGGCCACCCATTTGGCCGCCTGCCGCAATCCGCCCGCTTCCACCGCCATAACTCGCTTCCCCAGTCGGAGTTTTCCGCAGGCTAGACGGTGATGGGCGTAAGCGCCAAAGCAAAACGGCGCGGTCCCGAAGAACCGCGCCGTTTCGTTACTTAAGCGATCCGAGGAAGGATCAGGCCTCGGTCTCTTCCGTGGCCTCGTCGGCGGCTTCCACCACCTCTTCGTCCTCGTCCTCATCACGCTGACCGGCGACCATGCCACCGCGAGCGGCCTGCAGGCCGGCTTCTTCGGTGGTACGGGCGACGTTCACGGTGATGCTCACCGACACTTCCGGATGCAGGACCAGACGGACCTTGAACAGGCCCAGGGTCTTGATCGGGGTGTCGATGGCGACCTGGCTGCGCTCGACGGCGGTGCCGGCGGCGGTGACCGCCTCGGCAACGTCACGGGCGCTCACCGAACCGTACAGAATGCCGGTTTCGGCAGACTGGCGGATGATGATGACCGACAGGTCGCTGATCTTGGACGCGACCTTCTCGGCCTCGACCTTGCGCTCGGCGTTCTGCGCTTCCAGCTTGGCCTTCTGGCTCTCGAAGAAAGCCAGGTTGTCCTTGGAGGCGCGCAGGGCCTTCTTCTGGGGCAACAGGTAGTTGCGGGCGAAGCCGGGCTTCACCGTGACCACTTCGCCCATGCGGCCGAGCTTCTCGACACGCTCCAGCAGAATAACTTCCATCGTTCCTACTCCTTACTTCACAATGTAAGGCAGCAGGGCGAGGAAGCGGGCGCGCTTAATGGCGCGGGCCAGCTCACGCTGCTTCTTGGCCGAAACCGCGGTGATGCGGCTCGGGACGATCTTGCCCCGCTCGGAGATGAAGCGCGACAGCAGCTTCACATCCTTGTAGTCGATCGCCGGAGCGTTCGGACCGGAGAAGGGGCAGGTCTTGCGACGACGGAAGAACGGACGACGGCCACCGCCGCCACCGGCCGGACGCGGCGCGCCGGCGTTACCCTGGGTGCCGAAGCTCATGCCCGGTCTCCTTCAGAAGAGGCTTCCATGCGGCGGGGCGGACGGGGGCCGCGATCGCCACGGTCACCGCGCTCGCCACGGTCCTCGAAGCGACGCGGACCGCGATCGCCACGCTCACCGCGTTCGCCGCGCTCACCACGATCGCCCTTGTTGGACAGCATCGCGGTCTGACCTTCCTCGATCTTCTCGATGCGGGTGGTCATGAAGCGCAGGACGTCTTCGTTCAGGCCCATGTTACGCTCCATCTCGGCGACGGCGGCCGGGGCGGAGTCGTGGGCGAAGTAGACGTAGTGGCCCTTGCGGTTCTTCTTGATCTTGTAGGTGAGGGTCTTCAGACCCCACTGCTCGACCTTGGCAACCTGGCCACCGTTTTCCTTCAGGATACCGGTGAAGGTTTCGGTCAGGCCTTCCACCTGGGCGGACGTGATGTCCTGCCGTGCGATCAGCACGGTCTCATACAAAGCCATTTGATACTCCTCATGGCTGTTACGTGGTCCGCCGCTGTGCCCGTCCGGGACATCGGATCATTCCGAGGGCCAAGGGGTGGGTCAGCCGCACGGACCTAGCCGGCGCCATGGCAAAGGCACCGGCAAGGAGCGGTTGAAGCGCGGGCTTATATAGGAAGCTCGAGCGGCGGGCAAGGGAAAAGGTAGTCGCCCCGCGCGCCCGCCAGGGTCAGCAGGCGTTGCGCCGCCAGGGCCACGCAGCCCGGCACCGTCGGACCCTGCGGGGCGGCCGGAATGACCGCCATGGCATTGAACCACGGCCGCGCCCCGGTGCCCAGCATGGACCAGTCATGATCGGTGCCCAGGCGCCAGCACGGCACCCCCAGCGCCCCCGCCATCTCCCCCACCGCGGTGGGGGCGGTGATGACCAGGTCCAGCCCTGCCATCAGGGCCGCCACCCCCTCCATATCATCCCGCAGGTCCAGGTCCGGCCAGCGGTGCAGGGTGACGCCCAGCGTCTGTTCCACCGGCCGGATCTCCTCCTCGGACGCGCTGTATTGCAGGGTGACGGGGATGAGGCCGGGCAGGGTCAGCACCGGGGCGTAGTCCGCCAGGGTCGTATAGGCGCCGTCGCGGTCGCCACGGCGGATGCCGCTGCGCCAGCTGATGCCGACGCGCAGGCCCGGGCCCAATTGGTCCAGCCGGCTCTGCCAGAGGGCGGCCAGATCGTCCCTGGGCGTCAGGAAGGGCGCGCCGCCGTGCCAATCGCCCAGGCCGGGGCGCAGCAATCCGGGCAGACTGCCCATGGGCAGGTGAAAGTCCATGTCCGACAGCGTGGGGGCGCCGGGGCCGGAGGTCGCCGCGCGGACCACCACGCCCGGCAGGGCGCGGCCGAACAGCCCCACCAGGCGGGGCGCGCACTCCACGACCAGTTGCCCGCCCTCCGCCGTCACCCGCCGGTGCAGGTCGGGCAGCAGGCTGGCGAACAGGATCTCATCGCCCAGGCCCTGTTCACCCCATACCAGCAGGCGCTTGCCCGCCAATCCCTCGCCCCGCCACTGCGGCGCGGGGAAAGGGCGCCAGAAGGGCGCCAACTGCCGTCCTCGCCAGCGGGCCTCGTACCCCGGCCAGCCGCTGGCGAGGTCGCCGGCGGCCAGGCGGGTGGTGCCCAGGCAGAAGCGGGCGTCGGCATGGTCCGGATCGGCGTCCAGCGCGCGACGGTACAGCGCCTCCGCCTCATCCTGGCGGGCCAGCGCCTGCACCGTGGTGGCCAGGTTGTGGAGGATGCCCGCGTCTTGGGGCGCCAGGGCCAGGGCCGCGCGGAAATGGCGTTCCGCCTCCGACAGGCGGCCCAAGCGCTGCAACAAGGTGCCCAGGGTGTCCAGCGTGGCGGCGTGGCCGGGGCGCAGGGCCAGCGCCCGCTCGGCATGGGACAACGCCTCGCGCACCAGGGCCGGGTCGCGCATCAGCAGGTCGCTGGCCAGCAGGCGGGCCAGGTTCAGATGTGCGTCGGCGTCGGCAGGGGCCAGGGCCGCCGCCTGGCGCAGGCATGCCGTGGCCTCCGCCGTCCGATCTTGCGCCTGCAACACGGCCCCCAGGTTGTTCAGCGCATCGGCGTGGGTGGCGTCCAGCGCCAGGGCCTGGCGCAGCTCCGCCTCCGCTCCAGCCAGGTCGCCCAAGTCTTTCAGGGTCTTGCCCAGGTTGACCCGGGCCAGGACCAGGCCGGGGTTGAGGGCCAGGGCGCGGCGGTAATGGCCGGCGGCCTCCTCCAGGCGGCCTTGGGCCTGGCGGGCCGATCCCAGTCCATTATGGGCGTTGGCATAGTCTGGCTTCAGCGCGATGGCCTGGCCATAGTGTGTCGTGGCCTCGTCCGGGCGGCCCAGATCCTTCAGCGCGTTGCCCAGGGTGTTCCGCGTTTCCGCCTGATCCGGCTTCAGGGTCAGGGCCCGTTGTAGCGGGGCCAGGGCGTCGGCGGGACGGCGCAGGGTCAGCAGCACGGTGCCCAGGGCGGCCTGCATGTGGGCGGCGTCGCCCTGGAAGGCCACGGCCTTGGCCAACAGGTCGGCGGCGGCCTCGTGCCGGCCGGTCTGGTGATGCACCATGCCCAGCAGGTACAGCGCGTCCGCATGGCGGGGGGCTTGGGCCAACACCTGCCTATAGGCCGCCTCCGCCTCCGCCAGGCGGCCGGCCTGGTGATGCTGCGTCGCCTGGCTGAACAGCAGTTGCGCCGCCGCCGGTGTGGCGGGTGCGCCCTGCTTCTTGTCCAGGCGGCGCTGGTTGCGGTTCATCTTTCTTCCCGTCGCGATCTTTGGCTCCCAGGGGGGCACAGGCCGCAGACTATCCTGTCGGCGGCCGTCGCAGGAAGGAAAGTTCAGAGGGCGATGCCGGTGCGTCCGGAAGGGGACGGAGGTGGCTTCACCCAAGGAAGTACATCGGCAGATATGCACGCTATGGTCGCGGCCGTCACATTCCGGGCGCACCATGCCCCCTTCCGTCATGATGGAGGTGGGTCATGTCTCAGGTTCCCGCGCGCGCCTGGTGCAACAATGAAGTGGCCTACCTGGCGTGGCGTCCCTTTGGGCGTCTGACAGCCCGCATCGACGGCCTGCTGGGTTTCATGATCGTGCGCGTGCATGAGGATGGCGAGCGCCGCCTGCTGCCCACCTGGGTGGCGTTCAAGGACCAGTCCAATCCCAATTGGCAACAGCAGGACAGCAGCGTCTGGCCCATCCAGAAATTCTCCTGGCGCGACCTGACCCTGCGGCGCAGCCGCGACAGCCTGTCGGTGCGCCAGCCCTTCACCTGCCATTACGAGATCATCCCGGTGGGCTACGCGGCGCCGGGGCGGGAGGCGGTCGCCAACTGGATCAAGCGGACGGAGACCTTCAGCAGCGCCCAGCCCGGCGCCTACACCGGCGCGCCCCGGCCGCTGTTTATCTGCGGCGACGCGGTGGAGACCAACGCCATCACCGTCACCTGGACCTATGGCGCTTTCACCGCCGTCTTCACCAACGGCATCCTGTCGACGCAGAACCTGCGCCAGCAATTGCACACCCCCGCCGGCCAGGCGCCCAGCAAGGGCTATGTGCTGGATCAGGTGCGTCAGCCGGGCAATGCCATCCGCACCTTCCTGACCGGCGACGTGCTGCCCACCCTGACCGACTTCCTGGGCCAGGTGGGGCCGGCCGACAAGGTCTATGCCGCCCTGTATGAGCTGTCGGACCCGGAACTGGTGGCCGGCCTGACCGGCCTGGGCGGCCGGCTGCACCTGATCCTGTCCACGGCGGGGGAGGGGACCAAGACCAACCCCGCCTGGGACCGCACCAACCAGGCGGCCCGCCAAGCCCTGCACGGCACGGCGAACGAGGTCATCGACCGGCTGTTCAACAACAGCGCCCATATCGGCCATAACAAATTCCTGGTGCGCACGGACGGGAATGACACGCCGTTGGCCCTGCTGACCGGCAGTACCAACTGGACGCCCACGGGCCTGTGCACGCAGTCCAACAACACCATCACCACCCAGGACGCCGCCCTGGCGCAGGCCTATCTGGATTACTGGAACCGGCTGAAGACGGACACGGCCAGCTTCCCGGTGCAGGCCGACACCGGCGCCCCCAACCATAATGTCCAGCAAAAGCCCCTGCGCCGGGCGGATGGCCATGCCTATCCACAACCGGACGCCAACCCCCGGGTGTGGTGCGCGCCCACCACGCTGGCCACGACCAAGACCGCGGCCACGCCGCCGGATCTGGCCGATGTGTTCCAACTGATGGACCAGGCGCAACACGCCATCCTGTTCCTGACTTTCTACCCCTCCGTCGAGGGCAAGCAGAGCATCATCGAGGCGGCGGTGGACCTGGGCAAGCAGCGGCCCGACCTGATGGTCATGGGCGCCGTCAGCAGCCCCCAGGCCTTGCCCATCGAGGGGGACGCCAATGGCGGCGATGACACGGGCGACGATACGGATGCCCAGGGCACCAAGATCCCCAAGCCCTCCGTCTACGCGCCCAAGGACGCGCCGCAGGTGCTGGTGGTGCGCGCCGCCGCCATCGACACGCCCACGGGCGACTTGCAGCCGGAGCTGCTGACCGCCGGTGCCGCCATCATCCATGACAAGATCGTGGTGATCGACCCCTTCTCCCCCAACTGCGTCGTCGTCACCGGCAGCCACAACCTGGGCTACAAGGCCTCCTACGCCAACGACGACAACCTTCTGATCATCCAAGGCAACCAGCCGCTGGCCCAGGCCTATGCCGTCCATGTCCTGGACGTTTATGAACACTACCGCCAGCGCGCCATCCTGGAAGAGCGGGAGCGCGACGCCCTGCTGAAAGGCCAACCGGCTCCCAGCAGCCCGCAGGGCGGCTTCCTGTCCACCAACGATCATTGGCAGGACGCCTACCTGTCCGGAGACAAGGGCAAGGAGCTGGACTACTTCCTCAGCTGACGTTTTTGGGCGCGCGCCGGCGGCGGACCAGCAGCAGGGCGGTTCCGGCCGCCAAAACGGCCAGGACCGCCGCCCCGCCCGCCAGGGCCTTGGGATGATTCTGCCGGATCCAGCGGTGCGCTTGCCGGGCCGGCGCCTGCCACCATTCCTTGGCGGCGGCGTCGAAATCCGGCGCCGGGCAGGCGTGGCCGAAATGGTTGGCCCAGGGTTGGTGCGGACCGGTCTTGATGTACCGGTCGTAAAGCGCGGCCGCCCGGCCTTTTGCCTGCTTGTCACGCTCGATGATGCGGCGGACGACCGATTGCCAATAAGGATCCTGGATGGTGCCGGGATCGTCGGTCCAGGTGCCGATCATCTGATCCGTGGCATAATTGACCGCCCAACATAGGGTCGCCGCATAGGCTTGGCTGGTGTGCGGCAACTGGTCGGCCGCATGCTCGGCGGCATCAGTGGCTATGAAGCGATAATGGAAGCGCTGGTCGGGTTGCGGCGCGCTGTCGGCGAAGCGCTTGCGCTCCCCATCCGTCACGTAGGGGGCCCCGCCGGGCGGCAGAGTGGCTTGGCCGATGCCGACGTCATAGGCCCCTTGCAGGGCGGCCTCATCCGGCACGCCCTCCGTCCCCATGATCTCCATGCCCTTCGTTCGGGTCAATTGCGCCGCCTGGAACCAGGCACGGGCGCGGCTGGCCCCCCACCAGGCGCTGCCGGCGGTGTCCAAGGCGTCCAGGTAGGCACGCGCATCCTTGGCCACGGCCGGATTGTGATAGTAGGCCAACGCCTCCTTGCCCCGGCCCGCCCGCATCAGGCGGCGGGCAAGCAGGCTGCGCAACGCCAGGGGCGCACCTTGGTAGCGCAGCCGGTCAGCCTCCTCATCATACTTATAGCCCACGCCCATGGTGTCCAGCAGGGTATTGGGCCATTGCTTGTTGTCGACGTGCTGCGTCCAGTTGGCAACGACGCTGGCGGGCACCTTGGCGTCGACATAGGCCTTCAACTCATCGACGGTCAGCACGCGCTCCGCGATATGCACCACGTCGCCCCAATAGGTGTCGGCCACCGGCATCAACTGATCCAGCGCCGCCACGTATTCGCCCCGCGCCAGGGCCACCACGCTGCTTTCGCCGAGTGCGCGGTTGCGCTCGGCCACCGGCAGGGCGCTCCCCTGGGGACCGTCGCCGGTGGCGGGGAAGGCGGCCGCCGCCTCGGCATAGAACTTGGCCGCCTGCGCCAGGTCGCCCCTTTGCAGGGCCAGCTTGGCCTGGACCCAACTGGAAAGAGGGCCGGGCTTCATGGCCGCCAGACGGGCCGCCGCCTCGTAATCACCTCGACGATAAGCAAGTGCCGCCAATCGATCGGCGGCTGCGGGCACAGGACCATCGGGTTCGCCGATATGGGCCATGTGAAGTGCGCTGCTTAGCCAAACTAAATGGGGGGTATAGGGAGCGGGGTCATTGGCCGTGTGTAAAACGTGTAATCGGCGTCTATCGTCTTCAAAGGCCAAGACATGGACGGCCAAGAGCTGCTGAAGTAGAGAATCGGTGACCGTTGCGTCCAAAAGATCGTCACTACCAAGCAAATGATTCGCGATGATGTTTAGGGATGCTACACCCAGGTAGGAACCGTGCGCAGCCTGTTGGGCATACAGCGCCACAGCCTCCGCAAGCGCCGGTACGTTGAGTGGTCCAGTCGCCTCCAACCGCAGGGTGGCCGGCAGGCTGCCTGCTACCGTGTCGTCGTCCGTCTCCGCCGTCGTCACCAGGGACAGCCCCGCCTGCGCCAGGCGCACACGTGCCTCTTCTCCCAGGCTGGCGACGCCCAGGCCCAATGGATCGGGGGCGCCACCTTGGGCCAGGCTACGGGCCTTGGCGAAGGCGGCAGCTGCGGCGTCCGCCTGGTCGCGCTGGGCTGCCACGCGACCCAGCATATAGGCGGCCCAGACGGCACGGGGGGACGCCTCCGCCGCCGGCAGGTCCAGCACCGCCTGGAAGCGGGCGGCGGCCTGGTCCAGCCGGCCGGCCTGATAATCCACGGCGGCGGCGGTGTAGAGGCGCACGGCGGCCGGCAGCTTCTCCCCCAAGGCGTAGGCCTTGTCGCCGTCGCCGGCCGCGCGCATCGCGCTGATCAGGCTGGCCGCTTCCGGGCTCAGGCCCGTCGTTTCGGCATCGATACGCAGCTTGGCGCGCGTGTCGTCGGTCGCCCAGCGGTTCTCCACCGCCTTCATCGTGTCGGTGGGCGCGGGCACCAGATGTGCCGCCTCCCAGGCGAAGGGGTTGGCCGGCGTCTCCGCCAGGGTCACCTCGCGGCGGTTCAGCAACTGCCAGGGAAAGTCCGGTCCGCAGGCGATGGCGATGCCGGCGGCGCCGGTCAGCAGCAGGACGGACAGGGCAAGGGCGCGGCGCTTATGGGCGGACATGGATCACCGGGGGCGAGGGGGAGTCGGGGCACCGCATCCAGCCGACGGACCGCTGGTCGCCGGGGTGCAGCAGGCCGGGGGACAGGCGCACCAGGCGGGGCGCCGTTTGGGGGGCAGGGGATCGCGGGCATAACCGTTGGCACCGTCGCCCAAGGGGCAGCCGGCGGGCAGGTCCAGGCCGGATGGCAGCTCGGCATCGGCGGCGCCCTCATTGACCAACACCAGGGTGGACAGACCGGGCGTGGTCGTGGGCCGTGTCACCGCCGTGAGATGACCAACGGGAACGTCCCCGCGTGCGACGGCCGCCCAGGTGGCCAGCGACCAGGCGCGGCGGTCCTCGGCGGTAGGCAGGCGGAACCAGGCGATGCCCTTGAGCGTGGCCGGCGCCTGGGCGCGCAGATCCCTCAAGAAAGCCGCCACGTCCATGGGCTTGGCCATCAGCTCATTGGCATGCGCGCCGCCGGCCAGCAGGGGCGTTTCGCCCTCCACCGTCGCCAGGCTGTCGTCGGCGTCCCAACTGACCCGCGCGCCATAGTCGGGCAGGGCCACACGGAACGGGGTGTGGAAGCGCCGGGCATAGGCGGCAACCCAACGGCCGGCCTGGGCCGGGTTGAACAGCCCGTCGGTGGGGGCGGCCACGGCGTGGACCTGCAGCACCACCTCATCCGGCACCGCCACCACCTCAGCCAGGGCCGGGGCCGCCAGCCAGGTGGGCAGGGCGGTGATGGACAGGCGTGTGCCGGTCAGCCCCCTCTCCGTTAATCGCGCGCAGGTCCGTCAGGAAACGGGCGTAGAAGGGCAGGCGGGAGGTGGGGCAATCGTGATCGATCTCCAGCCCCGCCACCGCAACCCCGGCCTGGTGCCAGCGATCCAGCGGCGCCAGGGCCGCCGCCACCAGGGGGGCGGGATCGGCATCACTCAACCGGCCGTCGATGCGCACCACCAGAATGACCGGCCGCCCCGCGAGATGCGCCCGCAGCGCCTCCAGTCGCCCATCGTTCGCCAGCGCCGGGGCGATCTGGCCGTCCGCTGACACCTCCGCCGCCAGGATGCGCCAGGCGGCGATGTCGGGGGCCGCCAGGTCCATGGCCTGGCCCAAGGCGGGCGTCCAGGCCCGTTGCCAGACATAGATGTCGTTGGGCAAAGGGGCGGGCAAATAGGCGGGCAAAGGGGTCGAAATGGGCACGGGGCGGGACGGCAACAGGCTTGCCGCCGCGGCGCCGGCGCAGATCAGGAACAGGGCGGCCAGGATGAACCGGGGCCTGGGAAGCGGCATGGGGGGACGGCAGACGGGGGCGGCGTGGCGGGATATGCTACCCAAGCCCCCGCGTCGCCGAAACGAAATTCCCCTTGTCCTTAAGGCAGATGCCTCAACGCTTAAGGTTCACGACGGCAACGCCGCCCAGCGCCATCAGGCCACCGATGATGCCCATCACGGTCGGCACCTCCCCCAGCCAGAGATAGCCCAGCAGCATGGCCAGGGGCGGGGCGCAGTACAGGAAGTTGCTGGCGCGGGCGGCGGGCATGCGCGAGAGCACCACGCTCCACGTGGCATAGGCGACCAGGCTGGGCATGATGCCCAAGTACAGGGCCGCCATCAGGCCGGGCACCGGGGCCGCCTGCGCCTGGGCATAGGCACCCGGCAGCCAGGGCGACAGGGCCAGGGCGCCGATCACCATGTTGCTGGCCGATACGGTCAGGGCCTTGTGCCGGGCGAACAGGGGTTTTTGCACCACGGTGGTGATGGAGTTGCAGAGGGCCGCGCCCAGCACCAGCAGGGCACCCCAGCCCAGCCGCAGGCCGGCTCCGCCGCCCGCCGCTCCATTCCCTATGGCTTCGTTCAGGGCGATCAAGCCGATGCCGCTGAAGGATACGGCGGTGCCGACCCAACCCCAGCGTCCGAATCGCTCCCCCAACAGGAAGGAGGCGAGCACGGCGGTGATGATGGGATTGATGTTGATGATGAAGGCGGCGGCGCCGGCGGGCACCGTGCGCTCCCCCAGGTTCAGCAGGGCGGTGTAGAGCGCCACGAACAGCAGGCCGCCGGCGGCGAAGCGCCACACCTCGGCCAGGCGGGGCAGGGCGGGCCGGCTCATCAGCAGGTAGAGCCCCGCCGGCACCGCCGCGATGGAGAAGCGCGCCGCCCCCAATTCCAGCGGGCCGAAGGCCTGGAGCCCGGCGCGAATGGCCGCGAAGGCCGATGCCCAGATGATGACGGTGACCACGACGATGGCCAAGGTGCCGCCGTCCAGCCGGCTCTCCTTGGCGGGGGACATGCCGATGGCGGCGGCGGAGTCGCAGGTGGGGGCGAGCGGCGGGGAGGACATCGCGGATTTCCGGACAGGGGGCGATAGAGGATGCAGTACGCGCCGGCCCCAGCTGATTGACAATCGATGAAATCAGCAGCCAACTGTGAGCATGGATCACAGCTCACAGCCCCTGCCGCCCCTGGACGCCCTGCGCGCTTTCGAGGCCGCCGCCCGCACCGGCAGCTTTTCCGCCGCGGCGGACACCCTGAACGTCACCCACGGCGCCGTCAGCCGACAGATCGCCAAGCTGGAGCAATGGCTGGGTTTGCGCCTGTTCCACCGCCAGGCGCGGGGCGTGGCGATGACGCCGGACGGCCAGCGGCTGTTCCAGCGCACCAGCGAGGCCTTCGCCCTCATCGCCGACACCTCCAACCGCTGGACGGAGCCCAGGGGCACGGCGGTGGTGCGGCTGACCTCGCTGCCCTCGGTCTGCGGGCTGTGGCTCATGCCCCGCCTGGCGATGCTGGAGGGGCGGGACTCGGATCCTGGCGGCGCCCTGCGCATCCTGCTGTCGGTGGACCATCGCCCCCTGGATCTGGCGGACGAGGGCATGGATCTGGCCATCCGCTGCGGCTGGGGCGCCATGCCGGGCCGGGTGTCGCTGAAACTGTTCGAGGAATGGTGCTACCCTTTGGCGTCGCCGGACCTGGCGGCGGCTGTGGGGCTGGGCGATCCTGAGCGGCTGTTGGCCTTCCCCCTGATCCACAACTCCGACGCGACCGGCTGGCGCGCCTGGTTCGCCGCCCGCGGCCTGGACTACAAGCCCCGCCCGCAGGATCGCCGGTTCGAGGATTACAATCTGGTGCTGGACGCTTGCGCCTGCGGGCTTGGCATCGCGCTGGCGCGGCCGCCCCTGGCGCAGGCCCAGATCCACGGCGGCCGGGTGGTGCGGGTGGACCCGCGCACGGCCCTGAACCCCACCAGCTATTGGCTGGACCGCCCGCCGGGGCGCCTACGCGCCGCCGCGACCGAACTGGCGCGCCGCCTCACGGCGGAGGCCGACGTGACGCCCGAGGCGCTGGCGGTCTTCCTGAACCCCGAGACGCCGGAGGGTCACGGGCGCCCCTTCATACCCTGGACAGCGGCCTAGCGGCATGGGGACAGCCGCCTGACGACGCGAAAAACCCAGGCGCAGCCCACGTTAACCGGGGGGCGTTCGCAGTAATGATGATTGACAGATTGATCGCAGGCGGTATGCATGGCGCGACTTGCGGTGCCCATTTCAGGCTGCGGCGGGGTTTTCCGTCATGGCCCGTATGAGGGGGAAGGGGCATCGCACCGGAACGATCTCCAGGGTATTCGCCTATGATTCGCGCTTTCGTGTTTCCCGGCCAAGGCAGCCAGGCCGTCGGTATGGGCCGGGATTTGGCCGATGCCTTCGCCACCGCCCGCGACGTCTTCGGCGAGGTGGATGAGGCGCTGAAGCAGAAGCTGTCCGCCCTGATGTTCGAGGGTCCGCTGGATGAGCTGACCCTGACCGAGAACGCCCAGCCGGCCCTGATGGCCGTGTCCGTGGCAGTGGCCCGGGTGCTGGAGAAGGACGGCGGGCTGGACCTGGCCAAGGCCGCCCGCTTCGTCGCCGGCCACTCGCTGGGTGAGTACTCCGCCCTCTGCGCCGCCGGGGCCCTGACCCTGGCCGATACCGCCCGACTGCTGAAGCTGCGCGGGCAGAGCATGCAGCGCGCCGTTCCCGTGGGCGTGGGCGCCATGGCCGCCATCATCGGCGCCGATTTCGAGGCCGCCCGCGCCATCGCCCAGGATGCCGCCCAGGGTGAGGTCTGCACCGCCGCCAACGACAACGCCCCCGGCCAGGTGGTGATCAGCGGTCACAAGACCGCCGTGGAGCGCGCCATCGCCATCGCCGCCGAGCGGGGCTTCAAGCGCGCCGTGCTGCTGCCGGTGTCCGCCCCCTTCCATTGCCCGCTGATGCAGCCGGCCGCCGACGCCATGGCCGAGGCCCTGGCCGGCACCGCCATCCAGGCGCCGCGGGTGCCGCTGGTGGCCAACGTCATCGCCAGCACCGTCACCGATCCCGCCGAGATCCGCCGCCTGCTGGTGGAACAGGTCACCGGGTCGGTGCGCTGGCGCGAAAGCGTGCTGTTCATGAAGGAACAGGGCGTGGAGCAGTTGGTGGAGCTGGGCGCCGGCAAGGTGCTGGCCGGCATGGCCAAGCGTATCGATAAAGACATGACCGCCGTGTCGCTGGGCCTGCCCGCCGACATCGACGCCTTCCTCAAGGCCTGAACGGACAAACCCCGCAAGAACGATAGGGACCATCCCATGTTCGATTTGACCGGCAAGACCGCGCTTGTCACGGGCGCCTCGGGCGGCATCGGTGCCGCGATCGCCCGTACCCTGCACCAGGCCGGCGCCACCGTCGCCCTGTCCGGCACCAAGGTCGAGGCCCTGGAGGCCCTGGCCGCCGAGTTGGGCGACCGCGCCGTGGTCGTTCCCGCCAACCTGTCCGATCCGGAGGCCGTGGAGGCCCTGGCCAAGGACGCGGAGGCCAAGCTGGGCCAGGTGGACATCCTGGTGAACAACGCCGGCCTGACGCGCGACGGTCTGATCCTGCGCATGAAGGATGAGGACTGGGCGTCGGTCATCGACGTGAACCTGACCGCGGCCTTCCGCCTGTCGCGCGCCCTGGTGAAGGGCATGATGAAGCGCCGCTGGGGCCGCATCATCGGCATCACCTCCATCGTCGGCGTCACCGGCAACCCGGGCCAGGTCAACTATGCCGCCAGCAAGGCCGGCATGATCGGCATGACCAAGGCGCTGGCCGCCGAGGTCGCCTCGCGCAACATCACCGCCAACTGCGTGGCGCCCGGTTTCATCGCCACCGCGATGACCGACGTGCTGCCCGACGCGCAGAAGGAAAAGCTGACCGCCGGCGTGCCGGCCGGTCGCCTGGGCACGCCGGACGAAATCGCCTCCGCCGTGCTCTACCTGGCCTCCACCGAGGCCGGCTACGTCACCGGCCAGACACTGCACGTCAACGGCGGCATGGCCATGATCTGATCGGGTTCTGTCGATCTTGGGGGCTTGTCCTTTCACGGAACGCCCCTAAGTATCGCCGGAGCCCAATCTTGGCGAGGGTGTACCCCTTTGTGGGTGTCCCAGTTCCTGCGGGCGCTAGGCAAGACGCGGCTACCTGTGGTATCTGACGGCACTTTTCCAAAGGATGGGCGCTCGAATTCGTCCTGACGGACGTGCCCCGCCGATCAGACAAGTCAGTAAACAACCCCAACATTGAAATTCGGGAAGGTATAGGAAATGAGCGACATCGCCGAACGGGTGAAGAAGATCGTCGTCGAGCACCTGGGTGTGGAAGAGGGCAAGGTCACCGACACCGCCAGCTTCATCGACGATCTGGGTGCCGACAGCCTCGACACCGTTGAACTCGTCATGGCCTTCGAGGAAGAGTTCGGGATCGAGATCCCGGACGACGCGGCGGAGAAGATCCTGACCGTGAAGGACGCCATCGACTTCATTTCCAGCAAGCAGGGCTAATCCCCGCTTTCCCGGGATTCAGGCGCCGCGCTGCCCTTACCGCGCTGGCGCGGCGCCTGGAACCGATAAAGCGCTTGCTGGTTTTCAGGGCCTTTGGAGGCGCCGGATCCGTGATGGATCCCATGACATGCAATTCCAGGCCCTTGCTTCATCTGGAACTAAGTACAGGTCTGACCCATGCGTCGCGTCGTCATCACCGGTCTCGGGTTGGTAACCCCTCTCGGCACGGGCGTTGAGCACTCGTGGAAACAGCTGCTCGACGGCAAGTCGGGCATCCGCGCCATCGACACCTTCGACGTGTCCGACCTGCCGGCCAAGGTCGGCGGCCTGGTTCCCCGGGGCGACGGCACGAACGGCACCTTCAATCCTGATCTGACGGTCCCGACCAAGGACCAGAAGAAGATGGATGACTTCATCATCTACGGCATCGCCGCGGCGGCCGAGGCGGTGAAGGACAGCGGCTGGGAACCGCAGACCGAGGAGGATCGTGAGCGCACCGGCGTCATGATCGGCTCCGGCATCGGCGGCCTGTCCTCCATCTATGAAACGTCGCTGCTGCTGGCCGAGAAGGGCCCGCGCCGCATCTCCCCCTTCTTCATTCCGTCGGCCCTGATCAACCTGGTTTCCGGCCATGTGTCGATCATCCACGGCTTCAAGGGGCCGAACCATTCCGCCGTCACCGCCTGCTCCACCGGCGCGCACGCCATTGGCGACGCCGCCCGTCTGATCATGTGGGATGACTGCGACGTCATGGTCGCCGGCGGCGCCGAAGCCGCCATCAACCGTCTGGGCGTGGCCGGCTTCGCCGCCGCCCGCGCGCTGTCCACCGGCTTCAACGAGACGCCGGAGAAGGCCTCCCGCCCCTATGACAAGGACCGTGACGGCTTCGTCATGGGCGAGGGCGCCGGCGTCGTCGTCCTGGAAGAGCTGGAGCACGCCAAGGCCCGCGGCGCCAAGATTTACGCCGAGGTCGTGGGCTATGGCCTGTCGGGCGACGCCCACCACATCACCGCCCCGGCGGATGATGGCAACGGCGGCTATCGCTCCATGGCCATGGCGCTGAAGCGCGCCGGCATGACCCCGGCCGACATCGACTACGTCAACGCCCATGGCACCTCCACGCCCCTGGGCGACCTGATCGAGCTGGGCGCCGTGAAGCGCCTGTTCGGCGATGCGCTGAACACCGCCTCCATGTCCTCCACCAAGTCGGCCACCGGCCACCTGCTGGGGGCGGCCGGCGCCATCGAGGCCATCTTCTCCGTGCTCGCCATCCGCGACCAGGAAGTGCCGCCGACGCTGAACCTGGACAATCCGTCCGACGAGTGCGCCGGTGTCGACCTGGTGCCGCACAAGTCCAAGAAGCGTCGTGTGCGCGCGGCCCTGTCGAACTCCTTCGGGTTCGGCGGCACCAACGCCTCGCTGATCGTCAAGGAATACACCGGCTCGTGACCGACAAGGTTCCGGCCCCGGGACCTCAATCCCGGCCCGCGTCTTCACTGGGCCGCCGTCTCTTGAAGGCGGCGGCCTTGGCGATTCTGGTGGCCGCCGCGTTGGCCTGGGTGGGCTATCACCGCTATGTCGATCCGGGTCCGCTGGCCCAGGACAGCATCGTCGTCGTCTCGTCGCGGGGCGGCCTGCAAGCCATGGGACAGACGCTGGCGGAGGCCGGCGTGGTGCGCGGCGACATCGACTTCATCGCCGCCGTACGCATCAGCAGCGCGCTGGGCATGGGCAGCCAGGTGCTGAAGCCCGGCGAATACGCCTTCCCCGCCCATGTCTCGCTGAAGGACACGGTCGCCCTGCTGCGCAGCGGCAAGACCGTGGTGCATCGGCTGACCATCCCCGAAGGCCTGACCTCCGCCCAGATCGTGGCGTTGATCGAGGCGGAGCCCGCCCTGTCCGGCACCATCAAGGACAAGCCGGCGGAAGGCAGCCTGTTGCCCGAGACCTATTTCTTCGGGCTGAACTACGGCCGGGCGCAGATGGTGGAGCGCATGCAGGCCGCCATGCGCAAGACGGTGGACGAGATTCGGCAGGCCCGTGCGCCGGACGTGGCGCTGAAGTCGCCGCAGGAGATGGTGACCCTGGCCTCGCTGGTCGAGAAGGAAACGGGCGTGCCGGCCGAGCGGCCGCACATCGCCGCCGTTTTCTACAACCGCCTGAAGCAGGGCATGCGCCTGCAGTCCGACCCCACGGTCATCTACATCCTGACCAACGGCGCGGGCCCCCTGGGGCGGCCCCTGACCCATGCCGATCTGGCGGTCGACTCGCCCTACAACACGTACAAGATCACAGGCCTGCCCGCCGGCCCCATCGCCAACCCGGGCCGCGAGGCCCTGCGCGCCGTGGCCAACCCGCTGGTCAGCGACGATCTTTACTTCGTCGCCGACGGCAGCGGCGGCCATGCCTTCGCCGCCACCCTGGCCGAGCACAACCGCAACGTCGATAAATGGCGCGACCTGCGGGAAAAGGCGCAGCGCTAGGCGCCGCCGACAGTCGCGCCAGAAGGCGGCCCATCCCAAGGTGGTGATTCGCCGAAGCTGTCGACCAGAAGGTCGAGGAAACGGCGAAGCTTCAGCGAGACATGCCGCTTCGTGGGATAGACAGCCTGGATGGCCAGTTCCGACGTCGTATGGTCCGGCAGCAGGGTGACCAGGCGGCCGGCGGCGATGTGTTTCTCGAATACGAAGCTGGGGCCATAGGCGATGCCCGTGCCGGCCAGCGCGGCAGCGAGCAGCATCTGCATGTCGTTCGCCGCCAAGCGGATGGGGCCGTCTATCACCTGGCGGTCACCCTCTGGTGTAATGATGGTCCAATCCCCGGGCGATACAGCGTTGTTGAAGGTCAGTCGCGGCGCGTGGCGCGCATCCTCGACGGTCGACGGCGTGCCATGGCGTTGCAGAAAGGCCGGCGCCGCGCACAACACCATGCGGCAGGGCGCCAGGTACCGAACGACGAGATCGGAGTCAGGCAGGCGTCCGATGCGGATGGCCAGGTCGACGCCTTCCGCCAGCAGGTCGACATAACGATCGCTCAGCACCGTCTCCACTGTGACATCGGGATACCGGGCAAGGTACGCGGCGACGATACCGCTCAAGTGCATTGCGCCAAACGTCTGCGGGGCGGCAATCCGCAGAACGCCCTGAACGCTTTGCTGCGTATCCATGGCCTCCCGGTTGGCATCCTCGTACTCCTGCAAGATCCGCTCGCACCGGATGTAATAGGACCGGCCCGCGTCGGTCAGCGTCAGCGCCCGCGTGCTGCGTTGCATCAGGCGTACACCAAGGTCTTCCTCGATTGCCGTTACGTGCTTGCCCGCCATCGAGGCGGAAAGGCCGAAACGCCGGGCCGCCCGGCTGAGGCTGCCTTCCTCCACCGCGGCGACGAAAACCGCCATGCTGGTCAGGCGATCCATGACATCATCTCATTCGATATGTTGGCTATCAGATCCTAATAAAATATCGCCGATTATAGATCATCAAGACATTCTCTAGGCTTCCTGACAGTGCCGCTGGACGCGGCTCGTCAAGGAAGGAACATCATGAAAATTGCGTCGAACGGGATACGTCTCCATGTCGAGGACATCGGCCGGGGGGAGCCGACTTTAGTCTTTCTGCACTATTGGGGTGGTTCAGCGCGCACCTGGCGCCACGTCACATCGAGGTTGGCGCCGTCTTTCAGAACCGTCGCGCTCGATCACCGGGGCTGGGGACACTCCGACGCCCCATCCGACGGCTATGCCTTGGCCGATATGGCCGACGACGCGGCGGGCGTGATCGCGGCGCTGGACCTTAGACGATACGTGCTGGTTGGCCATTCCATGGGTGGTAAGGTGGCGCAATTGCTGGCGTCGCGGCGGCCGTCCGGCCTTGCCGGACTTGTGCTCGTGGCGCCGTCCCCACCTCAGCCGATGGCCATGCCCGGCGACGCGCGGGAACAGATGGCGGGTGCCTACGCCACCCGTGAGACGGTCGGCATGGTCATTGACCACGTATTGACGGCCAAGGCGCTGGCGCCTGAAGACAGGGAGCAAGTGATCGAAGACAGTCTGCGCGGTGCGCCGGCCGCGAAGGTGGCATGGCCCCAATCCACCAGCCTTGAGGATATTTCCGACTGGGTGGGTTCGGTCAATGTCCCCACCCTTGTGGTGGCGGGAGAACTGGATCGCGTAGACAGCGTGGACCTGCTGAAGACGACGCTTGTTCCCCGTATCGCTGGCGCAACCTTGCATGTGCTGGCAGGCATCGGCCACTTGTCGATGCTGGAGGCTCCCGACGATGTGGCCAGGCTGGTGGCCGGTTTCGCCAGCGGGCTGTACTGAAGACGCTGCCGGCAAGCGTCTGCCACTTACCCCGCCAGCGCGATGGCTTCGTTGCCATAGAGCGCCGACAGCAGGTCGGCGGTGGTGACCATGCCCACCAGGCGGCCGACCTCGTCCACCACCATGGCTTCATGGGCGCCGGCGGTCATGGCGGGCAGGATGTTGACCACCGGCGTGGTGGCCAGCGCCGTCACGGCCGGTTGTACCAGGTGGCGGATGCCCTGGCGGGCGGGAACGGTGGCGGGCAGGGGCGGGATGACGCCCAGCAGGCGTCCGCCCTCATCCGTTACCGGCACGCTGCGCAGGTGATAGTCGGCCATCAGGCCGCGCACCGTCGCCACCGTGTCCTCGGGCCCCACGGCCACCGGCACGCGGGATCGGATGGCGCCGCAGCGGATGTCGCCATGCCGGCGCTGGTAGGCGCGGGCCTCCACCTGGCGGAACACGGCGTCCAGGTCGTCACGGTCGACGTCCAACTGCTCCCCATAATGGGCCAGCACCTGGTCCAGGTCTTCGATGGTGTAGCCGGCGCTGTTGCGCGCGGTCTGGGGGGGCTGGGCCGGCGCGACGTGGGGATAGCGATGGCGGGTCAGGTTGTTGAAGGCCAGGCCCATGGCGATCAGGATCACCGTGTTCACCCCCACCGGCGCCAAGACGAAGCCGACCCCGGCCGCATGGATGACGGGCCCGCCCAGCACGGCCGTCAGCGCCACGGCCCCGCCCGGCGGGTGCAGGCAGCGCAACAGCGACATGCCCAGCACGGCCAGCGCCACGGCGGCGGCGCCCGCCATCACCGGATCCGGGATCAGGCGGGCGCACGCCACACCCGCCAACCCTGACACCACGTTGCCGCCGAACACCGCCCAGGGTTGGGCCAGTGGCGTGGCCGGGGCCGCGAACACCAGCACGCTGGAGGCGCCGATGGGCGCCACCAGGTAGGGCAGCCCCTCGACATTCCCGCCCAGCCACCAGCGGCTGATCAGCGTGGTCAGCAGGATGCCCAGCAGGGCCCCCGCGAAGATGCGGATCCGCTCCACCGGCGGCAGGGCGGGCTGGGTGGCGCGGAACGAGCGCAAATAGGGATGCATGGGCGGACCGGGGGTGGAAATGAGGACGCGCAAATAAGATGTACAAATTATTCATCTTACAAGCCGTCTCTGTCACGCCCCCGGCATGCGATGAATGGCGCTGCCACGGCCAGCCCCTATTCGGCGCGCGTCATTCCAGACGGTTCAGCAGGGCGATGTCGCTCGACACCTCATCCATGTTGCGTTGCTGGTTGGCGACCATCGTGCCCAGGGACTCCAGGGTCCGCTCGATCCGCGCGGTGTTGTCGAACACCTCGTTCATCTGACCGAAGACGCCGCGGTAGCGGTCGTGGGCGCTGGCAAACTGGTCGCGCGCCTTCTGGATGTGTTCCCCCAGCGTGGCGAGATTGGTTTCCATGCCCGCGATGTTGGTCTGGGTCTTGCCCAGGGTGGTCTTGGTGTCGGTGGCCAGCTTCTTGACCTCCGTCGCCACCACGGCGAAGCCGCGACCGGCCTCACCGGCGCGGGCCGCCTCGATGGTCGCGTTCAGCGCCAGCAGGTTGGTTTGGCCGGCGATGGTGTCGATGATCTTCAGCACGTCCCGCAGGCCGGTCATGGCCTGGGCCATGCGGCCGAACTCCGCCGCCAGGGTGCTGGTGTCGGCGTTGTCCTCCGCCGCCTTCTGGCTGGACATCACCACGTCCCGGATGCGGTTGATGGTCTGCCGGATTTCATGCGTCTCCTTCAGCACCTGGTCGAAGGCCTCGCCCAGGCCGGCGCTGGCGTTGAAGTGGTCGATCAGCCGATGGATGATCCCCGACCGCAGGCTGTTCATCAGTTCGGCCCGCTTCAGCGTCGTGTAGGTGAAGTAGTTGACGAAGCTGGCGTAGTGGATGGGGAAATTGTCCACGATGGCGTCGTGGAAGGGCTGGCCCGGCGCCTGTTCGAAGAAGACCAGGGCGCTCAGGGTCTGGTTGATGTTGACGCCCAGCAACTCCCCGAAGGTGGAAAATCCCGCCGTGGGTGCCGTCCACAGCCCGGTCAGGCCGCCCAACTGCTTGTCGTTGTTCAGCCGGCGCAGGATGCAGTCGTTCAGAAGGACGGCGATGGGGGCCGGCTTGTCGCGCAGGAAGGCCGCCACGTCCCGTCGCGTCTGGTCGACGAAATCGGTGGCGCGCAGCAGCAGCAGGTCATCGCCCGTGTTGACGTCGCAGAAGAAGCTGACGACGCCGCTGTCGGCATCTACGGCGGCGACGGAGCGCACGAACAGTTCATCCCCGATCTCGATGCCGAAGGTCTGGCGCCCCAGGGTGTCCAATACGCGGGCCGGGGTGGTCTTCAGGGTGCGCGCCAGCACGTCGGCGAAGCGGTCCACCCGGCCGGTGGCGGGGTCGATCACCGCGCTCACCGTACGGCGGTCGGGATCGGCCTCCGCGACGACGAAGCGGGTGGACGTGCGCTCGAAGTTCTGGCTTTTCAGCACGCCGTAATGCTTGCCGGGCGCCAGCTTCAGGAAGGCGATGACGGCCCGGTTTTCCAGCACCCGTCCGTCGGCGTAAAGATAGGTGTTCTTGAAATCCAGTTTTCCGCCGGCCGACCCGCCGACGAACAGGCAGGGGAAGCGGCGGCTGGCGTACACCGCCTCCATGAAATAGTTCTCGCTGTTGGACAGGCCGTCGATGAAGGTCAGGGCCAGGGTGTCCCGGTAATCCAGCGGGAAGGCGGGCTTGATCCCGGCCAGGGCTTCGCCGATGCGGGCCACCCGCTCCTCCCGCGCGCGTGACGGTTTCCCTTGCCGGATGTCCTCATTGCACAGGGGGGCCGTGTGGATACTGACGCTGGCGAACAGGTCGGGGGAGAAGACCTGGACGACGATGGTGGACCACCGCTCGCCAGCGGCACAGTAGAGGGGGCCGGTCTGGCTGGTGCCGCCGCACAGTTCCCCCGCTGTGGTCATGGCCAGCAGCGGCGTGCTTCCCGCGAGCCGGCGCAGCGCCTCTGCCTGGCGTTGGAAGTCGAGGTGGGGGGAGATGAACGCCAAGGCCAGCGCCCCCGGACGATCCCCGAAGCGGAAGGTGGTGGCATCCAGACCGTCCAGGCGCTCATCGGTGGTGAGGACCCGGACCAGTGACGCGCCGGCCGCGGCCGTGCCGCCCGGCTGCACGGAGGGGAGGGCGGCGGTTGACAGGGACATGGGGGCTTCCTCCAGGGTTCTGGTCCAGCAAGGGCGGCCCCATCTGCGCGGGGCTTCGTCGGAATCGATGTGCGGCGACGTTGATCACGCCGTATCCCCTAGGAGGCTACGGAACGCGTAAACTAAAAGTTAAGAATAGCACCACAGTAATCCTCTAATAATTGTCACCAAGTGAATGATTTTGTTCATAAATTTTGGAGGACCGGCGGGCTTGGGGCGGTATCGGCACGGCGTGTTGCCCGCCTGGACGAAAAAAAGCCCACCCCTCCGGTCGGGAGGGATGGGCACGGGCGGACGCTAGGGTAGGGACCGGGTGGATGGGAGCCGCACCCGGGCAGTCAAGAACGCCGCCCGATGGAAGGGTCGAGATGATGGGATAACGCTGAAGCCGCTCAGTTCAGCGGGGTTTGGGCATGGCTGACCGCTGCCGCCAGGTGGGCGACGCACTGGTTATGGTCGGTGCCGCCCGGGGTATGCCCCATTTCGGCGCAGGCCCGCGCCTCCGGTTGCGGCTGCTGGGCGGCGGCGGCCTGGGTTTTCAGGCTGTCGACGCAGGCGGCGTAGTCCACGTTGGCCGGGCCCAGGCCCAGGGTGTCGCGACAGACGCGGCGGGCGGCGTCGGTCTGCGCCGCCGTGATGGTGATGGTCGGCGCCTGGGCGGTGCCAGCGGCGTGGGCCATGCCCAGAGGGGCCACCAGAGCGGCCAGCACGGGGATCAGGGCCAGGGTCTTGGTCATTTTCATGGGTTCCTCCTTGTGATGCATAGGGTCGTTAGGGATGGGGATCAGCCGTGGCTGACCTGGAGCTTGGCGGCGAACGCCTGGTGGCGGGCGACGTCGCCATCGTCGATGATCACCCGCTCGCCCTGGGCCCGCCGCCGGTCCATCCAGCCGCTGATCAACTCGGCGCAGGTATGGTCCATGAACCACAGGGACCGCAGGCGCAGGGTGACGCGGTGGGCGGGCGGCAGGCTTTCCAGCGCCTGGGCCAGGCGGGGCAGTTGCACCAGGCTGGCGGAACCGGACAGCACCACCTCCCACTCGCCTTCCTCCCGTTCACGGGTGACCACCAGCAGGCGCAAGCGGCGCACCTGGGGCAGCAACTCGATGAGGCTGAGACCCAGACCGACCAGCACGCCGGTCAGCAGGTCGGTGGCGACCACGGTGACCAGGGTGACGGCCCAGATGGTGGCCGGCAGGACGCCGTAGCGTTCGAACAGGTGGCGGGCATGGGCGACGCTGACCAGGCGATAGCCGGTGACGACCAGCACGCCGGCCAGGGCCGACATGGGAATGGCGCGCAACAGCCAAGGCAGCAGGGCAACCGCCCCCAGGATCCAGACGCCGTGCAGGATGGCGGAGGTGCGGCTGACAGCGCCGGCCTGCACGTTGGCGGAACTGCGGACGATGACGCCGGTCATGGGCAGGGCGCCGGCGAAGCCGCAGAGCAGGTTGCCCACGCCTTGGGCCGTCAGTTCCCGGTTGTAGTTGGTGCGTACGCCGTCGTGCATGCGGTCCACCGCCGCCGCCGACAGCAGGGTTTCGGCGCTGGCGATGAAGGCGATGGCCACCGCCATGATGATCAGCTTGGGCTCAAACAGGCCGAAGCCGTTGGCGAGGTCGGGTGGCTGGATGGCGGCCCACAGGCTTTCCGGCACCGCCACCTTGGCGACGGGCAGGTTCAGCAAGGTGGCGGCCAAGGTCGCGGCCACCACGCCCACCAGGGCGCCGGGCACCAGGCGCAGGCGCTGGGGGCGCACCCATTCCCACACCAGCATGGTGGCGATGGTCAGCAGGCCCAGGCCCAGCGCCGCCTCCGCCGCCTCGCCGCTGAACGGGAACAGGCCGAGGTAGGCGGCGGGGGCGGCCAGGATGTTGGCCAGCCCGCCGGCCTGGGGCTTGGCGTCCAGCATGACGTGCAACTGGCCCGCCACGATCAGCACGCCGATGCCGGCCAGCATGCCATGGACCACGGCGGGGGAGATGGCGCGGAACCATTGCCCCAGCTTCAGCATGCCCGCCGCCATCTGGATCAGGCCGGCCATGATCAGCACCGGCCCCAGGGCGCCGATGCCGGCGTCGCGGATCAACTCGAAGACGATGACCGCCAGGCCGGCGGCGGGGCCACTGACCTGCAAGGGGGAGCCGGCGAACAGGCCGACGATGACGCCGCCGATGATGCCGGTGATCAGCCCCTTTTCAGGCGGCGCGCCGGAGGCGATGGCGATGCCCATGCACAGCGGCATGGCCACCAGGAAGACCACGATGGACGCGGGGAGGTCCCGCGCCAGTGTGGCGGGAAAAAAACGCTGCATGCTTCTGTTCCCTTTTTCGGGGCGCCCTATTATTCGGCGGCCGTGACGTGGGCCGCGTGCTGCGCGCAGCAGGGATCGGCGACCGCCCGGCGCATGCCGCGCACGGCCACTTGCAGGGTCTGGTTCTTGTCGCCCACGGGCAGGAACGTCCCCGTATCGCCGTTCAGGGCCAGGATGTGCCCGTTCTCCAGGTCGAAGAACCAGCCGTGCAGGTTTAATTGGCCGGAGGCCAGCTTCGCGGCGACAGAGGGGTGGCTGCGC
Source organism: Nitrospirillum goiasense (assembly GCF_034427435.1). Taxonomy (NCBI): domain Bacteria; kingdom Pseudomonadati; phylum Pseudomonadota; class Alphaproteobacteria; order Rhodospirillales; family Azospirillaceae; genus Nitrospirillum; species Nitrospirillum goiasense. The sequence continues at coordinate 231,354 of NZ_JAXQNP010000003.1, read as the reverse complement.
AGGTGGTTCAATTGGGCCACCACGTTTTCCATGGCCAGCACGCGGGCGGCCTCCGCCTCGGGCAGCAGGCTGTACGCCTCGCGCAGCACATGGCGGGCGCTTTCGGCGTGGCGCAGCCAGGCGGCCACGTTGGGCATGTCCTTCAGCGCCTCCGGCTTCAACAAGGCTTTCATGGCGCCACAGTCGGAATGGCCGCAGACGACGATGTCGTTCACCCCCAACCCGACGACCGCGTATTCGATGGCGGAGGAGACGCCGCCGTTCATCTGGCTGAAGGGCGGCACGATGTTGCCGGCGTTGCGGCAGACGAACATCTCGCCCGGCCCGCTCTGGGTGATGATCTCCGGCACCACGCGGCTGTCGGCGCAGGAGATCACCAGCGCCTTGGGCTGCTGCCCGTGGTGGGCCAGCTTACGGTACAGCGACCGCTGTTCAGGGAACACAACGGATCGGAAATGCGACACGCCGTCGATGATGCTGTCCATGATGGGAAGACCCTCGCGTTTCAGTCGATGATCCCCGGCCGGACGGCGCCGGGCGCGATGCCCGGAATGACCGTCCCCGTTGGGGGCCCCCTAGACCTAACGCCCGAGTTTTTCCCGGATACGTTTCGATTATGACAAAGTGTGTCTGGCGATCTTTTGTGTCGGCTTCTGAGCCGCCTCATCCTGTTTCGGTATCGAAACGATAACCGTCAGGCCGCCTTCGGGTCGATTTTTGAGGGCGATGCTGCCGCCCTCGCGCGTTACCGCCTGGCGCGCGATGGTCAGGCCCAGGCCCGTGCCGCCGGTTCCCCGGTTGCGGGATTCCTCCAGGCGGTGGAACGGTTCGAACACCGCCTCGAACTGGGCCTCGGGGATGCCGGGGCCATCGTCGCTGATCGACACCACCGCGGCCTTGGCGGTGTCGCGCACCGTCACCCGGGCACCGCCGCCGTAAGTGATGGCGTTGTTGATGATGTTGGAAAAGGCGCGTCGCATACCCAGCGGACGCAGGGTCAGGGGCAGCCGGTCCGGTCCGTCGTACCGGGCGGCGTGGCCGGCGTCGACGGCGTTGTCGACCAGGGTGGACAGCAGGGCCGGCAGGTCGGTGCGGCGCGGCCGCTCGGGGTCTTCCTCCCCGCCCAGATAGTCCAGCAGGTCGTTGACCATGCCTTCCATCTCATCCAGGTCGCTGTCGAAGGCGGCACGCTCCTCCGCACTGGATAGGAAGCCCGCCCGCAGGCGCAGGCGCCCAATGGGGGTGCGCATATCGTGGGAGACGGCGGCCAGCGCCTCCGTCCGGCTGGTGATCAGACGGTCGATGCGCCGCTGCATGGCGTTGAAGGCCAGGGCCACGCGCCGAATTTCCTGCGGGCCCCGCGCGGGGATGAAGACGGGGGGGCCATTGCCCACCGCGTCCGCCGCCTTCACCAGCATCTTCAAGGGGGCCGCCAGCGTCTGCACCAGGAACAAGGCCATCAGCAGCACGCCGATGGACAGCAGGGCGATGGACCCCAACTGGGCGTACAGGACGGGAACGTAAGCCGGCAGGTCGGTGGCGCCGAAGCGCAGGATGCTGCCGTCCGTCAGCCGCAGGTCGCCGTCGAAGGTCTTGGACGGCGTTTCGGTTCCGGTGCGCAGCCGCAGGTCCAATCCCGCCAGCGCCGGCCGATGCTCGATCATCTCGTGGCGCAGCAGCCAACTGGCGGGATTGTCGCCCTGGTTGGCGCGCTCCGCCGGATTCGGAACCCAGGTGAAGGTGAGGAAGGGGGAGGACAGGGAGTCGGCCACCGCCGCGCGGCGCTCCGGCTGGATGGCCGACAGGACGTGACCCGCCGTCTCCACCTGCTCCGCGATGTGCCAGGTCTGGGTTTCGTCGCCATAGTCCTGTTCGGCCTGGACGAGGACGATGGCGTTGCCGATGACGGCCAGCAGCACGGCGCCGAACAACACGACGCCCAGTCGGCCGATCAGGCTGCGCGGCCATAGATGGGCCCAGCGGTGAAGAAGCGGCGGGGTCATAGGAGGATCACGTCGGCGGTGAAGATGTAGCCGACACCCCGCACCGTGCGGATCAGGCGGTTCTCATCCCCCAGCTTGCGCCGCAGGCGGCTGACCAGCACGTCGATGCTGCGGTCGTTCACCTCGCCCAGCCGGGCGCGGGACAGTTCCAGCAGGCGCTCGCGCCCGATGACGCGCTGCCGGTTCTCAAGGAAGCTGACCAGCAGGTCGTGCTCCGCCCCCGACAGGTCGACCGCGACGCCGTCGGGGTCGGTCAGTTCCCGCCGCCGCCGGTCCAGGCGCCAACCAGCGAAGACCATGACATCCTGGGGGGCCGAGCCGATGGAACCGGCGCCATTGCCCCCGCCGGCGCCGTTATGGCCGGCGCGGCGCAGCAGGGCGCGGATACGGGCCAGCAACTCCTTGGCGCGGAAAGGCTTGGGCACATAGTCGTCGGCCCCCATCTCCAACCCCAGCACCATGTCGATCTCCTCGCCATGGGCGCTGACCATGATGATGGGCACCTGGCTGGTGCGCCGCAGCTCCCGGCAGATGTCCAGTCCGCTCTGCCCCGGCAGCATGACGTCCAGCAACACCAGGTCGTAGCTGCCCTGTCCCAGGGCGTCGGCCATGTCGCGGCCGTCGCGCACGCCGGTGGCCTCGAACCCGTTTTCCTTGAGCACCCGCAGGATCAGGGTGCGCATCGCCGGGTCGTCCTCGACCAGCAGGATGCGCGCGATGGATAGGCTGTTCATCGGGCTTAAATAAGAGCCGGGCGCCGTCTTTCCAGGGGCGGCGCGCCCATCCATGCTGCATATGCACACGGGCGGTGGGGCCGCCTGGGAGTACGGCCCCGCTAAGCGCCATTGTCGGCCGGTCAGCGCGCCAGGTGCTTGTCGAAGAAGCGCCAAATGACATCGTAGGCTTGTGCCGCCTCCGGGCTGCCGACGACGTAATTGAACTCGCCATGGCCCAACCCCTCCTGCACGAACAGTTGGGTTTCCACCCCCGCCGCCAGTAAGCGGGCGTTGGTGACCAGCACGTTGCTCATGGCGCTGTCGCGGGTGCTGGTGATCAGCAAGGTTGGCGGGAATTTCGCCAGGACCTGGGGGAACAGGGCGGGCGTGACCAGCGGGTCGTCCTGGTTGCGGCCGGCCAGGTACAGGCTGCCGGCGCCATCCCGCATATCGTCGTCCGTGGCCTGGAGGCGGGCGTTCATCATCTGGGTGGTGGCGAAGGAATCGCCGCCGTACCAGAACCCAGGCATGGCGCCGGAACAAAAGACCCCGATGGCACCGGGTGGGGGCAGATGGCGGCTCTGGAACCAGGCGACGGACTGCGCGACCAGGGTGCCGCCGGCGGAACATCCGTAGAGGCCGATCTCCGCAGGCTTATACCGGGTCAGCAGGGCGCGATAGACGTGTTCCACATCCTCCGACGCGGCGGGGAAGCGGTTTTCCGGCGCCAGGCGATAATCCACGGTGACGACCTTGATGCGGCCGCGGCCGGCCACGGGCACCGCTTCCGCCAAGCCGCCGGATACGGCCCCGGCGAAGAAGCCGCCGCCGTGCAGGTTGATCAGCACGCGGTGCTGGTTTTCCGGTGCGATCCCGGCATCGGGCGTCACCACGTCAGTGCGCACGCCATTCATGGTCACCGTTTCGATCCGCGCCGGATAGCGGGCCAGCCACTGCTGCGCGATCATCTTCTGAAATTTGTCGGTGGCGATGCGGGCCGTGGGCACCCCATCCTCCCGCAGCACGGGCGCCGGCGGCTGCACCAGGCGGGCGGCCTGGATGGCCCGCGCCTCGGGGCTCAGCAGGTCCGAAACCGGAACCGACAGGCCATCGACATGAATGGTGCCGTCCGCGTCCACTGTCAGCGTTTCAGCCGCCAGGGTTTCAGCCGCCGTCGCGGACAGGGCCGCCGATAGGCCGACGGACAGCAGCGCGTTCCGCAGGCCGCGCTTAAGCAGGTGCCGGATGTTCACGGGTAAGCCCCCCTCTCAGAGAATGGTCCTGGGGGAATGCTCAGCCAGAAGTGCCGGATGTCGACAGGCGCCCGCTCGCCCTGCCCACCTGATGGTTGGAAAAGGGGCGCTCAGGCCTTCTTTTCCCAGCCCTTGTCGGTCTGCTGCCAATAGGTCAGGTCCAAGCCGGCCTCCTTGGCGGCTTTCCAGCGCTGGCGGGCGGCGGCCACGGCATCGGGGTCGATGCCGTCGAAGATGTCGCAGACGCGGGTATACTCGGCCATGCGCGTGCTGGTGGCGCCGTCGGTCAGGAACAGCACCTGGGCATCATTGGGCCGCTCATCCACCGCCGTCAGCCAGATGGGCTGGTCGGCGGCGTGGCCGTCCTTGGCCGTACCGTGGGGCAGGAAGCTGTCCGGCCGCCAGGTCCACAGGTGCTGGGCCAACTGCTCCGACCGCTCCTCCACCGTGGACAGCACCACCGCCCGCCAGCCGCGCGCCAGCGACCGCTCCAGCAGGTCGGGCAGGGTCTGCTCCAGGCTGCTGCGCTGCAGGTGGTAGAAGTTGACCTCGGTCATGGGACGATCCGCGCAAGGAAAAGGGGCGGCCCCCGCGGAGCCGCCCCTGATCTTACCCCGACTATGAAGGCTTTTGTCAGCCTTCGTAGTAGTCCGCGACCAGCCGGTCCAGCAGGCGGACGCCGTAGCCGGTGGCGCCCTTCGGCACCGTGCCGCCGTCCTTCTTGCTCCAGGCGGTGCCGGCGATGTCCAGGTGGGCCCACGGCACGTCGTTGACGAAGCGCTGCAGGAAGACGGCGCCGATGATGCTGCCAGCCTTGCCCGGGCTGCCGATGTTCTTCATGTCGGCGACGTCGCAGTCGATGTCCTTGTCATAGGCGGCCCCCAGCGGCAGGCGCCACAAGGTCTCGCCCGTCTTCAGGCCGGCGTCGGTCAGACGCTGCGACAGTTCGTCGTTGTTGGAGAACAGGCCGGCATGCTCGTTGCCCAGCGACACGATGATGGCGCCGGTCAGGGTGGCCAGGTCGACCATGAAGCGCGGCTTGAACGTCGCCTGGGTGTACCACAGGGCGTCGGCCAGGATCAGGCGGCCCTCGGCGTCGGTGTTCAGCACCTCGATCGTCTGGCCGGACATGCTGGTGACCACGTCGCCCGGGCGCTGGGCGTTGCCATCGGGCATGTTCTCCACCAGGGCCACCACGCCGACGACATTGGCCTTGGCCTTGCGGCCCGCCAGGGCGGCCATCAGGCCGATGACGGCGCCGGAACCCGCCATGTCCCACTTCATGTCTTCCATGCCGGCGGCCGGCTTGATCGAAATGCCGCCGGTGTCGAAGGTGACGCCCTTGCCCACGAAGGCCAGGGGGGCGGCACCCTTCTCACCGCCGTCCCAGCGCATGATCACCAGGCGGGGCGGACGGGCCGAGCCCTGGCCCACGCCCAGCAGCGCGCCCATGCCCAGCTTCTTCATCTGCTTCTCGTCCAGCACCTCGACCTTGACGCCCAGCTCGGTCAGGGCCTGGCAACGCTCGGCCAAGGTTTCGGGGTAGATGACGTTCGGCGGCTCGGACACGACGTCGCGGGTGAGGAAGACGCCGTCGGCGACCTTGTCCAGCTTGCCGTAGGCCTTCTTGGCGGCGGCATGCTCGGCCGTGGCCAGCGTCAGCTTCTTCAGCGTCGGCTTCTGGTCCTTCGGTTCCTTGGTCTTGTACTTGTCGAAGCGGTAGGAGCGCAGGCGGGCGCCATAGCCGACATGGGCGGCGAACGCCGCCGGCGACAGCACCAGGCCGTCATGGCCGTCCAGCACCAGCGTGGCGTCGGAGTCGCCGGCGCGGGCCAGGCTGGCCGCGACCGTGCCGCCCAGCGACTGGGCCGACAGGTCCGTCACCTTCTCGGCGGCGCCGATGCCGACCAGCAGGATGCGGGAATACTCGGTGCCGGCGGGCGCCAGCAGGGTCAGCGTCTCATCCGCCTTGCCGGTGTAGCGGCCCGCTTCCATGGCGCGGGCCAGCGCGCCGCCGGCCTTCTGGTCCAGCTCGGCGCCCAGGCTGCCCAGCCCGCGGCCCTGCGATACCGTGATGGCCAGCACGCCGGACTGCGGCAGGGCGTTCTGGGCGTAAGCGATCTTCATCTTGCCTCTCTTGGTGGTCCCTTGGGACGGCGGCGCCCGCGCGGCACCTTACCCCGTCCGGATGGCTTCGCCTTATGGCGTTCCTAGTCCTATACAGGATTTCTCAATGTTGTTCGTCAACGCTCGAAATCCAGTCCTTTCGTCCCTGGCGGTTGTTTCCGGAGACGGGAGTCGATAAGAACAGCGTACCAAGCCCTGTGGGCGGGGTCCCACCACGGCTGCCCTCTTCCGGGGGCTGGGGCAAAGCGCCCTGGTTTCGCCAAATTGTGGGGCCCTATAGTGGCCGGGCCACGGGCGTGCTTCAGGGCGCGCTCGCGGCAGCGGATTGGCGGGATGGGAGGCGCCCTTATGGCTGGCGCCGATCCCGTCTTTTCTTGTTGTGGAGCACGATGAATCTGATCGGCCGGTATTTGTCGCGCAACCTCGTCGTGGCGATGATTTTCATCACGGCCGGGTTGTCCTCGACCATCTGGATGACGCAGTCGCTGCGCCTGATCCAGCTGGTGGTCGAGGGCGGGGCGCCGATCAGCATGTTCCTGCGCCTCGCGTTCTCCACGCTGCCGACCTTCCTGGCGCTGGTAATGCCCTGGGGCGTGCTGATCGCCACGCTGTTCACCTACAACCGCCTGACGCTGGACAGCGAACTGGTGGTCATGCGCGCGGCCGGCATGGGGCCGCTGACCCTGGCCCGGCCGGCGCTGCAGCTCTCGGCCATCGTCCTGTTCCTCTGCCTGCTGCTGAACCTGTTCCTGGCGCCAGCGGCCCAGCGCGAGTTCGTGCGCCTGCGCGAGGAGATCCGCACCGACTATTCCTCGGTCCTGCTGCGTGAAGGCACCTTCAACGACGTGGGCGAGGGCAAGACCGTCTACGTCCGTCAGCGCGGGGCGGAGGGGATGCTGAGCGGCCTGATCATCTATGACAGCAGCAAGCCGCAGCGCCCGGTGATGACCATCGCCGACCACGGCATCCTGGTGACGGCGGAGGCCGGGCCCCGCGTCATCGTCTATGACGGCGTGCGCCAGGAATATGACCGCGACACCGGCCACGCCTCCAACCTGGAATTCAAGCGCTACACCGTCGACCTCAAGGTGCTGAACGCCGGGGAGGCGCCGCGCTGGCCCGACCCGCGGGAACGGACCTTGAGCGACCTGTTGTTCGACACCGGCAATCCCACGGATACCCAGTTGCGCCCCCGCCTGAACCAGGAACTGCACCAGCGCTTCGCCACGCCGCTGCTGGCGCCGGCCTTCGCCATGATCGCGCTGACGGCCCTGATGTCGGGCGAGTTCTCGCGCCGCGGCCAGGCCCGCCGCATTTCGCTGGCCGTGGTGTGCGGCATGTTGTTGCAGGCCATGATGCTGGGCATCTCCAACCTCGCGGTGAAAACCCAGCTCTTCAACGCCGTGCTGTATGTCGTTGGCATCGCCCCGGTTCTGATCGGCTACTGGTATCTGCAGAACTGGCGCAGTTTCAGCCGCGGCGGACCCCGCAAGGCGCCCCCGCCGCTCGGTGGCCCGCCCCTGGATGGATCACTGGGCGGAAAGGTGGCCTGACATCATGCGCATCTCGCCCACCCTGTCCGTCTACATCACCCGTCAGTTCGTCTTCTGGTTCCTGGTCATCCTGGGGGGCATGCTGGCGCTTGTCCTGCTGCTGGACACGGTGGAACTGTTGCGCCGGGCCGCCGCCAAGACCGACGCGACCTTCCAGATCGTCCTGGGCATGGCCGTGCTGAAGCTGCCGGAGATCGGGCAGCAAATCTTTCCCTTCGGCGTGCTGTTCGGCGCCATGTACACCTTCTTCCGCATGACCCGCAGTGCGGAGCTGGTGGTGGTGCGCGCCTCCGGCATCTCGGTCTGGCAGTTCATGACGCCGGTGCTGCTGACCGCCATGGTGGCGGGAATCATCAACATCACGCTGCTCAGTCCCGTCTTCGCCACCATGCTGACCCGGTATGAGCAGCTGGAAAGCCGGTATCTGCGCGGACAGCAAAGTTCGCTGGACGTCGCCCGCTCGGGCGTGTGGCTGCGCCAGGTGCAGGAGGGCGAGAACGGCAACTACCTGATCCATGCGGAGTCGGTGGCCCCGGGCAAGCCGGTCAGCCTGCGCACCGTCACCATCCTGCTGTTCAACGGCAGCGACCAGATCCCCGTGGGCCGCCTGGATTCGGAAACGGCGGAGTTGCAGAAGGGCCAGTGGGTGCTGCGCAACGCCTGGCTGAACCGCCCCGGCCGGCCCACGCAGCATGTCGACGTCACCGCCTTGCCCACCGACCTGACGGAAGCCCGCATCCAGGAAAGCTTCGCCCAGCCCGACACCCTGTCGTTCTGGGAACTGCCCGGCTTCATCCAGACCCTGGAGCAGACCGGGCTGTCGTCGGTGCGGCACCGCATGTATTACGAATCGATGCTGGCCGTACCCGCCTTCTTCTGTGCCATGGTCTTCCTGGCCGGCACCTTTTCCCTGCGGCACGCCCGCCGTGGCGGCACCTTGCAGATGCTGGGCACCGGCCTGGTGACCGCCCTGGTGCTGTTCGTCAGCCAGAACATCATCCAGGCGCTGGGCCGCAGCGGCGTGTTGCCGGTGTTCCTGGCCGCCTGGGCGCCGGCGGGCGTCTGCCTCATGCTGGGCGCCGCCGCCCTGCTGCACCTTGAGGATGGTTGAGCGGGGATGGTGGAGCGGCCGCGCCCTGGCGCGTGGCGGCCGTTTGCCTTCCCCCATCCTTGGCACTATAAGTTCCGTTCCCTGCTATTCCCGGTAAGGTCAGATGATCCAATTCTCCCGCCGTTCCGCCGCTGCCGTGCTTGCCCTTGGCTTGGCGCTGACCACCAGCCTGGCCACGCCCGCGCTGGCGCAGTTGGCCGGCCCCCGGACGGCCAACGCCGCCAACGGCCTGGCCGTGGGCCCGCGCGTCAGCGCCACGCAGGGGCAGCAGGAGGAGCGTATCGTCGCCGTGGTGAACGACGAGGCGATCTCCCAGACCGACCTGGCCGGCCGTATGCGCCTGGCCATCGTCAACACCGGCCTGCCCGACACGCCGGACGTGGAGCAGAAGCTGAAGCCCCAGGTGCTGCGCCTGCTGATCGATGAGAAGCTGGAGCTGCAGGAGGCCAAGAAGCAGAACCTGGTGGTGACGGATGAGGAGGTGGACCGGGAGTTCGCGCGCCTCGCCAAGCAGAACAAGGCGGCTTCGCCGGAAGAGTTCGCGGCCACCCTGGAGCGCAGCGGCGTCCCCGTTAACGCCTTGAAGGACCAGATGCGCGCCAACATTGCCTGGAACAAGGTGGTGCAGCGCCGCATCCGTCCCACCATCCAGGTGAGCGATGAGGAGATCGACACCCGCACCCAGCGCATCATCGCCAACGCGGGCAAGCCGGAATACCTGCTGACGGAGATTTTCATCTCCGTCGACAACCCCAAGCTGGACCAGGACGCCCACCAGTTGGCCGACAAGCTGGTCGGCGAAATCACGCACGGCGCCAATTTCGCCGCCGTCGCCCAGCAGTTTTCGCAGAGCGCCACGGCGGCGGCCGGCGGCGACATGGGCTGGGTGCAGCAGGGCCAGCTTGAGCCGGCGCTGGACCGCGCCTTGCAGCGCCTGCCCACGGGCCAGGTCTCGGTGCCGCTGCGCGGCGCCGGCGGCTATTACATCTTCCTCGTGCGTGATGAGCGCACCGTCACCGGCGGCGATCCCGCCGACATCCAGGTGTCGGTGGGCCAGGTGGTGGTGCCGGTGCCCCCCGGCGCCGATATCCAGGCCCTGGGCCAGACCGTGAAGAAGATCGGCGACACCTCGCACAGCTGCGAGGCCCTGGCCGCCGCCGCCAAGGCCAACCTGCCGGGCTCCACCACCCGCGCGCAGCCCATGACCCGCCTGGGCGATATCCCGGGTGAGCTGGCCAAGCTGATCGGCCGGCTGGGTGTCGGCCAGGCCACCGATCCGCTGGAAACCCAGGCCGGCCTCATGCTGCTGATGGTGTGCGACCGCAAGGTGCCGGAGGGCAGCGCCCCGCCGCGTGACCAGGTGGCCAACATGATCGGTGGCGAGCGCATGGACATGCTGCAGCGGCGCAACCTGCGCGACCTGCGGCGGGCCGCCACCATCGACATCCGTAGCTGAGGGGCGGGGGGCGATGGCCCCCCGATCCGTTTCATGACCGCGCCGCTTCCTTCGTCCCCCTTGCCCCTGGCCCTGACCATGGGCGAACCGGCCGGCATCGGTGGCGAGATCGCCTTGATGGCCTGGCGGCTGCGGCGTGACCGGGGCATCCCGCCCTTTTTCCTGATCGACAGCCCGGACCGTCTGGCGGCCCTGGCCCGCGCCACCGGCCTCGACGTGCCGGTGCGGGAGATCGCCGACCCGGCCGATACCGCCGCCGTCTTTGGCGACGCCTTGCCGGTGCTGCGCCAGGACCTGCCCGTGCCGGTGGTGCCCGGTCGACCGGACCCCGCCAACGGCGCCGCCGTCATCGCCAGCATCGACCGGGCCGTGGCCCTGGTCCGGGCGGGGCGGGCGGCGGCCGTCGTCACCAACCCCATTCAGAAAAGCAGCCTGTACGCCGCCGGCTTCCGCCATCCCGGCCACACGGAATACCTGGCCCACTTGGCCGGGATGACGGAAGAGCCGGTGATGCTGCTGGAGGGCGGCGGTCTGCGCGTGGCCCTGGCCACCATCCATGTGGCGCTGAAGGATGTGGCCGGTCTGCTGACGCCCGAGGTGCTGCTGCACACCGCGCGGGTGACTTACCAGGCGCTGCGCCGTGATTTCGGCATCGCCCAGCCGCGCCTGGCCGTGGCCGCCCTGAACCCCCATGCGGGGGAGGGCGGCGCCATGGGGCGGGAGGAGATCGAGATCATCGCCCCCGCCGTCGCCGCCTTGCGGGCGGAGGGGCTGGCCGTCACCGGGCCGCTGCCGGCCGACACGCTGTTCCATGCCGGCGCCCGCGCCGCCTATGACGCCGTCATCTGCCAATACCACGACCAGGGCCTGATCCCGCTGAAGACCCTGGATTTCGAAACCGGGGTCAACATCACCCTGGGCCTGCCCTTCATCCGCACCTCGCCGGACCACGGCACCGCCCTGTCGCTGGCGGGCACGGCGCAGGCCAGCCCGTCCAGCCTGGTGGCGGCCCTGTTGTCGGCCGACCGCCTGGCGCGGCAGCGCGCCCTGTCCATCGCTTGATCCCTTTCCTGTTCCAAGATCGCCCCATGACCAGCCTTGCCCACCTGCCGCCGTTGCGCGACGTCATCGCCCGTTTCGACCTGGGCGCCCGCAAGGCCCTGGGCCAGCACTTCCTGCTGGACCTGAACCTGACGGCCCGGGTGGCCGCCGCCGCCGGCGACCTGGCCGGCGTCACCGTCATCGAGGTCGGGCCCGGCCCCGGGGGGCTGACCCGCGCCCTGGTGGAAAGCGACGCCAAGGCAGTGATCGCGGTGGAGCGGGACAGCCGCTTCGTCGCGGCCCTGGCGGATGTGGTTGAGACCGCCGCCGGCCGCCTGACCATCGTGGAGGGTGACGCACTGGCGGTGGACATGACCGCCATCGCCCCGGCGCCGCGCGCCATCGTCGCCAACCTGCCCTACAACGTGGGCACGCCTATGCTGGTGGGATGGCTGCGGCAGATCCGGGAGTTCCGCAGCCTGACGCTGATGTTCCAGAAGGAGGTGGTGGAGCGCATCGTCGCCGTGCCCCGCACCAAGGATTACGGCCGCCTGGCGGTGATGAGCCAATGGCTGGCCGAGGCCCGCCTGGTGTTCGACATCCCGCCGCAGGCTTTCTCCCCGCCGCCCAAGGTCATGTCGGCGGTGGTGCACATCACCCCGCGTGTCCTGCCGGACGATGCCCCGTCCTTCAAGGATATGGAACGGGTGGTGGCCGCCGCCTTCAACCAGCGGCGCAAGATGCTGCGCGCCGGCCTAAAGGGCCTGGTGGCGCAGCCGGAGCCTTTGCTGGAGGCGGCGGGCATCCCGCCAACGGCGCGGGCGGAGGAGGTGGACGTGGCGGGCTTTGTCCGTTTGGCCCACGCTTGGCGCGCGCAGCAGGACGCACAGGGCTGAAGGCCCCGGGTGTCCCTACGGTGGTGCCCCCTCCGCTTGGCATGCGGTGGGCGGGGGGCGCCCATGTTCACCGATCTGCGCGTTTATGACGCCCGTCACTCCCGGTTCCGCTTCGCTTCGCTAGATTTGCGATACGGAACGAGCTGAAATTGGGGATGACGCCATGACCAAGGCCATCAATCACTGGGCGCACCGCCTGCTACCCACCCGTTTGCTGTCCACCTTGGGTGTGCTGCTGCCCATCGCCGCCTGCACCGGCGCGCCGGACCATGATTACGTCCAGGTGGCCGATGAGAACCCCGCCTTTTCCAGTTGCTCGCAATCGGCATTCGACCTGTACCCAGGTGCGGAACAGGGCGCCCAGCGCGCCGACCATCTGAACGCTTGCCTGGCCGGCCGCCAGGCCAATGCCTACGACCAGGTGGCTGTGGCCCGTATCCACAGCTTCTAAGGCATTCCTTAGCTTCCGGGCGTCATCCCGCCCCCGACCCCCGCGCAGCCTTGGGCGGTGTGGGGTGGTACAGGCGCCAGACCCGCCGCATCTGCCGGGTCGAGGCGAAGCCCGCGCGCTCCGCCACGCTTTCCATGTCCAGCCGCGTATGGCCCAGCAATTGGGCCGCCAGCGCCACCCGCAGCCGGTTCACATAGTCCGGCAGGGTCATCCCCGCATGGTCGTTGAACAACCGCGACAGATGGCGGGGGCTGGCCCCGGCCACCGCGGCCAACGTCTCTTGCGTCCAGGGATGCGCGGGGTTGGCGGTGATGGCGTCCTGCACCCGGTGGACCGCCGGATGCACATGGTTGCGCCCCTCCAGCCAGGCGGACAATTGCGGATCGCCGCCCGCCCGCCGCACATAGACCACCAGGGCGCGGGCGGCGGCCAGGGCCACGGCCGGGCCCAGCAGGGTGGCGACCAGGTGCAGCATCAGGTCGATGCCGGCGGTGACGCCGGCGCTGGTCGCCACCTTGCCATCTTCGACATACAGACGGTTCTCCAGCACCCGCGCGCGGGGCACCAGCCGCGCCAGCGTCTCGCAGTCGCTGTGATGCGTGGTGCAGGACCGGCCATCCAGCAGGCCCGCGCGACCGGCCAGCAGCGCCCCGGCACAGATGCTGACCAGCCGATGGCTGGCCTGGACTCGGGCCCGCAGCCAATCGACGATGGCTTGGTTGCCCGCCTCGACATCCGCCGCGTCCGGCCCCGCGTCCCCCATCATCTGCTCGACCGAGCCCACCACCATCACCATGGCGTCGGCCGGCAGCGTGTCGGGCAATGGTTCAATCCCCGACACTGTCAGACCGATGGAGGTGACCAGCGATGCCGCCGGACCGACATAGCGGACGGCGAAGCGCAGCCGGTCCTGCTCCACATTGGCCCGGCGCAGCACCTCCACCGGCCCCGCCACGTCCAGCAGCAGCGTGCGGGGCGGCAGCACCACATAGACGGGCAGGGGGATGGGGCCGGCATTCATGCCTCGAACGCCGTCGCGACGGTGGCGATGCGCGCGAAGCGGCCATCCAGCACCAACTCCGTGGCGGCCCTGATCTCCGCCGGGGGCCAGACGCGGCCGTGCGCGTCGGTCATGGGGAAGGTCAAGGTCGCCTCCGTCACGTAGGTGACGTCGAAGCCCAGGTCGGAGGCATGGCGGGTGGTGGTTTCGCAGCACTGCTCCGTCCGCACGCCAGAGATGATGACCCGCCGGATGCCGTGGCGGATCAGCCAGACGTCCAGCCCGCTGCCCACCAGGGCGCTGTGCCGCGCCTTGTGGAACACCGCGTCGGGCGTGATGTCCAACCCCTCCAGCGTGCGGATGGTGCCGGACTCCAGGCTGAACGGCGCCTCGCCATCCACATGGAAGATCTGGACGACGGGGATGCCGCGCGCCTTGGCGCCGTTCACCAACGCCTGCTGCGCCGGGCGATAGGCGTCATACTCCGCCTGCTCCCAATAGGGCCGGTGGCGAAAGGACTCCTGCGCGTCGATGACGATCAGGGCGGTGGGGGTTGCCATGGTGCTCATGAGGACTATTTCCTGCCATCAGGGTTGGGCGATGGCCTGGATGCTAGCCCTGAGCGTAGCACGGGATAATGGGGCTGGCGGACAAAGATGGGACGTTTTACGCCATCAATCCCGACGCGGAAGCGGCCCAGCCGCCGACACATGCGGTTTACACCGCGCCAGTTGCAGTAAGACGGTATTCTTGATTGATTTGTGACATACGGTTCCACCGCCGCAGGAGGGGCGCATGGCCCCGGCGAACAGTCAGGCCACAGACATGACCAATTCCGCCGCGCCGGCGCCCGGCTTATGGCACCGGCTGATGTCCAGCCAGGCGGCCGGCACCATCTCCCTGGCCATTGGCCTGCTCAGCATCGGCGCGGTCCTGTGCCTGCGCTATCCCGCCTGGCTGACGACGCCGGAGCTGCGGCCGCACTACGACATGGACCTGCTGCGCCTGATCCTGGCGCTGTCCATGGGCGTGGGGGTGTTCCTGGGGCTGGGGGCCTGCGTGCTGAATCGGCGCCGGCGGGCCGGTGTCATGGGCATCAGCGGCGTGGTGCTGGCCTTGCTGCTGGGCGGGCCCTATGTGCCGTATGAGGATTTCGACCAGGCCCGGACCTGGGTGGGGCTGGACTGGCTGGTGCTGGACCTGTTCTTCACTGGTAGCGCCTTTATCCTGCTGGAGCGCCTGCTGCCCCGCGTGGCCCCGGACCAGCCGGTGCTGCGGGATGGGTGGCGGCTGGACCTCAGCTATTTCACCGTGAACCATCTGCTCATTGGCGCCTTTCTGCTGACCTCCAACCATTTCGCCCATGATGTCTTCGGCTGGGCGGTCAATGGCTGGCTGCAGACGCAGGTCGCGGCGCTGCCCGGATTTGTGCGCTTCCTGCTGGTCATCCTGGCGGCCGACGCCGTGGAGTATGTCAGCCACCGCGCCTATCACGAGATCCCCTGGCTGTGGCGCCTGCACGCCGTCCACCACTCGCCGCAGCACATGGACTGGCTGTCCGGCTCCCGCCTGCATGTGCTGGAGGTGCTGATCACCCGGTCGCTGATCCTGGTGCCCATCTTCCTGCTGGGCTTCCCGCAGGATACGGTGTTCGCCTATCTGATCTTCGTGTCCATCCAGGCGGTGCTGATCCATTCCAACATCGCCATGGATTTGGGCTGGCTGCGCTACTTCATCGTGACGCCGCAGTTCCACCATTGGCACCACGCCTCGGATGAAGAGGCGCTGGACCGCAACTACTGCGCCCACACCCCTTTCTGGGATCTGGTGTTCCGCACCTACCACCAGCCCAAGGACCGCTGGCCGGAGAAGTACGGCACGGTGAAGCCCATCCCCGGTGGGTTCGTCCAGCAGTTCCTCTACCCCTTCAGCGGCCCCGTGGAACTGCTGACCGGCAAGCGTGAGGGGTAGTGCCAAAGACACTCATGCCCTTGCAGGCCGCGACTGCGGCCGCCGGAGCGTTTTGGGGAGCGTCAGCGGACTGAAACGTGAGGATTAGCCAAGGCCGCGACAGCGGCCGCCCGGGGTTTGAGGGCGTTTTTGAAGACTCAGGCCGCGAGTTCCAGGATCACCGGCGTGTGGTCGGACGCCTTTTCCTGGCCGCGCGGGCCCTTGTCGATGGCGCAGCCCACCAGGCGGTCGGCGGCCTGGGGCGACAACAGGAAATGGTCGATGCGCAGGCCCATGTCGCGCGGCCAGGCGCCGGCTTGGTAATCCCAGAAGCTGTAGGCCCGCTCCGCCGTCGGATGCACGGCGCGGAAGGCCTCCACCAGGCCCAGGTGGGTGATCTCGCGGAACTTGGCGCGGGTCTCGGGCCGGAACAGGGCGTCGGTGATCCAGGCGGCGGGGTCGTAGACGTCGCGCGCCTCGGGGATGACGTTGTAATCGCCGCCCAGCACGAAGGGCACTTCGCTGGCCAGCAGGCTGCTGGCGTGGGCCTTCAGACGGTCCATCCACCGCAGTTTGTAGGGGTATTTCTCCGTCCCCACCGGGTTGCCGTTGGGCAGGTACAGGCTGGCGATGCGGATGCCGCCCACCGTCGCCTCGACATAGCGGGCCTGTTCATCCTCCGGCTCGCCCGGCAGGCGGGTGATGATGTCGGTGGGCTCTTCCCGCGACAGCAGGGCGACGCCGTTGTAGGCCTTCTGCCCCACGACGGC
Organism: Nitrospirillum goiasense; assembly: GCF_034427435.1. Taxonomy (NCBI): domain Bacteria; kingdom Pseudomonadati; phylum Pseudomonadota; class Alphaproteobacteria; order Rhodospirillales; family Azospirillaceae; genus Nitrospirillum; species Nitrospirillum goiasense. The sequence goes on along the minus strand of NZ_JAXQNP010000003.1, from coordinate 215,027 downwards.
GCAGTGATAGCCCAGGTCCTGGAAGGCCTGCAGCGGGAAGGCGGCCGTCTCGCACTTGATCTCCTGGAACAGCACGACGTCCGGCTTGGCGCTGTCCAGCCACTCGGTCACGTTGCCTAAGCGGGCTTTGACTGAGTTCACGTTCCAGGTGGCGATGCGCATGGGAAGGCTCTCATCAGGCGGAATTTGTCCGCACCTTAGAGCGAAGCCTTGCTCAACGCGAGGGGCTTGCTCGGAAGCGTACCACGCATCCTTTCTTTTCTAGTCGTCCGTGAAGAATGGCCCTGATTGGCTTACGTGCTGATCAGGGCCCTTTCGTTTTGGATTTGGAGTGCGCTGAGCAGGGCACGCCAAAGGTCCTTGAACCACCGGATGAGGAGGTGGAAGTTGAAGCCAGCGGCTGCGAGGACGGCATTGATACGGTCGCCGTGGCGTCCCTTGAGGTAGTTCCGTCCCATGCGGTGTTCGGCCTTGAGGTGGCCGATGATGGGCTCGATGGCGGCCCTGCGCTTCATCTCCCGTTTGATGGCGGCGGTGGTTCTGCGGACCTGGCCAGTGATCCAGACCTTGAACTTGTTGGGATGGTCGTGGCCGCGATATCCCCTGTCGACGTGGACGCGGTCCGGCTCGCGCCCAGTGTTGGCTTTGATGTCGGCGACGGCCTTGGCCAGTGTGTGCCCGTCGAAGGGGTTGGTGTGCAGGGCCTGGACGTGGAGGACGAAGAGGCCGCCCTTGGGCTTGGTGATGGGGACGGCGACGCTGACCTTGCAGCCGAACTCGTAGGGGGCGCGGGCCTTACCCTTGCCGATGCATTCGACCTCGGGGGCGTGGAGGGAGTAGACCTTCTGTCCGCGCTGGCGCTGGGTCTGCATGCTGACCTTGATGGTCAGGTCGCGTAAGGGGCCGTAGCGGGCCAGGAGGTCCGGGGCGTCGGCGTCCCCCTTGGCGGCCTTGGCGGCGATCTTGCGGTTGATGTCACGGATGAGGCGGCCCAGACGGGTGCGCAGGAACTTCAGTTCCCGATTGGCGCGCTTGTGCTGGTGGGCGTGGGTGTAGCGGCCGACCATGATGGCGGCCTTCTTGGCCACGCGCAGATAGCTCTGGCGCAGCGTGAGGCCGTTGTCCTTGGCGAAGGCGACCAGCTTCTCGATGGCCTTGTGGGTCAGGCGGGCGTCGGTGGGGTGGGCGACGGCCTTGGGCTGGACGGTGGTGTCCACCGCCACGCGCGCCAAGTCTTTGGTGCTGAGCGCGCCGGTGGCTTGCGCCACCCGCAGGCTCTCCTGGATCAGCGCGGCCAGCCGCTCCTCGCCCAGGCGCTGGCGCCAACGGGACAGCGACGACCGGTCGAAGGGCAGGTCGTGGCGGAAGACCTCCTCGCCGCAGAAGAACTGGAAATAGGGGTTCTCCGCCCAGCGGGCGGTCAGCACATCATCCGACAGGTTGTGCATATGCTTCAGGATCAGCAGGCCCGCCATCAGCCGAACCGGCAACGGCGGCTGGCCTGGGCCGCCGCGATAGACCCCACCCAAGCGCTGTTCCAGAAAGCCCCAGTCGACCTTGCCCGCCAGCACCACCAGTGGGTGCTTCAGGTCGATGATCTGGTCCAGGGCTGGACGCAGAAGGTCTTTCTGTCGGGTGTCCCGGGGTCGTGACATGGCCTGTTCCCACCGCTGTTCACAGGGGGAATCGAATCACGAAATGGCCCAAAAGGGGATCCCCAAATTGCAAGAAAGCGGAGGCCAAGACCCCACTTCCCTGCAAATCCGATTACGGCACTACCAGCCAAACACCATGCTCGGCCAACGGCTTAGGAATCATTCACGGACGACTTTCTAGGACGCGACCGCGTCCGCCGGAGCGAGCACCGCAGGGCGCAGCGAGGATAGCCAAGCGGCCGGATGGCCGCGCCCGGCGCTTGAGGGCAGATGCATTAGGACGCGACCGCGTCCGCCGGAGCGAGCACCGCAGGGCGCAGCGAGGAAGCCAAGCGGCCGGATGGCCGCGCCCGGCGCTTGAGGGAAGATGCATTAGGACGCGACCGCGTCCGCCGGAGCGAGCACCGCAGGGCGCAGCGAGGAAGCCAAGCGGCCGGATGGCCGCGCCCGGCGCCTGAGGGAAACCTTACAGAGAAAAACTCTGCCCGCAGCCGCAGGAGGAGCTGGCGTTGGGGTTGCTGACCTTGAAGTAGGAGCCGGCCAGTTCCTCGACGAAATCCACCTCGGCCCCGGCCAGCAGGTCCAGCGAGGTGTCGTCCACCACCAACCGGGCGCCGTCCCGCTCGAACACATGATCGTCGTCATTGAGGGTGGCGTCGAAGCTGAAGCCGTACTGGAAGCCGGAGCAGCCGCCCCCCGACACGGTCAGGCGCATCATGACGTGGGCGCCGCCCTCCATCTCCGCCAGCTTGCGCACGCGCTTGGCGGCGCTGGCGCTCAGGCTCATGGCGCGCGGGGGAGGGGGGCGGTATCGGCGGCGATGTCGGTCATGGTCATCGACGGATGTCTTTCCAGTTGTGGAATGCGCCCCCCGCACCCACGTACCTGTTGAAAAGGCGACTGGACAGGGGCCGCGTTCCTCTGTAACGCCCATAGTATGTAGGCGCTCCAAACGGTTCCGTCAAAGGACGGGAATCATTTGGTGCCCGCACCGGTCTGGCATGAGGTATGCGGCGATGATGAACTGGAACAGCCTGCTGTCGCGCAAGCGCTTGGCCAAGACGACGGCCGATGCGGAACTGCCGCACCGCAGCGCCTATGAGATCGACATCGATCGCATCACCTTCACCACCAGCTTCCGCCGTCTGGCGGACAAGCAGCAGGTGCACGGCATCGGCGGGTCCGATTATGTGCGCTCCCGCCTCACCCACTCCATGGAGGCGGCGCGGGTAGGTCGGTCGCTGGGCATGTGGGTGGGGCCGGCCATCCTGGGCAGCATCGCCTATCCCTTGAAGGCCACCCCGGCCGACATCGGCCATGTCGTGGCCGCCGCCTCCCTGGCCCACGACGTCGGCACGCCCTGCTTCGCGCACACGGGTGAGGACGTGATTTCCGACTGGTTCGCCGACAGCGCCATCGGCCGCCGCATCCGCGAGGGGCTGAGCGATGTGGAGCAGGCGGAGCTGTGCAAGTTCGAGGCGAACGCCCAGGGCTTCCGCGTGCTGACCCGGTTGCAGGGTTGGCGCGGCGTGGGCGGGCTGCAACTGACGGCGGCGACGCTGGCGGCCGGCGCCAAGTACCCCTGGGGCGTTGAGGTTCCAGGCGGCCCGGTGCGGCGTCCGCACAAGCGCAAATATGGCTATTTTGAAAGCGAGCAGGCGGTGTTCGCCGAGGTCGCGGCTGAGGTGGGGCTGGTGGAGACGGGGCCGGGCGCCTGGTGCCGCCACCCCCTGGCCTATCTGGTGGAGGCGGCGGACGACGCCTGCTACCACGTCGTGGACATCGAGGACGCGGCCAAGATGCGCATGCTGAGCTTCGAGCATGCCGAGGATCTGTTGCTGGCCTTCATCCGCGACGACAAGAGCAAGGACTGGGAAGCGGACTACAAGACGCTGGAGGATGAGGACCGCAAGCTGATCTTCCTGCGCGCCCAGGCCATCGACCGCCTGGTGCGCGACGCGGCGGAGATTTTCCTGGAGCGCCTGCCCAGCCTCATGGCGGGGGAGTTCTGCAAGCCGCTGCTGACCTTGTCGGAGCGCGCCCAGGCCCTGCGCCACATCGAACAGGTCAGCCACGAGCGCATCTATCGCGGCCAGCAACGCTGCGAGACCGACATTATCGCCGCCCGCACCATCACCACCCTGCTGGACGCCTATGGCGAGGCGCTGCTGGACCGGGAGAAGCTGGGCCCGGGCGCCAAGCTGCCCCGCCGCTGGGCCTCCCTGCTGGAAACCATGCCGGAGTCGCGGCAGCTGCCCTATGAGCGGGCCCATTGGGTGCGCGGCCTGCTGGATTACGTCGCCGGCATGACCGACCGCTTCGCCATCCGGCAGGCGCAATTGATCGCGGGATAGCTCTATTCCACCTGCGAAACTCAAGCGATCCGAGGATGCATGGAGGATATCACCGAGGGCGTCAACGTATCGTCTTTGCGGCGAGCGCCCTTTACTTGGTCTTGGTTCTTGCTGTCGTTCAATGGGCGAATTTCACGTGGGGAGTTTTGGCTGAAGTTCCAGATACCTGGACTCATCCTTGGTGCCTTGGTGATTTCGCTCGTTCTTAGCACGGCGGATAGCGCGGTATTCCTCCGTGGCGGGCCGGGAAACCCGTTCCCTCCGGCGGTTGGCGCGCTGTTGATGGTTATCTCCGTGGCGAGTTGGTGGCCGAGCCTCGCCGTCTTGGTCAAACGCTGTCACGACCGTAATCGAAGCGGCTGGTTCATGCTGGTCTATTTGATTCCCTTCGTTGGTGGGCTCTGGCTCTGCATCGAACTTGGCTGTCGCCGGGGGACGCCGGGCGCCAACCGCTTCGGAGCCGATCCATTGTCCTGATGGACCCAGCCCGTCCAACTCCGCCCGTGACCTGCACCGCAGGAACCTTGTATGGTGCCCCGCCGCCGGTCACCATGGCCGGCGAACGTGTCCCTATTTGGATTTGTCGGTTCTAACGCCATGAACGTCTACAAGGAATTCGAAGCCCTGGTCCGCCGCGCGCTGGAGGCCCTGGCGGCCGACGGCGGCATTCCCGCCGGGCTGGACCTCTCCCGCGTGACGGTGGAGCCGCCGCGCGAGGCGGCGCATGGCGACATCTCCACCAACGCCGCCATGGTGCTGGCCAAGCCGGCGGGCAGGCCGCCGCGCGCCATCGCCGAGGCGCTGGCCCCGCATTTGCGCGCCCTGCCGGACGTGACCGAGGTCACCATCGCCGGCCCCGGCTTCGTCAACCTGCGTGTGGCGCCCAGCTACTGGCGCGCCCGCCTGGCCGACGTCCTGACGGCCGGCGTGGGCTTCGGCGCCAGCACGACCGGCAACGGCACCCGCGTGAACGTGGAATACGTCTCCGCCAACCCCACCGGCCCGCTGCACGCGGCGCATGCCCGTGGCGCCGTGGTGGGTGACGCCCTGGCCGCCCTGCTGGAAAAGGCCGGCTACGACGTCACGCGGGAGTATTACATCAACGACGCCGGCGCCCAGGTGGACGTCCTGGCCCGCTCCACCCACCTGCGCTACCGCGAGGCGCTGGGCGAGACCGGCATCGAGATCCCCGCGGGCATGTACCCGGGCGAATACCTGAAGGATGTGGGCCAGGCCCTGGCCCAGCGGGACGGGGCCAAGTGGCGCGACCTGCCGGAGGAGGAGTGGCTGGCCCCGGTGCGCGCCTTCGCCATCGACCAGATGATGGCGGGCATCAAGGAAGACCTGGCCTCCCTCAACATCCACCATGACCTGTTCAGCAGCGAGCGCGCGCTGGTGGACAGCGGGGCGGTGGACCAGGCGTTCAAGGCGCTGGAGGATGCCGGCCTGATCTATGTCGGCGTGCTGGAGCCGCCCAAGGGCAAGAAGCCCGACGATTGGGAGCCGCGGCCGCAGACCCTGTTCAAGGCCACGCAGTTCGGTGACGACGTCGACCGTCCGCTCAAGAAGTCCGACGGGTCGTGGACCTATTTCGCCAACGATATCGCCTATCACTACGACAAGTACCGGCGCGGTTGCCCCGTGCTGATCGACGTGTGGGGGGCTGACCACGGCGGCTATGTGAAGCGCATGGCGGCGGCGACCAAGGCCATCTCTGACGGCAAGGCCGCGCTGGACGTGAAGCTGTGCCAGCTCGTGCACCTGCTGCAGAATGGCGAGCCGGTGAAGATGTCCAAGCGCGCCGGCACCTTCGTCACCCTGCGTGACGTCATGGACGCCGTGGGCCGCGACGTGGTGCGCTTCATCATGCTGACCCGCCGCAACGACCAGACGCTGGAGTTCGACTACGCCAAGGTGACGGAGCAGTCCAAGGACAACCCCGTCTTCTACGTGCAGTACGCCCACGCCCGCTGCCGCTCCGTCCTGCGCCAGGCGGCCAGCCTTCATCCCGATTGGGACCTGTCCGCGGGGGCCCTGGCCGGCGTGTCCTTCGACGGCCTGGCCTCCACGGCGGAGGTCGACCTCATCCGCCTGATGCTGAACTGGCCGCGCACCGTGGAATCGGCGGCGGAGGCGCATGAACCGCACCGCGTCGCCTACTATCTCCAGGACCTGGCCGCCGCCTTCCATGGCTTCTGGAACCAGGGCAAGGACGACGCCACCCTGCGCTTCATCATCGAGGGTGACGACGCCCTGACCCGGGCCCGCCTGGCCCTGGTGACGGCGGTGTCCCTGGTCATCGCGTCCGGCCTCGCCATCATGGGCGTGGTGCCGGCCGAGGAACTGCGCTGACCCCATGAGCGACATGCACGACCATCACGGCGACCCCGACTACGACTACGATCCCGGCTATGACTGGCAGGGGCGGCGCCAGCCGCCCCCCGGCGGCGCGGGTTCCTCAGCCTGGCCGTGGTCCTCGCGGCTGTCGGCAGCTTCGGCGGGCTGATCTACTTCGTCTACACCCAGGGCCAGCGGGCGGGGACGGAGGCGGTCGCCCCCATCATCCACGCCGATCCCGGGCCGACGAAGGTGAAGCCGGAGACGCCCGGCGGGATGGACGTGCCCAACCAGGACCGCCTGATCTACGACCGCCTGCGCGCCGACAAGACCGATCCGGGCGTGGAGCGCCTGCTGCCCCCGCCCGAGGCGCCTATGGAACGGCCGACGGCGCCGCCGGCCAGCCAGCCGGCGCCTCAGCAGGCCGCCGCCGCGCCGGCCCAGAACCCACCGGCCCAGACGCCGGCAGCTCAGACTCCGGCGGCCCAGGCCCCGTCTGTGGTGCCACCCACCGTGCTGCCTCCGACAGCCGCCGGCACCTCCACGGCCAAGCCGCCGGCACCCCAGCAGGCCGCCCAGGCGCCAGCTGCCCAGGTCCCGGCCGGGCAGGTGTCGGGCAATGTGCCAGCCACCAACGCGCCCACTCCCCTGGTGCCATCGCCGGCGCAGACCGCGCCCCAGCCTGCCCCCCAGGCTGTACCCAAGCCCGTGGTGGCCCCGACGCCCAAGCCGGTGGAAAAGCCCGTCGCCCCGCCGGTGCCGGCCCCGGCCACGTCTGGCGGCGGGACGATCAAGCTGCAGTTCGCGTCCATCCCGTCCGAACCGCAGGCGGAGGCGGAGATGCAGCGCATCCAGCGCAAGCATGCCGCCGTGCTGGGTGGGCTCAGCCTGCGGCTGGTCAAGGCCGACCTGGGCGCCAAGGGCATCTACTACCGCGTCCAGTCCGGGCCGGTGGACGAGGCCCAGGCCAAGCGCATCTGCGAGGCGGTAAAGGCGGCCAAGGACGGCTGCATCCCCGTTCATTAAGGCGGTGCCTGCCATGACCCCTTCCACTGTTCCGGCGGCCGTCATCTTCGGCTGCGCCGGCCCCGTCCTGACCGAGGCGGAGCGGGCGCTGTTCGCGGCGGCCAATCCCCTGGGCTTCATCCTGTTCCGGCGCAATTGCGAGACGCCGGAGCAGGTGGCCACCCTGACCGCCGCGCTGCGCGACAGTGTCGGCCGGCCGGACGCGCCCATCATGATCGACCAGGAAGGCGGGCGGGTGGCCCGCCTGCGCCCGCCGCACTGGCCCTCCCTGCCGCCGGCGGGACGGATCGGCGCGATCGCGGATGAGGACAAGGCGCGCGAGGCGGCTTGGCTGCACGGCCGGCTTCTGGCCGCCCTGCTGGCGCCGCTGGGCATCGACATGGACTGCGCCCCCGTGGCCGACGTGCCCCAGGCGGGCGCGCACGATGTCATCGGGGACCGCGCCTTCGGGCACGACCCGGCGCGCGTTGCCCTGCTGGCCGGGGCCCAGGCGGAGGGCTTGCTGGCCGGCGGTGTCCTGCCCATCGTGAAGCATTTGCCGGGGCACGGCCGGGCGCTGGCCGACAGCCACAAGGAACTGCCGACGGTGACGGCGGACCTGGCGACGCTGGACGCGGTCGACTTTGCGCCGTTCAAGGCCCTGGCCCATCTGCCGGCGGGCATGGTGGCCCACATCCTGTTCACCGCCGTGGACGCCCAGCATCCCTCCAGCACCTCCGCCCTGGTGATCACCAAGATCGTGCGGGAGAGGATTGGCTTCGACGGCCTGCTGTTCAGCGATGACCTGGACATGCAGGCGCTGTCCGGCACCCGACCGGAACGCGCGGCAGCCGTCGTCGCCGACGGCTGCTGCGACGTGGCCCTGCACTGTAACGGCACGGTGGAGGAGATGGCCGCCGTCGCCGCCGTGGTGCCCCCCCTGACGCCGCGGGCGCAGGAACGCTGGACCCGGGCGCAGGCCCGGCGGCCCCACCAGGACACCGACGCCGACGCGGCCACCATCGCCGCCTGGCGCGCCCGCCTTATCGACCTTGCCGGCAACTGGGACTGACCCCTTGGACACCTCCATTCAGGAACTGATCGTTCGCCTTTCCGTGATGGCCATCCCCATGGTGCTGGCCATCACCTTGCACGAGGCCGCCCACGCCTGGGTGGCCTGGAAGCTGGGCGATGACACCGCCTATGGCCAGGGCCGGGTCAGCTTCAACCCCGGCAAGCATATCGACCCGTTCGGGACTATCCTGATCCCGGCCACGCTGTTCCTGTTCACCGGCTTCGTCTTCGGCTGGGCCAAGCCCGCGCCGGTGGTGCAAAGCCGGCTGCGCCGCCCCCGCCGGGACATGGCCCTGGTGTTCCTGTCGGGGCCGGGCATGAACTTCCTGCTGGCCATCCTGTTCGCCCTGCTGCTGCACACCGTGTTCCTGCTGCCCGCCTCCGTCGCCGACTGGGTGGGGCAGAACTTCGTGGCCGGCATCCAGATCAACCTGATGCTGGGCGTGCTGAACATGCTGCCCTTCCCGTCGCTGGACGGCGGCAAGGTGCTGGAGCAGATGCTGCCCTACCGCCGGGCGCAATGGTTCGCGGCGCAGGAGGTGCGGGGCAACATGATCCTGCTGACGATGTTCTTCCTGCTGCCCTACCTTCTCAATAAGATGGGCTTGTCGGCGTACGACCCCTACATGTGGCTGGTGCGGTGGCCGACCACGGCCCTGTGGAATGTGATCGCCGCGGTGACAGGACTGAACTGATGGTCGAACCCCCAGGCCCCGATCAGGACGGCCCCGATCCGGATTGGCCCGATCAGGACCAGAGCGAAGCCCCCGCCCTTGAGGCGGCGGCGGAGGGGGAGCCGGCGCTCCTGGTCGACCTGGGGGAATTCGAAGGCCCCATCGATCTGCTGCTGACGCTGGCACGCGACCAGAAGGTCGATCTGACCCGCATCTCCATCCTGGCTTTGGCCGAGCAGTACCTGGCCTTCGTGGAGGAAGCGCGGCGCCTGCGGCTGGAGGTGGCGGCCGATTACCTGGTGACCGCCGCCTGGCTGGCCTATCTCAAGTCCCGCCTGCTGCTGCCCACCCCGGAAACGGAAGAGCCGACGGGCGAGGAACTGGCCCAGGCCCTGGCCTTCCAGTTGCAGCGGCTGGAGGCCATGCAGAACGCCGCCGCCCGCCTGATGGCCCGGCCGCGCCTGGGCCGTGACATCTTCCCCCGCGGCGCGCCGGAAGATCTGCCGGTGTTCGAGCGGCGGGTGACCGAGGTGACGCTGTACGACCTGCTGCGTGCCTATGGCGACATCAAGCGGCGCCAGCAAAAGACCGGGCCCCTGCACCTGCCGCCCGTGGACCTGTTCACCATCGAGGACGCCATCCGCCGGGTGGAGGCCATGCTGGGCCGCTTGCCGGACTGGACGCGCCTCGACCGCTTCCTGCCGCCCGACTGGCGCGGCGGCGGCACCAGCCGGGAGGACAAGCTGAAGGCCCGGTCCGCCTTGGCCGCGACCTTCGTCGCCACGCTGGAACTGGCCAAGGCAGGCCAGTTGGAGGTGCGGCAGGACGGTACCTTCGGCCCCCTGTACGTCCGGCGGACCGATCCGCCGCCGGCCCAGAGCACGGATAAAGAGCCATGACCGTCGAAACCGTTACCGAGGCGCCTGCCGACCAGGAGGAGGGCTTCGACCGCCGGGCCGAGCAGCTGCGCCTGGTCGAGGCGGTGCTGTTCGCCTCCGCCGAGCCGGTGGAGGAGGCCGCCCTGGCCGCCCGCCTGGGGCCGGCGGCCGACCTGCGCGGCATCCTGGATGAGTTGCAGGCCCACTACAGCCATCGCGGCGTGCACCTGGTGGCGGCGGCCGGCCGCTGGGCCTTCCGCACCGCGCCGGACTTGGCGCCCCTGCTGCAGCGCGAGACGGAGGTGACCTCGCGCCTGTCCCGCGCCGCGGTGGAGACGCTGTCCATCATCGCCTATCACCAGCCGGTAACCCGGGCGGAGATCGAAAGCATCCGCGGCGTCGCCACCAGCAAGGGCACGCTGGACATCCTGATGGAAGCGGGCTGGATCAAGCCGGGCCGCCGGCGCGAGACGCCGGGCCGGCCCCTGACCTGGCTGACCACGCCGGCTTTCCTGGATCATTTCGGCTTGGAATCGTTGCGCGACCTGCCCGGCGTGGATGACTTGCGCGCCGCCGGCCTGCTGGACGCCCGCCCCGCCATCACCACCCTGTTCTCACGCGGTGGCGATGACGCCGCCCTGCCCAGGGCGGTGGAGGATAGCGCGGAGGATTAGGCGCTCAGGGGCCGCCAGCGCGTCACCGCGCGCTCGCCTCGCAGGCGGCGACGGCCTCCGCCACCATCTGGTCCACCTCCTTGTCGCCGGTGGCCTTCAGCCAGCCGCGCAAGGGCTTGATCAGGTCGGGATGGGCGCACAGCGCCGCCGCCTCGAACACGGTGGGGTAGACGCCCTCGGCGCTCAGCGCCTCCAGCACATGGGGGCGGGCCAGGTCGCCGTCGCGCTGGGCCAGGGCCACCAGGGCCTCGGCGCGCACGCCGTCATCCTCATCGTTCAAGGCGCCGATCAGGGCGTCCCGCACGGCCTTGGTGTCCACCTCCGACTGCCCCAGCAGGAACACCGCCCAGTCGCGGTTGGCGGCGTCTGCGTCCTTGAAGAAGGAGAGCAGGCGCTTGACCGTGGCCGTGTCGTCGGCCTCGATCTCCACATCCTCGTCAATCAGGTCCCGCAGGAACTCCGACGGGGGCATGTAATCCTTGGCCATCCTGCGCATCCTTATTCCAGCCGGGCGGGTGGGGGCGTGCCCCCGCGTCGCCCGTGGCATAGTCTCGCCACAGGGCATTGTAAAGGGCTGCGCCTCACGGGACCCCTCCCGCGGCACGCGCGAGGCTTGACCCAGGGCGCGCCTAGGTTCCCTATGGTTCACCGAAGGAAACATCCAAGAGCCCGTCCATGCCTCGGCCCGCGAAGCCCCGGAAAGCCGCGCCATCCCGTCGCCCGTCCGTGTCGCGCTGGCCGGACCTGGTGCGCTGGCCAGGCCTAGTGCGCTGGATGGGCCCCGCCCTGGTGTTGGCCGCCGTCGCCATCGGGGTCTGGGGCATCGTGGGCCGGTCGCTGACAGCATCCCCGGATCTGGCGGTTCCCACCCTGGCCAGCATCGGCGGCCCCTTCGCCCTGACAGATCAGGACGGGCAGGCAGTGACGGACAAGACCTATGCCGGCAAGACGCTGATGGTCATGTTCGGCTACACCAATTGCCCCGACGTCTGCCCCACCGGCCTCGCGTCCATGAGCGTCATCCTGGACGCGCTGGGGCCGGACGCCGACCGCGTGCAGGGCCTGTTCATCACCGTGGACCCGGCGCGCGACACGGTGGCGGTGTTGAAGGACTACATGGCCAACTTCAACCCGCACATCGCGGCCCTGACCGGCACGCCAGCGCAGGTGGCGCAGGCCGCCGCGAGCTATAAGGTGCTGTATCGCAAGGTCGCGGCCGACGGCACGCCCCTGGCCCCCGACGCCCATCCCGCCGACTATGGCATGGATCACAACGCCGCCATTTTCCTGATGGGGCCGGATGGCCACCTGAAAAGCACCATCAACCCCTTCGAACCGCCCGCCACGGCGGAGGGCAAGGTGCGCCATGCGCTGGGTCTGCCGGTGGCGGTGAATTGATCGGGAAAGGGTGCCGGTAACTCAGGGCGCCTCGGCCAATCGCCGGAAGACCCTATCCACCACCCGGTCCGGATTCTCGGCGGATGCGTGCCAGACTGCGCACGCCTTTTGGCCATGCGCGAAGGCCGCGATGGTGCTGCCGGGGCCCGCGCCCCGGTGGCCGATGGGATGGTCCAGCGGAGAGTCCGCGGCCAGCATGAGGCCCAGGCCATAGGCCGGGTCCTTGAAGGTCTCGTTCCGGTGTTCGGACAGGCCGCGGCGCTTCAGCATCGACGCGAACGTCGCGGGCCGCAGCAGGGTGCCGGTGACCAATCCCTGAAGCAGCCGGGCGGCGTCGGCGGCGGTGCCCGTCACCAGGCCGTGATAGACCCAGCCCGGATGATATCCTTCCCCCTCGGGGCCCATCTGGACGCCGCATAGATCCCCCGGCTGGGTGGCCACCTGTGCTGTGGTCAATCCCGCCGGGGTGAACACCAGACGATCCAGCGCCTCCGCCAGGGACAGGCCGGTCGCGGTTTCAATCTGCTCTCGCACCTTGAGATAGCCGATGTTGGAATACGCCCAGCCGTTCCCGGGCTCATAGCGTAACCGCCGCGTATCCAAAGCCTGGAGAAGGCGTCCAACCGGCCACGGTGATTTGCCCGCGCGGACATCCTCATGATAGCGGGCCACGCCGCCATAGTCGGGAAGGCCGGCCTCGTGCCGCAAGAGCTGCGCCAGTGTGAAGGCCTCGCCGGCGATCGGCGCATCCAGGGAAAGCGCCCCATCCTCGACCAGGCGTAGCGCCGCGATCGCCAGGACTGTTTTCGTGACGCTCCACCACGGGACCGGGGCGGCAACGCCACTGACTGTGACGGTTCCGTCTTCGTCAATCAGCGCCACCGACTCCAGGGTCATTTCCAAGCGGTTCCTTACGGCTTAGCCAGCGGGGCGTAGGCGCCGTTGTGCCAGGCGTAGATGACGTAGTCGTTCTGCTTGCGGTCGCCCTTGGCGTCGTAGGAGACGGGGCCGACGGCGGTCATGAACTCCTGGCCGCTGTGCAGGACGGCGGCCACCTTCTTGGGGTCGGTGCTGCCCGCCTTGGCGGCGGCCTGGGCCCAGACCTGGACGGCGGCGTAGGAGTAGAGTGAGAAGATGTTGGGCTCCCCGCCGTTCTTGCGGAAGCTCTCCAGCGCCTCCTTGGCGGCGGGGCTCTGCCGCACGTCGGCGTTGTAGGCCATCATGACCCCTTCGCCCATGGTGCCGGCAGTGGTCCAGAACTCATCGCTGGCCAGGGTGTCGCCCGCCAGGAAGGCCGCCTTCAGGCCGGCGGTGCGCGACTGGCGCACCAGCAAACCCGCCTCCGGGTACAGGCCGCCGTAGAACACGGCGTCCACGTCCGCCGACTTCAGGCGGGTGACCATGCTGCTGAAGTCCTTCTCGCCCGCGGTCAGCGTGCCGTTCAGGGCCACGGCCACGCCCTTGGCCTTCAACGTGGCGCGCACGGCGTCGGCCAAGCCTTTGCCGTAGGTGGTCTGGTCGTCGACGATGGCGATCTTGCCGCCCTTGTAGTGGTCGGCCAGATAGGCGCCGATGACCTGGCCCTGCTGGTCGTCCCGGCCGCAGGTGCGGAACAGCGTGTCCCAGCCCTGGGCGGTCAGTTCCGGACTGGTGGAACTGGGGGTGATGACGATGACGCCCTCATCGGCATAGACCTGGGCCGCCGGCATGGTGGTGCCGGTGGTCATGTGGCCCATGACCATGGCGACGCGGTCCGTGACCAGGCGGTTGGCGGCGGCCACGGACTGCGTCGGTTCACCGCCATCATCCACCGCGTCCACCACCAGCTTCTGCCCCAGCACGCCGCCCTTGGCGTTGATGTCGGCCACGGCCTGGTCGGCACCCCGGCGCAGCTGGGTGCCCACCGCCGCCAGGCGCCCGCTCAAGGGGACACCGACACCGATCTTGATGTCCGCGAGGGCGGGCAGGCTGATCGACAGCAGGGGCAGGGCGAGGACGACGGCACGGGCGAAGGAGGGGGCACGCATCGGACTGTGATTCCTGAACCGAGGGGAGGCTAATTCACACTATTTGATCTCGGTATAGGATCCGTCGCGCCATTGGTAAACTGTGTAATCGGCAGTGGTGCGATCTCCTTTTGCATTGAAGGAGAGGGGGCCGATCACGGTCTGGAAGCTGCCCTTGTGCAGGGCATCCGCCACCTTGGCCGGGTCCGTGCTCTTGGCCTGGGTCGCCGCCTGGGCCCAGGCCTGCACGGCGGCGTAGGAATAGAGGGTATAGGCCTCGGGCTCATAGTTCTGGGCGCGGAAGCTTTTCACAACCTCCGCCGCCACGGGCTGCTGGCGATAGTCGGCGCCGAAGGTGTTCAACACCCCGTTGCCGGTGGCGCCGGTGATGTTCCAGAACTCGTTGGAGACGATGCCGTCGCCGGCCATGAACTTGGCCTTCAGGCCCTTTTCCGCCATCTGGCGCACCAGCAGGCCGGCCTCGGTATGCAGGCCGCCGAAATAGACGAAATCGACCTGCGCGTCTTTCATCCGGGTGATGACGGAGGACATGTCGCGGTCGCCCACCGTCACCGCCTCATACACCACCTCTTTCAGGCCCAGCTTGGCCAGGGAGGCGCGGGTGGCATCGGCCAGGCCGCGGCCATAGGTGGTCTGGTCCTGCAGGATGCCGATGCGGGCCTTGGGGAAATTCTTGGCGATGTACTGGGCGGCCACCTCGCCCTGCTGGTCGTCGCGCCCGCAGGTGCGGAAGGTGGTGTGGCTGCCCATCTCCGTCAGTTGCGGATTGGTCGAGCCGGGGGAGATCTGGACCACGCCCTCCTCGGAATAGACCTTGGCGGCGGCGATGGAGACGGCGGAGTTGTAATGGCCGATGACGGCGGCCACGCCCTGGGTGATCAGCTTGTTGGCCGCGGCCACGCCCTGGCTGGGGTTGCTGGCGTCGTCGGCCTGGATCAGCACGATCTGCTCGCCCAGCACGCCGCCCTTGGCGTTGATGTCCTTGATCGCCTGCTCGCTGCCCCGGCGCAGTTGCTCTCCCACCACCGCGTTGGGGCCGGTCAAGGGGGCGCCCAGGCCCAGCTTGATCTCGGCGTGCGCGGCGCCCGCCATCAGGCTTGCCCCTAGGCCCGCCGCCACCATGACCGCGAGGCCGCCCGTCATACGGATCATATCCGAACCCCCATTGTCGTCGCCGGCGGTCTCCCGCCCTCCTGTTCCCCAACAAGGTAACATGCGTCCGGCGCTACACTTCCAGCGTGACGGCGTCCCTTGCGCCGAAGGAGAAAAGATACGACATCTGGGCACACCCGTTCGTCCTATCCCCCCTATCCACAACAGGGAATCCGGCCATGGCCGCCTATGATTACGACCTTTTCACCATCGGCGCCGGTTCCGGCGGCGTCCGGGCCAGCCGAATCGCGGCCGGCCACGGCGCCCGCGTGGCGGTGGCGGAGGAACGGTACTTGGGCGGCACCTGCGTCAACGTCGGCTGCGTGCCCAAGAAGTTCCTGGTCTATGCCGCCCAGTATTCGGCCGGCTTCCAGGACGCCGCCGGCTATGGCTGGGACGTGGAGGCCAAGGACCATGACTGGCAGCGCCTGATCGCCAACAAGGACGCGGAGATCACCCGCCTGAACGGCATCTATCGCCGCCTGCTAGAGAACGCCGGCGCCACCATTTTCGACGCGCGCGCCACCATCGTGGATGAGCATACGGTGGATGTGGGCGGCAAGCGCGTCACGGCGGAGCGTATCCTGATCGCCACCGGCGGCTGGCCGGAACTGCCGGAGAAACCCGGCGTGCGCGACTACGCCATCACCTCCAACGAGGTGTTCCACCTGGAAAAGCGCCCGGAACACATCGCCATCGTCGGCGCCGGCTACATCGCCACGGAATTCGCCGGCGTGTTCAACGGCCTGGGCTCCCGCACCGTGCAGATCTACCGGGGCGACAAGCTGCTGCGCGGCTTCGATGAGGACGTGCGCGACTTCATGGATGCCGAGATGGCCAAGGCCGGGGTGGATTTGCGGCCCCGCACCACCATCGAGCGCCTGGAGAAGGCCGGCGGCTGCTTGCGCGCCACCCTCTCGGATGGCACGATGCTGGACCTGGACGCGGTGCTCTACGCCACCGGTCGCCGGCCCAACGTGCGCGGCCTGGGGCTGGAGCGCGTGGGCGTGGAGCTGGACGAGCGCGGCGCCATCAAGGTAGACGACCAGTATCGCACCACCGTGCCCAACATCTATGCCCTGGGCGACGTGACCGATCGCGTGAACCTGACGCCGGTGGCGACGGCCGAGGGCCATGTGCTGGCCGACACCCTGTTCGGCAACAAGCCGCGCAGCGTGAACTATCTCAACATCCCGACGGCCGTGTTCTCCATCCCCCCCGTCGCCACCTGCGGCATGACGGAGGCGGAGGCGCGGGCGGTCTATCCGGCGGTGGACATCTACCGCACCAACTTCAAACCCATGAAGCACACCCTCTCCGGCCGGGACCAGCGCATGCTGATGAAGCTGGTGGTGGACCGCGCCAGCGACCGGGTGGTGGGCTGCCACCTGGTGGGCGACGACACGCCGGAGATGATCCAGGGCGTGGCCGTGGCCATGAACGCCGGCGCCACCAAGGCCGTGTTCGACAGCACCATCGGCCTGCACCCGACGGCGGCGGAGGAGTTCGTGACGTTGCGGACGAAAGTGCCGGATCCGGCGTGACCTGAGGCGCCGCGATCCACAAGCCGGCCCCCGGTGGTTGCCGTCAGGCCGCCGGGGGACGCTGATTCGCTTTCAGCCCGATTTCGACCAGATCCGCCAAGCCGGGCATCATCTCCTGGCGCAGCCAGTCCAGCTTCTGCCCCGGGGCCCCCCGGCCGGCCGTGGGGAAGGCGCGCTTCCAGCCGCCCAGCTTCACCGCCAGGCCGCAGCACAGGGCGCCGACCCCGGTGTGGTGCGCCTCGATCTCCCGGCGCATGGCCTGGAAGCCGTCGGCCGACAGGTCGTCCCACAATTGCCGCGTCATGCGGTCAAAACTGCGGAAGCATCCCTCCAACTGGGCCATGATGGAGTCCAGGCTGGTGTCCACTATCGTGATCATGCGCTGGGCGGCGCTGTCGGTCTGCACCAGCGGGGTGCGCTTGAGGTCCGCCAGCCAGCGCCCCAGTTCCTGCAACAGGGCATGGGCCCCGTCGCGGCAACTGCGGAAATAGGCGATGGACAGGAAGATGTCGCCATACTGCGCCAGGAATTCCGGGATCTCGGTCAGCTTCAGCCCCAGCCGGCCGGCGATATGGCGCAGGTTGGCCAGCGTCTCCTCCCGGTCCGGGCTGGACAGCAGCGCCGTGAGGTCGCCCATGTTCTCCACCCGCGCCGCCTGCTCGCCATAGACACGGCGGAGGAGGGGGCGGGTGAAGCCCTGCATGTAGTGGGTCAGTTCCTCCTGCTTTTCCGGTGACAGGACCAGGTGCTGATGCTCATCGACCGCGATTCCCAGGGCGCGCAATTCGATGCGCAGGGAATAGACGTCGAAGGAGGCGATGGCCCCCAGCTTCAGCAGCAGGGCCATGTCGCGGTCCAGCGCCGTCTTGTCGGCGATGAATTCGCGGCCCAGTCCTTCGATCTGGATCAGGCCGGTGCCGGCGCGGGCGTCCCGGAACAACTCCACCATCGTTTCCAGGCGCGCCGTCTTTACCAGGCGCGCCCGCTTCAAGCCGCTGACGGTCAGTGGCAGGACATTCAGGGGCAACAGGTGCAACGCGTCGGTTTCGTCCGACCAGGCGCCGGTGTCCCGGCCATCGGCGGCGGCATGCGACATGCCATCCGCGCGCGGCGGATCCAGCGACAAGGGGCGCATCAAAGAAGGGGATTGGGCCGTCGGTGGGCGGCCACCCTGTTCAGCCCTCGGGGGCGCGTCCTGGACAGCAAGCGGCATATGGTCGTCCTCAAAGCCGTAATGCGGTCCGCCATCTGGGTGGACGGCCGTTTAAGGGCAGGGGCCTGCCATCCCCCATGTAACGCATAGGATAAATCGCGCCAGCTTATAGTAAAGTATTAAATAAATGGCGGGATCGAAGCGCTCCGGTTTCGTGACAATTTGATGTTATCTTGCTGGATTAGATAAAATGCAATATAAGTATTTGTCACAATTCATCGCTTATGGTGGTGGAGATCAACCTTTCGATGCGGGTGGTGGGCTGGGGGCTGCGTGCGTCGCCGGGCAGCCATCCGGTCCTTGCCTGCCGGCGGCGGCAGGGCCATAGTCCGCCCCCGATACGGCGGCGTCCCCCGTGCGGGAGGCGATCCGTCCCCTCTGACCGCCCTAGGGATCCCATGCGCTTTCCGCACCGGCACCTGCTTGGCATCGAAGGCCTGAGCCAGGCCCAGATCAACACCATCCTTGATCTGGCCGACACCTACGTTGAACAGAACCGCAGCCCCAACAAGAAGTCGGACGTGCTGCGCGGCAAGACGGTGGTGAACCTGTTCTTCGAGAACTCCACCCGCACCCGCACCAGCTTTGAGCTGGCGGCCAAGCGGCTGGGTGGCGACGCCATCAACATGTCGGTCGACGGCTCCAGCGTGAAGAAGGGCGAGACCCTGCTGGACACCGCCACCACCCTGAACGCCATGCACCTGGACGTGCTGGTGGTGCGGCATCCGGAGTCGGGCGCGGTGAAGCTGCTGGCCGACAAGGTCAACTGCGCCGTCATCTCCGGCGGTGACGGCGCGCACGAGCATCCGACCCAGGCCTTGCTGGACGCCCTGACCATCCGCCGCAACAAGGGGCGCCTGGACGGGCTGACCGTCACCATCTGCGGCGACATCCTGCACAGCCGCGTCGCGCGCTCCAACATCCAGCTCTTGAACATCATGGGGGCGCGTGTGCGCGTGGTGGCGCCGCCCACCCTGCTGCCCCGCGCCATCGGTGAGCTGAGCGTGGAGGTCCATCACGACATGGCCACCGGCCTGAAGGATGCCGACATCGTCATGATGCTGCGTCTTCAGTTGGAACGCATGCAGGGCCAGTTCGTGCCCTCGGTGCGGGAGTACTACCAATTCTTCGGCCTGGATTATGAGAAGCTGGCGGCGGCCAAGCCGGACGCCCTGATCATGCACCCCGGCCCGATGAACCGCGGCGTGGAGATCGACAGCCTGGTGGCCGACGACATCAACCGCAGCGTCATCCTGCAGCAGGTGGAACTGGGCGTGGCCGTGCGCATGGCCTGCCTGGATCTCTTGACCCAGCACGGCCGCAACGACCCGGCCTGACGCCGCCGTCCCGTCTCCGCCCCGCCTTACCGCCTCTCGCTCTTCCGGGACCATCCCCATGGCCACACACGCCCGCACCGCCATCCTGAACGCCCGCCTGCTGGATCCGGACAGTCGCCTGGACCAGCGCGGCTCCCTGCTGATCGACGGCGGCAAGATCGCCGACCACGGCCCCGGCCTATTCCGCGACGGCGTGCCGGAGGGCATCGAGGTCATCGACGCGGACGGGGCCTGCGTCGCCCCCGGCCTGGTCGACCTGCGCGCCCAGGTGGGCGAGCCGGGGCACGAGGATAATGAGACGCTGAAGACCGCCAGCCAGGCGGCGGCGGCCGGCGGCGTCACCGCCCTGGCCTGCCTGCCCGACACCGACCCGGTCATCGACGACGTGGCGGGCCTGGAATTCATCGCCCGCCGCGCGCGGGAGGTGAAGCTGGTCAAGGTCTTCGCCTATGCCGGCATCACCCGCGACCTGGGCGGCAAGGAACTGACCGAAATGGGCCTGCTGGCCGAGGCTGGCGCCGTGGGCTTCACCGACGGCGGTAAGGCCGTGGCCGACGCCCTGGTCATGCAGCGGGCGCTGGCCTACGCCAGCATCTGGGGCCGCCCCATCCTGCAGCACCCGCAGGAGCCGCGCCTGGCCACCGGCGCCATGAATTCCGGTGAGATCGCCACGCGCCTGGGCCTGTCCGGCATCCCGGCCGTGGCCGAGGTCATCATGCTGGAACGGGACCTGCGCCTGGTGGAGGCCACGGGCGGCCGCTATCACGCGGCCGACATCTCCACCGCCGAGTCCGTGGCCGTCATCCGCGCCGCCAAGCGCAAGGGCTTGAAGGTCACCTGCGACACCGCCCCGCCGTACTTCACCCTGACCGAGCGGGACGTCGGCGACTATCGCACCTTCTTCAAGCTGTCGCCGCCGCTGCGCACCGAGGACGACCGCCAGGCCATCGTGGAAGGGCTCGCCGATGGCACCATCGACTGCATCACCAGCGACCATCTGCCCTGGAACCAGGACGCCAAACGCGTGCCCTTCGCCCAGGCGGCCTTCGGCTCCGTGGGGCTGGAGACGCTGCTGCCCCTGACGCTGGATTTGGTGCACAAAGGGCACATGAGCCTGCTGGACGCCCTGGCCACCGTCACGATCAAACCGGCCACCGTGCTGGGCCTGAACCTGGGCCGCCTGCGCACCGGTGCCGCCGCCGACCTGGTCATCTTCGATGCCGAGCGGCCGTGGCGCGTGGACGCGGAGGCGCTGCACAGCAAGTCCAAGAACAGCTGCTTCGACAAGCACCCGGTGCAGGGCCGCGTGCTGCGCACCCTGGTGGACGGGCGCACCGTCTTCCAACTGGCGGCCTGATGCCCATGGACACGGCGGCGCTGCCCCTGATCCCCCTGCTGCTGGCGTTGGCCGGCGGCTACCTGCTGGGCTCCATCCCCTTTGGCCTGGTGCTGGCCTATCTCGGCGGCTACGGCGACATCCGCAAGATCGGCTCCGGCAACATCGGCGCCACCAACGTCCTGCGCACGGGCAACAAGCCCTTGGCCGCCGCCACCCTGGTACTGGACAGCGGCAAGGGCGCCATCGCGGTGGCCATCGCCCATTGCCTGGCCATGAGCGCCCTGCCTTCACCGGATGCGCCGCATTTGGCCGCTCTTGTGGCGGGCGGCGGCGCCATGCTGGGCCACACCTTCCCGGTGTGGCTGGGTTTCAAGGGCGGCAAGGGGGTGGCTACGGCCCTGGGCGTGCTGCTGGCCACCAGCTGGCCGGTGGGCGTCATCGCCTGCCTGACCTGGCTGCTGGTTGCCGTCCTGTTCCGCATCTCGTCCCTTTCCGCCCTGGTCGCCCTGGCGCTGGCGCCCCTGGTCGCCTGGCTCCTGCCGGCGGTGTGTCCGGCGGCCACCGGGTTCGGCGCCGGCGGAGCGGAGGCGACCCTCGCCTTGGCCATCGCCGTGCTGGTGTGGATTCGCCACCACGCCAACATCCGCCGCCTGCTGTCAGGGACGGAGCCCCGCATCGGCCAGGGGAAGAAGGCCGCTGCCGATACCGGCACCTGAGCCGCTCGGACAAATCGGCCTATTGCTGATTTGGCTCAGCGCGTTTGAACCTTGGCGGGCGTATCCTTATTTGAAGGATAGCCCCCCGAGGAGACGCGATGATGAGCACGAAGACCAACAAGGACGCCGGCACCGGCAGCATCCTGGGCAACATCATCCTGGAAGAGGTGGTGGAGGCCATTGAGGAGGCGCGGTCGCCGACGCCGGACATCTTCCCGCCCATCCCGCATGAGATCCCGCCCGCCAAGCGCGTGCCCGCCGCTGACAAGCGGGAGGAGGAGCGGGAGGCCGCCAAGAAGCGGCCGGACACGCCGGGCCATCACAGCCGGTGAGCCCTGGGGCCTTAGAGCGAGATGCGATCATGTCTGATCGCGTTCCGCTCTAACTCGTCAGCTCAGCTGGTAATCCAGTCGACCAGCGCCTGGTTCACCGCGTCCGGCTGTTCCAGCGTGGAGGAATGGCCGCACTGCGGCATGACGACCAGCCGGGCGCCCGGGATGGCGGCGGCCATCTCCTGTGAGCGCTCCAGCGGCATCAGCGGGTCGCTGTCGCCCGTCAGCACCAGCGTCGGCACGGTGATGGTGGGCAGGGTGGGCCGGCTGTCGGGGCGACCGATGATGGCCGCCGTCTGCCGCGCCAGCCCTTCGATACCCACCGTCAGGCCCATGCGCAGGGTGACCGCCGTCAGATGCGGATCGTCCCGATGCTGGGGATGGAGCATGGACGCCGTGGCCTGGCGCAGCACGGCGCTGAACTTGGCCTTGCGCGCCAGGGCCACCAAGGCCCGGCGCTGGGCCGACTGTTCCGGCGCGTCTGGCACCGCCTGGGTGCTGAGCAGGGCCAGCTTCACCACCCGCTCTGGCGCCTGGCGCCAGATTTCCAGGGCGACGTAGCCGCCCATGGAAATGCCAGCCAGGGCGAAGCGGGGTGGGGCGTCGGCCAGGATGGCGGCCGCGATGTCCGCCATCGTTTCCCCCGTCAGGGTATTGGCCACGGTGACCGGGCCCTGGGGCCACAGCGCCGCCACCTGCGGGGCGAAGATCTCCGCCGTACACAGCAGGCCGGGGATGAGGATGATGGGGGTCATACTTCCTGGCCTTTACGCTTATTGGACGCCTCGGGCGATCCATACCCCCTGGCGCCAGGAATATCACGCGCGATCAATGGGGTGCGTGTCAGAAGAATTTCAGAAGTGGTGCCGGGCCGTTCCTACGCCCAAAGATTGATAGGTCCAAACATGGACAATTCAAAATAGATATTCCTATCAATTGGCATCTTATGGAGTTGAAAATATGACATACTACACGGTCCGTGTTGACGCGAAAGCCAACAGCATCGTCCAGCAGGCGGGGCCGGGAAACCATCCCGTCGGTGGCGAACCGGCTGTCGTCAAGTTCGACAAGCCGCTGACATCCGGTGATACATTGGAGGTCATCACTTCTGAACTGACGCTGTGGAATTCAGGCGGCGGCCCGGGCGCGACCAATGCCAATGGCGTTCCCCTGTCGCCGCAGGGGCAGCCGCTGTGGGGGAGACTTAACCCGGGAACCCCCAATCCCGGAGGCAATGACCGCTGCCCATACCCGGCCGCCAAGAACTACAGCTTCGGGATCGGAACGCTCGTCGGTTCCCTGGACGGCGGCCTGTCATTCTTCGCGGTCGGCACGCGCTTTGAGATGAAGATCTTGGGCAACGGCTTGCTACCGGAGACGAAGCCGCCCGCCATCCCGAACCTTTTCTTGTTCTATTGGGACGTCAACAGCCTGGACAACACCGGCGCCATCGACTTCTTGGTCCGCGTCATTCCCGCCGATTGAGGACGAGCGGGCGGGGGACGGAAGTCGAAGCCGTCCCCCGCCTCCGCTAGCGCGTCATTTCAGCCCTTGGCCTTGCGCTTCTTGGGCGCCACAGCCTCCACCGCCGGCGGCACCTCCGACAGGTAGGGCTTCAGGTAGTGGCCGGTATGGCTTTCCGGCACCGTGGCCACATGCTCGGGCGTGCCCTCGGCCACGATGCGGCCGCCGCCGGCGCCACCCTCCGGCCCCATGTCGATGATCCAGTCGGCGGTCTTGATGACCTCCAGGTTATGCTCGATCACCAGCACGGTGTTGCCCTGGTCCACCAGGGCATGCAGCACCTCCAGCAGCTTGCGCACATCCTCGAAGTGCAGGCCGGTGGTGGGCTCGTCCAGGATGTACAGGGTGCGGCCGGTGGCGCGGCGGGACAGTTCCTTGGCCAGCTTCACGCGCTGCGCCTCACCGCCCGACAGGGTGGTGGCCGGCTGGCCGACGTGGATATAGCCCAGCCCCACCTCGTTCAGGGTCTGCATACGGTCGCGGATGGCGGGCACGGCCTGGAAGAACACCGCCGCCTCCTCCACCGTCATGTCCAGCACCTCGGCGATGCTCTTGTCCTTGTACAGGACCTCCAGCGTCTCGCGGTTGTAGCGCTTGCCGTGGCAGACGTCGCAGGTGACGTAGACGTCGGGCAGGAAGTGCATCTCGATCTTGATGACGCCGTCGCCCTGGCAGGCCTCGCACCGGCCGCCCTTGACGTTGAAGCTGAACCGCCCGGCGCCATAGCCGCGGGCCTTGGCCTCCGGCAGGCCGGCGAACCAGTCGCGGATGGGGGTAAAGGCGCCGGTGTAGGTGGCGGGGTTGGAGCGGGGTGTGCGGCCGATGGGCGACTGGTCGATGTCGACGATCTTGTCCAGGTGCTGCAGGCCCAGGATGTCGTCGTGGGCGCCCGGATGCTCCCGCGCGCCGTTTAGGCGCTTGGCCAGGGCCTTGTACAGCGTCTCGATGATCAGGGTGGACTTGCCGCCGCCGGACACGCCGGTGACGCAGGTGAAGGTGCCCAGGGGGATGCGGGCGTTCACATCCTTCAGGTTGTTGGACCGCGCGCCGATCACCTCCAGGAACTGGCCCTTGTGGCCGGCGCGGCGGCGGTCCGGCAGGGCGATGCGCCGCCGGCCGGTCAAATAGTCGCCGGTGACGCTGGCCGGGTTGGCCATGACCTCCGCCGGGGTGCCGGCCGCCACCACCGTGCCGCCGTGGACACCGGCGCCCGGCCCCATGTCGACCAGATAGTCAGCGGTGCGGATGGCGTCCTCGTCATGCTCCACCACCAGCACCGTGTTGCCCAGGTCCCGCAGGCGCTTCAGCGTGGCCAGCAGGCGGTCGTTGTCCCGCTGGTGCAGGCCGATGGACGGTTCGTCCAGCACATAGAGCACGCCGGTCAGGCCGCTGCCGATCTGCGAGGCCAGGCGGATGCGCTGGCTCTCGCCGCCCGATAGGGTGCCGGAGGCGCGGTCCATGGCCAGGTATTCCAGGCCGACATTGTTGAGGAAGCCCAGCCGCTCGTTGATTTCCTTCAGGATGCGGTTGGCGATGTCCTTCTGCTTTTGCGTCAGGTGGTCGTCCAGGCCCAGGAACCAGGCGCCGGCCTCCTGGATGGACATGCGGCTGACCTCGGCCACGTTCAGGCCGTGGATCTTGACGGCCAGGGCCTCCGGCTTCAAACGCGCGCCGTTGCAGGCCTCGCACGGCTGGGCCGACTGGTACTTGGAAAGCTCCTCCCGCATGAAGTTGCTTTCCGTCTCCTTCCACCGGCGCTCCAGGTTGCGCACCACGCCCTCGAAGGGCTTGTTGGTCTCGTAGGAGCGCAGGCCGTCGTCATAGCGCAGGGTCACCGGCTTGCCGCCCGACCCGTACAGGATGAGGGTGCGCAGCGCCTCCGGCAGGTCGCTCCACGGCGTGTCCATGCGGGCGTTGTGGTGGCGCGCCAGGCTTTCCAGCGTCTGGGCATAGTATTGGGAGGTGGAGCCCGCCCAGGGGGCGATGGCGCCGTCCTTCAGCGACAGGCGCGTGTCCGGCACCACCAGCTCGGGATCGAAATACAGCTTCTGTCCCAGGCCGTCGCAGGCGGGGCAGGCGCCGAAGGGGTTGTTGAAGGAGAACAGCCTGGGCTCGATCTCCTCGATGGTGAAGCCGCTGACCGGGCAGGCGAACTTGGCGGAGAAGACGGTGCGCTCCCCCGACTCCGCGTTCTCCGCGAACACCAGGCCGTCGGCCAGTTCCAGCGCCGTCTCAATCGAATCGGCCAGGCGGTTGCCCAGGCCGTCGCGCACGACGATGCGGTCGACCACCACCTCGATATCGTGCTTCAGCTTCTTGTCCAGCGCCGGCGCCTCGTCGATCTCCATCATCTCGCCGTTGATCTTGACGCGCTGGAAGCCGCGCTTGCGCAGTTCCTGAAGCTCTTTCTTGTACTCACCCTTGCGGCCGCGCACGACGGGGGCCAGCAGGTACAGGCGCGTACCCTCGGGCATGGCCATGATGCGGTCCACCATCTGGCTAACCGTCTGGCTTTCGATGGGCAGGCCGGTGGCGGGGGAATAGGGGACGCCCACCCGCGCGTAGAGCAGGCGCATGTAGTCGTAAATCTCCGTCACCGTGCCGACGGTGGAGCGGGGATTGCGGCTGGTCGTCTTCTGCTCGATGGAGATGGCGGGGGACAGGCCCTCGATGCTGTCCATGTCCGGCTTCTGCATCAGCTCCAGGAACTGGCGCGCATAGGCCGACAGGCTTTCGACATAGCGCCGCTGTCCCTCGGCGTAGATGGTGTCGAAGGCCAGCGACGACTTGCCGGAGCCGGACAGCCCGGTGATCACCACCAGCTGGTCGCGCGGCAAATCCACGTCGACGTTCTTCAGATTATGTTCCCGCGCGCCGCGGACGCTGATATATTTGTTCATGGTATGTTCTAAATAGTCGATCGGGGCGGGCGCTGGCAAGGGGGAATACGCCGGTAGGCGCGCGTCCCCCTGCCAACGGGCGACAGCGCCCTAATATGGGGGCGGCTGTGTCAAAAGGCGACAGCAGGATGCATCCTCTTTTGTGGCATGGGGGGATGCGGTGGCGGCTGTCCGTTTGGGGGCCGTGGGATCGATATTTTGGGTATGCCGTGGGCCTGCACCCACCATCGCTGTGGCAATGCGCCGGCGGGACGGTGTAGGCTCTCCCCATCAACGGCGGGGCGTTTTGCGCCCCTATTGGATTCAGGACGGATCGGACATGGCTGGCAGCGTCAACAAGGTCATTCTCATCGGCAACCTCGGCAAGGAGCCGGAGGTCAGGTCGATGCAGAACGGGGGCAAGGTGTGCAACCTGCGCATCGCCACCTCGGAAACCTGGAAGGACCGCAACAGTGGGGAGCGTCAGGAACGCACCCAGTGGCACCAGGTGGTGATCTTCAACGAGGCGCTGATCGGCGTGGCCGAGCGCTTCCTGAAGAAGGGCTCCAAGGTCTACATCGAGGGCCAGCTCGAAACCCGCAAGTGGACCGACCAGTCCGGCCAGGAGAAGTACACGACCGAGGTGGTGCTGCGTCCTTTCCGGGGTGAGCTGACCATGCTCGAAGGCCGTGACGGCGGCGGCGGTGGCGGCGGCTACGAGTTGGGTGGCGACTTCGGCGGCGGTGGCGGTTACGGCGGCGGCTCGTCGGGCGGCTACGGCGGTGGCGGGTCCTCCTCCGGCGGTGGCGGCTACGGCGGTGGCGGTTCCTCCTCCGGCGGCGGTGGCTCGCGCGGCGGCTTTGGCGGCGGCGGCGGCAAGCCGGCCGATGACCTGGACGATGAGATCCCGTTCTGACCCCTCCGCCCAGACAGAAGTGTAAGTAAGCCAAGGGCCGCGTCACCGCGGCCCTTTTGCTGTGCGCGGCGCACAGGCAATGTCAGGAGGTGCTGCCGCGCCCCTTGCTGCTGTTGGCCTTGGTGGCCGTGCCCGCCGTGCTTTCCGACCGGTCGCCCTGGGGCCCGCGCTGGCCGCTGCCGCCGGCGTCCCAATCCCCTTTGCTTCCCCGAGCGGTACGGGTGCCTCCTTCCTGGGGCGGGGAGGCGTGCTGTGGGGAGGCGTGCTCTGGCCCGGGCCCGCCCGGTTTCTTGGTGGCGGCGTGGCCGGTCATGGCCCATTCGTCCTTGAGGCGCCGCGTGTCGCTGGCCTCGCCCACCTCGCGCTTCCTGTCGGCCGGGCTGCGATGATCGGGCTGGGAGGCTGCTGGGGCGGCGCCAGCCGGCCTGGTCGGGTTGCCTTGATCCTGACGGTGGTGAGGCATCTCATTCTCCGAGGTTCACTGGAACTGCCGAAGGGTTAAGACGCGAGGCCCGCCCTTCGTTCCGCCCGTCGGTCTCTTGGGCACGCCCTCTCGCCCCTTGGCACCCAGGGGCGTTTCGCGGGCGGGGCATGGGGGCCCTTTGCTTTCGGGGGATTGTCGCCGCCCGGCATGGGAATGGTAGGCTGCGGCCGCGAGGTTAATGAGGGCACCCCATCCCGCGAACCGGCGGGTGCCCGGCACACCAGGACAGAGAGCATGCGCACGCTGACGGTCGCCCTGCACCAGATGAACTACACCACGGGCGATTTCCGGGGGAATTTCGAGCGGACCAAGGCCAGCATCCTGTCGGCGGCCGGGGCCGACCTGCATGTCCTGCCGGAATGCGCCGTGGCCAACTACGCCGCTGGCGACTACCTGCTGGAGGCGGACTACCAGCAGGCCATCGTCCACTGGACGGAGCAGTATCGCCTGCTGTCCCAGGAGGCGGGCACCGCCATCGCCGTGGGCACGCCGCTGCGCGGCAAGGTGCAGGGGCGCAAGATGGGCAACGGCCTGGTGGTGTTCGACCGGGGCCGCCCGGTGTTGAGCCAGTTCAAGACCCACCTGCCCAACTATGACGTCTTCGACGACGTGCGCTGGTTTGAGGCGCGGGGCGAGCAGACGGGCGCCGACGCGGAGATTGGCGTGCTGCGCTATGAGGCCGCCGGCGGCCCCGTCACCCTGGGTTTCTGCATTTGCGAGGACATCTGGTTCGACGATGTCACCCGCGACCTGAAGGCCCTGGGTGCCGAGGTCATCGTCTCCCTCAACGCCAGCCCCTACGCCATCGCCAAGGGCAATTTCCGCCGCCGCCTGTTCGCCCAGCGCATCGCCGAAACCGGCCTGCCCCTGGTCTATGTCAACCAGGTGGGCGGCAATGACGAGTTGGTGTGGGAAGGCTGTTCCGCCATCATGGATCCGGCGGGAACCCTGCATGAGATGGAGATCGGCCGCGAGGGTGCCGAGGTCGTCGCCCTGGTCGACCGGGGGGAGGGCTTCCGCCTGGTGGAGGGCAAGGCGCCCGTCCAACTGACCGACCCGCAGGAACGCTATCTGATCGTGGGCCTAGGCCTGCGCGACTACATCGAGAAGAACGGCTTCCAGGACGTGGTCTTCGGCCTGTCCGGCGGCGCCGATTCCACCCTGGTGGCGGCCTTGGCGGCCGATGTGTTCGGCCCGCCCAAGGTCAACGCCGTCATGATGCCGTCGCCCTACACCAGTTCCGGTTCCAACACCCGGGCGGCGGAGTTCGCGGCCGGCGTGGGCGCGGGCTTCAGCGCCATCAGCCTGCCCATCACCGTGGAGTATGAGGCCGGGCTGACCAAGTTCCGCAACGCCTTCGGCCGCGACATGGGCAGCCTGGCGGATGAGAATTTGCAGGCGCAGATTCGCGGCAACACCCTGTCCGCCATATCCAACGACCACGGCCGCCGCGCCATCCTGGGCACCAGCAACAAGAGCGAGATCCTGATGGGATACGGGACGCTCTATGGCGACATGCGCGGCGCCTTCAACCCGCTGAAGGATCTGTACAAGGCCATCGACGTCTTCCCCATCCTGGAAATGCGCTTGGCCCAGGCGCAAAACCCGGACCCGCTGTTCGCCCGCATCTGGGAGGGGGCCTTCGGCAAGCCGTTGGAACCCTATGACGTCCAGGCCCAGGCCGCCCTGCGCGCCGTCATCGATGTCGAACCCAGCGCCGAGTTGAAGCACGACCAGCGCGACACCGACAGCCTGCCGCCCTATCCCCGCCTGGACGCCGTGTTGTGGGAGATGGAGGACGCCAAGGAACGCCAGACCGATGCCGAGATCGCGGAAAAGCTGGGCGAGCCCCTGGACTTCGTGCAGGACATCCGCCGCCGCGTCCGCCGGGCGGAGTTCAAGCGCTTCCAATCCCCGCCCGGCCCCAAGGTGCACCGCAAGTCGCCCACCACCAAGGACCGGCGCTTCCCCTGACGGCGCGCTTCACCGGGTAGGTGCCGGCTTGGGCGTCGCGGCGATCATGGCGCGTGCGCCAGACAGCCGTGCGCCCCTGAGGGTTGCGGATGCGTATGCCACGCGGTAGGCAAGGGGGACCCGGACGGTTGGCCGGGCAACGATAAAGCCGCCAGAGCACGCTCGTCATGACCCAGTTCGAGCCCCCCGTGCCGCCCGAAGTGTCGGCGGCGGTGACGCCCCTGCCGCCCCTGGATGAGGCGGCGGTCCAGGCCGCGTGCCCCGGCCTGCCGCCGCGCGCGCCGGATGAGGCGCTGCTGCCTCGTGTCCTGCTCCATGCCCGCGACCTGGTGCTGCTGGCCGCCCCCTGATGCTGACCCGCATCGGGCAACTGTTCATGCAGACCGTGGACACCGCCATGGTCGGCCGCTACAGCGCGGAGGAGCTGGCCTATTTCGGCCTGGGCAACACGCCGGTGGGTACGGCCTTCGCCACCGTGGTCGGCTTGATGATGGGGACCATCATCCTGGTGGCCCAGGCCGTGGGGGCGGGCCGGCCGCACGAGGCGGGGGCCGTCTGGCGCCGCTCTCTACCCTATGCCCTGCTGATCGGCGGCATCGTCGCCATCGCCTGCCAATTCGGGGAAGCCTTCTTCCTGCTGACGGGGCAGGAGGCGGACATCGCCCACGGGGCGGCGGCGGTCATCGCCATCCTGGGCCTGGGCATGCCCGCCGCGGTCATGCAGATCACCACCTCCTTTTTCCTGGAGGGGATCAAGCGGCCGTTCCCGGCCATGATCTCCATGATCGTGGCCAACCTGCTGAACTTTGCCCTGGATTACACCCTGGTCTTCGGCCATTTCGGCCTGCCCGCCCTGGGGGCCATGGGGTCGGCCATCGCCACCACCACCATCCGCTGGGTCACCGCCCTGGGCCTGATCCTGTATGTCTGGACCATGCGGGACCATGCCCATTACGGCGTGCGCGGCTCTTTCCTGGAATGGCGGCAGGGGCGGGGCCACCGTCATCTGGGCTACGCCGCCGGCCTCAGCCAGGGGGCGGAGTCGTCCGCCTTCGGCACCATGGGCATCTTCGCCGGCTGGCTGGGGGCCCTGGGCCTGGGGGCTTATGCCGTCGGCCTGAATGTGCTGGCCCTGGTGTTCATGGCGGCCCTGGGCCTGGCGTCGGCCACCGCTGTGCAGGTGGGGCAGGCGCATGGCGCCGGCAACCGGCGCGAGGCCACGCTGGCCGGCTGGACGGGCCTGGCCATCACTGCCCTGACCCTGGCGGTGGTGGGCGTGGTGTTGGCCCTGGCGCCCGGAATCATCGCCAGCCTCTATGCCAGCGATCCGGCGCTGATCCGTGTCCTGGTGCCCACCATCGCGCTGATGGCCTGGATTGTGGTGGCGGATGGCGGGCAGACGGTCATGGCCAGCGCCCTGCGCGGCCAGGGCGACAGCTGGATTCCCACCGCCCTGCATTTCTTCAGCTATTACGGCGTCATGATCCCCACGGCGGCTTATGCCGCCTTCCATCTGGGGCACGGCATCCTGGGCATCTTCGAGGGCATCCTGGCGGCCAGCATCGTGGCGGTGTCGGTGCTGATGATCCGCTTCCACCTGCTGTCGCGGCGGTGAGCCCGCCCCCGGGGATGCTTAGGGCAACGGCAGCAGCAGTTCCACCTGGGTGCCCTCCGGATCGCGGATGTAGAGCGACAGGGTGGGCCCGTGGCGGTTGTCGCCCACCCGTTCCTCGATGATGTCCAGCCCGTGGGCCGCCAGGTGCCGGCGCACCGCTGCCTCATCGCACGCCTCCAGCGCGATGCACAGATGGTCCAGGTTGCGGCCCGGCCCCGCCGGCGGCTTGGCCCAGCCCCCCTCGGCCACCGTCACGTCCACCAGGAACAGGTCGGAGGTCCCCACCCGCAGCCGCAGCAGCGCATCCTCCGGCCATTCCGCCGTCACCGGGCAGCCCAGGATGTCGCGATAGAAGGCCAGGCTGCGCGCCATGTCGGTCACGGGCAGGGCCAGGTGGTCCAGGCCGCGAAGGGCGAAGGGGGGTGTCATGCGGGCCATCATCAGGGAAAACGCTGTCGCACTTGTACCGCCGTGGCCCCCCTCCCGGAACCCCGCCCGTCATCACCGGGCGGCGCCCAGAGTGACCGGGCCGGGGCAACCGGCGGCGAGTCGCACCCGCGCGCGCGAACCATAGAGATACGCGCCGTGCCGGTTTCATTGTTCACATGCGCGATTGGTGCTAGAAAAGCGGCCGACCCCCATCGCCCCGGGGCGGCCGTCCGGCCGACCCTAAGGCTTGGTTTTTCTTGCTTTTGGATTCCGGTTTGGTCACGACTCCGACGCCCCCCGCGGCCCCTCCCGCCAGCGACATCACCCCCATCGCCATCGAAGAGGAGATGCGCAACAGCTATCTCGATTACGCCATGAGCGTGATCGTGAGCCGCGCGCTTCCCGACGTGCGGGACGGCCTGAAGCCGGTGCATCGCCGCATCCTCTACGCGATGAAGGAAAGCGGCTACGACAGCACCAAGCCGTACCGCAAATCGGCCAAGGCGGTCGGCGACGTCATGGGTAACTACCACCCCCATGGCGACAGCTCGATCTATGAGGCCATGGTCCGCATGGCGCAGGATTTCTCCATGCGGCTGCCGCTGATCGACGGTCAGGGCAACTTCGGCTCCATGGACGGCGACCGCGCCGCGGCCATGCGGTACACCGAGGCCCGCCTGGCCAAGTCGGCTGAGGCGATGCTGGACGACATCGATAAGGACACGATCGACTGGCAGAAGAACTACGACGAGTCGAAGGATGAGCCGACCGTCCTGCCGTCGCGCTTCCCCAACCTGCTGGTCAATGGCGCCGGCGGCATCGCCGTGGGCATGGCCACCAACATCCCGCCCCATAACCTGGGTGAGGTGATCGACGCCTGCTGCGCCTATGTCGACAACCCGGACATCACCATCCCCGAACTGATGGAGATCGTCCCCGGTCCGGACTTCCCCACCGGCGCCCTGATTCTCGGGCGCTCCGGCATTCGCTCCGCGTTCGAAACGGGCCGCGGCTCCGTCGTCATGCGCGCCAAGAGCGAGATCGAGGAGATCCGCAAGGACCGCTGGGCCATCGTCTTCACCGAGATCCCCTACCAGGTGAACAAGGCCAAGCTGATCGAGCGCATCGCCGAGGTGGTGCAGGAGAAGCTGGTCGAGGGCATCTCCGACGTGCGCGACGAGTCGGACCGCGACGGTGTGCGCGTGGTGGTGGAACTGAAGCGCGATGCCGTGGCCGACGTGGTGATGAACCAGCTGTTCCGCCACACGCCGCTGCAGACCTCCTTCGGCGTCAACACCCTGGCCCTGAACGGCGGCCGGCCGGAGCTGATGAACCTGAAGGACATCATCGCGGCCTTCGTGAAGTTCCGCGAGCAGGTCATCACCCGCCGCACCGAGTTCGAGCTGGGCAAGGCCCGCGAGCGCGCCCACACCTTGGTGGGCCTTGGCGTGGCCGTGGCCAACCTGGACGAGATGATCGCCCTGATCCGCCGCGCGCCCGACCCGCAGACGGCGCGGGAGGAGATGCTGGCCCGCGAGTGGCCCGCCCTGGACGTGGCGCCGCTGATCACCCTGATCGACGAGCCGGGCCGCGGCCTGTCTGAGGCCGGGACCTACCGCCTGTCGGAAGCGCAGGCCAAGGCCATCCTGGAACTACGCCTGCACCGCCTGACCGGGCTGGAGCGTGACAAAATCGGCGCCGACCTGACGGCGGTGGTGGATCAGATCCGCCATTTCCTGGAGGTGCTGTCGTCCCGCCCGCTGCTGCTGGCCATCCTGCGCAACGAGCTGGTGGAGGTGAAGGCGCGCTTCGACACGCCCCGCCGCACCAAGATCGAGGATTTGGAGTTCGAGGCGGACATCGAGGACCTGATCCAGCGCGAGGACATGGTCGTCATCGTCACCCAGGGCGGATACATCAAGCGCGTGCCCGTCTCCACCTATCGGGCGCAGGCGCGCGGCGGCAAGGGCCGCAGCGGCATGCAGCTGAAGGCGGAGGATACGGTCAGCGACCTGTTCGTGGCCAACACCCACACGCCCATGCTGCTCTTCACCAACCGCGGCATGGTCTACAAGCTGAAGGTCTGGCGTCTGCCGCTGGGCCAGCCGCAGACCCGGGGCAAGGCCCTGGTCAACCTGTTGCCGCTGGAGGAAGGCGAGGTCATCACCACCGTGATGCCCATGCCGGAGGACGAGGCCAGCTGGGGCGATCTGAACGTGCTGTTCGTCACCAGCCACGGCAACGTCCGCCGCAACAAGCTGTCGGACTTCACCAACATCCGCGCCAATGGCCTGATCGCCATGAAGCTGGAGGAAGAGGGTGAACTGCTGATCGCCGCGCGCACCTGTGGCGAGGCCGACGACGTGCTGCTGGCCACGCGCCTGGGCCGCTGCATCCGCTTCCCCGTGGTGGACGTCCGTGTCTTCGCCGGCCGCACCTCCACCGGCGTGCGCGGCATCCGTTTGGCCGAGGGGGATGAGGTCATCGGCTTGTCCATCCTGCACCACACCGAATACACGCCGGAGGAGCGGGCGGCCTACCTGAAGCAGGCGGGCGTCGAGCGCCGCCAGCAGGGGGAAGAGGTCGAAGAGGCCACCGACGTCGATCCCGAGGTCACGGGCGATGTCGGCACCTTGGCGCCCGAGCTTTATGCCGAGATGAAGGCGCGCGAGGAGTTCCTGCTGACCGTTTCGGTCCAGGGCTTCGGCAAGCGCACCTCGGCCTATGAGTATCGCCTCACCGGTCGCGGCGGCCAGGGCATCTGGAACATGGACATGGGGGGCCGCAACAAGGCCATCGCCGCCGTGTTCCCCATCGCCGAGACCGACCAGGTGATGATGGTCAGCAACGGCGGCCAGGTCATCCGCATGCCCGTGCACGACGTGCGCATCACCGCGCGCAAGAGCAAGGGCGTCACCCTGTTCCGCTTGTCGACCGACGAGGGCGTGGTGTCGGTGGCGCGGCTGGCCGACGATGGTACGGAAGAGGGCGGCGTGGATGACACCGCCCCCATTGAAACCGGCCCCGGCACGGGTTCGGATGAGGGAACCGGCGGCTGAGTATGGCGGGGGATCGAATCACACCGTTGATTTGATCCCCCGACACTCGGCAAAGCCGGCGGATGGAGCTGACGATGGGCGGATTGGATCAGCGGGGGCGAGGATGAGCGAGCGTCGCATCGGGGTTTATCCCGGCACCTTCGACCCCATCACCAATGGGCATTACGACATCATCCAACGGGCGGCCAAGCTGGTCGACCACCTGATCATCGGGGTGGCCAGCAACGCCGGCAAGGGGCCGCTGTTCTCCACGGCGGAGCGTGTGGCCCTGGTGCAGGACGAATTGGCGCCGCTGACCGCCAAGGGCATCTCGGTGGAGGTGCGCTCCTTCGACAGCCTGCTGATGAACTTCGCCGTGGGCTGCAATGCCCAGGTGATCATCCGCGGCCTGCGCGCCGTCTCGGATTTCGAGTACGAGTTCCAAATGGCCGGCATGAACGCCCGCCTCAACCCGCAGGTTGAGACCGTGTTCCTGATGGCGTCGGACCGGCATCAGTTCATCTCCTCCCGCTTCGTGAAGGAGATCGGGCGGCTGGGCGGCGACATCGCCCACTTCGTCAGCCCGCGCGTGGCCCATCGCCTGGCGGAGCGTTTCGCCCAGGACGCCCGCCAAGGCGTGGGGGGATCGAGCCGGCGACCGGCGGCGCCGGCGAATAGACCTGTCGGTTTTATCCAGTGTTTTCCGGGGCAGGGGCCCTATGCGTCCTGAAAAGGCTGGCCCCCGCCTGTTTCCATTGACCGCGCCCACCCCCGTCATTATGGTGCGCGCCACACCGGGACGGGCGCCTCAGCCCCGTCTTCGTTCGCGGAAAACCACGCTGTTTTCCCTGCGGTCGATCCCGTAGCTCAGCCGGTAGAGCACGTGACTTTTAATCATGGGGTCGTGGGTTCGAATCCCACCGGGATCACCAATTAAATCAATAACTTAAATGAAAATCCCGCCCAATTGGGCGTTGGATGCGCGGCGACATATTGACGCTGCGCGATGTCAACTGAACGGTGTATCGCCCAAACCGATACGGCGTATTGAATAATGCGCCTTCCGGCGGGCGTTCTTTGCGTCGATTTTTCTCCTCACCAAAATAAAAGACGGTCACCCGCGCGTGATCGTCAAATGAGGAGGACGTGCTCTGTGAAGAACCGGGCGTATGCCGCGGCATTTTTGTGTGCCGCTTCGTTTGCAAATATGAACACAGCGCAGGCCACGGAAGGCGGTGGAAACAGCTATCCCCCCGGCGCCAGCATCTATCTGGCGGGTGCGATGCCGCCGCCCGGCGAATACATCCTGTTCCAGCCCAATTATTACACTGCGGGCCAGTTGAACGACGGCAGCGGCAATAAGATTCCCTTGGACTTCAGCGTCCAATCCGTATCGCAGACTTTCCGCGGCTTTCTCGTCACGCCCTATCAATTGTTCGGCGCCCAGGTGGCGACCGAGGTCATCCTCCCCGTCGTCGATCTGCATGCCGAGGTCGCGGGACAAAAGACCAACAAGCTGGGCTTCGGCGACATCGGCATCTCGCCGATCTTGTTGGGCTGGCACTTCGGCCCCAATTTGACCCTGGTCTTTGGGACGGACATCTTCATGCCGGTGGGCCAGTACAACGTCAGTTCCCTGGCCAACATCGGGCGCAACGTCTGGTCCTTCCAGCCGACCTTCGGATTGGCTTACATCGACCGTGAGGGTTGGCAGGCGCAAATGTCGCCCCGTTTTGCGTTCAACACCACCAACGACGCCACCCACTACCATTCCGGTGCCGATTTCGACCTGGACTTCGCCGTGGGTCGCAATATCGAGGGCTGGCGGTTCGGCGTGTCGGGCTACTATTACGTCCAGTACCAGGACGACACCCAGAACGGACTGAAGGTTGATGGCGACGGCCATCGCGGCCAAGCCTTCGCCGTGGGACCGGCCATCAGCCACGACATCGGTCCGCTGCAGGCGACTTTCACCTGGCAGCATGAGTTCATGGCCGACAACCGCGCCCAAGGTGAGAACCTGTGGATGCAATTGGGCCTGCGGCTCTGATCTTAGAATAAAGTCGCGGCAGCCTGCGGGGCCAGGAGGTCGGCATCGTCGTTGCGCACGTTGCCGACCCTTGGCCCCACCGCCCAGAAGCGGGTCTCATTGGCGGGATAGGGGCGCAGCAGGCCCAGCAGAGTGGACGGGTCGGCATCCGTCTCCCCCAGCCAGGCGGGCCAATCATCCGGCGCCAGGATCACCGGCATGCGGTGGTGGATGTGACCGATGGCGTCGTTGGCCGCCGTGGTCAGGATGGTGTAGGTCCGCACCCATTCGCCGCTGGCCGGATCCTTCCAGCCCTCCCACAGCCCGGCGAAGGCCGCCGTGTCCCTGTCGCCCGGGGCGATGGCGTAGGCTTGCTTGACGCCATTCTCCACCCGCCATTCATAGAACGCGGTGACCGGCACCAGGCAGCGGCGGCGGGCGAAGGCCTGACGGAAGGTGGGCTTCTCCGTCACGCTTTCCGATCGCGCGTTGATCATCTTGGCGCCGCCCGCGAGATCCGCCGCCCACGAGGGCACCAAGCCCCAGCGCAGCAGATCCAGCCGCCGTTCCCCCGTCTGCGCGTTCCAGCGCACCACCGGCGCCGACTGCGTGGGCGCGATGTTGAAGCGGCCGGGAAAGTTGGGCAGCGCGCCCAGGGTCTGGAACAGCGCCTCCATGGCCTGGGGCGGTGTGACGGCGGCGTAACGACCGCACATGGCGGGGACAACTCCGGAACAGGGGCGGGCGCTTGGCGCGGCGGTGCGGGCATGATACCGCTGGGGTGCTGTAAAACGCCACGGTTAGTGTCTGGAGTGACGCCATGACCCAATCCCTTGTTTCCGCATCGGCCGCCACCGGCGTTCCCAAGGTCGGCATCGGTGTCCTGATCCAACGCGAGGGGCGTATCCTGCTGGGCCGTCGCCGCAACAGCCATGGCGACGGCAGCTATTCCTGGTGCGGCGGCCACCTGGAATATGGCGAGACCTTCGAGGAATGCGCCGTGCGCGAAGTGCGGGAGGAATGCGGCCTCATCGTGCGTCGCCTGCGTTTCCTCTGCCTGCACAACATCCTGGCCTACGACCGGCATTACGTGGACATCCAATTCATCGCCGAGGAGGTTGACCCCGGCGAACCCCGCGTGCTGGAGCCGCACAAGATCGCGGACTGGGGATGGTATGGCCTCGACGCGTTGCCACAGCCCTTGTTCCGGCCCGTGGAGTTGGCCCTGGATGCCTGGCGCGCGCACCGCAGTTACACGCCCGTCTCCCCATCCTCGGCGGCCTAGCGCGACCGACGCGCGCCTTGTGTCGCAAGGCCTATTTCGAAAGCGCGTCTTTGGCGGCACGCCGGGCTGAATATAAAGTTTTTGTTACAGTTTGTTGGCGGTCGCGGGGTCCGGTTCGCGGGATCCGGCTAGGGACTCCCACGGTCAGCCAGCGCGCGCGAATTTTCCAGGGGCGGAGGGGATGCTCCCGGCCATCGTCGTGGCCGGCAACGATTGAGGCTTGCCCGCTGGCAGTGCTGGCGGAAAGCCAGGAGGAACAACAAGCGATGAACAGCGTCGATGGTGCCATTCAGGAATTCCTGACCACCCATGCCTTCACCTCCGACGTGGTGAATCACGCCATCCGCACCATCGCCGACTTCTCCTTGTTCAAGGGGCTGTTCCCCGTCGCCATCCTGTGGTGGGTGTGGTTCCGGGGTGGCAAGCGGGGGCTGTGGGAAAAGGAAATGGTCATCGCCACCTTCGCCAGCGGCCTGTGCGCCTTGGCGGTGGGGCGACTGCTGGCCCATTTCCTGCCATTCCGGGAGCGTCCCATTTATGACCCCACGGTGCCCTTCCACTTCCCCCTGAGCGGCACCAGCGAAAGCATCCTCAGGACCTGGAGTTCATTCCCCAGTGACCACGCCATGCTGTGGATGGCGGTGTCCACCGGCATTTTCCTGGTCTGGCGTTGGGTCGGCGCCCTGGCCATGGCCTACACGGCAATCTTCGTGTGCCTGGTGCGTGTATACCTGGGCCTGCACTTCCCCACGGACGTCATCGGCGGCGCCATTATTGGCATGCTGATCACCCTTATCATGACGCGGGACGCCATCCGCCCGCTCTATACCACCCCTATCCTGCGGGTCATGATGCGCTTCCCGGCACCATGCTATATGCTCGCATTCCTGTTTTGCTTTGAGCTGGTCACGCAGTTCGACGAGATCCGCATGATCGGCCAGTCCATGCACAAGGTGTTGGAGGCCGGGCGCGAGCCGGCGTCCCCGTCTTTGTAGGCCGGCCCGATGGGCGGCGGTCCGCGCGATCAAGCCTTCATTCTCCGTCTTTGGAGATAGCCCGCCCGCTTCAATTCCATGGCCGTTTCGGAGGCTGTATAAATAACTTTTGTTGTAGGTCAGTGCCCACAATTGTCAGGGACGATCCGGAACCATGTCCGATCCTCACGACGATCGCGGGGGTGATCCCACAGCAATGACGGGACACGCCACCCACCAGACCCGTCCGTCGGCTCCTTGCGCCGCGGCGCCGTCCCCCATGTCCCCTTGTAGCGCGGCCGACATGGCGCTGACGCGGGCCGCCGAGATGTTGCTGGGGCTGCGCGGAACCCGCGCCTATGCGGAGGCGACGCCTGAAGAGCGACGGGCGCTGGAATCCTACGTCCTGGAACTGGTGGGTGGGCGATCCGGGGGGCTTCTGCGGCCGAAGTTCCTGGCGCCATAGCGCGGGTCACAACCCACTAACGTCGCTTCCGAAACGACTGTCGCCATATGGCAGCATTTGCCTCGGTGTCGGTTTCGCGGCACACTCTGTTCGTGTGGCGTCACACGGTCGCTCGCCTGAGCGGCGAGCCCGCCGTGCCGGTACGATGAGTGGGGAGGGGGTTCATGGCCTGGGACGGAATCAAGCGTGTCCTGTCCAACCTGATAGGGGGCAGCAATCGGCGCACCTATGACCGCTTGTCCGTGGATAGCCAGGTTGATTTGAGCTGCGGTGACGTGACCGTTTCCTGCCGGATCGCCGATGTCTCGGCCGGCGGCGCGTTCCTGACCCCTGGCCCTGATCTGCCCATCGGCACCGAGGGGGTGTTGCGCCTTCCCGGCGCGCCGGTGGCCGCGGCCGTGCGCATCGTCCGGCGGACCGACACGGGGGTCGGGATCGAATTCCTGCGCGATGGCGTGGGCGCGATTGTCGCTGGCTGGGTGCGGGCCATCAGCGGCACGCATCACCCGCACACCGACGACCATCCCGCGCGCCCCGGCGCTTAATTCATTCCCCGGGGGCGCCGGCGTCCGCTGGCGGCGCGTCTCACACGCCGCAGAACAGCTCGAACTCCTTGACGGGCAGCGGCCGGGCGAACAGATAGCCCTGACCTTCCTCCACCCCCATGCCCCGAAGCAGTGAACGCTCCGCCTCGGTCTCCACCCCCTCTGCCACCACCTTCAGGCCCATGGCCTTGGCCATGGCGACGATGGCCTGCACGATATGGCGGGTGCCGATGTCCTGCTCCATGTCCTGCACGAACTTACGGTCCACCTTCAGGCAGTCCAGCGGCAGTTCCCGCAGGTAGGAGAGGGAGGAATAGCCGGTGCCGAAATCGTCCAGCGCCAGCGCGACACCGCAATCGGCGATCCAGGCCATCTGGCGCAACGCGCCCTCGAGATCCTCGGGCAGCACGGACTCGGTGATCTCAAGCTGCAGCAAATGCGGCGGGATGCCGGTTTCGCGCAGCAGCACGTCGATCAAGGCCGGCAGGTGCCCCCACCGGAACTGACGTTCCGAAACGTTGACCGCGATCTGCAAGGGCTGGCGCCCCGCCTCGATCCACGATTGGATCTGGCGGCAGGCGGCGCGCAGGGCCCATTCGCCGATGGGCACCATCAGGCCCGTTTCCTCGGCGATGGGAATGAACTCCATGGGGTAGACGAGGCCCCGGGTGGGATGGCGCCAGCGGATCAACGCCTCGCCCCCGATGGGGGTGCCGTCGGTGATGGACACCTTGGGCTGGTAGTGCAGCACGAACGCCTCGTCCAGGATGGCCTGGCGCAGCTCCGTCTCGGTGATGAGCTGGTGGCGCAGCCGTTCCCGCATCTGCTCGGTATAGTGCAGGTAATGGGCGGATCCGGACTTGGCCACCTCTCCCTGGGCGATGGCGGCGTTGCGCAGCAGGGTGTGGCCCGTGGTGCCATCGTCGGGCGACACGGCCACACCGATCTTGGCCACCATGTACAGCAACCGGCCTTCCACCAGAATGGGTTCGCCGACACGCGCGGCCAGGGCGGACGCGGTGAACAGCGCTTTGCTGGCGTGGCTGAGGTTGGGCAGGAACAGGGCGAACTGCGCACGGGCGATGCGGCACACCATGTCGCCGCTGCCGCACAAGCCCAACACGCGTTCCGCCATCACCGCCATCGAGGCGTCCAGCGCCTGTTGCCCCAGCAGCTTGTACAGCTCCGCCATACGCGAGATTTCGATGACCAGCACGGCGCAGGGGCCGTTGTGGCCGGCCAGGTGGTCATCGATGCGGCGGGTGAAAACGGAAATATCCTGCAGGGCACCGGCACCGGAAGGTGCAGAGTCGGGTCTGGCGACGACGGTCAGGCAGGCATCGGTCACGATAAAGGCTAGGCCGCTTGTTCTCGGTTGAATTTGACCTTAGACCATTTTCTGTCTCGGCCGCATGAGGAAACTGCGCCATCCATGCAATATTCGACAAATCCCACGGAATCTGACCGTATCTGTGGCACCCGCCGTTGAAGGCTGCCCTACATTGGTAGGCTGTTTGTAGGAGTAAGCCTGCCGCTCCTTGGCTTTGCCCAGCAATGATGATGGGGGATAAGAGTCTTGAGTTTCGCCCTGTCCAAGATTTTCTGGACGCTGACGGCGCCAGGCAACCTGTTGCTTTTGTTTTTGTTGGTCGGCCTTTTTGCAACCGGCGGCTTCAGGTCGCGCCGTTCCTTGCGCTGCGCCCGCGCCGCCGCCCTGGGCTTTCTCATCATCGCCGTGCTGCCGGTGGGCGCCTGGAGCATGCGCGCGCTGGAACAGCGCTTCCCGGCCCCCACGGCGCTGCCCGATCATGTCGATGGCATCATCGTTCTGGGCGGGTCGGTGGACCAGGTGGCGACCGCCGAGACCGGCCAGCCGGAGGTGAACGCCGCCGCCGAGCGCCTTATGGTCATTCCGGAATTGGCGCGCCGTTATCCGGACGCCCGCATCGTGTTTTCCGGAGGGTCGGGGGAGTTGCGCGATCCCGACGAGAAGGAGGCGCCGGTGGCCCGCGCCGCGCTGGAAGAGATGGGCATGGACATTGGGCGCGTCACGTTCGAGGGGCAGTCACGCAACACCTGGGAGAACGCGCTGTTCAGCCGCGACCTGATGCGGCCACAGCCGGGGCAGACCTGGCTGCTGGTCACATCGGCCTTTCACATGCCCCGGTCCATGGGCATCTTCCGCCATGTCGGCTGGCCCGTGATCGCCTATCCCGTGGACATCCGGGCGCCCCGGACCTTGCTCTACCGGCCGGACTTCGATCTGCTGCGCGGTCTGGAACTGCTGTCGCAATCGGTGCATGAGTATGTCGGGCTGGTGGCCTACCGCCTGCTGGGCCGCACCGACAGCTTGTTCCCCGGCCCCGACCACGCCGGCGCCGCCACTAAAACGCCCTGATTCCGTTCCTAATTCCATTTCCGACCCTTTCTCTTCCCATCCCTGCTGCCCACCCGTCATTTGAGGACCCGCCTGTGACCCGCATCGCCGTCCGCCGCCCCTCCCTGTCCCGCAGCGCCGGAATGGGCCTGTTGTCGGCCTTGTTGCTGACGGGGTGTGCCAGCGGCCCGCCGGCGGCGGCCAGCGCGCCCACACCCGCCCCACCGGCGCCGGCGGCCCAACCCGCTGCATCGGTGACGCCCCCGGCTACGATCATCACCCCGGAACAGCAGGCCGACTTCGCCCGCTGGCTGGAGGGGGTGCGCCAGGAGGCCGAAGCCCAGGGCATCACCAGGGCCACCCTGGACCTGGCGCTGGCCAATGTGCAGGAACTGCCGCGCGTCATCGACCTGGACCGGAAGCAGCCCGAGGGCACCGTCACCTTCGCGACCTACGCCGACCGCGTCCTGACCAAGGATCGCATCCAGCGCGGTCGCGAGATGATGCGGCAGAACGCGGCCCTGCTGGCCCAGGTCAGCGCCCGCTATCATGTCCAGCCGCAATACATCGTGGCGCTGTGGGGGCTTGAGACCAACTACGGGCGCATCACCGGCGGCTTCCGAATCATCGATGCCCTGGCCACCCTGGCCCATGATGGCCGCCGCCCGGCCTATTTCCGCAAAGAGCTGATCCAGGCCCTGCGCATCGTCCAGGAGGACAAGGTCGATCCCGCCACCATGAAGGGATCCTGGGCGGGCGCCATGGGGCAGGTGCAGTTCATGCCCAGCGCCTTCTTCAAGTTCGCGCAGGACTTCGACGGTTGCGGCCGCCGGGACATCTGGACCAAGACCCCGGACGTCCTGGCCTCCGCCGCCAATTATCTGTCCACCGTGGGGTGGGACGCGACCACCACCTGGGGCCGGGAAGTGACCTTGCCCGCGAAAGGCCTGGACGCCGCGGCGGCCGCCGGCCTGGATAAGAAGCGCACGCTGGCGGAGTGGGGGCGGGCAGGGGTGCGGAGCGTGGACGGCAAGCCGTTGCCGGCCCGCGCGCTGTCGGCCTCGCTGGTCATCCCGGATGGCCCCACCGGCAGGGCCTTCCTGGTCTATGACAACTACCGCGCCATCATGAACTGGAACCGGTCCACTTATTTCGCGACCACCGTTGGTTTGCTGGCCGATCAACTTGGCGCGGCGCCGTGAGATGTTGTAGGGTGCTGCCACAATCCATA
Organism: Nitrospirillum goiasense; assembly: GCF_034427435.1. Lineage (NCBI taxonomy): Bacteria > Pseudomonadati > Pseudomonadota > Alphaproteobacteria > Rhodospirillales > Azospirillaceae > Nitrospirillum > Nitrospirillum goiasense. Next base: position 171,552 of record NZ_JAXQNP010000003.1, on the reverse strand, counting down.
GCGGTGTGCGAGTGATGAGCCGGGCAAATCTGGTGAAGCGGGCGGCGACGGCCGCCGCTGCCAACGAATCGACGTGGCGGTTCCCGTGGACAGGGACCGCCCTGGCCGGGCTGTCGCTGGGCGCGCTGCTGATGACGGGCTGCGCGCACAAGGCGGACCAGCAGGGGCCCGCGGTCGTCCAGAAGACGCCGAGCCCCGGGGCCGCCGCCGCCGGGCAGCCCACCTACAAGGTGGGCAATCCCTACCAGATCGGCGGCATCTGGTATTATCCGCGCGCCGACTACGACTATGACCAGACGGGCATCGCCAGTTGGTACGGCCCGGGCTTCCATCAGGAACGCACCGCCAACGGCGAAATCTTCGACCAGAACGAACTGACGGCCGCGCACCAGACCCTGCCCATGCCCAGCCTGGTGCGGGTGACGAACCTGGACAATGGCCGTTCCATCGTCGTGCGCATCAACGATCGCGGCCCCTTCGCCGCCGGCCGCATCATCGACCTGTCCCGCCGCGCCGCCCAGTTGCTGGGCATGGAACAGCAGGGCACGGCCAAGGTGCGCGTGCAGATCCTGGCGGATGAGAGCCGCGCCATCGCCGCGGCGGCCATGCAGGCCGGCGGCGCCCAGGTGGCCCTGAACGCGCCGCCCAGCAGCGCCGCCCCCGTGCCCACCACCATGGCGGACGGCAGCCCCGTGCCCAAGGCGGCACCCCGCCCCAGCGTGACGGTTCAGGGCCAGGCCCTGCCCCCGGCCCAGGGGGCGGCGCCGGGGCCGAGCCCGGCACCGTCGCGGCCCGTCCAGGCCCCCACCACCGTTCCCGGCACGACGGAGCCGGACGGCCGCTTCCTGCCGGCGCCGGTGGTGCAGCAGGTCGCCGTCGGCCCGGGGCCGAAGAAGATTTACGTCCAGGCGGGGTCCTTCACCCTGTTCGACAACGCGAACAAGCTGCGCGCGCGGCTGGCCGGCATCGGCCCGTCCTTCCTGGCGCCCACCATGGTCAACGGCACGCAGTTCTTCCGCGTGCGCGTCGGTCCGCTGGACACCCCGGAACAGGCCGACCAGGTGCTGGACCAGGTGGTTGCCGCCGGCAACAACGGGGCCCGCGTCATCGTCGAATAACCGGGGTCGAATAATCGGGATCGAATAATCGGGGTCGAATAAGGGGGGCAGACCCCCGTCCGGGATGCGCCAAAGGGCTTGCGGATCACCGCCCCGCCGCCGCACCCTGTCGGGCGCCGCAACCCGGACAGAGGCCTGCCCGGGTTGGGACATTTTGGCCATAGGCCGTCTGGAGACTGGCACGGCCGCCGGCCATGGGGCATGAAGCCCCCCTACATGCTTTAGGGCTTGCTTTAGGGCTATCGGACACGCAGTCGGGATAGAAGAGACATGGAACTGAAGGTTTTGGCGATGCGCGGCACCAAGCGGGCCGTCCTGGCGATGGTGCTGCTGAGTGGCCTTTTGGGGGGCGCCGCCCCCATGGCGGTGCAGGCGGCCACCATCGATACCGAGGCCCGCCAGGCCATCCTGATGGATGCCGACACCGGCACCGTCCTGTTCGCCAAGAACGCCGACCAGCACATGCCGACGTCGTCGATGAGCAAGGTCATGACCATGTACATGGTCTTCGACCGGCTGAAGAACGGCAAGCTGTCGCTGGAGGACACCCTGCCGGTCAGCCGCCGCGCCTGGGAACTGGGGGGCGCCAAGACCGAAGGCTCCACCATGTACCTGCCGCTGGGCGCCAGCGTGAAGGTGGAGGATCTGATCCGTGGCGTGCTGGTGCAGTCCGGCAACGACGCCACCATCGTCCTGGCGGAAGGCCTGGGCGGCACGGAGGAAGCCTTCTGCCGCAACATGACCAAGCGCGCCCATGACATGGGCATGAAGGACAGCAACTTCACCAACGCCGCTGGTCTGCCCGATGCCAACCACTATTCCACGGCGCATGATCTGGCCATCCTGGCCATCCACACCATCCACGACTTCCCCGAGTACTATCATTATTTCTCGGAGCTGGAGTTCACCTACAACAAGATCAAGCAGGGCAACCGCAACCCGCTGCTGTACCGCAACATGGGCGTGGACGGCCTGAAGACCGGCCACACCGAGGCCGGTGGTTATGGCCTGATCGCCTCGGCCAAGCGCGGCGACCGCCGCCTGGTGCTGGTGATCAACGGCCTGACCAGCATGCAGAGCCGTGCGGACGAGCCCGCCCGCCTGTTGGAGTGGGGCTTCCACGAATTCGATGACTACGCGCTGTTCAAGGCGGGGGACACGGTCGACACCTTGCCGGTGTCGCTGGGCACCGCCGACACCGTGCCCGTCGTCATTCCGGAGGCGCTGAAGATCACCCTGACCAACGAGCAGCGCCGCGCCATGAAGGTGTCGGTGGTGACGCAACTGCCGCTGGCCGCCCCGGTGGCCAAGGGCGCCACCGTCGCCACCCTGAAGGTGACGGCGCCGGACCTTCAGACGGTGGAAATCCCGCTGCAGGCGGCCAACGACGTGCCGCGTCTCGGGCTGTTCGGCCGCATGGGCGCCGGCCTGCACCGCATGATCTTCGGCAGCTGAGGACGGACGATGCCGACCGGCCGGTTCATCACGCTGGAGGGCGGGGAGGGGGCGGGAAAATCCACCCAGATCCGCCTTCTGGCGCAATCCCTGGCCGACCGGGGCGTGGAGGTGGTGACCACACGGGAACCGGGCGGCGGCTCCGACGGCGCCGCCGCCATCCGTGGCCTGTTGGTGGCCGGAGACACGCCGTGGCAGCGCCTGACCGAGGCGCTGCTGCACAACGCCGCCCGGCATGAGAATGTCGAGGCGCTGGTGCGCCCGGCCCTGGCCAGGGGCGCCTGGGTGCTGTGCGACCGCTATGTCGACAGCACCGTCGCCTATCAAGGCTACGCCATGGGCGTGGACCGGGGCGTGCTGGCCGACCTGCACCGCCTCTCCACCGGCGGCCTCATGCCCGACCTGACCCTGGTGCTGGATCTGCCGGTCGAGGCCGGTTTGGCCCGCGCCGGTTCCCGGCCGGGGACCGAGGACCGGTACGAGCGCATGGGCATGGACTTCCATGAGCGCCTGCGCCAGGGCTTCCTGGACATCGCCGCCCATGATCCCGGCCGTTGCGCCGTGGTCGACGCCACCGGCGACATCGCCACCATCCAGGCCCTTATCATCGCCACGGTGGAACGGCGCCTGGGTCCGCTGGGGAGGGCCGCCTGATGCCGCCCGCGGCGTTCGACCGGGAGAGCGTGCCGGCCCCCATCGCCACCTACGACCTGATGGGCCACGCGGCGGCGGAGCAGACGCTGCTGAAGGCGGCCACGGGCGGGCGCCTGCATCATGCCTGGCTGATCGGCGGACCGCCCGGCATCGGCAAGGCCACACTGGCCTACCGCTTCGCCCGCTTCCTGCTGTCGGGCGGCGCGGAACCGCAGGATGACGGACTGTTCGGCGCCCCGCCGCCGCCCACCAGCCTGTACGTTTCGCCCGAGAACCCGACCGCGCGGCGCGTCGCCGCCGGCGCCCATGGCGACCTGCTGACCATCCAGCGCACCTGGGATGAGAAGCGCAAACGCTTCAAGCGCGACCTGCCGGTGGAGGAGGTGCGGCGCATCGCCCCCTTCCTGCGCCTGACGGCGGCGGAAGGCGGCTGGCGCATCGTCGTGGTCGACGGTGCCGACCAGATGAACGCCAGCGGCCAGAACGCCATCCTGAAAATCCTGGAGGAGCCGCCGCCCCGTGCCCTGATCCTGCTGGTGGCGGACAATCCGGGCGCCTTGCTGCCCACCATCCGCTCCCGCACCCGCACCCTGATGCTGGAGCCCTTGCCCACCACCACGGTGCGCAGCCTGGTCAACCGCATGATGCCGGACCTGGAGATGGGCGACGCCGCCGCCCTGACCACCCTGTCGGACGGCAGCATCGGCCGGGGCCTGGATCTGGCGGCCGCCGGGGGGCTTGATCTCTACCGCGTGCTGCTGGGCGTGCTGGATACCCTGCCGCGCCTGGATCTGGCCGCCGCCCATGCCCTGGCCGACCAGGTGGCGCGGGCCGGGCAAGACACGGTGTGGGAGACGACGACCGACCTGCTGCTGTGGTGGCTGGCCCGCTTCAACCGCGCGCTGGCCCGCGACCAGGCGGCGCCGGAGATCGTGGAGGGCGAGGCCGCCCTGATGGAACGTCTGTCCTTCGCGGCGCGCCGGGATCGTGCGCTTGATCGCTGGATGGAGGTATGGGACAACGTCAACCGCCTGTTCGCCAAGGCGGAAGGCGCCAATCTCGATCGCAAGCAGGTGATGTTGAGCGCGCTGCGCACGATCGAGGCGGCGGCGTCCTGAGGCGCTGTTATCCTCTCTCGCCGCCTGAATAATAAACCGATAGCCGTTAGCCGGAGAGTTGCCATGTCCGGGCGCCCGCCCTTCTACATCACCACGCCGATCTATTACGTGAACGACGTGCCGCACATCGGCCACGCCTACACGACGATCGCCTGCGACGTGATGGCCCGCTTCAAGCGCCTGGACGGTTATGACGTCAAGTTCCTGACCGGCACGGATGAGCATGGGCAGAAGGTTGAGAAGTCGGCGGAGAAGGCCGGCATCGACCCGCAGACTTTCACCGACCGCGTGTCGCAGAACTTCCGCGACCTGACCGGCCTGCTGAACATCTCCAACGACGACTTCATCCGCACCACCGAGCCGCGGCACGTCAAGGCCGTGCAGGCGCTGTGGCATAAGCTGGTGGAGAGCGGCGACATCTACCTCGGCTCTTACGCCGGCTGGTACTCCGTCCGGGACGAGGCCTATTACGGCGAGGATGAGCTGCGCACCGAGGCCGATGGCCGCAAGTTCGCGCCCACGGGGGCCGAGTGCGAATGGGTGGAGGAGCCCAGCTACTTCTTCCGCCTCAGCGCCTGGACCGACCGTCTGCTGGCCTTCTATGAGGCCAACCCGGACTTCATCCTGCCCGCCGGCAAGCGCAACGAGGTCATGAGCTTCGTGAAGGGCGGCCTGAAGGACCTGTCGGTCAGCCGCACCACCTTCGACTGGGGCGTTCCCGTCCCGGGTGATGAGAAGCACATCATGTATGTCTGGCTGGACGCTCTGGCCAACTACATCACCGCCATCGGTTATCCCGAGACGGGGGAGGGCTCGCCCTACGCCCGGTACTGGCCGGCGCTGCACATGGTGGGCAAGGACATCCTGCGCTTCCACACCGTCTACTGGCCGGCCTTCCTGATGGCCGCCGGTCTTCAGCCGCCGCGCCGCGTGTTCGCCCATGGCTGGTGGACCGTGGAGGGCGAGAAGATGTCCAAGTCGCTGGGCAACGTGGTGGCGCCGTCCGAACTGCTGGAAAAGTACGGCCTGGACCAGACCCGCTATTTCCTGATGCGCGAGATCCCCTTCGGCAACGACGGCGACTTCTCCCGCCGCGCCATGGTCACCCGCATCAACAGCGAACTGGCCAACGGCTATGGCAACCTGGCGCAGCGCTTCCTGTCCATCATCCAGAAGAATTGCGGCGCCGTGGTGCCCACGCCCGGTGACTTCACCGAGGCCGACAACGCCCTGCTGACCGCCGCCCGGGGCCTGCTGCCCACCCTGCGGGCGGAGCTGGACGTCCAGGCCTTCCACCGGGCGCTGGACGCCCTGTGGGTGGTGGTGGGCGACGCCAACCGCTACATCGATGAACAGGCGCCCTGGGCCCTGAAGAAGACCGATCCGGCGCGCATGGCCACGGTGCTGTATGTGCTGGCGGAAGCCATGCGCCACGTCGCCATCCTGACCCAGCCCTTCATGCCGGGGGCCATGGCCAAGGTGCTGGACCTGCTGGCCGTGCCGGCCGACGCCCGCGATGTCGCCCATCTGGACCAGGCGCTGGTGCCGGGCACGCCGCTGCCGCCGCCGCAGGGCGTGTTCCCCCGCCATGTCGAGGAGACGGAGGGCGCCGCCTGATGCCCGACGGTCTGTCCCCAAAGGCTTTCCTGATCGACAGCCACTGCCACCTGGACTTCCCCGACTTCGCCGAGCAGCGCGACGCGGTGGTGGAGCGGGCGCGGGCGGCGGGGGTCGGCGCCATGCTGACCATCTGCACCCACCTCAGCCGCTTTCCCCAGGTGCATGCGGTGGCCCAGGCCTATCCCGACGTCTGGTGCACGGTGGGCGTCCACCCCCACCAGGCGCTGGAGGAGCAGGAGCTGTGCACGGTTGAAAAGCTGCGCGAGCTGGCGGCCTATCCCAAGGTCGTCGGCCTGGGCGAGACCGGCCTGGACTATTATTACAACAAGAGTCCGCAGGCGGTGCAGGAGGCCAGCTTCCGCGCCCACCTGACCGTGGCGCGGGAAACCGGCCTGCCGGTGGTCATCCACACCCGGGACGCGGATGAGGACATGATCCGCATCCTGCGTGAGGAGGGCGGGGCCGAGGGCAAGCTGCGCGGCCTGCTGCACTGCTTCAGCTCCTCGCCCGAGTTGGGGCGCCAGGCGCTGGAGATGGGCCTGCACATCTCCTTCAGCGGCATCGTCACCTTCAAGAAGTCGGACGAACTGCGCGACTTCGCCAAGGAAGTGCCGCTGGACCGCATGCTGGTGGAGACCGACGCGCCCTTCCTGGCGCCGGTTCCCCTGCGCGGCAAGACCAACGAGCCGTCCTTCGTGGCCCACACCGCCCGCCTGCTGGCGGAGGTGAAGGGCATGGAACCGGCCGAGCTGGCGCGGGCCACCACCGCCACCATGCTGGCGCTGTTCAACCGCATCCCCCCGCCGAGTGCGGCACCTTCGTCGCGGGATTCCCGGCGTGAGGAACGGCATGCGGGTGCGCATCCTGGGCTGCGGCGGTTCCGGCGGCGTGCCCATGATCGGCAACGTCTGGGGCGACTGCGACCCGAATGAGCCGCGCAACCGCCGCCGCCGCGCCTCCATCCTGGTGGAGACGGACGACACCACGGTCCTGATCGACACCGGCCCGGAAATGCGGGAGCAGTTGCTGGACGCGCGCGTCACCCGCGTCGACGCCGTGGTCTACACCCACGCGCATGCCGACCATGCCCATGGCATCGACGACCTGCGGCAGGTCAACTGGATGAACCATCAGCCGCTGCCCATCTACGCCGACGCGGTGAACCTGGGCCAGTTGCAGGAACGCTTCGACTATTGCTTCAAGCCGCAGGACCGGCCGGATTGGTTTCCGCGCCCCTGCCTGGTGCCGCATACCATCACCGGCCCCTTCACCATCGGCGATCTCACCTTCATCCCCTTCCACCAGGACCATGGCCGCATCCCCAGCCTGGGCTTCCGCATCGGCGATTTCGCCTATTCCACGGACGTGGTGCACCTGGATGACAAGGCGTGGCGCGTGCTGGAAGGGGTGGACACCTGGATCGTGGACGCCACCCGTATCGAGCCGCACCCGGTGCACGCCCATCTGGACCTGGCGCTGAGCTGGATAGAACGGCTGAAGCCCCGGCGCGCCTACCTCACCCACATGAACCATCAGATGGACTACCGCACCCTGATGGCGTCCCTGCCGCCCGGGGTGGAACCGGCCTATGACGGCCTGGTGCTGGAGATGGTGGGGCACAAGCCTTAACGAATGCGGCCTGGCCGAGAATCCCTCGGCCAGGCCATCTCCATGGTCAGTCCAGAATGGGATACGCGTATCCCAGGACTTGGCCTTTGAGGTAGTGCTGGCCGGTCGCCGCGGTCAAGTTGACCGCCGCCGATGCCTCAAAAAGAACAATGCAGTCTGATCCGCCATATTGGACGTAGCAGATTTCATCCCCCTTCTGCACAGCGGCGCCGACGAAGGTTGTTGGCACGACCGACGACACGAAGCCCATCCCGACGGGGATCACGGCGACCAACCCGATGGGGGAGTCGAGGACAAAAATCGCCCGCTCCTGCGCGAACTGATAGCCGGGCGTGTTGTTCAGGACGAGTTGGTATTCCTGGGACGGTACCGAACTCACCTGACGGGTCGTCAAGGTCAGAACGTGCTGGGGGGCGGCGGCGCCCGGGATCGGCTGGGCCACGATATTGCGATATACCTGGCCCATGACGGTGTGGGCCTCAAGGACCCGCCCGGCCACCGGCGCGATCAGCCGGTGTGAATCGGTCAGGGCCAACCAGGAATGCATGAAGATGCCATTGTTGAAACGATCGGCGTATTTGCTGCCCTGAAGCAGTTCACCAATCGACCAAGTGAGGCCCTTCATCGTGATGTTGGGCGTGATGCGATTGTCCAGATTGATCTGCCACCATCCCTGGATGGCGCCATCACAGGAATTGACGATGACCCGGTTATCGCTGGGAGCGGCGATCGGCCGGGTGCCGGACTTTTCCTGCCGGGCGAAAAACTGGTTGAAGGTCAGGTAGCCGCTTGGCGGTGAAATATATTCATCCATATTGAAGGCGGGCGACTTAATGAAGCTGTCCAGCGACTTCTCAGTGATGGACGCGGTGGTGCCGAGGAATTTGCCCAAGCTGCCCACATATCGGACCATCCAGGCTGACAGCCAAGTTAACTCCGGCGCCTTGTTATGGGGTTCAACCAAGGTCTGGAAGTGGACAATTTCCGGCTGATCGAGATAGAAGAAGAAAAGATTCTGGTGGTTGAATAACTCAGTTGCGCTCATGTTCTCGACGGGAACCCAGCTCAACAGGGAATTGATCCAAACAATCCAATCCTGAACATTTTCCACTTCTTGGGCGGCCTTAAGCGGTACGTAATTTCCTTTTGTGTTTTCCCAATGCACATTAAGATCTTTTACTCTCTTAATGCCCTTGTCCAGGGCCGTGGCAAAGTCATGATGATGTTTGATGTGGTGCTGCATTTCGGCGACAACCGGATGTAACTCTCCCATTTTTCATCCCTTTCCTGGACTGAATGCTCCCGGCAGGTTGTTCTGCCTGCTTCGGTTGTGGCAATTTCCAGGCCAGGGATTTTATTAAGCAAATACAACCCATTAGCAGACGCCCTCAAACCCCTGACGGCACCGTGTGGACACAGCGGACATGACGGACAGCGGAACCTGGCCCCAGAGAGGCCAGGTTCACGCGTTGAGCTCAATAAGCGACCTGGGCGCGGAAGCCCACAGCCTGGTAACGCAGGCCGGTCTGGTTCTGCAGGGTGGCGCCGCTGAGCTTGCTGACGTCCACGATCTGGTAGTCCGCCATGAACTTCAGGTGGTCGTTGGGATACCAGTTCAGCCCCAGCTGGATGACATCCTGCTGGCCGCCCGCCACGCCGCCGGTCACCGATTGGGCCAGGAAGCGCTGGACATGGCTGTTCAGGTTGATGTCGCTGTAGCGGGCGGCCACTTCGAACGCGCCCCAGTCATTGGTTTCCGGGTTGAACGGGTGGGCGACCTTGAGCCCGCCGAAACCGCCGCGCGCCGATTGGTACAGGCGCGGCTCGCCCGTCAGCACCCAGGACGCGTCGACATAGGCGCCATGGAAGGTGAGGTCGGGCGTCTGGGTGGCGCCGCCCAGGCCGGCCCCGGCCTGATGCTGACGGTTGATGCCGATCTCCACATACTCCGCCTGGACCAGGAAGTTCTGATAACGCACCCCCACTTCGGGGTTCCAGGTATAGACACCCGTCGCCGGCATGGACCCGGTGTTGATCAGCTTGCTGGTGTCCACCCGCAGTTCTGGCTGGACCGACAGGGCCAGGTTCTGCGCCAGGCGGTTGCTGTCGTTCTGGTTCATGCTGAACACCTTGGACCCGCTGAAGCCCAGGTGGACGTCATAATCCTCGCCATAGACCGGTCGGCCCGCCACGCGCATCACGGCACCCGTCTGCTGGCCATTGGACGGCTGGGTGGTGGAGACGGCGGTGGTGACCGACCCGGTGGTCCCGACGGTTGAGGTCGCGGTGGTGGTGGACTGGCCGCCATACGCCTGGCCCGTCAGGAAGCCCGAGACGAAGAAGCGGTCCTGATAGTAACGGGCGCCCACGGCGGCGCGGGCGTCGCCGGCGGCGATGTTGCGCTCCACATCCATGATGGCGGGGCGTTCCATGAACATGAAGTCGTTGGAACTGGGCGCGTCCTGCAGGCTGATGTTGGGCTGCAGATACCCCAGCGCCGCGGTGAAGCCCTTGAACGGCATATAGGCCAGGTTGGCCTCATACAGGTACTGCGTGTTCTGGCGGCCATCCGGCGACCCGCCGAAGTCGGGCGTGACCGTGGCCGTGACATCGCCATAGCGGAAGACGAAGGGGATGCGGATGCGGCGGGCGTTGACGCCGTCGCCCAAATCCACGCCCGAGCGCTTCACGCTGGCGTTGTCCTCGAAATAGGCGGCCGCGTCGAACTGCGCCTGCAAGCCGATCTGCAGCGTGCCCTTGCCGCCGAACGCGGTGAAGGTGGGGCGGCCGCCGGCCATGGTGAAGCTGCCGTTGTCGCCGCTGCTGGCCTCCAGCTTGGCGATGGTCTTGGCCTGGGTGGCCGCCTGCGCCGCGACCTGTTCCGCCTGGACCTTGGTTTCCGCCTGCGCCTTGGCGTCGGCGGCCTCGCGCGCCTCCAGCGCGTCCAGCCGGGCCTGGATGGCCTGGCTGACCTTCATCTGCGCCTCCAACTGGGCGCGCAGCCGTTGCACCTCTTGCGTGGCCGTCTCTGCCGCGTGGGCGGGCAGGCCGGCCATCAGGCCGCAGGTGGCGGTGAGCAGGAACACGCTGGTTCGCCCGGGCCGGGACGTCCGCGTTTGCTTCGACATTTTAAGGACCCTTCATCTGTATTCGATCGCACCTGATCGGGATGCAGGGTCAATTCTAGGCGCTATATTTATATCTTTATTGCGTCACGCTGATAGTATTTCATGATCGGTCGATCATGAAATCTATGTATTCGCAAAGATAGACGTTATGGATATCGAAATACTCTGTTTTCGATATGGGTCAAGGCCAATCAGCCTGGCGGACTCCGTTCACCGGCCTTGTCCACGGCAACCGGTATGCGTGGCGCGCGGTGCTGGGCAAAAATGCCAGCATTGCGAGTGTGCGTTGTGTCACACCGCCGTCATGGTAAAATCCCTGCCATCGACAAACGGTTCGGGTGCCCAAGAATGCGGCGGTCCGGTTCCTGTTTCCTCAGCCCGCGGCGCCTCAACGCCGCCCTCGGCTTCCGTGTCTAAGGCTTACATCCCCATGAGCCAGCGCCGCCCCTGACACCGGCGGCCCCCTGACGCATCCCCCCATTCCCATTCCGCCCTGCGGATGCCCATGACCCTGGGCGTTCGCTGATGGCGGTGCCGCGCCCGGACCCCGTCACGGATCCGGATCGGGCGCCCGCATCATGATCCGTCGAACGAGGCTTCCATGCTGGAGTTCCCTTCCTGGGCGCTGCCCACGCTGTATGTCGTGGGCGCCGTCCTTGGTGTGCTGGTCCTGGCGTTCGCCACCGGCGCCGTCGTCTATATCCGTAACGACGCCGTGGGCGTGGTTGAGAAACTGTGGGCCCTCGGCGGCTCGGTCGAGGAAGGTTTCCTCGCCCTGGGTGGTGAGGCCGGCTTCCGGCCGGAGACGCTGCGCGGCGGCTTTCATTTCTTCATGCCGCTGCAATACCGCGTGCACCGCGCCAATCTGGTGACCGTTCCCCAGGGCAGCCTGGCCTATCTCTTCGCCCGGGGCGGCCAGCCCTTGCCCAACGCGCAGGCCCTTGCCCGTTGGCCCACCGGGGTGGGGGTGGAAAACGCCCGCGCCTTCGTGAGCCAAGGCGGCCAGCGCGGCCCCCAACGCCGCATCCTGCGGGAGGGCGTCTACGCCATCAACACGGCCCAGTTCATCGTGTTCACCGAATCCGCCACCCATGCCGTCACCCTGGGCGACGCCAGCGATGTGCGGGCGGTGGAGACGATGCGCCAACTGATCGAGGAGCGTAACGGCTTCCGCCCGCTGATCATCCGCGATCATGAGGACGCGGTGGGCGTGGTCACCGTCCATGACGGCCCCGCCCTGGACCATGGCGAAATCATCGCCCCCACCGTGGGCACCCATGCGGCGGATGGCGCCACCTTCCACAACTCCTTCCAGGACCCGGAAACCTTTTTGGCGGCGGGCGGCCGCCGGGGCCGGCAGGAGCAGGTGCTGGTGGAGGGCACCTACTACATCAACCGTCTGTTCGCGACCATCGAGGTGCGTCCCAAGACACAAGTGGACATCGGCAATGTCGGCGTGGTGGTCAGCTTCACCGGCCCGCGCGGCACCGACGTCTCCGGCTCCGACCACAAGCATGGCGAGCTGGTGGCCCAGGGCCAGCGCGGTGTCTGGCAGACGCCCCTGCATCCCGGCAAGTACGCCATCAACCCCTATGCCGTGAAGGTCAGCACGGTGCCGACCACCAACTTCGTCCTGCGCTGGATCGAAGGCCGCAGCGAGGCCCACGGCTTCGACGACAACCTGGCAGAGATCAAGCTCATCACCAAGGACGCGTTCGAGCCGGTGCTGCCCCTGTCTATCGTCGTGCACATTGGTTACGACGACGCGCCCTGGGTGGTGCAGCAGTTCGCGGACATCAAGAAGCTGGTGGAGCAGACGCTGGACCCCATGGTCAGCGCCTGGTTCAAGGACGCCGCCCAAAGCCGCACCCTGATCGAGCTGGTGAACCAGCGCGCCGAGGTGCAGCGGGAGGCCCTGGCGGCCATGAGCGCCCGGTTCGCCAAGTACCGCCTGAACGTGAAGGAGGTGATGATCGGCACGCCGCGCGCGGCCAAGGGCGACACCCATATCGACACCATCTTCGAACAATTGCGCGCCCGCCAGGTCGCCCGGGAGAAGGTGGAGACGTATGAGAGCCAGCAGATCGCGGCGGCCAAGGAACTGGAACTGCGCGCCGCCGAGGCGCGGGCGGCGGCGCAGGGCGACCTGACCAAGTCGGCCGTGTCCATTGAGGTGGCGCAGAACCACGGCCGCGCCGAACTGGCCCGCAAGACCCAGGAGGCGGAGGCGACCAAGGTGATGGCCGAGGCGACCGCCATGCGCACCCGCACCGAAGGCCGTGCCGAGGCCGACCGCGTGGCCGCCATCGGTGACGCCAACGCCCAGGCCGCCAAGGCCCAGGTCGACGCCTTCGGTGGGGCGGAGATGGCCCTGTCCAAGGAGGTGGCCGCGATGCTCAGCGGCGCCATCACCCAGGCCAAGGTGCCGCTGGTGCCCACCGTGGCCATGGGCGGCGGCGAGGGGGGCCATGGCACCCTGGTGGATGCGCTGGTCAGCCTGCTGATGGCCCAGGGCGGGCTGGACACCCTGGTGAAGCAGCGGGGCAAGCAGCCGGAGACGGCGGCCTAAAATCAGTTGGCTTCAGGAAGGCCGGGTCGGAAACGATCCGGCCTTTCGGCCTGTGGGGCGAACGTCCGGCGCCTCACCCCACAGGCCGTGCTTTTTCTTGACCCCCAGGGGCCACAGCATCACGAAGACCAGGAACCATCCCGCGGCCCCGGCCGCCAGCACGCAGAATACCGCGAACGGCGGCATGAAGCGCAGCAGCGTGAAGGCCATGGACAATACCGCCAACAGGATCAGCCAGATCACGGGTTCGAAATAGAAAATCCACGCCAGGAAGGTCCACTTGGAATAAACCTCCGCCCTGCAGTTCGGGCAGACGAAGGGCCGGGACTTGGTCATGTTCGCCATGGGCGGGACCGTGTGTGCGTGGCATGCGGGGCAGGGGCGGGGCGGGATCAGCGGCATTGTCGAGCACCTGAAAGGCGGTAGGCGCAGCGCCATGAGCAGCGGCGGCACAATCAATCTATCGCAGGAATCCGCCCAGTCCAGGACCACCTACGCAGTGCGTAGAGCCATCCGCTTGGCCTAACTCCCGGGGGCGGCGCTTTCAATCCTGCGAACTGGCCATGCGGCAAATTGGGACCGGGTGTCGCGGAAATGACTTCTAAGCCGGGTATGGTCCGGCCCATCCTTGATGGTCCCGAAATAGCAGGGTCTTAGATGCGACACCCCCGTTCCCTCCGCCGCCGCTTGTCCTTGGCCGCCGTCTTCGTTTTTGCGGTGCAGCCGGCCGCCTGGGCGTGGAGCAATCACACGCTGTGCACCTGGCCGGCGGTGGAGGCCATGCCCCAAGTGGCCGGCCACAGCGTGGCGGCGGAGTCGCTGACCGGCTTCCTGGCCAAGGAGGCGGCGGCCCTGCCGTCGGTGCTGGCGGAGGAGGAGCGCTGGGCCCGGGCCAACGTTCCCTTCTATGCCTCCCGGCCGGACGCGCTGGCTTTCGCGGTGGCGGCGGATGCGGACGCGGTGGCGCTTAAGCGGGCCTTCGTCCATGCCATCCGCGTGAACGAGGACGTGCCCTTCGCGCTGTACCTGCAACGCCAGCCCGGCACCAACGCCGCAGCCGGCCGCGAGATGACTTGGCCGGATCTCACTATTCTTAAGGACCCGGAGGACGCGGACCTGAGGCAAATGGAGCGGGTGGAGGAGGGCGAGGCGGTGCCGGTGGCCGATGTCGTCGCCACGGCGTCGAACGAGCCCGACTTCGGCCTGGACATCGGCCTGTTCCAGGACAACGGCCAGAACCAGGGCAAGCTCTACGCCTTCGGGACGCAGCCCTTCGGCAACCCCTTGCTGGACTATGGCAGCCAGGCGCCCTTCCACATGGGTTTCTATCACGAGGCCGGCATCCTCTATAAGGCGGCGCCCTACCTGCAACACACCTATCCGGAGGCGCGGGTCCACCTCTACATGACCCTGTCGCGCTTCGCCTTCTCCTCGGGGCACCCGTACTGGGGCTGGCGCTTTGCCGGCTGGGCCATCCATTACGTCCAGGACATGGCGCAGCCCTATCACGCCCGTGTCCTGCCGGGCGTGAGCGTGCCGTCCATGCTGTGGACCAGCGTGCTGGATATGGCGGGCGTCCACGGGCCCAAGATCGCCGCCCTGAACCGGGTGACCAACCGCCACACCGCGCTGGAGAATTACCAAAAGAACCGCATGACGGCGGCGTATGAGCAGGGTGAGAAGGCCGATCCCCTGCTGGCGGCGCTGCGCGACACCAGCGGCGACGCCAGCTTGGAGAAGGTGCAGGCGGCGGATCTGCTGGGCGCCATCAGCGCGCAGTCGGTGGCCGTGGCCGATGCGCTGGACGCCCAATTGGAGCGGACCTTTCCGCCCCGCTACGTCTCCGACGCCGCCACCAACCTGGATGGCAAGGCCGCGAACCTCTACACCCTGTCGCGCCAGGCGCCGGCGGCCGACCAAGCCAAGCTGGTGGATCTGGTCGCCGACCGCATGCGCCAGGCGGGCCGGGACACGCGGGCGGTCATCCGCGCCGTGGCGCCGGAAGCCACGGCCGCCGCGCGCTGAGGCGGATCTCCTCCCGCTACGGCCGCCCTCAACTGCGGCCGTAGCTGTCCTCCAGGCGGACGATATCGTCCTCGCCCAGATAGGGGCCGGACTGCACCTCGATCAGGTTCAGGGGATCTTGCCCGCGTTCTCCAGCCGGTGGGTGCATCCCAGCGGCAGATAGATGGATTCGTTCTCCCGAACCAGTTGGGTTTCGCCGTCGCGGGTGACGGTGGCGGTGCCGTTCACCACCACCCAATGTTCCGACCGGTGGAAGTGCTTTTGCAGGGATAGCTTGTGCCCCGGATTCACGGTCAGGCGCTTCACCTGGAACCGCTCTCCCTCATGCAGGGTCTGATAAAAGCCCCAGGGGCGATAAACACGCGGGCGGGTCAGCGCCTCACGGCGATTGTCCTTCTTCAGGGTGGCGACGATGCCCTTCAGCCCGTCCAGACGATCCTTGTTGGCCACCAGCACCGCATCCGGCGTGGTGACCACGATGACGTTCTCCATGCCCAGCACGGTGGTCAGGACGCCATCGGTGCGCACGTAGCTGCCGCGGGTGTCCTGCAGCACCACGTCGCCGTGTTGACAGTTGCCCTGGTCGTCGACGGGCAGAACCTCCATCAGTGACTTCCAGGAGCCGACGTCACTCCACCCGATGCTGCACGGTACGACCGCGGCGCGGCGGGTCCGGGCGAACAGGGCGTCGTCGATGGAGATGGAGGGCGCCTTGGCGAAGCTGTCCGGGTCCAGGCGCTGGAAATCCAAATCCCGCGCCCGCTTGTCCACGGCCTGGCGCACCGCCTCGATCAGCGCGGGCTCGAACTCGCCCAGCTCTTCCACCAGACGGTCGGCGCGGAAGAGGAACATGCCGCTGTTCCACAGGTGCTGGCCACCCGCCAGGTAATCTTCGGCCGTGGCCCGGTCGGGCTTTTCCACGAACTGCGCCACCGCGAAGGCGCCGTGCGCGCCATCCAGCGCGTCGCCCTTGCGGATGTAGCCATAGCCGGTTTCCGCCCGTGTCGCCTCGATCCCGAACGTGACAAAAGCGCCGGCGCGCGCGGCGGGGATCGCCTGTCGCAGGGCGGCCCGCCACGCCGCCTCATCCACGATCCAGTGGTCGGCCGGCAGCACCAACAACAGCCGCTCGGGCTTGGTCGCGGCCGCCACCAGGGCCGCCGCAGCGATGGCCGGCGCCGTGTTGCGCGCGATCGGCTCCAGGAACAGGCTGTCCAGCCCGATCCCCAGATGGCGGGCTTGTTCCGCCACCACGAAACGATGCTCGTGGCTGGCGATGACCATGGCCGGGTCCAGGGCAGCCTCATGACAGCGGCGCAAGGTCCGCTGCAACAGCGACACCTCATCGACCAGGGGCAGGAATTGCTTGGGGTACAGCTCCCGCGACAGGGGCCAAAGCCGCGTCCCGGAACCGCCGGACAGTATCAGCGGAAGTATCTGCGCCTGGTCCATGACATCCCTCGAAACTGAATCACCGTCGCATGCCATAATCGGCACCCCTGGGGGAACCGGGGTTGATGATCCAACCGGGGCGCCCTGTTTTCCAACGACAAAAACGCACATACTCAACCAGCCGCACCTGAAGCGGGCCCGGAACCGGCGCCCGTCGTTCCAGTTCCTGAACAATCATTTCCGGATTACGGACCTCCTCGCCAACCCTGCCGGGCGGTATTGCTTAATCCAAGGGCGGCCCACAGGCGCCAGCCCAGGGATCACGGAGAAGACCATGGGTTTGTTGGTTGACGGTGAATGGCGCGACGTCTGGTATGAGACGAAATCGACCGGCGGACGCTTCGTGCGCAAGGACAGCGCCTTCCGCCATTGGGTCACCGCCGATGGCGCCCCGGGGCCCGATGCTGCGGTGGCGGGCGGCGAGGGCGGCTTCGCGGCGGAGCCCGGCCGCTATCATCTCTATGTCAGCCTCGCTTGCCCATGGGCGCACCGGACGCTGATCCTGCGCGCGCTGAAGGGGTTGGAGGATGCCATCAGCGTCTCCGTCGTCCACTGGCGCATGTTGGAGCAGGGGTGGACCTTTGAGGAGGGCCCGGGCACCGTGCCGGATACGGTCAACGGCGCCGACGCGCTGTACCAGGTCTACCAGGCCGCCGACGCGCACTACAGCGGGCGGGTCACCGTCCCGGTGCTGTGGGACAAACAGCGCCGGACCATCGTGAACAACGAATCCTCCGAAATCCTGCGCATGTTCAACAGCGCCTTCGACACGGTGGGCGCCAAGCCGGGCGACTATTACCCCGACGCGCTGCGGCCGGAGATCGACGCGCTGAACGCGCGCATCTACGACACCGTCAACAACGGCGTCTACAAGGCGGGCTTCGCCACCAGCCAGGCGGCCTATGAGGAGGCCATCGCCCCCCTGTTCGACACGCTGGACTGGCTGGACGACCGCCTGTCTAGCCGCCGCTTCCTGACCGGCGACCAGGTGACGGAGGCGGACATCCGCCTGTTCACCACCCTGGTGCGGTTCGATCCGGTCTATGTCGGCCACTTCAAATGCAACATCCGCCGCATCGCCGACTATCCCAACCTGTCGGCCTATCTGCGCGACCTGTGCCAACTGCCGGGCGTGGCCGGGACAGTGAACTTCCAGCATATCAAGGGCCACTATTACGAAAGCCACCGCACCATCAATCCCACCGGCATCGTACCCGTGGGGCCGGTGCAGGACCTCAGCGCCCCCCATGGGCGGGAGCGTCTGTCGACGGCAAACCCGCTGCCCGTGTGATCCCACCGCGGAAAAGCAAGCCCCTTGGCCGGCACCGGAGCCCAGCGACCATGGGCGTCGACAGCGGAGCGGCGGGCGCCGCAGGATGGCATCCGACTGGATGACCCGCAGAAGGTTTGCATGCCCACCGTCCCCCACGCCGACCGTCGCTTCGCCGCCTTCCTGTTCGACATGGACGGCACACTGGTGGACAGCATCGCCGCCGCCAACCGCGCCTGGTCCCGCTGGGCGGTGCGCCATGGTCTGGACCCGGCGCCGGTGCTGGCCACCATGCACGGCGTGCGGGCGGTGGAAACCATCCGGCGCTGGAGCCCGCCCGGCACGGATGTGGAGGCGGAGGCGGCACTGCTGACGCTGGCGGAGATCGAGGATGTGGAGGGAACGGTCGCCATACCCGGCGCGCCCGCCTTCCTGGCCGCCTTGCCGCCGACGCGCTGGGCCATCGTCACCTCGGCCCCGCGCGATCTGGCGCTGGCGCGGCTGGGGGCGGCCGGCCTGGTGCCGCCGCCGGTGATCATCACCGCCAATGACGTCAGCCGGGGCAAGCCCGCCCCTGATCCTTTCCTGCTGGCGGCGCGGCGATTGGAGGTGGCGCCGCAGGATTGCCTGGTGTGGGAGGATGCGCCGGCCGGCATCGCGGCGGGGGAGGCGGCGGGCGCCGCCGTGGCCGTGATCACCGCCACCCATCACGCCCCGCTGGACACACCCCATCCCACGGTGCCGTCCTATGAGCATCTGGCCGCCATGGTGGAGGCCGGGCGCCTGCGCGTCACCGCGAGGGCCTGATCAGGCCCAGAGGCCGGGTCCCTTTTCCACGATCAGGTCGGCCAGGGCCGCCGGCGCCCCCTGTAACCGGCGGCTGCGGCCCAGCACGACGAACTCCACCTCCGCCAGCGGGGGCAGGGCGCCGCTGGTTCCCATATCCACCAGGTCGGATCCGGGCGCCCGCATCAGCAGCGGCGATTGCGCCATGACCCCCAGGCCGGCCTGGGCGCCGGCGCGCAGGCCGGCCAGCGTCTCGCTGGAACACGCGACGAACCACGACCGTCGGGCGCCGTTCAGCGCCTCCATCGCCAAGGTGCTGGTGATGGAGGCGTTGGGGTAAAGCACCAGGGGCACCGCTTCCTCCGCGCACAGCGCGAACTCCCGATGGGCCAGCCAGGCCAGTCGTTCCCGGTGGATCAAGGTGCCGCGATCATCCCCCGGCTGGCGCTTGGCGAACACCAGGTCCAGGCGGCCGGCGTCCAGCTTCTGGTACAGCAGGCTGGTCAGGCCCACCGTCAGCTCAACGCTTAGATTAGGGCTGGCACGGCCGACGTCGCGCAATAGGTCGGCGAGGCGCGTCAGGGTCAGGTCGTCCGAAACGCCCAATCGCACCCGACCGCGCGGGGCGCTGTCGGCGAAATAATCCGCCGCCTGGCGGCTGAGCCCCACGATGTCGCGGGCCAACTCCGCCAAGACGGTGCCGTCCGCCGTCAGTTCCACGGTGTGGGTGTCACGCTCGAACAGTTGGCGGCCGCAGGCGGCCTCCAGCCGGCGGATGTGCTGGCTGACCGTGGATTGGCTGATACCCAGCGCGGTTCCCGCCGCTGTGAAGTGCCGCGTGTCGGCGACGGCCAGGAAGGTGCGTAACTGGTTAATGTCGAACACGGATCATTCCGCCCAGTAATAACTGTTATTTCTGCACATCGTCCGCAGACCTATCCATATTGGGCGGGTCGGCAGCAAGTCATTGGAATTGATGACCGCTCGCCCGGCGACAAATCGTCCCAGAAGATCACGGCGGCCCCCCAGCCCCTCCGCCCGCCAGCCCTTGGTTTGGCGGACGGGCGCCGCCCTGCCTTGCCCGAGGTATCCCTCATGACAGATTTCACCAGGCGGAACATCATCGCGGCCGGCGCCGTCGCCGCGGCCGCGGCGGCGGCAAATTCCGCCGGCGCCGCCACCTTCGGCAACCCCGACCGGCCGGCCCAGGGCCGCGTCAACCTCAGCAACCCCATCGCCGGCCAGGAACCGGGGCCGCAGAATCCGGCCCTGGCCAGCCAGTTCCCGTCCTTCCAGGACCCGCCCGCCACCGACGTGGCCGGCATGGATCTGTTCTGGGCCTCCTTCAACAACGCGCATAAGCGCATCCAGGATGGCGGTTGGGCGCGCGAAGTCACCCAAGCCGACTTCGCCATTTCCGAGGCCGTGTCAGGCGTGAACATGCGCCTGGGGCCGGGGGGCGTGCGTGAGCTGCACTGGCATCAGCAGGCCGAGTGGGCTGTGATGACCGACGGCAAGTGCCGCATCACCGTCATCGACGCCGACGGGCGCCCGGCCGTGCGTGACGTGAAGGAGGGGGATTTGTGGTACTTCCCGCCGGGCCTGCCGCACTCCCTGCAAGGGATCGGCACCAGCGGGGGCGAGTTCACCCTGGTGTTCGACAACGGCCGCGCGTCGGAGTTCAACACCCTCCTGCTGACGGAGTGGATGGCCCACACCCCGCCCGAGATCCTGGCCGACAATTTCGGCCTGCCGCAGAGCGCCTTCAAGAACATCCCCGTCGACGACCTCTGGATCTACCAGGCCAAGGACCCAATCCCGCCGCTGGAGGAGGTGCAGAAGGCCGTGCGTTCGCCAGATGGTGAGCCGGAGTTCGAGTTCACCTTCTCCATGGGCTCGATGAAGCCCACCCGCGTCACCAAGGGCGGCTCGGTCAAGGTGGTGGACACCCGCAACTTCCCGGTCAGCAAAACCATCGCCGCGGCCCTGGTCACCATCAAGCCAGGCGGGCTGCGCGAGCTGCATTGGCACCCCAATGCCGACGAGTGGCAGTATTACCTGAAGGGGCAGGGCCGCATGACGGTGTTCAACACCGGCCCCCGCGCCCAGACGGCCGACTTCCGCCCCGGCGACCTGGGCTACGTCAAGAAAAGCTTCGGCCATTACGTCCAGAACACCGGCACAGAAGACCTCGTGTTCCTGGAGATTTTCAAGGCCGACCGTTTCCAGGAGGTCTCGCTGGCGCAATGGCTGGCCTGCACCCCGCCGGAACTGGTGGCACAGCACACCAACATGGACCCCAACCTGATCCGGCAATTCAACAAGGCCCGCTGGGACATCCTGCCGGCCTAAGGTAACCCGCTTCTTCCAAACTCTCCGCCGGCTCCCGCGCGTCTTTTCGCGGGTGGGGGCCGGCGATCTTGGGGAACTCCATCATGCAGAGCGTGCTGCCGGCCTGGCGCCAATTCCTGATCTTCCAGTCCCCGCGCCAGCTGCTGTCCTATACGGCGGGTACCGGGGCGGGTATCGCCGCCGGACTGTTCCTGTTCGTGGGCCTGCCCCGGCTGCTGGGGCAACAGACCATTCCACCCGACATCCTGGCGGGCACGCTGGCCTTCTGCCTCGCCGTGTCGCTACGGGTGCCGTATGAGGTGCAACCCATCCGCTGGCGCATCACCGCCGCCTTTCCCGACCTGACAGCCGATCGTATCGCCCGCATCCTCGCCGACATCGACTACCTGCCGGACGACCGGTCGCACGGCGGGATGCTCTACCGTTTGGCCTTGCCCCGCTCCCTGGCCTGGCTGCGCTGGCGGGAATGCGCGGTCGAGGTGCGCATCCAGGGGACCGACATAACGATGACCGGCGCCCGCATCGCCGTCCGCCATGTGCAACGGGCCTTGCGGCAGACGCAAGGGGCGGCATAACCGGGGCGGCCGCCGCTTCAACGAAGGTCGTTTCGCCGCACGGGCTTGGGTCGGTTCCGTCCTTGCCTGCGGGCCGCCCCCGCGCCACAGTTGTGCAAATATCAGGGGCGCAATCGCGCGGGATGGGATCCTATCGCCATCATGGACGCACCGACCACCATTCAATGCCTCATGCCGCCGTGGCGACGGGTGCTGGTCTTCCAGTCATTCCGCCAATTCCTGACCCATGTCGCCAGCGTGTCCGCCGCCAGCCTTGCCGGCATGCTGGCCCTCAGCGGCCTGACGCAGCTTCGCGGCCATGACCCCTTGTCCACGGACGTCATCGCCGGGGCACTCATCGGCACGCTCGTGGGCTCCTTGCGCATGCCGTATCAAGTCATGCCCTGCCAGTGGCGCTTGGCGGCCGCCCATCCCGGCATAATTTTCAACAAGGCCCCCGACATCCTGGCCGGCATCCGCTATCGGGCTGTCGAGCATGGTGTTGGCCGCACCCTCTACCGTCTGTCGGTACCCTGGTATATGAGATGGCCGGATTGGGGGAGAACACGGTGGAACTGCGCGTCGAGGGCCCCGATGTCGTCGTCACCGGGGCACGCGTCGCCGTTACCCGTCTGCGAAACGCCTTGGGGTATAATGACGTCGCGCCCCCGCCCCCCTGAACGCCGGGGGGCGGGGTGACGGGTCGGTCAGAACTTGGCGCGGACGCCGGCGGTGTAACGCCGGCCGTAGTAGTAGATTTCCCGCGCCTGGGTGGGGGTGTTGCCATAGTTGTACAGGGCGGCACCCAACAGGTTGGTCCCCTCCAGGGTCAGCGTGATGTTGTCCGTCACGGCATAGCTGAGGCTGGCGTCCAGCGTGCCGTAGGCGTCGACATTGGTGTCCGAGCTGACCTCGTTACCGAACCCGCTCATGTAGGCGCTGCGCCAGGAATAGCTGAGGCGGGCGCCGAAGGGGCCGTAATCGTAGAAGCCCACGAGGTTGTAGCTGTTGTTGGAAAGGCCGGGCAGTTGGTCCCGGACGGTGCGGGTGCCGGTGACGAACAGGGTCGTCACGTCGGCGTGGGTGAAATTCGCCTGCAGGCCCAGGCCGTCGAAGGGAGCGGGCAGGAAGGTCATGACCTGCTGATAGGCCAGTTCGAAGCCCCGGACCTCGGCATTGCCGCCATTGGCCAGGGTGGTGATGCGGATATCGCCACGGCCCGGGATGTTGATCTCGGTGTTCTTGGCGGTGATGTAGCTGTCCAACTGCTTGTAGAACACGCCGCCGGTCAGCGACGCGTCCTTGCGGAAGTACCATTCCAGCGTGGCGTCATACTGGGTCGCCATGTAAGGGGCCAGATTGGGGTTGCCGCCACTGCCGGTCGGCGCGTCGTTGGAGATGCTGAGACGCGGCGCGATGTCGCCCAGGTTCGGCCGGGTTAGCACCCGGGCCACGCTGAAGCGCGAGACCAGATCGTCGGTCAGGTCGGCCTTCAGGTTCATGCTGGGCAGCAGGTCGGTGTAGTTCTTCTCATACCGCACCGGTGTCGCGGTCACGCCGTTGGTGGCGTAGCCGCTGGAAACCTGCTTGGTATCCACCACGCGCAGACCCGCGTTGCCGGTCAGCGGAATGCCGGCCAGGGATGTTTTCATGTTCAGCCGGCCATAGCCCGCCACAGTCTCTTCCGTCACCTTGAAGCCGTTGGCCAGGTCGGCGGCCGTCAGCGGCGCGTTGAGCAGCGAGTTGTCGAAGTAGTTGGCGAAGAAGGCGCGGCCGTTCGGCACCAGCCAGGTACGCGGGAAGTTGCCGCTGAAGCCGCTCATGAAATCGGAATAGGGGAAGGGTTCGAACAGGGAGGAGGGGAAGGCCCCGCCGGGGACGCCCTTGACCCCGGCCTCGCTGATCAGGTCGCGGCGGAAATAGTCACGCTCCCGTTCCCGATACTCCCCGCCCAGCACCAGGCTGGACAGGGGGCCGACGTTCAGATCGCGGGTGACGTCCAGACGGCCGCCCCAATCGTAGTCCTTGCTGTCCTCATCGCGGTATTCCAGGCGACGGCCGACAAAGCTGCCAGGGCTGTTCAGGTTGACCGGGGTGACCAGGTCATAGGCGGCCTCGTACCCCCGGGTGAAATCCATGGTCAGCGGCAGGTATGTCTGCAGCCGGCTGCGATGGATGGGGTCATCGGTGACGCTGTGCGCGGAGGAATAGGAGAAATCGCCATCCACGGTCCAGGGGCCGTCGGTCCATTTCTGGTTCAGGCCGGCGACGAACAAATCGTGCCGCTGGCCGGACGTCTCACGGGACGCCATGGTGAAGACGTTGTTGAAGGTGCCGCGCACCATGGTGCCGTCCGTGACGGAGAAGGTGCCCGCCGCCGGCTTCACCGCGCTGTCGCCGGGATAGAAGTCGATGCCGTATTCGTCGTAATTGTCCTTCAGGCGGGAGAACAGCACGTCGACATTGGTCTCCCAATGCTCATTGGGCTGCCACTGAAGGGCGCCATCGACCGTGTAACGGCGGCGGTCCTCCTGCTCAATGGTGGGGCGGATGCGGGTCGGCGTCCAGGTATCGCCGCCGAAGTAGGGGTCCCAGGCCTTGGTGATCTGCCAGCCGGTGCTGTATTCACGATCCTGCCGCACCGACCGTTCCATGTAGGAGGCGGCCAGCAGCACGCCTAGGTCCCGGTTGGCGTTCACCCAGGAGGCGATGCCGGACACCGACGGGTCGACACGGTCGCGCAGGTCGGAATAGCTGCCCTGGGCGTTGACGCTGGCGGTGGTGCCCAAGTCGAAGGGATGAAAGGTGAGGACGTTGATGTTGCCGCCGATGGCGCCCTCGTTCATGTCGGCGGTGGGCGACTTCTGCACGTCGATGCGGGACACCAGTTCGGACGGCAGGACGTCATAGCGGAACTGACGGCCGTTCACGCCGCCGTTTTCCACATTCTCATTCACCGCGATGCTGCGGCCATTCAACTGGGTGGTCTGGAAGTTGGACGCGAAGCCCCGGACGGCGATGTCCAGGCCCTCGCTGCGGCTGCGGGTCATGGTGATGCCGGTGACCAGTTGCAGCGCCTCCGCCACGTTCTGGTTGGGGAACTTGCCGATATCCTCGGCCGACACCGAGTCAACCACCTGGTCCGCCGCGCGCTTGACCTCGCTGGCTGTCTGCAGGCTGTGGCCATAGCCGGTGACGACCACCTCCTGAATCTGGTCCGCCTCCGCCGGCGTGTCATCCGCGCGGGCGATGAAGGGGGCAAGGCAAAAGATCAGCGGCACGGCGGTGCGACGCAGCAGAACGCTCCGGGACATCGTCAAATTCATCCTGTCAGGAAGGGGGACGCGATGCGCGGGACGTATAAGCGGCGGGCGATAAATTATTTTTTAAAAATGATTAAATAATTGCGACCATTGCAGAATTATCGTGCGCCAGCCCCAACGGCAGGGGCGAGATCGAACAGCCGCTCCTCGCGCCGTGGCGTTGTCGCGAAAATTGAGCCGATAATCTGTCTTATGGAAATTATCTATAGCCGCCCTCGGCCGGTACGGGGCTCAGCGCCTTGGCCTGGCGCATCACGACCAGGGTCTTGAAATTCCTGACATTCTCGTCGTCCAGAAGGATACGGCGGGTCAGCTCATCATAGCCTTCCATGTCGCGGGCGACGATGCGCAAGGCGAAGTCGTGGTCGCCCGTGACGTACCAGGCCTCCACCACCTCCGGCACCGTGGCGATCTTGCGCATGAATTGGTCGATGGCATGGCCGCCGGCGGCATCGGTGGCGCGGCCGCTGTCCCGTTCCAAGGTCACCAGCACCACCATTGTCAAGGGCCAGCCCAAGGTGCGCGGGCGGACGATGGCGACCTCGCGCTCAATGGCGCCGATCTCGCGCAGGCGGCGAATACGACGATAGCAGGCAGGACCGGACAGCCCAACCCGTTCCGCCAGAACCGGCATGGGCACGCGGCTGTCCGCTTGCAACTGCTCCAGCAATTTACGGTCGATGGCGTCCAGGTCATGGTCCGGCATGGGCATCCGCGGGCGGGGCCTCCGATGGAGGCGGTTTAGCGATAAAAATTATCAGGATGTGGCGATAAATGACACGTTTAGGCGTCTTGGCCCGCTAAACTATGGCGGATACTGCCTCACATCGCTCTCTCGTCCGCCTGGTTTCCTCCATGTCCCACGATGCCATCCTGCCCCCGCCTGCCACGGGATTGAATCGCCTGTCCTCATTCCTGCCCATGGTCGCCTTGTTTGCCGCCATGGTGTCCGTCACCACGGGCGCGTCCATCGCCAAGACGCTGTTTCCGGTGACGGGCTCGCAAGGCACCACCGCGCTGCGGTTGACCACGGCGGCCATCCTGCTGACCCTGCTGCTGCGACCTTGGCGGCTGCGCCTGACGCGGGCCAGTTGGGGACCGCTTCTGGCCTATGGCGGTGCCATGGCCTGCATGAACTCCCTGTTCTACCAGTCCTTGCAGACCATCCCGGTGGGTGTGGCCATCGCGGTGGAGTTCACCGGTCCGCTGGGCTTGGCGATGCTGTCATCCCGCCGCCGGGCCGACTTCCTGTGGATCGGCCTTGCCATCATGGGCCTGCTGCTGCTGTTGCCGCTGGACCGCGCGACGACCGAACTGGACCCAGGCGGCATCGTCTACGCGCTGGGGGCCGGGCTGTTCTGGGCGCTGTATATCGTGGCCGGCAAGAAGGTCGGAAACGCCCATGGCACCGCGGTGACGGCCATCGGCACCCTGATCGCGGCGTCGCTGGTGTTGCCCGTGGGCTTGGCCAAGACCGGCGCCGCGACCCTGTTTCAGCCCGCCATCCTGGGAAGCGCCGTCATGGTCGGGGCGCTGTCCAGCGCCCTGCCCTACACGCTGG
This sequence comes from Nitrospirillum goiasense, assembly GCF_034427435.1. Taxonomy (NCBI): domain Bacteria; kingdom Pseudomonadati; phylum Pseudomonadota; class Alphaproteobacteria; order Rhodospirillales; family Azospirillaceae; genus Nitrospirillum; species Nitrospirillum goiasense. The sequence continues at coordinate 144,938 of NZ_JAXQNP010000003.1, read as the reverse complement.
AGATGTTCGCCATGCGGCGCCTGCCGGCCCCCACCTTCGGCACGCTGACCAGCGCGGAGCCGGCGGTCGGCGCGCTGATGGCCATGCTGCTGCTGGGGGAGGCGCTGTCGCCCGCGCACTGGGGGGCCATCGCCATCATCATGGCGGCGTCCGTTGGCGCGACGCTCACCGCCCGCCGCCAGGCGCCCCCCTTACTGCCGGAATAAGGTCCCGAAGGGGACCTTACGCGCCGGGTTTGCGGCAATAATCGGCCAGCGTGTAAGCCGCGCGGATCTCATAGGCGCGGCTGGGCTTCAGAATGAATTCGCTGGCGCCATAGCGCACGGCGCCGTCCGGCGCGCCGGCCTGGGGGTGCCAATCATAGGTGTAGCCCAGGCGGGTCCAGGGCGCGCCGCCCTCCACGTAGTTCACGCGCATGTTGCGGGCGAACCAGTCCCAGTAGCCCTGCTTTTCCAGGCAGGCGGCATCCCCCGCCGCGCACTCGGGCCGGGCCACGGTGGATGAGGAGTCCAGGGTGCAATGGGCGGCCGTGACGTCCGTGTCGGGACAGGGACGCGCCAAGTCTTCCGGCGCCACCCACATCTCCACCACCTGTGAATAGTCCCGGGTGGGGTCCAGGCCCAGATACTGCTTCACCCGGTCCGCCTGGGCGGTGGCGTCACCGGCGACGCCCGCGCAAAAATCGTGCAACTGCGGCACGGCCGTCACCCACATGGTGCCCCAGCCGGCGGGCGACGTGCCGCCCGTCTTGCCCGCGTAATATTTCTCATAGGCGGCCGTCGCCATGGTGGACGCCACCAGCACCTGACGGCCGTGGGGCCCCTCACGCCAGGTCAGCCGGGTGTTGTCGGGTGTCAGCCGGATCAGTTCAGGACCGATCAGGTCGGGCCGGGCGACTGCCGCCGCGTTCAGGGAGCGGGCGAACAACTGTGTCGGCGTGGCGTTGGCACCGGCCTGGGACAGGCCTGGGGCCTGCCCCGTCGCGGCGCACCCCGCCAGCATCATCAAGGCCGCCGCCCAAGCGATCCCGTTCCCGCGCATGTCTTCCCCCGTGCCACGTTACCTGGGAAAGGTATGGCGGAAAGGGGCCGGCGATGCAACCTATACGCACCACGGAATACAACTATGCGCGCCGGAATGGATGCGTCAGGGGTTCCGCTGTCGCACTTCCAGGATACCCCGGATCTTGGCCGCCAATTCGTCCATGGCGAAGGGCTTCATCACCATGTCCATGCCTTCGTCCAGGAAATCGCCGCGCACGGCGGCGTTGGCGGCATAGCCGGTGACGAACAACACCGGCAGGTCCGGCCGCCGACGCCGCGCGATCTCCGCCAACTGGCGTCCATTCAAGCCGGGCAAGCCCACGTCGGTGATCAGCAGGTCGATCTGGCTGGACGATTCAATGACGCTCAACGCGCCGCGTCCGTCGGCGGCGTGCAGCGCGGTGTAGCCCAGTTCCTGTAACACGTCCAGGACCAGCAGGCGGACGGACTCGTCATCCTCCACCACCAGCACGATCTCGCCCGCCCCTTCCGGCGTCTCCCCCATGCCGGCCATGCCGGGGTCATGGGCGTTGTCTCCCCCATCACAGGGCAGATACAGGGTGATGGCCGTGCCGCGCCACATCTCGCTGTCGATGCGCACATGGCCGCCCGTCTGCTTGACGAAGCCGTAGATCATGGACAGTCCCAGGCCGGTCCCCTGGCCGATGGGCTTGGTGGTGAAAAAGGGATCGAAGGCCTTGGCGACCACGTCCGGCGGCATGCCCATGCCGGTGTCGCTGACCCGGATCATGATGTAATCTCCCGCCGACAGCCCGTCATGGCGGGCGGCGTAGGCCCGGTCCAGCGTGGCCCGTCCCGTCTCTATGGTCAGGATGCCGCCATCCGGCATGGCATCGCGGGCGTTGATGGCCAGGTTCAGGATGGCGCTTTCCAACTGGTTCGCGTCGCTGCGCGCCGCCACCAGGTTTTCCGCCATGTTGACCCGCAACTCGATCTGTTCTCCGAGGGTACGGCGCAGCAGATCCTCCATGGACCGCACCAGGTCGTTGACGTCGATGGGCTTCGGGTCCAGCGATTGCTGGCGGGAGAACGCCAGCAGGCGATGGGTCAAGGCCGCCGCACGCTGCGCGGAGGCCATGGACGCATCCATGAACCGGTCAAGGTCGCTCAGCCGCCCTTGGGAAATGCGGCGGCGCACGATGTCCAGGCCGCCGATGACGCCCATCAGCATATTGTTGAAATCGTGGGCCAAGCCGCCCGTGAGCTGGCCCACGGCCTCCATCTTTTGGGCCTGGCGCAGTTGCTCCTCGGTCTGGCGCAGGGTGTCGGCGCGCTGCTTGTCCTCGGTGATGTCGCGACCGTAGGCGTAAACCAGGTCGCCCTCCTTCGAGGTGTTCCAGGAAACCCAGCGCAGGCTGCCGTCCTTGTGCAGCAGACGGTTTTCGAAATTGGTCAGGTTCTGGTCATGGATGGCGCCGTTCAGCGCATCCTCCGTGACGGCCAGGTCCTCGGGATGAACGAAGACCTGCACCCGCCGCCCCTTCACCTCATCCACCGCATATCCCAGGATGGCCGTCCAGGACGGGCTGGCCGACCGGAAGATGCCATCGGCGCCGATGATCACCAGCAGGTCGCGGGAGTTGTTCCAGACGCGGTCACGCTCCCGTGTCCGCTCCTCCACCCGCGCCTCCAGCGTTTCCGCGAATTGGCGCAGCTTCTCCTCCGCGTCCTTGGACGCGGTGATGTCATAAATCACACCGATGAAGCGGCTGCCCGTCCCCTGGCGGGCATCACGATCCCGCTGGCCATCGCGCCGGTGCTCGCCCCGTTGGGCGAGCCACCGGATCTCCCCGGTGTCGGGGCGCCGGATACGGAACTCACGATACGGCGGGGCCGTTTCCCCACCGTCCAGGCTGGTGATCAGGGGGGCGTCGTCGGGATGGACCACGGCGTTGACGGTGCGCACCGGCAGCGCCGTGGTGGGATGCAGGCCCAGCAAAAGGCAGAATTGTTCCGATACCGAAACGGTGCCGAAGCCGCTGATGTACTCGAACGTTCCCACACCGCCGGCGGTCTGGGCCACGCGCAACTGTTCTTCCACCCGCTTCTGCTCGGTGACATCGGCCAGCACGCCCCGGAACCGGCAGGCCGTGCCATCGGGCAGGCGGTCGGCCCCGCCCCGGGCGGAAACCCAGTGCACGGCGCCATCGCGGCCCACCACCCGGTAATCCTTGGCGAAAATGTCGGCGCCATGCATCACCCCGGCCACGGCGATGCGGATGCGCATGCGGTCATCGGTGTGGATGGAATCAAAAAAGGCGTCGGTGGGCAGGCCCTTGCCGGCCTCCACTGGATCCAGGCCGTACAACTCGGCGAAACGGGCGTCCGCATAAAGTTGCCCGCCGGCGACGTCCCATTCCCAGGCGCCGGCCGTGCCCCCGACCACCTGGGCCAGGCGCGCCCGTTCCTTGGCGTCGGCCAAGGCCTGCCGGCTGGCGGCCAGGTCGGCCTCCACCTCCCGGCGGGCAAGCTCCAGGGTCTGGTCGGAATGGGTCCACAGGATGTAGGGCGCGGTCCCCTGCGCATCCAGCACCGGGGTCAGACACACCCGGTCCCAAAACACGCCGCCATCCTGGCGCACCACCCTCAGGTCCGTGGTCAAGGCCCGGCAAGCCGTCAAGGCCTGCTCGATCCCTGACAGGACGGCGGGGTCGGTATCCGCGGCGGCAAGGAAACCGAAGGGACGACCGATCAGGTCCCCGGACGCGTGGCCGGTCAGCCGCTCAAACGCCGGATTGGCGAAAACCAGCGGCTCGCCGGGACGGCGATGGTCGGTGATGGTCAGAGCCATGCCGGACTGGATCAGCGTGTCCAGCAGCGGGCCGCACAGGGCGCGCAGTTCCGGCGGCACGCCGCTGTCACGCTCCATCATGACCAATGCCTCCGCTCGGCCACTCATGCGCGCCCCCTTGCCTCAAAGCCATCGGCGAAAACGTCAGCGGGCATCGCCGTCCGTTCCCACCACCCGCATGATGAATTCACCGATCAATTCTTTCAGGGACTGCAGCGATGGCAGGTCCATCAGCATGGCAATGTAGCCGCGAATGTCGCGGCCGCTGATGGCGAAATTTATGTACAGGAACAGGACAACGCCATTGTCGTCCGGCTTGTCGGAAAGTTCGAACAAAATCTGGCCATCGCCGCGCAGCACCTGGGGCAGCGACATGGCCAGCGGTCGCTGCAGGATGTTGGCCATGGTGGCCAGGCAACCGTTGAGGACGACGTTGCCCGTTTCGGCCAACGCCTCTTCCTCGATGTCCAACATCTCCGCCCCCGACAACTCGTCGTGGGTGACGGCACGAACCAGTTCCAAGCTGTTGGTTTCAGGGAAGATCAGCAAGGCGCGGCCGCTGAACGCACCCGCGAAATCCTGGCGGACGGCGATCAGCGGATCGCTCTCCCGCTCCCGGATCAGGGTGGCGGCGACCTGACGACCCACCACCTCCACCGACGGCACCGACAAGGTGACCGCGCTGCCCACCATCTTGCGCAGGGCGACGGCCGCACGGCTGACCCCGATGTTGACCAGCTCGGTCAGCGCGTCATTTTCCAACTCATCCAAGGGTTGGCGGTCATGGGTCATCCGTGCACCGCGCGCAGCTTCAGCGCCGCGCCGGCAACGAAATCGCGAATGCCGTCTTCCGTGATGGGCTTGCTGACGAAGGTGGCGTTGGCCGCGCGGGCGCGGGCCACCACTTCATCCTGCACGTTGGCGGTGGCCAACGCGATGGGCATGTCCGGATAGCGGTGCCGCATCTGTTCGGCCAATTCCAAACCGTTACGCCCCGGCATGTTGAAGTCCAGCACGGCCAAATCCACCTGCCTGTCGCGCAGGGCGGCCAGGGCCTCGTCGGCATTGCCCGCCTCTATCTTGGTCCATGCCGGTTGCAGCGCCGCCAAAGCCTTACCGACAACGATGCGCGCCAGTTTGCTGTCATCGACGATTAAGACCGTAGTACCCATGTCAACCATCCTGCCAAACTCACCCAATCCGCCATTTTATGTCCCCCGGCAGATATCGGTCTTTTCGTTGGACGCCGGTGGTTCAGTATGTATATCGCGGCCTCAATAATCTTGTCTGCGAAAGACTATGGCGGTGCAGCCAAACAGGGTATGACCCAATCGCGGAGAAATACATCCTCGGCCATACCCCGTACAGTTGGCCGCAAAGCGAGAAAAACTTGCACCACGGCACCATGCAGATGGCGGCTGGCGCTGACATCGATTTGGGACTCGGGCATTTCCTGAAGGTGGGAGAGCAAAATTTCCGCGTCTTCCGCGCCGCAGATCCCGACCAGGCGGATGACGGCGCCGTCCACGATGATGGTCATGGCTGCCCCCCCGTCGGCATTTCCCCGTCGCGGTGCGCGGCAGCAATCAGGTCCGGCAGATCGAGCACCATCAGCAGGCCCCCATCCCCCAAAAGGGTGGTGCCCAGTAGGCCGGGCATGGCGGCCAGCAACCCCGCCATGGGACGCAGCACCACGTCATGCCGACCCAGGAAAGCGTCGACCTCGACCGCCAGCATTTCGTCACCGCCCCGCACGATCACCGCCCGCAGGGTGTCGCCCCCCGCGCCGGCTGTGGCCGGCTGGTCGAGCAGATCGGACAGCGCCAATAGGGGAACCGCCGTGTCGCGCAGGACGAAGGCGCGCCCGGCCCGGATGGACAGGACACGGTCGCGGGCGACGCGCACCGTCTCGACCACCCCGTCCATGGGCAGGCCATAGCGCTCACCGCCCGCCGATACGACCATCACCTTGGTCAGCACCAGGTTCATGGGCAGGGTCAGCCGCACCGTCGTTCCCAAGCCCACCACGCTGAGCAATGCCACGCCGCCGCCCAGGCGGCTGACGGCGGCGCGCACGGCGTCCATCCCCACCCCCCGCCCGGACAGGGCGGTCACGCCTGCCGCCGTGGAGAAGCCGGGACGGAACACGAGGTCCAGGGCCTGGTCGTCGGGCAAGTCAGCCGCCACGGCGGCCGGCATCAAGCCCCGGGCGACCGCTGTCTGCCGGATACGGTCCGGGTCCATGCCCCGTCCATCGTCCGTGATCTCGATGACCATGCGGTCGCCCTCCCGCGCCACGGTCAGGCCAATACGGGCCCGTTCGGGCTTGCCCGCGACGGCCCGGTCCGCCGGCGGCTCGACACCATGATCGACGGCATTGCGCAGCAGGTGGGTCAGCGGTTCGAAAAGCCCCTCCACGATCCCCTTGTCGGCCTGGATCTCCTGGCCGTCCACCGCCAGGTCGGCCTGCTTGCCCACGGCGGCGGCCATCTCCCGCACCATGCGGGGGAAGCGCCGCAGAAGGGGCAATACGGGAACCAGGCGGATGTCCGTGACGGTGCGGTGCAGCCGTCCCACCAGCCGATCCAATGCCGCCTGCCGGTCGCCCAGAACGCGCACCGCCACATCCGGGGCCAAACCATCCGCCATGCGGGCCGCCAGAATCCGCCAAGGCGTTCTTGGCCACCACCAACTCGTCCACCAGAGCCACCAGGGTATCGACGCGGCCCGCATCCACGCGCAGCCCGCGCGGTCCCTCCCCTGCTGGCGCGGACAGGCCGGCAGTTGTTCCTGGGGACGGGGACGGCGGCGACCAGCTCAGCACCCGTATCTGGTCGGGCATGAAGCGGAAGGGGGCTTTGACCGCCTCCAAGGGTGCGGCGGACAGCAGCTCGATCACCAGATCGCAGGCGTAGGGGTCGTAGGCGTCCGACGCGGGGGGAGCGTCGGGCCGGCGGGCAACGCGGAAGGCCAGCAAATCCGGCACCGCGCGGGCCAGGGCGATGGGATCCTCCCCGCGGAAATAACATCCCGCGTCCGGCGTGTAGCGCAGCGCCGTCACGGTGGGATGCCGCGCCGCGTCCAGAGAGCGCGCGCGGAACAGGCTCTCAACCCAATGAGTGTCCGGGGGACGGCATCCGCCGGCCCGATGTCGGTCGCGGCATGGGGAGTTCCTGAGGCGGGTATCCCTGGGGCAGGCGTTCCTGGGGCCAGGAAGCCCCGCAAACGCTGCGACAGGGCAGCCGCCACCATGCCCGCGTCCTCGGGCAGCGCCCCCCCTGTCGCCCTTAGCGAGCCCAGCCAGCGTTCCGTTTGGCCGGTGGCGGCGATCAAGGCGTCCGTGGCCGCCCGGGACAAGGCCAGGCGGCCATCCCGCCGTGCGCCCAGCAGGTCCTCGGCGACGTGCAACACCTCGGCCATCGCTGGCAGGTCAAACAGCCCCACCGACCCCTTCAGGGTGTGAATGGCCCGGAAGGCCTCATCGACCAGGGCGGCATCCGCCGGCCGTGTTTCCAGCGCCAGCAGGGCCTCACCCGCCTGCTGCACCTGTTCCGGCCCCTCGATCAGGAATTGCTCCAGCAGCTCATCCATGGGCGCCATCCCCCAGCGTGCTATTTAGGGGCCGCTGATAAACCACCGCGTCCTCGAAGCGCCGCACGGCGAAGCGGTCGCTCAGCCGCGCCAGGGATTCCGAATGCCCCAGGCAGAGGTAACCGCCGGGCAGCAACCGGTCATAGAGGTTGGCCACCGCCAGGCGGCGGGATAGGTCGTCGAAATAAATCAGCAGGTTGCGGCAGAAGATGACGTCGAAACGGCCTTGCGCCGTCAACGTCATCCCATCCACCAGGTTGGCGCTGGTGAAGGTCACGGATTCCCGCAGATCCTGGATGAGCTGGAAGCGTTCCGCCCCAGCCCCCTCCCCCGGCAGGAAATAATCGCGGCGCAGTTCCGGGGGCAGACGCGCCAGCGACTTGGCCGCATATCGGCCCGCCCTCGCCTCCGCCAGGGCGCGGGTGTCGATGTCCGACCCCACGATTTCCACATGGTAGGCGTCAACCATGGCCCAGTTCTCCAGCAGCCAGATGGCGATGGAGTAAGGCTCCTCCCCCGTGGCGCAGGGCATGGACCACAGGCGCAAGCGGTCCCCCGGTCCCCGTCGGGACACGATGTCCGGCAGCATGTCGCGACTGAGGCACTTCAGCTGATGGTCTTCGCGGTAGAAATAGGTCTCGTTGACGGTGAAGCTGTTGATCAGGCGTTCCAGTTCCGCCGTATCGGCGCGCAACCGGGTGAAGTAATCGTCGAAGGTCGCGGCCCCCATCTCGACCATGCGCTGCCCCACCCGCCGATCGATGTAGTAGCGCTTGCTTTCCCCGAACTGCATGCCCGTCCGGGCGTAGAGGAATTCGCAGAAGCGGGCGAGATCCGGCCCGCTCAGCGGCGGGGCCTCGCCCGAGGGGGCGTCCCCCCGACGGCGCGGCGCGGGCTCATGGCCCCACCACGCGGCGCAGGTGGGACGTGATCTCATCCACCGGTGCCACGACATCGGCGCCACCCGCCTTGACCAGTTCCCTCGGCATGCCCCAGACCACGGCCGTCTCCTCCGCTTCGGCGATGGTGCGTCCTTGCCGGGCGTGCAGCCGTGTCATGGCAGCCGCGCCGTCATAACCCATGCCGGTCATGAGCACACCGACCAGCCGCCGCGCATCGACATGCTCCAGGGCGCTGTCGACCAGGCGGTCGACGCTGGGGTGCCAGCGATATTCCTCCTTGGATGGGACGGGCATCACCATCAGGCCCGCAGCCCGGCGGCTCAGGATCACGTCGGCGTCGCCCTTGCCGATATAGACATGGCCGGGGGCGAGCGGGACGGGCCGCGTCACTTCCCGCACGGTGAGCGGGCACAGCCGGTCCAGACGGCGGGCCAACGCGCCGGTGAAGGTGGCCGGCATGTGCTGCGCCACCACCACCGGCCACGGGAAATCGGCCGGCAGCCCATCCAGCACCGCATCCAGGGCGGGCGGGCCGCCGGTGGAACAGCCGATCAGGACCACGCCCGGCGGGTCCCCCGCCCTTCCGGCTGGACGCGGGCCATGAAGCGGGTCGGCCTCCGCCGGCGCCGCGCGCCTGGGGGCATCGGCCACGGCGATGTCCAGGCCCTGGGCCTGGCGCCGCAAGCGCTCCACCAACCGGTGGGACCGGCGCAGGCGCGCGCGCGCCGCCCCCCGCACCTTGTCCAGCAGTTCCGGCCCCAAGCGGTCCATCTTCAGCGAAATGGCGCCATCCGGCTTCTGGATGAAGTCCACTGCCCCCAGCGCCATCGCGTCCAGCGTGACCTCGGCGCCGGCTTCGGTGAGGGAGGACACCATCACCACCGGCCGGGGTCGCTCCACCATGATCTGGTCCAGGCAGGAGAGGCCATCCATCTGCGGCATATGAACGTCCAGGGTGATGACGTCCGGGTCGAAGTCCCGCAGCCGCGCCAAGGCCTCCAGCCCATCGCGGGCGGTGGCCACCTCGAAATCGCCGGCGGCGGCGAAGAGGTCGCCCAACAGCCGGCGCATCAGGGCGCTGTCATCGACGATGAGGAGGCGGGTCACGGCGGCGCCGATCCGGGGTCGTCAGCGCCCCCTTGCGCCTCGCCGCCCAGTGCCGCCAACAGGTCACGCTCCGTCCGGTTCAGCAAGGCCCGCGGCTCGATCAGCAGGATCATGCGCTCCACGCCATCAGTGGTGCGCAGGGTGGCGACACGGGTGAAAAGCGTCTCCCCCCGTCCGCCGCGCGGGCCATGTCCGGCGTCTCGCGCACCTGATCGGCGGACAGGGTCAGGATCTCCGACACGCCATCGACGGCGAAGCCCGCCAGCGTGCCGTCGATGCGCGTGACCACCACCCGGCGTCGCGCGCCGACCGCCCCGGCCACACCGAAGCGGCGGCGCTGGTCGATGATGGGCAGCACCTGGCCGCGAAGGGTCATGGCCCCCTCGATGAAGGGGGGCGCCTTGGGAACGCGGGCCAGGGTGTCGGGCAGACGCACCACCTCCTCCACCGCGTCGATGGGCAAGCCATATTCCTCGCCCCCCAGGTGGAAGACGACGACGCGCTGGGCCGCCGCGCCCGCATTGGCTGCAACCATGTCGGGTCCCTTTCCCTTGTCGTCCTCGGCAACCCCCTGCAGCAGCAGATGGGCCAGTGTCTCATGCCGAAACAGCCGCGCGGCCGACAGGATGGAAACCAGGCCGCGACCATCGGGCAGGCGGCAGAGGGACTGGATCTGCGCCTCCCCCGGCCACGGTTCAACAGGGCCGGCACGGCGGCGACGCTGTCGGCCGGGACCCGCAGGATGGTGGTCAGGCGGTCCACCAACAACCCCAAGGGACTGCCAGGCCCATAGGCCACGACCACGCGGGCGGCGCGCCCCTCATCCGCCCTGGGCGCGGCATCCCCCTCGAGCCCCAGCAGGACGCGGGCGCTGACGATGGGCAGCAGACGGCCCCGGTGCGAAACGGCCCCGACCATCGCCGCGTCATTGCCGGGCAGGTTGACCAGATGGTTCGGCACGGCGATGGCCTCCGCCACCTCCGCCAGCGGCAAGGCGTAGCTCTGCCCCGCCAGGGTGAAGGCCAGAAAGGCGCGTTCATCCGCAGCCGCGCGCGGCTGGTGCCCGATGGCGCGGACGCGGCCATCACCCGCCCGCGTCCGCGCGGCCAGGCCCGCGAAGGCCCGCCGCAGCAGATCCTTCAAATCGATCAGGCGGGTGGCGCCGTCGCCATCGGTATACAGCGCGCCATCGGGCCCGGTGTCGCCAATGTCCAATTCGGCGAGGGCACCAACCTCATCGACCGCCAAGGCCACCGGTTCCCCCGCGTCGAACAGCAAGACACGGCCGACCTCGGGAGGCGTCGCCCCGTCCCCTTCCAGCAAACGGGCCAGCGACACCACCGGCACCACGGCGCCGCGCACGGTCGCGATGCCCAACAGGCTGGCGGGGGCATGCGGCACCCGGGTGATGGGTGGCGGGCGCAGCACCTCCGTCACCGCCCCGGCGGGGGCGGCCAGACGGGCGGCGCCCACGCGAAAGGTCAGAACCCGCGCCAGTCCCCCAGCCTGGGTGGCCTTCGCCGGATTGGACTCCCGGGTGGAGGGTGAGCTCATCCCCCGGCCTTCTGGAGTTCATCGGCCAGGGACGCGATCTCCTCGATGGCGGCGGCCAGATCCTCGGCCCCGCGTGACTGCTGCCGCGCGGCGGTGGCGGCCTCTATCGCCGCCCCACCGGCCAGTTCCGCCGCGGTGGCGATCTGTTGCACCCCGCCCAGCACCTCGCCCACCGTGGCGCCGATGGCGTCGGCGCCCTGGGCGATCTCGGTGCCCAGGGCGTGAAGTTCATCGGCGGAGCTGGCGATTCCGCCCAGCCGGGCATCGATGTCCTTGTTCTTGTGCACCTCCGCCTCCGCCACGGCGGCGATGTGCTCCAGATCGCGGCGCACGGTGGCGACCTGAATCTGAAACTGGCGGATCAGGTCCTTGGCGCGATCGGCGTTCTCCCCGGAATCGCGCGCCAGGGCGCGGATGTCGGTGGAGACGACGGCGAAGCCCGCCCCCTGGTCGCCCACGCGTGCAGCCTCGACCGAGCCGCTGACGGCCAGCATCGTGGTCTGCACGGCGACGATGGCGATGCCATCGACGATCTTTTCCATACGCCGGCCGGACTCTTCCAGCGCGTCGACCAAGTCCACCACGGCGCGGGTTTCCGCCAGCGCGGCCCCCACCCCGGCGGTCAGCTTCCCGACGCTGGCCCGACCTTCGGCCAGCAGGGCCTGGGACCGCGCCATGCGCTCCACCACCTGGGTGGCGTTGGCGCTGGTGGCCTGGGCCGCCTGGTGGATCTGCCCCATGGCGCTGCTGGATTGTTGGGTGGCGGCCGCCTGGATTTGGGCGCCGCGGCTGATCTGGTTGATGGCGATCAGGATTTCGCCGGCGGCCCCTGACAGCTGTTGCACCGCCGCCGACAACTGCTCCGCGGCCGCCCCCACCTCCTCCGCCAGGCTCCCGCGCTGGCGGGCATCGCCCAAGCCGTCGGAAAGGGCGGCCAGGGCCTCCGCCGCTTCCCGGCTCTGGTCCAGCGCCTGGCTCTGCTGCGCCACCGAGCGTTGGGCCCCCGCCGTCGCGGCCGACTGTTCTTCCGCCGCGCTGGACACGCTTTCGGCGCCTTTCTGCGCCTCCCGCGCCGCGGTATCCGCCTCCACCGCCGCCAGCAGGATGGCCTGGCTGCCCGACACCAGCGCCGCGAGGCCGGCGCGGATATCCTCCAGCAAGACGGAAACGGCACGGCCCTCCGTCGCTTCGGCCGTGGCCGCCGCGGCGGCGGCGCGGATGCGCGCGGCGATGGCGCGCACCTCATCGGTGATGCCGTCGGCCAGGGTCTGCACGTCGCGGGACCGCTTCTCCGACGTTTCGGATAGGGCCCGCACCTCGTCCGCGACCACGGCGAACCCCCGCCCCAGGTCCCCGGCCCGCGCCGCCTCGATGGCGGCGTTCAGCGCCAGCAAACCTGTCTGGTCGGCGATGTCGGCCACCGTGCGCGTGATCTCGCCAATGTGGGCGGCATGCAGCTCCAGGCCCACGACGACGTCCACGGATTTGAGCTGGCGGGTGGCGCTGGCGGTCACGGCGGTCACCGACGCCTCGATCAGGGCGGCGGCCTCCGTCAACTGGGTCTGCAAGGCCACGGTGCGCGCCTGCGCCCGGTCCGCCCGCTCCCGCGCCTGCTGGAACGACGTCGCCATGCCGGCCACGGCGGCCAGGGATTCATGACTGGCGGAGGCCGCTTCCTCCGCCGCGCTGGCGATCTGTTCCAGCGAGCGGCCCAGTTCCTCCGCCGCGGCGGCCGCTTCCGCCACGCCGCTGGCCAGTTCCGCCGTGGCGGCGGCGATCCGTTCCGTCGCCGTCTGGCGCGTCGCGGACGACGGGGAACGACGCGGGCGCTTGGCTGCCGTGCCAGGCTGGGCCGGGGCCGTCCTGGCGGGCTCCGCCGCTGCCGCTTCCGCGGCCAAAGCGCGGGACCGCCCCTTCGCGCCCGCCAGCCGGGAGGTTTTAACCAATGCCATGTGTGCCCCCCAAAACGGCCCCAAACCAGCGGACCTATCTGCCGCGAAGACCCAGGCGGCGCCCGGATTTGGTTTTACAGGCGCCGCGCTTGCCTCGGCAATCGACGTAATGCCATAGGCTATACGGCAGGCGGGACCGATGCGGACAGAGGGATATGGGGGCTGGAAAATGACGGGAACCATGAACGCCCTGCGGCGGATAACCACCATGGCGTTGGCGTTCTGCGCCCTGGCGCCGGCGGGGCCGGCCCGTGCCGGCGCGCCGGTGGAGGTCGAGGTGACGCGGGGCGCCGACGATGACGTCACCACGGCCCTGGCCACCGCCGTGATGCAGGCCTTCGGCAACGACGACGGCTTCGCGCTCAGCCAGGGGCGCCGCGCCAATTCCCTGATCGTCGTGGTGCAGGCGCCCACGGCGGCGGCGCGCGCCGGCATCCACTATAAGCTGGCCTTCCCCATTCGCTTCCTGTCGGCGCAGGGCCAGACCCTGGGATTCACCCAGGTCGTCTGCCAGGAAAACACCCTGAACAAATGCGCCGACCAGACGGTGGCGGCCGCCGGTCCCGTCGGGAACAAGCTGGGCCGCCATTGAGGACGGGGACCCCTGGTCTCAGTCGGGCCTGGCTCAATCAGGGTCGAACGTCATCGCCACGCCGTTGATGCAATAGCGCTGGTAGGTGGGCGGCGGGCCATCGGGGAAAACGTGCCCCAGATGGCTGCCGCAGCGGGCGCAATGCACCTCCGTCCGCACCATGCCGTGGCTGCGGTCCATGGTGGTGGCCACGGCCCCCTCGACCGGATCGTTGAAGCTGGGCCAGCCGGTGCCGCTTTCGAACTTGCGGGCGGACTGGAACAGCGGCTGGCCGCAGCCGGCGCAGGAAAAGGTGCCCGGCCGCTTCTCATGGTTCAGGGCGCAACTGCCGGGCCGCTCGGTACCATGGCCGCGCATGACGGCGTACTGCTCCGGCGTCAGCACCTGGCGCCATTCCTCATCCGTGCGCACGACCTCGTATTCGCCACTCATGCTCGCATTCATACCCAGGGGCTCCTTTATGCCAGATCGCTTCCCGATATGGGCCTTACCCACGCCAATTGCCACAGTGTCGACGGCTTGCCTTCCACCGCGGTCGAGGTCATAAACGGCGCTGATCGGCGCGGCGCCCGAAAACCAAGGAATACAGGATGATAACCGGCGACCTGACCAACCCCTTGGAAGTGGTGTTGCGCCTGGCCATGGCGTTGACCCTGGGCTCCGGCATCGGCTTCGAACGCCAGTTGCACCAGAAGATGGCGGGGCTGCGCACCAATGCCCTGGTGGCGCTGGGCTCCGCCGGCTTCGTCATCTTCTCCGCCATGGTGGGACAGGGCGATCCCACCCGCGTCGCCGCCCAGGTGGTGTCGGGCATCGGCTTCCTGGGCGCCGGCGTCATCTTGCGCGAGGGCGTGAACGTCCATGGCCTGAACACCGCCGCCACCCTCTGGTGTTCCGCCATGGTCGGCACCTTCGCCGGTGGCGGCTACTGGCTGCCCAGCGTAGCAGCGGCCGGCTTCGTGGTCGTCACCAACCTGATCCTGCGCCCCCTGGTGCGCCGCATGAACCGCCGCATCCTGGTGGCCACGGATGTGGAGACGCACTACACCGTTTCCGTCACCTGCAAGGGGGCGGAAGAGGCGCACATCCGTTCCCTGCTCATGCACGCGCTCAGCCACGGCGGCCTGGGCCTGCGCCGCATCGACAGCCAGGACGTGCCGGACACCACCAAGGTGGACGTGACCGCCAAGGCCGTCTCCCCCACCCGCAACGACGCGGCGATGGAGCAGATGGTGGGCCGGCTCAGCCTGGAACCCTACGTCTACGCCGTCAGCTGGGAAGTGGAGCGGGCCGAGCCAGAGGGTTGAGGATGCCCTCAAACGCCGGGCGCGGGCATCCGGCCGCTAGGCTTCACTTCACCCCCGCCGGCGTCATGCTGAAGGGCACGACGTGGCGCTCATGCCCGGCGATGGCCAGGCCCCGGCCGATGGAGGGGAAGGCGCGGTGGCGACAGTCGTCGCGGTCGCAGACCTTGCAGCTGGAGCCGATGGGCACCGCCGTTTCCTGGTTCTGCAAATCCAGGCCGGCGGAGTAGACCAGGTCGGCGGCATGGCTGATCTCGCACCCCAGGCCCAGCGCCGCCTCCCGCGGGCGGGACAGGTGGCCGCCGCCGGTCATGGTGACGGTGCGGGCGATGCAGAGATAGGTGACGCCATCGGGCGTGCGCGCCACCTGCACCAGGATGCGGCCCGGCTGGGCAAAGGCCTCGTGCACGTTCCACAAGGGGCAGGCGCCGCCGAAGCGGGCGAACTGGAACCGGGTGGCGCTGCTGCGCTTGAAGATGTTGCCCGCCCGGTCGACCTTCAGGAAATAGAAGGGGATGCCGGCGTTGCCCGGCCGCTGCATGGTGCTGAGCCGGTGGCACACCTGCTCGAAACTGGTGCCGAAGTGGTTCTGCAGCCGCTCGATATCATGGCGCACCAATCGCGCCTGGGTCAGGAAGCGGCCATAGGGCAGGATGAGGGCGCCGGCGAAATAATTGGCCAGGCCGGTGTAGGCCAGGGCACGCGCCTCCGGGCTGCTCAGCGGGGCCTTGCGCACCTCCTCCTCGATCAGGGGGGCGAACTGCATGCGGCCGATCTGCTGCGCCAGGAAGAAGGCGCGGCTTTCACGCGGCGCGCTTTCCGCCAGGTGCAACTGGCGCAGCGCCGGATCGTAGCGCCACAGCACCCCCTCCGTCCCCAGCGCGGCGGAGACGGCGCAGGCGACACCGTGCCGGTCGCGCAGGTAATCGATCAAATCCTCCAGCAGGCGGGTGGGCGCGAAGCCCTGGCTTTCGAACAGGGTCTCCGCCGCCACGTCCAGGCTGGCGAAGTGGTTGCGCTTGCTCTGCACGAAGTCGCGCACATCGTCATAGGGGAACGGGGCGGTGCCGCTCGTCTCCGCTTCCAGATCCTGGTCCAGGCGGTGGCGGGCCCCCTCCTCCATCAAATGCTGGTAGGCGCGGTAGAGCTTGATGAACTGGCCGGCGATGCCGGGGGCGGCGCGCACCGCGTCGCTGATGGCGCTGAGGCTGGAGCCGTCGTCGGCGAACAGCGGATCGCCCAGCACCTCACGCAATTCGCTGCCCAGGCGCAGGTCGCTGTCGTCGGCGAAATGGCGCGGTTCCACCCCGAAGACGGCGGAGATGGCGGCCAGTGCCGCCGTGCTGAGTGGCCGCTGGTTGTTCTCGATCTGGCTCAGGTAGCTCATGGACAGGTGGCTGGCCTGGGCCAGGGCGGACAGCGCCATGCCCCGCTGCTGCCGCAGCTGCCGCACCCGTTCACCCGCGAATATCTTGCCCGCCATGGCCGCCGCACCTTCCGTCCGTTTCACAAAGTTTACAAAATATCGGCCCCGGCGTCGCACGATTTCGCGTGGCATTGACTTGAAGTGGGATCAAACTGTTTGCAAACATCGCAGCGGTCAATCAAGGCCATGGGTCCAACCTTTGCTTGAGGACCCTTCCGGCCACAGCCACCAAGCCGCCGCCACCCGGCGCAGCCATAACCGGTCAGGAGACGGGCGTTGACGCTCACGGTCATTGAAACCCTCGAAGCCAAACGCCAGGGAGCCCGCGCGGGCGGCGGCGAAAAACGCGTGGCGGCCCAGCATGCCAAGGGCAAGCTGACGGCCCGCGAACGCCTGGAACTGCTGCTGGACGCCGGTTCCTTCGAGGAATGGGACATGTTCGTGGAGCACCGCTGCGCCGACTTCGGCATGGCGGAGCAGAAGGTGCCGGGCGATGGGGTGGTGACCGGCCACGGCACCATCAACGGCCGCCTGGTCTTCGTCTTCAGCCAGGATTTCACGGTCTTCGGCGGCTCCCTCTCCGAGGCGCACGCCGAGAAGATCTGCAAGATCATGGACCAGGCGATGAAGGTGGGCGCGCCCGTCATCGGCCTGAACGACAGCGGCGGCGCCCGCATCCAGGAAGGTGTCGCCAGCCTGGGCGGCTATGCCGAGGTGTTCCAGCGCAACGTGCTGGCCTCGGGCGTGGTGCCGCAACTGTCGCTGATCATGGGCCCCTGCGCCGGCGGCGCCGTCTACAGCCCGGCCATGACCGACTTCATCTTCATGGTGAAGGACAGCAGCTACATGTTCGTCACCGGCCCCGACGTGGTGAAGACGGTGACGCATGAGGTGGTGACGGCGGAGGAACTGGGTGGGGCCGTGACCCACACCGCCAAGTCCGGCGTGGCCGACCTCGCCTTCAACAACGATGTCGAGGCGCTGCTGCACACCCGGCGCTTCTTCGACTTCCTGCCCCTGTCCAACCGGGAGCCGGCGCCCGTGCGCGTCACCGCCGACCCGGTGGACCGGCCGGAGCCGTCGCTGGGCACCCTGGTGCCGGCCAACCCCAACAAGCCCTACGACATGAAGGAACTGATCCTGAAGGTCGTGGATGAGGGCGACTTCTTCGAACTGCAGCCGGACTACGCCAAGAACATCATCATCGGCTTTGGCCGCCTGAACGGGTCGACCGTTGGCTTCGTCGCCAACCAGCCGCTGGTCCTGGCGGGTTGCCTGGACATCGACAGCTCCATCAAGGCGGCGCGCTTCGTGCGCTTCTGCGACGCCTTCAACATCCCGCTCTGCACCCTGGTGGACGTGCCCGGTTTCCTGCCCGGCACGTCGCAGGAATACAACGGCATCATCAAGCACGGCGCCAAGCTGCTGTTCGCCTATGGCGAAGCCACGGTGCCCAAGGTCACGCTGATCACCCGCAAGGCCTATGGCGGCGCCTATGACGTCATGGCGTCCAAGCACCTGCGCGGCGACGTCAACTACGCCTGGCCGTCGGCCGAGATCGCGGTGATGGGGCCCAAGGGCGCCGTCGAGATCATCTTCCGCGCCGACATCGGCGACCCGGCCAAGATCGACGCCCGGACGGAGGAATACCGGCAGAAGTTCGCCAACCCCTTCGTCGCCGCCTCACGCGGCTACATCGACGACATCATCAAGCCGCAAAACACCCGCCGCCGGCTGATCAAGGCGTTCTCCATGCTCAAGAACAAGAAGCTGGAGAACCCCTGGAAGAAGCACGACAACCTGCCGCTATAATCAGCCGTTCTGGGGGCCCGTCCCAATGTTTTCCAAAATCCTGATCGCCAACCGGGGCGAGATCGCCTGCCGGGTCATCAAGACGGCGCGCCGCATGGGCATCAAGACCGTCGCCGTCTATTCCGAGGCCGACGCCGGCGCCCTGCACGTCCAGATGGCGGACGAGGCCGTGGCCATCGGCCCGGCGCCATCGGCCCAAAGCTACCTGGTGGCCGACCGCATCATCCAGGCCTGCCTGGAGACGGGGGCGGAGGCCGTGCACCCCGGCTATGGCTTCCTGTCGGAAAAGGCGGCCTTCTGCGAGGCGCTGAAGGCCGCCGGCATCGCCTTCATCGGGCCGGACGTCCACGCCATCGGCGCCATGGGCGACAAGATCGAGTCCAAGAAGCTGGCCAAGGCCGCCGGCGTCTCCACCGTTCCCGGCTACCTGGGCGTCATCAAGGACGATGAGGAGGCGGTGCGCATCGCCCACGACATCGGCTATCCGGTGATGATCAAGGCGTCGGCCGGTGGTGGCGGCAAGGGCATGCGCGTGGCCTGGGACGACGCCCAGACGCGCGAGGGCTTCCGCAGCGCCAGCAACGAGGCGCGCTCCAGCTTCGCCGACGACCGGGTGTTCATCGAGAAGTACGTGACCGAGCCCCGGCACATCGAAATCCAGGTCATGGCCGACGCCCATGGCAACTGCGTCTACCTGGGTGAGCGTGAATGCAGCATCCAGCGCCGCCACCAGAAGGTGATCGAGGAGGCCCCCAGCCCCTTCCTGGATGAGGCCACGCGCAAGGCCATGGGTGAGCAGGCCGTGGCCCTGGCGCAGGCGGTGCAGTACCGCAGCGCCGGCACGGTGGAGTTCATCGTCGACAAGGACCGTAATTTCTACTTCCTGGAGATGAACACCCGCCTGCAGGTGGAACATCCGGTGACGGAGATGATCACCGGCCTGGATCTGGTGGAACTGATGATCCGCGTGGCGGCGGGCGAAAAGCTGCCAGTCACCCAGGAGGACGTCAAACTGACCGGCTGGGCGCTGGAGGCCCGCGTGTACGCGGAGGAGCCGACGCGCAACTTCCTGCCGTCCATCGGCCGCGTGACACGCTATCGTCCCCCGGCGGAAGGGCCGGGCGCCGTGGACGGCAGCATCGTCCGCGTGGATACCGGCATCCATGAGGGCGGCGAGATCAGCATGTTCTACGATCCCATGATCGCCAAGCTGATCACCTACGGCCCTGACCGCGCCACGGCCATCACCGCCATGGGCGACGCGCTGGACCGCTTCCAGATCCGGGGCGTGGGCCACAACATCAGCTTTCTGGCCGCCTTGGTGGAATCCCGCCGCTTCGGCGAGGGGCGCCTGACCACCAATTTCATCGCCGAGGAATTCCCGGACGGCTTCCATGGCCGCGAGCTGCCGGCCGAGGGGCTGACCCGCCTGCTGGCCATGGCCGCCAGCATCCACCTCAGCCGGGTGGAGCGGGACGCCACCATCTCCGGCCAGATGGCCGGCCACCACCGCGTGGTGCCCGCCAGCTGGGTGGTGCGCTGCGGCCGGGACAACCATCCGGCGGAAGTCGCCACCGTGGACGACGGCCATGACGTGACGCTGGACGGCCGGACGTACGCGGTGCGCAACGCGGACTGGCACCCCGGCCAATCGCTGTGGGCCGGCACGGTGGACGGCCATGCCCTGGCCGTGCAGGTGGACGGCACCGGCATCGGTTACCGCCTGTTCCATGGCGGGGCCGAGCTGGAGGTGCAAGTGCTGACCGCCCGCGCGGCGGAGTTCGCGGCCCTGATGCCCATCAAGGCCAAGCCGGACATGTCCAAGTTCCTGTTGTCGCCCATGCCGGGCCTGCTGGTCACCGTGGCGGTCGCCGTGGGTGACGAGGTCAAGGCCGGCCAGGAGCTGGCGGTGGTGGAGGCCATGAAGATGGAAAACATCCTGCGCGCCGAGTCCGACGGCAAGGTCAAGAAGATCGCGGCCGAAAAGGGCACGTCCCTGGCCGTCGACCAGATCATCATCGAGTTCGAGTGACCATCATGAGCGACTTCCCCGAGAAGACCCTGGCCGATTGGCAGCGCCTGGCCGCCAAGGAATTCGGCGCCGACCCCGAAGGCCTGGTGCGCACCACGCCCGAGGGCATCGCGGTGAAGCCGCTCTACACCGCGACGGATCTGGAGGGTCTGGAGCTTCAGACCCTGCCCGGCTTCGCGCCCTATACCCGGGGTCCCCGGGCCACCATGTACAGCCACCGGCCCTGGACCATCCGGCAGTACGCCGGCTTCTCCACGGCGGAGGAAAGCAACCGCTTTTACAAGGCCAACCTGGCGGCGGGGCAGATGGGCCTGTCGGTGGCCTTCGACCTGGCCACCCATCGCGGTTATGACAGCGACCACCCCCGCGTGGTGGGCGACGTGGGCAAGGCCGGCGTCGCCATCGACAGCGTGGAGGACATGAAGATCCTGTTCGACGGCATCCCGTTGGACAAGATGAGCGTGTCCATGACCATGAACGGCGCCGTGCTGCCGGTGCTGGCCGGCTACATCGTGGCGGCGGAGGAACAGGGGGTCAGCCAGGACAAGCTGTCGGGGACCATCCAGAACGACATCCTGAAGGAGTTCATGGTCCGCAACACCTACATCTACCCGCCCACCCCCAGCATGCGCATCGTGGCCGACATCATCGAGTACACGGCGCTGAACATGCCCAAGTTCAACTCCATCTCCATCAGCGGCTACCACATGCAGGAAGCCGGGGCCACGGCGGTGCAGGAACTGGCCTTCACCCTGGCGGACGGGCTGGAGTATGTGCGGGCGGCGGCGTCCAAGGGCCTGAAGGTCGACCAGTTCGCGCCCCGCCTGTCCTTCTTCTTCGCCATCGGCATGAACTTCTTCATGGAGGTGGCCAAGCTGCGCGCCGCCCGCCTGCTGTGGGCCAAGCTGATGAAGAAGCATTTCGACCCGCAGGACGCGCGGTCGCTGGCCCTGCGCACCCACTGCCAGACCTCGGGCGTCAGCCTGACGGAGCAGGACCCCTACAACAACGTGGTCCGCACCACCATCGAGGCCATGGCCGCCGTGCTGGGCGGCACCCAGTCGCTGCACACCAACAGTTTTGACGAGGCCCTGGGCCTGCCCACGCCCTTCTCCGCCCGCATCGCCCGCAACACCCAGCTGATCATCGCGGAGGAGACGGGCGTGCCCCACGTCGTCGACCCGCTGGGCGGCAGCTATTACGTGGAAAGCCTGACCCACAGCCTGGCGGCCGAGGCCGAGAAGCTGATCGAGCAGGTCGAGGGCATGGGCGGCATGACCAAGGCCGTGGACAGCGGCCTGCCCAAGCTGATGATCGAGGAGGCCGCGGCCCGCCGCCAGGCCCGCATCGACCGGGGCGAGGAAGTGGTGGTCGGCGTCAACAAGTACCGGCCGCAGAACCCGGAGCGGGTGGAGGTGCTGGACATCGACAACACCGCCGTGCGCGAAGCCCAGATCGCGCGGCTGAACCATATCCGCGCCAGCCGCGACGACGCGGCGGTGACGGCCGCGTTGGCGGCCCTGGCGCAAGGGGCGGCGGCCGGCACCGGCAACCTGCTGGATCTCGCCATCCAGGCGACACGCGCCCGCGCCACCGTGGGCGAAATCTCCGACGCGCTGGAGAAGGTGTTCACCCGCCACCGCGCCGTCATCCGCTCCGTCAGCGGGGTCTACGGTTCGGCCTATGACGGCGATGAGGGTTTCGCCCGCATCCGCAAGGATGTGGAGGCCTTCGCGGAGGCCGAGGGCCGCCGGCCGCGCATGCTGGTGGTGAAGATGGGCCAGGACGGCCACGACCGGGGCGCCAAGGTCATCGCCACGGCCTTCGCCGACATCGGCTTCGACGTCGACGTGGGCCCGCTGTTCCAGACGCCGGAGGAAGCGGCCCGCCAGGCGGTGGAGAACGACGTGCATGTCATCGGCGTGTCGTCGCAGGCGGCAGGGCACAAGACCCTGGTGCCGGCCCTGATCGACAGCCTGAAGGCGCAGGGCGCTGGCGACATCCTGGTGGTGTGCGGTGGCGTCATCCCGCCGCAGGACTATGACATGCTGTACCAGGCGGGGGCGGCGGCCATCTATGGCCCCGGCACCAACATCCCGACGGCCGCGGCGGAAATCCTGGACATCCTGCGCAAGCGCCGGCCGGCCGCCGCCTGACCCGTCACCGCCGCAGCCATGCAGGCAGCGAAGGACCGCGTGCGCGGGATGCGCAGCGGTCCAGCCTGGCGGCATGCCCACCCTGTGTTAGCATCCCCCATGATAGCATTCACGGGTGTGGCACCACGGACGGCGTAGGGGACAGGGCATCATGGGCATGGAGTCGGATCACCCGTTGCGTGGCGTCCTGATGCAGGAACTGCACTCCCGCATGGCCCTGCCCCTGGCGGCCCCGGCGGAGGTCTTCCACGTCACCTATCTCTGCACCCCGGCGGAGGGGACGGCCGGCGCGGCCCGGCTGCTGGCGGCACTGGACACCGCCCCCACCGGCGACGGCGAGGCACCACGCTATGGTGTCATCGCCACGACCCTCGCCGGCCGGCCGGCGCAGGTGAAGTGGGAACACCATACCGAGTTTCTCAGCACCAGCGTGGCCGTCAGCGGCACCGATGGGGACGCGACCCGTCTGGCGGTGGAGGCACTGCTGGAGGGCGTGTTCGCCCCCATGGGACCACGCCGCCTGGCCGCCGTGCATATCCGGGTGGAGCCGGCCGACGGCGCGCCGGCGCCCCAGGCCCTGAAAGCCCGCTTTCCCACCGGAACGTGCGCTGGCGCCGTGGTCAATGGCGGCGAGGCCCTGGTGGCCCTGGATTTCCACATCGATGACGACGGCTACAGCCGGGCCTTGATCCAGAATTGGGGTTTGACCAACGACCGCCTCGGCCGGCTGGTCCAGCGTATCCTGGAGATCGAGACCTACCGTGCTGCCGCCTTCCTGGCCTTCCCCCAGGCGCGGGACACCATGGCGGCCCTGACCGACATGGAACGGCGGCTGGAGGAAACCGTGGGCCGCATCCGCGACAGCAAGACCCCGGCGGAGGACCGCGCCATCCTGGACAGCCTGACCACCCTGGCCGTCGACCTGGGCCACTTGGTCACCCGCAACCGCTGGCGCTTCGGCGCCAGCCTGGCCTATGGCGAGATCGTGAACGAGCGGCTGGAGGAATTGCGGGAGGAGCGCATCCCCGGCCTGCAGCGCGTGGGCCTGTTCCTGAAGCGCCGCCTGCGCCCCGGTATCCGGACGGTGGAGGCCGCCGCGCGCCTGCAAGGCGAACTGGCCGCCGGCATGGAACGCGCCCAGGCCAGCCTGCGCACCCGCGTCGATGTCGGCCTGTCCAGCCAGAGCGCCACGCTGCTGACCTCGCTGGACCGCAATTCCAGCATGCATGTCCGCATCCAGGAGGCGGTGGAGGCGCTGTCCATCGTCGGCATCACCTATTACCTGGTGTCGCTGGTGGAAAAGGTGATGCACGGCCTGCCGGAAACGGAGGGTTGGCCCTCCACCAGCCGTATCGTCGCCATCGCGGTGCCGGTGTGCGCCGGTGTCGTCGCCATCGCCGCCCGCTGGCTGCGGCGCAACATGCCGCACTGAAGGCTTTCCTGACGCTTCCAAAAAGTCGGAAAGCCCAGCCGGGGCTTATACACGCGGCATTTGAACGTGACCGTTCAAATGCCCCCTCAGGCGCCGGGCGGCGGACATCCGTCCGCCTAGGCTCGTCCTCGCTGCGCCCTGCGGTGCTCGCTCCGGCGGCCCCGGTCGGGGCCTACAGCGGCACGAGTCACCATCTCGTGCCGCTGGTATTATTTCGGCGGGGCGTAGCAGGCGGCGATGTCGGCGCAGTTCACCGCCTTGGGCCCCGCCAGGGTGCCGGTGTTCTGGGTCTCATCTCGACTCATGGCGTCCCCCCGCGAGATCGGCGGCAGTTCCGGGGGGCCGAACATGGCCTTGAGGCGGGCATATTCCGCATCGTGGTAGGCCTGCTCCTCCTCCGGTGTCGGCAGCACCTGCGGGGTGACGATGATGTCACGGGGCAAGTCGTCCCTTTTCAGCGCGGGCGGTGCCGCGGGACCGGCCGCGGGGCTGTCCGCTGGATTGGCGGCCGGATTGGGTGTCGTCTGGGCCCAGGCCCCGAAAGACAGCGTGGCGATAACACCGGCAAGGATCAGCACACCAGGGCGCATGGGATCACCGCTTAAGAGCCGTTCGATGACCTTGAGCGTAGTCCGCGTCCGGGAGGGCCACAACCGGCACGCGCCTGGCGCAACCTAAATTCCATTTCAGCAAAATGAAACGGGCGGCGGAATAGTTCCGCCGCCCGTCCAAAGTTGGAACCGCAAGGCCTTATACTAAGTAGCGATGATCCTGACCTATGGCCAGGCTCATCGCCCTCAGTCGCCGGCGCCGCCATCCGGCGGCTTGGCTTCCGCGCCTTACGGCGCGCGGCGGCAGTCGCCGCCGATACCAAGGAGCGATGTATGGGAATCATCGCTCCTTGGTATTAGAAGCTGGCTTCAGCGGTCTTCAGCGAGGCCATATCGATCACGAAACGATACCGCACATCACTGGCGACGACGCGGTCATACGCCTCGTTCACGCCCTGGATGGCGATGGTTTCGATGTCACTGGTGATGGCGTGCTTGCCGCAGAAGTCCAACATCTCCTGCGTTTCCTTGATGCCGCCGATCAGCGAACCGGCCAGGCTGCGACGCCCCATGATCAGGGAGAAGGCGCCGACCGGCACCTGCTCCTCCGGCACACCCAGCACGACCAACGCGCCATCGACCTTCAACAGGCCCAGATAGGCGTTCCAGTCGATGGGCGCCGACACGGTGTTGATGACCAGGTCGAAGGTGCCCGCCAGCTTGGTGAAGGTCGCCTCATCCGACGTGGCGTAGAAATGATCGGCGCCCAGGCGCCGGCCATCGGCTTCCTTGCGCAGCGACTGGCTGAGCACCGTGACCTCGGCCCCCATGGCGTGGGCCAGCTTAACCCCCATGTGGCCCAGGCCGCCCATGCCGATGATGGCCACCTTCTTGCCCGGCCCGGCCTTCCAATGGGCCAGCGGGGAATAGAGCGTGATGCCGGCGCACAGCAAGGGCGCCGCGGCGTCCAAGGGCAGGTTGTCGGGAATGCGCAGCACGTAGTTCTCGTCCACCACGATGGTGGTGGAATAGCCGCCCTGGCTCAGGGTCTTGCCGTCGCGCTCCATGGCGTTGTAGGTGCCGGTCATCCCCTGGGTGCAGTACTGCTCCAGACCCTGGAGGCAGTATTCACAGGTCCGGCAGCTGTCGACGAAGCAGCCGACGCCCACCCGGTCCCCCACCTTGTACTTGGTGACCGCCGGGCCGACCTGGGTGACGATGCCGGCGATCTCATGCCCCGGCACCATGGGGAACAGGCTGCCGCCCCATTCATCCCGCGCCTGGTGGACGTCGGAATGGCAGATGCCGCAGTACTGGATGTCGATGACCACGTCATGGTCGCGGGGATCCCGGCGCTCAAAAGTGAATGGCGCCAGGGCCTCCTTGGCCTTGTAGGCCGCATATCCCAAGGTCTTGATCACGTCAGCCCCTCTCTGATGGCTTGATCTCACGATAAGGCGCGGCTTCCCGGTGTCCCCCCCGGCGCGGGCGATCCGCCCCCCGAAGCCATGCCCGTCCTAAATGGGAAGTGAAGTGACTTAGTTCAACCATCCACCCGTCGACTGATCAATAAGATTGGCCGGAGACGAACCGATGGTAGGCAGGCGCCATTTTAGTGCGACGAAATAGCCCACGCGGACCGTGTAATCACCCTGGATATGCTTCCACTCAAAATATTCACCGTTAATGATTGCAATCATGCAAAAAGATGACAGCCTCGCCGATATTGGCGACAACAACGTGATTGTTTGTGTCGGTTTGCCGGGGAGCGCCTCGACCTGGTCGTTCAACGTGGTGCGTGAGCTATTGTCCCACGCCTATGGGGAGGACGGCTTCAAGTCGGACTACAACAATGAACTGGAGCACCACGTCGGCATTGGTGACAGGCCCAAGGTTCCCCTGGTGCTGAAGACCCACCACCCGGACACCATGACCCAGGTGCGGATCGCGCATGAGGACATTCCCGCCATCATCACCCTGCGCGACCCCCGCGATTGCGTCGCCTCGCTGATGGAGCGCTTCGACCTGCCGTTCAATGAGGCCTTCGCCTACGTGTTGCGCAGCGTGCGGCGGGTTCAGTCCTGTCTGGTCCATGGCCAGCACACGCTAGTGTTCCGGTACGAGGAGGACTTCCATGACAAGCTGGACTCGGTGGCCCGCGTCGCCGACTTCATTGGCGTCAGCGTGCCGGATACAGCCCTCAGGGCCATTCATGAGGGCCTGCTGACCCAGACCGTCAAGCGTACCTTGGCGGAGATGGAGAATTCCGGTCGCTTCGTCGAGAACGCGGGCAGCGACGCCAAGCCCAACCTGTACGACCCCGTCACCCATTGGCACAAAACCCACATCGGCACCGGCACGGTGGGCAAGTACAAGACGCTTCCGGACCGGGCGCGGTCCCTGATGGACAACGCCTTCTGGTCCTTCCTCGCGGCCTACTACCTGCCGGGGGAAGGCGTCACACCGCTGGATGTCTGATCTCACGCATCCACGGTCGAGGGTGTCGCCGGTTCATCCTGCGGGACGCGGGGGCCGCGCATCCGGGTGACCATGGCCGTGACATGCTCGGCCGCCGCCTTGGTGGTTTCCGGCGCGATGGGATGGAAGGTCACCTTCCCATCCTGGACCACCAGCACGGCGCAGGGAATGACGCCGCCGCCCCCACCGCCGCCCACCGCCTCTCCCCACACGCTGCCGCCATAAACGCCGACGCCGAAGGTGGTGATGTTGACGGGAACGATGAGGCCGCCGGGTATTTCCACCGGCGTGCCCAGGACGCCCTTACCCAGGATGGTTTCAAACTCCGTCAGCAGGTCCTGCGACAGGGTTTTGGTGGGATCGGCGAGGAAGGGGTTGAGCAGCATGGCGGGCGCCTCCGTTGTGCGCCGCAACACTATCATGGCGAGTGGCGCTATGGAATATTTCCACTTAAGGAATCTGCGCCGCCGTCTGTAACAGTTCCGTTACCGAACGCCATTTGACCCCGCCGCCTGCCCCGCTATCGTTCGTCCCCACCCGCGCCGAGGTGCGGGATATTGGATAAAAGGGGCAAGGGTCATGGCTAGGTTGAAATCGGGACGGGCGGCCGGCTGGGCGCGCCGTGGATGGACGCGCCCACATCTGGGGCGCTGGAGTGCGGGTTTGGGCATTATGGCCCTGTTGGCCAGCACGTCACCGTTAAGCGGCACGGCCTGGGCGCAAGCGGCGTCCCCCCTGTCCCCCATGGCGCCCGACATCCCGGCCAAGGTCGACACCACCATCGAGGGTGCCGACTACATCAAGCGCGACGTCATGATCCCCATGCGCGATGGCGTGAAGCTGCACACCGTCATCGTCATCCCCAAGGGCGCCAAGGGCGCGCCCATCATGCTGACCCGCACGCCCTATAACGCCACCAAGCGCGCCAAGCGCTCCGTCAGCCCGCACATGCTGGCCACGTTGGCCCAAGGGGATGAGAGCTTCGTGGCCGAAGGCTACATCCGCGTCTTCCAGGACATCCGCGGCAAATACGGGTCGGAGGGGGACTATGTCATGACCCGCCCGCTGCGCGGCCCCCTGAACGACAGCGAGGTCGACCACGCCACCGACGCCTACGACACCATCGACTGGCTGGTGAAGAACGTGCCGGAAAGCAACGGCAAGGTCGGCATGGTGGGCTCCTCCTACGAAGGGTTCACCGTGCTGATGGCCCTGGTGAACCCGCATCCGGCGCTGAAGGCCGCCGTGCCCATGAGCCCCATGGTGGATGGTTGGAAGGGTGACGACTGGTTCCACAACGGCGCCTTCCGCCAGACCAATTTCGATTACTTCCAGCACCAGACCACGGTGCGGGGCCAGGGCGATGACATCCCGCGCGGCATCTATGACGATTACGACGCCTTCCTGCGGGCGGGATCGGCCGACGGATTCGCCCGGCAGTACGGCCTGGCGCAACTGCCCTTCTGGCGCAAGCTGACCGAGCACCCGGCCTACGACGCCTATTGGCAGAACCAGGCGCTGGACACCATCCTGGGCGCCCGCACGCCCACGGTGCCCACCATGATCGTGGCCAGCCTGTGGGACCAGGAGGACATGTACGGCGCCGTCCACACCTATGAGGCGATCGAGCCCAAGGACACCCGCAACGACCTCAATTACCTGGTGCTCGGTCCCTGGCGTCATAGCGGCGTGAACTATGATGGCTCCACCCTGGGGCCGCTGAAGTTCGAGGGCGACACCGCGCTGGATTTCCGGCGCAACACCATGCTGCCCTTCCTGGATGAGCATCTGAAGGACGGCGCGCCTAAGGCCGACACGCCGCCGGTGCTGGTGTTCGAGAGCGGCACCAACGTCTGGCGCCGCCTGCAGAAATGGCCGACAGCCTGCGCCAGCGGCTGCGTCGCCAGCCTCAAGCCGCTGTACCTGGAGGCCAACGGCGGGCTGGGCTTCAGCGCGCCGGCCAAGGGTGGCCCCGCGTATGACGAGTACGTCTCCGACCCGGCCAAGCCCGTGCCCTACGTGCCGCGCCCGGTGCGCTTCGGCGATGGTGACGCCTGGAAGCGTTGGCTGGTCACCGACCAGCGCGCCGTGGCCGACCGCACCGACGTCCTCGTCTACACCAGCGAGGTGCTGACGGCGCCGATGAAGATCAGCGGCGCGCCGGTGGTGAACCTCTACGCCTCCACCTCCGGCACCGACAGCGATTGGGTGGTGAAGCTGATCGACGTTTATCCCGACGAGGTGCCGTCCCAGCCCGAAATGGGGGGCTATCAACTGGCGGTGGGCATGGACATCTTCCGCGGCCGCTATCGCGACAGCCTGGAACACCCGACCGCCATACCGGCGGACAAGGTGCAGCGCTATAGGTTCGAGCTGCCCAACGCCAACCACGTCTTCCTGCCCGGCCACCGCATCATGGTGCAGGTCCAGTCCAGCTGGTTCCCGCTCTATGACCGCAATCCGCAGACCTTCGTGGACAACATCTTCCTGGCCAAGCCGGGCGACTATCGCAAGGCGACGCAGCGGGTGTTCCACCAGGGGGCGCAGGCCAGCTTCATCGACCTGCCGGTGGTCCCTGCCGACTGAGGCGGGCCCTCGGCAATTCCAACCAGGCCGGGCGTTCAACCGCCCGGCCTTTTTACCATCACCTCCGATTGCACGGCTTCAATCCCCGGCGGCATGCGCTAGACTTGATGTCGAACGGCGCGTCGTGACGCGCGCAAGCTGAGCAACAGGCGGCGTCATGCGTCCAATCCCGGGGCACGCCCTGGCGACTTCGTTGAGGATACTGGCCCTTGCGGCGGCCTATTTCGCCATGGCGCGCCTGGGCCTGGGCCTGGCCAGCCTGAGCGAAAGCGCCAGCCCGGTCTGGCCCGCCTCGGGCCTGGCGGTGGCGGGACTGCTGATCTTTGGCAGGGCCACGTGGCCCTTCGTCCTGATCGGCGCCTTCGTCGCCAACGCGCTGACCCCCGGCGTCGGCTTGGTGACGGCCGCCTTCATCTCCGTCGGCAACACCGGCGAGGCCATGCTGGGTGCCCTGCTGTTCAAGCGGGTTGATCGCATCGACCGGGAGCGGCTGCAGGTCTCCCGCGCCGCCGCCTTCGGCCTGGCATCCGTCATCGCGCCGGTCTGCAGCGCCACCATCGGCATCAGTGCCTTGCTGGTGTCCGGCAACCTGTCCTGGGACGTCAACCTGGGCGCCGTCTGGGTCACCTGGTGGACGGGCGACGCGCTGGGCATCCTGATCGTGACATCCCTGATGGTCGCCGTGGGTGAGGCCACCGCGGCCCGCTACCGCCCGTCCTACCTCTGGGCCACCTTGTTCAACGGCCTGCTGCCGGTGCTGGGGCTGACGGCGGCGGGCTTGCTGCTGCCCTTCCTGCCGGTGGCGCGCACCTTGCTGGGCTCCGCGGCGGCGCTGGGCATCTTCCTGCTGTACCCGGCCATCCTGCTGGCCGCGCGGCGCTATGGCCCGGTGGCGGCCCATCTGGTGGTGCTGGCGGCGGCGGCGGCCTATGTACTGGGGACGGCGGCCGGCATCGGCCCCTTCATCGACGCCACGCTGAACCAAAGCCTGCTGAACATGCAGGCCATGCTGGCGACCTTCGCCCTGACGGCCATCGTCTTTTCCGACATTCCCCGCCAATCGATCCGCCTGGCGTCCATCGTCTTCCTGGCGGGGTGCCTGATCGCGAGCGGCGTCTTCATGGACCGCACGGACATCGCCCGGTCCCGCGACGACGCCCACATGGGCAAGATCGTCGACAACGCCATGGCCCGCATCCATGAGCGCCTGCTGGTCTATTCCAACGCCCTGCAAGCGGGGGCGGCGCTGTACGCCACCGAATTGCCGGTGGGGCGGGCCCAATGGAAGGCGTTCGCCGCCACGCTGAACATCGATGGGCGCTATCCCGGCATCAACGGCATCGGCGTCATCTATCCCGTGCCGGTCGACGGGCTGGATGCCTTCCTGGCGCGGGTACGGGCGGATGGCGCGCCGGATTTCACGCTGCGGGCCGCGTCGGCGGAGGCGGTGCTGGATGATTTCGCCGACGCCCTGGAATACGACATCATCACCTATATCGAGCCACTGGCATCGAACGCCCCGGCCATGGGCTTGAACCTTGCCAGCGAAGCCAATCGCCGCGACGCCATCCTCCGCGCCCGCGACACCGGCCAGCCCGCGATGACCAAGCGCATTTCCCTGGTCCAGGACGCGCAGCGGCGCGCGGGTTTCCTCTACTTCATCCCGGTCTACGCCTCCGGGCAGCCGCTGGACACGGTGGCGCAACGGCGCCGGGCCCTGCGCTGCTGGATCTACGCGCCCTTCATTTCCGAGGTGTTCTTCCGTGAGGCCCTGCGGGACATGGTGGATGAGGTGGACGTGGCCGTGTACGACGGCGGCGTGGCGCGTCCCGACGCCCTACTGTACCGCAAGACGACGCCGGCTGGCCTGGGCGGCCAGCTGGCCGCGCGGCTGGGCCTGAAGCCCCCCACCCTGGCGATACCCGACCAGATCAGCCGGGTGGATGAAGGGGGGCATGCCCTGACCCTGGCTTGGTCGCGATCGGCCAGCTTCGCCACGGCGGGACAGGCGGGGGCGGCGCTGGCGGTGGCCAGCCTGGCCTTCCTCGCCCTGATGCTGGCGGCACTGACCGCGAACCTCCACCTGGTGCGCGCCCGCGCCACGGCCATCGCGGAGGGGATGACGCGGGAACTGAGCGCCATGAACGCCAAGCTGATGACCACCGGCAACCGGCTGGCCCTGGCGACACAGGCGGGCGGCATCGGGGTTTGGGAATGGGACCTGTCCACGCAGGCCCTGGTCTGGGACGAGCGCATGTTCCAGCTCTACGGTGTCGATCCCAACGCGGAGCAGCCCCTGACCTATGCCTTGTGGCAGTCGCGCTGCCATGCGGAGGATTTGGGGCGCATGCAGGCGGAGGTGCAGGCCGCCCTGCGCGGGGAAACCCCGCTGGACACGGAGTTCCGCATCCGCCTGCCCGACGGCACCGTCCGCCATATCCAGACCAGCGCCAAGGTCGAGCGGGACGCGAACGGCCAGGCGACCAAGATGGTGGGCGTGAACTGGGACGTCACGGCGGCGCGGGAAAGCGCCCGCGCGCTGGCGGCGGAGAAACGCCGGGCGGAAGAGGCCAACCGCGCCAAGAACGACTTCCTGGCCAACATGAGCCATGAGGTCCGCACCCCCATGAACGGGGTGGTGGGGATGGTCCAACTGCTGCTGGACACGACCGGCCTAACCCCGGAACAACGGGGCTATGCGGAAACCATCCGCGACAGCGCCGACGCCCTGCTGGGCGTCATCAACGATATCCTGGACATCTCCAAGCTGGAGGCCGGCAAGGTCGATCTGGAAAACCTGTCCTTCGACCTGGGGGACCTGGTCGAGGGGGTCGCCGCCATCCTGGCGCCCCGGGCCCGCGACAAGGGGGTCGAGCTGGGTGTGCTGGTGGTGGAGGAAGCGCGGCGGCACTGGCGCGGCGATCCCACCCGGCTGCGCCAACTGTTGCTGAACCTGGCGGGCAACGCCGTGAAATTCACCGACCGCGGCTGGGTCAGCATCGTCGTCACCTGCGTAGCCGAGACGGCACCGGGGCCCCGGCGCCTGCGTTTCACGGTGCAGGACACCGGCATCGGCCTTAGCGAGGACCAGGCCAAGCGCCTGTTCCAGAAGTTCACCCAGGCGGACGCCAGCGTGACCCGCCGCTTCGGCGGCACCGGCCTGGGTCTGGCGATCTGCAAGCAGTTGGTCGAGCTGATGGACGGCGATATCGGGGTGGAAAGCGCGCCCGGCGAGGGCTCCCTCTTCTGGTTCGAATTGCCGTTGGCGCCGGCCGAACCGGCGGACGCCCCCCTGGCCTCGTTGGAAAGCATCCGCGGACGCCGCGCCCTGGTGGTCGACGACCTGGCCATGAACCGCCTGATCCTGGCGCATAATCTGAGCTTCGACCTGGGACTGCGGGTGGACGAGGCGGAGGAGGGGGAGACGGCCCTGACGATGCTGGGAGGGGCCGCCGGCGGGGACGACCCGTATGACATCCTGCTCATCGACAACCGCATGCCGGGCCTGTCTGGACCGGAGGTGGTGGCCAGGGTGCGGGCCGACGCCCGCCTCAAGGACCTGCGCGTCATTTTGGTGAGCTCCATCGAGCCGGATCAGGCGACCCTGGACACGCGGTACGATGCGATATTGGCCAAGCCGGTGCGTCGCCTGTCCCTGAACGAGGCGGTGGCGCGCGCCTTCGGGTGCGTCATGCCGCCCAGCGCC
Source organism: Nitrospirillum goiasense (assembly GCF_034427435.1). Lineage (NCBI taxonomy): Bacteria > Pseudomonadati > Pseudomonadota > Alphaproteobacteria > Rhodospirillales > Azospirillaceae > Nitrospirillum > Nitrospirillum goiasense. The sequence goes on along the minus strand of NZ_JAXQNP010000003.1, from coordinate 111,902 downwards.
GCCCGGGAGGCGCCAGAAGCCGAAGAAGGGGCCCGGCCCTTGCCCGCTGGCGGCGGTCGCCGTGTGCTGGTGGTGGAGGACAATCCCACCAACCAGGCGGTGGCCACCCTGATGCTGCGCAAGGCGGGCTACGCCGTCACGATGGCGGAGGATGGCGCCCAAGCCGTGGCCGCCTATGCCCGGGACCGCTTCGACATCGTGCTTATGGACGTGCAGATGCCGGTCATGGACGGGATGGAGGCCACCCGCCGCATCCGCGCCGCGGAACTGGCCGGCGGTTGGCCGCGCACCCCCATCCTCGCCATGACGGCCAACGCCATGGCGGGCATGAGCGCCGATTATGCGGACGCCGGCATGGACGACTGTGTCTATAAGCCATTCCGCCAGGACCAGATGCTGCGCGTTGTCGACCATTGGTCCGGCGGCGGGGAAGCAAGCGCCCAGATGTCCGCGCCCTCATCTGCCCCTGCACTACAAGAAACGGAAGATGCGCCGGTGGCCGCGGCGCCGGACGCCCCCCTGCTGGATGAGGCGGTGCTGTCCCGCCTGAAGCCGATCGCCGGGCCGACCGCCTTCGCCCGGCTGGTTCAGGACTTCATCGATAATGGCCAGAACCGGGTCACCCAGGTGGTACGAACGGCGACCGACGGCGCGGCACCCGACCTGCGCGCCCTGGGCCGGCACGCGCATGATCTTGTTTCAACGGCCGGCAATTGTGGATTAAAACGTTTGGAGGAAACCGCGCGCCAGCTTCAGTCCGCCTGCGATGGTGGGGATGGGGATCGCGCGCGGGCCTTGGCGGCGCTGATCGCGACCTTGGGGCCGTCATCCTGGCGGGCCCTGGGAGAGCATTTCCTGGCGCCGGTCGATTGACACCAGGCCTGCCCGGCTTTGCTCTGACGTTAACGGAAAATACACTGTTAATTTGTTATTTATTCACCTCTCTCCTACGTGTTTTTCGGGGGCGCAGGAATTCCATATTCGCAATGCGATGTGTGAAAGTTTCCTTTATACCTCCCTCAATAGGGTATTGAGTATGCGACGACCACCAGCGTGATCGTTAGCGTGCAATCGCAGGCTTCTGGGACCGTGAGCCGTATAGGACGGCATCCTTGGCGTGATGACAGAGTGATTGACGTGAAAGACGCGGCAGTGTTGGACAGCATCATACACCCCCCCTCCCCCTTCCCGCCGCGCTCGCAGGCACCCTTCCAGCCCCACGGTTGACGCATCTGCAGCGGCTTGAGGCGGAAAGCATCCACATCCTGCGGGAAGTGGTGGCCGAGACGCAGAACCCGGTGATGCTCTATTCCATCGGCAAGGACAGCGCGGTGATGCTGCACCTGGCGATGAAGGCCTTCTATCCGGCCAAGCCGCCGTTCCCCCTGCTGCACGTCGACACCACCTGGAAGTTCCGGGAAATGATCGCGTTCCGGAACCAGCGGGCGGCCGACCTGGGGCTGGATCTGCTGGTCCACACCAACCCGGAAGGCCTGGCACGCGGCATCGGCCCCTTCACCCATGGCTCCGCCATCCATACCCAGGTGATGAAGACGGAGGCGCTGAAGCAGGCGCTGGACCGTTACGGCTTCGACGCAGCCTTCGGCGGTGCCCGCCGCGACGAGGAGAAGAGCCGCGCCAAGGAGCGCATCTTCAGCTTCCGTACCGAGCAGCACCGCTGGGATCCCAAGAACCAGCGCCCCGAGCTGTGGCAGCTGTATAACGCCCGCAAGAACAAGGGCGAGAGCATCCGTGTCTTCCCCCTGTCCAATTGGACGGAGCTGGACATCTGGGAATACATCTACCTGGAAAACATCCCCATCGTGCCGCTTTACTTCGCCGCCGAACGCCCGGTGGTGGAGCGTGACGGCGCCCTGATCATGGTGGATGACGACCGCCTGCCCCTGAAGCCTGGGGAGGTGCCGGAGATGCGCCGCGTGCGTTTCCGCACGCTGGGTTGCTATCCGCTGACCGGTGCCATCGACAGCGACGCCGACACCCTGCCGGCCATCATTCGCGAAATGCTGCTGGCCCGCACGTCGGAGCGCCAAGGCCGGGTCATTGATCGTGACGGCGGCGCCTCGATGGAACAGAAGAAGCAGGAAGGGTACTTCTGATGGCCCCCGATACCCCTCTGCCCGACGCTCCGGAAGCGGGCGTGACCGAGATTGAGCGTTATTTGGCGGCGCAACAGTCCAAGGGCCTGCTGCGCTTCATCACCTGTGGCAGTGTCGACGACGGCAAGAGCACCCTCATCGGGCGCCTGCTGTACGACAGCAAGATGCTGTTCGAGGACCAACTGGCGGCACTGGAGGCGGACAGCCGCAAGGTGGGCACCCAGGGCGGCGACCTGGACTTCGCCCTGCTGGTCGACGGCCTGTCGGCGGAGCGCGAGCAGGGCATCACCATCGACGTCGCCTATCGCTTCTTCAATACCGACCGGCGCAAGTTCATCGTGGCCGATACCCCCGGCCATGAGCAGTACACGCGCAACATGGTTACCGGCGCGTCCACCGCCGACCTGGCTATCATCCTGATCGACGCGCGCAAGGGCGTGCTGCCCCAGACGCGGCGCCACAGCTTCCTGGTGTCGCTGCTGGGCATCCGCAAGATCGTCCTGGCGGTCAACAAGATGGACCTGATGGCCTACGACCAGGCCGTCTTCGACCGGGTGGTCGCGGAATACCGCGCCTTCGCCCGGCAGCTCGACCTGACGGACATCCAACCCATTCCCCTGTCGGCGCTGAGGGGTGACAACGTCACCACCCGGACCGACGCCATGCCCTGGTACCAGGGCCCCACCCTGATCGGGCACCTGGAAACGGTGGAGGTCGCGGACCTGCGCGCGGCCGCGTCCTTCCGCCTTCCGGTCCAATGGGTGAATCGTCCCAACCTGGACTTCCGCGGCTATGCCGGCACCATCGCCGCCGGCACCGTGCGACCGGGCGACCGCATCCGCGTCCTGCCCTCCGGCCAGGAAAGCCGCGTGGCCCGCATCGTCACCCATGACGGCGACCTGAGCGTGGCCGTCGCCGGCCAGTCGGTCACGCTGTCCCTGACGGATGAGATCGACATCAGCCGGGGCGACATCATCTCCGCCCTGGATGAGCCGGCCGAGGTGGCCGACCAGATGGAGGCGACGCTGGTGTGGATGGCGGAGGCGCCGCTGCTGCCCGGCCGCCCCTATATCCTGAAGGTGGGCACCAAGTCGGTGCCGGCCAGCGTGGCGACGCTGAAGCACAAGATCAACGTCAACACCCTGGAACAGCTGGCGACCAAGACCCTGGCCCTGAACGAGGTTGGTCTGGCGACGCTCAGCCTGGACCAGCCGGTGGCCTTCGACGTCTACCGCCGCAACCGCGACACCGGCGGCTTCATCCTCATCGACCGCCTGACCAACGAGACGGTGGCGGCCGGCCTCATCCGCTCCGCCATCGTGCGCACCGTGCCCTGGCAGGTGCTGGACGTGGACAAGCGCGCCCGGTCGCAGATGAAGGGCCAGCGTCCGCGCGTGCTGTGGTTCACCGGCCTGTCCGGCGCCGGCAAGTCCACCATCGCCAACCTGGTGGAAAAGAAGCTGCACGCCCATGGCCGGCACACCATGCTGCTGGACGGCGACAACGTCCGCCATGGCCTGAACCGCGACCTCAGCTTCACCGACGCCGACCGGGTGGAAAACATCCGCCGCGTGGCCGAGGTGTCGAAGCTGATGGTCGACGCCGGGCTGATCGTGCTCGTCTCCTTCATCTCCCCCTACCGGGCGGAACGGCGCATGGCGCGGGAACTGCTGGGCCCGGGAGAGTTCCTGGAGGTGTTCGTTGACACCCCCCTGACGGTGGCGGAGGAACGCGACGTCAAGGGTCTGTATGCCAAGGCCCGCGCCGGCAAGATCCCGAACTTCACCGGCATCGACAGCCCCTATGAGCCGCCGGAGTCGCCCGATGTGCGCATCGACACCCAGGCCATGACCGCCGAACAGGCGGCCAACCATATCTTCACGCTGCTATCCCGCTTCGATGAAGACGCCGATCTGGTGGACGGCGCCGCCATCTGACGACCACCGCTTGTTTCTGACCGAAGGGCCGGCTGGAGCGATCCGCCGGCCCTTTTGCCTATCTGGCCCCAGCCGGCGGACCGCAACTGGCACTGGTCGTCAACCCGTCTTATAGATCAACCATTTGTGGTGCGACATTCCGCGCCACGCGGTATGATGCCATCGGGGGATGTACCAGTCGGGGGGCTAAGGTGCAGCGGGACAAGGCGGAATTGCTGCGGTCGATCACCATAGACCGGACGCCGGCGGCGGCGCGGGATGGCGGCGGTGGCCGGGGCTTGGCCCTGGGAGTGGCGGCGGGTGTCGCCGTGGCGGTGATCGCGCTGGGCATTGCCTGGTCCACCGGCCTGCTCAACCGCTCGACTGTCCCCGACGGGGCCCCCGCAGCCAGCCCCGCGAAGCCGGCGCCAACGGCATCAGGTGCCGCCCCCCAGCCCGCCCCCGCTACCCCGGTGTCAGAGGTGCGCAGCGGCAACCTGATCGGGTCCGGCTACGTCGTGGCCCGCCGGGTGGCGACGGTGTCGGCCGATGTCACCGGCCGGGTGCGCGAGGTGCTGGTGCAGGAGGGCATGCTGGTCCAGAAGGGCCAGGTGCTGGCCACCCTGGACGATGTGCTGGCCCGCAGCGACCTGGATCTGGCCCGGGCCCGCCAGGCCTCGGCGGAGGCCGCGGTGGTCGCCAACCAGGCCGATCTGGTGGACGCGGAAAAGACGCTGGAGCGCACGCGCGCCCTGACCGGCCGCCAATTCTCCAGCGAGGCGGACCTGATCAAGGCCGACGCGCGCGCCGCCTCGCTGCGCGCCCAACTGGTTAAGTCCAAGGCGGATGTGAACGCCGCCCGGGCCACCGTCGCCTATGACGCGGAGATGGTGGACCGTTACCAGGTCCGCGCGCCCTTCACCGGCGTGGTCACGGAAAAGAACGCCCAGCCGGGCGAGATCATCTCCCCCATGTCCTCGGGCGGCTTCACCCGCACCGGCATCTGCACCCTGGTGGACATGGACAGCCTGGAGTTCGAGGTGGAGGTGAACGAGGCCAACATCGCGCGCGTCCATCCGGGCCAGAAGGTGGAGGCGACGCTGGACGCCTATCCCGACTGGAAGGTGCCGGCCTCCGTCCTGGCCATCATCCCCACCGCCAGCCGGGAAAAGGCCACGATCAAGGTGCGCGTGGCCATCGCCGCCAAGGATCCGCGCATCCTGCCCAACATGGCGGCCAAGGTGACCTTCCTGAACGAGGGCAAGGGCGGCTGAGTCCACCCGCGCGCCCATCACCCCTTTCCCGCACGACCCCCAACTGGGAGCCAAAGGCCATGACGGGCCAGACCTTGATCCACCTGCAGGACGTGTCCAAGCGGTTCGTGAAGGGCAAGGACACCATCACCATTTTCGACCACCTGGGCCTGACCATACCGGCCGGCGATTTCGTGGCGGTGATGGGGCCCAGCGGCTCGGGCAAGACCACCCTGTTGAACCTGCTGGGCGGCATCGACCAGCCGACGGACGGCAGCATCACCTTCGACGGCGGCCGGGTGGACACCCTGACGGAAGGGCAACTGGCCCGCTGGCGCGCCCACAACGTCGGCTTCATCTTCCAGTTCTACAACCTGATGCCCACCCTGACGGCGGCGCGCAATGTGGAGCTGCCCCTGCTGCTGACCCCCTTCGGCCGGGCGGAGCGTCGGCGCCGGGTGGAAGCGGCCTTGAGCTTGGTGGGCCTGGCGGAGCGCGCCAACCACTATCCCCGGGAAATGTCGGGCGGCCAGCAGCAGCGCGTGGCCATTGCCCGCGCCCTGATCTCCGACCCCAAGCTGCTGCTGTGCGACGAGCCCACGGGAGATCTGGACCGCACGACGGCGGATGAAATCCTGTCCATGCTGCGGCTGCTGAACCAGGAGATGGGCAAGACCATCGTCATGGTGACCCATGACCCGGAGGCGGCCAAGTACGCGCGTCGCACCTTGCATCTGGACAAGGGCCGCTTCACCGAGCGGGAGCTGGTGGCATGAGCGATTTCTATCTGCTCTGGCGCAACCTGTTCCGCCGCAAGCTGCGCACCTTCCTCATGATGCTGGCCATCTTCGTGGCCTTCGTGATCTATGGCGTGCTGGGCAGCATCAACTACGCCTTCGAGCATGGGGTGGATCAGGTGGCGGACAACCGCTTGGTCGTCAGCAACAAGATCACCTTCATCCAGCCGCTGCCCTTCGCCTATGTCGGCAAGATCCAGGCGCTCAAGGGCGTGAAGACGGTGACCTACGCCAGTTGGTTCGGTGGCTATGTGAAGGAGCCGCGTGATCAGGTCGGCACCTTCGCGGTCGACCCGGAGAGCTATATGCAGGTCTATCGCGACGACCTGCGCATCGCCCCTGCGGAACGGGACAGCTTTATCCATGACCGCACCACCATGATGGTGGGCGAGGCCGTCGCCACCAAGTACGGTTGGAAGGTGGGTGATCGGATCCCCATCAACTCCAACATCTTCACGAACAAGACCAACGGCACCCATGCCTGGGAATTGACCGTGGCCGGCATCGCTCACCCCGCAAAGGAAAGCGTGGGCACCAGCTTCATCCTGTTTCATCACGAAAACTTCAATGAAAGCAAGACCTTCGGCAAGGACACCGTAGGCTGGATCGTGCTGGAGACGGAAAGCGCCGCCGTGAACGACAAGGTGGCGGCGGCGGTCGACGAGATGTTCGCCAACTCCACCTCCGAAACCAACACGCAGTCGGAAAAGGCCTTCGGCAAGGCCTTCTTCGCCCAGTTCGGCAACATCGCCCTGATCATCACCCTGGTGGTCGGGGCGGCCTTCGCCACCATCCTCATGATCGTGGGCAACACCATGGTGATGGCGGTGCGGGAGCGCACGAAGGAAATCGCCGTGCTGAAGACCCTGGGCTTCCCGTCTTGGCGCATCTGGCGGCAGGTTCTGGGCGAGTCCCTGCTGTTGGCCCTCCTGGGCGGGCTGCCGGGCCTGGGTGTCGCCGCGGTACTGGTCACGCTGATGTCCAAGGCCCTGTCCGGTGCCCTACCCGGCTTGTTCGTCAGCCTGCCGGTGGTCGGGCTGGGGATCGTCTTCATGCTGCTGTTGGGCTTCATCACCGGCTTTCTGCCGGCGCGGGCGGCGCTGCGCCTGAACATCGTCACCGCCCTCGGGCGCCTGTGATCCGCCCTCTTTGAAGGAAAACCGCCATGCGTCTGTTCAACGAGATCGCGGTGGTCACCACCATCTGCATCAAGAGCATTCCCCAGCGCTTCTGGGCCTCGCTCTCCACCGTGGTGGCGGTGGGCTTGGTGGTGACGGTGCTGCTGGGCTTCCTGGCCATGGCGACAGGCTTCCAGCAGACCTTGCGCGGCACCGGCACCAAGGACATGGCCATCCTGATGCGTGCTGGCGCGCAGGCGGAGCTGAACAGCGGTGTAACCCGCGACCAGGCCCGCCTGATCGAGGAGGCGCCCGGCATCCTGAAAGGCCCGGACGGTAAACCCCTGGTGTCGCCGGAGCTGTATGTCATCGTCGACGGCATCAAGAAATCCACGCTGCCGCCCGATGGCAACCTGAAGAAGGCGCCACGATCCAACGTCACCCTGCGCGGCATGGGCCCGGCCGGCATTGCGGTTCGCCCCGGCCTCAAGGTCGTGGAGGGCCGCGCGTTCACCCCCGGCACCAATGAGCTGATGGTGGGGCGCGCCCTGCAAAAGGACTTCGTGGGTCTGAACCTGGGCGACACCGTCAAGCTGGGCAACAGCAGCTGGCTGGTGGTGGGCATCTTCGAACTGGGCGGCAGCGTCTTCGAATCCGAGCTGTGGGCCGACACCCCGGAGGTCCAGGGTCTGTTCCACCGCCAGAACGTGTTCCAGTCCATCCGCGCCCGGCTGACCGGGCCGGAGGCGCTGAAGACCCTGACCGACTATTCGGCCAACGATCCCCAGCTGAAACTGGACGTGACCACGGAAGCCGATTACTATGCCCAGCTGGCCAGCCGCACCTCCGACTTCATCCAGAAGCTGGGGTGGCCGCTGGCCATCGCCATGGCCTTCGGCGCCCTGGCCGGCGCGCTGAACACCATGTACAGCTCCGTCGCGGCGCGGGCGCAGGAGATCGCGACCCTGCGCTGCATCGGGTTCAGCGGCACCTCCTCCTTCATCGGGACCCTGCTGGAAAGCCTGGTGCTGGCGCTGGTGGGCGGCATTGTCGGCACCCTGATCACCTGGGTGGCGGTGGACGGCCTCACTGGTTCCACCCTCGCCGGCAGCACGTTTTCACAGGTGGTCTTCACCTTCCACCTCACGCCGGCGGTGGCCCTGCAGGGCATCATCATGGCGCTGATCGTCGGATTGGTCGGCGGCGTGTTCCCCGCCTGGCGCGCGGCGCGGGTGCCCATCGCCGAGGCCTACGGCAGCCCCTGAAGGACCCTGGGCCCGGTCGCCGCCTGGCACGTTCCGGCACGCCTTCAAAATATCTTTACCTTTTTGCCCTAGATACAGACCACCGGGCCCGGGCCTTGGCGTCACTGGGCGCCGCAGCCCGGCACCGGTGGTCTGCCGTTTGCATATATGCGAGGGCGCAGCCCCCAAGCGTGGGTCTTAACCGGCAGATGCTGCCGGGTTGATGGCCCTAAATGAGTATGGGATACTTCCCAAGTCGGCATTATTGGCCGCCCCAGGCTGTTTTTGCCCCTATCGGGTTAGGCAAAATGGGGATGGTGATGATACCGACACCCTGGGGATGGGGCCCCGGGTGCGAGGGAAGGTGAGGCCCGGCGAGATCACGTCATGGGACGTGGCCGGCCGGTAAAGGTAAAGGGTGGCATCGGCACCGCACCCGTCCAGGTTTGACCTGCCCTTGAGGCAGATCCGCCGGATGGGCTGACGGACCCGCCGCCCGGAAACGCGTTAGCCAGGGATCACGTGATCTGATGAAGCCTTCGGCCGGATATACCAACCGTCCCGCGTCGGACAATCCCCGCGATATCGAAGCCTGGGGCCTGACGGAAGCCGCGCGCCGGTTGATGCTGGCGGCGCAGACGCCCGAAAACCCCGAGCCCTTGCGCCAGGCGCTGTCGCTGAACCAGCGCTTGTGGACCATCTTCCAATCGTCCATGGCGGAGCCGGATTGTCCCCTGCCCAAGGAGTTGCGCGAAAAGATCCTGGTGCTGTCGCTGATTGTCGACCGCCAGACCTTTGAGCGGCTGGGCGATTTGGACGTCACCAAGCTGCAGTCGCTGATCGACATCAACCGCAACATCGCCGCCGGGCTGTCGCAGCGCCCAGCCGACGGGACGGCGAGCGTGCCCGCCGGCATGGCGGCGCCGACCGCGACACCACCGCGCGCGCCCATGATGGCGCCGCCGGCAAATCCGGGGGCGCAGCGTCCGGGCATGGCGCCTGCGGGCATGGCATCAGGGGGCGTGGGCAAGTTCAACATATCGATCTAAACGGATGACCGCGCCAAAGCGGGCGCAAAAAATGTCGCCCCGCCCAGGCCGGAACCGGAAATATCTTGCATTTTATGTTTTCATTCCGCAGACTTATGCAAGGTAGTTAGGCTTATTGCCCCCGCGTTTCGGCAGGGGCCTGACCATAGGGGTCGCTCCCGTGAGCAACGTCGCCACATCCGCTGTCAGCAGCACCACCTCCGCCGGGGCGGCGGCGAACGCTTCGGTCTTCGCCCAGTTGGCGCAGATCCAGGCGCAGCTGGCGGCGCAGAACGACGCGCTGTCGAGCAAAGCCTCGGCCCAGAGCTCCAGCGCCATCGGCACCCCGCAGAACTTCACCAAGTCGGTGGCGAAGTCGCAGTACAACAACGTGGCCTCCGCCACGGACATCGGCACGGTCACCAAGGGGCAGACGCGGGTCAACGCCTTCGGCAGCCTCAGCGCCGGTGACCCCGCCGATTACCTCAGCTTCAAGCTGTCCCGCAGCGGTATCATCAACCTGGGCCAGTTGGACATGGGCCAGACCCGGGTTCAGGTGACGACCAAGACCGGGGTCGTCCTGGCCGATAGCGACAGCAAGTCCGGCAGCGCCTATGACACCTACACGGCGATGGTGAACGGGCAGAAGTCGCTGGACGCCGGCACGTATGTGCTGAAGGTCTCGCGCGCTGAGGGCGTCAAGCTGACGCAGAAGGTGAATTATGGTGTCCAGGTCGCCGCCGGCGATTATTCCAAGGACTACACCACCACGATCACCGCGCCCTCCAATAACGCCAGCATCTCCGCCAGCGCCGCGGGTATCTCATCGGCGTTGAGCGACCAGATCACCACCATGAAAAACTGGACCATCGGCCAGACGGGCACGCAGAAGCTGATGGGCACGATGATCAACCTGTTCGCCTGAGCGCGCAGGTTTCATAGAATGATAAGGAAGGGCCGGTTGCCGTTGTGACCGGCCTTTTTGATTCCATCCGGCGACACCAAGGTGTATGCGGCATCCCACAATCCCCTTTGACAAAAGCGCAACGAAAGCCGCATCCTGTGGCTGCAATAAAGGTGCGATTACCCGTGTGACTGCCACCGCATGACGACCTGGGGGGCTGACCCATGAAGACCCTGGCCTGCGTACTGATGACAACAGCCATCATCGCCTCGACCGCCCCCGCGTTCGCGGCTTCTGGAGGCGGCTCCGGGCCCACGGTCAACACCCAAGCGCGGCAGGTGCCGGCCACCCCGGATCTCAACAGATATTATGGTCCCTTCACCCCCCGCGGACCTGAGCCGACGGGGATGACAGCGGCAACCAAGGCTCGCCTGACGAATGTCGCGCAACGCGTTGACAGCTTGATCGAGCAGCATAAGTGCGATGAGGCCACCGCGTTGGCCAAAGATCAGGGTGGGGCCGTGATGGCTGACATGGCCACCAAGATTTGCGCCCTGCGCTATAACGCGCAGTAGAGCGCCTTACCCGTAACGACACCGTGTTACGGCCGGGGAATTATCCCGCGGGCCAGCGCCTGTCTTCGGTATTGGCGGGCGTGGGGTGGGGTGGCGTCACGCGAAAAGCGCCAAGGGCTGTGCCGCCGCGGCCTGGGCGGCCTGCACGATTCCGGCATCGATCGCCCCTTGGGTCTTGCGATAGGCAGCCGCCCCTTGACGGCTGGTGACGCCCCCTGTTCCCACCCCCGCCCCCTGCGGGCCAGTGGATGTCGTATTGCTATCCCCGGTAAGGGCATCCGGGGATGGGGCGTCGCCCTGTCCATCCTTCGACCGCGTCTTCTGCTTGGCCGCCTCCCCTTGCGCGGCGACAATCCCCGCCTCCGCCTGGGCGGCCACGGCACGGTCCTGGCCAGACGGGTCGGCGGGCGCCAGGGCCGCGCGGCGTACCGTTTCCAGCTTGGCGATGGTGGCTTGCGGATCGCCCTGGACCGAACCGATGTCGATGGCCACCTCGCCCGCGGTGGCATAGTGCTGGCCATCGGGCCCGGTGGTGAAGGTGAAGCTTTCCGATCCGGCATAGGGGCCGCCGGCCGCCTTGTGCGCCGCCTCATGGGCCCGTACGGAACGATCAACGACCTTAAGCTTGTCGACCTGCTGCTGTTGCGCGTCCGTCAGCTTGGTGCTGGCGCCGGTGGCACCCCCACCCCCTGCCCCACCCCCTGCCCCAGCGGGGGGCTGGCCTTTGACGCTGTAGGGATTCGCCTGACTGGACGCCCTGGCGGCGGACACGGGTGTCGCCTGCCCCGCCGTGGTGGTGGCGGGCGCTGGGCCGGTCAAGGCGCGTGCCCAGACGGGCGACGCAGAAATGCCACCAAGGGCGGACATGCCGATACGGTCGCATTGGTTTTAATAATGCAACCATTTCAGCACCGCGCGCGCGGCCACGCAAGACAAAGCCGCCCGCCCCCGGTCGGGAGGCGGACGGCGGAGCGCTTGGTGCTTGATGGAAAGGACCGCCAGGCCCAGGGCGGCGGCGCTGCGCCGCGCCTGGGCCATCAGGCCTTAGCGCTTCAGGTTGATGGTGTCCTGCAGCAGGTCGTCGGCGGTGGTGATGACCTTGGTGTTGGCGGTGTAGGAGCGCTGCGCCACGATCAGCTGGGTGAACTCCGACGCGATATCGACGTTCGATCCTTCCAAGCTGCCCGAGGCGATGTCACCGGCACCGTTGACGCCCGTGTCGTTGAAGCGGGCCTTGCCGCTGTCCACCGTCTCGGTGAAGACGTTGCCGGTGGAACGCGACAGGGCATCCGGGTTGTTGAACAGCACGACCGGAACCTTGGCGATGGTGCGCTGGCGACCGTTGTCGTAGTTGGCCAGCACGGTGCCGTCGGCGTTGATCTGCACGTCCTTGAAAGTACCGGCCGGGCTGCCGTCCTGCACCTTGGAGGTGACGTTAATGCTGCTGCCGTCGAACTGCGTCAGGCCGGATGCCTCACCGAAGTTGCCGAGGTTCAACACGATGTGTTGCAGGCCATAGCCGAAGTCGAAATCAAAGCCCACCTGCGCGGCGGAGCCGGAACTCTGGTCGGCGCTGACGGTGGCATTGCCGGTACCGATCGACGCGGTGTCCATGTGGCTGAGCGTGCCGGCCGCGGCAGTGGTGCCATCAGACAGCGTGCCACCGAAGGTCAGGCTGATATGGCCCGGCGTCTTGCCGACCACCACGCCCGGCGTCAACGCGGTCGAGCCACCGGGGATGCTGGTATAGAAGGCGGAGGCGTTGGTATTGCCGGTCAGGGTGATCGTGCCGCCGGAAGAGGTGGCCTGCACCGGGATGCCGGAGATGGCGTTGATCTTGGCCGCCAGCTTGCCGCTGATGTCGCTCAGACTGGTTTCAGTGCCGTCGGTGGTGTAGCTGATCGCCTGCGAGAAGCTTTGCGGCACCACCTGGGTGGTGGACAACTGGGCGTCATTGACCTTGGTCGCCAGTTGCAGGACACCACCCGTCGACGAGACAACGCTGAAGGGGGAATTGGTGTCCGCCGTGACCCTGGCCGCCAGATCGGTGACCACCGACGCCACGTCCGGATAGTTGGCGATGTTGGAGTTGGTCATCTGGATGTTATAGGTCGAAGTCCCCAGCGTGATGCTGTAGAGCTGCCCCACAGCCGGCGCCGTACTGCCGTAAGGCGTGGCGAAGTCATAGGTGTAATCGGTCGGCGCACCGGCGTTCAGCGTCTGGACGGGCGTCACCGTCTTGGCCTGCGGCGACTGGATGGTGAGGCTGTAGGTGGTGCCCACGTCACCCGGCTGACCGGTGAGGCTGATTTTCTCGACCTCTTTGGAACCGGTAATGTTGCCGGTGTAGGTTGACTGGGTCGCCGTGTTGGTCAGGCCAGCCGAGTCAACCGCATTGGACGTCTGGGTGAAGGCGACGTTGGGGTTGGACGCCGTCACGGTGACGGTGCCGTTGGACGGGGTGGCCGTTAGCCCGGTGGTGGCGGAGTCCTGGTTGATCAGCGATGCCAGCTTCTGCACCACGCCGGTGATGTTGGACAGCGAACTGATGTTCTGTGGCGTCACACGGACGGAATACGCCGTGCCGTTGACGTTCATGCTGTACACGTCGTCGATGTTGATGGTGTTGCCGACGAAGGTAGACGTGTGGATTTCCTTGGTGGTCGCCGTGGCGCTCTGCACCAGGGTATCGGTGAAGGTGTGCGTGGTGATGGCACCCGCCGTCACACTTTGATCCAAGGTGAAGGGCGTGCCCGCCGTTTTCGCGCTCAGGCGCAGGTCGCCCGTCGACGTCACGGTGGCCAGCACACCGGAAGAGGTGTCGGCACCGTTAATCTTGTCGGCCAGGGCTTGCGCGATGTCTTTCATCCCGCTGAACTGAGCGGCGTTGGCCTGGGTGAGGCTCTGGCTATAGGTCGTGCCGTTGATCACCACCGAATAGGTGTCGCCGACGTTGAAGCCAACCGCGGGCGAGGTCGCCGCCGTGGCGAACGTCACGTCCGTGATCTGGGCTCGGTCGTTCTTGCCGGTCAGCAGGCTGGATTCGGTGATGGCGGCGGGGAAGCCGGTGCTGAGCAGGGATTGGATGGGCTGGGAGCCCTGGCTGCCATCGGCGGTGACACCCAACTGCCACGTCCCGTCGGTGTTGCCCTGGCGCCACGACAGGTTCAGGTTATGGGCGGTACCCGCGCTGTCGAACACCTGGATCTGGGTCGGTGTGATACCGCCCGAGGGGTTGGACGGCAGGTTGGCCTTGAGGTCGATTTCCTTGGTCGGCACCGGGCTGTCGATATCCGACGTCACCTGCACCGGCGTGGCGGAGGTGGCGAACAGACCCGTGGTGCTGTCGTAAGAGAAACCGTTCAGGGCGAAGCCGGAATTGTTGACCAGGGTGCGGGTCGAGTTCAGCGAGAAGCTGCCGTCCCGGGTGTAGAAGCGCTCGGTCGATGCCGTCGTCGTTCCATTCACCGTCGTCAGCTTGCTGACGCTGAAGAAGCCGTTGCCCCGGATGGCGATGTTGGTGGGCGTGTCGGAGGTGGAGATGGTGCCCGACACGTTGTTGATGTAGTTGGGCGCGGCGTGAACACCACCCGCCTGATATTGCGTGCTGCTGGCCGAGATGACCAGGGATTCGAACGATGTGTCGATGCGCTTGAAGCCCGTGGTCTGGGCGTTCGCGATGTTGTCGGAAATGTTGCTGAGCGCGGTGGACTGCGCCTGCAAACCGGAAATGCCGACGGACATCGAGCCGAAAATGCTCATGGTGCTGGCTCCCAGAAAAGAGCGGTTGCGTATCTGACACTCCAGGAAAGCAAGATGGATGCCAGATTGCGAACAATGCCGCCGAAGCACCCAACATCGTGCGGCGGAGGTGAGGCGCAGGGCGCGGAGCCGGACAACTCCTTAATTTAGATAGGTTTTTTCTGAACTTTCTTGCCCGCCCAGATGCTGTTGGCGCTGAAGGGCCGCCCGGCAGCAAGTGCCGTGAAGGCGTGGCACCAGGGCATTTTTACCTACCGCAGGCCGCACCCGGCCGTTTCTTCCGGGTCACACGCATGGCCCATCAGGGGCCGTAAGCGGGGACCATAAACAAGGAAGGCCGGGCTGGTCCTCCCCCTTTTGGGGAGACCGGCCCGGCCTTTTCCTGGTCCGTTCCTGTGGGTTCCTTTTGAACCCGTGGTCCCTTTTGGACCTTGTCGCGTCGGAGATCGGGATCAGACGCCTTGCGTCACCGAGAACTCGCCGGAGCGAACGCTTTCAGCCAGGATTTCCAGGTATTCGGCGGTGGTGGTCTTACCGTACTTGGCCAGGATGCCGTAGATGGAGGCCATCACGGACATGGTGCCGATGGTGTCATAGGGCACGCCCTCGCTGGCGGCGTTCACCCAATAGGCGTTGAACTGGTCGAACAGGCGGGCGCGCTGGGCCTCGTCATTCACCGGGGCGGCGGCGACGGTGGCGGCGGCGAAGGCTTGGGCAGGCGTGTAAGCGTTCATGGGGGATCTCCTCAGCTCAGGAAGTTGACAAGGGAAAGGGAGGCGATTTTGCCGGCGACGGTATAGGCGCCTTGCTGCTGGTTCAAAGCCGCTTGCAATTGTGCTGCCACAGTCGTCGGGTCGACGTTCTGGATATTGCCGATCTGGTTTTCGATGTCGGCCAGGGCGTTCTTATGGTTGGTCGCGGCGGTGCCGAGGACGCTCTGCACGTTCACCGTGCTGGCATCCAGCTGCCGAATTTGTCCCTGGGCCTGGATGATGGTGGAGCGCGCGGTGCTCATCATCGACGTGTAGGTGCCCGGGTTGCTGACCGCGGACAGCATCTGCTTGATCCCGATGATCAGGTTCTGGATGGCCGGATCGTTGGAGCTGATGCCGTAGGTCGCGGTGGTGCTGTCATCCACGTTCAGGCTGCTGCTGGCATAGGCGGCGGTGTTCTGCGCCCCGCTGCTGTACTGCGTGTCATACACCGGCAGGTTCGGCGGGGTGGTGATGCCGGTGCTGAACGACGTGGCGTCCTGGAACGGGTCCAGCGTGTTGGTGGTGAAGCTGTTCTGGTTGGTGTTGTTCTGCACCGTCGCCGTGGTCGCGAAACGCTGGGTCCCGGTTCCGGTCAGCGTCAGCTGGGCGCTCAGCGGCGGGTTGGCCGTCACGGCGGCGTCAGCCGACCGCTGCGGATCGGCATTGACCAGGCCCGCCAGCTTGTTGGCCACGAAATTCATGGGGCCGTTGGGGTCGGCCTTGGCGGCGGCGATATCCGCCGCGGTCATGACATAACTGTAGGTGGCTGGGCTTCCGACCTTGTCATAGCTCGTGTTGTTGGCCGGGTTGGCGTCGTCGCTGATCACCTGGATGGTGTTGCGGTTGCCCATGGTGATGGTGAAGACGTCACCCACATCCACGCTGCCGCCGTTCAGATTCACCTGGTCAATCTGCTGCTGGCCGGCGACCGGGGGCGTGGCGGTGGGATCGGCCGCGATGGCCTGCTGGGTCATGAACTGGGCATAGACCCCGTCTTTGCCATCGGTCGTCGCGGGCGTATAGGCCGTGGTCGGCGTGGCGGCGCCGTTGACCGAATTCAGGTAACCCGGCTGGGAATAGACGTTGGACTGGGCGTTGAAGGTATAGCCCGCGTCCATGCCCGTCAGGGTCAGCACGTTGCCGGACACGGCGGCCGTCACCGGCGGGTTGGCCTTCTGCCCATTGCCCATCAGGGTCTGGTTAGGGCCGTTGATCTGGGCCGCCAGGCCGTTGAGGATGTCGGACGGGCTGGTCTCGCTGCCCGTGGTCACATAGGTGTAGCGCTTGTCGCCCACATACATTTCGTAGGTGTCGCCAGCCACGCCCAGCGTGCCGTTGAAGGTCATCTTGGTGACCTGCTTGGTCGCCGACAGGTCGCCCACCGGCTGGGTATCGTAGCGGCTGCCCGAGAAGATATAGCGATCGCCGGCTTTGGTGTTCAGCAGGCTGGACAGCTGGGTCAAGGCCCCCTGCAGGAGGGCCTTGGGGGCCGCCAGGTCGGGATACCCCACCGTGAAACTGGCGCTGCCCGTGCCCTTCAGCTGGTTGATGTTGAGCGCGACAGAGGCGCCGTCGCCGGGCCCGCCCGAAATCTGGAAGGTTTGTTGACCGTCATCGGGCGGGATGGTGTTGAGGTTCAGGGTCTTGGTCGAGACGCCGCCCATGCCGTCGCTGACGGTGACGTCATAGCTGCCGGATTTGCCGGAGTTGGACGGCACGGCGCTGACCGTATAGGTCGCGGAACTGTTGAACACGGACTTGGTCGTGTCCACCGCCAGGCCGAGGTTGCCGCTGTTGGACGAGGTGACGGCGGATACGGTGGGATTGCCGGCGCCGGCCGGAATGTTGGCCGAGCTCAACAGGCTGGACACGATGGTCTGCATGGAGCTCAACGCCTTTTCGGTGGCGTTCACCTGGGTGGTCGCCATGGTCACGGCGGTGGCGTAGCCGGTATGCTGGGCGTACTGGGCCTTCAGGGAAAGCAGCTGGCTGGCCTGCGTGCCATAGGCGGACAGGTCCTGCGACTTGATGCCGGAATTGAACTGCTGCTGCAAATCGGCCAGGGTCGACGAAGACCCATTGATGCCGTTCAGCAGCGACAGGTAATTGCCGTAAGAGCTCACACGGGAGATGGTCATGTCACGGCCTGCGAAAGAGCGTCAAACATCTGCCCGATGACCGAGATCACCCGGGCGGTTGCCGAGTAGTTGCGCTGAAGGACCTGAAGGTTCGCGACCTCCTCATCCATGTTGACCCCGGTCGAGCTGGCGTAGCGCGTCTGCAGGCTGGTCATGAAAGAGGCGGTGGTGGTGGCCTGGGTGCTGACATTGGACTGGATGGTGGACCAGTTGCTGGCCACCTGGTCGCCCATGCCGCCATAGCTGACGTTGTTCAGGGTCAGGCCATCGGCCGTCAGCGTGCGGCCGGTCGCCGTCATGGCGCTGACCATGGCGTTGACCGCCGATTGCTTGATGGTCTTCGTCCCGTTCAGCAGGGATTTGTTGACGGCCAGGGTGCCGGCATCGCTGCCGGTGAACAGGCCGCTTTCCAGCTCACCATCGTTGGTGGGGCCGGCCTGGTTATAGGCGTCAGTGATGCTGGTGGGCTGACCCGCCTGGGTGGTGCCGGTGAGCGCGCTGGAGATGGCGTCCAGCTGCGACTTCAGTTTGCGGAACACCTCGGTGGTCGGGTCGCTGCTGGCGGGTGCCGGGGAATTGTCGGCCACCAGATCCAGCAGGCCGCCCAGCTTGCCGCTGCTGACCGCGGCGGTGATGTCGGCGCCGCCCGCACCGGAGATCACGCCCTTGTCATAGCTCAGCTGGGTGGCCGTACCGTCCACCAGGGTGGCGCCCGTGGGGGTGAACACGGCGATGGAGCCGTCATCGCGCAAGGTGGTGCGGATGTTGATCTTGGAGGCCAGGTCGCGCAGCGTCGCGTCGCGCTGGTCCTCGAAATCGGCTGTCGGCTGGTTGGTGGATTTCAGATCGGAGATGGTGGCGTTCAACTGGTCGATCTGGGTGAGATCGGTGTTGATGGACGTCACGGTCTGGGCGATGTCGCTCTTTGCCTGCGTCGCCATCTGGTCGACACCCGCCGAGAGGGTGTGGATGGTCTGGACCAGGGCCTGGGCCTTCTGCACCACCTGGTTCTGGGCCACGGCGTTTTCGGGCGCGGCCGACAGGGCCTGCAGGGAAGAGGTGAAGTCCTGGAACGCCTGGGTCAGCTTGGGCGTGGCCGTGTCACTGGCCGAATTCGAGAGGGTGCTGCCCAGCAGGTTTCCGATCTGCCCCATGTACTGGGACAGCACCTGCTGCATCCCGTTCTCGGACGTGGTCCCGTGCAACTGCGCCTGCAGGGCCGCATCCACCGAGCGCGAATACTGCGAGATGCTGACGCCGCTCAACGGATCGGTCGTTTGCGAAACGGTGTGTTTCGTACGATCCGCGCTATTGGCGTTGTTCATGTTCTCTGAAACGACCTGGATGCCGGCCTGAATGACATTCAGGCTATTGGCGGCCGTATTCAGCGCGCTGAACAAACTCATGGGACCGGGCCTCGGTGGCGGGGACTTCCGCGCAGGGGACCGGCCCCCATGGCCGATCCGTCCCTCCCTACGCAAAGCCCGGGCCAACCGGGGTGGCGGATTATACCGCTGGAATCATTCGTATTTTTGCAAACTGCTGGAAATGGCAAGGGCGGCAAAATCTGCCGCCCTCGTCATCATGCAGAGCCCCGCTAGGCAGGGATGACCGGGTCAGCGCCCCCCTTTCCCCGGGTCCAAAACCTCCATGGGATCCAAGACCTTATTACCCGGCGCCCGCACCTCGAAGTGCAGTTGCGGGCTGGTCACGTTGCCGGTGGCCCCCACGGTGCCGATGCGCTGGCCACGCGCCACCTTGGCGCCCGCCTCCACCATGATCTGGTCCAACTGGGCATAGGCGGTGACCAGGCCATCGGCGTGCTGGATCAGGACCAGGTTGCCGAAGCCGCGCAACTGGTTGCCCGCGTATTTGACGACGCCGGCATCGGCCGCCACCACCGGCGTCCCCGTGGGGGCCGCGATGTTGATGCCGTCGTTGTACTGGCCACCCGGCTTCGGTCCGTGGGTGGAGATCACCTGCCCCGTCACCGGCCACAGGAAGCGCGTGCCCGACTTGGGCGCGGGCGCAGGCGCCTCGGGCGCCGGGGAACCGCCGGCACCGCCGCGACCACGGCCGGCGGGGCCGCCGACGCCGGGGAGCGGGTCGGCGCCGGGGCGGCGGCGGTTGGAACGGCGGCCGACGGCGTGTCGGTGGGTTCGGACGAGGCGCCCGGTGTGACAGGCGCCCAGCGGGCCGCCGGCGCCGCCGTGGCGCCGGGTGGAATGGCCGCGCCGGTGCTGCCGGTGGGAAGCGGTGCCGACGACGGGGCCGAAGCCGATGGGGCCGACGCCGACGGGGAGGACAAGACCTGGCTTTCCACCGACCGGCGGGGGGCGGCGGTGACCGGGGGAGGTGCCGCTGCCGACGGGGGCGCGACCGTGACCGGCGCGCGGCCCGCCGTCGTCACACCTGGCCGGGGTGCGGCCACCGGCGGCGGCGCTTCAGCCACCACCGGCGGCGTCCAGCCCGGCGCGGCACCCGAATGCGGCAGGTTCAGCGTCTGCCCCACGCGCAGCAGGTAGGGCGGTCCCAGGTTGTTGAGCCGCGCCAACTCATTGCTGTCCACGTTGAAAGTGCGGGCGATGCCATAGAGGGTGTCGCCTGGCTTGATCACGTAGGTATGCGGCGTGGGCACCACCAGCCGCTGCCCCGCCGTCACGGTGTAGGGCGGTTGCAGGTGGTTCTCATCGATCAGGTCCCGCAGAGGCACGTTGTAGCGCTTGGCGACGTCATAAATCGTCTCGCCCTTGGAGACGAAGATGACGTTGGACGGCGTGGGCGGCGGCGTGACCACGGGGGCCGGCGGCTCCGACCGGCTGGCGCAGGCGGACAAGCCGACAAGCAGGGCACCCGCGAGGGCGCCCCGCATGATCAACCGGGACAGGCCGGGCGCGGCACCGGCAATCGGAGCATCAACGGCCTCGGCCGCGAAGGCGGCGACAGTCGTCGGGCGGAAAATCGTCAAGGCCATCGCACTTTTTCGTTCGAGGTAAGGCATCACGCCCGCTGATGGATTACGTCGGAAAAGTCGGGCGGAATTAGGGCCGGCGGCGGCATATCCCCCGGCATCCCCCCGTTCGACACCGCGGCACCCGGTTCGGCCGGAACCTCGGGCAACAGCGGAACGAACCGAACCGGCCACAGCTGTTCCCGCTCCACCCCGGTTTCCGTCTTGCGCAGGCGCACGACATGCAGGCTACGCCGGTCGGGTCCCAAAGGTATGACCATGATGCCCCCCACCGCAAGCTGGTCCATCAGGTCCGGCGGAGGGTCCATACCGCCGCCCGCGGTCACCAGGATGCGCTCGAAGGGCGCCGCCTGGGGCCATCCGCGCATGCCGTCGCCATGGCGCGCCGTGATGTTGTGCAGGCGCAGGGCCTGGAACCGCGACTCCGCCTCCGCCAACAGGGGGCGGTGACGTTCGATGGTGTAGACCCGGCGGGCCATCTTGGCCAGCACCGCCGCCTGGTAGCCGGAGCCGGTGCCGATCTCCAGCACCTTCAGGCGATCGTTCAGGTGCAGGGCCTGGGTCATCAGGCCGACCACCATGGGCTGGCTGATGGTCTGGCCATGACCGATGGGCAGCGCCGTGTCCTCATAGGCCTGGTCGTGGAAGGTCGGGGGCACGAACACCTCCCGCGGGATCAGCTCCATGGCGCGCAAAACGTCCGTGCTGTTCACGCCATTGCGGCGCAACAGCATCAACAGACGGATTTTGCGCGCGGCGCTGCTCACCCGAATACCCCCTCCAGCCGCTTCAAGGTCTCATAGTGCGTCAGGTCCAGGTGGACGGGCGTGACGGAAATGCCGCCCAGCGCCTCCACCACATGGACATCCGTGTCTTCCGGCACCTGGTCCAGCCCCCGGGCGGCGCCGATCCAGAAATAGGGCCGGCCGCGCGGGTCCATGCGCTCGAACAAATCATCCCCGGCCTTGCGGTTGGCATGGCGGACGACATGGATGCCGGCCACCGTGTCCGGGTCCACGGCCGGGAAGTTCACGTTCAGCAGGACATGGCGGGGCCACTCCACCGCCAGCCCCTTGCGCACGACATCCGGCCCCCACCGCTCCGCCGTCGCCCAGTCCGGGTCCCGGCCATCGCGCAGGCGCAAGCTGAAGGCGAAGGCGCGAACACCCAGCAGGGTCGCCTCCATGGCGGCGGCGACGGTGCCGGAATAGGTCACGTCCTCGCCCAGGTTCTGCCCATGGTTGACGCCGGACAGCACCACGTCCGGCCGATGATCCGCCATGAGGTGGTTCACGGCCAGCAGGACGCAGTCGGTGGGCGTGCCGTCCACGGTGTAGCGCCGGTCGGCCAGGCGCTTCATGCGCAAGGGACGATGGATGGTCAGCGAATGGCTGGCGGCGGACTGCTCCGCATCCGGCGCCACCACCCAGACGTCGTCGGTCAACTGCCGCGCGATGCGTTCCAGCGCCGCCAGGCCGGGGGCGTGGATACCATCATCGTTGCTGATGAGGATGCGCAGGGGGCGGTCTTCCGTCCCCGGGGCCCGCATCGGCGCGCCCTCAGCCACGGACGATGCGCTCCAGCCCGTTCATGTACGGCACCAGAACCTCGGGCACACGAATGGACCCGTCGGCCTCCTGGTAATTCTCCATCACCGCCAGCAGGGCCCGGCCCACCGCCACACCCGAACCGTTCAGGGTGTGAACGAACTGGGTGTTCTTGTCGCCTTTGTTGCGCCAGCGGGCCTTCATGCGACGGGCCTGGAAGTCGCCGCAGTTGGAGCAGCTGCTGATCTCCCGGTACATGTTCTGGCCGGGCAGCCACACCTCGATGTCGTAGGTCTTGGACGCGCTGAAGCCCATGTCGCCGGTGCACAGGGTGACGGTGCGGAACGGCAGGCCCAGGCGCTTCAGCACCGTCTCCGCCGCCTCGGTCATGCGCTCATGCTCGGCGGCCGACTGGTCGGGGGTGGTCACGCTGACCATTTCCACCTTGTAGAACTGGTGCTGGCGAATCATGCCGCGCGTGTCGCGGCCGGCAGCACCCGCCTCGGCACGGAAGCAGGGCGTGCGCGCCGTCATGCGCAGGGGCAGCTCCTCGGCATCCAGGATGCTGTCGGCCACCAGGTTGGTCAGCGGCACCTCGGCGGTGGGGATCAGCCAATGCCCGGTGTTGGTCTGGAACAGGTCCTCGGCGAACTTGGGCAACTGCCCGGTGCCGAAGGCGGCCTCGTCCCGCACCATCAGCGGCGGCGACACCTCGGTGTAGCCGAATTCCCGGGTGTGGGTGTCCAGCATGAAGTCGCCCAGCGCCCGCTCCAGCCGGGCCAGCGGCCCCTTCAGGACGGTGAAGCGGGCACCCGACAGCTTGGCGGCGCCGCCGAAGTCCATGAAGCCCAGCGCCTCGCCCAGGTCGAAATGCTCCTTGGCGTTTTCGATCACCGGCGGCGTGCCGACGCGGTGGCGCTCCACATTGTCGTGTTCGTCCTTGCCCTGCGGCACGTCGGCGGCCGGCAGGTTGGGGATGGTCGACAGCAGACGGTCCAGTTCCTCCGACAGCGCCTTCTCGGTCGCCTCGGCCTCCGCCATGCGGTCCTTGAGGCCGGCCACCTCGTCCATCAGCGGCTGGGCGTCCTTGCCGTCCTTCTTGTAGGCGCCGATCAGTTTCGACGCCTCGTTGCGGCGGGCCTGCATGTCCTGAAGCGCCGTCTGGGCCGCGCGGCGGCGGGCGTCCAGGTCCAGCACGACGGCGGACTGGGGCGGCAACCCGCGGCGGGCCAGGCCGCCGTCAAAGGCTTCGGGATTGTCGCGGAGAACGCGGAGGTCATGCATGGCAGGCTTCTTGGAAGACGGTTAGACGTTGGTCACCGACTTATAAGCGGGAAGCCCCACCGGGGTCCAGCCCGCCCCACCATTTTGGCCTCACCCCGGCGTTATAGGCCCGACGTCAGCCGGGCGTGCCCTCGCCGCTCGCGGCCTTTTCCGCCGCCTCCGCCTTCGCCAGCTCCCGCGCCCGGCTGCGCTCGATGCGCCGGGCGGCGAACACCGATACCTCGTACAAGACGATCATGGGGGCCGCGAGCGTGGTCTGGCTGATGGGGTCGGGCGGCGTCAGGATGGCGGCCAGCACGAAGATCAGCACGATGGCGTAGCGGCGCTTGGACGCCAGCTGATCGGCTGTCAGGATGCCGACGCGCACCAGCAGGCTGAGCAGCACCGGCATCTGGAAGGCGATGCCGAAGGCGAAGATCAGCGACATGGCGAAGGACAGGTACTGCTCCACCCGCGTCTCGGCCACGATGGGAACAACCCCTGCCCCGCCCTTCTGCTCAAAGCTCAGGAAGAAGCTGAGCGCCGTGGGCATCACGAAGAAATAAACCATGCAGGTGCCGAGCAAAAACAGCACCGGCGTCGCCAATAGGAAGGGCAGGAAGGCCTTGCGCTCATGCTTGTACAGACCGGGCGCCACGAACTTCCAGATCTGCTGGGCGATGATGGGAAAGGCGATCAGCGCCGCCGCCCACAAAGACACCTTCACATAGGTGAAGAAGGCCTCGGTGGGCGCGGTGAAGATCAGTTTATGCTCCGGGGCATGTTCACCCCAGGCCTTGACCATGGGGACCAGCAGCCAGCCGTAGATGCGGGCGGCGAACTGGTAGCAGACCAGGAACGCGACCAGCAGCGCCGATATGGAAATGATCAGGCGGTTGCGCAGCTCGATCAAATGATCCAGCAGCGGCATGCGCGAGGCGTCGATTTCGTCTTGGGTGGGATCGGCCATGGGGCGCTGGCCCTATCAGGATTTGGTCGGGACCGGCGCCTCGGCGCCAGCGGGATCGGCATGCGTCACCGGGGGCGGCGCCACCGGCACGGGCTCAGCCGCCGCCTCGGGCGTCGATTCCGGCAGGATCAGGGGCATGGCGGGGGAACCGATGGCCGGCAACTCGGGGGCCGGCAATTCGGATTCGGCAGACTTGACCTCGGGATGGTCCTCGACCGTTCCAAACTCCGGTGCCGCGGTGGGCGCGGACGTGACCTCGGTCGCCGTCAGCGAGGCGGTGGGGTTGATCTCCAACGCCTGGCGCACGCTGTCGGTCGGGTCCACCATCTTGGTGACCTCGGCCGTCAGGTCGAACTGAGCCACCTTCTGGGCCTGCTTGCGCAGATCCTCAAGCTCCGCCTGGCGCACCATGTCGTCCAGATGAGACTGGAAGTCACGGGCCAGCAGGCGCGCCTTGCGCATCCATTTCCCCGCCGTGTAAAGCGCGACCGGCAGGTCCTTGGGCCCGATGACGACCAGCGCCACCACCCCGATGAGCGCGAGTTCGGACCATGCGATGTCGAACATGGACGGCGAGCCTTATTCCCGACAATTCCCCAGATCGGCCAAAGACGGCCCCGGGCGCTGACGCACCCCGGGCCGTTCGGCACGACGTATCCGCTTGCACGCGACCGGGCCAAGCCCGGCCACCGGCGGCTCAGCCCTTGGAAACGGTATCCTTAGGCGCTGCGGTCGTCGAGGCGTCCGTGTGGCCATCGATCGAGCGGGGCGCGGACGCGCCGCCTTCTTCCTGTTCGTTCAGGCCGGCCTTGAAGTTCTTAATGCCCTTGCCGAAGTCGCCCATCATGCGGGGCAGACGGTTGCCGAACAGCAGCAGAGCGATGAAAAGAACGATCAGCCAATGCCAAATGCTGAAAGAGCCCATGGGTGGGTCCCGTGTCCTGAATTAAGTGCGAAGTCGATACCGACGCCCGTTAAGGCGCGGCACTATGGCATGGCGGCGGCGCCCGCCGCAATGCCCGCCCCATACATAGGGATAAGGAGTGTCGGATGTAAGGTGCCCGCTGCCCGGCATCGGCCCTCAGCGCCAAGCCCAGCGGTCGCCGGACTGGGTCACATAGCGGTCGATGACATAGCGCCAGGGGATGATGAACCAGTAAATGGCGCCGAGGCCCACCGCGAAGATGTTTTCCGCCATGCCGTCGTCGATATGGCCAGACGTCCAGGCTGGCAGCGCCACCCGCGCCAGCCAAATCATTTTCCATGTCAGTTCGAACATCAGCAGGGGCAGCATCTGCAGCGGATAGCGCACACCCAGCAGGCACAGCACCGTCAACGCCCCCAACATGCAACGGACCACGCCCTGGTTGAAGTTCCAGTCCACCGCCGGGTCCAGGATCTCCGGCCAGGTCAAGCCCCCCATGCCCAACGCGATCAATAGATAGCCCGCCCGCAGCAGATAAAGCCGAAACACCGATATCGTCATTTTCCCCCTCCCCGTTCTGACGCGCCCGATGACCGGGCCTTATTCCACGTCGCGCAGGATGCGCTCCACGGCCGCCAGGCTGGTGGCCAGCTTGGCCATGTCGCCCTTCAGCGCCGCCAGGGCGGCCTGGGTCTCGGCTTGCGCCGCGATCGCCCGCTCGGCCAGGGCCCGGTAGCCGGCCTCCGTCTCCAGCTTGGCGCGGGCCGCCACGGCGGCGGAGACGTACTTGAAGCCGAAGATCAGCACGAAGGTGCCGAAGAACAGAATCAAGGTGAGCAGATAGATGCTGGGCGACATTCTCTTATCCCTTCGGGTTCAAACCATTAGTCGGACTTGGCCCATTACTCGGACTTGACGCTGAGCGTCGCCGCCGCCTGGACCAGCAGGTCCGGCGTGAGTTCCACCGCGAAATCCGCCACCGCGAAAAAGTTCAGCGCCTTGCCATCCGGCGACAGCTCCATCTGGCTGGTGACCAGCCCCGCCTCTTCCAGCTTCTGCAGGTGCAGGTGCAGCAGAGGGCGGCTGATGCCGACCTGTCGCGCCAACTGGCTGACATAGCTGCGGCCCTCCGCCCTGAGCGTGGCCATGATCCGTAGCCGGTGCGGGCTGGCCAGCGCCGACAGCATCGTCAGCAGGGCATCTCCGGAAATGGACAAGCGTCAACCCCATCAATCATGTGTCAGTAAATTCTGACATATGACAGAGAATTGCAAGTAGCTTTTTCCTGGTAGCGCATCGGCCTCATTTTTCCGGGGGGCTTGACGGACGGCGCCGGCTGGCGTCTTTGGCCGCACGCGGTTTCAGTTTTGTTGAAAGCAAGGTTTTGGTCATGAGCGACACCCCCACATCCACGAACGCCAATGGCCCCGTGCACGTCATCGGCGGCGGCATGGCCGGCAGCGAGGCCGCTTGGCAGCTGGTCCAGTCCGGGGTGCCGGTGGTGCTGCATGAGATGCGGCCCGTGCGGGGGACGGAAGCGCACCAGACCGAGCATTTCGCCGAGCTGGTCTGCTCCAACTCCTTCCGGTCCGATGATCACGAGTACAACGCGGTGGGCTTGCTGCATGAGGAGATGCGGCGCTGCGGCTCCCTCATCCTGGCCTGTGCGGATGAGCACAAGGTGCCGGCCGGCGGCGCGCTGGCGGTGGATCGTGACGCCTTCGCCCAGGCGGTGACGGCCACGCTGACCGCCCATCCGCTGGTGACCGTGGTGCGGGACGAGGTCGCGGGCCTGCCGCCGGAGGAATGGGACAGCGTCATCGTCGCCACCGGCCCCCTCACCTCCCCCGCTTTGGCCGCCGCCGTCCTGGAACTGACGGGCGAGGCGCAACTGTCGTTCTTCGACGCCATCGCCCCCATCGTCCATTTCGACAGCATCGACCTGAGCCGCGCCTGGTTCCAGTCGCGCTATGACAAGGTGGGCCCCGGCGGCACGGGCAAGGATTACATCAACTGCGCCATGGACAAGGCGCAGTACGAGGCCTTCATCCAGGCCCTGATCGACGCCCCCAAGACCGAGTTCAAGGAATGGGAGAAGGACACGCCCTATTTCGAGGGCTGCCTGCCCATCGAGGTCATGGCCGAGCGCGGCCTGGACACCCTGCGCTATGGCCCCATGAAGCCGGTGGGCCTGACCAACCCGCATGATGAGCGCCGGCCCTACGCCGTCGTCCAGCTGCGCCAGGACAACGCCCTGGGCACGCTTTATAATCTGGTCGGCTTCCAGACAAAGATGAAGTACGCGGACCAGACGCGGGTGTTCCGCATGATCCCGGGGCTGGAGAACGCGGAGTTCGCCCGCCTGGGCGGCCTGCACCGCAACACCTTCCTGAACAGCCCCCGCCTGCTGGACCCGACGCTGCGGCTGAAGGCGGCGCCCCGCCTGCGCTTCGCCGGGCAGATCACCGGCTGCGAGGGCTATGTGGAAAGCGCCTCGGTCGGGCTGATGGCCGGCCGCCTTGCCGCCGCCGAACGCCTGGGCCGCCCCGCGGTCCCGCCGCCCGTCACCACCGCCTTGGGCGCCCTGCTGGGCCACATCACCGGCGGGGCGGAGGCCGAGACCTTCCAGCCCATGAACGTGAATTTCGGCCTGTTCCCCCCGCCCACCGAGCGCGACGCCCGCGGCCGGGAGCTGCGCGGCAAGGAGCGCAAGCTGGCCTATACCCGCCGTGCCCTGGCCGATCTGGCGGAGTGGTTAGGGTGATGCCAACGGCATGAGAGACATCTCATGCCGTTGTAGGCCCCGACCGGGGCCGCCGGAGATTTCTGGGAAGCCGAAGGCGGACCGGAAATCGAGGATAGCCAAGGCCGTGGATGCGGCCGCCCGGCATCTGAGGGAACCTTAAAACTACCACCGGCCACTAAAGGCCGCCCAGGCCAGGCGGGCGGCGCGCAGGCCGTCGGGGCGCAGCAGCTCCGGCGCCAGGGGGTCGTGGCCGGCCTTGGCCAGCCGATCCAGCGACAGGCTGGCGAGGCGGGCCGGCAGCAGGGCGGGCACGGCGGCGCGGGGCAGTGTTCCGCGCAGGCGCCGGGCGGCGGCCAGCTCCGCCCGCGCCGCGTCCGCGATCTCCTTGGCCACGGCGGCCAGCCCGGGTTGGGGCTTCAGCTCGAACAGCTGGGCCTCGTCGGCGCCGTGCTTGCGCATCAGATCCGCGGGCATGCGCGACCGGTGGGCACGGGCCAGGAAGGGCACGGCGCGCAGGATACCGGCCAGGGCCCAGCCCCGACCGACATGCGCGGCCACGGTTGCGGCGGCCCCCTGCGGGTCCACTCCCAGAACCTGAAGGGCCAGGCGCACCAGCGGGGCGGACGTCACTTCGGCATAGCTGACCAGGCAGGACAGGTCGGCCGGCGCCTCGTCATCCATGTCGGCCTCACGCGCGTCCACCAGCAGGTCGAACTGGGCGCGGTCCAGGTCATGGCGGCGCACCGCCTGGGCCAGGGGCTGCACCACCTCATGCCGGCGGGGTGCGCCCTCATAGACACCGGCGATGCTGTCACGCCACCATTGCAGGCGGATTTGCCCCAGCATCGGCTCCGTCACCACCTCGCGCGTCTTCGCCACCTCATGGTTGAAGGCATAGAGCGCCGCCAGATCCTCGCGCCGGTCCGCCGGGGCGAACAACAGGGTCAGGAAGCGGTCCGGGTCCTGCCGGCGGACGGTTTCCAGACAATAGGACAGGGTGGGCTGGGCTGAAGAGGCCATGGCGCGACACATCCGGCGGGAAAAAGGCGGGCCTTTATGGACCGGCGGATGGGTGCCTGACCAGCGCGTCGTGCCGCCGGCAGGGACGCCCTGCCCGGAATTGCCGGTGGGCGTCATGCTGCTTTCCCTTCATCCGGCGTTCAAGCTCTGGCACTCTGTGCTCCCATCTGCCACCGGGCCAATCGCCACCGAGACGGAGGACCGACCATGGCCGATTTCCGTATCCAGCCGCCCGCCATCGGACGCGCGCGCCCGGCCCAGCGCCGCCCGCCCGTCCAGGGCGGCTACGCCTCGGCCTTGCGGCGGGTGCCCAAGGCCATGCGGCGCCACGCGGCGGCCTTCGCCTCCTTCCTGAAGCTGGCGCACGACATCACCGGCGACGCCAACCTGGAACCGGAGGCCAAGATCGCCCAGTTGGACGCGCTGGAGCGCGCGCTGGTCAGCGGCGGCAACGTGCCCTCCTGGCTGGGGCCGGCCCTGGAGCTGAAGGCCAGCCTGGCGATCACCGGCGGCTCCTCCCTCCACGCCCGCCAATTGCTGCAGGCCTTTCGCCGCGACGCCGAAGGCTATCGCGCCCGGACCTGGGGCGACGTGCTGGCGGCCTGCCGCCTGGCGGCGAACCCGGTCGGTCACCACCTTCTGGAGCTTTATGGCGAAAGCGCCGACGCGTTGGCCGCGACGGACGCCCTGTGCACCGCCATCCGCCTGCTGCGCGTGGTGCAGGAATGCCGGGACGATTGGGTGCGGCTGGGCCGCTGCTATTTCCCCCTGGACTGGTTCGACGCCGTCGGCGCCAGCCCGGAACATCTGGTGGAACATCGGGCGACGCCGGCCATCCGCATGGTGCTGGACCGCATGCTGGACCGTATCGACCGCCAGCTCGATCACGCGCGCGCCCTGCCAGGCGCCCTGCGGGACCCGGGCCTGCGTATGGAAACCGCCGTGCTGCTGCATGCCGCCCGCCTGATGGCGGGGCGCCTGCGCCGGCGCGATCCGCTGGCCCAGGGCATCAGCCTGGGCCCACTGGCCCGCGCCTGGGTCACGATCCGCGCCCGGCTGGTCCTGGCCCGCAGCATGGCCGGCATGGCCCCCACCCCGCCGTCTGGGCCACCGGCCGACCCGGATGCCGATGGCCCCAATGCGGGCCCCGATGCGGCCGGCCCCCACGCCCAGGGATCCGACCCGGAACAGTCCCCCCGGCAAAAGGGTTAACCTTTCCGGCCCCGAACCGGTTCTATTCACTTCCCGGGACGGGAATGTTCATGTTACCCCCTTGTTCCGGGTAGGGAAACCAGGGCGCGGGCGGCTGTCCTGTGACCATGCCCACATGCCGGGGCCATCAGGCCAGGGCATGATTTCGTTGAAGAATAACGGTCCCGGTGGACGGACGGCCCCGCATCACGGCCGTGCCCGCCCACTCCCGAATAACCCCCGTAGAAGACGAGGAAAACCATGGCTTTCGAACTTGCCCCTCTGCCCTACGCCAAGGACGCCCTGCAGCCCTACATGTCGTCCGAGACGCTGGATTTCCACCACGGTAAGCACCACAACGCCTACGTGACCAAGCTGAACGAGCTGATCGCCGGTACCGCGTTCGAGGGCCAGAGCCTGGAGGACATCGTCAAGGCGACCGCCGGCAAGGCCGAATCCCAGGCCATCTTCAACAATGCCGGCCAGCATTGGAACCACACCTTCTTCTGGAACAGCCTGACCCCGAAGGCCTCGGCCATCCCGGGTGAGCTGGAGAAGCGCATCATCGCCGACTTCGGCAGCGTCGAGGCCTTCAAGAAGGCCTTCGTTGACGCCGGCATCGGCCAGTTCGGCAGCGGCTGGGCCTGGCTGGTGGAAGACACCAAGGAAGGCAAGCTGAAGATCACGAAGTCGGCCAACGCCGACACGCCGCTGGCTCACGGCCTGAAGCCGCTGATCACCGCCGACGTGTGGGAACACGCCTACTACATCGACTACCGCAACCGTCGTCCCGACTTCCTGAAGACCTTCGTCGACACGCTGGCCAACTGGGAATTCGCGGCCCAGAACCTGGGCTAAGCAGCCCAGGGGCATAAGCCTGACATGCAAACCCCGGCCTTCTTGCGGAGGCCGGGGTTTTGTTTACCTGACGTGAAGCCGGATATCAGGCCGGCAGCAAAGCGGCGGCCACGCGCCGGCCCTCGGCCAGCAGGACATTATAGGTGCGGCAGGCGGCCCCCGTGTCCATGGCGTCGATGCCCGCCAGGCCGCGCTCCTTGACGGCGCGGCGCAGGGTGGAGGGGAACAGCTGCATGGTGGGGCCGGTGCCCAGCAGCACGATCTCCAGCGCCGGCTCTTCCGCGATCAAAACCGCGAAATCCTCCGGCAGCAGGCCGGCGAACCCATCGACCGTCCAGGAGATGGTGCGGTTGGGGAAGACGATGATGGGCGTCTCATAGACCACGTTGCTGACGCGGAAGCGGCCGGGGCCATAGGCGTCGATGACCTGGCGGTCGGCAGGGATGAGGGGGGTGATGTCCATGGGCTTCCAGCCCTCCCGAGAATGAAAAAGGCCCGCGCTCGGCACCTTGGGGGACGCTGGCGCAGGCCTTTTAACTGGCGTGCGGGGACGGCGGTTTCAAACCCGCCGCCCGCCGCGGCTTACTTGGAGTCGGTATCGGCCTTGGCGGGCTCGGTCTTGGCCAGGACGCTGGTGATGGTGCTGCGCAGGACGCGGAACTTCACCCCCTCACCGGCATCGATGGTGACCTCGTCATTGTCGCCGACCTTCACCACCGTGCCGATGATGCCGCCACCGGTGACGACCTTGTCGCCACGGCGCAGCGCCTCCAGCATGTTCTTGTGTTCCTTCATCTTCTTCTGCTGCGGGCGCATCAGGAAGAAGTACATGACGATGAACACCGCCACGAAGGGCAGGATCTGCATCAGCGAGCTGGCATCGGCGGGACTGGCGCCGCCGGTGGTCTGGGCCTGGGCGGTGGACACGAACATGGGACGGTTGCTCCAGCGTGCGGGACTATACAACGGCCAACGGGGGCCATAAGGGACCAACGGGGCGGACATGCCCGCGTTTGGCCGCGACTATACCGACCGCCGGCCATGTTGCAACCCAATCTCAGACCCCCGGCCGGCACGGGTTGCCGCCCGGCGGTGGTGCCCGTACCGTTCGCGGGTTGAACAGGTGGGCCGCAGGCATACCGCGCATGGCCCTGAGGGCGCCCACTCCGGGCGCTGTTGCAATCAAGAAGGAAGCAAGCCCCGTGACCCTCGAGTCCACCCTGCTGCCGCTGCTGACCCGGATCGCCGACGCGCTGGACCGGCTGGCCCCGCCGCCGCCCGCGCCGATCGACTTCCACGCGGCCGACGCCTTCGTCTGGCAGGCTGATGGCGACCGTCTGTCCCCGGTGCCAGATGTATCCAAAGTGGACATCAGCCTGCTGCAAGGGGTGCGGAACCAGCGCGACATCCTGCTGGAGAACACCCGCCGTTTCGCCCAGGGCCTCCCGGCCAACAACGCCCTGCTGTGGGGCGCCCGCGGCATGGGCAAGAGCTCGCTGGTGAAGTCGGTGCACGCCGCCGTGAACCAGGCGGCCGGCCGGCCCCTCGGCCATGGCCCGTTGGCGCTGGTGGAAATCCACCGCGAGGACATCCCCTCCCTGCCCCGCCTGTTGGCCGCCGTGCGCGACAGCGGCCGCCGCTTCGTCCTGTTCTGCGACGACCTGTCCTTCACCAACGACGACGCGCATTACAAGTCGCTGAAGGCGGTGCTGGAGGGCGGGGTGGAAGGGCGGCCGGCGAACGTCGTGTTCTACGCCACCTCCAACCGCCGCCACCTGATGCCCCGCGACATGATCGACAACGAGCGCTCGACCGCCATCAACCCGTCCGAGGCGGTGGAAGAAAAGGTGAGCCTGTCGGACCGCTTCGGCCTGTGGCTGGGCTTCCACAACTGTGACCAGGACACCTATTTCGCCATGGTGGACGGCTACGCGGCGGCCCTGGGCCTGACCGTGCCGGTGGAGGAGTTGCATGCCCGCGCCGTGGAATGGGCGGTCACGCGCGGCAACCGGTCCGGGCGTGTGGCCTGGCAATTCATCCAGGATATCGCGGGACAGGCGGGGGCGGCCGGGAGCACGCGCCCAGCCCCTGAGTCGCGCACGGCGTGAGCGGCTCATAAAACTTCCCGTCAACGTGCCACCACCGGCCGGCGACGAAGCGTTCAAAACGGATTGGGAGTCGCCTTAAAGGCGACTCTTTGTCCTACCCATGTAACGGGTTTCAGCTTCCGATTCTCGGCGGTTTTCGCCTAGAGAGGGTACGTAACTCGGTTTCCCATTACTCTATCCCCCCAAGTTTTGCGCGATTTTGACAATTCCAAGGGGGGACACACTTCTTTTCAATACAAACAAGATAAATTCGGTTATAGTCCGTCCAACAAAACCTGCAACAAGTGACAAACAACGCCAGGGCTGGACATGACACAACCGATATCCGATTCCAATGACGACCTGCAGATCATCGCCCTGACCGGAAAGATCGTCACGAGCTATGTTGCCGGTAACACGCTGGCGCCCGCCGCCCTGCCTGATCTGATCAAGCAGGTGCATGACACTCTGCGTCGTCTGGTGACGCCTGAGGAAGTGGTCGCCACCCCGGCGGAGCCGCTGACCCCGGCCGTTCCGATCCGCAAGTCGGTCACTCCGGATTACATCGTGTGCCTGGAAGACGGGCGCAAGCTGAAGATGTTGAAGCGCCACCTGCGGACCGCCTACGGCCTGTCGCCGGAGGAATACCGGGTGAAGTGGGGCCTGCCGTCCGATTACCCCATGGTCGCCCCGAACTATGCCGAGCAGCGTTCGGGCCTGGCCAAGGCCATCGGCCTGGGCCAGCGGTCCCGCACCGAGGGCAAGCCCAGCGGCAAGCGCCGCCGCAGCAGCAGCGCCGCCGCCGAGTAATTCCAGCGGCCCAGACAGTTTTGATACAGTTTTGATTTGGATAAGGCGGGCCATCGTGCCCGCCTTTTTCGTTTCCGTTGTCAGGACCGCCTGTCAGGACCCCAAATGCGGCGGCAAATGGGGTGACGCCGCGTTCGGCGCCTCTGGAAGTGGCTCGCCGGGCAGGAAACCGCCCGGCATAGGGGCCGTGGGGGGCGACGCGGGTGACAGGGGGCGAAGCTGGAATCTCTCGCCCTGCGGCACCGCGATGCGCGACAGGTCATAGCCGGCCAAGGCCGTCCGATCCAATCGATCCACCGTCATGACATTCCAGACACCATGCGGCTTGCGCTCCAGCGCGCGCACCGCCAGATCAACGGCGATGCGCGCCTGTATAATGGGGGAATCGGCGGACGCCTGGTCCACGATACCGCTCTTGATCAGATCGGCGACGGCATCGGTGGCATAGGTGGCCACCAGATGGGTGGAGGCGTCGTGGCGTGACCGCAGATAGCTGGCGGCCGCCTGGATGGCCACGGCGTTCCCGAAAACCACGTCGATGTCCGACACCCGGTCGAACAGGTCGCGCACCAGATCCATCTGAGTCGGCAACGCGGTCGCGCCATAGCCGCCGTGGATGACCTCCACCCCGGCACGCCCCAGGATCGCCAGGGCCGCGGCCTCCATGGCGTCCGACCATTCCGCCCCCTTGGGGCCCGGCAACCACCCGACCTTCAGGGGACGCCCGGCGGCCCTTTCCCATTCCGCGCGATGGGCCAGGATATAATCGGCGCCGACACGGGCGTCCTCGCGAAAATTCGACACGATGTGGGCGCTGACGTAGGGCGAAGCCATGCCGTTGATCAGGTCGATCAGCGGCCGCCCACTATCGGCGATGGCGGCCGCCTGGGCATCCAGGCCATCGCTGGATATCGCGGCGACGATATAGGCGTCAGGCTTCAACTCACGGCAGGCGTCGACTTGCGCCCTCTGCACCTCCAGCCGGTCATAACCGCCCGCCTGGTAAACACCGATGAGGACGCCCTGGCGCTCGGCCTCGCGGACCAGGCCCCAGGAAACACCCCACCAGAACTTGTCCTGGGCCCCTGGCAGCAGGGCGCAGATGCGCCAGGGGCGGCTGGCGTGCACCAGGGGAACATAGGGCGCGGTTCGGCCGTCGCTGGCCACGGACACCCAGGTGTCCGGCCGCGCCATCTCCGGATACGCCATCACCCCGGTCACGGCGAGAAAGCCCCCCAGCCCCCACGCCCAGCGCCGGCCTTTCCCCAAAGCCATGCTAGCCCCCACGTCACTGCTCCCCATGCTGACATCGTGCGCCGCGCGATAAAAGAGCGAAGGCGTCGCCGTCCTTGCACTTTTGCCGGGTTCGCAGGGTCCCCGCGCCGTGCGCCGTACCAGGGGCGATGCGGACGTTTCCCCCTCGCCTGGCGTGGCCTGAAGGCCCCGAAAGCGCGGAAACGCTTGGGCGCCGGCGTGGAACCGGCCTGTACGAGGACATCCCCCCATGACCCTACAAGCTGCGACCCTGCAAGCTGCGACCCTGCAAGCGGCCATTGCCACCAACCGATTCGGACTGGGCGCCCGCCCCGGCGACATCACGGCGGCGCAATCAGACCCCCGCGGCTGGCTGGAGGCGCAATTGGCGCAAACCGGGACGCCCCCGGAACTGCGCGGCCTGGACAGCAGCGCCACCCGCTTGGACGCCACCTATGCCGCCCGCAAGGAGAAGGACGAGGAGGCCCGCAAACCGCTGCGGGACGCGTTGCGGGAGGCCTATCGTGACGACGCCGCGCGACGCACCCGGGCCGCCATCGCCACGGACGCGCCCCTGCGGGAGCGGCTGGTGCATTTCTGGTCCAACCATTTCACCGTGTCCGTCAGCCGGCCCATCGTCGCCGCCGCCGTCGTGCCTTATGAGACGGAGGCCATCCGGCCGCACGTCACCGGGCGGTTCGCCGACCTGCTGCTGGCCGTGACCCGCCATCCGGTCATGCTGAACTACCTGGACAACGCGGTTTCCGCCGGCCCCGACAGCCCCGCCGCCATCCGGCGCCAGCGGGGCCTGAACGAGAACCTGGGCCGCGAATTGCTGGAGTTGCACACCCTCGGGGTCGATGGCGGCTACAGCCAGACGGATGTGCGCGAACTGGCCCGCATCCTGACCGGCTGGAGCGTCGCGGCGGAACGGGACCGGGACACCGGCACCTTCCTGTTCCGCGCCAACCTGCATGAACCGGGGGACAAGGTTCTGCTGGGCCAGCGTTATGGCGAGGACGGCATAGGCGAGGGCCTGCTGGCGCTGCAACGCCTGGCGCGGCATCCGGCCACCGCCCGCCACATCGCCACCAAGCTGGCCCGCCACTTCATCGCCGATGCCCCGCCCCCGGCCGCCGTGGCGGCGCTGGAAAAAAG
The DNA here is from genome assembly GCF_034427435.1 of Nitrospirillum goiasense. Lineage (NCBI taxonomy): Bacteria > Pseudomonadati > Pseudomonadota > Alphaproteobacteria > Rhodospirillales > Azospirillaceae > Nitrospirillum > Nitrospirillum goiasense. Next base: position 75,495 of record NZ_JAXQNP010000003.1, on the reverse strand, counting down.
CTATCGCGACAGCGACGGTGACCTGGGCGAGGTCACGCGCACCCTGCTGCGCCTGGACGCCGCCTGGGCGCCGGAGCAGCGCAAGGTCAAGACGCCCACGGAACTGGTGATCTCCACCGCCCGCGCCCTGCACGGAACCGTGCATGGATCGGAGATGGGCCATGGATCGGAGACGGGGGGCGACGGCGGCCCCCCCACCGGCCATGCCGATCCCACCGTCCGATCCCTGGCCCTGCTGGGGCAAATGCCCTTCGCCGCCCCCTCGCCCGCCGGCTGGCCGGACCAGGCGGCGGACTGGGCGGGCCCCGAAGCCGTGGTGCAACGGGTCGATTGGGCCCTGACGGTGGGGGAGAAGCTGGGTGACGGCATCGATCCCCGCCAAATCGCGGAGCAGGCGCTGGGCCCCCTGGCCAGCGACGCCACCCGCCAGGCCGTGAGCCGCGCCCCCAGCGCCGCCGATGGCCTGGCCCTGCTGATCTCCGCCCCCGAATTCCAGCGGCGCTGAAGGAGTGCCCCCTCATGTCCCCCATCCTTGACCTGAACCGCCGCCACCTGCTGGCCAGCCTGGGCACTGCCGCCGCCATGGCCGCCATGCCCCGCGTCAGCTTCGCCCGCACCGTGGGTGACCAGCGCTTTGTCCTGATCGTCCTGCGGGGCGGGATGGATGGCCTGGCCGCCGTGGCGCCCTACGCCGACCGCGACTATGGCTCCCTGCGCGGCCGCCTGGCCCTGGCCGATCCCAACGCCCAGGGCGGTGTGCTGGACCTCAACGGCTTCTTCGGCCTGAACCCTGCCCTGGCCGACATCCACCCCTGGTACGCGGAGGGGCAGTTGCTGGTGGCCCATGCGGTGGCCACACCCTATCGTGATCGCAGCCATTTCGACGCCCAGGACCTGCTGGAAAACGGCACGGTGACACCGCATGGCACGGCAACCGGCTGGCTGAATCGCGCAATCGGCCAGTTGGGAGGAGGCCAGTTGGAGGGTGGTGCAGCCGGGCGGCGCCTGGGCCTGGCGGTGGGCCAGGGCGTGCCCCTGGTGCTGCGCGGCACGGCACCCGTCGCCTCCTGGGCGCCATCGCCCTTGAAGGAAGCGGACGGCGACTTCCTGGACCGGGTGGCCGCCCTTTATGCCGGCGACCCGCTGCTGGCCAACGCGCTGAAGGCCGGCCTGGAGTCCGCCAGCATGGCCGATCACGCGCTGAACGCCGACGCCGACATGTCCATGGACGGAGGCATGGCGGACGGCTCCGCCCCCAAGGCCAAGAGCGTGCGCCTGGACCCGGCGCAGTTGGGCGAAACCACGGGGCGGCTGCTGGCGGACGCCAACGGCCCGCGCATCGCCGCCCTGGACCTGCAAGGCTGGGACACCCACACGCAGCAGGGAACCACCGCCGGCCGCCTCGCGGGCGCGCTGGGCAACCTGTCCAAGGTCCTGGTCTCCCTGCGCGCTGGCCTGGGCCCGGCCTGGAGCCAGACCGTGGTGGCGGTGGTGACGGAGTTTGGGCGCACCGCCCGGCCGAACGGCACCGGCGGCACCGACCACGGCACGGCGACGGCCGCCTTCCTGGCCGGCGGCGCCGTGCAGGGCGGCCGTGTGCTGGCCGATTGGCCAGGCTTGGCCGATGATCGCCTGTACCAGGGGCGCGACCTGGCGCCGACGCAGGATCTGCGCGCCCTGATGAAGGGCGTCCTGCAAGAGCATCTGGGCCTGGATGCGGGCGCGCTGAACAAAGCGGTCTTCCCCGGCGACGGTTCCCCCGCCGCGGTGCCGGGCCTGATCCGCACCTGACGGACAGGGCCCTAGCCGGCACCCCGCGGGACGCGCTATCTGTTGCAGGATGGCGACTGGCGGAGGCGATGGGCATGACGGGTGAGGCACGGGCCTGGGTCAGGTTGCCCTCAAGGCGGCATCTGAACCTGCTGGCGCCCACGCCCCTGGACTGGGATGACGAGGACCTGGCCATGGGCCTGGCCCGCACCTATCGCTGGGGCGGGCACTCCCGCTGGCCCCTGCCCCTGTCGGTGGCGCAGCACTCCCTCACCGTCCTGGCCCTGTCCCGGGCACAGGCCGACAGGCCCCTGAGCCCGGCGGCGGAACTGCGCGAACTGCTGCACGACGCGGATGAAGGGCTCTTGGGGTTCGACGCCATTTCACCGCTGAAGCCCTTCCTGGGTCCGGAATACAAGGCCCTGGCCGCCCGGCTGGAGGGGGCCATCACCTTGCGCTACCAAATCCCCGCCTGGAACCAGACCACGAAGAAAAACCACAAGCGGGCGGACCGTGTCGCCGCCGCCAGCGAAGCCCTGCATGTGGTCGGCTGGTCGCGGGAGGAGATCCGCCGCACGCTGAAAATTCCCTACCAGCCGTTGGATGACGACCCCTTGGGGACGATCTATGCCGGCACGCCCTGGGAGCCTTGGCCCGCCGACCTGGCGGCGGAGCGGTTCCTGGAGGCCCTGCGCGAGCTGTTGCGGAAACGGGATGACCGGGCATGAGCACCCTGGCCCGGGCCCATGCCGCCGTGACCGCCGGGCGCATGGCGGAGGCGGCGGACCTCTACCGCGCCGCGCTGGCCCAGGCCCCGGATGACGGCACCGGCTGGCTGGGCCTGAGCCTGGCCGCCGCCGCCATTGGCGCCTCGGGCGAAGCCCTGGCCGCGGCGGAAAAGGCTGTCGCGCTGCTGCCGACCCACGCCCCCGCCTGGGCCAACCTGGCGGAGCGGCGGCGCCAGGCCGGCCGCATGGCCGATGCGGGCGCCGCCTACGCGCACCTCGCCGCCCTCCCGGGCGCATCCGCCCCCCTGCGGGCGGATGCCGAGAACGGCCTGGCCCTGGTGGCCCGCGACAGTGGCCAATTGGATGTGGCGGAGGCGCACTGGCGCCGCGCCATCGCCCTGGACCCCGGCTTCGCCGGCGCCTATGCCAACCTGGGCAAGATGCTGTTCGACCAGCAGGCCATGCCGGCGGCGCTGCAGGCCCTGACGCGGGCCGTCACGCTGGACCCCGCCAACGGCGGCGCCCGCATGAACCTGGCCCTTGCGCACAAGGCGCTGGAACATCAGGCGACAGCGGTGGCGGAGTTGCGGCACCTGCTGGACCAGCCGGGGACAAGCGAACAGTTGATCCACGACGCGCGGTTCAACCTGGCCCGCCTGCTTTTGCTGCAAGGCCCGGGGACGGAAGCCTGGTCCCTGTATGAAAGCCGGTGGAAGGTGAGCCATTTCCCCTCCGTCCGCCGCGCCTTCCCGGTGCCGGTCTGGCAAGGGGACAGCCTCTTGGGGCGCCGCCTGCTGCTGTGGGGGGAGCAGGGATTGGGCGATGAAATCCTGTTCGCCAGCCTGGTTCCCGATCTGGCCGGCGGCCTCACGGACGCGGTGCGCGCGGCCGGCACGGACGTGCTGCTGGAATGCGACCATCGCCTGGTGCCGCTGTTCACCAGATCGTTCCCGCCCGTGACCGTGATCCCCCGTCCTCCCCAGGTCGCGCTCAGTGGCTCCCGCGATGCCTCGGCCGATCCACGCGCGGCCACGGCCACAGCGCAGTTGCCCACGGGCAGCCTGCCCCGCTATTGCCGTCCGACACTGGCCAGCTTCAAGGGAACGCGCCCCTTCCTGAAACCGGACCCCGGGCGCGCGGCCTTTTGGGCCAGGCGGGTCGCGGCCCTGGGACCCGGTTTGAAGGTGGGCCTATGTTGGACCAGCGGCCTGCTGACGGCGGAGCGGGCCATCAGCTACACCACCCTGGCCGACTGGCTGCCCCTGGCGTCGGTGCCGGGCATCCATCTTGTCAGCCTGCAATACAACCGCGACATCGTGTCGGCGGAGCTGCCTGGCGCGCGTGCGCGCGGATTGGACATCACCGACTGGGCCGATCTCGACCAGCGCAACGACCTGGACGAAACGGCCGCGCTGATCTCCACCCTGGATCTGGTGCTGACCGCCCCCACCTCCGTGGGCGAGATCGCCGCCGGCCTGGGGGTGCCCACCTGGCGCATCTCCACCCCCAGCCAGGATTGGAGCGGCCTTGGCACCCCCATCCGCCCCTGGTACCCGGCCATGCGCATCTTCCCCGCCGCCAGGGAGGGGGAAACCATGGCCGATATCATTCATCGCATGGCCCATGCCCTGTCGGCCCTGGCACGGCCGACCGCCGCGCCCACGCCCTTGGACCTGAACGAGGCCCTCCGCCTCCACCAGACGGGCCGGCTGGCCGAGGCGGAGGCCGCCTATCGCCAGATGCTGGCGGTCCTTCCGCCAGAAGACCAAGCCAGAGGGGACGCTTTGCATCTGCTGGGCCTGCTGCTGCACCAGGATGGACGGCCAGCGGAAGCGGAACCGCTGCTACGCCAGCTCTTGGTGGCGGAGCCGGCCTTCTTTGAGGCATGGAACAGCTTGGGCGCGGTGCTGTTGGCACTGGGCCGGCGGGCCGAGGCGGCCGACGCCTGGCGCACCGCCCTGCGCCTCAGCCCCAACCATGAAAAGGCGGCCGCCAACCTGGGGCGACTGGGCCTCTGAACCCGAAGCTACAGTCCGAGCCAGGATCGGACCAGCGGAACCGTCCCCGCGTCGGCGATGACCCAGGCCCCCACGCCAATCAGGACCCAGGGCAACAACAGCCGGCCCCAGCGCCGTATCGGCGGCCCGGCGGCGGGATGGGTGGCGAGCCATCGGGCGAAGGCGAGCCAGCCGCCCGTCAGGACCGCGAACACCGCCGTGGTCACCGCGATTTCCCCGGCGCTTTGGGTGGAGAAGAGCGGGATGTAGACGCCGATATTGTCCCCGCCGCCGGCCACGGTGACGGCGGCGACGGTCCAGGCCCCACCCTGGGCGGGGGCGGCCTCGTCTTCATCGTCGGATGGCGCCGGCCACAGCAAGCGCACGCCCAGACCCAGGGGCAGCAGCCCCAACAGGCCCAACCACGCCGGCCGCACCACCAACGCGGCCACGGCCCCCATCAGTCCGGCCGCGACCAGGATGCCGATACCCAGGAATTGCCCGACCACGATGTCGCGATGGCGCCACCGGCCGGCGGCGAAAAGCGCGACCAGGACGAACAGATCATCGATGTTGGTGGCGGCGAACACCGTGGCGGCGCCCGCGCAAAGGAAAAGGGTGTCCATCACGGTCGATGACTCCCGTGACGGACACCCCTTGTCAACCTATCCCTACCAACTGATGCTGAAGCGCATCACCCGGCTGTAGCGGTCGCCCGCCTTCAGCATGGCATCCGGGAAGCCGGGCTGGTTGGGCGCGTCCGGGAACGCCTGGGGTTCCAGGCAGACACCGGTGCCCAGGCCCGGATACTGCGACGCCAGCCCTTGGCCGCCATAAAACTGCACCGACGGCTGATCGGTGTGGATACGCATGCTGACGCCGCTGTCGGGCGACGACAGGGTCGCCGCCCAGTCCGCCGCCTCGTCCGGCACCGCTTCCCCATCCAGGACGAAGCAGTGGTCGTAACCACCGGCCTGGAAGATCTGGGGGTGGTTGTGACGGGGGGTCAGCAGGCGCGGCCGACGAAAATCGAACGCCGTGCCCGCCACCGGCTCCAATGCGCCCGTGGGGATGAGGCCGGGCCCGACGGGCAGGAAATGCTGCGAGCGCAGACGCAGCATCTGGCGATCCGCCGCCACCTGCGGATCGCCCGCCAGGTTGAAGTAGGGGTGCCACGTCAGGCTGACCGGCGTGTCGGCGTCACCGATGGCGGTGAAGCGCAAGGTCAGGTCGCCACCGGCGACGACGATTTCCGCCGTCACCTCCAGCGTGCCGGGAAAGCCGTTATCGCCATCCGGCGAGGTCAGCCCAAGCACCAGGCGGGACTCGGCCCCGGCCTGGTAATCCTGCAGGCGCCAAACCTTGCGGCTATAGGCGCCGGGGCCGCCATGCAGCTGGTTGGCGCCCTCATTGGGCACCAGCTCCATGGTTCGGCCTTGGTAGGCATAGCGGGCGTTGGCGATGCGGTTGCCGTAGCGCCCCACCAGGCAGCCCAGATAGGCCGGGTCGTTCTCATAGGCCGCCACGTCCGGCAGCCCCAGGACCAGGTTGCGCCGGCCCTTGGGGCCGGGCACCGAAAGCTGCCGCAGGATGCCGCCGAAGGTCAGCACCTCGGCCTGAAGGCCGTCCGCCGGCCCGAGCGTCACCGCCCGGACCGGCGCACCGTCCCTGGTCGTCCCGAAGGATCGGATCATGACCGCGCGGCCTTCACCTGTTGTACGGCGTCATGCAGCGGCTTATGGGTCCACAACTCCTGGATGGCTTCCAGGCTGCGGCCCTTGGTCTCTGGCACCAGGCGCCAGACGAACAGGGCGGACAGGAAGCTGAACACGCCATAGACCCAGTAGGCGAAGCCGTGGTTGAAGGCGGCGTTCAGGGCCGAGTTGCCGTCCATGACCTTGAAGGACCAGGAGACCAGCAGGTTGGCGATCCACTGGGCCGCGACAGCGATGCCCAGGGCCTTGCCCTTGATGGCGTTGGGGAACATCTCGGCCAGCAGCACCCACACCACCGGACCCCAGGAGAAGGCGAAGCCGGCGACATAGGCCAGCATGGCCAGCAGCGCGCCCAGGCCCAGCCGGTTGCTGGCGAACAGGCCGCCGAGCACCATCATGGACACGCCCATGACCACGCCGCCGGCGATCAGCAGCGGCTTGCGGCCCCAGCGATCCACCGAGAAGGTGGCGACCAGAGTGAAGCCCACGTTGGCGATGCCGACGATGACCGTCTGCCACAGGGCGCTGTCGTTGCTCATGCCCATGTTCTTGAACATCTGCGGCGCGTAGTAGAGCACTGCGTTAATGCCCACGAACTGCTGGAAGACCGACAGCAGGATGCCGACGAAGATCACCAGGCCGCCGAAGGCGAACAGGCGCTCGTTGGTGACGACCAGGCTTTCCTCAATCTCGACCAGGGTGACCTTGGGGTCGGTGGCGCCGCCCAGGCGCTTCAGGACGGCCAGGGCCTCATTGTCGCGGCGGCGCATGACCAGATAGCGCGGCGTGTCGGGCGCCAACAGCAGCAACAGGGCGAACAGCAGCGACGGGATGCCTTCCGACGCGAACATATAGCGCCAGCCGTGGCTGTGCAGCCAGGTCTCGTCACCCAGGCCGGCGATGGCCCAGTTCACGAAGTACACGCCGACGATGCCACCGACGATGGCGATCTGGTTGAAGGAGATCAGGCGGCCGCGGGATTCGGCCGGCGCTATCTCCGCGATATACAGCGGGGAAACCAGCGAGGCGATGCCCACGCCGACGCCGCCGATGATGCGGTAGATGTTGAAGGGCGTCAGCGCGTCCGGCCCCATCTGGCCGATGGCGCCCAGGCCGATTTCCGGCCAGGCGGAGCCCAGGGAGCAGATCAGGAACATCAGCGCGGCGAAGATCAGCGTCGGCTTGCGGCCGAAGCGGTCGGCCATCTTGCCGGCGACCAGGCCACCGACGACGCAGCCGGCCAGCGCGCTGGAAATGGTCAGGCCCATCAGGCTGTCGTGCGCCGTTTCGGCCAAGTTCAACGGCTTGATGAAATTGACGTCGATGCTATCCATCGCACCGGAAATGACGGCGGTGTCATACCCGAACAACAGACCGCCCAGGGTGGCGATCAGTGTCAGGCCTGTCGTCAGCGACAGTGCGCCTTGCTTGTTGCCCATTCATTCCTCCCCAGACGGGCCACATTGGCCCGCCGTTTGTCCTAAAGCGAGGCGCCCCCATTCGATCGGGAATGGGGACGCCCTTGCACCTCAGATCACCATCCGCACCCCGGGACATGACATCACGGGGGCGCCGGTATTCTCACATCAGTGGTTATGCCGCGGCGGATGGGCCACGACACCCCGGTACTTCAACGCCGGCTCCATGCAACCGCCGCTGTCCAACTGGCCCACCGTCTGGCGGTACATCTCCTGCCACGGCGTATAGCTGGGCGGGGTGGCCGGAATGCCGTCGGCCTTGCGCTTCTGGATCTCGGCCTCGTCCACCAGCATGTCACAGGTGCCCTGGTTCAGGTCGATGCGGATGGTGTCGCCGGTGCGCAGCCAGGCCAAACCGCCGCCTGCGGCACTCTCCGGCGAGGCGTTCAGGATGGACGGGCTGTCCGAGGTGCCGGACTGGCGGCCGTCACCGATGGTGGGCAGGCTGGTGATGCCGGCCTTCAGCAGCGCGTCGGGCGGCTGCATGTTCACCACTTCGGCCGAGCCGGGGAAACCCAGCGGGCCGGCGCCGCGCACCACCAGGATGCAGCGCTCGTCGATGTTGAGCGCCGGGTCGTTGATGCGCTCGTGATAATCATCCGGCCCGTCGAAGACGATGGCCCGGCCTTCGTAGACGCCCTCATTGCCGGGTTCGCTCAGATAGCGCTGGCGGAACTCCTCCGAGATCACGCTGGTCTTCATGATGGCGAAGTCGAACAGGTTGCCCTTGAGCACCAGGAAGCCGGCCCGCTCCTTCAGCGGCTGGCTGTAGGGCGTGATCATCTCACGGTCGTGGCTTTCCCGGCCTTCCAGGTTTTCGCCGATGGGGCGGCCGGTGACCGACATCGCCTTGTCGAACAGCTTGCCCGCCTGCCGCAGTTCCCACATCACGGCGGGCACGCCGCCGGCACGGTGGAAGCGCTCACCCAGGTACTTGCCGGCCGGCTGCATGTTGACCAGCAGCGGCACGTCATAGCCGTGGATGCGCCAGTCGTCGGCCGTCAGCTCCACGCCGGCGTGGCGGGCCATGGCGTTGATGTGCGGCTGCGCGTTGCTGGAACCGCCCAGCGCGCCCACCAGCTTGATGGCGTTCAGGAAGCTTTCGCGCGACAGGATCTTGGACGGGCGCAGGTCCTCATACGCCATGTCGACAATGCGGCGGCCCGTTTCGTACGCCATCTGCCCGCGCTCGCGGTACGGGGCCGGAATGGCGGAGCAGCCGGTGAGCGACAGGCCCAGGCCCTCGGCCACGGCGTTCATCGTGCTGGCCGTGCCCATGGTGTTGCAGTGGCCGGCGGACGGCGCCGACGACGCGGCCGCGTCCAGGAACTCCTCCTCATCGATCAAGCCGGCGGCCAGCTTGCGGCGGCTGCGCCAGATGACGGTGCCGGACCCCACCAGGTCGCCCTCGTGCCAACCGTCCAGCATGGGGCCGCCCGACAGCACGATGGCCGGGACGTCGACGGTGCTGGCGGCCATAATGCCGGCCGGCGTGGTCTTGTCACAGCCGGTGGTCAGCACCACGGCGTCGATGGGATAGCCGTACAGGATTTCCACCAGGCCCATGTACGCGAGATTCCGGTCCATGGCCGCCGTGGGCCGGCGGCAATTCTCGAAGATGGGATGGACGGGAAATTCCATGGGAATGCCGCCCGCGTCGCGGATACCGTCGCGGACGCGCTTGGCCAAATCCAGGTGAATACGATTGCAGGGGGAAATGTCGCTGCCGGTCTGGGCGATGCCGATGATGGGCTTGCCGGAGCGCAGCTCCTGCGGCGTGATGCCGTAGTTCATGAAGCGCTCAAGATAGAGCGCGGTCATGTCGATCCGGTCCGGCGCATCAAACCAATCGCGGGAACGGAACCTAACATTCGGACGGTCAACCATACGCAATCTCCGCCGGGGGCAGGCCCGGCATGGTGGCCCTGAAGTGGAACAAGCCGCCGGCCAGCGGCTGGGCGGCGCGCTCTTCGTCGCTCAGGCCCTTGGCGGCGGTGGTGGCATAGAGATCCAGGCGGTCATCCCCGCCGAAGGCAAGCTTGGTGATGTTGGCGCAGGGGAAGCGCACCACCTGCAGCAGCTCTCCCGCCGGGGAATAGCGCCGGGCGGCCCAGCCGCCGAACAGCCCCACCCACAGGCACCCCTCCGCATCCACCACCGTTCCATCGGGCCAGCCGGCGCCGTCCTCGATGGTGATCAGCAGGCGGCCGTTGGCCAGCGTGCCGTCGGCCGACAGGTCATAGGCCGTGATGGTCTTGGCCAAGGTATCGGTATGGTAGAAGGTGGTCCCATCCGGGCTGGTGCAGGGCCCGTTGGTGATGACGATGCCATCGACATGGCGCTTCAGCGCCCCCGTCCAGGAATAGAGGGCGCCGGTCGGCCCCTCTTCCGCATCATCCATGGAACCGAACCACAGCCGGCCCCGGGCATCGACGAAGCCGTCGTTCAGGCGATTGCCCGCCCGGTCCCACTCCACCGCCACCAACGGCTCGAACACACCCGTTTCGCTATCGAAACGGGCCAGCTTGCCCGGCAGGCCGACGATCAGCCCACCCCCGGCGCGCGGCAGGGCGAAACCCGGCTGATCCGGCGCGTCGAAGCTGCGGGTACTTCCGTCCGCGGGGCGGAAACGGTGGATGTGCCGCTTCTTGATATCGACGAACCACAGGGCCCGGTCACGGGGTGACCAGACCGGCCCCTCCCCCAAGGTGGCGCCCAAGGCCCAGATGCAGCGGGGTTCCACGGTCACGGGGCAACCTCCTCAGCGCCAGCCGGCGTCGACGAAGTATTCGTGGCTGGTGCACATGCGGCCATCGTCAGAGGCCAGGAACAGCACCATGGCGGCGACGTGCGGCGGGTCCACACGCTCCTTCAGGCACTGCTGCGACAGGATGCGGGCCTCTTCCTCCGGGTTGTGCCACAGGCGCATCTGGCGCTCCGTGCGCACGCCGCCCGGCACCACGCAGGTGACGCGGATGTTGTGTTCCCCCAGGTCGCGGGCCAGCGAGCGGGTCAAGCCTTCGATACCGGCCTTGGCGGTCTGATACATCAGCAGCTCCGGCAGGGCCACGTGCCAGGAGATGGAGCCGAAGTTGATGATGGCGCCGCTGCGCTGCGCCTTCATGCCCGGCACGACGGCCTGGGACGCGAAGAACATGTGCCGCAGGTTCACCGCCATGCGGTTGTCCCAGTATTCCGGCGTGATCTGCTCGATGGTGTGGCGGTCGTCGTTGGCGGCGTTGTTCACCAGCACGTCCACCGCGCCAGCGTTCTGGACTTCCGCCAGCGTCGCCTTCAACTGATCCAGGTTGGTCAGATCGCACTTGTAGAACTTGGGCGCATGCTCCGCGCTTTCGGCCAGCGTCTGCTCCAGCGCGCGGCTGTCAGCTTCCGCGATGTCCAGGAAGGAAACCTGGGCCCCCTGGCGGACGAACGCCTCGGTGATGGCGGCGCCGATGCCGGAGCCGCCACCGGTGACAACGACCCGCTTGCCCCGCAGGCTAGGATAGATGGCGTGCGTCATGATGTATTCAGGCCTAAAAGAATTGGTTCGGATGGGTGACGCGGGCGGCGTCACCCGTTCAGCAGGCCACGGCGAGCCAGATTGCGCATCAGCTCGGTCAGGCCGAAGGTCCAGGGCGCCGCCTCATGGCACGGCACCACCTTGTTGACCAGGCGGCCCAGACGGGGGCTGGACACGGTGACGATGTCGCCCGTCTTGTGGGTGAAGCCACGGCCCGGGGCATCGCGATCCTCAACCGGCGCGAACAGCGTCCCCAGGAACAGGGCGAAGCCATCGGGATACTGATGGTTCTTGTTCAGGGTCTGGCCGACCAGGTCCAGGGGATCACGGCTGATCTCGGACATGGTGCTCTTGCCGTCCAGGACGAAGCCGTCCTCGCCGGTGACGTTCAGGTGCACCACGGCCTCACGCACGTGGTCCATGGTGAACGTCTCATCGAACAGGCGGACGAAGGGACCGATGGCGCAGGACGCGTTGTTGTCCTTCGCCTTGGACAGCAGCAGGGCGCTGCGGCCTTCGAAGTCGCGCAGGTTCACGTCGTTGCCCAGCGTGGCGCCGCGCGCGCGGCCCTGGCCGTCGCACAGGATCACCACCTCGGGCTCCGGGTTGTTCCAATGGCTGTCGGCGCGCACGCCGATCTCCACGCCCCAGCCCATGGCCGACAGCGTCGGGCCCTTGGTGAACACCTCGGCGTCCGGGCCGATGGCGACCTCCAGGTACTGCGACCACAGCCCGTCGGCGATCAGCGCCTCCTTCAGGCGGGCGGCGTTCTCGGAACCGGGCTTCACCAGGCGCAGATCGGTACCAACGCGGGAGGACAGGGCCTGGCGGATTTCCAGGGCCTTGCCCGCATCGCCGCGCGCCCGCTCCTCAATCACGCGTTCCAGCGCGGACACGGCGAACGTGACGCCCGCGGCCTTGATGCACTGCAGGTCGATCGGGGTCAGCAGCTTGGCGCGCCCGGGGGCAATGGTCTGTCCACCGGCCCAGCTCGGCTTCAGGTCCCAGTCGGCGACGCGGCCGATGCTCTTGCCTTCGGGGATCTGCCCCGGTTCCAGCCGGTTCATCAGGTCGGACACGGTCGGGGCCACGCCCGACAGGTCGAAAATCTCACCGTCGCGGATCAGGACCGGCGTCGGCCCCTCGCCCGCATCGATACGGCCCAGCAGAACCGCGTGGGCGCTGTCCTCGGGAAAAATGCTGTCGTGCGCAGTCTGCACCGGCGTGTCGACCGGGTACCCCATCTCTTGAACTCCTCCCAAGGTGCATTATCGCCAGGCGGCCCTTGTTAACGCTAACATTAGAGGCCAGCGAGAAGCGCTGTCAAGGCGACGTTACCATACCAGTCCGGATTTCGACGGCATACGCACGAAGGTTTCGCCCCCGACTCCGTAGGGGGTCACCTGTCCGGGTAGCGCCAATGGGAACCGGACCATGGCCCCCGAGCCCACAAGACTCACGGCTTGGAGGGCGCGGCGGTCGACTCCCGTTCCACCAGCGTATGGCGCAACAGTTGCTGCGCCGGCGCCCCGCCTCCGCCCCCGCGGCGACGCTTCATCTCGTCCAGCAGCATGCTGACCGCGGCACGGCCCATGGCGGCGATGGGCTGACGCACCGTGGTCAGCGCCGGCCAGATGGTGCCGGCGATCAGCGTGTCGTCGAAACCGGCGATGGACAGGTCGACGGGCACGCTCAGACCCAGGCGATGGGCGGTGGCCAGCACGGCGGCGGCCATATCGTCGTTGGCGGCGAAGATGGCCGTCGGCCGCTGCTTGAGCGCCAGCAGCTTGTCCGCCGCCGCCAAGCCGGAACGATAATTGAAATAGCCTTGCTCGACCGGCGCGGCCTTGGGGTCCAGCCCCGCCTCGCTCAACGCGTCCAGGAAGCCGTGCAGGCGCTGGTCGCTGACGGTCTGGTTGGGATGGCCTTTGATGAAGCCGATGGCGCGGTGCCCCAGCGACAGCAGGTGCTGGGTCATGCGGTGCGCGGCCTTGTAATTGTCGATGCGCACCGTGGCGACATCCGGGCCCGGCTGCCCGGCGGCCACGGCCACGGCGGCGACACCGGACTTGGCGATGTCCGCCAGGATGCTCTTGGCCTCGCACAAGGGCGGCGGCAGGACGATGCCGTCCACCCCGCTCTGCAACAGCTTTTGCAGCGCCGCCTTTTCGGTGGCGGCGGTGGCACCGCATTTCTCGACCACCAACTGGTGGCCAGTCTTGCTGCTTTCATCCAGCGCGCCCAGCAGGAATTCGCTCAGGAAGGCGACGCTGGGGTTACTGTACAGGAGGCCGATCCGGAAGGTTTCAGACCCCGCGAGACGCCGCGCCGCGGGATTGGGCGTGTATTTCAGCTCCTGGATGGCGGCCATCACCGCCGCGGAAGTGGCCGGGGTGACGTTATTCTCATTATTGATGACGCGGGACACCGTCATCGGGGAAACGCCGGCGCGCGCCGCCACCTCACGAATGGTGACTCCCTGCGAACTCCGCCCACGCCGCTTTTCCATACGCTTCCTGCTCCGCCTTATCGGGCCCGCGCATACACTGCCGGTTTGGATCGGTGATAGCAGTACCATTGGGACTTGCGCAATCGCCTGCTGACCGTTTTGTGTAAAACGGGGATCGCCAATGGCGCCCACGGCGACTTGATGCAGCTTTACATGGTAAATGCCGATTAAAGCGGCGCCAATACAAGGGCGGGGGCCGGCAAATCGACCCAAGCATCGGCCGGCGAGTCGGCAAGACGCCCTGCCGCCGCGCCAAAGTCTGGGCGGCGGCAGGGGCCTGTCCTTGAGGCCGTCTTGACCGGGACAGCCCGTCAGTAGGTGGCGAACCGCACCTTCAATATCTGGGGTATCGACGTGAAGTTCAGGCCGTAGTCGGTCTGGTCGCCATTCCAAAGGCGCTCGAACACCCACTTGCCGCTATCATCGAAGTGCCCCTCCTCCACGCTGGCCATCATGTAGCCGTTCTTGCCGGCCTTGACGGCCTGGGAGAAGTCGACGCGGGCGTGATAGCCGGCCACCAGATATTCATTGGGCGCCAACTCGGCGATGACCACGCCGCCACAGGGCTTTTCATTGCCCGTGGGCTTGGCGTCGCCGAACTGCGGCAGGCCATAGCTGACCGTGGCCTTGTAGGGGCCGAGGTCCAGGGTGTTGCTGTGGTCGGCCGTCGGCTCGGACGCCCCCCAAACCTTGCCCTTGAGGCTGAGGGCCGCCAGTTGGCGGTTCATCGCGCCCAGCAGCCTGAAGTTCATGGCGAAGGGCTCCAACGACTCCGCGTCGATCTTGGCCGCCCCCAGCGGGTAGTTCACGTAGCGGGTGTAGTCGATGCCAAAGGGCGCGAAGCCGATGCCCTGGTGTCCCAGCGTGGCGAAGACATAGCGGGCATAGACGGCGTCGTTGCCGGTCTCCGCGACCAGCAGGGCGTTGTCCGGCCGCTTATACTGTTCCAAGGTCTTGACGTAGAAGTCATAGCCGCGATCGTAGATGTCAGGCCCGATCAGATCGATGTTGGGCGCCGCCGCCTTCCAGATATCCAGCACGTTCCAGGTGGGGCCACCACTGGAATAGGTGTACGGGTCCTGGTCCTTGAACGGGTCGCGCAAGGCGGCGTTCACGTACAGCGGAATGGGGTATTCGGCCTTGCCGGCGGCGGCCACCTGGTCGACGAAGCGGGCGGTGAAGTAGGCGTGGAAGAACTCATCCGCGTCCTTGCCGAAGACCTCCTTCCAGGTGCCGGGGGCCTTGTTCAGCGCCTTGACCAGATCGGCCGGCACCTTGCCCTCGAACACCTTTTGCGCCTCGGGCCGGAAGTCGCGAACGGCGCCGTAGGTGCCGGTCTCATTCTCCACCTGCACCATCAGCACCGTGTGCTGCTGGCCATCCACCTGCTTCAGGTGCCGCATGAAGGCGACGAAGGCCTTCCTGTCGGCCTCCAGCGTGGCGGGGGCCAGCGGCGACAGCGAACCGCGCATGACGCCCTTGGCACTGACGACACGAGGGAAGCGGTCGTTGTCCAGCTTCACCCAATCCGGGGCGTAGGACGGACTGTTGTTCTTCCAGGTGCCAAACCACAGCAGCACCAAATGCTTCTTATGCTCCCGCGCCTGGGCCAGCAGGGTGTCGAGGAAGCTGAAATCGAATTGGCCTTCCTTGGGCTCGATCTGCTGCCAGGCGATGGGCATGAACAGGGTGTTGGCCTGTACCTGGTCCACGGCCGGCCAAACCTGCGGCAGCACCGAGGGCCAATTGCTGGAATTGTTGGCCTGGGCGCCCAGCACCAGATAGGGCGCGCCATCGACCATCAGGGCGTACCGCCCATCCTCCCGCACCAGGCGTGGCATCTCGGTCCGGCTCTCGGCCGCCTGGATCACAGGGGTGAACCCCGCCAGCAGCGGAACGGCCAAGGCCATGGCGCGCAGAGCCCTTGAGCGCAGAGACTTGGAGCGCGGGGCCCTATTCAGAACGCGGGTGTCCAGAACGCTTGTCATCGGCAGGCCCTCCCAAGCCCATAGCTGATTATTGAAGATCGGCGCGGACGCCGTCCCGGCCTAAACGCCCCGGCGCCCATAACAAGGGGCGCGCCGAGGGCATATTTATATGATCACAACGATGCTGGCGGATCATACCCGTCAACGATATCAAATCAATCCACTATCGCTGTTACCGTTATCAACCGATCGCTTCCTTGCCCGGCGACGACGGCGGGCACCATAGTGAACCTGACCGTCATCCGACCTGAGAAGCATCACCCGTGCCCCGTCTCATCCCAAGCCGCAGCACGCTGGCGGTGATCGACCTGCAAACCCGCCTGATCCCGGCCCTCCTGGATGCCGACGTCGTGCTGTCCAACACCCGCCGCTTGCTGGCCGCCGCCGGCATGATGGGCGTGCCGGTCGTGTTCACGGAGCAAAACCCCAAGGGTCTGGGACCGACAGTCCCGGAACTCATGCCCGATCTGGCGCTGGAGTCCGCCGTGGTGGCGACGAAGATGGCGTTCGACGCCACCAGCGTCCTGGCGGCGCACCTGCCCCCCGATCACGCCGTCATCCTGGCGGGGTGCGAGGCCCATGTCTGCGTGCTGCAGACGGCGCTGGGCCTGATGGCCATGGGACGGGAAGTCCATGTGGTGGAGGACGCCGTGGGCTCCCGCACCGCGGGGAACAAGGCGGCTGGCCTGCGCCGCCTGGAACGACACGGGGCGGACATCATCACGACCGAGATGGCCGTGTTCGAATGGATGGAGAGTGCAACCCATCCCCGCTTCCGGGACGTCATCGCACTGATCAGGTGATGGACACCGCCCCCTGATCAGCCCCCCCTGGTCAGGGAAGTACCGCCGGAGCATCAGCAATTCCCCTATTTATCAGCCAATTCACAACATCTGCAAAATTGCACAATTATTAAGCAATAGCCCTTGCCATTGTTGGGTGCACATTTTGGGCACTCCCACCTCTTTACGACCGCCCGCGGTTTCGTCAGCGACCAAGCGCCCCTCCCGCCTTTTGTCTGGAAATTCGGGAAAGCAACAGGCCAATGGCTCGGTTTATTATTAATAATCAATGTGATAGAGGAATTTTCCGCTCTGCCCTGATGGTTAAATACGCTGCGGGTTCATCGCAGCGCACAATCAGGTGACAGCGGTTCGGCGGGGGTCGGAACAGGCGACCTGTGCCCCGCGCGCAACACCAACCTAAGATTGAGTGTGTTGTTTTTATTATGTTTTTCGGAATCCGCTGCGACAAAAAAGGGACCGCTACCATTTTTCATGTGAGCGCTACCATTCTCCCGTTGCAGGCCCGCAGGAATCTCCATATGCATTTATATGACTACGGCGTGACGCACCAAATGCGGCGGCCGGGGTGAAGCGCGCGGGCCCTTCGACCCGCGATAAATAAGATACCCAGGGAAGGGAAACGCCATGAGTTGGCCCCAGAATTCCTATCGTTCCTTTGTGCTGGCCGGTGCGTCCGTGCTGGTTATCGGTGCTTTGTCTGCCGCTTCCTTTGCCCAGGCCCAGACCGCGGCCGCGGCGGACGATGATCTGCAGGAAATCGTCGTCACCGGGCAGCGGTTCGCCGTGTCCGACGCCGCCAAGCGCAAGGCGGCCGCCGACATGATCCTGGACAGCATTTCGGCCGATGACGCCGGCAAGCTGCCGGACAACAGCGTCACCGAGGTGCTGCAGCGCGTCCCTGGCGTTTCCATCACCCACTTCGCCGCCGTCGGCGACCCCGACCACTACTCGGTCGAAGGCTCCGGCGTGACCGTGCGCGGCCTGTCCCAGGTCAGCAGCACCCTGAACGGCCGCGAGGCCTTCAGCGCCAACGGCGGCCGCGCGCTGCTGTTCGAGGACGTGCCGCCGGAATTGCTGGCCGGCATCGACGTGCTGAAGAGCGGCTCACCCGACGTCATCGAGGGCGGCATCGGCGGGTCGGTGAACCTGCGCACCAAGATGCCGTTCGACTATGACCACCAGACGTTCAGCGGCTCCGTGTCGGCGGACTACGGCGATTTCATCGACCAGACCAAGCCGGGTGGCTCGCTGCTGTACGCCAACCGCTGGATGACCGGCATCGGCGAGATCGGCGCCATGGCGAGCGTCGCCTACAGCGACATCAGCACCCGCCACGACACCATCCAGGTCGAACCCTATTTCCCCCAGACCTACAACGGCAAGAACGTCTACGTTCCCGGCGGCTTCGATTGGCGCTCGGGCACGTTCGACCGTAAGCGGCTGGGCGCCTATGAATCCCTGGAATGGTCGCCCAACAACGACCTGACCTTCTACCAGACGGGCTTCCGCTCCGATTACTGGAGCAAGTCGAAGGAAGCCGGCGTCTATAACCAGGGCAGCAACTCGGTCAACGTCACCGCCGGCAGCAACAGCGTTTTCGGCTCCAACGGTGGCCTGCTCAGCTCCAACCAGCTGAGCTCCACCGCCTCCGATCCGCTGCAGCTTCCCGGCGAGTCGGGCGGCAGCACGGCGCTGGCCAACCCCGGCTTGACCAACCAGCACAACGTCACCACCGACCTGTCTCAGGGCATGAAGTGGACGCCGACCAAGAACCTGACCATCACCTCCGACTTCCAGTACGCGATTTCCCAGTCGCAGCAGCAGCGCATCGACCTGTTCTCGCAGACCTCGGTGCCCAGCTACGGCATCAACCTGACGGGCGACCTGCCGGTCATCACCGTCAGCAACCCGTCGCAGTTGGCCGATCCGTCGCGCTACATCTGGTACGCGACCATGGACCACCTGGAGAACCACATCGGCCGTGAGCTGGCGTGGTCGGGCGACGCCGATTATCACGTCTCCGACACCGGCTTCCTGCGTTCGTTCAAGGTCGGCGCCCGCTTCGCCGACCGGACGGAAAAGGACGACGTCACCGGTTACAACTGGACCGGCCTTACCCCGACCTGGAACCCCTCCTCCTCGTGGAAGTACCTGAACACGGCGGCGGCCAGCGACATCAACGTCTCGGGCTTCAGCAACTTCTTCCGGGGCGCCACCAACCTGCCCGGCACCACCGTGTTCCCGGCTTGGTCGCTGCTGGAGAGCTATCCGGAGAGCCTGACCAAGATCCACCAGCTGTACGGCTTGGCGGGTGACACCACGGCGCCGGTGACCTACACCATCGCCAACCTGTCGCATACCAAGACCCGCACTGAATCCGCCTACGCCATGGCCCGCTTCGGCGACGACAATCTCTTCGGCAGCGGCTGGAAGATGAACGGCAATTTCGGCGTTCGCATTGTCAACAACGAGAACAGCAGCCAGGGTTACATCCAGCAGCCCACCGGCCAGATCCTGTACAACGGGGCGACCGCGGACCTGCCGGGCGGCTACACCGCCAACAATGGCGGGCATAACAGCCTGATGGCCCTGCCCTCGTTCAACGTGCAGTTCATGCCGAACGACGAGGTGCACCTGCGCTTCGCCGCCTACCAGAACATGACCAACCCCAGCTTCAACAACCTGAACGCCTCGGGTTCGTTGAGCCTGACCACCGACACCAACCACGTCATCACCGGCGCCACCGCGACCTCGGGCAACCCGAACCTGAAGCCGCAGTTGGCCAACAACCTGGACGTTTCGGCCGAGTGGTACATGCCTGACGGCGGCCAGTTCCACGTCGCGGGCTTCTACAAGCAGATCAAGGACTACATCTCCTACGGCGTGACGTCGGTGGATGTGCCCTTCGCCCTGCCGGACGGCACGTCGCGGACCATGACGGCGGCGGTCAGCGGCTACTTCAACGCCCAGCCCGCCTATGTTAAGGGCGCCGAGATCGGCCTGCAGAAGTTCTTCAGCTTCCTGCCGGCCCCGTTCGATGGCCTGGGTATCGACACCAACTTCACCTACATCTACAGCAAGAGCCCCGGCGACCTGTCCTACGACATGCTGGGCAACCGCATCAACGGCCTGCCGGTGGACCTGCTGTCGCGCTACAACTACAACATCACCGGCATGTACGAGAAAGGCCCGATCTCGGCCCGCCTTGCCTACACTTGGCGCAGCAAGTACCTGTTGACCCCGACCGCCAACGGCACCAACGGCACCTACACCAACGCCGCCGGCCAGACGGTCACCTACAACCTGCCCATCTTCGCGGATGACTACGGCACGCTGGACGCCTCGGTCGCGTACAGCTTCGATGATCACATCACCCTGACCCTCGAAGCGCAGAACCTGACCAACAGCGTCACCAAGACGCTGATGGGCTATGGTGACCAGCAATACGGTCGCAGCTGGTTCGTGGCGGACCGCCGCTACTCCGCGGTGCTGCGCTTCAACTACTGATCCTCCGCTCGCGGATGATCGTTCGTTGGTAACCGAACCCCCGGCCTGTCATGGGCCGGGGGTTTCTGCCATCAAGGGGAGGGCGGAAGGATGACGCAGAGCATGGGATCGAGGGACACCGGGTCACCACCCGTGCGCGACGTGCTGATCGTCGGCGGCGGCACCGCGGGCTGGCTGACAGCCGCCTACCTCGCCCGTACGCTGGCCATTTCCCAGCCGGGCGGCGCCCGCATCAGCCTGGTGGAATCCCCTGATATCGGCATCCTGGGCGTGGGCGAAGGCACCTTTCCCAGCATCCAGCGGACACTGCGCCGCATCGGCATCGATGAGTCGGTGTTCATGCGCGAGAGCGAGGCGACCTTCAAGCAGGGCATCCGCTTCGACCATTGGGTTCGCCCGCCCAACACGCCCGGCCGCAGCCATTATTTCCACCCCTTCGAATCCGCCATCACCCCTGAGGGCATGGACCTGCTGCCGTACTGGCTTCTGGGCCATGCCGGTGATGACATCGGCATCGACGCGGCGGTGACGGTGCAGAAGGGCGTGGCTGATGCCAGCCTGGCCCCCAAACGACCGGGCGAGGCGGACTACGCCGGGGCCCTGAACTACGCCTATCATTTCGACGCCGTGAAGTTCGCGCGGCTGTTGCGCACCGTGGCCATCGACCTGGGCGTGCGCCATGTCGTCGATACTGTGGACGCCGTTCCCCTGGCGGAGGATGGCACCGTCGCCGGCGTCCTCACGCACCAGCACGGCCCCCTCACAGCCGACCTTTACATCGACTGCACCGGGTTCACCGCCCAACTGATCGGCCAGGCGCTGAAATCCCCCTATCAATCCTGCCGACAGTGGCTGTTCTGCGATCGCGCCGTCGCCTTGCAGGTCCCCTACGACCGTCCGGACGCGCCCATCCCCAGCTACACCCTCTCCACGGCGCAGGAGGCCGGCTGGACCTGGGACATTGGGCTGGAAAGCCGGCGTGGCACCGGCCATGTCTATTCCTCCGACCATACCGACGACACGCGGGCCGAACAGGTGCTGCGCGATTACATCGGGCCGGCCGCAAACGGCAAGACGGCCCGCACCTTCCGTTTCGAGGCGGGCTTCCGCCCAAAGCCCTGGGTGGGCAACTGCGTGGCCATCGGCCTATCTGGGGGCTTCTTCGAACCGCTGGAGTCAACCGGCATCGTCATGATCGAGGTGGCGGCCGTGCTGCTGACCAGCCTGTTCCCTTGGGCGGGCGACATGGCCACGGCGGCGCGGCAGTTCAACCGCGTCATGCGGCAGCGCTATGAACGGGCCGCGGACTTCCTGAAGCTGCACTATTGCCTGACCCGGCGCACCGACACCGCCTTCTGGCGCGACAACGCCGACGCCGCCACGCTGCCCGACACGCTGCGTGACTTGCTGGACCGCTGGCGCCATCGCCCGCCGGAAGGGCTGGACTTCGACCTCAACCTCGACACCTTCAGCGAGGCCAGTTGGCGCTTCGTCCTGTATGGCATGGAGTATGGCACCGACCTCACCGCCCAGGCCGGCGCCTTCCGCCACAAGGACGAGGCGCGCCGGCATTTCGCGGCCATCCGCGCGGGGACGACGCAGGCCTTGGCCGCCCTGCCCCGCCACCGCGACCTGATCCAGCAGATTTACCGGCATGGGCTGCGGCCGCGGCCATCTTTCGGCACCGCACAAGCCGGTCCGTCAGGCCTGTCGGCTGGCATGGCCGGCCTTTCACGCTGACGGCGCGCCTGGTCCGCATCCGCGAGGCCATCCGGCGCATGGCCGACGCCCTGCCCACCCACCGCGATCTCATCAAGCGGCATTGCCGCGCCGACCGGCCGGTGGCAGCATGACAACGCTGGCATTTCCCGGGAGGTGGCCGGCCAGGGGATAAAATAACAACAGGATGGCCTGATATGAGTGCATCGGGGAGCGCACCGGGATCGGCCGCAACCGGGTCGAACAACCGCATCACCGTCATCGACGCCTTGCGGGGAACGGCCCTGGTGGGTCTGTTCCTGCTGCACACCATCGAGCATTTCGACTTCCTGAGCGACGCGGCCGTCCCCCGCCTTGGCTGAAGCCGTTTGACACGGCGGCGCACGACGCGGCCTTTTTCCTGTTCGCCGGCAAGGCCTATGGCATCTTCGCTCTGATGTTCGGCATCAGTTTCTCCCTGATCCTGGGCAGCTGGTCACGGCGGGAGGGCAGCGCGTCCGCGCGCTTCCTGTGGCGGCTGGCCGTGCTGTTCGCCATCGGCTATCTGCACGGCCTGATCTACTGCGGCGACATCCTGACCATCCTGGCGGTCATGGGTGCGCCGCTGGTGCTGCTGCACCGCCTGGGCGACCGGGCCCTGCTGGCCTTGGCGGCCGTGCTGCTGATCCAGCCGCCCACCCTGTGGCAGGTGGCGGGCCTGCTGGGCGGCACCGCCCCCACCCCGCCCGTCCCCTTCCACTGGACGGTGTATGAGGGGCTGATGCCCATTTATGCCAACGGCGGCTTCTGGGACGTGGTTAAGGCCAACCTGTGGCAGGGCGTGCTGGCCCGCACCTTCTGGACCCTCGAGACCGGCCGTTACCTGCAGATGATGGGCCTGTTCCTGGTGGGCCTGGTCGTGGGGCGCAACCACATCCTGGAGCGGGCCGCCCAGCACCGCCGCCTGCTGCAAGGCATCCTGGCCAGCGGCGCCCTCGCCTTCGCCGTGCTCTATCCCCTGAAGCGCCTGGCCGAGGGGGCCGGCCTGCCGACCATGACGGCCTATGAGGTGACGAACCTGGCCAGCGCCTATTGCGGGCTGGCGCAGATGGCCATTTGGGCCAGCGGCTTCGTCCTGCTGTATCCCCGCATCCAGGCGCTGGCGCCGGTGCGGGCGCTCGCCTCCTTCGGGCGCATGAGCCTAACCTGCTATGTGACCCAGGCCCTGGTCTTCGTGCCGCTGTTCTACGGCTACGGACTGGGGCTCTACCGCGTCATGGGCCCGTTCTACAGCGTGGCCAGCGGCATCGCCTTCGTCATCCTGCAGTGCGCCGTCGCCCACTGGTGGCTGCGTCACTACCGCTACGGCCCCCTGGAGTGGGTCTGGCGCGCCGCCACCTTCCGCACCCTGTCCCTGCCCCTGCGCCACACCCCGAAGGCGGCGCTGGCGGATGCGGCGTAAAAGAAAAACGCCCGAAGCAACCTGACTTCAGGCGTTTTTCCACCATCGTCCAGCGGCGGCGCTTACTTGGCCTTGACCAGCGCTTCCTTCACCGTCTTGTCGGCCAGGGGCGCCATGGCCTGGTAGCCGGTCAGGGTGGGATGGATGCCATCCAGCGCATATCCGTCCTTGAAGCCGCCCTTGCCGTCGCCCACCACGTCCTTGTAATCGACGTACAGGGCACCGACCTTGGCGGCGTAGTCCTTCAGCCAGGCGTTATGCGCGGCGACCTTGGGCGCCGGGTCCAGCCCCTTCCGCCAGGGGAAATCCAGCGCCGGCGGGATGCCGGCCAGCACCACTTGGATGCCGTGCTTCTGCGCCAGTTCCACCATGCTCATGATGTTGTTCTTGAGCTGCTGCGGCGACACCGGGCCCCAGTTCTGGGCCAGGTCATTGGTGCCGGCCATGATGTGGACGACCTTCGGCTTCAGGTCGATGACGTCCTGGCGGAAGCGCAGCAGCATCTGCGCCGTGGTCTGGCCGCTGATGCCCCGGTCGATGTAACCGTTGGTGAAGAAGTCCGGCATCTTGTCGATCCAGACCTGGGTGATGCTGTCCCCCATGAACACCACGCGCACGGAACCCGGCGTGGCCTTCAGTTTCTCATCATCGGCGGCATAGCGGTTCAGGTAGCCGAAGTCGGTGTGCAGCCTGTCCTCTTCCTCCTGGTGCCACTTGGCCACCTGCTCCGCGCTGGGCGGCTTGTTATCCTCGGCCACGGCCGGAAGGGCGGCGGCCAAGCCCGTCAGCATCAGGGCGGCGGCGACGGTCAGTTTCTTCATTGCAAGGGTCCTCCCACATGAACCCGAAGGCCGGGTTCTATTTCATAAATCATCTTAATTTATTCGAGAATCAATGCCCGGGGCAGATGGCCCCCGCCGGGTCGGCCGACAGCCGCACGGTGGCCAGCGACAGGCGCAAGGTGCCGCTGGTGCTGAGCGCGAAAGGCGTGGTGACCTTGGACAGGTCGGCGCCCGCCAGCTTGAAGCAGGACAGCTTGACCTTGAGGGTCTGCCACTGCCCCACCGGCGCCGACTTCAGGACCGATGTCAGGTCCAGGGCCCCCGGGTTGCCCGGACCCGTGCCGGAGGCCAGCCACACGGTGCCGGCCGGCGCCTCATCGACGCGGTAATCCACCTGCAGCGACAGGGCGCCGTTGGCCTGGCGCGTCAGGTCCAGCGTGCTGCCGGTCACGGCGATGGCGGCCTCACCCTTGCCGGTCCAGCTCAACTGCCGCCCGGCGCCCTGGATGCCGCCCGCGTCAATCGGCTTCACCGCCAGGGACCCCGCGACCTCCGTCGCCGTGCCGTCGCCCAGCACGGGCACCGTGGAAGCCCCCTGGCGCAACACGAAGCCCCAGGGCGCGGGGTTGCGGCCCTTCACGAAATAGGTGTCGACGTTGGCCGCGGCCGCGTCCACCCCGGACACCTCCGGCAACAACGGCACGGTGGTGGCCTTGGCATCGGCGTAGCGCAAGCCGTAGCCGAAGGGGAACAATGGGTCGTAGGGCTGGCGCAGATGGTTGAGCGTCGCCTGGGCCGCCGTCTTGGGCCAGGAATAGGAGAGCTTGCCCGTGAAGTCGTACCGCGGCCGGCCCTGGGCATCACCCACCAGGACGTCGGCCACGCCGCCGCCCTCCGACCCCGGGAACCAGGCGGCGACGAAGGCGTCCGACGCGTTGATCTCCGGGTTCACCCACAGCGGCCGGCCGGACAGGAAGACGGCGACGACAGGGATGCCTTCGGCCTTCAGCTTTTTCAGCAGGGCCAAATCCTGCTTGTCGCCCGGCTGGAACTCCAGGCTGGGAATGTCGCCCTGGAACTCCGCATAGGGCAGTTCGCCGAACACCACCACGGCCACGTCCGGCCTGGTAGTGAAACTACCGTCGGCGCTGAGGTCCACCGTTCCGCCGCCGGCCGTCACCGCCTGCCGGATGCCCTCATAGATCGAGGCGGCCCCAGGGAAGTCGCTGTTCTTGTTGCCGGTCCCCTGCCAGGACAGGGTCCAGCCCCCAGCCTGGCGGCCGATATCGTTGGCGGCGTCCCCCACCACCAGCACACGGGATTTCGCCTTGAGCGGCAACACCTTGCCGTTGTTCTTCAGCAGCACCAGGGATTTGCGCACCGCCTCCCGCGCCAGGGCGCGGTGCTCCGCATTGCCGATGACGCCGTCCTTCAGCTCGAACGGCCGCGCGGCCTCGAACAGGCCCAGCTTGGCCTTCACCCGCAGGATGCGGCGCACGGCATCATCGATGCGCGCCATGGGGATGGCGCCCGCCTTCACCTGGGCCACGGTGTTGGTGAACAGGGCCTTCCAATCGTTCGGGGCCATGATCATGTCGATGCCGGCCTGGATGGCCGCGGGACAGGACTCCGCCGTGCAGCCCGGCACCTGGCCATGGCCGTTCCAGTCGCTGACGACGAAGCCGTCAAAGCCCATGCGCCCCTTCAGCACATCGGTCAGCAGTGATTTGTTGCCATGCGCCTTGACCCCCTGCCAGCTGGAGAAGCTGGCCATCACCGTCATGACCCCGGCATTGATCGCCACCGGATAACCTGCCGCGTGGATGCGGATCAGGTCAGCCTCACTGACGTCCGTATCCCCCTGGTCGATGCCGTCGGTGGTGCCGCCATCGCCCAGGAAATGCTTGGCCGAGGCGGCGACATGGCCATGCTGCAGCGCCTGGCCGGCCCCCGCCTGCCCTTGCAGGCCCAGGACCACCTCGCCCGCGTACTGGCGCACGATCTCCGGGTCCTCGGAATAGCCTTCGTAGGTGCGGCCCCAGCGGTGGTCCTGCGGCACGGCCAGGGTGGGACCGAAGGCCCAGTCGATGCCCGCGGCAGCCGTCTCCTGCGCCGTGGCGACGCCGATGCGTCGCATCAGGGCGGGTTCATGGGCGGCGCCCAGACCGGAATTGTGAGGGAACAGCGTGGCGCCGACCACGTTGTTGTTGCCGTGGACGGCGTCGATCCCGAACAGGATGGGGATGGCCACATGTCCCGGCCGCTCGGCCAGCGACGCCGCGCGGAAGGCGCGCGCCGTCTCCACCCAGCGTTCCGGACCCGCACGGTCGTCGCCACCGGCGGGCGCGCTGTCGCCCCCCGCGAGGATGGAGCCCAGGGGATAATCCTTCAGGTCCGCCGGCGTAACGGTGGAGATGTCGGCCTGGATCATCTGGCCGACCTTGTCCTCCAGGCTCATCCTGGCCATCAGGGCGGTCACGAAGGCTTCGGTCTTGGCGTCCACCAGCCCCTTGCTCTTGGCGGCCGGCCACAGCTCGGGGTGGGCGACGCCGCGGGCGCTGTCTGTCACGGTGGAGGATGCCTCTTGCGGGGACGTCTGTGGGGGGCGGCCTGCCGCGCGGACGCGGATATCGGAGCCAAGGCCGCAAAAAGGAGCACCGGCGCCACGGACGCCAGAAGGGCCTGACGATGCTTCATGGAGTCCCTTGTTCTTATCATAGGTCTTCTTGGACGCGGCACCATCCCACCCGGGCCTCCCTAAAGCCGGACAGGAAATCCGCCGCCCCTTCCCCGTCCTGTCGGTGAATTATCCGGGCTGCGAATTGGTGTGATGATAACGCTATCATCCAGGCTCGGCAAGCAAGGCGGGTCTTGCCGGATGTTAACGGTCCCATGACCCTTTAGGGGAAGGACAGGGTCGCCCTTTCCGGCCGAGGTCCCCTTTATGCCGCCCGCAACTGGGCCAAAAAGGCGTCCACCTGGGCGCGCAGCACCTCGGCCTCGGCGGACAGCTCGGCCGAGGACTCTTCCACCTGCGCCGACGCGTTGGCGGTCGTCTGCGCCCGTTCGTTGACACCGAAGATGTTCTCGGTGATCTCCTCCGTGGCCCGCGCCGTCTCGCCCACATTGGTGACGATGGCTTGGGTGGCCGCCCCTTGCTCTTGCACGGCGGCGGCGATGATGGAGGCGATCTCGTCAATGCGGCGGATGGTGCCGCCGATGTCGCCGATGGCGGCCACGGCCTCGCCGCTGGCCCCCTGGATGGCGGCGACATGGGCCGCGATCTCTTCCGTGGCCTTGGATGTCTGGCTGGCCAAGGCCTTCACCTCCGACGCCACGACGGCGAAGCCCTTGCCGGCCTCCCCCGCCCGGGCCGCCTCGATGGTGGCGTTCAACGCCAACAGGTTGGTCTGGCCGGCGATATCGCTGATCAACTGCACGACGGCGCCAATACGCTTGGCCACCTCCGACAGGCCGTCGACCGTGCCCCGGGTGGCGTCCACCTGGACCACGGCCTCACGCGCGATGATGGCGGAATTCTCCACCTGACGGCTGATCTCGCCGATGGAGGAGGACAGTTCCTCGCTGGCCGTCGCCACGCTGCGCACATTGCCGGCGGACTGGCTGGCGGCGGCCGACACGGTGGTGGTCTGGCGCAGGCTTTCCTTGGCCGCCACACCCAGCTCACGCGCTGTCACCTGAATGCCGCCGGCGGCGACGGCCACCTTGTCCACCACGCCCCGCACCGTGGCCTCGAAGGTGTCGGCGGCGTTGGCCATGGCCGCCTTGCGGTGGGCCTCCGCCTGCGCCTTCAGCGTCTCCTGCTCGGCCACCAGGGCATCGCCCTGGATCAGGCTTTCCTTGAACACCTCGACCGCGCGGGCCATGGCGCCGATCTCATCGCCCCGGGCCGTGCCCGGCACCTCCAGCCGCCGCGCCCCGCCGGCCATGCTTTCCATCACCCCGCGCAGCAGGTCCACGGGGCGGGTGATGGACCGGCCCATGACCCAGGACAGGACCAAGGTCAGCACCGTGGCGATACCGGCGAACGTCAGGCCGGTGGCATGGCCCTGGGCGGAGGCGGCGTCGAACGCCATTTCCGCCTCCTCCGACTGCTTGAGGTTCAGGGCCGCCATCTTCTCCAGGTTCTGGGTCATCTGGTCCCGCGCGGCGTCCACCTTCCCGTCCAGTTCCCGCATGGCCGTCGTCAGCACGTCGCTTTTCTCCAGCGCCGGCAACATCTCCTGTTCAAAGATGGTGATGTACTCCCGCAGTCCCGCTTCGGCGCCATCCAACGCGGTCTTCTCTTCCGGCAGGTCGGCTTCGACACGCAGCTCCTTGAACATTTCGAGGATGCTCTGCTTCCTGGCCGCCCAATCCACACGGGTTTCATCCAGGTTGTGGTTGATCTCCGCATCCGCGACGATGGCATAGAGGTCATTGCCGGCCGAGACGGCACGCACCGACTTGGCGGCCACGGCGGCGGTGCCGGTCAGCGTCGCCTTGCTCTCGGCCAGCCGGCCCAGCGTCAGCGTGAAGACAGCCGCGATCACCAGGATCAACAGCACGCTCAAGGCGGACGCCAGGATCAGTTTGTGCGCGAGTTTCATGGGATGGGCCTCCGCCGGTTTGCACGGGGTGTCGAGGTCGAAAAGGGGGACGCGTCAGAAGCGGATCGTGAAGCCGACGAAGGGGTTCAGATCATCCGCCGCCTTGGTGAGGCCGATATTCACGCCGCAATCCAGGGAGAAGGTCGCTGTCACCTGGTAGGTGAGGCCCAAGTCCAGCGTGGCGACCGTGGCGGCATCGGGGCCCGTCTGCCGTTCGCCGAACAATTCGACATAGCCGTCCAGAGCCGCCCCCAGGGGATGGCTGAGAACGGCGGACAAGGCCAAGTCCGGATCATAGCCGTTGCCGATGGCGTTGCGATTCAAGGACAGCGTGGCCTGCGCCCCCAACTCCCATTCCCCCGCCAGCTTCAGGGAAAAGGGCAGGCCGACGCCCCCCTCCACCGCACCGTTGCCGAGGGCCTGGGCGGCGACGGGCAGCTTGATGAAGGGAATGAGGCCCAGGGCGGTGGCGCCCTCGCCATCGTTACCCCAGAGATTGACCTTGGCGCGGACGGTCATGTCCGACCAGCCATGGATCCGGGTATGGCCGCCATCCCGTTCCGACAGCGCCATGACGGTGTAGGCCGGTGCGATGATGCTGAG
The DNA here is from genome assembly GCF_034427435.1 of Nitrospirillum goiasense. Classification (NCBI taxonomy): domain Bacteria; kingdom Pseudomonadati; phylum Pseudomonadota; class Alphaproteobacteria; order Rhodospirillales; family Azospirillaceae; genus Nitrospirillum; species Nitrospirillum goiasense. Next base: position 46,319 of record NZ_JAXQNP010000003.1, on the reverse strand, counting down.
TTCGGTATCGTCCCAGACCCCGATGCGGATGTTGGGCGCCATGTAGACGGTTTCGCGCCGCCGCGTGCCGTCGTCGTTATAGAAATCGCGGTTGTGGCTGGCGATGTCCGCCTCGATCTGGATATAGCCGGGATCGATGGTGTAGGGGACCTCGGTCTTGTCCGGCCGATCGGCCGTCATTTCACGCGGCCCGCCCTCCCCGGCGCGGGCAGGCGCGCCAGCGGACACGCCAAGCACGGCCACCATCAGCAGGGGCCCGATCGTCTGGGTAGAAGTGCGCACAGCCAGCCCCGTCCTGTCGTCCGTGACAAATCGTCACTGCGACAAGACGGTGCCGGAAATAGGTTTCCCGTTCGTTAATAGTTCCAACACAAGATAATCAACGAAAGGTTAGGTTCCGCCTGGAGTGGCGGCATGGCCCCCCTCTCCCCCGGCTTCCGCCGGCGGCACGTTCCACCAACCGCCGCCCAGGGCCTGGAACAGGGCGGCCGTGTCCATCAGGCGCGCCGCCTCCGCCTGCACCAGGGCCATGCGCGCCTGCGCCGCCGCCTGCTGGGCCGCCAGCACGACCGAGGGCGCGACCGCGCCCAGTTCCAGCTGGCGCCGGGCCAGGGCCAGGCTGTGGGCCGCCGCCGCGTCGGCCCGCTGGGCGGCGGCCAGGGCGTCGCCATCGCTTTTCAGCGCCGACAGGGTGTCGGCCACGTTCTGGAAGGCGAGAACGACGGTGGAGCGATACTGCGCCGCCGCCTGGTCCAGGGCCGCCCGCGCCGCCCGTTCCTTATGCATCAGGCTGAAGCCGTCGAAGATCGGCTGCGTCAGGGTGGCGCCGAAATTCCAGAAGCCGTTGCCAGGGGAAAACAGGCTGTTGATGGCCGAGGCGCTGGAACCTGTCGCCCCGCTGAGCGTCAGGTTGGGCAGGCGATCGGCGATGGCCACGCCGACATTGGCGCTGGCGGCATGCAGGTTGGCCGCCGCCAGGCGGATGTCCGGCCGCTGCTCCACCAGCCGTGCCGGCAGGCTGTAGGGCAGTTCCGCCGGCAAGGTCAGGTCCGACAGTTGGAACGTCTCCGGCGTCGGGTCGGCCGGCATGCGGCCCAGCAGGGCGTTCAACTGGTGCCGCTGCTGTTCCAACTGCTTTTCCAGGGCCGGAAGCCCTTGCTGGGCTTGCGCCAGGGCGGTTTCGCCGGCCGCGACGTCGGCCGCCGAAACTTGGCCCAGTTCCCGCTGGTGGCGCAGGATGGTCAGCGCCTTGTCCGCGTCGGCGATGATGGATTGCGTGGCGGCCACCTGTCCACGCAGGCTGGCCTCCGTCACCGCCGCCACCACCACGTTGGCGGTCAGCGTCAGGTAGGTCGCCTCCGTCTGGAAGCGCTGGCCCTCCGTCGTCGCGTCCAACGCCTCCTGCGCCCGCCGGGTGCCGCCCCAAAGGTCGGGGCTGTAGGAGATGGAGAGCTGCGGCGTGAACAGGTTCAGTTGCGGCGCGTTGTTGGCGGCCGTGGGCGCGACGGTGCCGGTGGGGTCTTTCTGCCGTGTCGCCTGGAAGCTGCCGGTGACGGACGGGAAGAAAGAACCGACGTTGGCCAGCGCGTTTTCCCGCGCCACCCGCAGCGCCGCCTGGGCGGCGGCCACGTCCGGGTTGTGGGCCATGGCCTCGCGCACCAGGCCGTCCAGCGCCGGCGACTTGTACAGCGCCCACCAGTCGGCCGGGATGTCCCGGCCGGCCAGCAGGGCCTGCCCGGCCACCTGGGGCGGGGCGGCCAGCGCCTGCGGCGGCGGGGCGGCGGGCGTCTGGTAGTCGGGCCCGACAGCGCAGGCGGCCAGGCACAGGGCGGGGATGAGGGTAAGGGCGCGGCGCATCATTCAGCCTCCACCGCTGGGCTCGGCAGCGCGGTGCGGCTGGAGAACAGGCTGATCAGCACGGGCAGGACCACCAGGATGAGGACGGGGGCCAGAAGGATGCCGCCGACCACCACCATGGCCAGCGGGCGCTGCACCTGCGACCCGATGCCGTGCGACAGGGCCGCCGGCAACAGGCCGACGCAGGCGGCGATGCATGTCATCATCACGGGGCGCAGGCGCGTCTCCGCCGCCTTCACCAGGGCCGCCGACCGTTCGATGCCGGCATGGACCAACTGGTTGAAGTAGGAGATGACGATGATCCCCTCCATCACCGAGATGCCGAACAGGCCGATGAAGCCGATGGCGGCGGAGATGGAGAAGGGCGTGCCCGTGACGGCCAGGATGAAGATGCCGCCGATCAGCGCCATGGGCATGACACTGGCCGCCAGCAGCGTGTCGGTCATGGAGGAGAAGTTGAGGTAGAGCAGCACGCAGATCAGCACCAGGCTGACCGGCACGGCCACCGCCAAGCGGCGCACCGCGTCCTGCAGGTTGCCGAACTCGCCCACCCATTCCAGGCGGTAGCCGCCGGGCAGTTGCACCTGGTCCGCCACCTTCTGCTGCGCCTCCAGCACGGCGCCGCCCAGGTCGCGTCCGCGCACGCTGAACTTGATGGGAATGTAGCGCCCCTGCCCTTCGCGGTAGATGAAGGACGCGCCGGACACCATGCTGATATCGGCCACGTCGGCCAGGGGAATGGGCGCGGTGCCCGTGCCCAGCGCGGTCGTCCCGACGGTGATGTGGCGGATGGCGTCCAGGCTGCCACGATCCTCGGGCGACAACCGCACCACGATGGGGAAATTGCGGTCGCTGCCATCCTCATACAGGTTGCCGGCCGCCTGCCCGCCGATGGCGGCCTGGACGACGGCGTTGACGTCACCCGTCGCCAGGCCGTAGCGGGCGGCCTTGGCCCGGTCCACCGTGATCTTGATCGTGGGCTGGCCCAGCGACTTGAACACGCCCAGGTCGGTCACGCCCGGGACGGTGGACATCACCTGCTTGATATGGTTAGCGGTCTTTTCCAGCGTCTCCAGGTCGTTGCCGAACAGCTTGACCGAGTTCTCGCCCTTAACGCCGCTGGCCGCCTCCTCCACATTGTCCTCGATGTACTGGGAGAAGTTGAACTCGATGCCGGGGAAGCGGTCGCTCAGCTTGGCCTCGATATCGCGGGTCAGGCGCTCCTTGTCCCAGCCCTTGGGCCAGTTGTCGAAGGGCTTCAGCGGCACGAAGAATTCCGCGTTGAAAAAGCCGGTGGCGTCGGTGCCGTCATCGGGGCGCCCGTGCTGGGAAATGACGGTCTCCACCTCGGGGTAGGACTTGATGACCCGGCGGATGCCGTCCACCGCCTCCGTCCCCGCCTCCAGCGAGATGGACAGGGGCAGGTTGGCGCGGATCCACAGGTTGCCTTCTTCCAGGTGCGGCAGGAACTCCATGCCCATGAAGCGGGTGCAGGCGATGGCCAGCAGCATCAGCACGCTGGCCACGGCCAGCACCAGACGCCGGTTGGCCAGCGCCATCCGCAACAGGGGGGGATAGAAGCGGTGCAGCACCCGCACCACCACAGTGTCGTGCTCCCGCACCTGTTCAGGCAGCAGGATGGCGCTCAAGGCGGGGGAAATGGTGAAGGTGGCGATCAGGCCGCCGGCGATGGCGTAGGCGTAGGTCTTGGCCATGGGCCCGAAGATGTGGCCCTCCACCCCCGACAGGGTGAACAGCGGCACGAAACCGGCGATGATGATGGCGGCGGAGAAGAAGATCGCCCGGTTGACCTCGACGGCCGAGTTGGCGATGACGCCGAAGCGGCCCTTCAGGATCACGTCCTGCCGCACGCTGTGCAGGATGGACGCCTTGGCGAACCGATCCTTGGGCGGCTGCGCCAGGTGACGGAAGATGTTCTCCACCATGATGACGGTGGCATCCACGATCAGGCCGAAGTCGATGGCGCCCACCGACAGCAGGTTGGCGGACTCCCCCCGCAGGGTCATGATCAGGATGGCGAAGAACAAGGCGAAGGGCACCGTGGCCGCCACGATGACGGCGCTGCGCAAATCGCCCAGGAACAGCCACTGCACGAAGAAGATCAGGACGATGCCCATGACCATGTTGTGCATCACGGTATGGGTGGTCAGGTCGATCAGGTCCGACCGGTCGTAAATGGTCTTGAGGTACACGCCCGGCGGCAGGATGCCGGAATTGTTGATCTTCTCCATCTCCGCCTTGGCGGCCAGGATGGTCGGCTTGCTCTCCGCCCCCCGCCGCATCAGCACGATGCCCTGGACGATGTCGTCCTGGTCGTCACGGCCGGCGATGCCCAGGCGCGGCTGGTTACCCACGGTGACGGTGGCGACGTCGCCCACCAGCACCGGCGAGCCGCCGTTGGCGGCCAACATGGTGCCGCGGATATCATCTGCGGAATGAATCAGGCCGACGCCCCGCACCACCATGGCCTGGTCGCCGATGTTCACCGTCTGGCCGCCGACATTGATGTTGGCGTTGTTCAGGGCCTGCAGCACGCCCGGGATGGTCAGGCCATAGGCGGTCAGCTTGCGCTGGTCCACCGTCACCTCATAGGCCTTGGTCTTGCCGCCCCAGCCCGAAACGTCGATGACGCCCGGCACCGCCTTGAACCGCCGTTGCAGCACCCAGTCCTGCAGGGTCTTGAGATCGGTGACGGAATAGCCCGGCGGGCCCACCACCTGATAGCGCAGGATTTCACCGATGGGGCTTTCCGGCGAAATGGCCGGCTGCACGCCCGACGGCAGGTTGGACAGCTGCGACAGCTGGTTGGTGACCCGCTGCACCGCCTCGTCATAGGTGAAGTCGTAGGTGAACTGGATCTTGATATCGGACAGGCCGAACAGGGAGACGGAGCGGATGGCCGTGACATGGGGGATGCCGGCCATCTGCACCTCGATGGGCACGGTGATGTAGCGCTCGATCTCCTCGGCCGACTGGCCGCTGTTCTGGGTCACGATCTCCACCATGGGGGGGACCGGGTCGGGATACGCCTCGATGTTCAGGTGCAGGAAAGCACCCACACCCACCACCAGCAGGGCGGCCAACGCCGCCAGCATCAGGACGCGCTGGCGTAGCGCGAAAATGACGACCTTGTTCATGATGTCAGTCGCCCTGCGCCGCGCGGTCGATGAACAGGGCGCCCTTGGTCACCACGCTGTCCCCCGCCTTCAGGCCGTTCAGCACCTCCACCAGGCCGTCCTGCTGCCGCCCCAGGGTGACGGTGCGCAGGGCCAGGGTGTGATGGCTGGCATCGGCCACCCAAACGCGCGCTTCGTCGCCCTCATGGATCACCGCCCGTTCGGGCACGGCCAGGACGGGCGTGGCCGGGGTGGAGACCAGGCGCACGGTGGCCATCATCTCCGGCTTCAGGGCGCCATCGGCGTTATCCAAGGTGACGCGCACCGCCAGGCGCCGCGTCGCGGGATCCAGGGCCGGCGCCACCGCCGTCACATGGCCGCGGAACACCCGGGCGGGATAGGCGGGCACCCGCGCCTCCACCTCTTGCCTCACCGCGACGGCCGGGGCGTCGGCCTCGCGCACATTGGCCAGCAGCCAGACCGAGGACAGGTCGGCGATGGTGAAGGCGACGGCGCCGCCGCTGGCGGCGCCATTGACATACTGGCCCGGGGCCACCTGGCGCTGAAGCACCGTGCCGGCGATGGGTGCGCGCACCGGCGTGGGCGCGAGGGCGGCACCGTCGTTCGCCAAGGCGGCGATCTCTTGCGGCGTGCGGCCCAAAACGCGCAAGCGGTCCCGCACGGCGGCCAGGGCGGCATGCGCGGTGCGCGCCGCCGTTTCCGCCGTCACCAGATCGGCCTGGGACTGCTGCCAGTCCTTCAACGCGCCACCATCGGCCTGGTAGAGGTCGTGCTGCCGCTGCTCCGTGGCGCGGGCTTGGCGCAGTTGGGCATCGGCCGCCGCGACCGCCGAGGCGGCGCTGGCCAGGTCGCTGCGGCCCTGGGCGATGTCGGCGGCCTCCACCGTCATCAGGACCGCGTCCTTGGCCACATGATCGCCCACACGGGCCACCACCGTGCCCACCTGGCCGGTGACTGGGGAATAGACCGGGGTGGTCGCCTCATCATTGGCCGCCACCCGGCCATCGGTGTCGATATGGGTCTGGAAGGGGTGCGGGGTCACGGCCTCCATCCCCAGCGTCGCCCACTGGCCCGGTGTCACCTGGAAGGTGCCCGGGGCGGGATCGGCCTGGGGCGCCGTCGCCGCCACGGCCGGCGCAACGTCACTCTCGCGGATCACGATCATGGCGACCACGGCGACCAGCAGAAGGGTGGCACCCAACCACTGCAGCCCGTGGCCCGAACCGGAAAGAAAGCGGCGAAAACGCACCCTGGATACTCCACACGCCGTTTGGCGCCGCACGGGTCAAGGTTAAGAAACCGTGGCGCGATGACGCACCCGTGCATTGCACCGCAAAAACAAGGAAGCGCGAAATCGCACCTTTGGCGGAAAGTGGCAATGGGCTATTTCAGCGCAGGCGGGCGGCGAATTATTGCCTTGCTGGGGAATTTTCCCAGCAAGGCAACCATTGCCAAGAAAATTTGACTGTAATGTTACGGCTTCCGCGCCGCAATGAGGCCATTTTCCCTTGCGATAAGGGACCAGCGCCTGATCGCGAATGGCCAAGGGCCACGGACAGCGCCATTTGCCGCAGGGTCCTATCACCAACGGCGGAAGGTTCACCCGCGCGACCGTGGGCCCCCTCTTTCGTCATCCACCACGCTGATACGCCCCTCACCCGGCGGAGGTGGACCGGACGTCGCGGATAGGCATTCCGGCGCCCTCCCTAGCGCTTTGGCCGGCCTGCCGGTTGACGGTGAAACCGACCCCGCTATTTCCCGATTTCGTTACCCGGGAACGGATTTTGAAGCCGTCCGAACGGATCACGGGGTGGGCCGCCACGGTCCATCACAGAACGCCTGAGGTCGTCGGTGTTGAACGCCCTGCATAATCTACTGTCGGTCACTGTCGTTCTGTTGCTGCTGGTTCCCCTGACGGACCTGGCGATGCAGGTGCTACCGCCGGTGATCGGCGCCCTGCCGCCGTTGCTGGCGGGCCTGGTCTTCGTCGCGTTTCTCGGCCAAGCGGCCGCGGCCGTGATCCGACGCGCCAGCCCGACAGAGGGCCGCACCGAAACCGGTCCCGGTTCATCCCGTCCTGGCCCACTGCCGAAAGAGATCGCGCCATGAACGCCCCCCTTCGTTCCATCCTCTACGCCATTCTCAGCCTGCTGCTGATCATCATGCTGGTGGACCTGGCGATGAGCCTGCTGCCCCCGGTCCTGGCCGAGGCGTTGCGCATCATCGTCGGCATCGGCGTGTTCTTGTTCCTGCTGCAGTTCCTGGCCAGCCTGTTCCGACGGACGTAGCGGCCCCTCCTATCGCTTCCGTGTTCCCCATTTGGACCATTTCCCCCTTGACGCCGGCGGCTTTGTCCCACACTCCATAGGGGCGAACCGGATGGGGGATACACGCGATGCGCAAGGGTGTTCAGCAAACCGCCATGGCCGCCCTGGCGGCCTTCCTCCTGAGTGGCGGCCCCGCCCTGGCGGGGGACTCCCCCTCCATTCCGGCGGACAAGCAGACACCCGGCCATCACACCTACATGCTGGTGCTGAGCTGGGAGCCGGAGTTCTGCTACCTGCATGGCGACGGCCATCCGGAATGCGCGGCCGGCGACCGCGCCACCAGCTTCGGCGCCACCCACCTGACCCTGCATGGCCTGTGGCCTCAATGGAGCAGCGCATGCTCCCTCTCCGCCAAGGACAACGACCCGACGTGGAAGGACCGTGTGCTGCCCCCGCTGTCACCTGCGGTGCAGAGCACCTTGGCGGAGGTCATGCCCGGCATCGCCTCCGGCCTGACGCTGCATGAATGGCAGAAGCACGGCTATTGCAGCGGCCTCAGCGCCGATCAGTACTACGCCCAGGCCGGCGCGATGGTGAAGACGCTGGGCAACAGCAAGGCCGGCACGCTACTGGCCAACGCCACCGGTAAGAGCGTCACCCGCAAGGCCCTATGCGACGCGTTGGCCGCCGATTTCGGCGAGGCCGCGCGCCAGTCCGCCGTGCTGGGCACGGGCAAGGCCGCCTTCCTGACCCAGATCACCTTCACCCTCAAGGCGGCCGACGACGGCACCACCGCCCTGGACGCCGTCCACTTGACCGAAAGCCCTGCCGACCAGGCCGGCCGCTGCGACAAGGGCAACCCGGATGAGGCGCTGAAGGTGGCGGGGTTCAAGTAAGGCGGCCAAGCCTGGCGGAGACGGCCTCATTGCCCACTGGTTCGATCAGCGTTTTCTTCGATGAGTTGAAGAGCGTTGACGGCCGGGAAATGATCCAGCATGCCGTCCTGAACTTCATGGTTTTCTTTTCGATAGACCTTTACAGGGCATTGCGGCGGCGCCCTTGACGTGCGCCGCGCGCTTCAAAGCGCTTCCTTCCACGGAAACATCGCCACAGGATACCGCACAGCCCCATTTGGGCTGCCCTGCGGCATTTCAGCCGCCTGAATTTATAAAACCAATTTGCATTCTTATTTCTCAAGATAGATGTTTAATTTCACCAATGGGCAAATAATAGTCTGTTAATGTCTCATTTACACTTCCAACCAGAAAGAACAGGCATGGGCACCTCCAAAAAAGTGATGTGGGCGCTGCTGGCAGGGGCGATGGGGACACCGCTGACGGCCGCACAGGCGGCCGAAAAGCCCATCGAGTGGAAAGAATCCAGCGCTGAAATAATTGTGGAGCGCGACGGAACTTATACAAAGACCGGCCATCTGGAACTGTTGGCAAAGACCACCGCCGCCGCCCATAATATGGGTCAAATGAGCGAATATTACAGCGAGAATCTTGAAGATCTGGATATCGTCGACGCCTACACCCTGAAGGCCGACGGCCGTAAGCTGCCCGTCGACGTGAGCGCCATCCTGACGCAGGCGGCACCGGGGGCCGCCAATGTGCCGCTCTTCAGCGACTTGAAGATGAAGACCATCATCTTTCCCGACGTCGCCGCCGGGGATACTGTCGCCTATACCGCACGACACCATGTCAAGGTGCCCTTCTTCAAGGGCCAGTTCACGGACAATGTGACCTTCCCGCCCACCTGGCTGGTGCGGGATGAGCGGGCCACCATCTCCCTACCCCGGGACATGCCCCTGGCCATAGACGCGCATGGCATCTCCATCACCCAAGAGACGGCGGGTGATCGCATCCTCTATCGCTGGCAATACAGCAACCCCGATCCATTGACGGAAGATCTGGCGGCTGTCTCCCAGAAGGATCGGGGGACACGCTTCTTCGTGTCCACGTTCAAGGACTATGACAGCCTGGCCAAGGCTTACGCGGCGGAAACGGCAGCGACCGAAACCGTCACGCCGAAGATACAGGCCAAGGCCGACGAGATTACCGCCGGCGTTACCGATAAGCGGCAGCAAGCCGAGACGCTGTACGCCTGGGTCAGCACCCACATCCGGTATGTGGGGTTGGAATTTGGGAGAAACGGTATTATCCCGCACGCGGCGGAAGCCATCCTGACCAACGGGTATGGCGACTGCAAGGACCACGCCGCCCTGTTTGGCGCCCTGCTGAAGGCCAAGGGCATCGCCAGCGAATTGGTCCTGATCAACAGCGGCAATGGCTACAGCTTGCCAACAGCCCCCACCTTCGCCCAATTCGACCATGTGATCAGTTGGCTGCCAGAGTTCCATCTCTACGTCGACACCACCGCCATGGTCGCCCCCTTCGGCGTCCTGCCGTTCTCCGAATACGGCAAACCCGTCCTGCATGTCGTCTCAACCGGCGGCGCGGTGCGTCAGGTGCCGATCTTGCCGGCCGGTTCATCGCTGAAGGTCGTTGCGACCGCGAAAATGGACGCAACGGGCGCCATCACAGGCACAATGGACTCGGAGGCGAACGGCCCCTTCAGCATCGGCCTGCGAGAAACCGCCCAGAATGCGCAGGCCCAAGGCCCGGATCGTATGGCGGCGGAATACCTCCAGGCCTGGGGCTGGGCTGGCACCGGAACGTACGCTGTCAATCAATCTCCCCTGGATTTGTCCGCCAGCTACCGCATCGGCGGCACCTACAGCGCCGACCCCAAGCCGGAAATGCTGACGGGCGCGGGCTTCGCTCCACCCAACGGGTTGGAGATCGTCCGACCGATCGGCGACCTTCTGATGGGCGACCTCAATATCCCCCGGATCAAGGACACCGAGCCAACCCCCTGCTACACCGGTCATATGGAGGAAACGCGGTCGCTGGAATTGCCCGCCGGCTACACGGTGACCAGACTGCCCGGCGACGCTACCATCGCCGACGACCATCTGAAATATGTCAGCCAGTGGTCGCAGAAGGGGCAGGTGGTGACGGTGCGCCGCACCTTCGACACCCATGTCGACCAGGCCTTGTGCACCGGCGACGTGCGCAAGTCCGCCGCCAAGGCCCTGTTGGCCATCGCCGCCGATCAGCGGGCGACGATCTCCCTCATGCCGGTCAACGCCAACGGTCATTGATCCCGGCTGGGCGCACCATAGAAAAAGGCGGCGCCCGCGAGGACGCCGCCTTTTATCATTCCGGGACCGGAACAGCCCTTACGACACCAAAGGCGGCAGCGGCTGCGGGCCGGCGGCCTGTTCGATGACGTGGCCGACCTTCAGCACGGTGGCCTCATCGAACGGACGGCCCAGCACCTGCAGGCCCAGGGGCAAGCCTTCGCCGCTCAGCCCCGCCGGCACGGACAGGCCGGGCAGGCCTGCCAGGTTGGCGGGCACGGTGAAGACGTCGTTCAGGTACATGGCGATGGGATCGTCCATCTTCTCGCCGATGCCGAAGGCGGCCGACGGGGCGGTGGGCGTCAGGATGACGTCGCACTGCTCGTACGCCTTGGTGAAGTCCTCGGCGATGCGGGCCCGCACCTTCTGCGCCTTCAGGTAATAGGCGTCGTAGTAGCCGGCCGACAGCACGTAGGTGCCGATCATGATGCGGCGCTTCACCTCGGCGCCGAAGCCTTCGGCGCGGGTGTTCTCGTACATCTCCTTCAGGTCCTTGCCCTCGACGCGCAGGCCGAAGCGCACGCCGTCATAACGGGCCAGGTTGGAGGAGGCTTCGGCCGGGGCCACGATGTAGTAGGCCGGCAGGGCGTACTTGGTGTGCGGCAGGCTGATCTCCACCGGCGTGGCGCCGGCGGCCTTCAGCCATTCGATGCCCTGCTGCCACAGCTTCTCAATCTCCGCCGGCATGCCGTCGACGCGGTATTCCTTGGGAATGCCCACGCGCAGGCCGCGGATGTCGCCGGTCAGCGCGGCGGCATAGTCCGGCACCGGCAGGTCGATGGAGGTGCTGTCCTTGGGGTCGTAGCCGGCCATGGAACCCAGCATCAGCGCCGCGTCCTTCACCGTGCGGGTCATGGGGCCCGCCTGGTCCAGGGAGGAGGCGAAGGCGACGATGCCCCAGCGCGAGCAGCGGCCATAGGTCGGCTTGATACCGACGATGCCGACGAAGCTGGCGGGCTGGCGGATGGAACCGCCGGTATCGGTGCCGGTGGCGCCCAGCGCCAGGCGCGCGGCCACGGCGGCGGCGGAACCGCCCGAGGAGCCGCCGGGCACCAGCTTGCGGGTGAAATTGCCGGCCGCGTCCTTGGGCGACCACGGGCTGATCACCGGGCCGTAGTGGCTGGTGATGTTGGCCGAACCCATGGCGAACTCGTCCAGGTTCAGCTTGCCCAGCATGACGGCGCCGTCGCGGAACAGCTGGCTGGTCACCGTGCTCTCATACGGCGGGACGAAACCGTCCAGGATGTGGCTGGCGGCCGTGGTCTGCACCCCCTCGGTGCAGAACAGGTCCTTGATGCCCAGGGGCAGGCCGTCCAGGGCGCGCTGTTCGCCCTTGGCATAGCGGGCGTCGGCGGCGGCCGCCTGCTTCAGCGCCACGTCCGGCGTCTCGATGATGTAGGCGTTCAGTTCCTTGGTCGCCGCCATGGCGTCCAGGTGCGCCTGGGTCAGCTCGACGGCGGTGAACTCCTTGGCGGCCAGGCCGGCCAAGGCGTCGGCCATGGTCAGGTGGGTCAGCTTCGTCATCACTCGACAACCTTGGGCACGGAAAAGAAATTCTCGGTGGCGTCGGTGGCGTTGGCGACCACCTTTTCCGGATAACCGCCGTCGGTCACGGCGTCGGGGCGGCGGCGCAGGTTGGCCGCGACCACGCTGGTCATCGGTTCCACGTTTTGGGTGTCCACCTCGCCCAGCATTTCCACCCACGTCATGATGGTGCTGAGTTCGCCGGCCAGTTGCTCCAGATCGGAGTCCGGGACCTTGATGCGGGCGAGATGCGCGATCTTCGCCACGGTGGCCTTGTCGAGGGACATGGTGCTAAGTCTCTCCTTCGAAATAAGGAGCCACGGGGGCGATGGCAGGCGGCGTGTCGTATGCCGCCGGCCCCCGGGCGGCGCGGAAGGTAACACCCGGTATGGCGATCCGCAACCTCAGGGAACTCAAGGCCCACTTGCCCCCCGGCGGGCGGCTGATGGGCCTGGATTTGGGCTCGAAAACCATCGGCATGGCGATCTCCGATCCCGGCCTGGCGGTGGCCTCGCCCGTGGGCACCATCATGCGGCGCAAGTTCACGACGGACGTGCAGGACCTGGCCAAGGAGCTGCGCGGCCGCAACGTCGCCGGTTTCATCATCGGCCTGCCCCGCAACATGGACGGCAGCGACGGCCCGGCGGCCCAGTCCGCCCGCAGCTTCGCCCAGAACCTGATAGAGCAGCCCCACCTGCTGGGCGGCACGGTGCCGGACATCGCCTTTTGGGACGAGCGGCTGTCCACCTCGGCCGTCAGCCGCATGATGATCGACTGGGACATGACCCGCAAACGCCGGGACGAGGTGGTCGACCGCATGGCCGCGGCCTACATCCTTCAAGGCGCGCTGGACTACCTGGCGGCCCAGGCCGCGCGCGCCGCCCTGGCGGCGGCGGATGAGGCCGGCGACGGCCAGGAAGATGACCGGAACGATACTGGCCGGGATGACACAGGGCGGAATGACTGACCAGACATGCTGCAGGTCCTGACGGCGCTGGCGCCCACCTTCCTGCTGATCGCGATCGGCTTCGCCCTACGGCGGCTCAAGCTGATCGACGCCGCCTTCTGGGGCGCGGCGGAACGGCTGATCTATTACCTGCTGTTCCCGGCGCTGCTGATCGACAGCACGGCCAAGACCGACCTGTCGGGCATGGATATCTGGGCCATGGGGGGCGCCATGGTGGGGGGCATCCTGCTGGTCAGCCTGGCGCTGCAGCTGACCTGCCGGCGCCCGTCCGGTAGTGACCCGGCCTATACCTCTGTCTTCCAGGGCGCGGTGCGGGTCAACACCTACGTCGCCATGGCCCTGGGCGCCGCCCTGCTGGGCCCCCATGGCACGGCGCTCATGGCCATCGGCGTGCTGTTCTGCATGCCGATGGCGAACGTGCTCAGCATCCTGGTGATGCGGCGCCACGGCGACGTGCCCGCCGGCATGCGAGGACACCCCTTGCGTACCCTGTGGCAGATCCTCAGCAACCCGCTGGTCTGCTCCGTCATCACCGGCGCCGCCCTGAACCTGGCGGGCATCCGCCAGATCCCGGTGGTGTCGCCCGTCATGGCCGTGCTGGGCCAGGCCAGCCTGCCCCTGGGCCTGCTGGCGGTGGGGGCCGGCCTGGGCTTTTCCGCCATCCGGGGCGCCAAGGTGGCGGTGGCGATCAGCAGCGCCGCCCGGTTGGCGGTACTGCCCCTGGTGACGGCGCTGCTGGCCAGGGCCCTGGGCGTGGAAGGCAACGCCTTCACCGCCGTGGTGCTGTACAACGCGCTGCCCACCTCCGTCAGCGCCTACGTCCTGGCCCGCCAGATGGGCGGCGACGCGCCGCTGATGGCTGGCATCATCACCGTGCAGACCCTGGCGGCGGCCGTGACCCTGCCCATTGTGCTGGCGCTGGCGACCGGGTGAAAAAACAACGGCGGCGCGAGGTCACCCCCGCGCCGCCGACCTCTCTCAACGATGCTGTCGTGCCTCAGTGCATGGACACGGCGCGGGGCGCGCCGCCCTTGGCGGCGGGCTTGCCCGACAGCAGATGCAGGCCAGTCAACAGGCCATAGCCGGCGATGATGAGGTAGCAGGCCACGGGCACGATGAGGGCCAGGACCAGGCTGGTCATGTCGGCGACCTTGCCGGTGATCATGGGCACCACGGCGCCGCCGAAGATGGCCAGGCACAGCATGCCCGCACCCTGCGGCGTCTCCTCCTCCAGGCCATCGATGGCGATGGTGAAGATGGTGGGGAACATGATGGAGTTGCACAGGCCCACCGACAGGATGGTGGCCATCGCCATTGTGCCGCTGCTGGCCATGGACAGGCTGACCAACAGGGCGGCCGCCAGCGAGCACGCCATGAGCACGATGCCCGGACGGGCGAAGCGTAGAACGAAGGAACCGATGAAGCGGCCCACCATGGCGCCGAACCAATAGAGGCTGACCAACACGGCGGCCTTGGATTCCGGTGTGTTCAGCACATCATGCAGGTGAATCAGGCCGGCGACCCAGGTGCCGAAGTCCGATGCCACGTCCCGCGTGCGGTCCAGGGTCAGGTAGTTGACCATGGCGCTGCCGATGGACACTTCGGCACCGACATAAACGAAGATGGAGACGACGCCCAGGGCCAACTGGCTGTGGCGCAGCACCTTCAGGCTGAGGCCGCTACCGCCCGACTGCTGGTCGGTGGCCGTTCCCTCGCGCCCGCGCAGGAACCAGAACAGCACGGCCAGAACGATCAGCAGGCCCGCGATCATCAGGAAAGGCACATGCACGCCGCGCGCGCTGGCATCCCCATCCGCCGCCTTGGACAGGATGAAGACCGATCCCAGGATGGGGCCCAGGGTCGTGCCGAAGGAATTGAAGGCCTGGGCCAGGTTCAGGCGGCTGGACGCCGTTTCCGGCCGGCCCAACAGCGACATCAGCGGGTTGGCCGCCACCTGGAGGACGGTGATGCCGCCCGCCATGACGAACAGCGCCAGCAGGAAGGCGGCGAACAGGCCCATGCTGGAGGCCGGCACGAACAGCAGGCAACCCAGGGTCATGATGCTGAGGCCGGCCACGATGCCGCGCAGATAGCCCAGGCGCGCCAGCAGGGCGCCCGCCGGAACCGACACGACGAAGTAGGCCAGGAAGAAGGCGAACTGCACCAGCATCGCCTCGGTGTAGTTCAGCGCGAACTGTTCCTTCAGCTTGGGAATCACGGCGTCCACGATGGACGTGGCGAAGCCCCAGGCGAAAAACAGCATGACGACGATCGGGGCCAGCGACGTCATGGATTTGTTGTGGGCGGATGCGGTCGACATCGATCGTTCGTCCAGTCGGTATGGTAAGTCCGGGCCCGAGGGGTTTGACATCCACCGGGCCCGGGTTCAATGCCTATTACGACACATTCCTATTTTATTGCGTTGCGAAAAGAAATTTTTCGCAACGCACAATGATCATTTGCTCTTTTGTTCAGCGACCTTTTCCACCAGGTCCAGCCGCGCCTTGAGCGGATCATCCTCCAGCACCGGCCCCTTGAGGCCGAACTCCATCAGACGTTCGTCCTTGCCCGCCTTGAAGGGGGCCCAGGCGGGCAAGCCCGCCGGATCGGGCTTGCCGGTCTTGGCGAAGGCGACCCAATAGGCGTGCGCGGCCTTGGCGGCGGCGGCATCGTCAGCCGTCAGGGCGTCACCGTAACGCGCCTTGACGGTATCGAAGACGAAGGGGATTTCCGTCGCGTGCGGGGTGCCCCACCATTCCTTGCGCATGCTCTCCGCCACGTAGGAATAGCGGAAAAGATACACGGGCGACTTATGGGCCGACAGCAGGCGGGCGGTGTAGCGCGCGGGCTCGATGAACATGGCGGCACCGGCGGCGCGGTGACCGATCAGCTTCACGTCGCGCGTGCCGTCCGGGTCCAGCAACGCCAGGGCCTGGTCGCGCTCGGCACCGAAGGGGGCCAGGACGCTGTCCAGCGTTCCGCCGAAGAAGAAGCCATCGGCCCCGGTGGCACCCACCATCACCGGAACATCGGCCCCCTTCCCGGCCGCATAGGCCAGGACCGGGGCGGCATACTGCACCACCGCGCCATCGACCATGGGGCCGGCATAGGTCGGGGTGTTCATGGTGGCCATGTTGAGGCCATCCACCACGGTATCAGCCGGCAAGGCCCGCAGCGCCGCCAGGCCGGAAGCGCCGGTGTCGCTGATGCCGTGCTGGACGGCATAGGCCACACCCGCCTTTTCACCCGACGGCGCGTCGCCCTCCGCATGCACGGGCGGGGTCGGCAACAGGCGCTCACGCCCCGCACCCGACTGGATGATGCCCCGGTTGAACAAGCCCTTGGCCAAGGGCGAGGTCAGCAGCATGTGCACCGAGACACCGCCAGCGGATTCGCCGAAGACGGTGACGTTGTCGGGGTCGCCGCCAAAAGCGGCGATGTTGCGCTTCACCCAATGCAGGGCGGCCAACTGGTCGAGATAGCCGAAGTTGCCGGTGGGGCCCTGGCCCGCCTCCGCCGTCAAGGCGGGGTGGGCGAAGAAGCCGAAGCGGCCGACGCGGTAATTGAAGCTGACCAGCACCACGCCGTCACGGGCGAAGTTGGACCCGTCATAGACGGCGGGCGAACTGCCGCCGTTGACGAAGCCGCCGCCATAAATCCACACCATCACCGGGCGCTTGGCCGCCGGCTTGGCGGCCGTGTCCGCCGGCGCCCAGACGTTCAGGTACAGGCAATCCTCCGCCGGGGGCACGCCCAGCGGGGCCGCGTCGCCCGGCAAGGGCTTTTGCATGCAATCGGCGCCGTATTGCGCGCCGGAGCGCACGCCGGTCCAGGCGGCGGCGGGCTGGGGCGGGCGCCAGCGCAGGGGGCCCACCGGCGGGGCGGCGAAAGGAATACCCTTGAACGCCGCGACCCCCTCCGTGACGACGCCCGACACCTTGCCCTGTTCCACCTGGGCCACCGGCGCCTCGGCCGCCAGGGCGGGCCCGGCCAGCAGCAGCGCCAGCGCGGCGCCGCCCATCAACCGCCTCATCATCTTCAACATCACATTCCCCTCGTCAGGATCAGTACCGCCAGTGCCAGCAATAGCCGGCACCGGCGGCAACCCAAGGTTCCAGGAAGGCTTATGGCCGCCGTGTGGACGCGGTCACCGCCGCACCGCCCTTCAGCGTCAGGTCCGTGGCCGATGCGCCGACGGCCACCTGATACTCGCCAGCCTTCACCTGCCAGGCATGGGCGCCCTCGTCGAAGCTGCCCAGCAGGCGGGTATCGGCGGTGACGGTCACGCGCTTTTTCTCGCCGGGGGCCAGCGACACCTTGGACCAGCCGATCAGCCGTTGCGTCTTGGTGCCGGCGGCATTGGTCAGATAGACCTGGGGCACGTCCTGGCCCGGGCGCTTGCCGGTGTTGGCCACCTCGAAGCTGACGGTCAGCGTGTCACCGCCCGTGACCTTCACATCGCTGTAGGCGAAGTGGCTGTAGCTGAGACCGTAGCCGAAGGGGAACAGGGGCTTGGCCCCCGTCTTGGCATAGTGGCGATAGCCGACGTCGGCGCCCTCGGTATAGGTGATCTCGGCCGGGCTGAACTCCGGCTTGTCGGCACCAGGAATGTCCCTGCGCAGCAACTGGGCGTCGCTCGCCGGGAAGGTGATGGGCAGGCGGCCGGACGGGTTGGCGTCGCCGAACAGGATGTCGGCGATGGCCTCACCACCCCGGCTGCCGGGATACCAGGCCTCCACCACGCCCGCCACCTTGTCCAGCCAGGGCATATGCACCGGCCCGCCCGTCTCCAGCACCACGATGGTGTTGGGGTTGGCGGCGGCAACGGCGGCGATCAGGGCGTCCTGGCCATTGGGCAGGCTGAGGTCCGGCGCGTCGGCGCCCTCGCTCATCCACTGGGTGGCGAAGACGACGGCGACGTCGGTGCTCTTGGCCAGGGCCGCGGCCTCCGCCGGATAGGCGCCATCGGTGTAGCGTACCTGTTTCTCCCCCGCCTTGGCGCGGATAGCCTTCAGGGGGGAGGACGCGTGATAGACCACGGTGCGGAAGGCGCCCATCATGCCGTCGCCGCCCAGGGGGATGCTGGCGCCGGGGCCGGCATCGGACACCACCTGCGACGACCCGCCACCCGACAGCACACCGACATTGGCGAAGCCACCGATGACCGTGATGGTCTTGCCTTTCGCCGCCAGCGGCAGAAGGTCGGCCTTGTTCTTCAGCAGGACGATGCCCTCCGTCCCGGCGGCCTTGGTGACCTGGGCGTGGGCGTCGAAATCGATGGGCGCCTTGGCCGCCGGGTTGTCGAACAGCCCGGCCGCGAACATGGAGCGCAGGATGCGCCGCGTCATGTCGGACAGGCGCTCCGCCGGCACGGTCTTATCCTGGACGGCGGCCTTCAGCGGCTCATTGAACCAGACCTTGCCAGCAGGGCTCAGCATGACGTCGATCTGCTCCCCCAATTCCTGGTCCAGGCCGTTCACGGCCGCTTCGACGCCATGGACGGCCCCCCAGTCGGACATGACCCAGCCGGGATAGGCCCAGTCGGTCTTCAGCACCTTGTTCAGCAGGAAGGGGTTGTCGCAGGCATAGGCGCCGTTGACCTTGTTGTAGGCGCACATGACGGAGCCGGGCTTGCCCTTCTCGATGGCGATCTGGAAGGCCAGCAGGTCGCTTTCGCGGGCGGCCGCCTCGCCGATCTTGACGTCCAGGGTCATGCGCTGGGTTTCCTGGTCGTTCACCGCGAAGTGCTTGATGGTGGAAACGACGTTCTGGTCCTGGATGCCGCGGATGGACTCACCGCCCAGGATGCCAGCCAGCAGTGGGTCCTCGCCGAGATATTCGAAGTTGCGGCCGTTGCGCGGATCGCGCGCCAGGTTGACGCCACCGGCCAGCAGGACGTTCAGGCCCTTGGCGTGCGCCTCCTTGCCGATCATGGCCCCGCCCTTGTAGGCGGTATCGGGGTTCCAGGTGGCCGCGAGCGACAGGCCGGACGGCAGGGCCGTGGACGGGTCGCCCGGGCGCACGTTCATGGGGTTGGCGACCCCCAGGCTGGCGTCGCTTTCCTGCAAGGCCGGGATGCCCAGGCGCGGCACGCCGGGAATGTAGCCGGCGGAGCCGATGGCCCCCTCGGGCAGCTTGGCGCCCAGGAAAGGCATGGCCATGGGCCCATGCACCAGGCCGATGCGCTCATCGAGCGTCAGTTCCTTATTCAACAGGTCCGCGCGCTGATCCGGCGACAGCTTGGTGTCCATCCACGGCCGGGCGCCATCGGCGGCCAGCGCGGCGGTGGCGAGGGAAAGCGACAGGGCCGTGCCCATCAGCAAGGAGCGGGTGCGTGCGGTCATGAGGTGCGTTTCCGTCAGGTTGTTGTGCTTAAGGAAGAAGAAAAGGTCATGCGGGCGGCACGTCGACGATGACGCGGCGATAGCGGGTCAGCGGCAGCGTGCCGCCGCCGGTCACTTCCAGGATCAGGTGCAGGCGCTGCGGCCCTGGCAGCAGGGGCGGCGCCGTGGGCGCGGTGATGACGGCCTTGGGCCCATCCGCCCCCTGGATGGCCAGTTCCGGCACCACCACCAGGGCGTCCTGCCAGGTGCTGGGTTCCTTGTACTGCCACCAGCGGAAGGTCAGCGGACCGCCATCGGGGTTGACCGAGGCGCCGGCATCCAGGGTCAGGCTGGCCCCAGGCTTCAGCGTCACCGCGATGGGATCGTCGCCCGCCTGCCCGTTGACCACCACCCGCGGCGGATGGGACGCCTGGGCGCGATCCGCTGTCAGGGTCCAGCCGATGCGGGCGGCGAAATCGTTCTGGTAGGCTTGGCGCCAGCGCCAGATCGTGGCCTGGGCGCTACGGTGGGGCTGGCCATCGGCGCCGATGGCCGTGTCGACGACATCGGTATGCAGGCCCAGCCCATCGGCGGCCAGGCCGTACCGGCCACCCCAGCCGCCGTAATCGGGGTGGTCCGGCACGTTCAGCCCGTTGGCGACCAGGTACAGGAAGGACGGGGTGTCGCCCTCCATGATGTATTTCCACTGGGGATAAAGGCCGCCCAAGGGGCCCTTGCGGATATGGGCGTCCAGCCATTCATGGGAGACGGAGGCGCCATCCGGGCCGGGGAATTGGTAGAAGCCTTCGCCCGAGATGCCGGTCCAGGTGGCGGTGGAGTAGTGGCTGAAGGCATGGATGCTGCCGATCCAGAACAGCCCGGGATGCCGCGTCCTGATCCAGGGGCCGCTGTCATCCTGGTCGGAAATGGCATAGACCCGCAGCCGCGAAACGAAGGCCGCCACCTGATCGGGCGTGCGGGTGGCGCCCACATGGTACAGGGCCTGGGCCAGCACGTTGGCGCCACCCCAGATGGTGACCCACAGGGGCCGGGGATCGGGATCGTCCACGGCCGCGATCAGCGCGGTGGACGCGGCGCTGTCGTGCCCCTCGCCCACGCCCGCCAAGCCGTAGACCGCCGGCCCCGCGGTGACGCGGGCCATCAGCGCGGCCGCCTCGGGATAGGCCGGGTCGTGGGCGCGCAGGTTGGGCAACACCTGGCCATAGGCGGCGATGCGTTCCCGCAGCCGTTCTGGATGCACCTGGTCCCGAAGCCAGGTGGAGGTGGTGGCGGCCACGCCGGCCACATCCATCTGATCGGTGTACAGCAAGAAGCGGACGAAGGATTCCTCGTCATCCGGCTCGTTGGCGATGTCCGTCAGGACGAAGACGCGGGGCTTGGGCGCTGCATGGGCCGTCCAAGGCACCAGGGCGACGAGCAGGACAAGCGACAGAATCTTCATAACAACCTCCCCGGAACGACGAAGGTGTTGAAGCTGTCGGCCGGCAGGCGGGCCGTCAACAGACGGTCCCCCACCTTGACGCGGATGAGCTGGGGGGCCGCCATCTCGTTCTGGACGACGATGACCACCCCGCCATCCGGGTTGCGGAAGGCCAGTTGGTTCTCAAACCCCGTGAAGCTTTCCGCCGGCAACAGGCGCGCGCCGGGCCGCACCGGGTGGCTGAGGTGTCTCAGCACCTGGAAATCAGGGTTGAAGCGCACCTTGCCGGACGGGCCATCCACGGTCACCAGGGCGTTCTGGGGCCAGCCCCACCCGCTCATCCCGCCCGTGGGCATAACCATGTTCCAATATTGCCAGGCGCTGGCCCCGTTCAGCAGATAGCGCTTCATCAGGTCCCAGCCATAGCGGGCGTAATGCCAATCGTTGGTGCCGGTGCCGCATTCCTGCTCCGATCCCCAGATGGCCAGGTCGGGATGGCGGTCACCGATGATGGGCAGCGCCCCCTTGCCGGCCCACTGCACCCCCACGCCCCGGATCAGCGGGCCGGCGGCCGGGTCGCGCATCACCCGGCTCAGCAGGTCGGCGTTGGCCCGTTCCAAGGTGCCGAAATAGAGGGTGACGCCCACCTTCTCCATCTCCCGCCCCAGATGGGGTAGGAAGCGGGCCAGGCCGGCGGGCGTCCAACAGCAGCTGGGGAAAGGCTGGGCGGAGTTGAACTCGTTCTGGGGCATCACCGTGCCGATGGGGATGCCAGCCTCGGCATAAGCCTCGACATACCGCCGGAAATAGCGGGCGTAGGCGTCGAAATAGCGGTCGTCCTGGATGAAGTAGTCCTGGCCTTCCTTGCCAACCTGATCCGGCTTCAGGCCGTTGGCTGGCTGCCCCGGCCAGGCGGGCGTCATGGCGTAATGACGGTTGGTCTTCATCCAGGTGGGCGGGCTCCACGGCGACGCCCACAGCCGCAGGTCCGGCTGGCGGGCCCGCGCCTCGCGGATGAAGGGGATCAGCGTCTCGTGGTCATTGGCGACGCTGAAATGGTCGAGCGCGAAGTCGCCGTCCACCTCGTCATAGCTGTACCAGCCCCGGGCGATGTCGTTGGCGCCCATCGGCGTGCGGCAGAGGGTGAAGCACAGCCCCGCCTCCGGGCCCTCCCCTGGCGCGAACAGGGCATCGAGGACGGCGGCCCGCTGGGCCTCAGGCAAGGTCCGCAGCGCCTCCCAGCCCTTCTCGCTGAAGGCGCCGCCGAACCCCACCATGGTCTGCTGCGGACGATCCAGCCGAACCTCGACGTCCCGGCCAAAGGGATCGGACCCGGCGGCGGCCCATTCAGCACCCGGGAGCGATACCCAGGCCGCCGTCTGGGTGGTGCATCGCCATTCGATCCCGCCCGTCCCGGCGGCCAGGGCCAAGCGGCTGCCGGCAACGACCGTGGCGGCACCGGCGGCGGCCACCAACTCCCGCCGGTTCATCATCACCGCTGCCCCGCCTTGGCGCCGCCAGCCCCCAGGCGATACAGCGGATCCGTGCTGTCATACGGCACGTCCGACGCCTGGGCGGCCACCGCCGCCATGCTGCGCGGCAGTTCGAACGGCAGGCGCCCCTGGGCCAGCGCCTTGCCCGTCACCACGTCCAGGAAGGCCTGGTCGCTGACGCCGAAATCAACGTACAGGCGAGCGGCCTTGTCACGGATGTTGGTCAGGATGGCCGGCCGGTCCAGATAGACGCTGACCACCGCCGGCACCTTGGCGGCGGCCACGGCCTTCAGCGCCTCATAATCCGCGTTGCCGTCGTGGAAGCCCAGGTCACCCTCGTGCTGCAGGCTGCCGAAGGTGTAGTTGGGGTGCAGGGTCTGGAAGGGCGCGGACAAGCGCAAGATCGCGACCTCCGCCTTCTTCAGGTCGTCCACCACCACCAGGCCGGCGGCCTTGGCGGCCTCGGGCGAGACGCCGCGCAGGAAAACCTTGCGGCCGGTGAGTGGCACGGGGCCCTTGCCCGCCTCCAGCAGGACCATGGACCGGGATTGCGCGGCCAGCCCCTCGGCCAGGAACTGCGGGGTGCCCACCACCTTGGCGGCGGCCTGGGCGTCCACATACGGGTTCTCGAACAGCCCCTGACGGAACTTGAGCGCCAGGATGCGGCGCACCGACTGGTCCAGCCGCGCCTCCGTCACCAGGCCTTGCTTCACGGCGGCCAACAGGGGGGCCGGATCGTCCACGCCGCCGAACTGGTCCAGGCCGGCCTCCAGCCCCTTGGCGAAACGGGCCGGGGTGGACAGATCCTCGACACCCCAGGCGGTGGAGAAGTCCTTGAAGCTGGGCCGTTCCCCCGCTGGGAAGCCGTTGCGGCAAACCGCGTTGCAGTCGTTGGCGATGGCCCAGTCGGACAGGATGACGCCCTGGAAGCCATAGGTGCCGCGCAACAGGTCGGTCAGGAGCCAGTGGTTGAAGCCCGCGCCCACCTGCTCCACCGGCTTACCGTCCACCACCATCTCTTTCAGGATGGAATAGGTGGGCATGACCCCAGCGACATGGGCGGCGAAGGCGCCCTTGAAGGGGAGGACGTGCAGGTCGAAATGGGCGGGCCGCACCAGGGAATAGCGGCCATAGCTGTTGTGGCTGTCGAAGCCCTCCGCCGCCGCGCCGTAGCCCACCCAATGCTTCACCACCGCCGAAACGCCAGTGGCTCCGGGACCGTCATCGCCCCCCTGGAAGCCCTCGACATAGGCCTGCACCAGGCGGCCATCCAGGGCCGGGTCCTCGCCAAAGGTGCCGTTGATGCGGGACCAGCGCGGCTCCGTCGCCACGTCGGCCTGGGGCGACAGGGTTTGGTGGATGCCCACCGCCCGGTATTCCTGGCGGGCGATGTCGGCGAAGCGGCGCACCAGGGCGGGGTCGCCGATGGCGCCCAGGCCCAGCGGCTCCGGCCATTGCGAGAAGCCGGCCGACAGCTGGCTGGCGCCCGCCGTCACCTGGAAATGATTGCGCGGGTCGGTGCTGAGGGTCAGCGGAATGCCCAGGCGTCCGCCTTCGGCCACCGCTTGCAGGCCATTGTCCTGCTCCGCCAATTGCGCCGGCGGGGTCGCCTGGCGCGTGATCAGGGTCGTGATGCCCAGATCGCGGATCATGTGGGTGGCCAGCGTAAAGTCGTAGGGCCCGCGCATGGTGGCGAAGGAGAAGCCGCCCTCCGGCGGCACGGTGCCGTGCAACAGGGTGCCGGCCTTTTCCTCGACCGTCATGCGGGTCAGGAGGTCGGCCACACGGGTATCGACCGGCAGGCGCCAATCCTCGTACGGATCCAGCGTGCCGTTGCCGTTCAGGTCGCGGAAGGATAGGCCATCCACCGTCAACAAGGGCTTCACCCGGCTGCCCAGCACCGGCTGCGGCGGCGCGCCCCAGGCGGGCACGGCCACAGGCGTGGCCAGCAGCACGCTCAGGGTCACCACGGTGGCCAAGCGCGGGGTGGCCAGGCGGAGGGCGGTAACGCGGCGGCGGATCGGCAGGGGCATGGGTCTCATCATCCCGTCGGTTGGAAACGAACCGGAAAAAGGGGCGTGCCGCCGGGGAAGGAGGTTCCTGCGGCACGCCCAGGGGAGTGAGGCAATAGCCTCGGGGGTCGGGGTAAAGGGTTAGAAGTTGGCCGAGACCCTCACGCCGAAGGTGCGGGGCGGGGCATAGGCGCCAGAGCCGGCCAGGCGGTTGCCGGACCCGTTGGTGTCGGGGTTGGCCACGACCAGCACGGCGTTGTTCTCCAGGTTGCGGACATAGGCCATGACCCGCCAGCGGCGGTCGGCGTCGTCATAGGCCAGCGACAGGTTGGTCTTGGTGTAGGCCTTCTGCTCGGTGACGGCGAAGTTGCGATAGTCCAGGTTCTGGTCCCCGACATAAACGCTGTCGACACGGGCGGTGATCATGGCGCCGGAGGCCAGATCCCACATGTGCTGGTAGCCCAGGTTGATGGTCCACTCCGGCGACTTGGCCAGCCGGTTGCCGGTGTAGACGGCGGCGCTGTTGGGGTGGAAGACATCGCCCGTGGCCAGGATGAAGTCGGTGTAACGGGCATGGATGTAGGACACGCTGCCGTCCACCCGGTCGCTGCCGGTCAGCAGGGCGGCGCCCTCCACCTCCACACCGTAGACCTCGGCCGTGCCGGCGTTGACCGTGACGGTGGACGCCTGGCCCGCAACCTGGCCGATGGCGCTGACCTGGAAGTCCCGGTAGTCATAGTAGAAGCCCGTCAGGTTCAACTGCAGCCTCTTGTCCATGAACTGGTTCTTCAGCCCCACTTCGTAGGCGGTCAGCTTTTCCGGCTGGTAGGGGTTGTTGTTGGGCGGCTGGCCATCACCATAGCCACCCGCCTTGTAGCCCGTGCCGACCGAGGCGTAGAGCATGCTGTCGGGCGCCAGGTCGTATTCGGCGCCAGCCTTCCAGTTGGTGGAATTCCAGCTCAGATCCGCGTCGTTGAGATACAGCGGGGAGCCGCCGACATAGGTGTTGCCGACAATGTGGCCGAAGGCCTCGGTGGCGCCGGTGCGGGCCTTGGCGTCCTCGGTATAGCGCAGGCCGCCCGTCACCCGCAGGCTGTCGGTGAGGCTGTAGGTCGCCTGGGCGAAGGCCGCCTTGGACTCCTCCGACACCTTGGGCTGGACGAAGGCCAGCGAGGTGATGCCGGCAACGGGGTCCAACGCGAACAGGACGTCGTTGTTTTCCTTGAAATAATAGAGGCCCGCCACCCACTTCAGCGGTCCGTCGCTGTTGGCCAGCCGCAATTCGTGCGAGGTCTGGTTCTCGTCGGAGCGGAAGATGGTGGACGCGCAATAGGGACCGGATGGCGCCTGGCAGGTGCCGCTTTGCGTGGAACCACCGTGGGTCCGGTCAGTATCCTCGCGATAGCTGCCGACATAGGTCAGCGTGGCGAAGCCAAGGTCCCAATCGGTGGTCAGCCCCACGCCCTTGTTGGTGTGGTTCAGGCTGCCGTCCGCCGACATGGGGAAGGTATAGGGCGAGCCGAACTTGGCGTACTGGCCGATGGGCCCGTTGGCATAGCCCACGCCACCCTCGTGGAACACATCCAGCGACAGCAGGGCCTTGAACGTCTCGCTGGGCTTCAGCTGGATTTGCAGGCGGCCGGCCTGGGTATCCTCGTCATTGAAATCACTGGAGCGGCCGTTGTTGGTATAGCCGTCGTGGCGGCTGGTCTGGAAGGCGGCGCGGACGGCCAGGGTATCGGTCAGCGGCACGTTGAGCATGCCGGACGTCTGCAGGCTGTTGTAGTTGCCGTAATCCAGCGAGGCGTTGCCTTCAAACTTGTCGCTGGGACGCTTGGTGATGACGTTGATGCTGCCGGCGGTGGCGTTGCGGCCATACAGCGTGCCCTGGGGCCCGCGCAGCACCTCGATGCGGTCGACGTCGTACAGCGCGCCGATGGCGGCGCGGGAGCGGGCCATGTAGACGCCATCGACGTTGAAGGCCACGGCGGGGTCGCCGACCTCGGTGTCGTTGGTGCTGCCGATGCCGCGGATGGCGATCTGGACGGAACCGCCGTTATTGCCCACGGCCAAGCCGGGCACCATGTTGTTCAGGTCGGTCGAGCTGGACACGCCGCGCTGCTGCAGGGTGTCGCCGGAAAAGGCGGTGATGGCGATGGGGGTCCGCTGCGTCGTTTCCTCACGCCGCTCGGCGGTGACGACAATGTCTTCCAGTTGCTGCTGGGCAGATGCCCCCTGGGGCGCGTTCTGCGGAGCGGGCGCGGTGGCCGTCTGGGCCAGAGCGGGCGCGGTGATCAGGCTGGCCAGCGCGGTGGCGGCCAACAGGGCGTATGTACGCATTTCTCCCATTTCTCCCAATTCTGCTTCTTTATTGTTGTCGTCGCGGGGGACAGCCCCCAGGTGGCGGACCCTCGAGGCCTCTGTCGTGCCTCTTCGGGGTTCGCTTGAGCATGAGCATCCCCACGCCAGCCCCGGGGTTTCAGGGCTGGACGGCGCCACAAGCGGGCGCACCGCGGCGTGCACCGCGACGATGGCCACTGACAGGGGCCACTGTCAGGGGCCGCCGACGGGGATGGTTCGGGTTCCAGGCGAGACCCGTTCCTTCACCGTCGCCTTGGGTCGGCGCGATGGCTCATATCCGATGATGGTCGTTTAAAGGCGGCCGCCTTACTGGCTGACCTCGCGCCTGAACGCCCGTGCGTCACGCATGGTTGTCTCTCCCGTTTGTTTGGGCCCCGCCTTGTCGTTTCGGTCTTTCAGGGTCGCGATGACAGCGCTGTCCCCGATGCCTAAAAAATATTGGGCCCTTGTTTGGCCCCTTTTTGTTATCATCGAGAACAAGACCGCGCAAGAGGATTTCTTCGGCCCTGCCAATCCCGACATGCCGTTTCCATTCCCCACGCCCATGGGCTTTCAGGCGCTATCTTTGCAGGACGCCGGTGATATGATCCCGACGCCGTCCAGGGCACCACGGACGCGGCGGTGATAGGCGTGCTAGGGCATTAAGTCTGGTTGGAGTTGAGGCGCATTGAGCAAGGCCACCATTTACGATGTCGCCCGCGTGGCCAACGTCTCGATCAAGACGGTGTCCCGTGTCCTCAACGGTGAGCCGAAGGCCAGCCCCGAGACCCGTGCCCGGGTGATGGAGGCGGCCCGCACCCTGAACTACACCCCCAGCCTGTCGGCCCGGGCCCTGTCGGGATCGCGCAGCTTCCTGATCGCGCTGGTCTCCCCCGGCGGCGTTTCGGACAACGCCATGTTGTACATCACCGAACTGCAGTTGGGCGCCATCCAGGCCTGTCGCGCCGGCGGCTATCATTTGGTGACGGAATACGTGGATCTGGGGGCGTCCGACTTCAGCGCCCTGACGGAGACGCTGGTGTCCACGTTGCGGGTGGACGGCGTCATCCTGATCCCGCCCTTGTGCGACAACCCGCAGCTATTGTCCCTGCTGGCCGACCGCGGCATCAACTGCGTGCGCATCTCCCCCACCCTGGATGCCAACGGTGACGACAAATGGGGCTGGGGCGTGGATATCGACAACTACCAGGCCGCCTTCCAGATGACGCGCCACCTCATGGACCAGGGGCACCGCGACATCGGCTTCATCCAGGGCCACCCCTTGCACGCCGCCGCCGCCCAGCGTGAGGCGGGCTATCGGGACGCCCTGTTCGACGGCGGCCCCATTCCCGAGCGGCTGATCCAGCCGGGGATGTTCACCTTCGACAGCGCCCTGCCCGCCGCCCGCGCCCTTCTGTGCCAGAAGCAACGCCCCACCGCCATTTTCGCCGCCAACGACAGCATGGCGATGGCGGTCCTGTCCGTGGCGTATAAGATGGGCATCCCCGTGCCCAGCGCCCTGTCGGTCGCCGGCATCGACGACCTGCCCGCCGCCAGTGTCGTTTGCCCGCCCCTGACCACGGTGCGCCAGCCGGTGGTGGAAATGGGGGCGGCGGCGGCCCGCTTCATCATCAACCGCACCGCCGGGCAGGTGGGCAACTACCTGAAGCAGGTGTTCGATCATAGCCTGGTGGTCCGGGAATCGACGGCCCCGCCGGCGTGACCGCCCTTTTTCCTGGCGGCCCAGAATGATTTCCGTTACAAACCGCGCCCCCAATTAAAAATCCGATTGTTTCGGCCGTCGTTGGAGCGCGCATCATGGGCTATTGCGGCCTGGACTTTGGAACGTCGAACAGCACCCTGGGCATCGTTGACGTCCTTGATGGGCACGAGCCTCACGCCCGCCTGCTGCCGCTGGAGGGAGAGGAAACGACCCTACCCAGCGCGCTGTTCTTCGACTTCGCCGCGAAGCGCGAGGAGTTCGGCCGCGCCGCGATCCAGATTTACGCGGAGGGCGCCGACGGCCGCCTGATGCGGTCGCTGAAATCGGTGCTGGGCACCGACCTGATCGACATGGAAACGCAGCTGGACCGGCGGCGCATCAGCTTCCGCGACGTGCTCAAGACCTTGTTGCGGGAGATCAAGCGCCGGGCCGAAGAGCAGGCCGGCCGCCCCCTGACCCAGGTGGTCCACGGCCGCCCCGTGCATTTCGTGGATGGCGACGACGCGGCCGACCGGCGGGCGGAGACCGCGCTGGCGGAAATCGCGCGCGACATCGGCTACACCGACGTCTCCTTCCAGTTCGAACCCATCGCCGCGGCCCTGGACTATGAGCGCCAGGTGAACGCGGAAGAGATCGCGCTGATCGCCGACATCGGCGGCGGCACCTCCGACTTTTCCATCGTGCGCATTGGGCCGGAGCGGCGGCGAATGGCGGACCGCGGCAAGGACATCCTGGCCAGCACCGGCGTGCGCATCGGCGGCACCGATTTCGACCGTCTGCTGTCGCTTCACGGCGTCATGCCGCACCTGGGTCACCAGTCGCCCATGAAGCGCGCCGGCCTGCTGGCCCCCAACAGCTATTTCAACGACTTGGCGACCTGGTCCAAGATCAACTTCCTCTACGCCCCAAAGGTCATGGCTGAACTGCGCCAGGTGCTGCGGGAATCCGCCCGCCCCGAGCTGATCGAGCGCCTGATCCATGTGGTGGAGGAGCATCTGGGTCACCGCGTCGCCATGACGGTGGAGCGCACCAAGATCCGCCTCAGCGCGACTGCGGCCCAGCCGGGCGGGGCGGATCTGGTGGTCGAGATTCCGTTCGACTTCATCGAGCGAGGCCTGGTCATGCCCTTCACCGTCCCCGGCTTCGCCGCCGCGACCACCCCGCTGACCGACGGGATCGCCGGCATGATCCGCAAGGCGCTGGCCGACAGCGGCCTGGCCCCCGACAAGATTGACGCCGTGTTCCTGACCGGCGGTTCCACCCTGCTGCCCAACGTCCGGGCCAGCATCCTGCGCGAACTCCCCGCCGCGCGGGTGGTGGAGGGCGACAAGTTCGGTTCCGTCGGGCTGGGCCTGACGCTGGAGGCCATGCGCCGGTACGGTTGATGCCAACAGCAAAACACCCGCCGGGGAACTCCTCGGCGGGTGTTTTCTTGAGAGGCCAGTCTCAGCAAGGTCACGGCGTGTCCTTGTGGGCCTCCTTGCTGATGGCGTCGCCGGTCGCGGAAATGTCCTGGCCGGCGCCGGCGGTCGTATGGCAGGCGCTGACCAGCGCCCCCATGCCCAGCATGGATAAAAGAACAAGCGCGCGCAGTTTGGTAGACATCGTGGCCCTCCTCATGGGCTAGGGGTTGCTGTTGCTATCACTTGTGGACGGACCGGGCGCCGGGATTGCCCAGGACCAGTCCGGCCACCACTGCGGCCAGCAGGGCCGGCACCTTGTGCTTGACCACCAAGCGCTGGGCCTCGGCCAGCAGCACCTCGGGGTCCAGGTCCAGCGCCGGGTTCACCGCCGGGGGCGGCGGCTCCCGCCGGTTGAGCGTCATGCGCATCACCAGCAGCAGGATCAGGCACAGGACGACCAGGGCCAGCCCCACCAGGGCGGGCGTCCAGATCGGCCCCATGGCCGGTTCCAGGCCGGCCCACAGGGCCGCGCACAGGAAACCAACGGCGCCGATGACCGCCAGCATCGCCAGCACGCCGGTGATGACCAGGGTCACCACGCCGTCGACCAGCGGGGCCGGAGAGGACCGTTGCACCGGACCAAAGGGGATCACCCCCAGTTGCGACAAGGCCATAACGGCCAACTTGGTCCAGCCTTCCATCAACGCTCCCCCTGTTCGTCTCGGCACTCTTCCGCCGCCCGCTGTCCCACCTCAGTGGGCCCACGTCAGCGTGAAAGCAGGCGGCTGGCGATGAATCCGGCGGAAAAGGCCAGCAGCAGGCTGGTGATGGGCTGCGCCTCCACTTGGCCGCCGACAGCCTTGGCCGCCGCCTCGCCCTTGGCGGCCAGCGTCCGGTACAGATCACTGGCCTCCGCCTTGATGGCGTCGGTCAAGTGGTCGGCGTCCTCGCGCGCGGCGTTGCGCACGGACCGGGCGGCGGTGGCCGCGGCGTCGATGGTTTCGCTCTTCATCATCCTCTCCTTTGCTTGTTCAGGGGGCGCGCCTTAACGCCCCTGCGTCCGCGGCCCAGGAAAACAGCCGCTTAAGTGCGCTCAAGCGCGTGCTTGAGGGTGCTCATCTGGTCATGGTCGGCTTTGATGCTGTCATAGCAGGTGGCCACGACTTCACGCGCCGGCATGGGCAGATCGCCCTGCAGCGCCTTTTCGAAGCTGGATTTGATGTCATCCTCGCCAGCCTCGACGGCGGCGACCACGCTCTGATCACTGCCCGTGACAGCGTTCTTGAGGTTGACGAACATGCGCCGGGCGGCCCCCAGCACGGTGCCATCGGTTTCCGGCTGGCCGCCCAGGCTGATCACCTCCGCCTGCAAGGCGGTGGTCAACTGGCGACGCTGGCGGGCCCGGGTGGAGAACAGCGTCTTGAAGCTGTCGTTGGTCGCCTCCTCCGCGGCGTCCTTGTACCCAAGGGCGCTATCCAAGGTCTTCTCGATCAGGTCGTTCAGCACCTTGATCGACTGTTCGGTACCGGCGGAGGGGGTGGTCGGCGGAACGGTGGGTGGGATCATCGTCTGCTCCTCTCCTGGAATGATTGCTCCTGTCGTGATTGCCACGCCGAAAAGTGTGGGTCAGCATGACCTTCAATAAACAAATAACAATGCGGAATAGTTTCCATAAATCGTCTATTATAACGTCTTACATATCGGCCTGGATTGGTAGAATTCCTCTATATCTTTTGGCCCGAATACCCTTGTCTCTGGCGACAGTGAGGAAGGGGAAGGGGCGGGCGCCCCTTCCCCAACTGTCGGCGATCGCGGCTTAGCGAATGGATGCCAAGTTCTTACGCAACCCATCGGCATCGGCATTCTTGGCGCTGCGCGCGGTCACGATGGCCGAAACCGTTTCCGGCTTGCCGTAATAGGCCTCATTCCAGCTGTCGCGCGGCTTCAGGATGGAACCGTTGAGCGTCAGGCCGGCGTAGGCGCCGCTGGCGGACGCCCAGACGATGATGTCGCCATTCAACGAGGTCGGGGTGGCCGCCTCGGCGGTGGACCCCAGGGTCACCACGGCGAGACCCGCCTGGGCGCCGATCTTGAACTCATCCTGCAGGACCGACGACAGGGCCTTGTCGCTCATGATGAACATGACCAGTTCCGCCTGCTCGACACCGATCTGCAGGCCGAACGACGCGGAACCCAGGGTATAGAAGGCGGGGTAGCTGAAATCGCCATTGGGACCGCGGGTCAGCAGCACGGCATCGCCGCCCTCACCGCCCACGAAGAATCCGCCCTTGATCAACTGCGGAACGATCAGCACACCCTTGGCGCGCCGCATCAGCTCGCGGGCGTTGCCGAATTCCTTGTCCTTGCGCAAATCGTCGATGGTTACGCGGGCGCGTTCCACCAAATTGCTCTGGTCGGTGCCGTGCGTGGCGGCGGCCAGCGCATGCGGCGCCGTCACCGTCATGGCGCCGAAAACCATGAGGGCCGACAGGGCGGCGGGGATGATCCGGGAGTGCAGGGACGGCTTGGCCGCCGTCGACGTGTACGACACAGGCATTATCGTCGCTCCATTATTGGGCCGGCCGTCAAGTCCGGCCAAGCCGTCGCCGCCGGATGGCCAGGCGGCGGAGGGGGTTGATGGGGACAGCGCAGAAAGCCGCCCCTTCTGGTGGCTCGAGGCGCCCGCCGCCCCGACCACGGGCTCGTCCCAAAGGGCCTGCTCCTGAGGTTCAGCCTTTGAGGGGCTGTCCTCCGGGAACCTGCCCTCTGGGGGCGTGGGGGTGACGACCCGTAGACCGTCACCGGTGCGGCGGCGGGCGCAGCGGCAAACCACGGCGCTTTACTCGTTCAAGGCCTTCTTGGCCGTGTCCTTCAACGCCTTTCCGGCTTCCTGGATTTTGCCGGCCGCGTTCTGGGCATGGCCCTCGACCTTCTTGGCCTTGCCTTCAGCGGCCATCTGATCGTCACCCAAGACCTTGCCGGCCGTTTCCTTGACGGCGCCGCCGGCGATCTTGGCATTACCTTCGATGCGGTTCTTGTTCATGGTCGTTCTCCTCAATTGGGTTGCGATGCGGGCCGCGGATACGGCGCCTCCGGTTTCGGACCGGGACGTTTCGGCGTCCTCCGGATCAGTTCCCATGAGGGTCTGGACCGGGGCGGGCAAAACATCCCAAGAGTTGATGCGTCCGCAAGAGTTGACGCGTCGTTGACCAGACAATGCTCGACACACCCTGTGGCGGGAATGTGGCGTGTCTGGGCGGATACTGAGGCAATCGCCATCAAAAGATGAAGTAGGCGATTGGAAGAAAATGACCTTATTTATTTCGTCAGGCCCAGGCTCGATACGCCGCAGCATCAATATGACCAATGATATATTCCGTAACATTCACTTATTGATCACCATCCGTTATGGAGTATGACGGGCCATAACAGAGGATGGACGGAAAGCGCCAGAACATCCCTTATTCGGCAGATAGGCCGTTTTATGTTTCAGCGAATTTCCAAAAACATGTTTTGGTCACAATGGTTTTTCATGATCGCAATGCCTTCCGATCTCTAAGAGAGGCCGCCATGAATCTTGGAACCATCATCCTCATCATTTTAATATTGTTCCTGATCGGCGCCCTGCCGACCTGGCCCCACAGTGTCCACTGGGGCTATTATCCGGCCGGTGGCTTGGGCACCGTGATTGTCATCGTGCTGATCCTGATCCTGATTGGCCGGCTGTGATTTCCGACCCACCCTCACTTTCCGCACCTTCACTTTCCCAGGCGGCCCCAGCATGTGATGTGCTGGGGCCGTCGTCTTTGGTGGCAACCAGTGAACCCGTTGGTCCATCATGCAGTTCCCGTCTTTTTCGTTAATTTTCTGACCCGTCGTCGCCGTGGCGCATCTTGTTTGTTGCCGGCCTATGGGATAAGACGAACTGGATATGGGATGCGCGCAGCCGGGTCAGGGGGGCTGCCAGGAAGCCGTCCACGAAAATTCCAATGTCCTTTGAGCGTGATGACAGGCCCATGACCGACACTGCCCTTGCCCTGGTCCCCCAGCAGCGCTCCGTCCGCGGCCGCCCGCGGTGTGACAAGTCCCGCCAAGCGATCCTGAGCAGCGCCTATGACTTGTTGGTCAAGGAGGGCCTGTCCGGCTTCACCATCGAGGCGGTCGCGGCCCGCTCCGGGTGCGCCAAGACGACCATCTATCGGTGGTGGCCGACCAAGGGCGCGCTGGCCGTCGCCTCATTGCTGGAGGTGGTCGAGGTCGCCGCCCCCATCCGCGGCACGGGCTCCGCGCGGCGCGACCTTGAAAGCATGGTGGAGGTCATGGCCGGCACCATGGCGGGCCCCATGGGCCGGGTGATCGCGAGCATCATCGTTGAGGGCCAGAACAATCCCGAGGTCCTGGAAACCTATTGCACCCAGGTGCTGAACCCCCGCCGGGAACGCATCCGCGAGATCCTGCATCAAGGGGTGCGCTCTGGGGAACTGCCGCCGGACCTGGATGAAGCGGTCGTGGTGGAACTGCTTTACAATACGCTGTACAGCCGCTTGCTGATCCGTCACCAACCGGTGGATGAGCCCGGATGGACGCAGCGCCTGGTGGCCGCCGTCCTGGGCCCCGCCCGCGCCCAGTCCACGCCCAGGCCACTGCGCGTGCACAGCGACGCCCTGTATCCCGCCTAACCGCTTCCACACTTGGGGCCCGCCCTGTGGCGGTGCGCGCCCTCAGGCCGCCACGGCGACGCGATTACGGCCGGCGTTCTTGGCCGCGTAGAGGGCTTCGTCCGCGCGGGCCAACAGGCCGTCGACCGTCTCGTCGTCATCCGCCAGTTCGGTGACACCCAGGCTGCAGGTCAGGGTGACGCTGACATCGGGCGTCAGGGCCACCGGCGTCGCCGCGACGGCGGCGCGCAACCGCTCCGCCACCCGCTCCGCCTCCCCCCGGCCTGTCTGCGGCAGCACGATCACGAACTCCTCCCCGCCGAAGCGGCCGATGACATCGGTCTCACGGATGGTGGCGCGGCATAGCTCGACGACGGCCAGGATGGCCTGATCCCCAGCCTGGTGTCCCCAGGTGTCGTTGATGCGTTTGAAGTGGTCGATGTCCAGCATCAACACCGACAGGGGGCCACCGTAACGCCGCGCGCGCACCATCTCACGGGCCGCCGTTTCGGTGATGTGGCGGCGCGTTCCCGCCCCCGTCAGGCTGTCGGTGATGGCGACCAGACGCAACAGGCGCTGATTCTCATAATTGGTGTAGTTGATCTGCTCGAACGCGAAGAGCACGCAGATGAACATGGCCCCCACCGGGCCCAGCAGCAGCGGGTATTTCACATATTCGAAACCGTGCGCGAAGCCGACGACACCGGCCACCGGCGGCAAAGCGATGATCAGCACCATGAAAAGGGCGCCCGTGGTGAAGGGCACGTATTGCATCACCAGCAGCGGCAGGAAGGTGAAGAACAGAAATCCAGAAAACTGCGCCTGCATGCCATGGTCCAGACGGTTCAGCACCTCGATGAACAGCATCTGGCAGGTGAACGCGCCAAGGAAGGCATAGGCCGTGGTCAAACGGCGCGACACACGGAAATGCAGCAGCAAGGCGTGCAGCAGGATGATGAGCGACATCAGCAGCCGCAGGCCGATGGTCCGTTGCGCGCCCTCCGCGTCAATGACGTAGTCCCACCCCCACAGGCCACTGACGGTGACCGATGTGGCCACCGTCATGATGGTGCTGAACAACCGATGGTGGTCGAACT
The DNA here is from genome assembly GCF_034427435.1 of Nitrospirillum goiasense. Lineage (NCBI taxonomy): Bacteria > Pseudomonadati > Pseudomonadota > Alphaproteobacteria > Rhodospirillales > Azospirillaceae > Nitrospirillum > Nitrospirillum goiasense. The sequence continues at coordinate 10,851 of NZ_JAXQNP010000003.1, read as the reverse complement.
TGTCGTCGACGTAGGCCCGATCCGGCCAGACGACCTGTTTGATATGGTGGCCCACCGGGTCCGTTCCCTGTTTTACCGTCACCAGCCGCAATGAGGATCAAGGACACGGGGGTGCCCACTCCCCCGCATGCCGAGCGACAACGGTATTCTTGGCTATAGTGCCATGGCGGGGAAGGATTACGCCAGTGCTCCCGGCGTCAGCAACCGTTCCCTCACCCAATGCCCTGATCCCGGGAGGTGGTTTTGACTGTGGGCGGCGCTGTAATAATTTTCTTTCTTTTTATGGAAATCTTATTTCCCACATCAAGACTTGCGGATGGGCTTCGAGGATAGGGCCTGGCCATAGGCCTTGGCCGCAGCCTCGGGCTTCTTCATTTCTTCCATCAACTTCATGGCGAACCGACCGCCGTCGTGGCGTGACTGAAGAAAGGTCATCACCACGTCGCGGGCCGCCTGGCGATCAAAGGGAATGTCAGCGGGCGCCTCGGCTGGAGCCCCGCTGGCGCCGCCCCCACTGGCAGCGGACGCCCCCCGCGCCGTCTGGATGCGTTCCGCCGCCGCCGCGGCTTTTTCAAGCACCTGCGGGTCGATGCGCCGGCGGATGGCGCGGATCTGGCGCAGCAGTTCGTCACGGGGGTCGGCCATGGCGCGGGTCCACCTGGAATGGAATGCCCCGATAATTGGGATGCCCGGATACAGTGCCCATCCCGGCCCCCGGATGTCGAGGGAACTTTGGCCCAGTTATGAGCCGTCAACAGGCGGCAGTGGACGCGGCCGCCTGTTCTCATCGATGGCGACGAAGGTGAAGACGGCCTCCGTCACCTTGTTGCTGTCATCGGCGTCGCGACTGCGGCGCCAGGCCTCCACCTCAATGCGCATCGAGGTGCGCCCGCGCGACACCAGCCGGCCGAACAGGCTGACCTCGTCCCCCACGAATACCGGCCCCAGGAAGGCGATGGCGTCCACCGCGACGGTGGCGGCGCGCCCCCGGGCCAGACGGGCCGCCACATTGCCCGCCGCCAGGTCCATCTGCGACATCAGCCAGCCGCCGAAAATGTCGCCGGCGGGATTGGTGTCGGCGGGCATGGCGATGGTGCGGATGACGGGAATCTCGTCGGGCATCTTGGCGTTCTTATCGAGCATCGGGAACCTCGGGTTCGGCAGGGCAATAGTTGGGACATCAGAGCGTGAAACGCGGTCCAGGGGAAGCGCGGGCTTCGCCGTAGCGCCCATGCGCATCCCCCCTGGCGCAGCCAGGAACCACAGCCAATGCACCCTAGCCGCCGTCGCGGCGGCTTGTGTAAGATCGCGCGATACGAACCGAGGGACCCCGCCCAGGGTAGCGCCGCGCCATGATCCAACCCATTCCCGCCACCGGCCCGCTGGCCGGCCTTAAGGTTCTGGACATGAGCCGGGTGCTGGCGGGGCCCAGCGCAACGCAGATCCTGGGGGATTTGGGCGCCGACGTGGTGAAGGTGGAACGGCCGGCTCAGGGGGACGATACCCGCACCTGGGGCCCGCCCTTCCTGAAGGACGACGTCGGGCAGGACACCGGGGAAAGCGCCTACTACCTGTCGGCCAACCGCAACAAGCGCTCGCTGACCCTGGATTTCACGACACCGGCCGGCAAGGCCCTGGCCCTGCAACTGGTCAACCACGCCGACGTGCTGGTGGAGAACTACAAGACCGGGACCCTGGCGCGCTATGGGCTGTCGTATGAGGATTTGCGGGACGCCTACCCCCGCCTGATCTATTGCTCCATCACCGGATTCGGGCACACCGGGCCCTATGCCGCGCGGGCCGGCTATGACTATCTGGTTCAGGGCATGGGCGGCTTCATGTCCCTGACCGGGGAGCCGGAGGGCCAACCGCTGAAGGCGGGCGTGGCCGTGGCCGACCTGATGACTGGCACCTACGCCGCCATCGCCATCCTTGCAGCCCTGCGCCACCGCGACCTCACCGGCCGGGGACAGGCCATCGACCTGTCGCTGTTCGACACCCAGGTGGCCTGGCTTTCCCATCCGGGCCAATATTACCTGACCAGTGGCCAGTTGGCGCCGCGCGTGGGCAACGCCCACCCCACCATCGTGCCCTACCAGACATTCGCCACCATGGATGGGTGGATCATCCTGGCCATCGGCAACGATGAGCAGTTCGCCCGGTTCTGTCACCTGACGGGCAACGCGGCCTGGGCCAGCGATCCCCGGTTCGCCACCAACCAGGCGCGGGTACGCCACCGCGACGTCCTGGTGCCCCTGGTGGCCACTGTCATGCAGGCGCAAACCAGTCAATTCTGGATCGATGCCCTGGAAACCCTGGGCGTCCCCTGCGGCCCCATCAACACCATCGACAAAGTGTTCGCCGACCCCCAGGTGGCGGCGCGGGATATGCGCATCACCCTGCCCCACCCCCAGGCCGGCGGCACCGGCCCGGCGGGCGGCGGGCTGCCGGGCACGGTGGAACTGATCGGCAGCCCCATGAAGTTCAGCGATACCCCGGTCAATTACCGTCAGGCGCCGCCCACCCTGGGCCAGCACACCGACGCGGTGCTGCGCGATTGGCTGCGGCTGGATGAGGAAGAGATCGGGCGCCTGCGGCATGCCGGCGCGCTGTGACCGCGATGCGGATCGGGCAGATTTCCAACATAGAATAACAGCGGCAACCGAAGGGAACGTTTCCATGGACGACACTGGGATCAACCGCCGGGGCTTCGCCACGGCCGGCCTGGCCACGGGTTTCGCGCTGGCCGTGCTGCCGATATCGGCCCAAACCATCATCACCGATGCCGACGACCTGGATGCGGGCATGGTGCAAGTGCCCGTGGCTGGCGGCGCCACCATGGGGGCGTATCGCGCCGTGCCCAAATGGGCGGGCAAGGGCGGACATCATCCAGTGGTGCTGGTCGTGCAGGAAATCTTCGGCCTGCATGAGCATATCCGCGACCTGTGCCGACGCCTGGCCAAGTCAGGCTACTATGCCATAGCCCCCGACCTGTACTTCCGCCAGGGCGACGCCACCAAGGTGCCCGATATCCCCATGCTGGTCCGCGATATCGTGTCCAAGGTGTCGGACGCCCAGGTCATGGCCGACCTGGATGCCACGGTGGCCCATCTGCAGACCGATACCCGGGCCGATACCCGGCGCATGGCCATCACTGGCTTCTGCTGGGGTGGGCGCATCGTCTGGCTCTATTCCGCCCACAACCCGGACCTGAAGGCGGGCGCCGCCTGGTACGGCCGGTTGGTGGGCAACACCGACGCCGACCATCCCAAGAACCCCATCGACTTGGTCGACCAGTTGAACGCCCCGGTGCTGGGCCTCTATGGCGCCAAGGATGAGGGCATCCCCGTCGCCAGCGTCGAACAGATACGGACCGCCCTGGCCAAGGGCGACAAGGCCGCGGGCGAAAGTAAGCTGATGGTGTTCCCGGAGTCAGGCCACGGCTTCAACGCCGATTACCGCCCCAGCTACAACCCCGTCGACGCCAAGGCCGCCTGGAAGCAGATGCTGGAGTGGTTCAAGAAGCACGGCGTACCCTACGTGCCGCACGCTTGAATGAATTCGTAAATTTCTGGCCCAGGACGCGACCGCGTCCGCCGGAGCGAGCACCGAAGGGCGGAGCGAGGAAGCCGAGGCCACGGATGTGCTCGCCCGGCGCCTCAGGGAACTATAGAAAAAGAAAAAGGCCCGCCTGCGGGGGAGCGGCGGGCCTTCATAGATGCCGGGCTGGGCGCGGGGAGCAACCCACCCGGACGGGGAAGCAGAAACGGGACCTGGGTCGCCGTTCCGGTACCGGAGAGGTTGGGGCCAACCCCGGTACAAGAGAAAGCCTAGGCCCGCCGGACCGGCCCTGCTGTGACCAATATCACTACGCTCCGGAGCGTAAGCTAACGCAGCTATGCGTTAACCGGCCTTGAATGCAAGGCCCCGCCCCCCATGCGCTCAGTACAGGGCGATGCATTCCCCGTGGCGGGTGTTGTCGGGCGCCACCAGGTCCAGGATGGTGGGCACGACACGGGTCACCGGCGGCTGGGTATCCGGCTTTTCCCCAGGGAATGCCTGGGCGCGCAGCTTGGTGGGCATGGGGCCGGGATCGACCAGGTTCACCTTCAGGGGACTTTGCAGCACCTCCCGCGCGTAGGTCAGCGCCATCATCTCCAGCCCCGCCTTCGCCACCGCGTAGGCATTCCAATAGGCCACCGGCTCATGGCCATAGCGGTCGGTGATGAAGACGGCGCGGCCTGCGTCAGAACCACGCAGCAGCGGATCAAGGGTGCGGATCAGGCGCATGTTGGCGGTCAGCGTCAGGGCCAGGACCTTGTCCCACTGCTTCACGTCGGCATGGGCCATGGGGCCGATGGAACCCAGCATGCCGGCGTTGGCCACCAGGATGTCCACGCGCTTGAACCGGTCCAGCAACGCCGGGCCCAGCACGTCCAACTGGGCGGGGTCGGCCGCCATGTCCTGGGGGATCAGCGTGGCGGTGCCGCCAGCGGCGCGGATGGCGTCGTCCACCTCCTCCAGCCCGCCCACCGTGCGGGCGATCAGCACGACGTGCGCGCCCTCCGCCGCCAGCCCCTTGGCGATGGCGGCGCCCAGCCCGCGCGAGGCGCCGGTGACAACGGCGACACGGCCCTTCAGGCGGCCGGAACGGACAGGGGCGGCAGGCTCGGTCATGCGGGACACTTTCCTTGAAAAAAGGTTCTTCCAGCGACACGGCGGGCGCGAGGTGCCCAGGCCTCACCGCAACGGCTGGCTTTGCGGTTTACGGCCTGGCATCGCGCCCGTCAATCGCCGCCCACGGTGACGATATCGGCCAGCGGCAGGGCCGTGCGTTTCATGACCGTGCGCAAGGTGAAACTGGAATGGACGCGGGCCACGCCCGGCAGGCGGGTCAGGATGCGATTGTGCAGGGCCTCGTAATCGGCGGCGCCGGCCACCACGACGCGCAGCAGGTAATCGCTGTCGCCGGACATCAGGTAACACTCCATCACTTGCGGGCAGGTGGCCAACGCCTCCTCGAACGCGCGCAGGTAGGGTTCCGTCTGTTTCTCCAGGGTCACCTGGACGAACACGCTCTCCGGCCGCCCGCAGGAGGCCGGGTCCAGGATGGCGGTGTAGCCACTGATGATGCCAGCCTCCTCCATCGCCTTGACGCGGCGCAGGCAGGCGCTTTCCGACAGGTGGACGTGGGCGGCAAGTTCCGAATTGGGAATGCGGCCATGCTCCTGCAGCCGGGTCAGGATGGCACGATCAATCCTATCCAGCACTGTTGTTCGCAGACCCTGCCGCATTAGAGGCCCCTACCGATGGTATCTTGCGCATTGTGGCCCCGGCCTATCCCTGAACGCAAGGACATGCACCGGCTTTCGGCCTTATCTTGGCTTCCGAAATCGAGGCAACGGTTGCGCGACCGGACAGGCGGCGCCAACCCAGATGATCCGGGAGATATCCATGCTGATCGGCGTTCCTAAGGAAATCAAAAACCACGAGTATCGCGTCGGTCTGATCCCCGGCAACGTGCGCCAGCTGGTGGCCCACGGCCACTCGGTCATCGTGCAGAAGAACGCCGGCACCGCCATCGGCCTGACGGATGAGCAGTATGCCGCCGCCGGCGCCACCCTGGTGGACACCGCCGAAGAGATCTTCGCCAAGGCCGACATGATCGTGAAGGTGAAGGAGCCGCAGCCGCACGAGTGCCGCATGCTGCGCCCCGGCCAGGTTCTGTTCACCTACCTGCACCTGGCGCCCGATCCGGAGCAGACCGAGCTGCTGCTCGCCTCCGGCGCCATCTGCATCGCCTATGAAACCGTGACCGACGTCCGTGGCGGCCTGCCCCTGCTGGCCCCCATGAGCGAGGTCGCCGGCCGCATGTCCATCCAGGCCGGCGCCAAGTGCCTGGAGAAGAGCTACGGCGGCAACGGCATCCTGCTGGGCGGTGTGCCCGGCACCCCGGCCGCCAAGGTCGTGGTCATCGGCGGCGGCGTGGTCGGCCTGAACGCGGCCCGCATGGCCGTGGGCCTGGAAGCGGAAGTCACCGTGCTGGACAAGTCGCTGGACCGGCTGCGCCAGATCGACCAGCAGTACGGCCGCCGCGTGAACACGCTGTACGCCAACATCGACACCATCGAGCAGGCGGTGCTGGACGCCGACCTGGTCATCGGCGCCGTGCTGGTGCCGGGCGCCAACGCCCCCCGCGTCGTCACCAAGGAGATGGTGGCCAAGATGCGCCCCGGCAGCGTGCTGGTGGACGTGTCCATCGACCAGGGCGGCTGCTTTGAGACTTCGCACGCCACCACCCACGCCGAGCCCACCTATGTGGTCGACGGCGTCATCCACTACTGCGTGGCCAACATGCCGGGCGCCGTGGCCCGCACCTCCACCTTCGCCCTGAACAACGCCACCGCCCCCTTCGTCCTGGCCCTGGCCGACAAGGGCTGGCAGCAGGCGTTGACCGACGACGTCCACCTGCGCAACGGCCTGAACGTGTTCCGTGGCAAGCTGACCCACCCAGCATTGGTGGAAGAGGGCGACGCCCGCTACCTGGCCGCCGACAAGGCCATCGCCTGATCCTGCCGGATCAGCGTTTGAGTTGAGTTGCGAAGGCCCGGCGGCGACGCCGGGCCTTTTTTTGATTCCTATATCAGAGAAAATAGCGTCTCAGTACACCCAAAAACATATCATATTTGAATTTATAGGCATATCAATGTTTATAATATTGCTATTGTTAATAGATGAAAAATACATGTTTTATGTTCAAGAGAGCAGAAATATTGAAAAATTAATAATCAATAATTGTTTCAATATTTTAGAATGCACGCAAATCATCTTGATATTCAGATAATATTTTCTCGCCTAAGAATTTCAGTCTTCCACGCAATCTTTCCGCATTCTCTGGAGACGCTGGCAAATTCACAGGTATTATTTCAGAAACAGGATCGTTATTTTCTGCCGCCTTAACCCATTCCTCCATAGCGCCAATATAACCATCCAGCGCGGCGGCAGGATTTGGGCAATCTTCACACGTAATGTATGCTGGAGGCAAATCACCAACAATGACCCAAACCCAATTATCAACATTGCTTCTGGACGGATTTATCAAAAATAAGAATACACCCACAATACCATCGACAAATATCCCGACATAACTCTCCTCTATTCTTGACACCCATGCGTGCGAACACAGATATTTAGTCGCCTCATCCAGAAAGAGGGAAAATCCCCCCTTTACGCCCCGTTCACCCAAGTCAGGCGTTATCTTGGTTATTTTTTTAAAATCAATTTTATCATAAATCGGGTCCATTCGATGTACTCCCTCCGTTGAGCGCGCTCCTCCGCTTTACCCATCGTTTAAATCCCCAGCATCCTTATATCGCTGAGTATGCTCATCCCGAGGGCGAGGCTCCACATTGGAGACATGATCAACACCACCATCAGCAAGCGGATCTTCATGTGAGACATCTTGGTTTTTACCTGTTTGCGGATCTTTAGGCCACGGCTTACCAAACTTAGCCTCCCAATCTTTGCGGAGTTGCTCATTAGTAGTTCGGCACCCCTTATTTATCCAACTGAATGTTCGCTCCTCACCAGAACCTCCTCCAGAAATTACATTCTCTGCGTCGGGAACTGCTTCATTGAATATGTTTCCAGAGGAAAGTCCTAATTCAGCAATACGATCTGGAAGATATGAAACCAACTGACCAAGATTTTCAAATCCTTACGACATGCCTTGCCCGAGCGTATTAACCTCTCCCTCCGGTTCTTCCAGGCGCTAGTTGTTGTGGAACATATATTGGTAGCGGCCCCTCCGGAACCCACGTACCAGCAGCTTTCGTTCCCGTTGGATTAGTAGCATTTAGCGGATCATCTCCAACGTAGGCATAAAGGTCGAGATTGTCTTTATATCCAACCGGATCTGTCTGTAAAAACCGACCCAAGGCTGGCGAGTAAGCACGCGCCTTGTAGTGATAGAGGCCGGTCTCCGGATCATAGACCTGCCCAGTATACCGGAACAGACTCGTCGTGCTCGTAGTGCCTGGCTCGCCATAGGGACCATAGCTTTAGGCGTTGGGCGGCAGGATTTCACCGGTGCCCTCCCCCTGCGAATCGGCATGGAATAAGGGCTCTGACTCAATTTTGGTGATGGCCAGATCATCCGGCGCCGATGACGTGGACCTGGAAGCGGAAGTGACCATACTGGACAAGTCGCTCGACCGGCTGCGCCAGATCGACCAGCAGTACGGCCGCCGCGTGAACACGCTGTACGCCAACATCGACACCATCGAGCAGGCGGTGCTGGACGCCGACCTGGTCATCGGCGCCGTGCTGGTGCCGGGCGCCGTGGCCCACACCTCCACCTTCGCCCTGAACAACGCCACCGCCCCCTCCGTCCTGGCCCTGGCCGACAAGGGCTGCAGCAGGCGTTGACCGACGACGCGCACCTGCGCAACGGCCTGAACGTGTTCCGTGGCAGGCTGACCCACCCCGCCCTGGTGGAAGAGGGCGACGCCCGCTACCTGGCGGCGAACAAGGCCATCGCCTGATCCTGCCGGATCAGCGGTTGAGTAAGTGCGAAGGCCCGGCGGCGACGCCGGGCCTTTTTGCTGCTGCAGCAGGAACAGGACGCCGCCGTGCCCTCGACCAATACCTGATCGCCCCACCCAACGCGACCGGAGACCGGACCGCAATGCAAACCCCGCCCTGGCTCCTGTCGGCGTCTCCCGCAGTGACGAACCTGCCCGATGTTCCGGCGGAGGACCGGTTCCAATACCTGCTGCTGCACGGCACCATGAAGGTGGGCGTCTACGCCCCTCGGGGCCATGACCCGCAAGGCCCCCACGTCCGCGACGAAATCTATGTGATCATCAGCGGCACCGGCACCTTTGTGAAGAACGGCGAGCGCCGCCCCTTCCAGCCGCACGACCTGCTGTTCGTGGAAGCCGGCGCCGAGCATCGCTTCGAAGATTTCAGCGACGACTTCGCCACCTGGGTGCTGTTCTGGGGACCGACGGGCGGGGAGGCCGCTTAACCGCTGCGATCCCGGCAGCAACGTTGAGCCTTTTCGTTTCCACCGTTCAGGGCAGAGGCTTAGAGAATCGACCCAGCGATTGGGGCGTCCCGCAAAATGGTCTCGGAGACGATCTTCGACGTGTCCCTGGCTCCAAACCGCAGCAGCTTCCAATGCCTTGCATTCGTCAAAAGTGCTGGGCCGTATATAGCCATCACAGCTTCGATAAATTGAATACTTGCCAGATATCTTGTCCCTCATGAAGTACTCTACCGGAAGTGTCAGCTCCGGCTCCAACTTTCGATGGTCCACAATCGGCCATTTGGAAAGCGCTGATCGCATGACTGTGATCGTCCAAAGGATCGGTGCACCGTAGACATCCCCCACATCCACTTCAGCTACTCTGGACTGATGAGCGTACGAGGCGATCTGGAAGTGCGATAGGACACGCACAAACGTATTTGCGCCGTTCCCAAGGTCGATCCGCAGTAAACTCGTGAACCGCTCCGGGATTGTCGGAGGCTTCCACTCCTGAGAGATTGAAGCCACGATGAGCAAGACGACGAACAAGTTCTCCCCCGAGGTCCGAGCCCGCGCGGTTCGATTGGTGCTGGATCATGAGAAGGACCATCCGTCGCGATGGGCGACGGTGATGTCGATCGCGGCGAAGATCGGCTGTTCCGGCCAGACGCTGAACGAATGGGTGAAGAAGGCCGAAGTTGAAGCTGGCACGCGGGCCGGTGTTCCAAGCGAGACGGCGGAACGGCTGAAGGCGTTGGAACGGGAGAACCGGGAACTGCGGCAGGCGAATGACCCATAGGGCAGCGCGGAGCAGCAAGATCCTGCGCAAGGCCAGCGCGTATTTTGCGATGGCGGAGCTCGACCGCCGGTTCAAGCCATGATCGCCTTCATCGACGAGCATCGGGGTACGCACGGGGTCGAGCCGATCTGCCAGGTCCTGCCGATCGCCCCGTCCACCTATCATCGGCATGCATCCCGGCGAACCGATCCAGACCGTCTGCCGGAACGGGCCAGGCGGGACACGGCGCTGAAGATCGCGATCCGGCGGGTATTCGACGAAAACTTCGCTGTCTATGGCGTGCGCAAGGTCTGGCACCAGCTCAGGCGAGAGGGCCGAACTGTTGCTCGCTGCACGGTCGCCCGGCTGATGCGGGACATGGGCCTGCGGGGCGTGATCCGGGGCAAGCCGGTGAAGACCACGGTGAGCGACAAGGCGGCGCCTTGTCCTCTGGACCACGTCAACCGCCAGTTCCATGCACCCCGGCCGAACATGCTGTGGCTGTCGGACTTCACCTACGTCGCCACCTGGCAGGGGTTCGTCTATGTGGCCTTCGTCATCGACGCCTTCGCTCGGCGCATCGTCGGTTGGCGGGTGTCACGGACGGCCCATGCCGCCTTCGTGCTTGATGCCTTGGAGCAGGCCTTGCATGAGCGGCGACCGGTCAAGCACGGCGGGTTGATCCACCATTCGGACAGGGGCGTCCAATACGTCTCGATCAAGTACACCGAACGCTTGGCCGACGCGGGGATCGAACCCTCGGTCGGCAGCGTTGGTGACAGCTATGACAATGCCCTGGCGGAAACCATCAACGGCCTTTACAAGGCCGAGGTGATCCACCGGCGTGGGCCATGGCGTTCCTTCGAGGCCGTCGAGTATGCCACCCTGGAATGGGTCGACTGGTTCAACCACCGGCGGATCCTGGGGCCTATCGGCAACATCCCGCCAGCCGAAGCCGAGGCACGCTTCCACGCCATGCTGGACCAATCGGCAATGGCCGCGTGACTCAAACCAAACTGCCTCCGACAATCCCGGCGCGGTTCAT